>NZ_JASCXN010000036.1 GCF_030010625.1 Streptomyces sp. CC208A | reverse complement strand
GAGCAGCCACAGGACGGTGAGGGCGACGACGTTCTCCCGCAGGATCAGGGAGATGACGGTGGCGGCGGTGACCAGGGTGTCCGTGCCGGGACTGCTCCGGCCGCGCAGGGTGCGCAGGGCGCCTCGGAAGAACGGCAGACCGGTGAAGACCGTGATGGCTCCGAGGAGACCGGAGGAGCCGAGGCCGATCCGGGGCCGGCCGAGCAGTCGGCGCAGTGCCACGACGGCGAGCACGGCTCCGCCGACCACGAGCCGGGCGACCTCTCCGGTGGAGGAGTCGGGTGTGGAGCGCGTGGCCTTGGGCGGAGCCGAGGGCGGAGGGGCTTCTTCGAGGGCGTCGACCAGGGCGTCGACGTCGAGGTCGGCGGGCTCCATCCAGATGACGACACTGCCGGTACGGGGGAAGACGCGCAGGGCGCGGAAGCCGCCCAGGCCGGTGAGTCGGTCGTTGACGAGGCCGGCGCAGCCGGGGCGGTCGCGCAGCCAGGGCACGGTCAGCCGGGCCCGCCCCGTCGCGACGGAACGGACGAGTATCGCGGGCATGATCAGTGCTCGTGGTCGTGGTCGTCGTGGTTGACCTTGACGGCCGAGGGCGGCGGAACCTCCTCGCCGAGCGAGGTATGGGCCTCCGCGAGCATGTCCCCGGCCTTGAGCCGCGCTTCCTCGGCGGCCTCCGACAGCCACCGGCCCGCCACGATGCCGCCCGCGAGTCCGCCCACCACCGCTTTGCGCGCAGCGGGCTTGGCGTCGGGGAGTTTCTGGATGATCAGTGCGCCTACGACACCGGAGACCGCGTAGTGGGCCAGCTTGCCGGCGGTGGCGCCGACGACGAGGGGATGCATGGACGCCTCCTTCCCGCGCGCACCACCTGGGCGCGACGGGCCTCTCTTCCAGTCTGGACCCAGGGACGGGCACGGTCGAGCCAGCCCTCACACGCGGGTTGCGGACGGACCTTCTACGGGAGACGCGGTCCGCGCGGTGTGCGCGGTGCGCCGGGACCCCAGCAGTCGGCAGCCGAGGTAGATCAGGAACGAAAGGGTGGTCACGTACGGGCTGATGGGGATGCTGCTGCCCAGGGCGAGCAGGATGCCGCCCTGCATGGCGGCGAGCGCGAAGACGACGCTCAGGAAGGGCAGCAGCACCGGGGACGAGGTGATCCGGGCCGCGGCCGCCGCCGGGGTGACAAGCAGGGCCAGCACCAGCAGTGCCCCGACGATCTGGACGCACAGGGCGACTGCGAGGCCGAGGATCAGCATGAACCCCACGGACAGAGCCCGGACGGGGACCCCTCGGGCCTCGGCCACGTCGGGATCGGCGCTGGCGAAGGTCAGCGGCCGCCACACCGCCGCGAGGGCGGCGAGGACGACGACGGACGTGGCCACCAGCCAGGCTGTCTGCGGGGTGTCGACGGCGACGATCTGCCCGGTCAGGATGCCGAACTTGTTGGCCGCACGCCCCTGGTAGAGCGACAGGAACAGCACACCGAGCCCAAGGCCGAACGGCATGATGATCCCGATCACCGAGTTCCGGTCGCGGGCGCGGACCCCGAGCAGGCCGATCGCCGCGGCCGCGAGGAGCGAGCCGAGGATCGACCCGGCGACGACGTTGACCCCGGCCAGGAGGGCGGCCGCCGCACCCGCGAAGGACAGCTCGCTGATGCCGTGCACCGCGAACGGCAGGTCGCGCATGATCACGAAGACCCCTACGAAGCCCCCTACGATGCCGAGCAGGGCCCCCGCCAGCAACGTTTGGGGGACAAGGGCCAGCAGATCGCCGTAGTCGGCGAAGTTGAAGATCTGCTGCCAGATGCCAGGATCCTCGGCGCCGAGGACGGTCCGCGCGCTCATGACGGTCCGGCCCCGTTGGATCGGGCTGCTTGGTGGTGCGCGGGGGCCGCGTCGGGCGCCCCGACGACCACGATGCGGCCTCGCACATGCATGACGTCCACCTGGGTGCCGTACAACCGCGAGAGGACGGCCGAGGTCATCACCTCCTCCGGCGGGCCGATCCGGAACCCTCCCCCGGCGAGGTAGAGCACCCGGTCCGCGGGCCCGAGGACCGGGTTGATCTCGTGGGTCACGAACACCACGGCGGTGCCGGAGTCCCGGCGCCGCCCGTCCACGAGATCGGTGACCGTGCGCTGGTGCTGGAGGTCCAGGGAGAGCAGCGGCTCGTCGCACAGCAGGATCCGCGGATCCGTGGCCAGAGCCTGCGCGATCCGCACCCGCTGCTGCTCACCACCCGACAGCCGGCCGACCGGTACGTCGGCGTACGGCAGCGCCCCGACGGAGTCCAGCAGCTCGTCCACCCTCCGGCGGGCCGCCCTCCCGGCGAGCGGCAGCCCCCAGCGGTGCCCCTCCAGGCCGAGCCGTACGAGATCCCGTGCGCGGAGCAGAGTGTGCGCGGGCAGCGCCTTCTGCTGCGGGACGTAGCCGATGAGCCCGCCGGCCCAGTGCGGCGGACGGCCGAGGACCGCGACCGATCCGGCGGTGAGCGGCAGCCGGCCGAGGAGGACGCGCAGGAGGCTCGTCTTGCCCGACCCGTTCGGGCCGAGCACGGCGAGGAACTCACCCGGCCGCACGTCGAGGTCCAGGCCCCGCCACAGCACGCGGTCGCCGTAGGAGAGCGCTGCCTCGCGCAGGCTCACCGCCGGAGGGCCGCTGTCTCCCCGCTCCGCCACGTCCGTTCGCAGCGGAAGCGGCCTGGGCGCGAGACGGTCGGCGCGCTGCATCAGCGATCCAGGGCGCGTTCGAGGGCCGTGATGTTGTCCGCCATCCAGCCCTGGTAGTCCTTGCCCGCCGGAAGCGTCTCCGTCACCGGCACCACAGGAATCCCGTTGCTCTCGGCGGCGTCCTTGACCCTTTCCGTCTGTGCCCCGCTGGTCTGCTCGTTGTACACCAGAACCCGCACGCTTCGGCCTGTGAAAAGCGCCAGCGTCTCCTGGAGCGCCCTGGGCGGGACCTCGTCGCCCTCCTCGACTGCCTCGCTGAAGGCGGCAGGCGTCTTGTCGACCAGGCCGCATGCCTCGGTCAGGTAGAGCGGTACGGGTTCGGTGACCGCCACCGGGGTGCCTGCCTGCCGTTCATCGATGCGGTTCGTCCGCGCTTCGAGGCCGGTCAGTTCTTCCTTGAAGTTCTCGGCGTTCTTCGTGAAGGCGTCGGCGTCGGCGGGCGATGCCTTGCCGAGAGCTTCGGCGATCCGGTCGGCGAGACGGCTCATCGTCGGCAGGTCGTACCAGACGTGTTCGTTGAACTCCCCGTCCTTGCCGGGTTCCTTGCCGGAGACCTGGACGGCGGAGATCACCTGGGCCGAGGAGTTGTCGGCACTCCGCAGCATCCTGCCGACGAAGTCGTCGTAGCCACCGCCGTTCTCGACAACGACCGCCGCCCGGGAGAGCTCCAGCTGGGTACGTGTGCTCGCCTCATAGGAGTGCGGGTCCTGGGCCGGATCGCTGATGACCGACACCACGCTCACCCGCCCACCGCCGATCTGCTCGACGACGTCTCCGTACACGTTCGTGGAGGCGACCACGGGCACCGGGGCGGGTGCCGCGCCCACGGACCCGACACCTGTGCACATCAGCGTCAGGGGCGCCGCCAGCAGTAGTACTCCGCGTACACGGATCGGCGCGCCATGCATACGCCCTCCCTGAGGAAGGGAAGTGAAATGGCAATCACATCGATTATCCCCTGGGGCGAGCGGTTCTTCCACCGGACCTCGCGTACGCCGGTCAGCGGCTGGCGTACGGCAGGAGGGCCATCTCGCGGGCGTTCTTGATGGCGGTGGCGAGTGCCCGCTGCTGCTGGGCGGTGACCCGGGTGACGCGACGGCTGCGGATCTTGCCGCGGTCGGAGATGAACTTCCGCAGCAGGTCGGTGTCCTTGTAGTCGATGTACGTGATGCCGGCCGCGTCGCGCGGATTGGGGCGGGACTTGACGGGCTTGCGGGGGTCGGTACGTCGGGCCATGGCGGGGTCTCCTTGCGGGAACGTTTCGGTCAAGGATTTGCGGGTCCGTGACGAGGTGTACGGGGTGTCAGGCAGCATCGAGGAGGGAGTCGAAGGCGGCAGGCAGGTGCTTCCACGCCTCGCGACCGGACGCGTACTCCGCGTCCGTCAGAAGGCAGGAGTCGAGGAGCCGCTCCAGGCCGTCGCGGTCGAGGCCGGGCGAGGTGAAGACGAGATGCTGGCAGCAGTCGCCATGCTCGGGGTGCCAGTCGAGCGCGGCCGCGGCCCGGCGCATGGGCGGGACCATCTCCCAGGCCGCGTCCGGCAACGACGCCAGCCAGGGGCCGGCGTTCTCCACGCACAGCGCTCCACCTGCCGCGTCCCAGGCGAGCAGGGTGTCGGGGCGGTCGGCGAGCCAGAACCGGCCGCGGCTGCGGGCGGCGCCGCAGCACAGGTCCTCAAGGGCCTCGTAGAGCCGTTCCGGGTGGAAGGGCCGGTGGCGGCGCCAGACGAAGGTGGTCACTCCTGCCTCGTCGGCCTCCTGGGGCAGCAGCGCGCACGCGGGGTGCTGGGCGGCCGCTGCGGCTTCGACATCGAAGCCGGCGAGGGCGGCCCGGGCGAGTTCGACGGAGCCTGCCGGTACGCGCCGCGCGGTGGGGTGCAGCTGCGCGAGGAGGGCGCGGTCCTCGTCGTCGGCCTCGTCGTTGTCGACGACGGCGAGGACGGGCGCGTACTCCATCTGTCGGGCCCAGGTGTCGCCGACGGTCCGCCGGTCGGTGGCGGCGGCCGCGAGGCCGGCTTCCGCCAGGTCGTCGCCGTTGGCGAGGTAGGGCAGGACGAGTGCGGGGTCCACGGCGGTGATCACGTTCGTCAGGGCGAGGCGGTCTCCGCCGTGTCCGGCGATGACCTCGGCCATGGCCTTCGGTTCGACCGAGTCCCACAACTCGACGACGGCGAGGCGGGTCAGGCCGCTGTCAGCCAGTCGCTCGAGTTCGGGGACGAGGTCCTCGCGCAGGGCGCAGCACGCACAGTCATTGACCAGGGGGGTGTCTCCGCGCGAGAGGACGCCGTCGGCGTCGCGGATCAGCCGGAGCACGGTGCCTTCGGAGGCGCTTGCCAGGTCGTGGTGCAGCGCCACACTCCCGGGGACGCTCTTCAGGAGGCGGTCGACGACCTCGGTCCGGGCCTCGGCGTGCAGGCCGGCGACGACGACGGGGAGCTGGTGATCGTGGCCCATCAGCGGGCTCCGTACCGGCGCTGGAACTTCTCGACGCGGCCGGCCGTGTCGAGGACACGAGCCGTGCCCGTGTAGAAGGGGTGGCTCGCGGAGGAGATCTCGACATCGACAACGGGGTAGCTGTTGCCGTCCTCCCACTCGATCGTCTTGTCGCTGGTCATCGTGGAGCGGGTGAGGAACGCGGTGCCGGAGGCGGAGTCGCGGAAGACGACGGGCCCGTAGGCGGGGTGGATTCCGGGCTTCATGGCAGAGCCTTTCGGCGGCGTAGGGGCAGGGTGCCGGTGCGGGTGGGTCGGGGCTCGGCGCGGTCAGCGCTCTTCGCGGAAGTCGACGTGCCGGCCGGCCACCGGGTCGTACTTGCGCAGCGTGAGGCGGTCCGGGTCGTTCCGCCGGTTCTTGCGGGTGACGTAGGTGAACCCGGTGCCCGCCGTGGAGCGGAGCTTGATGACCGGGCGGAGTTCATTGCGTGCCATGGCGCTAGCATATGGCAATGATTTCCATTACCAATACGCTGCTCCAGCGAGAAAGGCGGCTGCATCCATGTCGGCCCACTGCCAACTGACCGGCGCCAAGCCGGGCTTCGGCAACAACATCTCCCACTCGCACCGGCGCACCTCGCGCCGCTTCGACCCGAACATCCAGCGCAAGCGCTACTGGCTGCCCAGCGAGGGACGGCATGTCCGCCTCACGCTGAGCGCCAGGGCGATCAAGACGGTGGACACGATCGGTATCGAGGCCGCCGTGGCCCGGATCCGCGCGCGGGGAGGGAAGGTCTGATGGCGAAGAAGAGCAAGATCGCACAGAACGAGAAGCGCAAGGAGATCGTCGAGCGGTACGCCGCACGGCGGGCCGAGCTCAAGGAGATCATCCGCCGCCCGCCCTCCACGGCGGCCGAGCGCGCGGCCGCCCGGGCAGAGCTGGACCGCCAGCCGCGCGACGCCAGCGCAACCCGCGTACGCAACCGCGACAGCGTGGACGGACGCCCCCGCGGCTACCTCCGCAAGTTCGGCCTCTCACGGGTGCGGGCACGGCAGCAGGCGCACGCCGGCTTCCTGCCGGGAGTGACCAAGTCGTCCTGGTAACAGCCGACTTCACCACCCATCCGCCCCGGCCGGGCGGCACACTCGAGCACGTGAACCGCTCCGACCCATTGAAAATGGATGTCATGACTATCTAAGGTCGACCCCGTCCGCGTGCGGCACTCTTCGGGCCCGCGAGGGGGACCAAAGGGGCCGCACGCGGACGCCCCCCCGGCACATTGCTAATGACATCCATTTTTATATAGCCTCCCCGAGTCAGCACCGGACCGAGGAGTCTCACCATGGCCGTCCCCAAGCGGAAGATGTCCCGCAGCAACACCCGCCACCGCCGCGCCCAGTGGAAGGCGACAACGCCCCAGCTGGTGCCGGTCACCGTCGACGGCGTCGTGCACCAGGTCCCGCAGCGCCTGGTGAAGGCGTACGAGCGCGGCCTCATCCAGCCCGAGGGCTGAGAACGTGACCCCGTATGACCGCCTGCCGGTCACCGTCCTGTCCGGCTTCCTCGGAGCGGGCAAGACCACGCTGCTCAACCACGTCCTGGCCAACCGCGAGGGCCTGCGGGTCGCGGTCATCGTCAATGACATGAGCGAGGTCAACATCGACGCCGCACTCGTGCGCGGTGGCGAGGCGGCCCTGTCCCGTACCGAGGAGCGTCTGGTCGAGATGACCAACGGGTGCATCTGCTGCACCCTGCGCGACGACCTCCTGGAGGAGGTCGACCGGCTGGCCCGCGAGGGGCGGTTCGACTACCTGCTCATCGAGTCCAGCGGCATCTCCGAACCCATGCCGGTCGCCGCGACGTTCTCCTTCCCCCGGGACGACGGCGCCACCCTCGGCGACCTGGCCCGCCTGGACACCATGGTCACCGTCGTGGACGCCGGGAACTTCCTGGCAGAACTCGGCGGCGGCGACGAGCTCACCGCGCGCGGCCTGGATCAGTACGAGGACGACGAGCGGACCGTGAGCGACCTGCTCGTGGACCAGGTCGAGTTCGCCGACGTCATCGTCCTCAACAAGCTCGACCTGGTCGACCCGGAGGAGGCACGCCGGCTCCGTGCCGCGCTCCTCCGGCTCAACCCGGAGGCGCGCGTGGTGCCGGCTGTACGGGGACAGGTTGCCGTGGAACAGGTCCTGGGCACCGGCCTGTTCGACGTCGAACGGGCCCAGCAGGCTCCCGGCTGGGTGAAGGAGCTCAACGGCGACCACGTGCCGGAGACGGAGGAGTACGGCATCTCCTCCCTGGTCTTCCGCTCCGACCGCCCCTTTCACCCTCACCGCCTGTGGAGCTTCGTCACCAAGGGCCTGGACAGTGGCACGTTCGGGCGGATCCTGCGGTCGAAGGGCTTCTTCTGGCTCGCCAGCCGCCCCCGTGTGACCGGCCTCTGGTCGCAGGCAGGCGCCGTGGCCCGGTTCGAGCCGTCCGGGGCCCGGGGCCCGGAGACCACGCAGGGCCAGGAACTGGTCTTCATCAGCACCGACCTGCGCCCCGAATCCCTGCGCGCCGCCCTGGACGCCTGCCTGCTGGCACCGGGCGAGACCGTCCCCGCCGACGACGACTTCCCGGCGTGGGAGACGTACGGCATCGACGACGCGTGCGACGCGCACGAGCCCGCGAGCGCGGGGGCCGCATGAGACTCCGGGCCGGGTGGTGGTCGCAGCCACGGCACCATCCGGCCCGGCCCGTTCCGGAGCACGACACTGACATGGCCACCGACTGAGTCGGTGGCCATGTCAGTGTCGTCTGCGGAGGTCGGTCGTAGGGTGCCAGCCCGACGGGTACTACCGGGGATCGAGCTGCGCCGCCTGCACGGTGGCTGCTCGCGTGGATGTGGCGAGGTAGGTGATGCGCAGGGTGTCGGTGGCGGGTTCGCGGTCGACGAGCACCTCGACGCCGTAGACCGACTTGATCAGGTCCGGTGTCAGCACGTCGGCCGGTGTACCCGATGCGACCACCTGCCCGTGCTGGAGGAGGACGAGGTGGTCGCAGTACCGGGCGGCGAGGTTGAGGTCGTGCAGGGCGACGACGCAGGTGACGTCCAGTGTTGTCAGCATGTCCAGGAGTTCGAGCTGGTGGCGGATGTCGAGGTGGTTGGTGGGTTCGTCGAGCAGGATCTCCCGGGGCTCCTGCGCCAGGGCTCGGGCGAGTTGGGTCCGCTGCTTCTCGCCCCCGGAGAGGGTGTGCCAGCTCCGGTCCTGGCGGTCGGTGAGGTCCGTCCGCTCCAGTGCCGCGTCGACGATCCGCCGGTCGTTCTCGTTGAGCGCGTCGAATCGGCCGCGGAAGGGGGTGCGGCCGAGTTCGACGACCTGGCGGACGGTGACGTGGTGGTGGGCGGTGACGTCCTGTTCGACGACGGCGAGCCGTCGGGCCAGCACTCGGCGGCCGAGGTCCTGGAGACCGGTGCCGTCGTAGTGGACGGTTCCGGAGTCGGGGCGGCGCAGTCCGGCGAGCAGGCGGAGCAGTGTCGACTTGCCGGAGCCGTTAGGGCCGAGGAGACCGGTGACCCTGCCGTCGTGAGCCGCCATGTCGATGGCGTCGAGGAGCCGTTGGCCCTTGACCGACCAGGAGAGGTGGGTGGTGGTGATGCGTCCCATCAGGACTCCAGACGCTTCAGGACCAGCGCGAAGGCGGGCGCCCCGAGAAGGGCGGTGATGACGCCGGCGGGCAGTTCGTGGGGGGCGAACGCCGTACGTGCGAACACATCGACCCAGATGAGGAAGACGGCGCCGGCGATCGCGGACAGGGGAAGGAGCAAGCGGTGCGTCGGGCCGGCCAGGATGCGGACGGCGTGCGGGATGAGCAGGCCGATGAAGCCGATCGCGCCGGAGGCCGCCACGGCGGCCGCTGTGATGACGGAGGTCAGCACCATGAGCCAGACGCGGGCCGCGGTGACGTTGATACCGAGAGCGGCCGCGGAGTCCCAGCCGAAGGTGAAGGCGTCGAGGGCGGGCGCGAAGAACTGTAGGGCGATCACGCCGATCAGGATGATCACGACGGTGACCGTCACGCCCTCCCACCGGGCGCCGCCGAGGGTGCCGAGCAGCCAGTAGGTGAAGCCCCGGGTGGAGTTCGCGTCGCCGCTGACCATGAGGATGACCGACGTGACCGCGGCGAAGAACTGGGACACCAGCACACCGGTCAGCACCACGCGGGACGGACTGGCGACACGTCCTCCGCCGAGCAGGAGCAGCAGCAGGCCGAAGGAGACTAGGCCGCCGGCGAACGCGCCGGTGGAGAGGGAGACGCTGCCGCCGATGCCCAGCAGGAGCACGGCGACCGCGCCGGTGGAGGCACCGGACGAGACCCCCAGCAGGTAGGGGTCGGCGAGGGGATTCCTGGTGACCGCCTGGAGGACCGCGCCCGAGACGGCCAGCGCCATCCCGACGACGGCGGCGAGCAGGACCCTCGGGAAGCGGGACTCCCAGATCAGGGCGTCGAGAAGTCCCGGCAGGGGCGGGGTGGGGGCGATGCCGCCCAGGCCGATGTGCCGGAGGATCGTGGAGACGACGTCCAGGGGGCGGACGTTCGCGCTCCCGAACAGCGACGCGGCGACGATCGACGCCAGCAGCGCGGTCACGGCAAGGAAGAGGAGCGCCACTGTCGGGGCGCGCCGCCGGCGCACCGGAGCCCCTTCGCGGCGGGAGGTCAGGGCTTCGGTACGCGCGGCGGTCTCGTGTGAACTCGTCGTCATGATGGCGGACGGGTCACCCGAGCTTGTTCAGGCCGTCGACCAGTACGGGGACGGCGGACGCGCTGCCGTAACCGGGGTCCATGTGACTGCCGGGGATGGTGATGAACCGGTCGCCCTTGACGGCGGCGAGCTTGCTGGTGAGGGGGTCCTTCTTGAGGAGCGCGGTCTTCTCCTGGGCGGTGTCGTTGGGTTCGCCCCGGGTCAGGTCGGCCAGGATGATGACGTCGGGGTTGCGTGCGGCGACCTCGTCCCAGCTGACCTCGGCCCACTTGGTCTTGGCATCGGCGAAGATGTTCTCGACCCCGACCAGTTCGGAGATGTGCTGGGGCAGGCCGCCGGGGCCCGCGGCCCACGGGGTGCCCTCGTAGGTGGAGTAGAACCACATCACCTTGAGCGGCTTGTCCCGCTTCTTGACGGTGCCCACGGCCTTGTCCACCACGGCCTTCTGCTCGGTGGCCAGCTTCTCGCCGGCGTCGGGCACGCCCATGATCCGGCCGAGCCGGCGGTACTCCTCGAAGAGCATGCCGAAGTCCGCGTCGGCCACGCTCTCGTGGTACGTGCAGTCGAACTCGGTCAGGTAGGTGGGGACACCCAGGTCGTGGAGCTGCTTGCGTTCGCCGGACTGCTCCTTGGTGAACATGCTCGCGAAGGAGCCGTAGACGAAGTCCGGCTGGGCCTCCAGCAGCTTCTCGTGCTTGATCTCCGCGCCGGGGGCCGACAGGACCGGGATTTTCTCGTACTGCGCGGCGATCGCGGGGGGCGTCTTCTCGATCTCGTAGCCCGTGCCGGCGATCCGGTCACCCACGCCGAGATGGATGAGGATCTCGGCGGCGGTCTGGTTGAGCGTGACGACCTTCTCCGGCTGGGCCTTGTAGGTCACGTCGGTGCCGCAGTTCTTGAGGGTGAACGGGTAGGCCGCTGCCGCGCTGGCCGCCGTGGCCGAGGCCTTTCCGTCCGACCCGGAGGTGGAGTTGTCGGCGCATCCCGCGACCGCGAACACCGCCAGAGCCGTCCCTATTATGGAAATCGTTTTCGTTTTCATCGGATGCACAGTACCAGGTGGTTCGAAGGGGCAGAAGAGATGGTGACGGCCGAGCAGTTCGGCCGGGAGAGGGCGTCAGAACGGTCCCCATGGCGGGTGGTTCGACATCCGGGAACCGTCCCGACGGCGCCGTCGGGCGTCCCGCCGCGCACTAGCGCAGCAACGCGGCCAGCCGGCGGACGACCTGCTCGTCGAACAGGCCGTTGGCGGCCATCCAGTCGTCGTTGAACACGGTGTCCAGGTACTTGTCGCCGCCGTCGCAGACCAGCACGACGATCGTGGTGCCGGGAGGCGCGGACTCCGCCCGCTCCAGGGCCTTGTACACCACGCCGCCCGCCGAACCACCAATCAGGACGCCGAGGTTCCTCGCGAGGTAGCGGCAGGTCTCGAAGGCCTCCGCGTCACTTACCTTGAGCCCCTCGTCGAAGACGTCGTAGTCGATGACACGGCCGATCTCCGAGCCGGCCGGCGTCCCGGTGCCCGACTGGTGGTAAGGCGCGCCCTCGCCGCCGAAGACGACGGAGCCCACCGGCTCGACACCGATGATCTTCAGGTCGGGGATGCGCTCCCGCAGGAAGCGGCCGGTGCCGCAGAGCGATCCGCCCGTGCCGACGGCCCCGTACAGGTAGTCGATGGAGTCGCCCAGGTCGTCGTGGAGCTCGCGGGCGAGCGGCCGGTAGCCGTTGGGGTTGCCCTCGTTGCGGTGCTGCGCGGTCCAGTAGGCGCCGTGTTCAGCGGCGAGCCGCTCGGCCGTGGTGTCGCGTTCGGCCGTGGCGAGGCCTTCCTCATCGCCGGCGACGTTGAGAATCTCGGCGCCGTAGGCGAGCATGCCGCGCAGCTTGTCCGTGCTGGAGTGGTTGTCGACCACGGCGGTGAACTTGTAGCCGCGTTCGGCGGCGACGAGCGCGAGGCCGAGCCCGGTGTTGCCGGAGGTGGACTCGACCAGCCACCCGCCAGGGGTGAGGAGCCCGGCCTCCTCCGCCTCGTCGACCATGTTCCTGGCCATCCGGATCTTGGCGGTTCCGGTGGGGTTGAACTGCTCCAGCTTCAGCAGGACGGTCGCCCCGCCTCCCGCGACGGGCAGTTTCAGCAGCGGCGTCCGCCCGATCAGGTCGGAGATCCTGCTCGTGATCACGTCTTGTCCTTCGCGCAGATCTCGGTCAGACACCGGACGAAGACGTCGTTGTCCTCGGGGGTCGACAGCGAGGCTCGGATGTAGGTCTCGTATCCCGGCTCGCGCCACGCCTTGACGATGATTCCGGCACGGTGCAGCTCCCGGGCGACATGGTCGGCGGGGTGGCCGGTGTCGATGAAGAGGAAGTTGGCCGAGGACGGGACCACGCGCAGTCCCGCCGCGCGCAGACGGTCGGTGACCCGGGTGATCTCTAGGGCGGTGCGGCGGACCGTCTCCGCCAGGTGCGCGTGGTCCGCCAGCGCGGCGACGGCGGCCTCCTGGGCCGGGTGGTTGACGTTGTACGGAGTACGGACCCGGTCCAGGGCCTGGATCAGGGCCGGGTCGGACGCGATGCCGTACCCGACGCGGACGCCGGCCAGGCCGTAGGCCTTGGAGAAGGTACGCAGCACGATCCACGGCCGGTCCAGGCCGCGCAGGGCCTCCAGGCCGTCGGGGTATCCGGGGCGGGAGCGGGCGAACTCGCCGTACGCCTCGTCGAGTACCAGCAGAGACGACTCCGGCAGGGCTGCCACGATCTGCGCCAGCTCGCCGGCGTCGAGCATCGTGCCGGTGGGGTTGCAGGGGTTGGCGAGGAAGACGAGCTTCGGTCCCGCCGCCATCGCCTCGCGCCAGGCGTCCGCGTCGAACCCGAACTCGGCGGTGACCGGGACCTTCCGGACCCGGGCGCCCATGACGCGGGGGAAGGTCTCGTGCAGGCTGAAACCGGGCGCCTGCGTGACCACCAGGTCACCGGGGTCGAGGACGGCCTGGCAGAGCAGCTCCAGGATGTTCTCCGAACCGTTGCCGAGCACGATCCGGTCGGGCGGCACGTCCAGACTCCTCCCGACGGCTTCGGCGAGCCGCCGCCCGGTGGGGTCGGGGTAGCGGGAGACGCCGTCGGCGAGGGCCTTCCGCACGGCTTCGGCGACCGCCGGGGAGACGCCGAACGGGTTCTCGTTGTTGGAGAGTTTGATGACGCGGCCGGAGCCGCTGAGGGTGGCCACCTCGTCCGGGTCGGCGCCGGGGTCGTAGAGCGGTAGCCCCGCGACCTCCCGCCGTATCAGGGAGGTGGAAGGGGTCGGCGTGAGAACGGGGTTCATGACGGCTCCGGTTCCGTGGCGGGTGCGCCGGACTTCTCCCGGTGGAGCCGGTCGGCGCGGCGCAGGAAGGCGACCAGGAGGAGGGCGGCGGTGGCGGCGAGGCCGATGGTCTGTCCGGTCCAGACGCCCTCGACGCCCCAGTCGGCGGTGACCCCGAGCAGGTAGCCCGCGGGCAGACCGATCAGCCAGTACCCGACGAGGGAGATCCGGAAGGGCCCGGCCGTGTCGCCGATGCCGCGCAGGATTCCGTTGCCGATGTTCTGGGTCGCGTCGAAGACCTGCATGAGGGCGGCGATGAGCAGTCCGGTGACGGTCAGCGCGATGATGTCCGCGTTGTCGGCGTGCTCCGCGGAGACGAACAGGGACACGATCGCCTCCGGCACCACCAGGTACACGACGGCGACCAGCAGCGTCGCGACCACGCCCCAGGCCGTGCCGAGCAGCCCGAGCCCGCGGGCTTCCCGGTAGTCCTGGCGGCCGTCGGCCTCGCTGATGAGGATCGACGCCGCGTGGGAGACGCCGGCGGAGATCATGAAGACGATGTAGACGATCTGGTTGAGCACCGTCTGCGCGGCCAGGGCCTCGACGCCCAGGGAGCCGATGACCAGGGTGAGCACGCTGAAGAACCCGGCCTCCGAGGCGTACGTCCCCGAGATCGGCAGGCCGAGGCGCCAGACCGACCGGACCGCGTCGCCGTCCCAGCGCCGAGCGTGGGGCGAGGTGAGGTACGAGCGGAGGGTGCCGTCGCGCAGGATCACCGCGACGAACGCCAGGAAGGACAGCAGGAACACCGTGACCGTGGCGATCGCGACGCCCACGAATCCGAACGCGGGCAGGCCGAACTTGCCGTAGATCAGGATGTAGTTCAGGCCGATGGTGACGCCGACCGAGGCCAGCGTGATGGCCAGCAGCGGACCGGGCCGCTTGAGACCGGTGGTGAAATGCCGCAGGTTCTGGAACCACAGGCAGGGCAGCATCCCCGGCGCCAGGACGGTCAGGAACTCGCCGGCCTTGTCGACCACCGTCGGGTCCTGGCCCAGCAGGACGAGCAGCGGGCCGATCAGCAGCAGCGCCGCGCAGAACACCACACCGCACACGGTCGCCCAGAAGAAGCCCGCGAACAGCAGCGCGCCGACGCGTTCGCGGTCGTCGCGCACCCGGGCTTCGGCGACCAGGTTGCTGACGCCGGTCACCAGGCCGGTGCCGGTCGTGCGCAGCTGGTTGAAGAGCGCGATGGCCAGACCGGCGGCGGCGATCTCCACCGTGCCGAGCCTGCCCAGCATGACGATGTCGACCGTGGTCAGCGCGACATAGGCGAAGTTGGTCAGGATCAACGGGAAGGCGAGCTTCAGCAGCGCGCCCGAGTTCCTGACCCACCAGGCGCCGCCGGACACTCCCGCCGGCCCCGTACTGGTCGTGTCGGTCGTGTCGGTCGTGTCGGTGCTCACCAGAAGTTGACCTTTTCTCCGCGCCCGTCCGCTCGCGCGAGGTCGGCTATGTACCGGCCGAGCGCGGCGTCGGTGACCGCCATGCCGCTGTTGTAGGCGAAGACCACGTCCTCCGGTCGGCGGCGGGCGGGTGCCAGGCCGAGCAGGACGTCCGGCAGCTGGGCGTCGACCGACGGCAGGCTGCCGTCCTCGCCCCGCAGGTCGTCGCAGGTGGCATGCATCTGGGCGGTGTCGGTGGCGATCCGGTAGTCCGCGCCGTGGCACACGTCGGCGTGCACGCCGTACCCGAGCAGGACGGCGACCGAGCCCGGCTTCAGCCAGTCGCGCCGGACCTCCTCCGAGGCCGACAGGCCGGCGGCGCCGATCACGATGTCCGCCTGGCCGGCGGCCTTCCGCAGAACCTTGACGATCTCGACCTCGCGGCCGTCGACACTCTGCTGGACGGCGCGCAAACCCTCGGGATACGTGCCGAACACCTGCAGACGCTCCAGCTCCGGCATCGCCGCCACCAGCATCGGCAGGGCCGCCTGCCCCTGGACGCCGGTGCCGACGACGAGGGCGGTCCGCGCGTCGGGACACGCGGCGCGGGCGAACAGGGCGGTGGTGGCCGAGGACCGCAGGGGGCCGAGCTTCACCACGTCCATGAGCGCGATGGGGGACCCGGTGGTGTCGTCGACGAGGAAGACGAACGAGTGGAAGCGGTAGCTGTCCCGGCTGCGGCGCGGGTCGAACTCGTAGACCGCCTTGAAGCAGACGGTGCCGCTGCCGCCGTCCCTGGCCACCATCGAGTAGCTGAGCGAGCGGTGGCCGGGATCGTCGATGATCGTCTTGACCGGGTTGTCCGAACCGCCTTCACGCAGCGCGCGGTAGGCCTGCTCGACGACCGCGATCACCTGCCGGTGGTCGAGGGCCAGTCCTTCCTGTTCCGCTTGCGGCAACAGCCACAGCTGTCCGGGCGGGGCGTAACTCGAGGGCATGCGGGTCTTTTCCTTCGTAGGGGGTGTTCTCGGTCTGCTTCGCGGTCTCATCGGATTCCGTCCAGCCGCCAACGCGGGGCGGTCCCGCCCTCGCCCAGCCGGACGACGACCTTCGACGGCAGGGGGGCGTCGTGGAACGGCGACTCGTTCGAGTCCATCTGGTATCCGGCGGTGTTGAGGTAGACGAGGTGGTCACCTCGCCGTACGGGCCTCGGGAAGCCGATCTTCCGCCAGGTGACCATGTCGCTCTCCAGGCAGGTCGAGCCCGCGACGCAGGCCGGGAAGACGTGGTCGGCAGCGGGCCCTGGGGAGAGGAGCAGCGGGTCGGGGAGGTAGTCGCTGTTGAACCACTGCTCGGAGAGGCTGAAGCTGCTTCCGGCGACGGTGACGATCGCGTACCCGTCGGACTCCCGCCGGTCGTCCACCTGTTGTACGCGGAAGAGGGTGAAACCCGCCTGGTCCAGCAGGGCCCGGCCGGGCTCCACGACGAACCGGACGCCGTGGCGCGCGGCCTTCACGGCCAGGCTTTCGCCACCGCCGACCGGGTGCGTCATGATCGCGCGGACCGCTTGGTCGGCGGGCTGGCCGCCGTACGGGTAGAAGTCCTGGAAGTCCTTGGCGGCGTGGTAGTGGGCCGGTTCGTTCTGTGCGAGGAACTCGTTCCAGAGCCGGGGCTCCACGTAGCGGACGGGCAGTCCGCCGCCGATGTCGACCAGTTCGGCGGTCGGCGAGCCGCGCCGCCGGGCGTCGAGGCAGTGCTCGATCATCTCGTTCGCCGCCGTCGCGCGTTCCGCGCCGGAGTAGCCGTTGAGGTGGAAGGAGAAGCCTCGGAGGCTGATGTGTTCCGCGAGTTCCGCGCAGAGACCGACGGCTGCGGCGCGCTCGGCGTCGGACATGCCGAAGCGGCTCGCCGGTTGACCCGCGGTCCGGGACCGCAGCAGCACCGCGGCCTGCCTCCGCGCGAGCTGGGCGGTCTCGGCGAGCCGGCGGAGTTCGCTCGTCGAGTCGACGGCGACCAGGCAGCCATGCTGGACGGCGAGAGCGTGCAGCGCGTCGTCCTTCTCGGGTCCGGAGACTCCGATCCGGTGTCCGGGCACCCCGCCGGCCAGCGCCCTGACCAGTTCGGGGGTACTGGCGACATCGACCCCGACCCCCAGCGTGGCGGCCGAACTGACGTAACAGTCGGCCTTGTTCGCCTTCTTGGCGAAGAGGATCTCGGCGTCGGCGCCCGTCTCGGCGAACGCCCGGCGAAGCCTGACGACGTTCTCCTCGAAGACCTCGGGCAGTACGACGTGCAGCGGAGACCCCAGGCCGTCCAGGAGGTCCGCCAGCAGGGCACGGTGATCCGCCAGAAGCGTGGAGACGAGGGGATGCCGGAGTGCGGTGAGCGCGAAGGGCCGTGGTGCGGCCGTCTCCGGGCGCTCCAGCACCTGTCGAGGAATGAGCACCCTGCACTTCTATACGATTATGACACTCGTTTTCAATAGAGCCTCGGGGGCGGGCTCTGCACTGAGTAGCGGAATGGGCGTTTTCTCCTTCTCTGGGGTGTCGGACTCCACCAACGGGTGCTCGGTCAGCCCGCCCTGAAGGACCTACCCGCACTCAGGAACCAGCGGTTCGTAGGCCTGCCGCTGACCGCCACCCTCGTCGGCCTACGGTCCGCGTACGCTGTGGAGGACCTGGCCCGCGGTATCCAGCCCGAGATCCTCCGAGCTCACACTCTCAAGATCAAGGTGCATGACGTGCGCTACGGGCCCTACGTGCAACCTCTGGCGCGTGGCGCCCCAGGTCTTCCTCACGCCGAGACCGACCCTGATGGCGTGGCGTCCAGCCGGCCGGGCTCGCAGCCCGTGCCGACGCCAACCAGGTCTTCGCCATGCCTCGCCCTCCCTCCGGAGGGCTCCGTCCGTCCTCGTCATCGCCTTGAACAGAGCGGCCGCGACCGTCCTGTCACACCGCCTCGCTCCGACCGTCGGCTGAAGACGGCGGCCGGCGGCGCTGCTGGTCGGCGGCCGATGGCCACCCTCTCCCGGCTGGGCTGGTAGATCGCCATGGTCGTCGGCTTCCTCAACAACAGGACGTGACCTCTCTGCCGTAGGGTGGTTGGTGCAGCTGGTTCGCCCCGTCCGCCAGGCGGGATGCGTCGTAAGAGGGAACCCGGTGGGAATCCGGGACTGCCCCGCAGCGGTGAGCGGGAACGACCGCCGTCACACAGCACTGGGACCGACGTACCGGACCTGGGAAGCGACGGCCAGTAGGAGTCCTCCACGAGGAGGGCGCGCCCGCGAGTCCGAAGACCTGCCCGCTGCCCGTACGGCGGTGATCCCGACCGTACGGAATCGCCCTGCCGCGACTCGCGAAGGAGAGTTGACGTGGCCGATCCCACCGTCACCAGCCCCGCCCGCACGACCAAGACGCCGGACGACTCCCGGGTGGTCCTCGCCCACATCATGAGCGACCACGACACCAACCTGTACGGCACCATCCACGGCGGCGTGATGATGAAGCTCATCGACGACGCGGCTGCGGCCGCCGCAGGACGCCACGCCGACGGCCCGGCCGTCACCGTGTCGGTCGACCGGATGACCTTCCTCGCTCCCGTACGGGCCGGCGACCTGCTCAGTGTCGAGGCCGGGCTCGAAAGGGCCGGGCGGACCTCCATGACCGTCGGGGTCCGGGTCACCGCCGAGCGGTGGAACAACTCAGGACCGGCCACCGAGGTCGCGACCGCGTTCCTCACCTTCGTCGCGATCGACGCCGACGGCAGCCCGCGCCCCGTGCCGGCGCTCGACGTCGTGCCCCTCGGCCTGTCCTGACCTGTCGCGTCACCCCGATCGGGTGTCCTCCACCGCGTAGGGCACGAACGTGCCGGCGTTCTCGTCCACGGCGAGTGTGCGGCCGAGCGGCGGCAGCGCCCGCTGCGGGCAGTCGAGGCGTTCGCAGACGCGGCAGCCCATGCCGATCGGCGTGGCGGCGGCCTTGTTGCCGAGGTCGAGGCCGTCGGAGTAGACGACGCGGGAGGCGTGGCGGACCTCGCAGCCGAGGCCGATGGCGAAGGTCTTGCCCGGTTCGCCCCAGCCTCCCCGGTGCCGGGTGACGGTGCGGGCGGTCCACAGGTAGCGCTGCCCGTCGGGCATGGCGGCCACCTGGACGTGGATCCGGCCGGGCGCGGCGAACGCCTCGTACACGTTCCAGAGGGGACAGGTGCCGCCGGCGCGGGAGAAGTGGAAGCCGGTGGCGGACTGCCGCTTGGACATGTTGCCGGCCCGGTCGACGCGGACGAAGGAGAACGGGACCCCGCGCAGACGGGGGCGCTGGAGGGTGCTCAGGCGGTGGCAGACCGTCTCGTAGCCGACGCCGAATCGGTCGGCGAGGCGCTCGATGTCGTAGCGGGTCTCCTCCGCGGCGGTGTGGAAGGCCCGGTACGGCAGGACCAGGGCGGCGGCGAAGTGATGGGCGACGCCGATGCGGGCCAGCGACCAGGTCGTCGAACCCTCCTCGTAGTCCTCCGAGGCGTACGCGCGCAGCAGGTCGTCGTGCTCCAGGAGGGCGAGCTGGGTGGCCATCCGGAACGCCTGCTGGCCGGGGCGCAGCCGGGGTGAGAGGTGCAGGGTCCGGGTCTCCGGCTCGTAGCGGTGGAGCTGTCGTTCGGCATCGCCGAGCACGCGCACGCCGTGGCGCTCGTCGAGTCGATCCGCCAGGACCCGCCGTACCTCGCCCGGGCGGACGCCGATCTCGTACGCGAGGTCTTCCGCGGCCCGGTCGGCGTCATGGAGGTAGTTGCGGCGCCGGTAGAAGAACTCGCGGATCTCCTCGTGCGGCGTGCGCACCGTGTCCGGGGCCTGGTCGCCGTCTCCTCGTCCCGCGGTCAGTACGGCGAGGCGTTCGGTCAGGGTGCGGTGTCGCCGGCTGAGGTCCAGGAGGAGGGCGGCCACGTGAGGAAGGCGCGAGGCGAGTTCCTTCAGGTCGGCGGCGGACAGCGCGGACCGGTCGAGGTCGTCGGCCAAGGACTCGCGCAGGTCGGCGAGGAGGCGGACGGTGTCCCGTTCCGAGAAGAACTCGGGGTCGACGCCGAACGCCTCGGTGACGCGGAGCAGGACGGAGACGGTGAGCGGTCTCTTGTCGCTCTCCAGCTGGTTGAGGTAGCTGGGCGAGATCCTGAGCGCCTTGGCCAGCTCGCCCTGACCCATCCTGCGGTCCTCGCGCAGCCGCCGCAGCCGCGCCCCGGCATAGATCTTGCTCACGACCGCTCTCCTCCCGGGTTGGTGACGGCCACCACCATAGAGCAGAGGGAATTCGCAGACTTCGCAAAGTCGCGTGAAAACTTCGCAGAACTTGGCATCCGGACACGGTTGATGGCACTGAGTGCCAGTGCCAGAGTCGAACCACGGCCCGCCGACTAGGCAGGCAGGAGAAGGAGATCGGGGCGCGGCTCATGCCCTGACGTCGCAGGGACCCGGTCGTATCCGGCCGCTTTCCGGCGGGCCGTCCACACCCACTCGCACCTTCGCAGAGTTCGACACCGTACAGGAGAGACCACCATGGCGCAGGCAGGGACACAGACCGCCGACGAGCTGGCGCGACGCTGGGCGACGGACCCGCGCTGGAAGGGCATCGAACGCACGTACTCCGCCGAGGACGTACTGCGCCTGTCCGGCAGTGTGCGCGAGGAGCACACCCTGGCCCGGCGGGGCGCCGAGCGGCTGTGGCGGCAGCTGCACGAGCTGGACTACGTCCATGCGCTCGGCGCGCTGACCGGCGGGCAGGCGGTGCAGCAGGTCAAGGCCGGGCTCCAGGCGATCTACCTGTCCGGCTGGCAGGTCGCCGCCGACGCCAACCAGGCCGGTCACACGTACCCCGACCAGAGCCTCTACCCGGTCAACTCCGTTCCGCAGGTGGTCCGTCGGATCAACAACGCGCTGCTGCGCGCCGACCAGATCGCCACCGCCGAGGGCGGCACGGACACCACCGACTGGCTGGCCCCGATCGTCGCCGACGCCGAGGCCGGCTTCGGCGGCCCGCTGAACGCGTTCGAGCTGACCAAGGCGATGATCGCGGCCGGTGCGGCGGGCATCCACTACGAGGACCAGCTGGCTTCCGAGAAGAAGTGCGGTCACCTCGGCGGCAAGGTGCTCGTCCCCACCTCCCAGCACATCCGCACGCTCAACGCGGCCCGTCTCGCCGCCGACATCGCCGACGTGCCCACCCTGATCATCGCCCGCACGGACGCCCTCGCCGCGAACCTGCTGACCAGCGACGTCGACGAGCGCGACGCCGAGTTCGTCACTGGCGAGCGCACCGCGGAGGGCTTCTACCGCGTCCGCAACGGGATGGCCCCGGTCATCGCTCGCGGTCTCGCCTACGCCCCGTACGCCGACCTCATCTGGGTCGAGACCGGCACCCCGGACCTCGCCCAGGCCCGTGAGTTCGCCGAGGCGATCCACGCCCGTTACCCGGATCAGATGCTCGCGTACAACTGTTCGCCGTCCTTCAACTGGAAGGCGGCTCTGGACGACGACCAGATCGCCAAGTTCCAGCGCGAACTCGGCGCCATGGGCTACAAGTTCCAGTTCATCACGCTGGCCGGCTTCCACTCCCTCAACCATGGCATGTTCGACCTGGCCCGCGGCTACGCCGAGCACGGCATGACCGCATACGTCGACCTCCAGGAGCGCGAGTTCGCCGCCCAGGCCCAGGGCTTCACCGCGGTCAAGCACCAGCGCGAGGTCGGCACCGGCTACTTCGACCTGGTCTCCACCGCCGTCAACCCCGCCTCCTCCACCACCGCGCTGACCGGCTCCACCGAGGAAGAGCAGTTCCACTAGGCATCCCTTCGGCGTCCGCCCGGGCGCCCCACCGCCGGACGGAGGCGGGTGCCACGTCCCGCCCGCCTCCGTTCCACCCTCCCGCTTCCCGCTCAGGAGATCCCCGATGTCCACCAGCGCCCCACCCCGCCACGTCCGCGTCCTCGCCGCCCCGGGCGACCGGCACGACGAGATCCTCACCCCTTCCGCTCTGGA
Organism: Streptomyces sp. CC208A; assembly: GCF_030010625.1. Lineage (GTDB taxonomy): Bacteria > Actinomycetota > Actinomycetes > Streptomycetales > Streptomycetaceae > Streptomyces. Next base: position 48,842 of record NZ_JASCXN010000036.1, on the reverse strand, counting down.
CTTCGTCGGCCGGCTCGTCGACGCGTTCGGCGAGCGGCGCCTGTGGCTTCTGAAGGAGCGCCGTCGCCGGGCCATCCGGCTCGCCACCGGCATGCCGCTGGACTTCCCCATCACCACGTCAGCCGTACGTTCCGACCTCGCCTGGCAGGTCGCCCCGCCCGCTCCGGGGCTCACCGATCGCCGGGTCGAGATCACCGGTCCGCCCGACCGCCGCATGGCCGTCAACGCGCTCAACTCCGGTGCCCGCGTGTGGATGGCCGACTTCGAGGACGCCACATCGCCGACCTGGGAGAACGTGATCGGTGGCCAGCTCACCCTGCTCGACGCCGTAGAGCGCCGCCTCGACTTCACGACACCGGAGGGCAAGGAGTACCGCCTCGGCGAGGACCTCGCCACGATCGTGGTCCGGCCGCGCGGCTGGCATCTTGAGGAGCGGCATCTGGAGTTCGACGGCGGCCCGGTGCCGGCCTCGCTGGTCGACTTCGGCCTGTACTTCTTCCACTGCGCGCGGCGGCAGATCGACGCCGGTCTCGGCCCGTACTTCTACCTGCCCAAGCTGGAGAACGCTTATGAGGCCCGGCTGTGGAACGACGTGTTCGTCCTCGCCCAGGAGCTGCTCGGCATCCCCCGCGGCACCGTGCGCGCCACCGTCCTCATCGAGACGATCACCGCGGCGTTCGAGATGGAGGAGATCCTCTACGAGCTGCGCGAGCACAGCGCGGGCCTCAACGCCGGCCGCTGGGACTACCTGTTCAGCCTGATCAAGACCTTCGGCCACCGCACCGACTTCCTCCTCCCCGACCGCGCCAAGGTCACCATGTCCGCCCCCTTCATGCGGGCGTACACCGAGCTCCTGGTGCGCACCTGCCACCGGCGCGGTACCCACGCCATCGGCGGCATGGCCGCCCACGTGCCGAGCAAGGACCCGGAGGCGAACGCCGCCGCTCTCGCCAAGGTGCGGCTCGACAAGGAACGCGAGGCCGAGGACGGCTTCGACGGCTCCTGGGTGGCCCATCCCGGACTCGTGGCGACCTGCCGCGAGGTCTTCGACGCCGTCCTCGACGACCGGCCCGACCAGATCCACCGGACCCGCGAGGACGTGGCTACCACGGCGGCCGACCTGCTCTCCGTCCGACGGATCAGCGGCCCGCCGACCAAGGAGGGCGTGCGGACCAACATCGCCGTCGCCCTGCGGTACTTCGACGCCTGGCTGTGCGGCCAGGGCGCCGTCGCCCTGTACGGGCTCATGGAGGACGCGGCCACCGCCGAGATCGCCCGCGTCCAGATCTGGCAGTGGCTCCGCCACCGGGTGATCGACCGCGAAACCGTCCTGCGGATCCTGGAGGACGAGCTCGCCGCGCTCGGCGCCGAGCACCCGTGGACGGCCGTCGACAAGGTGCGGGAGCTGTTCGAGGAGTCCGCCCTCGCCACCGAACTGCCGTCCTTCTTCACCCCGTCGGCGTACGAGCGTCACCTCGTCCGGACATCGGAGCAGCGGGCGTGAGCGAGGACATCCAGCGCGTGGGCGTCGTGGGCGGCGGGCAGATGGGGGCCGGCATCGCGGAGGTCTGCGCCCGGGCCGGGCTCGACACCGTCCTGTGCGAGGCGACCCGCGCGGCGGCGCGGGCCGCCCGCGAGCGGATCGCCGTCTCGCTCGAACGGGCGGTGCACCGGGGCAAGCTCGACCGCCTGTCCGCCGAGGCGGCTCTCGACCGGATCAGCGTCACCGCGGAACTCGCCGATCTGGCGAACCGGCAGCTGGTCGTCGAGGCCGTCACCGAGAACGCGGCGGCCAAGACCGAGGTCTTCGCCGCCCTTGACAAGATCGTCGCCGACCCTGACGCGATCCTCGCCACCAACACCTCCTCCCTCCCCGTCATGCGCCTGGGCATGGCCACCAGCCGTGCCGACCACGTGGTCGGGCTGCACTTCTTCAACCCCGTGCCCGTGCTGCCGCTCGTGGAGGTCGTCACGACCCTGCACACCTCGGAGACCACGGCGGGGAAGGTGACGGACTTCGCCACGGCCGTCCTGGGCAAGACGGTCATCCGGTCCGCCGACCGGTCCGGCTTCGTCGTCAACGCCCTCCTCGTCCCCTATCTCCTGTCGGCCATCCGCATGACCGAGTCCGGCTTCGCCTCGGCCGCCGACGTCGACCACGGCATGGAACTGGGCTGCGCGCACCCCATGGGGCCCCTCCGGCTCGCCGACCTCATCGGACTCGACACCGTCACCTCCATTGCCGAGTCCTTGTACGAGGAGTTCAAGGAACCGCTGTACGCGCCCCCGCCGCTGCTCCTGCGGATGGTGGAGGCCGGGCTGCTCGGCCGTAAGAGCGGGCGCGGGTTCCACGTGTACGACCGGGAGGAGAGACCCGGTGGCTCAGGATGACGACCCTGGGCGCGGCACGGAGCGCCGGGTGAGGGCCCGGAACTCCACGTAGATGAGGGCGGGAAGCGGTGTGGCGCTTCCCGCCCTCCTTCACGTAAGGCATCCGGACCTGCGCCGGCAGATCGCATCATCGGTGTCAGCTCTGATCGTCCGCATCATGGATATCTGCCGTCGCGGGACGGGCAGGCCCCTTAAGGTGGTTGGTGCAGCTGGTTCGCCCCGTCCGCCAGGCGGGATGCGTCGTAAGAGGGAACCCGGTGGGAATCCGGGACTGCCCCGCAGCGGTGAGCGGGAACGACCGCCGTCACACAGCACTGGGACCGACGTACCGGTCCTGGGAAGCGACGGCCAGTAGGAGTCCTCCACGAGGAGGGCGCGCCCGCGAGTCCGAAGACCTGCCCGCTGCCCGCACGCGGACCGTTCCGCGCGCGGACATCCCGGTGACCTCGAGGGCGGGTCGGCATACACACCAGGCGGACGACCGTGCCACGAGGTGCACGCTCGTGCCGTCCGGTCCGTCACCCCTTCGCGCTCTCGTCCCGTCGCCGGGATCTCAGGGATTCATCTCGCGAAGGAGATCTCCGTGACCACGAAGTCCGCAGCCGCGGCGGCACGGGCCACCGTGTACGGCTACCCCCGCCAGGGTCAGGGCCGGGAACTCAAGAAGGCGATCGAGGGCTACTGGAAGGGCCGCGTCACCGCCGACGCCCTGCGTGCCGAGGCCGCCCGACTGCGCCGCGGCCACTGGCAGCAGCTCGCCGGAGCGGGTGTCCACGAGGTGCCCACCGGCGACTTCTCGCTCTACGACCACGTCCTCGACACCTCCGTCATGGTCGGCGTGGTTCCGGAACGGCACCGGGACGCCGTCGCCGCGGACCCGCTCGCCGGTTACTTCGCCATGGCCCGGGGCACGCAGGACGTCGCTCCGCTGGAGATGACGAAGTGGTTCGACACCAACTACCACTACCTCGTGCCGGAACTCGGCCCGGACACCGCCTTCACCGCCGACTCCACCAAGCAGGTCACCGAACTGCGCGAAGCCCTCACGCTCGGCCTGACGGCACGGCCGGTCCTGGTAGGACCCGTCACCTACCTGTTGCTGGCCAAGCCGGCGCCGGGCGTGTTCGCGGGCTTCGATCCGCTGACCCTGCTCGACCGGCTCCTTCCCGTGTACGCGGAGGTCCTCGCCGATCTGCGTGCCGCCGGCGCGGAGTGGGTCCAGCTCGACGAGCCCGCCCTGGTCCAGGACCGTACGCCGGCCGACCTCGACGCCGTCGCAGATGCCTACAGGAAGCTCGGCGCGCTCAGCGACCGGCCGAAGGTGCTCGTCGCCTCCTACTTCGACCGGCTCGGCGACGCCCTGCCCGTCCTCGCCAAGGCTCCCGTCGACGGCCTCGCCATCGACTTCACCGGGCCGGCCGCCGCCAACCTCGACGCGCTCGCCGCCGTCGGCGGGCTCCCCGGCAAGCGCCTGGTCGCCGGCGTCGTCGACGGCCGCAACATCTGGATCAACGACCTGTCGAAGTCCCTGTCCGTCCTCGGCACCCTGCTCGGCCTCGCCGACCAGGTCGACGTCTCCGCCTCGTGCTCCCTGCTCCACGTGCCGCTGGACAACACGGTCGAACGGGACATCGATCCGCAGATCCTGCGCTGGCTCGCGTTCGCCCGGCAGAAGACCTCCGAGATCGTCACCCTCGCCAAGGGCCTCGCGCACGGCACCGACGCCATCACCGCCGAACTCGCCGCCAACCGCGCCGACCTGGCCTCGCGAGCGGGCTCACCGATCACCCACGACCCCGCCGTACGAGCCCGCGCCCAGGCCGTGACGGACGCGTACGCCCGCCGCTCCCAGCCGTACGCCGAACGGGCCGCCGCCCAGCGCGCCCACCTGGGGCTGCCGCTGCTGCCCACCACCACCATCGGTTCGTTTCCCCAGACCGGCGAGATCCGGGCCGCCCGCGCCGACCTGCGCGCCGGACGCATCGACACGGACGGCTACGAGGAGCGGATCAGGGCGGAGATCCAGGACGTCATCTCCTTCCAGGAGAAGACAGGTCTGGACGTCCTGGTGCACGGTGAACCCGAACGCAACGACATGGTCCAGTACTTCGCCGAACAGCTCACCGGCTACCTCGCCACCCAGCACGGCTGGGTCCAGTCCTATGGCACCCGCTACGTCCGCCCGCCGATCCTGGCCGGCGACATCTCCCGCCCCGAGCCGATGACGGTGCGCTGGACCACGTACGCCCAGTCGCTCACCGAGAAGCCGGTCAAGGGCATGCTCACCGGCCCGGTCACCATGCTCGCCTGGTCCTTCGTCCGCGACGACCAGCCGCTCGGCGACACCGCCCGCCAGGTCGCGCTCGCCCTGCGGGACGAAGTGAACGACCTGGAGGCGGCGGGCACGTCGGTGATCCAGGTGGACGAGCCCGCCCTGCGCGAGACGCTTCCGCTGCGGGCCACGGACCGCCCCGCCTACCTGGCGTGGGCGACGGAGGCCTTCCGGCTCACCACCGCCGGGGTCCGCCCGGACACCCAGATCCACACCCACATGTGCTACGCCGAGTTCGGTGACATCGTCCGGGCGATCGACGACCTCGACGCCGACGTCATCAGCCTGGAGGCCGCCCGCTCCCACATGCAGGTCGCCCGCGAACTCGCCGCCCACGGCTACCCGCGCGAGGCCGGCCCCGGTGTGTACGACATCCACTCCCCGCGCGTGCCCAGCGCCGAGGAGGCCGCCGCGCTGCTCCGCACGGGCCTGAAGGCCATCCCGGCCGACCGGCTGTGGGTCAATCCTGACTGCGGCCTGAAGACGCGCGCGTGGCCCGAGACCCGGGCCTCCCTGGAGAACCTGGTCGCCGGCGCCCGTACGGTCCGGGGCGAACTGCCGCTCTCCTGACCGCGGGGTCTCCTGGGGCCGGGGCGCCATGTGCGTCCCGGCCCACCGCTGCCGCGCACCCCCTTGCGGAGATCCCCGGGGCCTTATTGCGGGCTACTTGCAATAAATAGATAGTCGCATGAAGGGAAGGGTTCTGTGAGCGCTCCGCCGACCCCCGCCGTCCACGTGCTGCACGGCGGAGACGTCCTCGCCCACACCGGCGCGCTGCGCTCGGTCTACGCCGACGCCTTCTGCGCACCGCCCTGGAACGAGGACGAGGAGAAGGCCGCCGAGTTCGCCAAGCGGCTCCCCCGTGACGCCCGGCGTCCGGGTTTCACGGCCGCGGTGGCCGTGGCAGGCGGAGACGTGGTCGGCTTCGCCTGCGGGTGGACCACCCTCCCGCCCTTCCCCACGGACCGCTGCTATCCGCAGGCCGCCTCGGGCCTCGGCCCGCGGCGGACACACGACTGGCTGTGCGGCGCCTTCGAGGTGGACGAACTCGCCGTCCGGCCCGGCGCGCACGGCAGTGGGCTCGCCGCAGAACTGCTGGACGCGGTCACCGCAGGCGCCCCCGAAGGCCGCTCGTGGCTGCTCACCTCCGTCCAGGCGCCCCGGGCGATGGCCTTCTACCGCCGCCAGGGCTGGACCCAGGCGACGTACCCCTCCCCCGACGGCAAGGGCATCGTCGTCTTCCTCGGCCCGCGCCACCCCGCCCGCGGACTCGCCCCGCTGCCGCTCTGAACCATGGCGGCCCTCACCGCTCAGGAAGCCGTACGACGGCGCGGCGGGGCGAAGCCGTACAGGTCGAGAATTGCCGGCCGGGGCGCGACGCCGGGGCCGCCCGCACGGACCCAGGCGGCGATGTCCTCCGTCGCCTCCGGGTCGTTGACCAGCCCCAACCACACCGGCCGGGCTCCGGCCGCCCGCCCGGCGGAGGAGGGCTGCACGACGATCACGTTGGCCTGGTCGCACACGTCCAGGCAGGCGGAGACGCGCACCGGCGCCTCCGCCCGCAGACGCGCGGTCTGTGCCGCGTGGTCGACGCCGGTCACCTTGGAAGTGCCGCAGCAGCAGTCGCGGCACACGACGACCCGGCATGGCACGTCACCGACCGGCCGCGTGGTCACCTCGGTGCCGTGCGTCTCGTCGTCCGTCGTCTCGGGCACGCCGAAACACCCCTCTCTTCCGGGGAGATCCGCCCCGGGGTCTGCGTCGAGGAGGCGACGACGTGAGTCTCCTGGCTCTCGGGTCACAGCTCGTCCCGGCCTTCCCGCCCTTCGCGGGGCAGTGGCCTGTTCGGGATCCGCTCACCGATCACAGTGGCGGGACCGCGCCGGATTCGCACCGGCTTCCTCGGACCGTCGTCGCCCTGTCGCGGGCCATCATGCCATCGGCCGGTTCCCCGCCGTCGGGTCCCCGTGCCGGCCTTCGTCGGCCGGCGGCCGAGGACCGGATCACTCGGGCTCGTGTGCGTGCGGGCTCGTCGCGGGTGGCTCGGCCGGGCGTTCCCGGCCACCGTCACGGCCGGACGCCACCACGACGACGAGCCCCACCACGACGGCTGCGGCAGTCGCCCGCCCGGCGGCCCGCACCACCCAGGCCGGCAGCGAACCGTCCACGCGCCGTGTCGGTGTGCCCAACCGCTCCGCCCGCCGGGCGGGGCGCAGCAGCCGGGCCAGCAGCAGGATCGCGACCGGGAGCTGCAGCAGCCACAGCACGGTGCGCGGCCACTCGCCGTACCAGACATTGGTGCCGTACAGCAGGGTGTGCCACACGCTCAGCACGTAGACGACGATGACGAAACGGTGCAGCCTGCGCCAGGTGTTCGCGCCGATGCGGTGCCGGACGTAGAACAACAGGCCCAGGGGGATGGCCAGATACAGAGCGCCCTGCCCCAGCGGGATGGCGATCCGGCCGGTGCCGGAGTCGTACCAGCCGGGCACGAAGGTGTCCGCGAACCCCGCCCACAGCCGCTCCACCCACGTCATCCGGACTTCGTAGCGCACCAGTTCGGCGGCGAACATCAGCGCGTGGGCGAACATCAGGGCCATCGTGGTCAGGCTGGTGGTGCGGTGCCAGCGTTCCAGCACCTGCCGGGACACCGGAATCCGGGCGGGACGCGGCCCCGACAGCAACAGACCGAGCATGACCGTGCCCCAGGCCCACAGCAGGGCCGACCAGCCGAACGCCTGGCTGAGCAAGTACATCCAGTAGGTGCCGGCGTCGTCCATGAACGGCATGACCGCGATCGTCGCCGAGTCCCCCGACTCCATGCGGGCGTACAGGAACGTGAAGACGGCCGCCGTGACCAGGACGGCGGCGCCCGCGTCGGGCAGCGCGGCCCGCAGGTCGGCGCGCAGGACGACCCGGTCGGGCGGACGCTTGTCACGGGCGGGCGTTAGGGACGTCGGGCCGTCGTCCCAAGGGGTCGTCTCGGGCAGCATCTGGGCCTTTCGGGCGCGAACCTCCGAAGGGAGGGGCGGGTCACGTCGACGTACCAGTGTGACGGGGTCGGCAGGAAAGGCGCAGGACGCATTCGGCCAGAGTGCCGTCCGAGCGGGCGAAGTGCCTCCGGACTCCGACGCGCCATCCGACCGATCGCATCCGGACAACTGCCGCTGCGCCCTCTGCCGCGACGGCGTGAGCCACCCTACGCTGATGGCCGCAGTCGGTTCGCGCCTCCTGTCCGACCAGGTCCTGGCGGCGCGACGCAAGAGGGAACCCGGTGGGAATCCGGGACTGTCCCGCAGCGGTGAGTGGGAACGAAAGCCGTCAACAGCACTGAGCCCGAGTCGAATCGGGGCTGGGGAAGCGACGGCCGGTAGGTGCCCGCCGGTGACCTGTGTCCCGGTGGGCGAGCCCACGAGTCCGAAGACCTGCCACTGCGCCCGTACGCGTCGTACGGGTGGTGCACGGTGACCTCGAGGACTGGGTCGGCGGTACGGACGGGACATCCGCGGGGCACGCCCCGCGCGGTGGCTCCTCCCCTGTCGCATTCAGGACGCGGACAGGAGGAGGGGTTCGTGACGAGCGGTACCGTTTCCGGTGTCTGCCACGGCACCCTGGGCGAGTTGTACCAGGGTCCGCTGCGGGCAGGTCCCGATCTCGACATCGCCGTCGTGTCGTTTCCCGTGGACCGGCACTCCTGGGTGCACTTCACCCACGGGACGGATCCGCCCGGTCCGCCGCCGCTCGGCGAGAAGTCCGCGGTCGCGGCCCGGCTCTTCCTCGAACACTTCGGGCTGACGCTGCCGCCGGGCCGTTGGAGCGCCCACTCCGACCTGCGCGCGGGCGTCGGGATGGCGAGTTCGACCGCCGACATCGTGGCGACGCTGCGCTGCCTGTTCCGGATCTTCGACCTGCCGTACGACCAGGACGTGATGCTCGGGATCCTGGCGGTGATCGAGCGGGCGGACAGTGTCTTCCTCGACGAGTTCGCCCTGTACCTCAGTGGCCGGCACCGGGTGGTGCGGCCCCTGGGCACGGGCCTCGGCTTCCACACCGCGTACATCACCGAGCCCGGCACGGTGGACACCGCCGCCGTCACCGACCTGCTGCTGGACCACTACCAGCGGCACGGAGAGGAGTACGAGCGGTGCCTGACCGACCTGCTGAAGGGCTTCGCCTCCGGTGATCCGGCCGCCGTCGCACGGGCTGCCACCGCCAGCGCCGTCCTGTCGCAGAGCGTGCTGCCCAAGACCACGTTCGCCGGCATGCTCGCCCACCAGGAACGGTTCGGCGCCGACGGCGTCTTCGTCGCCCACACGGGCTGCCTGATCGGCTACCTCTTTCCCCGCCGCCCCGACGCCGACCTCAAGTCCGAACTGTCCGCCTTCTTCCACTCGCTCGGCCACCAGTGTTCCTTCGCCCAAGGAGGCTACGGGTGATCCACCCCCATATCGCCGACGCCCTGAAGGTTCCCGATCTCGTCCGGCTCACCGACGGCCTCGTCCTGCTCAGGTTCGAGTCCATGAAGATCTACTCCGCGCTCGCCGCCGTCCGCCACCTGCTGGAACGAGGCACGATCCGTCCGGGTCAGACCCTGATCGACAGCTCCAGCGGCATCTACGCCTACGCCCTCGCCCTCGCCTGCCACCGCCACGACATGCGCTGCCACATCGTCGCGTCCACCACCGTGGACACCACCACCCGCGCCCAGCTGGAGGTCCTCGGCGCCACCGTGGAACAGGTCAGGCCGTCCAAGAACCTCAAGCTGGACCAGGAGTTACGGGTGCGGCGGGTGCGGGAGATCCTCGCCGGCCGTCCCGACTGGCACTGGATGCGCCAGTACCACGACGACGTCCACTACCTCGGCTACCACGAAGTCGCCGACCGGATCACGGCCGCGTTCCCCCGGGCCGCGCTGACCGTCGTCGGAGGAGTGGGCTCCGGGGCCTCGACGGGCGGCCTGGTGGAACGCCTGCGCGGCACCGACCCCTCGGTGCGGCTGGTCGGCGTCCAGCCGTTCGGCAGCGTCACCTTCGGCAGCCAGGACCACCACGACCCCGAGGCGATCATCGCGGGCATCGGATCGTCGATCGACTTCGACAACGTCCGACACCACCTCTACGACGCCGTGCACTGGCTCGACTTCACCCACGCCATGTCCGGCACCGTCACCCTGCTGCGCGACCACGCCGTCTTCGCGGGGCTGTCCACCGGCGCCGGATACCTGGCCGCCGCGTACGAGGCCCGCCGCCATCCCGACCGGCTGCACCTGGTGGTCGGCGCCGACACCGGACACCGCTACGTCGAACGCGTCTTCGCCCGGCACACCGAAGCCCTGGACCCCGCCGCACTGAAGCCGGTGGAGGTCGCCGACCCCGAGGAGATGTCCATGCCCTGGTCCAGGATGGCGTGGCGGCGCACCGCCCGCCCGGCCCACCGGGAGGAGCGAGCCGCATGACCGTCGTCTGCCTGGAGTCACTCACCTTCGGCCTCGGACACCTGGTGCGCGCCGCCGACGCACTCGGCGAACGGCTCACCCTGCTCACCCGCGACCTCGCTTATTACGCCCATGAGTTGAAGCGGCTTCCGGCGGACGCCCTCGACGTCGTCGTCACCGACACCTTCGACGTGGAAGGACTCACGGCCCTCCTGCGCCGGACACCGGAACTGCGCGGACTGATCAGCTCCACCGACACCTGGACCCTGGCCGGCGCGGAACTCACCGACCGTCTCGGCCTGCCGGGCCTCGATCCGGCCGTGCTGCGGCTGACCCGGGACAAAGCCGCCGTACGCAATCTGCTGCACGACGCCGGGCTGACGCGAGGGCGTGCCGTGGAGGCGCCCGGGGCGGAACTGGGTGACGTGCTGCTCAAGGAGTCCGGGCTGCCCGCCGTGCTGAAGGACACGGCGGGCACCGGAAGCCAGAACGTCTGGCTGGTGCGTGACGAGCCGGAACTGGAGTCGGCCCTGGACGAGGCGGCCGGGCGGGAGTTGAAAGGGCGGCTGTTCGCGGAGCCGTACTTCAGCGGCCCGGTGTACAGCGCCGAGACCCTCACCTGGGCCGGGCGGACACGGCTGCTGGGCGTCTCCAGCCGGCTGATGTCACCGGAGCCGTACTTCCGGGAGGAGATCACCGCGTTCCCGGTGGCCTTCCCCGAGACACGGCGGTCCGGGCTGGAGCGGTGGCTCGGCGACGTGCTCGCGGCGATCGGCTACACGGACCGCTTCGCGCACGTGGAGTTCGTCCTGACCACCGACGGTCCGGAGGTCGTGGAGATCAACCCCCGGATCGGGGGCGCCCTCGTGGGCGAGGGGATGTGCCGGGCGCTCGGCGTCAACGTGTACGAGGCGATGATCGAGACCGCGCTCGGCCGCCGTCCCCGTCTCCTGGACGCGGATCTGCCCGGCGGCCCGGCGGTCGCCTTCGTCCTGGGGTACCCGGCCGCCTCCGGGATCTACACCGGCGTCGCCGGTCTTGACCGCTTCGCCGGCATGCCGGGGTCACCGGCCTGGTATCCGGTGAGGTCCGTCGGCGACGCAGTCGAGCACTTGGCGGACAGTCGCGGTTATGCCGGCATCGTCTACGCCGAGGGCGAGACCGCCGAGCTGGCCACGCACCACGCGGTGGCCGCCGCCAACGCCGTACGGGTGCTCACGAAGCCGTTCCCGCAGGCCGGGGACGCCGGTGGCTGACCACGCACCGGGCGGGAACGGTCTGCGGGCCACGCTGTCCACGCTCGACGGCCCGCTGCGCTTCCTGCTGCTCAGCTCGTTCGTGATCCCGCTCGGCAGCTTCATGGTCCTGCCGTTCATGTCGGTGTTCCTGCACGAACGCCTCGGCATGGGACTCGGCACGGTCGGTGTCGTACTCGCCGTGGCGTCCCTCGTGCAGTTCTCCGGGGGGATCGTGGGCGGTGCTCTGGCGGACCGGTTCGGGCTGCGCCGCACGATGCTGTGGGCGCTGGTCATCCGTACGGCCGGGTTCGTCGGGCTGCTGGCCGCCTTGCGCTGGCCGCCGCTGGCCGTCGGGGCCCTGGTCCTGACATGCTGCGGTGCCGCACTGTACCTGCCCGCCAACAAGGCGTACCTGGTGAACGGCGTGGACGAAGGGCGCCGCCCCGCGTTCCTGTCGGCGGGCAACGCGGCCCTCAACGCGGGCATGGCGGTGGGCCCCCTCATCGCCGGGCCGTTCGTGCTCACCACCCCCGGCTGGCTGTTCGTCGCCGTCACCGCGCTGTTCGTCCTCGTCACCGCCGGCCACGCCCGGCTTCCCGCCGCGAAGGCCGAAGCGGAGCCGGGGCCGGGGTCAGGCGGGCGGGGCCTGCTCGCCGGGGTGGCGGTCCTGCCGTTCGCCGCCAACGCGCTGGCCTTCTACCTCTACTTCCACTTCCAGCACTTCCTGGCGGTGTACGCCGTCGAGCGGGCGTCCAGCTCCTTCTACAGCGTGGTCCTGTTGCTCTGCTTCGCCCTGGTCATCGTCGTCCAGCCGCTCGCGTCCGGACTCATCCGGCGCATGCCCTACGCGACGGCCCTCGGGGTCGGCTTCGCGGGCCTGGCCTCGGGGATGGCCGTCCTGGCGGTCGGCACCCGGCCGGCCCTGCTGGCGGGCGGAGCCCTGATCACCCTGGGCGACATCGTCCTGTTCCTGAAGAACGACCTGGAGGCCCTGCGCCGCAGCCCGCGCTCGGACGCCGTCGTCTTCGGCCAGCAACGGCTGGCCGCGGGACTCGGCGCCTGTGCCAGCGGCGTACTCGGCGGACAGGTCTACGACCTCACCTCACGGGCCGGGAGCACCGGCTGGTTCTGGCTGCTGGCCGCGGCGCAGTGCCTGCTGCTGCCACCCCTGCTCTCGGCACTGCGCACGCGCGAAGACGACGGCCGTCGCCACCCCACGCTGACCACGACGAAGGAGCACTGAGACCGCATGACACGGACGGGCGGGTTCCAGGACGACGACTTCTGGACCGAGTTCCACGACTTCCTCTTCTCCGAGCAGCGCCACGCGCAGGCCGAGGAGTTGCTCGCCACCTCTCCCCTGCTGGCCTTCCCCGCAGGAGCCCGGGTGCTGGACCTGTGCTGCGGCCCCGGCGTGTTCACGGTCCCGCTCGCCCGGCGCGGCCACGACGTCACCGGGGTCGACCTGAGCCCCGCCATGCTGGACCGGGCACGCAAGCACGCGGCCGACACGGGCACCCGGGTCACGTACGTGCGGGCCGACGCACGCGACTACCGGGCACCGGGCGCCTTCGACGTCGTCCTCAACATGTTCACGTCGTTCGGGTACTTCGAGGACCCCGCCGACAACGCCCGCGTGCTGCGCACCATGTACGCCTGCCTGGCCCCCGGCGGCACCCTCGTCCTGGACCTGGCCGGCAAGGAACTGCTGGCCCGCAAGGTCACCCCGCCGAAGGTGGTGCGGCGGGGTGAGGACGTCATGGTGCAGACCGACACCGTGCTGGACGACTGGGCGCGGCTGCGCAGCGACTGGGTCCTGGTCCGGGGTGAACGGGTGACGCGGGCCACCCTGGTGTGGTTCGTGTACAGCGCCGTCGAGCTGCGGCGGATGGTCGAGGAGGCGGGGTTCGGGCGGGTGGAGGTCTTCGGCGGATTCGACGGCCGCCCCTACGACGAGAACGCCGAGCGGCTGGTGCTGCGGGCTGTCCGCGAGGCGTGACGGAGAACGGCGGGGGCGTGCGGCGATGCCCGCACGCCCTTTTGCCCTGGGCGCGACGGATCGTAGTATCACCAGGTCATCGCCGCGACGGGAGACAGGAAGCCGGTGCGATTCCGGCACGGTCCCGCCACTGTGACCGGGGAGTGCACCCTTCGACATGCCACTGCGCCACGCGTGGGAAGGCAAGGGGAGCGTCGATCCGGGAGTCAGGACACTGGCCTGTCGCGGGCCCGATCCGAGGAGCGCGGACTCCCCAGGAGGCTTCACTTGTACGACCGTTCCCAGCTGTTCACCCCTGCCCGCCGACGCCGAGCCCTTCGTGCCGCGGCCACGGCCGTCGCCCTTTCGGCGGCGGCCCTGCTGACCGTCGGCTGCGGCTCGTCGCAGGACACCGCCCGGGACCCGAAGGCCGCAGCCCCTTCGGCCGGGAACTTTCCCGTCACCATCGACAACTGCGGTGTGAAGACGACGTACGACGAGGCGCCCGCCCGCGTCGTCACCATCCACCAGCACCCGGCGGAACTCATGCTCTCCCTCGGGCTGAAGGACCGCATGGTCGGCACCGCCTTCCCCGACTCCGCCGTCCTGCCCGACCTGAAGAAGGACTACGACTCGATCCCGGAGCTGGCCAAGAAGGAACCGTCCTTCGAGACCGTCCTGGACGCCGAGCCGGACCTCGTCTACGGCGGCTACGGCAGCGCCTTCGACGAGAAGCAAGGCCGCTCCCGCAAGGCGTTCCGGGACGCGGGCATCAACACCCATCTGAACCGCGAGTACTGCGGGAAGAAGCGGGTGACGATGGAGGACACGTACGAGGAGATCCGCACCGTCGGCAAGATCTTCGGCGTCTCCGACCGGGCGGACAAGCTGGTCTCCGACCTCCGGGCGCGGGTCGAGAAAGCCTCCACGGCCGTGAAGGGCAAGCCCCCGGTGCCCGTCTTCGTGTACGACAGCGGTGACAAGACCGCCTTCACCGCCGGCGGCAAGAGCCTGGGCACCGAACTGATCCGGCTGGCCGGCGGCACGAACGTCTTCGCCGACCTCGACGACGTCTTCGGCGACGTCTCCTGGGAGCAGGTCGTCGACCGCAAGCCCGAGGTCATCGCGATCTACGACTACGAGGGCGCCGGAAGCATCGAGCAGAAGAAGAAGTTCCTGCTCGGCCAGTCCGCTCTGAAGGACGTGCCCGCCATCAGGAACAAGCGGTTCGTCGTCCTGCCGCTGACCGCCACCCTCGTCGGCGTCCGGTCCGCGTACGCGGTGGAGGACATGGCCCGCGGCATCCAGCCCGAGAGCTTCCGTTGACGGCCCCGGTCCTCGACGCCGCCCCCGGGCGGGCCGCGCGACCGGGCGGAGACGAGGACGGGCGGGCCGGCCCTGCCGGTCTCACCGTCACCCTCGTGATTCTGGCCGTGCTGCTGGTGGCGTCCGCCACGGCGGGCCTGGCGATCGGCTCGGTCCAGGTGCCACCCGGCCAGGTGTGGGGCATCGTCACCCACGCGCTGGGCGCCGACTGGGCGGAACCGGACTGGTCGCGGGCGCGCGAGACCATCGTGCTGGACGTCCGCGCGCCCCGCGTGCTGCTCGGGGCCGTGGCCGGCGCCGGTCTCGCGGTGGTGGGCACCGCCCTGCAGGCCCTGATCCGCAACCCGCTCGCCGAGCCCTACCTGCTCGGAGTCTCCTCCGGGGCGTCGCTGGGCGCCGTCGTGGTGATCGTGTTCGGGGTGACCTGGTTCGGGCCGGTGTCGCTGTCGGCCGCCGCGTTCGCGGGCGCGCTCGGAGCGCTGCTGCTCGTCTACGCCACGGCCCGCACCGGCGGCAGGATCACCTCGGCCCGGCTGGTCCTGTCCGGCGTGGCCATCGCCGCCGTGCTCACCGCCGTACTGGACCTGCTGCTGCTCACCACCGACCGGGGCAACGAGGCCCGCGCGGTCCTCGCCTGGACCCTCGGCGGCCTCGGTGGCGTCAACTGGGACACCCTGTGGCTGCCCAGCGCCGCCCTGCTCCTGGGCATCGCCGTCCTCCTGGTGCAGGCGCGCAACCTGAATCTGCTGCTGGCCGGTGAGGAGGCCGCCACCACGATGGGCCTGGACGTGGCCCGCTTCCGCGCCCGCATGTTCGTCCTGCTCTCGCTCGTCACCGGCATCCTGGTCGCGGCGTGCGGACCGATCGGCTTCGTCGGCCTGATGCTGCCGCACGTCGTCCGCCTCGCTGTCGGCGGCGACCACCGCCGCGTTCTGCCGACCGCCGCGCTCGGCGGCGCCGTCTTCCTCATCTGGGCCGACATCGCCGCACGCGTCGTCGCCGCCCCCGTGGAGATCCCCGTCGGCGTGCTCACGGCCCTGTGCGGCGGACCGTTCTTCCTGTGGCTGATGCGCCGCAACGCCCGAAGGACCACCGACCGAGGAGGGGCATGAGCGCCACCGAACTCGTCGTCGACGGAGTCACCCTCACCGCCGGTGCGCACCGCCTGGTCGCGGACGTGTCCCTGACCGCCCGCCCCGGCGAGGTCATCGGCCTCGTCGGCCCCAACGGCAGCGGCAAGTCCAGCCTGCTGCGCGCCGTCTACCGCGTCCTGCGCCCCGCGACCGGTCACGTCCGGGTCGACGGCACCGACGCCTGGTCGCTGCCCGTACGGCAACTGGCCCGGACCGTGGCCGCCGTGGTGCAGGAGTCCGGCGCCGACTTCGACCTCTCCGTACGTGAGGTCGTCGCCATGGGCCGGACCCCGCACAAGCGGCTGCTCGACGGGGACACCGCCGAGGACGCCGAACTGATCGGGCGGGCTCTGGACGCGGTGGACGCCACCGATCTGGCCCACCGCCCCTTCGACCGGCTCTCCGGCGGCGAACGCCAACGCGTCCTCATCGCCCGCGCCCTCGCCCAGCAGCCGTCCCTCCTCGTCCTGGACGAGCCGACGAACCACCTGGACATCCGCCACCAGCTGGACGTCCTCGGCACCCTGCGGAAGCTGCCCGCCACGGTCGTGGTCGCCCTGCACGACCTCAACCTCGCCGCGTACTACTGCGATCGCCTCTACGTCCTCAAGGACGGCAGGGTCACCGCCTCGGGCCCACCGGTGGAGGTCCTCACCCCGCGGCTGCTGTCCGAGGTGTACGGCGTGACGAGCGAGGTGACCGTTCATCCCCGCACCGGCGCGCCGCAGGTGACCTTCCTCCCCGGGGAGCCGACCGCGGCCGAACCGGGCGAGCCACCAGCCCGTACCTCCACGTCCTGTGGCTGAACGCACAGGGGCAAGTCTGGCGTGACGGCGACGTGTTCTGCGATGCTTCCGTCCGTCAAGCGACGGCGGAACGAGGAAGCCGGTGAGATTCCGGCACGGTACCGCCACTGTGTAGGGGGAGCGACTCCACCCATGGCCACCGCCCCATCGGGGGGTGGGAAGGCCGGAGAAGCTGTGATCCCGAGTCAGGAGACTCACGCCGTCGCACCTCGATGTACGGGGCGGATTTCCCCAGGAGAGGCGGTGGCACCCATGTGCCTGCGTTCGTGCGGTGGCAGCTCCGTGTTGCCCTTGCTGCCCGCGCTTCGGCCGAACCGGCCTACCCGGCTTCACGCACAGGCCCGTTCCCTCAGGTTCTGACGACCCCAGCGGGTTCTTTCTCGTACACCGCATCCGCGCACCGGAATGCCGGTACGCGCTGCCCACGCACGCCACCAGGAGTCACCTTGTCCGTACGATCCGTCATGCCCGGCCGCCGTCAGGCAGCCGCGGCGGCCTTCCTCACCGTCGCCCTCACGCTCACCGCGTGCGGTGGTGACGCCGGCACCACCGCCGACACCAAGGCGCGGGCCGAGGGTGAAGGGTGCATCAAGGACTTCGACCCGGCCGAGGACTACTTCCCGGTCAAGTCGACGGTGAAGCACGCCCAGAACTTCACGCTCCGGTACGAGAAGAGCTACCAGGTCCTCACCGTCAAGGAGCCCTTCCCCAAGGGGAAGCCCGAGTCGTACGTCCTGGTCAAGTGCGGCGCTCCGAAGCCGAAGCTGACGGGTGAGCTGGCGTCCGCGCAGCAGGTCACGGTTCCGGTCAAGAGCCTGTACTCCGCTTCGACCACCCACCTGCCGCTGCTGACCGAGACCGGCACCCTGGACGTGCTGACCGGTGTCGCCAGTGCCACGGCCATCTCATCCGCCGAGGTGATCGAGCGGGTGAAGGCGGGCAAGGTCACCGAGTACGCCAAGGACCGCACCCTCAACGCCGAGACGGTCATCGGCGCCAAGCCGGACGTGCTGATGACCCAGGGCACCGACGACCCCCAGTACCCGAAGCTGCGTCAGGCGGGCGTCGCCGTGGTCGCCAACGCAGAGTGGCTGGAGGCCAGTCCGCTCGGGCGCGCCGAGTGGGTCAAGGCGATGGCCGCGCTCACGGGTGCGGAGAAGCGGGCGGGCGAGGTGTTCGACATCATCGAGGGCGACTACCGGAAGGTCGCGGAGAAGGGCGCGCGGGCGGCCGAGGCGGGCAAGCCCGTCGAGGTGCTGCCCGGCACGATGTACCAGGGCACGTGGAACATGCCCGCCGGCGGCAGCTACGCCGCACGGCTGATCAAGGACGCGGGCGGCACCTACCCGTGGGCCGGTGAAGCGGGCACCGGCGGCATGCAGCTCAACTTCGAGGCCGTGTACGCCAAGGGTGGCCAGGCCCCGATCTGGATCGCGGACCAGCAGTGGAAGTCCACCGCCGACGCGATCAAGGCCGACAGCCGGTACGGGCAGCTGAAGGCCGTGTCCGGCGGCGCCGTGTGGACGAACCAGAAGGCGCTCGGTCCCGGCGGCGGCAACGACTACTTCGAGCGCGGTGTGCTGCGCCCGGACCTGGTCCTCGCCGACCTGTTCGCGCTGATGCACCCGGACCAGGCCAAGGGCCACACCTTCACCTTCTACCAGCTGGTGCCCAAGGCGTGACCACACATCAGACAACCGTGTCGGCACCGGCCGCGGGCATCCCGCGGCCGGTGCGGCGGCGCCTCGCCGTCGTCCTCGCCCTCGCGGCCGGGTCCACCCTGCTGTTCGTCCTCACCATCGCCACCGGCTCCCATCCCGTGCCGGTCGCCGAGGTGGTGCGGGTGTTGTTCGGCGGCACTGCCGAGGACCCGCGGTGGACCGTGATCGTCGAACAGGTCCGGCTGCCGCGCGCGCTGACCGCCACCGCCGTCGGCGCCGCGCTCGCGGTGGCCGGCGTACAGATGCAGACCCTGTTCCGCAACGCGCTCGCCGACCCGTTCTCCCTCGGGGTGAGCTCGGGAGCCAGCATGGGTGTCGCCGCCGTGGTGGTCGGCACCGGTGGGGTCGCCGGCAGCTTCACCGGAGACCTGGCCGGCCTCGGGCGGGTGGGCGTCGTCATCGCCGGCTCGCTCGGCGCCGCCGCCGTCCTGGCCCTCGTGCTGCTGCTCTCGCGATGGGTGCGGTCGGCCGTCACCCTGCTCGTCATCGGCGTCATGATCGGCTCGGCGGTCACCGCGGTGGTCGGCGTGATGCTCGTCTACGCCCGGCCCGAGCGCGCCCAGCAGTTCGTCGTGTGGAGCCTGGGCAGCTTCGGCGGCACGACCTGGCCGGACCTCCAGGTCATGCTGCCCGTCGTCGGTGCGGGCCTGCTGGTCGCGCTGCTGACCGCCAAACGCCTCAACGCCCTGCTGCTCGGCGAGGACTACGCCCGCACCATGGGCCTGAACGTGCGGCGCAGCCGCGATCTCGCCCTGTTCGCCACCTCGCTGCTGGCGGGCGCGGCCACCGCGTTCTGCGGCCCGGTCGCCTTCCTGGGCCTGGCCGTCCCCCATCTGACGCGGGTGGCCCTGGGGACCTCGGACCACCGGGCGCTGATCCCCGCGTCGATGCTCGCCGGGGCGTTCCTCGCGCTGGCGTGCGCGCTGCTGAGCCAGCCGCCCGGCACGGATGCCGTGCTGCCGCTGAACGCCATCACCTCGCTGTTCGGCGCGCCCGTCGTCATCGCGTTCCTGATCCGCAGCCGTCGCGGCGTACAAGGAGTGGCCTCGTGACCGACACCATGACCGAACCCCGCGCGGACACGACCGGCGGGGCGGGCCGCTTCAGCGGCCTGGTCACGCAGGGACTCGCCGTCGGCTACCGTACCCGGTCCCCCCGCGGGCGTGGAGCAGGGCGGGCCGTGCTCGCGGGGCTCGACCTCGAAGCACGGGCCGGCGAACTGACCGTCCTGCTCGGCCCCAACGGCGCGGGCAAGTCCACGCTGCTGCGGACCCTGTGCGGGCTCCTTCCGCCGCTCGACGGACGGATCCGGATCGGCGGCGCCGATCTCGCACGGACGTCGCCGACTGCGCTCGCCCGGCGACTGGCGGTGGTCCTGACCGACCGGGTGGACCCCGGGCTGCTGTCCGTGCGGGAACTGGCCGGGCTCGGCCGCCACCCGCACACCGGATTCACCGGCCGCCTCAGCGCGGCCGATCACGCCGCCATCGAGTGGTCGTTGAAGGCGGTCGGCGCGGGACACCTGGCAGACCGGCCGGCCGCCGAGCTCTCCGACGGCGAACGCCAGCGCGTCCTGACCGCCCGAGCCCTCGCCCAGGAACCCGAGGTCGTCCTCCTCGACGAGCCCACCGCCTTCCTCGATGTCCCCTCACGCGTGGCGCTCACCGTGCTGCTGCGCGACCTCGCCCGGGACAAGGGCCTGACCGTGGTGGTCAGTACGCACGATCTGGAGCTGGCCCTGCGGGTGGCCGACGCGGTCTGGCTCGTCGACCGCGACTCCCGCGTCCACGCCGGAGCACCCGAGGACCTGATCCGCAGCGGCACCGTCGCCGCCGCCTTCGACGCCGACCACCTCGCCTTCGACCCGGCATCCGGGACCTTCGGCCTGCGCCGCACCGCACGCGCCACCGTCGCGGTGGACGCGCCGGCCGACGTGCTCCCACTCCTCGAACGCGCCCTCGCCCGGGAAGGACTGGCCGTCGCGGATCAAGGTGACCCACACGTCGGCGGGAAGGTGAGCTGGGACGGCGCGGACCGGCTCACCCTCACCGGAACGGACGGACGGACCGTCCCCGTCCGAGGCTTCCACGAGCTCACACGGACGGTACGGACGTGGTGACCACGCCCCTCACCCCCGACGTCCTGGCGCGGATCTCCACGATCGGTCCCTACTTCGCACTGACCACCGGCCATCGCCCCGATGCCAGGGGCTTCCGGCCGCTGACCGACCTGTACACCGACCCGGGCGCGTTGGAGGAGTGCGTACGGACCGTCGCCGGGCGACTGGGCGCCGACCAGCCCAGGGTGGCCGCGTCCACCCTGCACCTGGGCACCGCCTCCCGGCTCTGGTCGATCGCCCTGGCCTGCGCCACGCTCACCGGCCGCGTCCCCGACCTGGCGCCCGCCCGGCTGTGGTGGCGCCTGCCCACCTCCGGCCCCCTCGACCTGTGGCTCCCCGACCTGAGCGAGGTCGACCAGGAACCGCTCCCCGCCCTGCACCACACCGTCACCGCCCAGAACCTGGCCCCCTGGGCCGACGCCGTACGGCACGTGACGGGCGTATCCCCGCACACCCTGCGCGGCAACGCCGCCTCGGCGCTGATCGGAGCCCACCGCGTCCTGCTGACCAGGGCGCCGTCCCCCTTCTTCCTCCCCGTCGTACCCCTCGTCCGCGCGCTGCTGGACCGGCCGCCGCTGGCGGGCACCGGCACGTACCGCGCCGCTCCTCCAGGACCGCTCGCCTTCCACCGCCGCAGCTGCTGCCTGTACTACCGCGTGCCGGGCGCGGGCACCTGCGGCGACTGCGTCCTCAACCCCAAGGAGAAGACCTCATGACCGCCACCACCGAGCCCACCGTCGTCGAGACCCCCGGCGGCGGCACCCAGCACGTCTGGCCCCTCCCGGTCGACGAGGCCACCCTCCTCGACCTCGTCACCACCGTCTTCACCGACCACTGGGAGCACATCCACTTCGGGCCCATCATCGAAGGCGCCGCCTGGGAGGTCGGCGCCCCGAACGCCCCCACCGCCATCACCATGAACGACGGGTACGCCACCATCGACTTCGGCGCGTGGCACTTCCACCTGTGCATCGGCGAGCACACCGCCTCCGGCCCCGAACTCGGCCGCATCCGCCGCTGCGCCCGCGCCGAGCTCTACCGCAGCATCGGCTCCGACGGCTCCCCGGTGAGCTGGGGCATCCGCCTGTTCAACGGCCGCGACGAGCAGATGATGACCGTCCTGCTGCCCAACCCCTTCCTCACCGACCGCCAGGAGATCCTCGACACCCCCGACTTCACCCGGCTCCACGCGTGGGACGCGTTGCGCGCCCGCTTCCTCTCCCTGCCCGCCGACCCGCTGGACCGCACCGGCAAGGGCTTCAAGCACAGCGGCTGACCGGCAGGCGCGGCAAAAGCACCTCTGTGGCGGGGAGTCGCGGCAGCCAGAGGGCCGTTCACGGCTGCCGCGCGGCGCGCACCGCGTCGGTGGGAGGCGGTATCAGCGCCACCGCGAGTGCGGGAACGGCGGCGAGGGCCAGCCAGGGGACGGCGGGCGGGAGCCCCAGGTCGAGGAGGGCACCGGTGGCCGAGCTGCCGACGAGGACGATGAGGCCGGATACGGACGACAGTGCCCCGGTGTAGAGGCCGAGCCGGCCGTCCTCGGCGAGGTCGGGCACCCAGGCGCGGGCGGCGGGCACGACCAGCATCTGACCGAGGGTGAGCAGGACGACGTACCCCGCGGCGGGCAGCAGTCCGACGAGGCCCGTCCGGTCCGCCGGAAGCGCGGCGGCCACGACCGTGAATCCCCCGGCGATCAGCAGCAGTCCGGCGGCCATGGAGCGGCGCAGGTCCAGTCGGTCACCCGCCCAGCGGGTCACCGGGAGCTGGGCGCACACGACGAGCAGCGACGACAGGGCGAACAGCCACGACAGGGGCGTCTGGGAACCGGTGGCCCGCTCCACCTCGTCCGGAAGGGCGAGGTAGAGCTGGTTGTAGGCGAGCAGGTAGGCGCCGTACGCGCAGCACAGGGCGAGGAAGCGGCGGTTGCGCAGCACCAGGCGGGCACCGCCCCCTTCCCGGGTGCGGACCCTTCCGGGGATGTGCTGCGGCATCAGCCGCGCGTGGCCGGCGAGGACGAGGACGAAGACCGCGGCACCGGCGAGGCACGCGGTGCGGAAGTCCACCGCCAGCAGCAGGCCGCCGAGGAGCGGACCGACGAAGGCGCCCGCCTGCCCGGCCGCGCTGAACAGTGCCAGCACCCGAGTACGCGAGCCGTGGCCCGCCTCCTCCCAGAGGACGGCCTGCCGGGCCGCCTCGGACTCCACCGCGGGGGAGAACAGGGCGGCGGCGAAGCCGATCAGCAGCACCGCGCCGATCACGGACCAGGTCGCCTCGGCGAATCCGAGCCAGCCGAACCCGGCGATCCGCAGACCGCAGCCGGTCAGGACGAGCGGGCGGACGCCGTAGCGGTCCACGAGCCATCCGCCGACCACGAACAGGCCCTGCTGGCTGAAGGTGCGCAGGCCGAGGACGAGGCCGACCGTCCAGCCCGCCATGCCGATGGCGGTGCCCAGGTGCTCGGCGAGGAACGGCAGCACGGCGAAGAATCCGACGTTGAAGGCCAGTTGGGTCAGGATGAGCAGGCGCAGCAACGGCGGCAGGTGCTTCCAGGTGCGCTCGCGGGAGGACTTCGCCGCGCGCGCTGCTCGGCGGGGCAGAACGCGGGAGAGGAGGTGGGGCATCGGGTTCCCGTCAGGGGGCGGGTGTGGTCACGGCGGATGGAGGTGGGGTCACGCGTGTGTCCGGTGCGGTCGCGGCGGTGGCTACCGCGGGCGCCGGGCGTGCCGCGGTCCGCCTTCGCGGCCCGGGCACGCGTCCTCCGCCGCCCTTCGCCCGGGGCGCCGTCCGCCCTGCCGCGTTCGCGGCCGTGACCGCGAGCGCGCCGAGCAGGGCGAGCACGGCGGCCGGGGCCAGGACTGCCCACGGAGCGCGCTCGACGTACGGATGGTTCTCGGCGAGCAGCAGGCCCCAGTCGGGGGACGGTGGCTGGGCGCCCAGGCCGAGGAAGCCGAGGGCGGCCAGCGACAGGGCGATGCCGGGAAGCCGGAGCAGGGCGTGACGGGTCACGGGCGGCACGACGGCCGGGAGCAGGGTGCGGGTGAGGACGTGCCACGGGCCGGCGCCGAGGGCCCGACTGGCGGTCAGGTGGGTGGCGGCGCGTTCCTGTCGGAGGAGCGAGGAGGTGTGGGTGGCCAGCGGTGACCAGGCGACGGCGGCCACGGCGAGGGCGGGGGTCCAGGGTCCGCCGCCGGCGACTCCGGCGACGAGGAGACCCGCGAGCACGGGCGGCAGCGCGTTGACGGTGTCGACGACGGGTGCGGACAGCCGGGGCAGCAGGCCCAGCAGGACTCCGGCCACGAGGGCGGCGGCGCTCACCACGAGGGCGGTACCGAGGGTCGTGAGGGCGCCGTGCGCGATGCGGGCCAGGATGTCCCGGCCGAGCGCGTCGGTGCCGAAGGGATGCGCCGGAGACGGGGTCTGGAGGCGGGCACCGGGGTGCAGGGCGAGCGGGTCGCGGGGCAGGCCGGTGGCCATGAGGGCGGCGAGCAGTGCCCCGTACAGCAGGGGCGGGGTGCGTGACGCCGCCCTCGCGGGCCGGTGCGGGGAGATCAGGGCACCGTCGCGCAGCGCGGGGCCGAGCAGCAGCCGGGCGGAGAACCGCGCCAGAGCTCCGGCGGCGGCCGCGAGCAGCATCAGGCCGAGCGTGCCGGTCTGCAGGACCGGCAGGTCCTGGGCCAGGGCGGCGCGCAGGGTGAGGCGACCCAGGCCCGGTATGTCGAAGATCTGCTCGACGGCGACGGAGCCGCCGGTCAGGCCGACGGCGAACAGGCCGAGGTTGGGCAGGAGTCCCGGCACGCAGCCACGCAGGGCGTGCCGTATCACGGAGCGCGGCGGGATGCCCCGGGCGGCGGCGGCCCGTGCCCACGGCGCGGCGAGCGCGCCGGGCAGCAGATCGTCCAGCATCCGCCCGAGGAGCGCTCCGGCGGGCAGCCCGAGGGCGAGCGAGGGCAGCACCATCCACTGCGGGCCGTACCAGCCGAGGGCGGGGAGCCAGCCCCACCGCACGCCGATCACCGAGGCGAGCACGGCGGCGACGAGGAACTCCGGGAGCGCGGCCAGGACCGCCGCCGCGCTGCCGCCGGCGGCGCGCTCTCCGAGCCGGCGCCGTGAACCGAGCCACAGCGTGCGGGCACACACCGCGGCGGCCGTGCCCGCGGCGACCGCCAGGGCACCGGCCATCAACAGGAGCGAGACGCCGAGGGCCTCGGCCACGGAGGGCAGGACGTCGGTGCCGGAGACCCAGGACCGACCGGCGTCCCCGTGCGTCAGACCGACGAGCCAGCGTGCGAGCAGCGGCAGCGGCCCCTCCTCCAGACCGAGTTCGGCGCGTACGGCGGCCAATGCCTCGGGAGTGGGGTCCTGTTCGGCCGACCGGGCCTTGAGCACGGTCAGGGCGGGGTCTGTACGCGACAGCCACGGGAGCAGGCCGATTCCGCACACCAGGGCGGCGGCAAGGGCGGCCCGCCACAGCAGCGCGGGCCCGCCGCCCCGCACGAGGGCGCGCAGGGCGGCGGCGCTGGCGGGCGTGCCGCCTCGGAGGCGGTCGGACATGCCGTTCAGCGCCGGGTCCCCGTGCCGAGGAACTGCCGCTCGTACGGGTCGAGCAGCGTGCCCTGCACGGAGGCCGCGACGCCGGTGGCGACCTTCTGGTGGACGAGCGGTACGACCGCGTCGGTGCCGAGGACGGCCGCCTCCGCCTTCAGGACCGCGTCCTGTCGCTTCGCGGTGTCGGCCACGGCCTGGGCGTCCGCGACGGCCCGGTCGATCCTCTTGTCGCACAGCAGCGACAGGTTGTAGGTCCCGGCACAGGTGAAATCGCTGCCGAGGACGGTGGCGGGGTCGCCGGTGTCGAGCATCATGTTGCGGGAGGCGACGGCGGCGTCGAACTTCCCGGCCAGCAGGTCGCTTTCGAGGCGCGCGTACTCGCGCACCTCCAGCTTCACCGTGAAGCCGGCCTTCTCCAACTGCTGCTGCAGGACCTGGGCGGTCTCGGCGAGCTCGGGTCGGCCGGTGTAGGTGGCGATGGTGACGCTCCGTGCGCCGGGGGCGGTGGCGCGGGCGCGTCCGGTGGGCTGGAGCCGCTTGCTCGCGGCCCAGTTCAGGGCGGGACCGTAAAGCCCCTGTGCCGCCTCGGCGTGGCCCTCGTAGACGTCCTTGGCGATGACGGAGGTGTCGATCGCCTCGCGAGCCGCGGCGCGCAGCCCCGCGTCGGCGAAGACGCCGGACCGGGTGTTCAGGTAGAGGCTGGTGTTACGGGCGGTGGTCGTCTCACGGACCACGCCCTTGTCAAGGGACGCGAGCTGGGCCACGGGGAGGGCCTCGGCGATGTCTGCCTGGCCGGTGCGCAGGGCGTTGGCGCGGGCCGTGCCGTCGGCGACGAACGTGGCGTCGATGCCCGGGGCCTGGGCGCGACCGCCCCAGTAGTCGTCGAAACGGTCCAGCGTGGCTGCCGTGTCGCCGGTGATCCTCGTGAGGGTGAAGGGGCCGGTGGCGGTGCCGACCGGATTCACGGTGCCCTTCTTCTCGTACGCCTTCGGGGAGAACACCGCGAGGTTGGGGTTGGACAGGCGCAGGGGCAGGGCCGGGTCGGCCGTGCCGGTTCCGATCCGCACCCGGTCGTCGCCCACGGCCGCGGCGGTCAGCTTCACACCGGCGAGGGCGGCGGGGGCGGGTTCCGCCTCGGCAGCGTGTGTGAGGGCGGAGGCCACCGCCTGTGCGGTGAGCTCGGCGCCGTCCTGGAACTTCGCTTCCCGCAGCGTGAACAGCCAGCTGCGGCCGCCCGGTTCGCTCGTCCACGACTCGGCCAGCGCGGGGACCGCGGCGCCGTTGGCGTCCAGCCGGGTCAGGCCCTCGGCGACGCCCAGCTTGGACAGGTGGAAGGCGTCCTGGCTGTGCGGGGAGAAGTTCCGCGCGGGGGTGAAGGCGAGCGCCACGCGCAGTCGGCCGCCGTCGCCGGAGCCGGCGGGGTCGGCGGGTGAGCTGTCGCCGCCGGAGGCGAAGCAGCCGGCGAGAAGCGGGGTGAGGAGCAGGCCGGCTATCAGGCGGCGGGGGGTTGTCATGGCTGGCGCTCGCGTCTTCCGGTGGTGTCGATCAAAGGGGCGGCCAGAGTACATGAAAATCGTTTCCATCTAAACCAGGGGGATCTCGAAGTGCAGGATCCCCTGCCCACCGCCGGCCTCCTCGATCCGCTCGTCGCACACCAGTCTCCCCAGCGACCGCCACAGGGCCTCCGCCCCCGGCGACGCCGGATCGGTGTGCAGGTAGACCGACCGGTAGCCGGCGTCGACCTTGGCGAACGCGACCAGCTCGGCGACCAGGCGGCGGGCGAGCCCGCGCCGCCGGTGCTCGGGACGCACGTACACCCGCCGCAGCTGGGCGGTCTCGCCCGAGGGGTAGCGATCGGCCAGGCGGCGCGGGTTGGGAGGGTGCCCGGGCCCGCGGCCGTCCAGCGCACCCGTGGCGACCACCGTTCCGTCCCGCTGATCGACGGCCACCAGGAGGGTGTGCCGCGGCGGGGTGAGGTAGAAGCGCTCCGGGTCGATGATGTCGGCGTGCCATCGCGGCACGTAGCCCGTTTCGAAGTCCCGGTAGACGGCGTCCAGCATCACGGCCCGGGCCCCGTCGATATCGCCCACCGTCGCGGGCCTGATGCAATATTCAATCATTTGCGCATCCTATGCAGGAGGACGCACCTGCCGACCGGACGCCTCGAAGTCCTCCGCACCGCGGTTCCCGGTCACATCGCGGGAACCCGGCGCCCCTGTCGTCCGACTTCTACACCGCACCGGCACAACAGCGGCGAGAGGCAGAGGATGGGCGGACTGGACATACGCATGCGCGGAGTCGCCTGCCGGCACGGCCGCAACGAGGCCGTCGTCGGCGTGGATCTGGAGATCGCCGCCGGTGAACGCGTCGCGCTGACCGGTACGAACGGGTCCGGGAAGACGACGCTGCTGCGCGCGGTCCTCGGGCTGCACCGGCACACGAGCGGCACCATCGAGGTCGGCGGGCGCGGGGCGCGCTCGGCCGCCGAATGGGCGTGGCGGCGGCGATCGTGTGCGTGGATCCCGCAGAAGCCGGCCGCCGGACGGTTCCCGCTGCGCGGGGACGAGCTCCTCGGCAGCAGTGGCGCACCCGCCGAGGCAGCCGAGGCCGCGGGGCGGCTGGGTGTCGGCACGCTGACCGGACGACCCGTGGACACGCTCTCCGGTGGGCAGTTGCAGCGCATGTACCTGGCCCGGGCCATCGGCAGCGTGGCCGCCGGAGCACAGGTGCTGCTCGCCGACGAGCCGACCGCCGCCCTCGACTTCGCCGGCCAGGAAGAGGCCGCCGACGTGCTCACCGCGCTGCCGGTCACCCTCGTCGTCGTCACCCACGACCGCACGCTCGCCGAACGCTGCGACCGGGTCCTGGAGATGGCCGCCGGCCGACTACGGGAGGTGCGGTGAACGCGCTCGCAGCCGCCGACCTCGGCGCCATGCTCCAGCTCGTACCGGTCCAGCGGGCGGGGTTCGCCCTGCTCCTGGCGGCCGTGGGGCTACCGGTGATCGGCGTCGTCATCGTCGGCCTCGACATCATGCCGGTGCGGTTCGCGATGATGCACGTGGCGCTCCTCGGCATCGCCGTCGGCCTCCTGACCGGTCTCGACCCGATGCTCTGCGCGCTCGTGGCCTGCGCCCTGGCAGGGGCCGGGGTCGCGCCGCTCGCCCGCACCCCGGACGGACTGTCGGGCGCGATGGGATTGCTGATGAGCCTGGCCGTCGCCGCCGCCCTCCTCGTCCTCGCCGTCTCCGGCGTCAACGCCTCGGGCGCGTTCGCCCTCCTCTGGGGGTCGATCCTGTCCGTCGGCACGGACGACCTCGTCGTCCTCGGCGCGCTCGCCGTGGCCGTACCGGCCCTGTTCCTGTGGCGGCGCCGGGAGGTGGCCCTGCTGCTGTACGACCGGGAGCTCGCCCAGTGCTCGGGCGTGCCGGTCCGTTTCCTGACCACCGCGCTGCTCGTGCTGGTCGCGGTGGCGGTCGCCGGAGCCATCAAGCTCACCGGTGCCCTGCTCGTCGACGCCCTGACCCTGCTGCCCGCGCTCGCCGCGCGGCGTCTGGGCCGCTCGCTGTGGTCGATCACCCTGTGGGCGGTCGGCATCGGCGTCGCGGTCAACCTCACCGGCTTCCTGCTGGCCCTGTGGCTGGACTGGCCCCCCGGGCCGGTCCTGGTCCTGACGGCGGGGGCCGTGGTCCTCGCCGCACATCTCATCCCCGAACGGAGAAACAGCTCATGGCGCGCACCCGCGTCCGCACCCCCCGCATCGCCCGTATCGCTTCCCTCCTCGCACTGAGCGCGGCCCTGCCGCTGCTCACCGCGTGCGGGAGCGAGGACACCTCCTCCTCGGGAACGGAGGACCACAAGGCCGCCGGGCACAAGCCGGTGGTGGTCGCCACGACGACCTGGGAGGGTGCTTTCGCCAAGGCGGCCGGAGCCGAGGACGTCACGGTGATCGTGCCGCAGTCCGTCCACCACGCGCCCGACTACGACCCCAAGCCGTCCGACCTCGCCGCCGTCGCGCAGGCGGACTTCGTGCTGTACGCGCCGTTCGAGCCGTACGCCGCGAAGATCAAGGAGGCGGCCGGCTCGAAGGCGAAGCTGATCGAGGTGAACCTCGACAACGACCCGGCCAAGGCCGGCGCCGAAGTCACCCGCCTGGGCGACCTGTTCGGGACGAAGGACGCCGCCGGCCAGTGGAAGACCCGCCTCGACGGCGAGGTGAAGAAGCTGAACGGCGAGCTCAAGGCCGCCTGGCCGGGCGGGAAGAGCCCGTCCGTCGTCACCCAGGTCTTCACCGCCTGGGCGGCCGGCCTCGCGGGCGCCACACCGGTCGGCACGTACGGCCCCGAAGCCGTCACCCCCGCCCAACTGGCCACCCTCTCGGCGAAGAAGCCCGTCTTCGTCCTCGACAACGCCCATATGTCGACGGGCACGGTCCTGCCCGACTCGGGAGCGAAGCAGGTCGAGATCGTGAACTACCCGGGCGAGGACCTGGACCTCCTCGCGGTGTACCGCAACGCGGCGGCCGAGTTGAAGAAGGCCATGTCCGGATCCTGACCGGATGGTCGAACGGAGGGGAGGACAACTGACACGTGGCCCTCCCCTCCGTCGTCTCCTATGTGGTCACGCCTGGACGAACCCGGCGCCCCGCTCCTCCGCGATCCGGCGCCGCAGCGCGGCACGGTCGGGCTTCCCGGCGGCGGTGAGCGGCAGTTCGGGCAGTGCGAGCAGGTGCTCGGGGTGCTTGTGCCGGTCGAGACCCCGCCCGGTCAGGTACGCGCCGAGTTCGGCGAGGCTCGGCAGGTGTGAGCCCTTCGCCACCAGGCAGGCGGCCAGCCGCTCGCCCATCAGCGGGTCCGGGACTCCCACGCACACCGCGTCCCGCACCTGCGGGTGGGAGACGAGTTCGCGCTCGACCTCGGCCGGGCTGATGTTCGCGCCGCCGCGTATCACCACGTCCTTGAGGCGGCCGACCACGTGCAGGACGCCCTCGTCGTCGAGGAACCCGAGGTCACCCGTGCGCACCCAGCCCTCGGCCGTGCGGTAGCGGGCGTCGAGGTCCGGGGAGGCCACGTAGCAGAGCGGGGTCATGGGGCCGCGCGAGACGATCTCGCCGATCGCCCCGTCGGGCAGCGGATCGTGCGTGTCCGGGTCGGCGATACGGATCTCGGCCACCCGGGGATCGGGCGTGCCCGCGACGACGCCTGAGCGGTCGGTGGGCGGCACGGTGTGCTGGAGTCCGGTGTGACAGTTGACCCCGTCCGCCGACCCGTACAGGTTGACCACGGGGCAGCCGAACGCCTCGGCCGCCGCCTTGGCGGTGGCCTCGTCGAGCGGCGCGCCGCCGAGGACGAGTGCGGTGGGGGCCGGCAGCGGGCTCTGCTCCTTCTCCAGTGCCTCCAGCATCATCCGGATCATCGTCGGGACACCGAGGATGTGCGTGGGCGCGTGTTCCCGTACGGCGGCGAGCGCGGCCTCGGGGGTGAAGTGGTCGAGCAGGACGAGCGTGCCACCGTGGCGGGCGAGGGTGACGGCCGTGCCGTTCGAACCGAAGGCCGAGCCGAGCGGGACGAGGAAGAGGCAGCGGGGCGGGGTGTCGTCGGGCATCAGGGAGGCGAAGAAGTTCCCGCGACCGCCGGCCAGGGCGTTGTGCGAGTACGCGATCATCTTCGGCTCCGCCTCCGAACCGGAGGAGACGAGGATGCGCGCGGCGCTGTCGGGGTCGGGGCGGGCCGGGACGAAGCCGGTGGGGTCGGTGCGCAGCAGCTCCCTGAGCGGAATCGTTCCTTCGGGCGCGGTTCCCGGTCCGGCGGCGATGACGTGCCGGAGCGCGGGCAGGGCCGGCGCGAGAGCGAGGAGGTCGGCGGCGTGCGTGCGTCCCCGGTGCTCGGTCGCCACGATCACGGCGACGGCCTCGGCGCGGCGCAACAGGCACTCGGCCTCGACGGCGCCCCGGCCGACCGGGAAGGGGAGAGCCACGGCCCCGAGGGCGGCGAGCGCGAGGTCGGCGATGACCGCGTTGCGGTTGTTGGGCAGCTGGACGGCCACGACGTCCCCGGCGCCGATGCCCAGCCCCCGCAGTCCTTGGGCCAGACATCGGACCTTGCGGTCCAGGGCCGTGTAACAGAGCTTGCCCTTGGCGTCGAGGATCGCCGTACGGTGCAGGTCGGCGATCTGCCGGGCTCTGAACAGGCTGTAGAGGTCGAGGTCGGGACAGGTGCCGTCCACCGCCCACGAGCGGCGCAGCCGGGCGGGAAGGAGATCGGTCAGGGTGACGGTCACGCGAAGCTCCAGGGGTCGGGAACGGCGGGGGCACCGTGCGCGTCCCGGCTGATCGAGCCGGACAGGCGCGGGTCGTCATGGAGAGTGGGCAGGTCGGTGGTGACGGCGGTGGCCGTCAGGCCCTGGGACCGCAGCTGATCGAGGGCGTCCTCGGCGCACATGCCCCGCACGTCGTACGCGACGGCCGCGGCCGCGCTCGCGTCGCTCGGCGCGATCCAGCCGTCGGCGGTCCGCAGGGGGTGTCGGAATCCGGCAGGCGGTCGGGGTTCGAGCCCCTGACGGACCCGGTGCAGGGCCGGGGCGAGCAGGGTGTCGGCTGCCCCGAGGAGGGACGAGTCGACTCGTACGCCGTGCCCTGTGCGCTCACGCAGGAGCAGCCCGGCAAGGATCGCCTCGGTTCCGTGCAGGCCGCCGAGGAGGTCGAGGAGCGTCATCAGGGACGGTACGGGCGGTTCGCCGGCCGGGTGGACAGCCTCACCGACGCCGGTGCGGGCCTGCACCATGAAGTCCGTGCCCATGGGGGCGTCGGCGATCCGGTCGGCCCAGCCGCCGGTGTACGCGTAGACGAGTGCGGGGTTCACGGCAGTCAGTTGCTCGGCGTCGAGTTCCAGCTCGGCCGCCTTCCCCGGGGCCCAGTTGTGCAGGAAGACGTCGGCGTCGGCGGCGAGTTCGCGCAGCCGGCGCCGGTCTGCCGTCGACTTGATGTCGATCTCGACGGACTCCTTGCCCCGGTTGAGGGCGAGCCAGCGGGCCGAGATCCCGTCGCAGGCGGGCGGCATGCCGCGCAGCGGGTCGCCGCCCGGCGGCTCGATCCGGATCACCCGCGCTCCGAGCAGCCCCAACAGGTGTGCGGCGAGCGGTGCTTGGATACGCCGCCCCGCTTCGAGGACGGTCAGGCCGGACAGCGGCCTGCCGGACGACGGAGTCACGAGGGCTGCTGTCACGGACCCCGGTCCGAGGTCGGTCAGCGTCCACGGGTCGGCGCCGTCGTTCTCGGCGACCCGCTCGCCGAGCGTGCGCAGGCGGCACACCTCGGCTCCGGACGGCCCGGCGGCCTGCCGGATCCGCTCCCACGCCTGGAGCCGGGTCACCTCGTGCAGGGTGGTGGGAAAGGGTGTGCAGGCGGTGGCGTACCGGAACTGGAAGGGCCGCCAGCCCGCCCGTATCGCATCGGCCGGAGCCTCCAGAGCACGCCAGAACGCCGCCCAAGCACCCGGGTCGAGCGTCTCCAGCTCGAACAGAACGCCGTCGGCGGACGTGAACGGCGGTCCGCCCGGCGCGAGCTCCACGGCCTCGGGTTCGTCGGCCCCGGCGGCGGCGAGGTACTGGGAAACGGTGAGGAGTCCGGTGCGGTCGGCTGACGTGGTGACGTGTGCAGCGGGGCCGCCACGGGCCTGGCCGACGAGTCCGGCGAGCAGGCCCTGGACGGTGAGCACGCCGGTGGCCGTGGCCAGGTAGTCGACACCGAGCCCGCGCGGGGCACCGTGACGACGGCCGTGCACGGCCATCACTCCGGTGACCGCCTGGGCGGTGGCCTCGTCCTCGATGCCGGAGCCGGGCACGCCCCAGGCGGTACGGGCGGTGACGCCGGCGAACCCGCCCCCGCCGAGGGCTATCCCTTCGGACTCCCCGTCGCCCGGCCGCGCGCCGAGCCGCCGCAGATGGTCGGCGACGACCCGGGTCAGGGCCGGAGGTCCGGCGATGTCGCATCGCAGTGCGTCGAGCGGGCGGCGGACCTCGGTGTGCGTGGTGGCTGGTGACGCCATGCCTCTCCTCTCCTGGCGCGGCGGTGGCCGTCGCACGCGGGTTTCACAGGGGCGGGAACCGATCGGCCGGTACGGCCGACCACTCCCCTGGGCAGACAGTCGGACGCGCGTTCTGTCGAGTTCCCGAGGGAGAGGAAATACCATGACGGAACATGACGTAACGAGCGGCGACCTGCTGCGGGAACGGGTCTCCGCGTTCGTCCGCGACCGGGTGGTTCCGTGCGAGACGCGGCTCGACGCCGGAGGACCGGATGCCCGGGAGCTGCGCGAGCGCCTGCGAACCGAGGCGCGCGCGGCCGGGCTGTGGGCGCTTCCTCTGCCGACCGAACTGGGCGGCGGCGGAATGCCGTTGGACGTGTACGCCTCGGTCGCGGAGGCGGAGGGAGCCAGCGATCACGGTCCGACCGCGCTCGGCTCGGCGTCCCTGCTCGACGTGACCATGCTGGCCCGCCACGGGAGCGCGCGGATCCGTTCCGCGTACCTCCCCGGCCTGGTCTCCGGTGACCTGCGCACGTGTTACGCGATGACGGAGCCCGACACGCCCGGCACCGAGCCGCTGCTCACCGCCACCCGTGCGGAGCGGCGTACCGGCGGAGGCTGGACCGTCACGGGGCGCAAGTGGTTCGTGTCGAACGCGCGGGACGCGGACCTGGTAACCGTGCTCGCCCGGACCGGTGGGACGACCGGGGACCGCGACGGCCTGTCGCTGCTCCTCGTCCCGACCCGCTCCCCCGGCTTCCGGGTCGTCCGCGACCTGCCCGTCCTGGGTGCGACCGGCCAGTACGAGATCGAGTTCGACGGCGTCGAGGTCGACGAGGACCATCTCGTCGGGGAAGCGGGCCGCGCGCTCGCCGTCGCGGGTGAGCGCCTCCAACTGGGCCGCACCCTGAGGGCGTTGCGGTGGATCGGTCAGGCTCAGCGGGCCTTCGACCTCATGTGTGAGCGCGCCGTGGAGCGGCAGGGCGTACGCGGACCGCTCGCGGACCGGCAGCTCGTCCAGCAGCACGTCTTCGAGGCGCTGCTGGCGCTGCGGACCACTCGTCCGCTCGTGTACGAGGCGATGGCCCTGGTCGCCGAGGGGCGTGACGCCCATGTGGAGGTGGGTCTGGCGAAGACGGCCGCCGCGCGCACGCTGCAGGAGGTCGCCGACCGCGCCGTCCAGGTCTTCGGCGCGGCCGGTCTCGGGCCGGACACCCCGCTTCCCGCGCTGTTGCGCACGGGGCGGACGGCCCGGATCCTCGACGGACCGGACGAGCAGCACGTCTCCTCCGTCGCCCGGCGCGTGCTGCGGTCCCGGCAGGGGGCGGTCACACCTGCCTGAGGTCGACGCGACCGAGGAGCGCGGAGAGACCGAGGGCCAGGAAGAAGTCGCCCCAGACCAGTTCGTGCCGGACGGCCGTTCCGCCCTGCGCGTCGTAGCAGCCGTCGAGGAGCATGCCCGCCGGGCGGGCGCTGCCCGGCCGGGTGAGGTGCGCGTCCACGAGCCGGTGCAGGACGGCCTCCGCGCGGGCCGCGCACGCGGAGGTCCACGCGGCCCTTGGAACCTGTGCGAGCTTCAGCAGTGCGACCACCGCGATGGCGGCGGCGGAGGTGTCCAGGATGCCGTCGGGATGACCTGCCTGGGCCTGGGGGACCGGCGGGCCGGTGAGGAACTCGCAACGGTCGAGGAGCAGTGCGGCCGCCCGTGA
This sequence comes from Streptomyces sp. CC208A, assembly GCF_030010625.1. Classification (GTDB taxonomy): domain Bacteria; phylum Actinomycetota; class Actinomycetes; order Streptomycetales; family Streptomycetaceae; genus Streptomyces. The sequence goes on along the minus strand of NZ_JASCXN010000036.1, from coordinate 14,089 downwards.
CAGCCGGCCCGAGTCTCGCGAACTCCGGTCCGCGTGCAGGAGGGCATCGGCGACGGCGAGGAGGAGCCATGCCTCACCCCGGCTCCAGCCGGGCGCCGGGTCCCGTTCCGCCGCCCAGCCGTCCGCCTCGTCGAGTCGCCATGCGGGGCAGGGTCGTGGGGCGCCCTCGCCACGGGAGACGCCGGGCAGGCACAGGTCGAGATGCCGGTGGAGGTGCGCGGCGCCGGCCGCCTGTCCCTCGGGTCCGGCAGCGGCCAGCAGGGGTACGAGGCCGGGGACTCCGTCCGCGCGTGCCCGCAGACGTGCGCCGCCCAGCGCCGCACCCCATGGGACCAGGCCGAGCGTCGGGTCCCAGGCGGCGAGCGCGGCCTTCGCCGCGCGGTCGCGCAGCGCGTCGGCTGCCTCGTCCCCGACGGCCAGGGCCGTGCCGTACCAGAGGATGAGCCCGCGGGTCGCGGTGTCCGCCTCGGCCCACGGGGCGAGCCGGACGGTGCAGGCGGCGGCCTCCGCGCGGTCGGAGTCGCTCCCGGTGTGCCGGGCGCGCAGCCACAGCAGTCCCGCCCAGAAGCCGCCGGTCCACGAGCCTCGTCCGGTCGTCGTCCAGCGGCCGTCGGCCGGATCGGCGTACAGCGGGAAGCGCACCCCCACCTCGCCGGCTGTCTCCGCGACGCGCTGGAGCAGCAGGTCGAGCGCCTCTTCGGCCCACGCGCCGTTGGTCATGCCGTCACCCTCGTTCTCGTACGACGGTCCTGTAGCGCCCAGACGTAGGCGACGGCCCCCGCAACGACGAACTCCGCCGCCACGAGCAGCCAGCCCTGGCCGTACCGGCCGCGCTCCGCCAGCAGTCCGAACAGCGGCGGGCCCACGGCGAATCCGGCGAAGAAGCCTGCGGCGACCAGCGCCGAGTCCTGCCCTGTGCGCCCGGGCGCCGAGCGCTGCATCACGAGCACCATCGACACCGCGTTCCCGGACACGGCGAACACGCCCACAGCCACGGCCGCCACCCACACGAGGGCCTCGACGCGGACGGCCGCCGCCAGGAGCACGGCCGCGCCGACGGCGCCGCCCGACAGCAGGCCCGGAAGCCACGGGGCCCGGCCGGGCGTGGCGGCCCGGGACCAGCCGACCCGGCCGGCGATCCCGGCGACGCCGAGGACGGCGACCAGCGCGCCCGCCGTCGCCGGTCCCATATCGAGGCGCTGGGCGCCGAACAGCGCGAGGTACGTGTTGACGGAGGCGATGCCCGCCCCCAGGAAGAGCGAGAAGGCCGCGAGCCAGGGCACGGGGCTGCCGGGCCCCACTGACGCGGGCGGGACGGCACCGCCCTTCCGGGGAGTGTCGTCCGGCAGCGCCCGCCAGGCCCACAGGGCCGCGAGGAGCGCCGCGCCGGCGGCCACCCACACCGCACCCCGCCAGCCGAGGAGACCCGCCGCTGTGGCGAGGGGCAGCCCTGCCGCGAAGGCGCCCAGCTGCACGCCGGACTGCTTGGCGCCGGTGACCGCACCGCGCCTCGGCGTCGGCACCGCGGCCAGGATCGCCTTGTTCGTCGCGGGGTTGGCCAGTGCCTGCGGGAGGCCGCCGAGCGCGACGGCCGCGAGGAGCAGGGCAGGGCCGGGAGCGGCACCGATGAGCCCGAGCGCCACCGCCGACACCACGAGGAGGGCCACGAGCGAACGGCGGGGGCCGACGCGGTCCACGATCCGGCCGCCGGAGGGCGACAGGACGGCAGCGGTGCCGAACCCGACCGTCGTGGTCAGGCCGAGGACCGTCTCCGACATGCCGAGACCTTCGACGAGCCGCGGGCCGAGAGCTCCGATCAGGAAGAGCTGCATCATCGAGAAGGCCATGGCGGTCGTCAGGAGCGCGGTCAGTCCACGCACCGCGTCCGGGGGTGCCTCGGCCGGTACGGCCGCCTTCGTACCCGCGGTCCTCACGTGGCGCTCCTCCCCCCGCGACGACCGGGCCTTCCGTCGTCGCCATGGAGGAGTCGTCCCGACCGTGCCGGAAGTTCCCGAGGCGCTCTTGTGGCACGCGCCACAGTCGCGTACTCATGACCCGACAGGTCGAGGGGCGGCCTCATCACGGCCGTACCCGCCCTCACGCCTCCGGAGAGGGGTGCAAGGATGGGCGCGCCATGACACCAGGCCGATGTTCGCGAGGAGGGCGGGCCGCGATGTTCGCGGCCGTCTGCGTGCTGCTCGCGGCCGTCGGCCACATCCTCATGTCGGGGCAGGCTGTGCCCGGTTGGGCGCTGTCGCTCGCGTTCGCGGGCACCGTGGCCGTCGCCTGGTTCCTCGCCGGCCGCGAGCGCGGCCTGTTCGCCGTCACGGCGACGACGGTTGCCGTCCAGAGCCTGCTGCACACGGCGTTCTCGTGGTCCCAGCCGTCCGCCGCCATGCCCGCGGACACCGCCCCTACGGCCGTGGACCACTCGCACATGGCACACGAGGCCATGCACCACATGGCCATGGGCCACGAGGCCATGGCTCGGACCGGTTCGGCGATGACCGAGGCGCCCGCTGCACATGACATGACCGGCATGTTCTCCTCCCTCGGCATGCTGTCGGCGCACCTCCTCGCCGCGCTCCTGAGCGGGCTGTGGATGGCGTACGGCGAGCGTGCGGTCTTCCGCGTGCTGCGGGCGCTGCCGCTGGGGCTCTTCCGGCCGTTGCGCCTGCTGCTCGCCGCCATCGTCCCCGTACCGCCGCAGCGGCCCCGTGTCCGGCCGGGTCGCGCCGGTGACGAACGCGCTCCAAGGCGGCTTCTTCTCGCCCATTCCGTCATCTCCCGGGGTCCCCCGCAGGCACTCGCTGTCCTCTGACAGCCGGCTTCCCGAGCCCGACGGTCCAGTGCGTCCGCACGTCGTCGCTCGGGCGTCGGTCATGCCTTCCGCATGGCCGCACGACACCCGTCACCGGCGCCGCCCGTTCGCGCGCCGCCGGATTCCCCTGCCTCGTAAGGACTTGTGGCGATGACGTCTGCCCACGACACCCACCACCAGGGACCGACAAGACCGACCCACCCCACCCACACGCCCGACGCCGACACCGGCACGGACGCGGCGACGACCCTGCTCGCGCTGGCTGCCCGGGACGGCGATCCGGCCAAGGCCGAACTCTTCGTCCGTGCCCTCCACCGCGACGTCTGGCGGTACGTGGCTTACGTCAGCGGCGACCGCCAGGCGGCCGACGACCTCACCCAAGAGGTCTTCCTCCGCGCGATCGCCGCGCTTCCCCGGTTCCAGGGGCGTTCCTCGGCCCGTACCTGGCTGTTGTCGATAGCGCGCCGGACCGTGGTCGACAGCCTGCGGCACGCCGCCGCCCGCCCACGCCTGTCCGACCGCGACGACTGGCAACGAGAGGCGGAGCTCACCCAGCCCCAGGGGCTGCCAGGCTTCGAGGACGGCGTGGCCCTGTCCGAACTCCTGGCCGCCCTCCCGGCCGAACGGAAGGACGCCTTCGTCCTCACCCAACTCCTGGGCCTGTCCTACGCGGAGGCCGCCGAGGCCATCGGCTGTCCCGTCGGCACGGTCCGTTCGCGTGTCGCCCGGGCCCGAACCTCGCTGATCACCCTGCTGCGGGGCGACGAGGCCCCCCGGCCGTCGTCCGCCGACACGGTGGACACGGGGGCACGCCGAAGGTTCACACGGGCGCCCGCCCTCGCCTGACGCTCCTCGCCGCACGGTGCCGGAGGCGGGCCCGCCGCGACTGCGGGCCCGCCGATCGCGGGAACCGGACCGGCCGTCGCTCCGACTCCTTCAGGAGCGTCCCGATCCACGGGGCACCCGTACGTTCGTACTCCGGAGAGGCGGCCGATGGACAAGCCCCGAGAACCCTCCTCGCGCGTGGTCGCGGCGCTGCGAGGGATCGCGCCGGCTCCCGCCCTGTGGGGTTTCCTTCTGCTTCTGGCGCTGGTGTTCGCGGGTTCCTACGCGCTCGGATCCGCTGTGGGCCCGATCGGGCCCGGTGCACAGTCGACGTCGCCGGGTGACAGCGACGAGCGCGGAGGCACCCACGGCGGGGAGCACGACCACCAGGGGGCGCACCCGTGACGGACGTGGTGACGACCGACCTGGTCGTGGGCGGGATGACGTGCGCTGCGTGTGTCGGCCGGGTCGAGAAGAAGCTCTCCCGGTTGGAGGGGGTCTCGGCCACGGTCAATCTGGCGACCGGGCGGGCCCGGGTGAGCCATCCGGCCATCGTGCCGGTCGAGGATCTCGTCGCCACCGTCGAGAAGGCCGGCTACACCGCCGCCGTACCCGAACCACCGGCCGAGCGGAGGCCAGACGGAGACGAGACGGCGTCCGAGAGCACGGAGAGGGAGCACGACCGGCTCGTAGTCACGGCCCTGCTCGCGGTGCCGGTGCTGATTCTTTCGATGGTCCCGGCCCTGCAGTTCCGCAACTGGCAGTGGTTGTGTTTCGTGCTGGCCGCGCCGGTGGCCGTGTGGGGGGCCTGGCCGTTCCACGTACGTGCGTTGCGCGGCGTGCGTCATGCGGCGTCGACCATGGACACCCTGGTGTCGCTGGGGGTGGTGGCCTCGTTCGGCTGGTCCACGTACGCGCTGTTCCTGGGAGGCGCCGGGGAGCCGGGGATGCGGATGCCGTTCACCCTGGCGCCCTCGGCCTCGGACGGCATGACGCACATCTACCTCGAAGCGGCCGTGGGAGTACCGCTGTTCGTGTGGGCGGGCCGTGTCCTGGAGGCTCGGGCCCGGCGGGGAACGGGAGCCGCCCTCCGGTCGCTGGCCGGGTTGAGCGTCAAGGACGTCACGGTGCGCGAGAAGGGAGCCGAGCGCCGCCTCCCGCTCGCGGAGTTGCGGGTGGGGCAGACGTTCGTCGTGCGTCCGGGCGAGCGGTTCGCCACCGACGGGGAGGTACTTGAGGGCAGCTCCGCCGTGGACCTCTCGCTGGTCACCGGGGAGAGCGAACCGGTCGAGGTCGGTCCGGGTTCTCCGGTGATCGGCGGGTCGGTCAACACCGAGGGCCTGCTGCTCGTCCGGGCCACGGCGGTCGGCGCCGACACACGGCTCGCCCGCATCGGCCGGCTGGTGACCGAGGCGCAGGCCGGCAAGGCCCGTGCGCAGCGGCTGGCCGACACGGTGGCCGGCGTCTTCGTCCCGGTCGTCCTGGCCCTGGCCGTCGGCACCCTCGGGTTCTGGCTCGGCACCGGAAGCGCGCCGCAGGCGGCGGTCACGGCCTGCGTGGCCGTCCTGGTCGTGGCCTGTCCGTGCGCGCTGGGCCTGGCGACTCCGACGGCGCTGATGGCCGCGACCGGCCGGGGCGCCCGGCTCGGGATCCTGGTCGGCGGGCCGCAGGCGCTGGAGGGGCTGCGGCACATCGACGCCGTCGTGCTCGACAAGACCGGCACGCTCACCTCCGGTCGGATGTCCGTCCTCCGTGTCACCGCGGTCCCCGACGAGCCGGGCGGGCTCGGCGAGGATGCCGTTCTGCGGCTGGCCGGGGCGGTCGAGCAGGGCTCCGAGCATCCGCTCGGAAGGGCGATCGTCGCGCACGCCCGGCCGACGCCCACTGGGGAGCCGTTGCCGGGCGTCGCCGAGTTCCGCGCGCTCCCGGGCCGTGGTGCGCGCGGCGTGGTCGACGGCCGGCTCGTGGAGGTCGGCGCTCCGGAGGGCGAGCTGCCCGCTGCCCTCGCCGACGCGCTGACCTCGGCCGAGGCCGACGCGCGCACCGCCGTCCTGGTCCGCATCGACGGGCAGGCCCGGGCTCTGATCGCGATCGGAGACGCCGTACGCCCCGGAAGCTACCGCGCCGTCGACGCGCTTCGCCGCCTCGGGGTGCGCCCGGTCCTGGCCACCGGCGACGCGAAGGCAACCGCCCTGGCCGTGGCGGCGGATCTGGGCATCGAGGAGGTCCACGCGCGCTGCACGCCCGAGGACAAGGCGGCTCTCGTACGCGCGCTGTGCGAGAAGGGACACCGGGTCGCCGTGGTCGGCGACGGGGTGAACGACGCCGCCGCGCTCGCCGCCGCGGACCTGGGCATCGCCCTGGGCAGCGGCACGGATGTCGCCATCGGGGCGGCGGACGTGACACTCGTACGAGACGACATCGAAGCCCTGGCCGATGCGGTACGCCTCGCCCGGCGCGCCCTGGGCACGATCCGCGCCAACCTGGCCTGGGCCTTCGGCTACAACATGGTGACCGTACCCCTGGCCATGCTGGGCCTGCTCAACCCGATGCTCGCGGCCGCGGCGATGTCGGCGAGCTCAATCCTGGTGGTCGGCAACAGCCTCCGACTGCGCGCCTGGCAGCCCCCCACGGCGCCGCGCCGCCGCACGCGGTGACGCGAAGCGAACGCCGACGGCCCGCCCGGCTCCGAACGAGGAGGCGAGCCGTCGGCGGACGCGTACGTCAGGCCGCGTGTGTCAGGCCGAGGACGGAGCCGGGGCGAGAGCCCCGGGGGCAGTCAGACGGTCCAGCGCGCCGGCCTTGGCCTGGGCCACGAGGTCGACGAACTGTTCTTCGCTCATCTGCACATGCTGTCCGAAGTCGTCGGTGATACGGACGCGCCTGTCCTCGGGGGCATCCGCATCCACGAAGAGCTGCGGGCACCCGCAGTCACACTTTCCACAGAAGGTCGCGATCGGTTCCGGACTCGTCGCGGGCATGTGCGCCACCTCGCCGTTTCGGGATTTCGTGGTCGTTCCGGCACGTCAAGGCTGCCCAGCAGCCGAGACCGGCCAAACCAACCCAACACGTGAGGAAAAGCACCTGCATCCCGGGGAACCGGACAGGGCCGCCACACGACTGCACGTCCTGTCCGCAACCACCCGGAATTACCCGCTCCACCCCTTTTATCTCCGCTGTGATTCCGCCCACCCTGATGCCTTGCTCCCGGACTCGAAGGACCGCTGCGCGTAGGGCGTACATCGCAACACCCGTCCGCCATAGGCTTGATGACCGCGCGCCGGACGGGCTCGGTCTTCTCCCTCCGGAGAGCGTCACCTCGGGCGGGACACCGGGGGCGCGCCGCACGCTGGATACCTTGTGCCGGTGCACGGACGAGACAGCTGGCTGACGCGGACTTCGAAGGGTCTGCTCTGCGCTTCCGCCTGCCTGCTTCTGGGCGCGGTCAGCCACGTCGCCGCCGGCGGGTCGCTGCCGGGCGCAGGAGAACTCGGACTCGTCTTCACGGGCCTGACCGTGCTGGGCACCATCCTCTTCGGTGGCCGCAGACGGCGCTTCGACGTGACCACCGCCGTCCTGGGTGCGACCCAGTTCGGACTCCACCTGGCCCTCCACCGGCTGTCGATGATGCCGCTCGCGGGCGGCGAGGACCGGCACGCCATGGCCGGGCACCAGCCCGGTGCACACGCGCACATGCACATGCAGATGGCGGAGACGGCCCACTCGGGCTCCGCGCACGCCATGACCGCCCCGATGGCGGTGGCACACGCCCTGGCCACGCTGGGAACCGCGCTGTGCGTCGGCTACGGGGAACGGATCCTGCTGCGGCTTGCCGCCCTGCTCCTGCCACGCCTCGGCCTCGCCGTCCTCGCGCCCTGCCCCGTACCGCCCGCGCGTCGGGCGCCGGCGCCGTTCACGGCCGGCCACGTCCGGCTCCGTGTGCTCCTGGCCCGGTGCCGCCCGCGACGAGGCCCTCCCCTGGTGATCCCGGCCTGATCGCCCGTACGCGATCACGACACCCGCCCTCGTGGCGGCTCCCATCACCACTTATCGGCTTCGTCGTACGCGCTCGCGTCGAGACGCCGCGCGCACCGCTTGGGGAACACTCATGTCTTCAGCCATCGATCAGGACCCGCAGAGAACGGCCTCCGCAATGGAGGCGGCGCCCACCGGGCAGTCATCCGCCGGGCAGCCAACGGCCGGGCGGTCCTGGCAGGGGATACGCGCCCTGCTGGTCCGGCTCCACTTCTACGCCGGGGTGTTCGTCGCCCCGTTCCTTCTCGTCGCCGCGCTCACCGGCCTCGCCTACACCTTCGCCCCGCAGCTCGACCAGCTCGTCTACGGCGACCAGCTGCGCGTCGCACAGGTCGGCGACCAGCCCCGTCCGCTGTCCGAGCAGATCGCCGCGGCCCGCGCCGCTCACCCGGAGGGCACCCTGTCCTCCGTCATCACGCCCGCCGAGCCGGAGGACACCACCCGCGTGGTGCTGTCCGTTCCCGAGCTGGGCGAGAAGCAGCGCACGGTGTTCGTCGACCCGTACACCGCGAAGGTCAGGGGCGAACTCACCACGTCGTGGGGATCGACGCCCCTGACCACCTGGCTCGGCGACCTCCACAAGAACCTGCAGCTGGGCGAGACCGGCCGCCTGTACTCCGAGGTCGCCGCGAGCTGGCTGTGGGTGCTCGTCGCGGGCGGCCTCGTCCTGTGGCTCGGCCGCAGCCGGGGCCGGCGCGCGAAGTCCGCGCGGGGCGTCCTGCTGCCCGACCGCACCGCCCGTGGCGTACGGCGGACGCGCGGCTTCCACGCCGCGACGGGCGTCTGGCTCGCCCTCGGCCTGCTCTTCCTCAGCGCCACCGGCCTGACCTGGTCCCAGTACTCCGGCGAGCGCTTCGGACAGCTGCTCGACGCTGCCAAGGGCCACGCGCCGAAGCTGGACACCCTGCTGCCCGGCGCGCAGCCGCCGGCCGAGGAGGCGGGCGGCGAACACGCGGGGCACGCCGGACACGGTGGGCACGGCGGCCACGCGGAGCCCGCCGACCCCGATCCGGCCGCCTTCGACGCGGCCCTCGCCACCGCCCGCAGGACGGGCCTGGGCGGCACCGTCCAACTCACGCCGCCCGCCGACGCCTCCAGCGCCTGGGTCGTGGCCCAGAAGGACAACGTCTGGCCCGTCCACTACGACCAGGTCGCCGTGGACATCGCCAAGGGCGAGGTCACCGCCCACACCCACTGGGCGGACTACCCGCTCCTCGCCAAGCTCACCAAGCTCGGCGTCCAGGGCCACATGGGCGTGCTCTTCGGCATCGCCAACCAGATCGTGCTCGCCGCCGTGGCCCTCGGCCTGATCCTGATCACCTTCTGGGGCTACCGCATGTGGTGGCAGCGCCGCCCGACCCGCGAGGACCGCTCGGCCCTCCTGGGCAAGGCCCCCGCCCGCGGCACCTGGCGCCGCCTGCCCCTGCCGGCCCTCGTCATCGGCATCCCGGCCGTCGCCGCACTATGCTGGGCCCTGCCCGTCCTCGGCTGCACGCTGCTCGCCTTCCTGGCGGTGGACGTGATCGTCGGCCTGGTCCGACGCGGCCGGACGGCCTGACGCGACAAAACAAGGGGAGGGCGCACACACCGCGCGCCCTCCCCGCCCTCCCCGGTGGCACACGCTCCACGGGGTGCCGGAATCGGCCGCTCTTTCGAGCGAATCCTTCGCGAAATACCCACCGCTCACCACGAACGCTGACAACATCCGCCCCTCGAGACCAAGCACGAGTCGAAGGCGGGCCATTGGAACGGCAGGTCAATGAGCGGCAGCTCTCAGTGCTGGAGTGGGTGGGAGCCGGGTGCCCTGCCGGCGTCTGGGAGTCCACCTCCTACAAGACCACGTGTCAGGCACTGCAGAACCGGGGCCTGGTCACGGTCTCCCGGAAGGGCGGGCAGTGGAGCGTCGCTCTGACGAGCGCCGGCCAGCATTATCTGGCGCACGGCACGTACCCTCCCCGCGGGTCACGCCCGCGAAAGACTCAGGCCGCTGCTCCGCGACCCCCGTCCGCTCGAGCACAGGAAGCCCCGGCCGCCGGGCGGAAGCCAAGCCCTCCATCACAGCCTCGCGTGACGTTCACGGAGCAGCTGCTGCAAGAGCTCGCGCAGGCGGGCGGCCGGATCGTCAAGAGCGGCAGCGGTCCGGACTTGGAGAAGTGGCCGTCCCGCGTCGCTGCGGCACGCAGGTCCGGAAGGATCCCGGAGACGAAGGAGCTGTACGGGGGTTGGTGCCGTGGCGGGTACGAGATCAAGCTCGTCGACATCCCCGCCTGGCGCCTCGCCGTCCTCGAACCCGTCCCCGTTCCCTCCCGACTCACGCGGCCCCACGCCGTGGTCCGGGCCATGCAGAACGAACAACAGCCACTGGGCCTCACGAAGCCCGTCCAAGGGCGTGCCCTCCGACTCGTCCAGGCACTGATCACCGCTGCCGAGGCCGAAGGACATTCCAGTTCGGCAGGACAGACCGGCTCCGCACCCCCGTCTCTTCGCCGCCGCAGGGCATCTCCCCACTTCACCATCACCGCACAGGGCCAGACAGTGGGGTTCCTCGTCCTCCAGGAGCAGGACCGGACCGAGCACATCGCCACCGAGAAGGAACTCGCCGAAGCCAAGAAGAACTCCTGGATCAGGATCCCCCGCTTCGACTACACCCCGTCCGAACGCCTCCGCTTCGCCCTCAGCGGCGGCCAGCCGCACCGGGCGAGCGAATGGGCCGACACCCCTGGCCGCACCCTCGAAGACCAGCTCGCCGAGATCGCCCAAGAGGTCACCCTCCGCGGCGAAGCCGCCGAACGCAGACGCCAGGACGAGATCGAAGCGGCACGCCAGAAGCGCATCCGCTGGGAAGCCGCCATGGAAGAAGCCCGCATCCGGTACGCCGAGGCGTACCGCGTCAGAGACCTCGAAGCCCAGGAAGCGTCATGGCGCCACGCCACCCGACTGACCGAATACGTGAACGCTGTACGCACGCGAGTCGACGCCATGCCTCCGGGGCGGACCAGAACCGAAGCCGAGGCATGGATCAGCTGGGCAGCAGCCACCGTCGAGCGCCTCGACCCGCTGAGCTCGCCGCCCCGCTTGCCCGACGTCCCCGAGCCGCGAGCCGACGACCTAAGGCCCTTCCTCGGGCACTGGAGCCCCTACGGACCCACCTACTGAGGGCCCGGAAGCAGCCGAATTTTCCCCAAGTTCCCGCAAGGACAGCCCGCGGCAACGCGCCCTCCGCCCGGCCCGACCTGCATAATCAGCCAGGTGACGCTCCATCAGAACGAGCGTCACGAGCGTCGCTTCAGCGTCAAGATATCGCCCGCAACGTCCACAACGCACATAATGCGCACGCGCGAAACCGCAGGTCAGAAGCCCTTCGCGGCCGGTTCGAGGATGGCGACGCACTCCACGTGATGGGTCGAGTACAGACTGTGGAGCCGGGTCTACGACTTGTTCCGCCAGTGGCAGCGCAACGGCACCTGGCACCGGATCCTCACCCGGCGCCAGTCTCTGGCCGACGCGGAAGGTGCGATCACGTGGGACCTGAGCGTCGACTCCAGGGGGTGCCGTGCTCATCAGCACGCGGCCGGGGCCTGGAAATGGGGTGACCTGCAGAAGGAACCGCCGGTGGCGTGTTCTCGCAGCCTCCGACGCGACCCGCACGGTCGATGCTGGTGCACGCCGACGACGACAGCGGGCTCGACCGGAAGGCGCGCGTCCGACCACTGGTGCGCGGCCGCTATCAGCTGCATGGGATGGAGTTCACCGGCGAGCACGAGGCGGACCGCGAGTTCCGGCACCGCGACGACGAGCTCATGCACATGGCGGACGGCGCGGTGGAGGTGGAGGCCGACGGCCGGGGTCACCGGCTGGGGCGCGGGGAGACGCTGCTGCTCTCCGGCGGTGTCTGGCACCGCTGTCCGGACCATCGCGAGGAGAGGCCGCAGAGTCGCTGCTGCTGAAGCCTGCCGAGGCCGCATCCCGGTCTCGGCACGCAGGCGCGCGCGGATCGGGCCGTCGGTGGCGGCGACCGCCCTGCTACGCCGTCGGTTCTTCTGGTGTGGCCCGGTACGCACGCTCACGGCCAGGCGTTGGGCACCATCGGCTCGGTGATGGCGGGACAGTGACTGCATCACCACGACGTCCGTTGCTGGAGGCATTGTGCATTCGAGTCAGCACGTTCACGGGCAGGCGCCAGCAGGCGCCCTGGACACCCTCAGGCTCCGCTCGGCAGAGATGTTCGTCGAGGTACAGCGGGCGGACACCAAAGCGGCCGCGCTCTTCGGAGTGGCCGGCGGTCTCTTCGCGGCCGCGGTGGCCTGCGCACTGTCGAACAACGCCCACCGGGCCGGCTGGCCGCTCCTCGCCCCCTTGGGGGTCACGTTCCTGTTACTGATGGCCTCGGTCCTTGCGCTACTGACGGCCCTACGCCCGGCACTCGGCTGGCGATGTGACCCATACGTTCAGAGGGAGGAGGACATCGACACCACGCCTGTTGTCCTCGAGTGGATCCGATCTTTGGACGAGCTGCATCAACTTCACGCCGAGGCTGAGCGTTTGGTCATGCTCCGGAGCCTGGCTCGACGCAAGTTCCGGCTGATCAGGCTGGCCGTGGGTCTCATCATGGCGGCTCATGGTGTGGCTGGATCGACTCTATTGATCACGCCTCTCACTCTCTGAGACTTTTGCGTGACTGTCAGTCATGCCACCTTGGGGACATGGGCCCCCAGCGAGGGTAGCGTCGCACTGCGCCGGGCCCGGCACAGCAAGCCATCATTCGATCAACGCATCTGCGGACACGGTCATGAGATCCGGATCAAAGGTGCACGTGATGTCGATGTCCGGCAACACGTACCGTGGCGGCAGCGCGGTGCCCCCATAGTCCCCCAGCGCGCACACCGCGCGCTGCCAATGCCCGCCGTGAAGGTACCCGAGGGCACGCTGGTAGACGCTCTGCGCACGCTGCCCATTCAGCACCCGCTCGGGGAGAGCATCCCACCGGATGCCGTGGCGCACCTTGTACAGCGACGCTTCGAAGGCCACCCGCGGGGGCACCACACGCGACGTCTTCCGCGGTGGGGGAAAGCATGCGGCCAGCTCGGCCCACTGCTGATCTGTCAGCGGCGGAGGCACAGCACGGTGATGCTCGTCGAACCACGCTTGGAACAGGCATCCCGCACCCCGCACCGCGCCAGGCACGTCCGTTACGATCCGCGCCTCGACGCCGAGCAGGTCCAACAGCTCGAAGCGTTGCTCCATGGCCAGCAGGTTCAAGCGGTACTCCAAATCCAAGCCTTTCTCCAGGGCTTGCTTCACCCAGGTCTCCTGCTGCCGCGCGACCGCCAGGCGGTCCGCGGCTGCATCACGTAGGTGACGCAGCCGCTGGCCCCTGGCGGCAAAGTCGTCCCTGATCTCGGCGAGGGCCGCCAGGAGCTCGTCCTCGATGCATGCGTCGCCGGCCTCTCCTGCCGTGACGGCTGCGGCAAGCGCGACGAGCTTGTTCTTCCTCACGCGGCGGCTGCGCGCGATTCGCGCATCGAGAGCTGCGAGGCGCTGGTCGGGCTCCCGCGTCTCGCCTGGAACCAGACCCAGCCACTCCGCAGCCACTTCCCGAATCCGGACGCGGTCGACGAGGAGCTTGGTGACCTCGGTCCACACCATGTCCTCCAGCGGGCGGGCCAGGATCTCGCGACACCTGCACGGCGGATCGGAGCGACGTCCGTTACAGCGATAGGCCGTACGGCCGCGATCCTCCCGGTGCGCTCCGGTGTAGCGATGCCCGCACTGCGAGACGACCCGGCCGGACAGCAAATAGTCCTTCTGCTCGCCCCTCTCGGATGAGAGGCGGGCAAGCACCCGGCGCACCTGCTGGACACGGTCCGCGGGGAGCGGCACCGGCACGGAAATCGGCACAGCCCGCGTCAGCGTCCCGTCGGCTGCGTTCAGGTCCCTACGAGTGCTGGGCTGCCGGCTGAAGCGGAAGACGATGCAGCCGTCCAAGGCCGTCTGCCGGAACACCCGGCTCAGGTTTTCCCCGTCCACGGCAGGCCCCGCGCCGTCACATACCCGAGAGCGTTGAGGTTCTGCGCGGCTTCTGCGGCGATCTGCTGCTCGTCGGCGATCAGCCACGCAGCGACTTCGAGCAGTTCCACCCCCTGAGCCCGCAGGGTCGGCGCCTCATTGGAGCCCCGTGCCGGCAGTGCCAGCCAGAACGGTGCCACTCCCCCGGGCCAGCCGCCTGCGGCCAGCTTCTTCTCCCGGCCGCCCAGGGTGCGCTCCAGGATCAGGGCGTGTTCCAGCTCGGCCATGTAGGCGAGCAGGCTCAGCTGGATGCCGAACATCGCGTGCTCGCTGTCGATGCGGCCGTCCGCGGTCGCCACACGGACTCGCCGCCCTCGGCCGGTGTCGATGTCCGTGGTGTCG
>NZ_JASCXN010000035.1 GCF_030010625.1 Streptomyces sp. CC208A | reverse complement strand
GTACGTGTGCTCGCCGGGCGGGCGTCACGTGCATTTTCGCTGGTCAACGAATTCCGGCCCGTCCGTGGGCGTGCGCAGAAGTGCCCTGCCGTACGCCCGTGTTGCCGTCGGCGTTGCCGTCAGACGGCTGCGCGCGTGAGGGCGGCGGAGTGGGCTTTGGCCGGTGTCCTGCCCGGGTTGGGGTCGGGCATGGTCAGGGGGCCGTACGCTGGCCCGGCAACTCGGGCAGGTCGTGATCCTGCCCGGAATTTGAACGAGTGGCCCCCTGGCCTTGCCCGACGCGGGCCCCGGCCCGGGGAGGTGGGTAAAGCCCACGGAGCCGACCGGCCCCACCTCCGGGCCTCCGTCCCGGCCAACTCCCTGCCGCCGCCTCGCCGTCGACCTGGTGTTCGCCGTGCTGGCGCGTCCGGCTTCCTCCGCGCTTCCGGCGCAACGCTGCGCCATTTCTGCGCGGCCTGGTCGCTGGCCGGCCCGCGGTGGCGGAGCCGAGAGCGGGCCGGACGGGCGGCCGTGCCGCGCGCGACCCGCGTCAGCGGGTCGCCTTGAAGACGTAGAGAAAGTTTGGACGCATCCCACTTCGGCGGTACGCCGTGTTCGGTGGCCGAGCGTCCGGCTGGGCCGCTGGCCTGGCACGATGGCCTCCGGCGTGTGGGTGCTGTTCCGGTTTGCGGTGGTGGTTCTACTCGGCTCGGGTGACCTGGGCGTGGTCGGTGAAGATCCGTCTGAAGAGGTCGTGACCGGTGCGTCCGGTGTGGCGGAGCGCCCAGTCCTGCGCGGCTTCCTGCTCGTCATGGGCGCCGGATTCGGCTCCGCATCCAGCGGTGACGCAGAACGCCTCGTAAGTGATGCCGCCTTCGGGTACGTGGCGGATGGTGTGGGTGACGTGCCGGTAGACGGTGCGGGGGCTCACTGGTGGCCCTCCGGATGGCGTCGAATGTAGACGTTGCAGTCGCTGACGGTGGTCATGTCGCCGACCGCGCGGGCCCGGTCACGTACGTTGGCCAGCTCCGCGCATCCCGCACAGCCCTCAACGGGTACCGGCTCCAGCTCCAGGCGCAAGGGGAGTTCGACCGGCGGGGTCGAGTACCTGGTCGGCTCCGTCACTGCACATCGCCACCTCTCGAACGTCACGTGTCCGACCTCTTGACAGGTCGGTGCTCTAGTTCAGTATTCGAGTGACCGAAGCACTCCCGCTACGGTTCGTAGTGCACTAGTGTGCTTCCACTGACATCACGTCAACTCAACGGAGGGGCAAGCCTTATGCCCAGTCCCAAGACGTTCACGAAGATCGCGGATCACTTCCGGGAGCGCATCCTGTCGGGAGAGCTTGAGCCGGGCGCCAAGCTGCCGACGAACCGGGAGATCGCCGGCCAGTGGCAGGCTGCGGCCGCCACCGTCTCCCGCGCCTTGCAGGCCCTCCAGGTGGAGAACTTCATCCGCACCACCCCGCGCGGCACCTACGTTGCCGACGACCCGCGCTGGACGCTGTCGGCACGGGACCGGCTGGCCCGGGTCCAGCGGGTGAAGTCGTTCCTGGCGGAGGGCGAGACGAGCCGGGTGACGGCTGCCGAGCTGATCACGCCGCCGCTGTATGTGGCGGAGATCTTCGATCTGGAGGCCGGGGATCAGGTGGTGCGGCGCGAGTGGCTGGCGGGCCGGGGCAAGACCCGGACCGTGTTCGCCGTGACCTGGTACCCGGCCCCGTTCGCCGCCCTCGTACCGGACCTGCTGAACACCGCCCCGGGCCGCAATCACGGACTGTCCGCCCGAGTCCTGGAAGCCACCGGGCGCACGATCACCCACGCCCGTGACGACATGCACGCCCGCCCCGCCGACGCCCGGGAGGCGAGCGCCTTGGGTCTGCCGGTCGGCTCTCCGATCCTGGCCGGTGCCCACCGCTGGTCGGACGCGGAAGGGATCATCGAGTACGGGGAGTGGTGTCTGCCGCCCCGGTTCACCATCGGCTACGAGTACCAGCCCTGACCGATCCACGCGAAGCGTCCCCGAAAGCCAGCCTGCGGCCTTCGGGGACGCCGTCGTTCACGTATCTGCCTCAGTTGGCGTCGCGGCCTTCGAGGCGTTCGACGCGCTCCTCCAGCTCCTCGATCCGCTCCAGGGCTCGTTCGAGCTTGTAGGCCAGATCCGCCACTCCGGCAGCCGCTGGGAACTCCTTCTGCGGGGCAGTCGGCGCTTCGTCCGGCTCGTCCACCGGCTGCACCGAGACCGGTACCTCGGTGCCGAACTCGCCCCCTACGACGACATACGCCATCGACCCGTTGCGCTGGTGGGCCTTCTTCATCCTGCCCTCCAGAGTGAGGAAGGTCAGGGCCTGGTCTGCGGATTCCGGGTCGCCGCCGATCGTGTCGACCACGTCGTCCACGGTGACCGTGGCTCCCCTGGCGAGTGATCCGTCCCTGATCTTGTGGACCAGGCGGCCGTGTGTGAGCTGGGTGGCGAAGCCGTGGTCGTCCCAGTCGCGTACGTAGACCTCGTCGCCGGGCAGCTCGCCGGGGTAGCGCAGGAGGAAGTTGCCGGCCAGCAGAGAGATGGCGTTGGTGACCACGTTGAGCGGCACCGCGTAGTGCTCCGCCAGGACCTCGCGGGCCGGGAGCCTGGCCCCGGGTGCCAGGGTGCCGGAGTAGATCTGCTGTGTGAGATCGCCGGCGACCTTCTCGAAGGCGTCCTCGAAGTCGGCCGAGCGCGTGACGAATGTGCCGCGCCCCTGGCGGGCGATGACCCAGCCCTCGTTCCTGAGCAGCCGGATCGCCTTCTGCACGGTCAGGCTCGATGCCTTGTAGGTCTGCATGAGCTGGCTCTGCGTCGGCAGGAGCTGGCCGGGCCGTAGTTCGCCGTCCCGGATCTGCTGCCGCAGGTCGTCCGCGATGCGCTCGAACGTCAAGCGCGCTTCGTCAGCAGCAGCCATGCCCATCCCCAGTCCGAGTCCGATTCCATCCGCCGCAGGCAGCCCGCTGCCTGTCGTGTTTCACCAGCTCAGCGGCCTCACGGGGTCAGCGTAGCCGCCGGATGGATGGACCACCGCAGGATCGGATGGAACTCAATAGGGATGGACTTCGGATGGAATGAATGTATGGTTGCGGCACACGATCGCCCACACGGGTGACTCGCACCCCTCTACCTGGAGGTTTGCCGTGAAGACCATGCCCATCGACCAGACCCCGGCCCTGGTGATCCTGGCCTCCGAGTCCCGCCAGCGGTTCAAGGACCGCGACGGCCAGCAGCCCGCGATCGACCGGGCCACCGGCGCCCACCTGCACCTGGTGGACGTGATGTTCGCCTTCAACGGCCGCGCAGAAGTGATCACCGTGAACGTCCCCGAGCCGGGTCTCGGCAAGGGCCTGAAGGTCGGCATGCCCGTCGTCTTCACCGGCCTGGTCGCCACGGCCTGGGAGAACGAGATCAACGGCAAGGACCGGCACGGCATCTCCCTGCGCGCCGACGCCGTCACCGCCAAGGCAGGCGCCTGATGACCGGCAACCCCCTCGGGCTCGCGTTCCTCGCCGTGGTCGGCCTCGGCGGGCTCGTGCTTCTGAGCTGGGCCTCGTTCTGCTTCGCCCGCTGGTACCGGGCCGATCCCGAGACCCGGATCAGCCTGCGGCAGGCGCGGCGGCTGCGGTGGGGCTGGAAGCGGCTCGCCCCGATGCTCGGCCTGGCAGTCAAGGACGCCACCCCGACCGTGCTCCAGCAGTACGGACCGCAGGAGCAACAGCCGAAGCCGCGCGTGCTGGTCCCGCGACTGCGCACCCGCGCCGACGCCTTCGGCGTCACCGTCACCGCCGATGCCCTGCCGCAGGTCGGGCTCAGCGCCTGGCAGGACGCCAGCGAGGGCCTGTGCGACGCCTGGGGAATGCGCCGCATCCGCATCAGCCAGCCCAAACCCGGAGTGATCGTCGCGCGCGGCTTCAGGCGCGAGCCACTGGAGGCGGTGATCCGCTCACCGCTGCTCGGCCCGGACGGCTCCCCTGTCTGCCGACCGGGTCAGTTCGTCTCCACCGATGATGTGCTGCTCGGCTGGGACGAGGACGGCACCCCTATCGCGCTCAACCTCGCCTACTCCGCCCACGCCCTGGTCGCCGGCCTCACCCGCTCCGGCAAGTCGATCACCGTCAACACCCTCCTCGCCTACGCCTCCCTCATGCGGGACGTGCGTCTGATCGTGATCGACCCCAACCTCGGAGCTGTCGCGCCCTGGTGGCGTACCGCCTACAAGGTCTCCGACGCCATCCATCCCGACGAGCCGACCGAGATCCTGCGCTGGGTGCGGGAGGAGATGCAGCGCAGGGAACGGTTGTTCTGGTCCGGTCGTACCGACCGCATCACCGAATTCAGCGAGGAGCTGCCGCTGCTGCTCGTGGTGATCGACGAGGTCGCGAACTACACCCGGCACCCCGACCGCAAGGCCCGCGAACGCTTCGAGGCCGAGCTGCTCGCCATCGCCAGCCAGGGCGCCAAGTTCGGCATCCGGCTGTGGCTCCTCACCCAGAAACCCTCCGCCGACGTGCTCACCACCGCGATCCGCACCAACCTGTCCGCCCGGATCTGCCACCGCGTCGACACCGTCGAGGACTTCCTGCACCTCTTCCCCGACGGCCGGGAACTCGACATCACCGCCGCCGACCGCACCATGCCCCAGGGCGTCTCCATCGCCTCCGTCGGCGACATGCGCACCCCGGTCCGGCTGCGCTCGGTCTACCTGCCCACCGAAGCCTGCTGGCAGATCAACGACCTCATGTGCGCCGAAGGGCTCAAGGTCCGCGACCTGCCCGACCACATCGACCTGGACAAGGCCGCGTGACCGCCGCCTCCTGGTCCCGCTTCGCAGTGATCCCCGGCAAGGGCGTGTAGTCGCCAAACCCTCGCCCCTGCCGGGGCCTTCCTCCCCATCCATCCACGGCACACGCGTGTGCCGCAGCGCAGAGAGGTCCCGCCAGCATGCCACCGCACACCCCGACCACCACAATCCCCCGCCCCGAACCCGCCAAGGCCGCGCTACCCACGTTCACCGGATACCGGAACCTGCTCGGCCTGGTACGGCAACTCTCCTCCCTGGGCGGCTGCGCCCAGCCGATCCGGCTCGAAGGCCAGCGCACCGAGATCGACGCCCTCACCGGCGAGATCCTGCGCGAACTGAAGTCCAAGGAACTTCCCGCCGGACACCTCCTGGTCCGCTGCGGCAACCGCCGCACCACCCGCTGCCCCTCCTGCGCCGAGCTCTACCGCCAGGACACCTACCACCTCATCGCCGCCGGCCTGCGCGGCGGCAAGAACATCCCCGACCAGGTCGCCACCCACCCCCGCGTCTTCGCCACCCTCACCGCACCCTCGTACGGGCCCGTCCACGGGCGACGCGTGGGCGGCTCCGCCCGCTGCCGCTGCGGACACACCCACACCAAGGGCGACCCGCGCCTCGGCACCCCGCTCGACCCCGAGCGGTACGACTACACCGGCGCCGTGCTGTGGAACGCCCACGCACCCACCCTATGGGCCCGCTTCATGCTCCACCTGCGCCGCACCATCGCCGCCGCAGCTGGTGTCCCGCAACGCCTGCTCTCCAAGGTCGTCCGGGTCTCCTACGCCAAGGTCGCCGAATACCAGCAGCGAGGACTCATCCACTTCCACGCCGTCATCCGCCTCGACGGCCCCGCAGGCAGCCACACTCCGCCACCCGCCTGGGCCACCCCCGAACTCCTCGCCGACGCCATCCGGATCGCTGCCACCCGCGCCCGCATCGACGGACCGGAGATCAACGGCCGCGCCCGCTCCTTCGCCTTCGGCGAGCAGATCGACACCAGGATCATCCGGTCCTCCGCCTTCCAGGGCGGGACCACGATCACCGAGGGCAAGGTCGCCGGATACGTCGCCAAGTACGCCACCAAGGGCACCGAAGCCGCGACCGGCACCCTCGACCACCGGCTGAAGAGGATCACCGACCTCTGGTTCGAGTCCGTGCCCGAGCACGCCGCCCGCATGATCCGCACCGCTTGGGCCCTCGGCGCCCGCGACGACCTCAAGCACCTGAACCTGCGCAAGTGGGCCCACATGCTCGGCTTCCGCGGCCACTTCTCCACCAAGACCCGCGCCTACTCCACCACCCTCGGCGCCCTCCGGGCCGCCCGCGCAGCCTGGCACCGCCGCCACACACCGCCGACCTCTCCGACCACCCTCGTCCTCGCCCACTGGGCCTACGACGGCACCGGCCTCACCCCCGACCTCGAACGCCTCGCCGCACTCATCGGCGGCGGCCCGACACGCGAACAGGTGGTGGCGACTCGTGCGTGACGACGAACTCCTCACCGTCCCCGAGGTGATGGCCCGCCTCAAGATCGGCCGCTCCGCCCTCTACGACCTCCTGCGCACCCGCCGCCTGGCCTCGCTGACCATCGGCCGCGCCCGCCGCATCCCCGCCCACGCCCTGGACGACTACGTCCAGCGCCATCTGGAAGAAGTCGCCCGATGACCGCCCCCAAGCGCAGGAAGGCCCGCGCCAACGGCGAAGGCACCATCTACCAGCGCAAGGACGGCCGCTGGGAAGCCGCCGGCTACGTCCTCGCCGCCGACGGCACCCGCAAACGCGTCCGGGTCTACGGCAGCACGCGGAGAGAAGCCGCCGACAAACTCGCCGAGAAGATCGCCAACAGCAACCGCGGGCTGCCGGTCGCCACCGCTGACAGCACGCTTGGTGACTACCTGACGTACTGGCTCGGCAGTGTCGCGGTCCACCGGCTCCGCGAGAACACCCACACCCGATACGCCGCCTGCGTCCGCCTCCACCTCATCCCCGGCCTCGGCACCAAGAAGATCGCGAGGCTCACCGCCAAGGACGTCCGCACCTTCCTCGACCGGCTCCGCACCACCTGCCAGTGCTGTGCCCAGGGGCTGGACACCGAACGGAAGAAGTGCTGTGCGGTCGGCGAGTGCTGCCAGAAGCAGCTGTCCGCTTTGACCGTGACCTACGTGCACTCGGTGCTCAAGTCGGCACTGGAACACGCCGTCCGCGAAGACGAACTGCCCCGCAACGTCGCCCGCAACGTCAAGACCACCACGCACCAGCCCAGGCGCTTCCAGCCCCTCACCGCAGCCGAGGCGCGCCAGTTCCTCGACGCCGCCCGCGCCGACCGGCTCCAGGCGCTGTACGAACTCGCACTGCGAACCGGACTCCGCAAAGGCGAACTCCTCGGCCTCCAGTGGGAAGACCTCGACCTCGCCACCGGAACGGCCAGCATCCACCGCTCGCTCCAACGCACCCGCATCGGCGGCCTCACCCACCTGCCCACAAAGACCCGGGCGTCCGAGCGCCGTATCGCGCTCCCGACCGAATGCCTTCACTCCCTCAAAAAGCATCAGGAGCAGCAGGACACGGAGCGCGAGACGGCAGGGTCAGCCTGGAATGACATTGGCCTCGTCTTCACCACGCCGACTGGCCGGCCTCTCGACCCAGCCAACCTCACCCGCCGCTTCCGCACCTTCCTCGATGGGGCCGGGCTCCGCCGCATCCGCTTCCACGACCTCCGCCACTCGACAGCCACCCTCCTGCTGGAACAGGGCGTCGACCTCGTCGTGATCAAGGAACTCCTTGGTCACGCCCACATCGGCGTAACCGCCGGCGTCTACGCCCACGTACGCCTCCGCCTCCAACGCCAGGCCATCGACGCCTTGGGCAACGCCCTCGGCCCCACCGACGATGACCCCGACGCTCCGCCTGCCGGAGTTGTCGTCCGCTGACGTTGCCGTCAGCGTTGCCGTCAAAGCGCGCATGCTCACGACAACAAGAATCTCTGTTGTCGTGGGCATGCGCGGATCGTAATTCTCGACAGAAGCCCTACCGGACCACGTTCACCGAAGCAGCGATCGCATCCTCTCAGCGATTTCTGTAGCTGCCGCTCTAACTTGCTCGTCACTCAACGTACCCGCAGGCGCATCCGAATCGCCCGCATAGTGATCGTTGGCTACGTAGAACAATTCGGTGGCGGCCTCATACTGCTCGTGCGACGGAAATGAGCCCGGGTAGTTCTTGTACAGCGGAAGGCAGACCACCGAGAATTCGGCCGCCGAGATCCTTCCCTCCGCCACTGCTGAGGCGAGCACCAAGAACGGTTCTAGCTTGGCCATCACAGCTTCCCTTGTTCCATGAGGTACCGGAACTGGTCCGATGTCGGATCCGATCTCCAGGCACCCAGCATTTGCCCGGATTCAAGATCGACCGATACGTGACGCCCCGTATTGGGGTCAACGTAGTGCCGCGCCGCAGCCCCCCGATAGGTACCTGTGACTTGAACGTTCCCCGGATTCCTGACAAAGCTCTCCAAGGCATTCACGAAAGCCTGCTTGGTCGCCTTGCTCTCCTTTCCGGTGATCCCGAAGTCTTCAGCATGCTTGAAATGGTGAGGAACCTTGTTCGAATCGATCCAAATCGATCCACAGCCAGGGCCACTGTTGTGAACGAGGACCGGCGTCTCGCCCGCCAGCACATAGTACGTGTGCAGGTCTGCGACAGTGAGGTTGTATGTGTCCTGATAAGTTTCGTAGGTTCGGACACTGGCCACTGTCACACGGGCGCCGTCAGCAGCCAGGAGGGTCATACCAGGCCGAAGCTCATCGGCATTGAGCCAGGATCGCTCCGATTCGGCCCAGAAGGGATGATGGCCGGTGGTACTGAGAGGCCGTGATTCACCCTCCGACTCAACGACAATATCAACATAGATCTTGTCGTCACTGGTCAGGATGGTGGCAATCACGGTTTTAGCAACAGACTCTCCGGCCCCTGGATCGCCAGCCAAAACCTGATCGCCTATTTCAACTTCCTCAATTGGCTTGCTGGACCCATCAGCAAGCACAACTTGGGTGCCTGCTACGAAGCTGTTCCTGCCGCATGGATTACCACTACCCACGCGGGATGCCATACCATCAGCGAATGCTCTACCAATCGCTTCTCCACCAGGCATGTCGTAGATTTCGGAATCTACGTGCCTACCTGCGAGAGCAGCGTCCAACGGGTCCAGGTGGCAAGTGATCACGTCACAATAGTGCGAACGAAAGTACTCGACCTCTCTTTCGGAAGCACCAGTCACCCACATTTTAAAGGAAATCTGGTCAACTACACTTCCGTTTGACGGATCCCATTTCGCCTGAGCCTTGATTATCTCCTCGCGAGAGTTCGTGTAAACACGAAGCTTCTTTCCTATGTGCGAATAGGCCCGCACGGCTTCCTCGTATGCCTGAATCGTGGCATCGAGCATGGTGCCGTCCCATGTCCCCCATTCAGCATCCTTGTAAAAGGTTTCACCTTTACCCCCAGAGCCGTCGTCAAGTTTGAGCCCTGTGGGGTCGCTCTTGGAGACGGGGTTTCCGTTGGCGTAGGTGTACCCGTTCATCTGGAGCGGGTCGGTGATGTCGATGAGGGGGTCGGCGGAGAGGAAGCGGCCCGTGTGCTGGTCGTACTCGCGGGCGCCGATGTGGGTGAGGAGAGTGGCCTTGTCGTCGATGCCGACGCCGAGGTAGCTGCGCTTGTTGGGCCAGTTGGCGGGCTTGGTGCCGCGGGTTTCGCCGTAGGGCTTGAAGGAGCGGCGAGTTACGGGCTGGGTGCCGCCGGCTTCGACGGTGGTGTGGGCGGTGCCGAGGTGATCGGCGAGGAGGACGTTGAGGGTGTGGCCGGTCGTCGACTGGTTGGTGGTGGTGCGGACGACGGTGGGGGTGCCGGCCTGGCTGTAGGCGCGGGAGGCGTGGGTGATGAGGCCGACGGAGTCGGTGGTGAGTTCGGTTTCGCCGAGGTAGAGGGTGCTGCCGGTGGGCGAGCTCTCCAGGATGCGGTTGCCCTCGGCGTCGTAGACGTAGGTGTGCTTGGTGGTGCCTACGGTGTTCGACGCGAGCTTGTGCTCGGGGGTCCATTCGAGGGTCTGGTTCGCGGCGTACCCCGGGGGGTTGCGGAACGCGGTCGTCCCTGTCGGGTTGTAGTTGTAGTAGCTGGTCATGAGTGACGTGGGGGAGGTCACTGAGGTCAGCGTGTGCGGCTGGGTGGTGCTGTATTTGTAGGTGTAGTTGATGTCGTTGGCGGTGACGCCGGCCGGGTCGTGGTCGGTCATGGTGGCGCGGTTGCCGATCCAGTCGTAGGTGAAGGACTGGTGGTAGGCGGCCGAGCCGGTGACCGCGGTGCCCGAGGCGACGGTGCCTGCCTCGGGCTTGGCGTTGGACAGGTTGGTCGGGGCGGTGTTCGCGGCGTGGGCCGCGTCGACGACCGGGCCGCTGGAGGGGGCTCCGGTGCTGTTGTAGCCCCAGGTGGCTCCTGAATTGGACTTGCAGCCGACGCCGGTTCCGTTGGGCTTGATGTTGGAGGTCCAGGCGTGGACCAGTTCACCCATGGCGTCGTAGGTGAAGCACTGGTTGTCCCATGTCGTGCTGGTGTTCGTCACCGCGTCCTGGCGGGCGCTCGCGGTGATCATGCCTGCGGCGTCGTAGGCGTAGCCGGTGTCGGAGATGCGGTGGGGGCCGGCCTTCTCGCGGTCGGTCACCGTGCGCATCAGACGGCCGGTGTGCTCGTCGATGAAGTTGGTCGTCCAGACGCGGTAGGGCTGTGCGCTGGAGACCGAGCGGAGGACTTCGCCGTAGGGGGAGTAGCTGACGTCGGAGGTGTACCAGGCGATGCCGGAGGTGGACTCGGGCAGGCCGTCCTCGTTGTAGCGGGTGATGACCTTCTCGGCCGGCAGGCCGCCCTTGGCCGGCAGGGTGACCGAGAGGGGCTTGCCGGTGGGCGTGTACGTGTAGGTGTACGTGTAGGTGCCGGACAGGCCGGTGGTCATGGCGTTGGCCGGGATGATCACCTGACGGCCGGTGGGACGGTACTCGGTGTCGTAGCCGGTGACCTTGGTGACGTAGTCGCCGGTGGTGGTGCGGCGCCTGGACTCCGCCGGGAGGCCGAGGGCGCCGGTCGGGTCGTAGGTGTACTCCTTGACCGGCGTGTTCAGCTTCGAGCCCTCGCGGACCGCGGTGATGCGGCCGAGCACGTCGTAGTCGGTGTAGGTGTACTGGCCGAGGGCGTCGGAGACGATGTTCGGACGGTCCGCGTTGTCGTACTCGGTCTGGGTGATGCCCGTGTCCGGGTCCTTGACCGAGGTGACGCGGCCGCGGGCGTCGTGGAGGTAGGTCCAGGTGTTGCCGGCCGGGTCGGTGACCTTGTCGCGGTTGCCGCGCTTGTCGTAGCTGTACTTCGTCGAGCGGTACTTGCCGGGTGCGACGTGGTGCCTGAGCTCGATGACACGGCCCAGGGCGTCGGTGACCGTGGTGGTCGCGGGGACGCTGGAGCCGGGCGGGTCGACGAGGGTGGCGGTGTCGCCGTAGGTGATGGTGGTCCCGGCGCGGGGGGTCTTTCCGTGGTAGGGGGTCTGCCTGACGGGGCGTTCCATGCCGTCGTAGACGGTCTTGACCCGGCTCTTGACGTGTGTGGGGGACGTGACCTTGAAGAGGTCGGTGGTGGGTTCGCCCTTGGCGAGGTAGCCGCTGGTCTGCTCGACGACCAGGCCGTGGTCGTTGTAGTAGGTGTCGGTGACGATACGGCCGGGGCCGTGGGCTTCGGACTGGGTCTGGACCTGGCGCAGCAGGCCGTCGTAGAGCGTGACCTGGCGGGCGTAGCCGCCGTCGTCCTTGAGGGTCTTGACGGTGACGGCCGCGGGGCTGGTCTTGCCGTCGGCGGCGACGGTCGCGGTCCGGTAGGCGATCTCGACGCTGGCGCTCTGGCTGCCCGAGGAGCGGGAGGGGGACCAGCCCTTGACGAGGCGGCCGAGGGCGTCGTACTGGGTGCGGGTGACGCGGCCGTTGGGGTCGGTGACTGTCAGCGGCAGGGCTCGGCCGGGGTCGAAGGTCGTGGTGGTGGTGTGGTTCTTGGCGTTGATCGTCTTGACCGAGGTGACCGGGCCCCCCGTGGCAGGGGTGTACTCGGTCTTGGTCTCACCGGTCCCGGGCGCGATGACGCTGGTGACCCGGCCGAGAGCGTCGTGGGTGGTGCTCGTGGTGATGGAGTGGGTGGTGCCGGTGCCGTCGATCTGGTCGACGGCGGTCACGAGGCCCTTGGCGGGGGTGGCGCCGTGGGCGAGCTGGTCGTAGCGGGTCCGGACCGAGCCCTTGAGTTCGGTGGCGGAGTCGGCGCCGGTGTGGTTGGCGCAGGTGGTGGCGGTGGTACGGACCGCGCTGGGCAGTCCGATCAGCCACGCGGTGGTGTTGTGGACGTAGGACGTCTTGGTGCAGGTCTGCTCGGAGAGGACTTCTCCGGTGCCGTTGTGGGTGACGACGGCGGTCTCGACGGCGGTGGGCAGGCCGTAGGTGGCGTCGCGGTCGAGGGTGGTGGCGCGGACGCCACGCCAGTTGGCGCCGTCGGCCTGGATGCTGTCGGTCTTCTTGACGGCCGTCCGGTAGGCGCGCAGGGCGGGCAGGGTGGTGCCGTCCTCTGCCTGGCGGGAGCGTGAGGCGGTCTCGACGGACACGTCGGGGAAGGTGCGGGTGCGGCTGGCGAACTGCGTGTGCGTCTTGGAGGAGTCGCGGTAAGTGAGCGTTTCGGCCGTCATGCCGGCGTACTGGGGGGCGTCGTCGGCGAGGAGGACGGTGCCGTCGACGGAGTCTTTGACCTCACCGCCGATGCCCTGGAAGTAGCGGGTCACGGAAAGCGACTGGGAGAGAGACGACGTCTTGTTGCCCTTGATGACGGCGACCTGGCGGTAGCCGCGCCAGTCGCTGTAGGTGCGCAGGGCGGGGCGGAGGAACTCGTCGTCACTCTTGGCCCAGGCGGGGCCTGAGTAGCGGTAGGCGGTCGTGACGGGCTTGCCGAAGGGAGTGACCTTGTCGGTCTCGGTGACCGAGGCGACGACGTACTTGTTGAACCACGCCTTGGCGGGGGTCTTCTCCTCGCCGTCGGGGGACCAGCGGACGGGATAGCAGGTGCCGTTGGCCTTGCCCTTGTCGGTGGTGGGCTCGTATTGGCAACCGCCTATGTACTCGACCTCGATGTCGGCGCCGGCCTCGGTGACGACGGTGCCGATACGAGGCCGGGTGAAACCGGGGCGCTTGTCGCCGGGGCCGCTGGAGACGAGGTTGGGAAGCTGCTTGTCGAGGAGGTACTTCCGCAGGGCTTTGTCCGACCGCGGCTTCACGGTGTAGTGGCCGAAGCTGACGCCATCCTTGGACTGGAGGGTGCCGGTGGTGTCGCCGGGGCCGTACCCGGTGCGGGTGATGGAGTTCAGCCAGAGGCCGGGGGCGGTGTCGTACCAGTCCTCGGGGAAGGAGTGCTTCAGGGTGTAGCTGTCGACCTTGCCCAGGCCGGTCTGGCCGGCGCGAGCGGCGTTGGTGGTGACGGTCTTGAGACGGACCTGGGTCCAGAAGGACGGGAAGCCGGGGCAGAGATCGGAGCCGGAAGCGCAGTTGAGGGAGCCGGGGGTGTCCCACCAGGGCCGGTAGGCGGTGGGGTCACCGGGCTTGAAGTTGGCCGGGTTGCAGAGGGTGGTGGACTTGAGGCAGCGCTGGTCGACGCCGAAGACGACGGTCGCGGACGGCTTGGTCAGGTCGGTGGCGCGCAGGCCGTACTCGATGGTGGTGGGGTAGGCGGCGCGCTCGTAGGCCTCGGGGGTGGCTCGCTTGCCGCGGACGGCGTAGTGGTTCGTCTCCTGCTTCCAGCTGACGATCATGACGTTGCCGTGGACGTCCTCGACCTTGTCCAGGCCCCAGCGCCACGCCTGCTGCTTTCCGGTGCCGCAGCGGGAGGCGGCGAAGGTGGTGGCGTGGCAGGGCTCGCCGGGGTGGTTGCCGAAGACGGGGACGGTGGAGACGGAGTTGGTGTCGGCGTGGGTGCCGCCCACCTTGTTGAGGCCGAAGTGGTACTTCGTGCCGTCGGTGGTGGTCACCGTCCAGTACTCGCCGTTGTCGTCCCCGTTGGTGCCGCCGACGTGCCGCTGGACGCGGGTGCCGTCGTCGCGCTGGGGGCGGTAGGTCTCCGTACCGGTCTCCGGGGTGGAGGTGGGGACGCGGACGAGTTCGGTGGTGCTGCCGCCCAGGGACATGACCGCGTTGTAGGAGACCCAGCACAGGTCGCCGGTCTTGTCGGCCTTGGCGGTGTTGTTGGGGGTTCCGGCGGTGAGCGCGTGGGTGTCGTCCTTGCAGGAGCGGTAGCGGCGCTCGATGAAGCCGGGGCTGTAGTCCCAGCCTTCGCCGACCCAGGACGCCTGGGGCGAGGAGACGGCGGTCTTCCCGTCGACGGCCTGCGAGTTGTACGACAGGGTGACGTTCGGGGCGGGACCGGCCGGGGCGGGCGGCATGGCCATCGGGTAGGAGTAGGTGAAGCCGCCGGACGAGCCGCCCGCGGTCCACTTGCCGCTGGCTGCCAGCGGCGTGGCCTTGAAGG
Source organism: Streptomyces sp. CC208A (assembly GCF_030010625.1). Lineage (GTDB taxonomy): Bacteria > Actinomycetota > Actinomycetes > Streptomycetales > Streptomycetaceae > Streptomyces. Next base: position 56,126 of record NZ_JASCXN010000035.1, on the reverse strand, counting down.
AACCGCCGGGTCCCGCGCCGGAGTCGACGGCACCGATGACGGCCTTGTCGCCTCCCGTCGCCACGGGGGTGGCGGTGGTCGCGGTGGTGTAGGCGGCCTGCACGATCCCGGAGCCGGACGTCGGGGCGGGGGCCGCGAGGAAGGCGGGGGTGGCCGTGCCGTCGGCGGCGGTGTCGACCGTGGCCGTCACGGTGTCGGTGACGGGGTCGTTGACGGTTTCGAGCTCCTCGTACTCCTGGCACGCCGGCTCAAGGGGGGTGGTGAGGTAGCACTCGGGGAACTGGACCAGGCGCAGGCGGGAGGCCCAGTCGGCGCCGTGGAGGTTCTTGAAACCGGAGTAGTCGATGCCCACGGAGAGCGGGACGGAGCCGGTGGAGGGGGCCTGGACGGCGACGAGTGCACCGACCTTGAGGACTTCTTCGATGCCCTGGACGATCTCGCTGCCGCGGTCGACGACGCTGAACTGCCATGTGCCGGTGGGGGCGGGGTGGCCGTCCGCCTGGCCGGCGAGGACCGGAAGGTTGGGGATCTGGGTGAGGCCGCCCTCCGCGGTGGCCGTCGCCGTCGTGGCGGCGGTGAACGAGGCGGGGCTGACGGCGGAGCCGAAGGTGAACGACTCGGTGTCGGCGGCCGGGACCGTCGTCGTACCGGCGGGTGCCTGCTGCTGGTCGGTGGGGATGTCGGCCTTGAGCGTGTCGAGGTCCTTCTTGAATGTCTCACCCCCGACGGGCTCGTCGAGCTCGATCTTCTCGAGTTCGAGGGGCTCGGCCTCAAGGATCTCCCGTCCGAGTTCGGCGTTCCCGGGGTCCGGTGGCATGGCCAGGGACTGGGCGGGCAGCAGTCCCACCAGCAGGGCTGCGCCGAGCGCGGGTACGACCGCGCGACGGACCCGGCGACGGGTATGACGATGACGAGCGAACAAGACGAGGTCCCCCCGGACCACTTGGAGCGGCAGCCGGAGACGGACCGCAGGCGATTGCACTTCAGATCGCGCAGATTCTGCGGGTACTTCGTAAAGAAACGCCAGCCGTGGTGAACGCAGCGTGATTATTGTCATGGAACGTAACGGTCCGGCTGCATATGGAATGCCTACAAGTGAACTCAACCGACATAGGAGCAGGTCAGCGCAGCAAGCGCACCAGACGCCCATGATCCGCGTATTCGGTGAGGAAAGACCCCATCCGAGCAGTCTTTTACGGCTTTTCCTTTGTTTTGCCGCCCTGTCGGCACCTGCGTTCCTCACCGGGGCGGTTCCCCGACCGAGGAGTCCTTCTTTCTCCGGCCGGAGCAGGCGGGCATGAGCGGATTCCGTCGTCGGATGACGCCAGGAGCTTGATGGGTCATCATCGGCTCGCCCAGCCATGCCTGCGCGGAAAGGTGTTCCGGCCCGGACCGCCCTCGTTCATGACGCCATGGCGGGCTTCGTGGTTTCAGCCGGTGCCGTCAGAGCCCGGATGCTGGGAAATGCTGGGAAGAGGGGTCCTCACCCGATGAGACAGTCATGGCAGCGGCCGACGGCCCGGCGCGTGAGCGCCATGGTGGTCGCGGCCGCGCTCGCCGCGGGCGGCATCACCTACGCCGGTTTCCACGCCGGCTCCGCCGACGAAGCGGCCCCCCTCCCGGCGGACGGGCGGAACGCCTCCGGCAAGGACAAGGACGAGCCGCGGACCGTCAGTCAGGCCTCCGCCGTCTCGCTCGCCCGCAAGAGCGGAAAGCCGGTCGAGGCCACGGAGCTGCGGACCGCCCGGTCGACCACCTGGGCCCGTCCCGACGGGCTGATGACGAAGAAGCTGTACGCGTCCCCGATCTGGGCCAAGGTCGGCGACGAATGGAAGAAGATCGACACCACGCTGAAGCGGACCGGCAAGGGCTGGACGCCCGCGGCCACGAACAATCCCGTGGTGTTCTCCGCCGGCAGCACCGGCAGCGGAGACCGGGCCTCGCGCGGAGGCGTACGACGGATCTCGCTCGTCAAGGGGCTGAAGGCCGAGACGGAGCCCGGCAGTCCGCTGGTCACGCTCACCGTCGGCGGTACGACGGAGATCCCCGAGACCCACGAGATCCAGCTCACCTGGCCCGGCCCCGTCCCCGCACCGGTCATCGACGGGTCGCGGGCCCTGTACCCGGAGATCTTCCCGGGCGCCGACCTGGTGCTGACGGCCGAGGACGACGGCTTCGCCCAGCTCCTCGTCCTGAAAAACCGTCAGGCAGCCTCCGATCCGCGGGTCGCGCAGCTGTCGTACGGGCTGTCCTCCCCCACGCTCACCTTCAGCCTGGACTCGGCCACCGGCATCGTGTCGGCCGAGGACCCCGACGGGCAGGAGGTCGCGCTCTCGCCCACCCCGCTGATGTGGGACAGCAGCGGCGCCCCGGCCGTCACCGACGGCGAACTCGGCGCCTCCTCGCAGCCGACCGCCCCGGAGTCCCTCGAAACGCCGACGGCCACGATCAGCGAGGAGCCGAGCCCCAGCGCGAGCACCGAGGCACTGGCCGACGACAACGTCGACCCCGAGGGCGAGGCCCTGCCCGACGCCACGGACGAGGCCGCCCCCGCTCTCACCGACCCGCCGCTTCCTCCCGTACCGGCCGAGCCGACGCCGGCGCCCTCGCAGACCGGGGACGCGGCCACGCTGAGCCTGCCGCTGCTCAACGGCCCCTCCCCCGAGTCCCGCGGCGACATCGTGGACGCCGACCTCGGCGACGGGACCTGGCTGCTCACCCCGAGCAGGGACTTCCTCGACGACCCGGCCACCGTCTATCCGGTCTTCATCGACCCCACGGTCAAGAAGCACACCCAGGACTGGACCACCGCCTACAGCCGCCACCCCAAGGCCACGTTCTTCAACGGCAAGGACTTCAACAAGGGCGGCACCCACGAGGCCCGGGTCGGCTTCGAGTCCGACACCTGGGGCACCTCCCGGTCGTACTTCAACATCGCGTACGACAAGAAGCTCCAGGGCGCCAAGATTCGGCAGGCCACCCTGCGGCTCCTGGAGACCTACTCCTGGTCCTGCAGCCCCCGCGGCATGTCCGTCCACGTCACCGGACCGATCAACGCGCGGACCAACTGGAAGAACGCACCCGCCCTGACCGACGCGAATCTGGCCGCGAAACCGGCGAGCTTCGCCCACGGCTACAAGACCGGCTGCAAGGACGACTACGAGACCTTCGACGTGCTGGCAGCCGCACAGAAGGCCGCCGACCAGGGCAGGAGCACGATCACCTTCGGTCTGCGGGCCCGTGACGAGAAGTCGCAGTACGCGTGGAAGAAGTTCCAGGCCGACGGCGACAACGCCCCCGTCCTGGAGATCACCTACAACCGGCCCCCCACCCCGCCGACCCACCACGACCTCGGGCCGGACTTCAAGTGCACCACCACCCCTCCGTACGTCCGGGTCGGCTCCTCCAGTCTCACCTTCACCGCCCGGTCCACCGACAGCGACGACAACCTCGCCTACCTCGACTTCGCCCTGTGGCCGACCAACAAGTGGTCCGTCACCGGTGACATGCTCAAGTCCACCGGCACCGTCTCCGTCGGTGCCGACACCGACGCCGCGACCCGCACCACGCCCGGTTTCTCCACCAGCGGCCTGGTGAACAACACCGTCTACTCCTGGTCGGTCCGGGCCGTCGACGCCGCGGGCAGCTCCTCCGCCTACACGCCCAAGGTGCCGTGCCGGTTCATCTGGGACAGCGCCGCCCCCAAGCCGCCCCGGGTCCGCTCCACCGACTTCCCCAACGCCGACGGCAACGAGAACACCTTCGGCAACGAGCCCGAGGACTCCAACTGGTCGAAGCTCAAGTTCGGCACCGCCGGCACCTTCACCTTCCAGGCCCTCGACAGCGACGTCATCCGCTTCGAGTACGGCTTCAACGCCAACAACTACCCCATCACCGTCTCCCGCACCGCCGGCGCCTCCACCTCCACCATCACCACCGTCTCCGGGGTCAAGCCCCCCGCGGCCGGACCCAACGTGCTGTACGCGCGCACCGTCGACGGAGCGGGGCACGTCTCCCAGCCCACCAAGTACTTCTTCTACGTCACCCCCCGCGACCAGGCCGACCCTCCCGGCGACGTCACCGGCGACACGCTGCCCGACCTGTTCGCCATCACCGGCAGCAAGAACCTGCGGCTGTACCCCTCCCAGGCCCTCCGCAGCGATCCGTCCAAGGGCACCGGCACCTTCGACTACTCCATGTCCGGCGCCTACCAGCTCAACCCCGCCAAGGACCCCAACGGCGGCGACGGCCTGCCCGTCTTCATCGCCCCGCCGGCCGGGCACTTCTCCGGCGCCCTGATCACCCACAACGGCGACTTCTACGGCGGCGACGGCTTCGAGGACCTCATCGTCCGCGTCGGCGGCAAACTGTGGATGTACCCGGGCGACGGGTACGGCGCCGTCAACGTCACCAAGCGCCGTGAGATCCTCCTCCCCGGCAACGCCCCCGCCCCCTCCTCCCTCAGCCAGATCAAGGCCACCGGCGACATCACCGGGGACAAGCTCCCCGACCTGCTCGCCACCACCGGCGACCAGCTGTGGGCCTTCATCGGCTACACCGGCGCCTCCTTCCAGGAGGCCCGTCTGATCAGCGGCGGCACCTGGGCCGACCGCGACATCGTCACCGTCGGGGACATCAGCGGGGACAACGTCCCCGACCTGCTCTTCCGCGGCCCCGTCGCCGACAAGGGACTCGTCCTGCGCAAGGGCAAGCCCTCCGGCGGAGGCGTCGACCTCGCCTCGTTCGCCTTCGCCTCCAGCTCCCTGACCGGCGAGGACACCATCTACGGCACCGGCGGATGGTCCGCGGCCCAGATGCCCTTCGTCATCGGGACCCCCGACGTCGACCGCGACTCCGGCACCACCCCGGACATCTGGGCCATGGCGGCCGACGGCACCCTCTACTTCTACAAGGGAGGGACCACCGCGCACGGCAGCCGTGTCGCCGCCAGCTGGGTCAACTGGACGGGCACGCTCGCCTTCGGCTGACCCCGTCGATCACCCCTGCAGTGGAGGGCGACCGCATCCGGCGGTCGCCCTCCGCCGTACCCGCCCTCGCCTGTGCGGGCCGGGGAACTACCCTGGCGGGATGCGCAGTGAAACCCGTACAGGACCGGTGGGCGATTCCGTGGACGATTCCGTGCCGGGGGACGGTCTCGTCAAGGCCGGTGTGGTCGTCTTCGCGGTCGGGGCGGTCGCGACGCTGGTCACGGTGGCTCCGCTGCTGCTCGGCACCGAGCCCTTTCCGACCGTCGCCTATCTGGTGTCGATGCTGATGGGCGTCGGGTTCGCGCTGGCCGGGGCCGGGGTGCTGCGGTCGGTCGCGGCCCAGCGGCGGCAGGCCCGGCGTACCGCTTAGGGCGCATCGCCTAGGAGAGGTACGTCTTCCACCAGGCGCGGAAGTCCGTCAGGTCCTTCAGGACCACGTCGGCGCCGGCTTCGCGGAGTTCCTCGGGGGAGCACGGGCCGGTGGCGACGGCGACCGAGACGGCGTCGGCGGCCTTCGCGCCGCGTACGTCGCCGGTGTGGTCGCCGACGTAGACCGAGGCGCCGTGGGCGCGCAGGGCCTCCGCCTTGGCCTCGGCGAAGAGGCGGCCGACGATGGCGTCCGGCTCGATGTCCAGGTGGGCGAAGTGGCGGTGGGCGTCCGGGCCGTTCTTGGCGGTGACGACGACGGTCCGGCCGCCCGCCTCGCGGACGGCGGCGAGGGCGTCGCGGGCGCCCGGCATGGGGACGGTCGGCGCGATGGCGTGCTCGGGGTAGAGGGCGCGGTAGCGGGCGGTCATCTCGGTGACGTGCTCCGCCGGGACCCAGTGGGCCATCTCCTGCTCCAGCGGCGGGCCGAGGCGGGTGACGACGAGGTCGGCGTCGATCGCGACGCCGTACCGCTCCGAGAACGCCTCGAAGGCGGCCTTGATGCCGGGGCGGGTGTCGAGGAGGGTCAGGTCGAGGTCGAAACCGACCGTGAGCGGGCCTGCGGAAACGTTCGTCGTCATGGGGGACATTGTGCCCAGGCGTTCGAAAGGGGTGGCCGCTTGGACGGCGCTCCGGTGCGACTGGTTAGCTGAGCCTTACCAAAGTTCCTCCTCGTCCGTTCTCCTCCTCGCCCGATGGTGCCCATGACAGCCGCTCTCCGTTCCCTACGGGCCAGACGGACCCTCGCGACCTCGGCGGCCGTCGTCGCCCTGCTCCTCGCGGTCCTCCTCAGCCTCGCCGTCGGCGCCCGGGCCATCGCCCCCGGCACCGTCCTCGACGCGCTCCTGCACGGGGCCACCGGGGACGACGCCGAGGTGGTACGACAGCTCCGCCTCCCCCGTACCGTCATCGGGCTCATCGTCGGCGCCTCCCTCGCGCTCGCCGGCACCGCCCTCCAGGGCATCACCCGCAACCCGATCGCCGACCCCGGCATCCTCGGCATCAGCCAGGGCTCCGCGGTCGCCGTCGTCCTCGCCATCGCCTTCCTCGGCGTGCACAGCCTCTCCGGCTACGTGTGGTTCGCCTTCCTCGGCGCCGCCCTCGCCTCCGTCGCCGTGTACGCGATCGCCTCCCGCGGCCGCGGCGGCGCCACGCCCGTGAAGCTGGCGCTCGGCGGCGCGGCGGTCAACGCGCTCCTGTTGTCGGTGACGACCGGCGTGCTCACCACGAAGGCGGCGGCGCTCGACGAGTTCCGGTTCTGGCAGATCGGCTCGCTCGACGGGCGCGACGCGGCCACGATCGGGCAGATCTGGCCGTTCGTGCTGGTCGGCCTCGCCCTCGTGCTGTCGGTGGCGCGCGGCCTCGACGCGCTCGCGCTCGGCGAGGACGTCGCCAGGGGGCTCGGGCAGAAGGTGGCGACCGTCCGGATCGTCGGCGGGCTCGGCGCGACCGTCCTCACCGGCGCGGCCGTCGCCGCCGCCGGCCCCATCGCCTTCGTCGGCCTCGCCGTCCCGCACCTCGCCCGCGCCGTCGTCGGCTCCGACCACCGGTGGGTGCTGCCGATGGCCGCGCTCCTCGGGCCCGTGATGGTGCTGGTCGCGGACGTCGCCGGGCGGATCGTCCTCCCGCCCGGCGAGGTGCCGGCCGGGGTCATGACGGCGCTCATCGGGGTGCCGTTCCTGGTGACCCTCGTGCGGCGGAAGGCGGTGCCGGCATGAGCCTCCTCCGGAGCCGGACCCCCGCCCCGGCCCGTACCGCCGTCCGGCCCGCCGGGTACGGGCTCGTCCGCACCGGGCCCGTCTCCTTCCTGGTGCACCGGCGGTCGGTGCTCGCCGCCGGGGTGCTGCTCCTGCTGCTCGCCGCGGTCTCGGTCGCGTACCTCTGCGTCGGCGAGCGGTTCGTCGCCCCCGGCGAGGTGCTGACGGTCCTGGGCGGCGGCGACTCCCCCGCCGCGTTCGTCGTCGAGGAGCTGCGCGCGCCGCGGCTCGTCACCGCGCTCGCCGTCGGCGCCGCCTTCGGGATCGCGGGCGCGCTCGTCCAGACCGTCGCCCGCAACCCGCTCGCCTCGCCCGACATCATCGGCATCAGCCAGGGCGCCGGGGCGCTCACCGTCGGCGCCATGACCTTCGGCCTCGCCTCGTACACGGTGCTGCCGTACCTGTCGATCGCGGGCGGGGTGCTGGCCGCCGCCCTCGTGTACGCCTTCGCCTGGCGCGGCGGGCTGCACGCCACCCGCTTCGTGCTCATCGGCATCGGCATCGCCATCGCGCTGCGGTCCCTCATCACCCTCTTCATGACCAAGGGCGACTACCTCGTCGCCCAGCAGGCGCAGATCTGGATGACCGGTTCGCTCAACGGGCGCGGCTGGGACGAGTCCGCGCCGGTCCGGTGGACGCTGCTGCTCGCGCTGCCCGCCGTGCTGTGGGCGGCCCGCGCCCAGCGGACCGTCTCCCTCGACGACGCCACGGCGACGGCGCTCGGCGTCCGGCTCGGGCGGGTGCGGCTCGGGCTCGTCGCGGTCGGCGTGGTCCTCGCCTCGGTGGCGACCGGGGTCGCCGGTCCTGTCGACTTCGTGGCGCTGCTCGCCCCGCAGATCGCCCGCCGGGTGACGCGTACGGCGCAGATCCCGCTGCTCTGCTCGGCGCTGCTCGGCGCGCTCGTCGTCACCGCCGCCGACCTGGCCGGGCGGCGGCTGTTCTCGCCGGTGGAACTGCCGGTGGGTGTCCTCACGGCGGCGGTCGGCGCCCCGTATCTGATCTGGCTCATCGTCCAGAGCCGCACGGGAGAGAAGGCATGAGCAGCAGACCGACACCGAGCGGAGCGATGACGAACGGACCGAGGACGAGCAGGCTGTCCGCGCGCGGGCTGACCCTCGCGTACGAGAACCGGGTCGTCGTCGAGGACCTGGACCTGGCGGTCCCGGACGGGCGCGTCACCGTCATCGTCGGCCCCAACGCCTGCGGCAAGTCGACCACCCTGCGGGCGCTCGGCCGGCTCCTCAGGCCGGTGCGGGGCGCCGTCCTGCTCGACGGGGAGGAGCTGGCGAAGCTCCCCACGAAGCGGATCGCCCGCTCGGTCGGCCTGCTGCCGCAGACGCCCGTCGCCCCCGAGGCGATCACGGTCGCGGACCTGGTGGCGCGGGGCCGGCAGCCGCACCAGGCGTGGTGGAAGCAGTGGTCGGAGGAGGACGAGCGGGCGGTGACGGAGGCCATGGCCCACACGGACGTCGCCGCCCTCGCCGACCGCTCCGTCGACGAGCTCTCCGGCGGGCAGCGGCAGCGCGTCTGGATCGCGATGGCCCTCGCGCAGGAGACGGACCTGCTGCTCCTCGACGAGCCCACCACCTATCTGGACATCGCGCACCAGGTGGAGGTCCTGGACCTGGTCCGCCGCCTCAACCGCTCCCGCGGCCGGACGGTGGTCCTCGTCCTGCACGACCTCAACCAGGCGGCCCGGTACGCCGACCACCTCGTCGCCATGAAGGCCGGCCGGGTCGTCGCCGAGGGCCCGCCGTCGGAGGTCGTCACGGAGGAGCTCGTCCGCGAGGTCTTCGGGCTTCCGTCGGTCGTCGTCCCGGATCCGGTGACCGGGTCTCCTCTGGTGATCCCGGGGGCGCCGTGGGAGGCGGAGGACGAGCCGGTGGCGTAGGCCGGGTCTCAGGGGCGGCGGGCGCGCCGGAGGAGGAAGAGGGCGGAGGCCACGGCGGCGGCCTTGAGGGTCCAGGGCCAGGCCTCGGTGACGGCCGCGCCCAGGGCGTCGCCGCCGGCGGGGAGCGGCGGGCCCCAGCGGCCCTCCGTACGGCCCCACAGCCAGACGGCGGCGGTCGCGGCGGCGAGGCCGGGCAGGACGAAGACGGTCGTCTTGATCTCGCCGGGGGTGAGGCGGCGGGAGCCGTACGCGAGGAGCCAGCCGGCGGCGAGCGCGAGGAGCCAGCCGAAGACGGCGCCGGCGAGGAGGAGGGCGGCGGCGAGCAGGAGGAAGGGGTGGGCGAGGAGCCGGGTCGGTGTTCCCTCCTCTTCCGGTGCCGCTTCCGCCGGGGACTTCTCGGTGGTACGGCGGAGGCGGCGGAGCAGGCGGAGGCCGCGGCGCGCGGGGGGCTCGGGCGGGCCCGGCTCCTCCGGTTCCTCGGGGTCGGGGGCCGGGGGGCGGAACAGCTCCGGGGCCTCGACGCCGCCGACGAAGCCGGGTGCGCCGAGGTCGTCGTCGTCCTTCCACCAGTCGTCCGTCTGGGACGGGGACGGCTCGGTGGCGCGGGGGCGGGGGACGGGTGCGGTGGCGGGCTCGGCCGGAGCGTCGGACCACCATGTGGTGCGGCGCCCGGGGGGATCGGCAGGGGGGTCGACGGGGGCCGGAGCGTCCGGCTTGGCGGAGGCCGCCGCGCGGCCGACCACCTCGTCCGGGGTGCCCAGGTCGCCGAGGATGCCGCGGACGGCGGAGGGGGACTCCTTGCCGTGGGTGGCGCGACGGCGGTCGATCTCGTCGCGGAGGCCCGCGACGAGGGCTCTGCGCTCGCCCGGCGGAAGGTGCTGCTGCTGGGCCAGGTCGCCGACCCGGCTCAGGTAGTCGAAGACCATCCGGTCGCTCTCGATGCCCACGCCGCCCCTCCACGTCCGGCCGAACGCCGTCCCGGTCCTGACGGTAGCGCCTGCGCAGCGGATAACGTGGGGCGGATGGGGATCGGCGAGCTGGACCGGGAGGCGCACGTGCCCGAGGGACGTCCGAGTGGGACCGCGGGGAGCCCGCGCACGCTGGCCGAGGCGCTGCGGGCGCGCGGGGACGACGGGCTCGCCGCGCTGCTGCGGGCCCGCCCCGATCTGCTGGGGCCGGTGCCGAACGACCTGACGCAGCTGGCCACCCGCGCCGGGACCCGGGCGTCGGTGGTACGGGCCCTGGAGCGGCTCGACCGGTTCGCGCTCCAGGTGGCGGAGGTGCTGGCGGTGGCGCCGGACCCGACGCCGTACCCGGCCCTGCTCGGCCTGTTCAGGGGCGACCACGAGGCACCGGACGCCGAGGCACCGGACGCCGAGGCGACGGAGATCGAGGAGGCGCTGCCCCGCGCGGTGGCGCTGCTGCGCGAGCAGGCGCTGGTGTGGGGCGACGACGACCGGCTGCGGCTGGTGCGGACGGCCCGCGAACTGCTCTCCCCGTCGCCGCAGCACCCCTCCCCCACCGGCCTCGGCCCGACCGTCGCGGAGGCGACGGCCGGGATGTCGCCGGGGCGGCTGCAGGAGATCGTGGCGGCGGCCGGGCTGCCGTCCACGCACGACCCGGTGTCGGCGGTCGCCGCGCTCACCGCGCTCTTCACCGACCGGAAGCGGATGGGGGCGCTGCTCGACACGGCGCCGCCGGAGGCCCTCGCGGTCCTCGACCGCCTGGTGTGGGGGCCGCCGTACGGCGAGGTGACGGCGAAGCCGACGCCGCCGGTGGGCTGGCTGCGCGACCGGGGGCTGCTGCTTCCGGTGTCGCCGCGGACGGTGGTGCTGCCCCGCGAGGCGGCGCTGCACCTGCGCGGCGGGCGGGCGCACCGGGCGCCGGAGCCGCGCGCGCCCGAGGTGGGGGTGGCCCGCGAGTACCGTCCCCAGGTTGTGGACGGCGCCGCCGCCGGGCAGGCGTACGCGGCGCTCGCCACCATCGAGGAACTGCTGAAGTCCTGGGACCACGGCGGCCCACCCGTGCTGCGGGCCGGCGGGCTCTCGGTGCGGGACCTGAGGCGGACGGCGACGGTCCTGGACGTGCCCGAGCCGGTGGCGGCCTTCTGGCTGGAGCTGGCGTACGGGGCGGGGCTGCTGGCCTCGGACGGCGAGGCGGACGAGCGGTACGCGCCGACGCCCGCGTACGACGACTGGCTCGACCAGCCGCCGGCCGAGCGCTGGGTACGCCTGGCCGCCGCCTGGCTCGCGGCGACCCGCACGCCGGGCCTGGTCGGCGGGCAGGACGCGAAGGGGCGGACGCTGTCGGCGCTCGGCCCCGACCTGGACCGCGCGGCGGCGCCGGAGGTACGCCGCCGGGTCCTCGGCCTGCTGGCGGCCCTCCCGCCGGGCGCGGCGGCCGACCCGGAGACCCTCCTGGCCCGGCTCCGCTGGGAGCGTCCGACGCGCGGCGGTGCGACGGGTCCGGCCACGGAAGCCCCCCGACCCGCCGCCGACCTGCGGGAACGCCTGGCCCGCTGGACGCTGGCCGACGCCGAACTCCTGGGGATCACCGGCCGGGGGGCGCTGTCCACGGCCGCGCGGGCCCTGCTCAACCTGCCGCTGACCGAGGCCGCCTCGCCGACGGCGGAAGGCGGCGGGGTGGAGCCGGAGGTGGCGGCGGAACACGCGGCGGAGCTCCTGGAGCCGCTGCTGCCCGAGCCCGTCGACCACGTGCTCCTCCAGGCCGACCTGACGGCCGTCGCACCGGGCCCGCTGCTGCGGCCGCTGGCCGACGCGCTCGCGGTCCTGGCGGACGTGGAGTCGAAGGGTGGCGCGACGGTCTACCGGTTCACGCCCGGCTCGGTGCGGCGCGCGCTCGACACCGGGCAGACCGCCGCCGACCTGCACGCCTTCCTCGCCGCGCACTCCCGTACACCGGTGCCGCAGCCGCTCGCGTACCTCGTCGACGACGTGGCGAGGAAGCACGGCCACCTGCGGGTCGGGGCGGCGTCGGCGTACGTCCGCTGCGACGACGACGCCCTGCTCGGCGAGATCCTCGCGGACCGCCGCTCGGCGCCCCTGGGCCTGCGCCGCCTCGCCCCGACGGTCCTTGCCGCGCGGACGGACCCGGCCGCGCTCCTCGAAGGACTCCGGTCGATGGGCTACGCCCCGGCCGCCGAGTCGGCGGAGGGCGACGTCCTGATCACCCGCCCCGACGCGCACCGCACCCCGCCCCGCACGCCCCCCGCCCCCGTCCCCGACGGCCCGCCGACCCCCGACACCACCCTCCTCGCGGCGGCGGTCCGGGCGATCCGCGCCGGCGACCGCGCGGCCACGGCCGTACGCAAGGAACCCGCCGCCCCCGTCACGGCGGGCGGCCTCCCCCGCACCTCCGCCGCCGAGACCCTGGCCACCGTCCAGGCCGCGGCCCTCACCGGCTCCGCCGTCTGGATCGGCTACGTCAACGCGGAGGGCACGGCGAGCCAGCGGGTCATCGCCCCGGTGCGGGTCGAGGGCGGTTTCGTGACCGGCTACGACCACACGGCCGACGAGGTCCGGACGTACCCGCTGCACCGGATCACGGGGGTGGCGGAACTGGCGGAGGACGAGGTCTGACGGACGCGCTCAGCGGCGGGAGGCCACCAGGGCACCGGGGTCGACCTTCAGCGGGAACGGCGCGTCGACCGCCGTCTCCCGCCCGGCCTCGGCGACGAACCGCTCCACGTAATGGCCGTCCCGCAGCTCGGAGACGACCAGCGCCGGCACGGGCTCCAGTTCGAGGCGCCACAGGTGCTCGATGCCGGCCTCCGCGTAGTACGGCGGCTTGAGCAACCGGTCGGTGCGGCGGCCGGAGGACGACGGGGAGACGATCTCGACGACGAGCAGGGCGGCTTCGGCGTCGTAGGTGATCGGATCCTCGGCTGCCGCAGCGGCCTCCACGACGACGATGTCCGGGATGAACAGCCCGTCGGGCAGCACGAGGTTGACCGCCTCAAGGACCTCTGCGGGCGCTCCCGCCGCCTGGACGGCGGTGTCAAGCAGATGCCACAGCCGGGACGACGCCCGCTGGTGCTTGGTTCCCGGAGCTGGTGACATCAAGAGCGCTTCCCCCATCAATTCACGACGTTCGCCACGGTCCTCCCCCAGTGCCAGAACCTCTTCTACCGTCCAGGGCCCGTAGTGGGGATCGTGTGCAACGCTCATCACGCCACCTCCTTCTCGGAAACCGGTCGCCTTCAGTGTGGCAGCCCGCTCCGACAACGGCCCGTATACGGCCCGTATCAGGCAGACTGGAGGTTTGGCCGTCGCGGGAACGGCCCGGGAAGGACCTGATCGCACGTGAATGGGCCGCTCATCGTCCAGAGCGACAAGACGCTTCTCCTGGAGGTCGACCACGAGCTCGCCGATGCCTGCCGGCGGGCGATCGCGCCGTTCGCGGAGCTGGAGCGGGCGCCCGAGCACATCCACACGTACCGGGTGACGCCGCTCGGCCTGTGGAACGCGCGGGCCGCCGGTCACGACGCAGAGCAGGTCGTGGACGCGCTCGTGGAGTACTCCCGCTACCCGGTGCCGCACGCGCTGCTCGTCGACATCGCCGAGACGATGGACCGCTACGGGCGGCTCACGCTCACCAAGCACCCGGCGCACGGGCTCGTCCTGACCACGACCGACCGGCCCGTCCTGGAGGAGATCCTGCGGTCGAAGCGGGTGCAGCCGCTGGTCGGGGTGCGGATCGACGCGGACACGGTCGCGGTGCACCCGTCCGAGCGCGGCCAGATCAAGCAGACGCTGTTGAAGCTGGGCTGGCCCGCCGAGGACCTCGCCGGGTACGTGGACGGCGAGGCGCACCCGATCGAGCTCGCCGAGGACGGCTGGAGCCTGCGGCCGTACCAGCAGCACGCCGTCGAGGGCTTCTGGCACGGCGGCTCCGGCGTCGTCGTGCTGCCCTGCGGCGCGGGGAAGACGCTGGTCGGCGCCGGGGCGATGGCGAAGGCGAAGGCGACGACGCTGATCCTCGTCACCAACACCGTCTCCGCCCGGCAGTGGAAGAACGAGCTGGTGCGGCGCACCTCGCTGACCGAGGACGAGATCGGCGAGTACAGCGGGACGAAGAAGGAGATCCGGCCCGTCACCATCGCCACGTACCAGGTGCTGACCACGAAGCGGAAGGGCGTCTACCCGCACCTGGAACTCTTCGACTCCCGGGACTGGGGCCTGATCGTCTACGACGAGGTGCACCTGCTGCCCGCGCCGGTCTTCAAGTTCACCGCCGACCTCCAGGCGCGGCGCCGCCTCGGCCTCACGGCGACGCTCGTGCGCGAGGACGGCAAGGAGGCGGACGTCTTCTCGCTCATCGGGCCGAAGCGGTTCGACGCGCCGTGGAAGGAGATCGAGGCCCAGGGGTACATCGCACCCGCCGACTGCGTCGAGGTCCGGGTGAACCTCACGGACTCGGAGCGGCTCGCGTACGCGACGGCCGAGGCGGAGGAGAAGTACCGCTTCTGCGCGACGACGGCGACGAAGCGGAGGGTCACGGAAGCCCTGGTGAGGAAGTTCGCCGGGCAGCAGATCCTCGTCATCGGCCAGTACATCGACCAGCTCGACGAGCTCGGCGCCCACCTCGACGCCCCGGTCATCAAGGGCGAGACGTCCAACAAGGAGCGGGAGCGGCTCTTCGACGCGTTCCGCAACGGCGAGATCAACGTCCTCGTCGTGTCGAAGGTCGCGAACTTCTCCATCGACCTGCCCGAGGCCACGGTCGCCATCCAGGTCTCCGGCACCTTCGGCTCCCGCCAGGAGGAGGCCCAGCGCCTCGGCCGCGTCCTGCGCCCGAAGGCGGACGGCCACCAGGCGCACTTCTACTCGGTCGTCGCCCGCGACACCATCGACCAGGACTTCGCCGCACACCGGCAGCGGTTCCTGGCGGAGCAGGGGTACGCGTACCGGATCGTGGACGCGGACGAGCTGCTGGCGCCGTAGGAAGCTCAGTCCATCAGCGCCAGGACCGGGCCCGCGAGGGCCAGGGCGTACTGGGCGGCGACGAGGGCGCGGCGGGGCACGGCGAGGGCCACCACGCCCGCCACGGCGGCGAGGCCCACGGCCCAGAAGCCGGCCGTGACGAAGCCCCCGCCGACGCCGTCGTCGGAGATCGCGTCGGTGAGGGTGACCACCATGGTCGCCACCCAGCAGGCCGCGACGAGCAGCAGGCCGATGCCCGCGATGACGCGGAGCGCGGTGGCGCTCGGGGCGTAGGGGTCGGTGGCGGGAGCGGTGCTCCGGTCGGCTGTGGAGTGCTGCGGCGTCGTCATGGCCCCACCCCATCACCGTGCCGGGGCCGCCGGCAGGCGTGCGCGTACTCAGTCGGGGCCGGGCGCGTACTCAGGCCGGGGGTTCCTGACGCCCGCCCCGCAGGGGCCGGGGTCGCCGAGGAGGGCCACGCTCACGGCGGCGCCGCCGAAGGCGCGTACCGCACGGAGGGCGGACACGGCCAGCCGGCGGGGGTGGGGGTGGGGGTGGGGGCGGGGGCGGGAGACGGTGGTCGCGGAGGTGAAGGTCGTCGCGGTCATGACTCCATCCTCCAATCCGGACATGCCGGACACATCGGCCTGGGGGTGGAACCGGGGTCCCCCTCACGGCGGACCCCTCCCCCTACGGAAAACGGATTCGCACCGGACCCCGGCCGGGGTTAGACTCACCGGCTTCCCCGCCTCCCGCCGGTGTACTCCGCGCGCGGAGAGCGCCGCCGTCCGGTCGGAAACCGGCGGCCACATCGACGTGTCCGCGTAACCACCTGCCCGGAGGCCTCACCGTGTCCGCAGCCGTGCCCGACGTACCCGGCATGCCCGCCGACGACCCCCTCGTACGCGAGCGCGCCCACCTCTCCGCCTCCCGTGCCGCCCTGCGCGCGATGCGCGAGGAGGTGGAGGCGCTGGACATCAAGGACGTCACCGCGAACTGGGTGAACTCGATCGTCCTGGAGCGGCAGATCGAGGACCGCATCAAGGCGCTCGCCGACCTCGCCCACACCCCGCTCTTCTTCGGCCGCCTCGACTACCTGCCGCCCACCCAGCACGGGCAGCCCGTCGCCGGAGGCGACTCAATCGGCACTGTCTACATCGGCCGGCGGCACGTCCACGACGCCCACGGCGACCCGATGGTCATCGACTGGCGCGCGCCGGTCTCGCAGCCGTACTACCAGGCGTCGAAGAAGGACCCGCAGGACGTGGGGCTTCGCCGCCGCTTCGGCTACACGGGCGGCGAGCTCACCGCGTACGAGGACGAACGCCTCTCCGACCCGGCGGAGCTGGAGCGCGCCAGCCGGCTGCTCCAGGCGGAGATCGAGCGGCCGCGCGTCGGCCCCATGCGGGACATCGTGGCGACGATCCAGCCGGAGCAGGACGAGATCGTCCGCTCCGACCTGTCGGGCACGCTGTGCGTGCAGGGAGGCCCGGGCACCGGGAAGACGGCCGTCGGCCTCCACCGTGTCGCCTACCTCCTCTACGCCCACCGGGAACGCCTGGCCCGCACCGGCACCCTCGTCATCGGCCCGAACCGCTCCTTCCTCCAGTACATCGAGCAGGTGCTGCCCGCCCTCGGCGAGCTGGAGGTGAAGCAGGCGACCGTCGACGACCTGGTGGCGCACGTGGAGGTGCGCGGTACGGACGAGGCGGCGACGGCGGTCGTGAAGGGCGACGCCCGGATGGCGGAGGTGCTGCGGCGCGCGGTGTGGTCGCACGTGAAGCCGCCGACGGAGCCGCTGATGGTGGTGCGCGGTTCGCGCCGCTGGCGGGTCCCGTCGTACGAACTGGAGGAGATGGTACGGGAGCTGACGGAGCGTGACATCCGTTACGGCGCCGCCCGCGAGGCCCTGCCGCAGCGCATCGCGCACGCGGTCCTGGTCAGGATGGAGCAGGCGGGCGAGGCGCCCGACGACCGGGTGCAGAACGCGGTGGCCCGCAACGCGGCCGTGAAGGCCGTGGTGAAGGAGTGCTGGCCGCCGGTCGACCCGGCGAAGCTGGTGCTGCGGCTCCTGAGCGACGCGGAGTTCCTGGCCGAGCACGCGGAGGGCATGCTGAGCGAGGAGGAGCAGAAGCTGCTCCTCTGGGCGAAGCCGGGCCGGAGCGTGAAGACGGCGAAGTGGTCGGCGGCGGACACGGTCCTGATCGACGAGGCGACGGACCTCGTCGAGCGGACCCCGTCGCTCGGCCACGTGGTCCTCGACGAGGCGCAGGACCTCTCCCCCATGCAGTACCGGGCGGTCGGCCGCCGCTGCACGACCGGCTCGGCGACGGTCCTCGGCGACCTGGCACAGGGCACCACCCCGTGGGCCACGGCGAGTTGGGAGCAGGCGCTGAAGCACCTCGGCAAGCCGGACTCCCGGATCGAGGAACTGACGGCCGGCTTCCGCGTGCCGACCGAGGTCATCGCGTACGCCTCCCGGCTGCTGCCGCACATGGCGCCGGGGCTCGCGCCGGTGGAGTCGGTACGGGAGAACCCGGGCGCGTTCGAGATCCGGGCGGCGATCGCGGACGCCTCCGCCGAGGCCGTGGTGTCGGCCTGCGTGGACGCGCTCGCGCACGAGGGCTCGATCGGCCTGATCGCCGCCGACGCGCGCATCGCCCCGCTGGCGGCGGCACTGGACGCGGCGGGGATGCCGTACCTCTCCCCCGGCGAGGAGACGACCGCCGAGTCCCGCCTCACGCTCGTCCCTGCGTCGCTGGCGAAGGGCCTGGAGTACGACTACGTGGTCCTCGACGAACCGGCCGCCGTCGTCGACGGCGAACCCGACGAACGCACCGGCCTGCGCCGCCTGTACGTGGCCCTCACCCGAGCCGTCTCCGGCCTGACGGTCGTCCACGCGGCGCCCCTGCCGGAGCAGCTGGCCTGAGGCCTCAGGCGTACTCGGACAGCGCCTGCGTCCAGGCCCGCCGGGCGACGGCGGCGAGGACGGGGTTCGGGGTGGGCGCGGTGCCGGGCCCGCCGAGGTCGCCGTAGTAGTGGTCGGTGACGATCCCCCAGCACAGCGCCCAGCCCCGCCCGCGCGCCCAGGTGGCGTCGTCGACGGCGGAGGCGGCGCGGAAGAGGGGGCGGGTGGCGGGGGTGAGGAGGGTCCAGGCGGGGAGGAGGTCGGCGGCGGGGTCGCCGACGCCGAGCCCGCCGAAGTCGATGACGGCGCTGAGCCGCCCGCCGCAGGTGAGGAGGTTGCCGGGCAGCAGGTCGCCGTGGAGCCAGACCGGCTCCCGGTCCCATGCGGGCAGCGCCAGGACCTCCTCCCAGACGTCGAGCGCGGCGCGCCCGTCGAGCAGTCCGGCGGCGGCGAGCGCGGCGACGGCGGGCGGGAAGGCGCCCCCCTCCCACTCGGTGACGGCCCCACCCCGGAAGGACCGGGGCCCGCTGGTGGCGTCGGCGGCCCGCAAGGCCACTCCGAACCGCCCCAACTCCTCGGCGGCGTGGGCCAGATCGGTGACGGGCGAGGCCCAGGCGTCGGCGCCGTCCAGCCACGCGTACACGCCCCACGCCCGCCCGTACCCCTCCCCGGGGACACCCGCCCCGACGGGCACCGGCACGGGCAGCGGCAGCGCGGGCGCGAGCCGGGGCAGCCAGCGCTGCTCCTTCTCCGCCTGCCCGGCCGCCCACTCCGCCTTCGGCAGCCGTACGACGAGCTCGTCACCGAGCCGGAACATCGCGTTGTCCGTCCCGGCCGAGGCCACCCGCCGCACCTCCAGGCCCGCCCACTGCGGGAACTGGGCCCGCACGAGCCGCCTCACGAGTTCTTCGTCCATTCCGTCCGCCATGCGGGGAGGCTAACGACCGAGGTCGGGGGCTCGCACCGGGTTTGACGCCCGGTCGGTGGCGTCCGTGGGCTGTCAGTCCACGGTCACGACCAGGTGAGGCGTTGTCCGTCGGGGCCGACGTGCAGCCGCATACGGTCGGCAGGCGGGCGTCCGGCCTTCTGCCACCGCGTGACACGCTCGGTGATCTCGTCCCACAGACATGCCGTGCCGCCCTGCCGGACCATCCACCGGCCGCTGTCCCGGAAGACGACCGCCCACCGCTCGGCGTCCATGTCGATCACGACGTGTTCCGTCCGTCCCTCCCGTTCCAGCGTGAGCCGCTGTGCGCGCGGCGCGGCGAACTGCGCGACGAACCGGGCGGTCCAGTCGTCGAGCGCATCCGCGCCCAGCTCGGCGGGCACCGCGTCGCCCTTGCCAAGGTTCGGCAGGATGCCCAGCGGGGGCGGGAGGTGGGGGCGGGCCAGCATGAACGAGACCTGTCCGCCGAGCACCGGGCCGGCGGCCGTGCCGTCGTCGGCGACCGTGAGCCGTACGAGTTCGGATGCGTGCATCCATCCGTCCACCGTGACCAGCACCTCACCACCGGGCCGGGTCTGCGCGAGCCAGTCGGCCGGCACGGTGTGCACACCGCACGTGGCGATCACACGGTCGTACGGCCCGCCCTCCTGGTAGCCCGCCAGTCCGTCACCAACCACGCGGGCGGGCCAGTAGCCGGCGCCCGCGAGCGCGATTCCGGCACGGGCGGACACCTCGGCGTCGACCTCGACCGTGGTCACATGGTCCTCGCCGACGACATGGCAGAGCAGCGCGGTCGAGTAGCCCGTACCCGTGCCGATCTCCAGAACGCGCGTCCCCCGGGTCGCCCGCAGGTCTTCGAGCATGCGCACGACCAGACTCGGCAGGGTGGACGACGACGAGGGGGCCGCCGCGATGCGCCCCTCGACCTGGTCGGGGAAGACGCCCCCGGCCACCTGCGTCACAAGGGTGTCGTCTTCGTAGATCCGCGCGAGCCGGGCCTCGGAATCCCCGGATGACGGTCGGTACCAGCCGCCCTCTTCGTACTCGAACCAGCCGCGCGCGAGGAATGCCTCGCGGGGCACGGACAACACGGCCGCTTCCCATTCCGGGCTACGCAGAGCACCGGCCTTGGACAGGCGTCGCGCGAGGTCGGCCCGTAGGTGTTCCGACGACAGGGGGTCACTCATGCTGACTCGCTCCGTTCTCCAACAGGTCTGCGATGGCGGTGGCGATCGGCAGTCCGGCCGCGTCTTCGAGCCACGCCCACTGGCCGTTCGGGTTGCACTCCAGAAACCACCATGCGCCGTCCTCGGTCACGGCGAAGTCGAAGGCGCCGAAGTTCAGCCCGAAGGCAGCGAGGAAGCGCGCCAACGCCCCGCGGATCTCCTCCGGGCAGGCGACTGGCTCATAGGTGAGGCTCTGGTATTCGGCTCGCCAGTCCACGACCCCGGGTGGCGCGGTGATCCGAGCGCTGAACACCTGCTCGCCGACGACGACCGCGCGCACGTCCGCCACCTTGGGCACCTGCGCCTGGAACAGGTGCGCACTGCGGCTCACCGCGCCGTCGACCTCGCCCGGCTCGACCGGGGCGGCCCAGATCCCGGCAGGCTCGCCCTCGACCTCGTACGCCCCCGCGTGCAACGGCTTGTAGATGGTCGGCTGTGCGGCGCAGAACGCCTTGGCCTCCACCGGATCGTTCGTGATCAGCGTGGCCGGGACCGCGAGCCCGACCCGGGTCGCCGCGTCGAGCTGCGCGGGCTTGTACTCCGTCCGCGCGATGGCCTGTGGATGGCTCAGGTACAGGCACCCCGGCAGCGCGCCCAGCACGCCGCCCAGGCCGCGCCGGTTCTCCCGCGCGGCGAACCGGGCCGCCTGTTCGCCGCTCCCCGTCGGGTAGGGACTCGGCCGACGGTGGTACAGGGCGCGTACGGCGGACAGGTCGGCCGTACGGTCCCCGACCGTCAGCCGCCCGCCCCATCCCCCAGCCCCGACGCGCGCGACGAGCGCCACGGGCGACGGGAAGTCGTGCCCCGGGTCGAACCGGAGGACGGGCACCCGGCGCCGGTTCAGTTCGGCGATGACCAGATCAGCGGTTGCGTCCTCGAACTCCGTGCAGACCAGCACCGGGCGTCCGTCCATGGCGCTGCCCCCCCCTAGTCCTGTGTCGCGTCGTGGCCGGAGTCGCTGTCCATCTTGCCGTCCTTACCGACCTGTGTCGGCGGGTAGGTATTCACGCTCGTGCCGTGCTTGCCGAGTTCGGCCGGCGTCATCGCTCCGTCCTCCCCGATCCATCGGCCGGTCTGCGTGGCCGGGTCGATGCCCGCGTACCGCCACGGCGAGGGAGAACCGTTGCGCAGCGGAGTCATCCGGCGCAGCCCCCACGGGGCCGGTGCGGTGGTCTCCGTATCTGCGAGGCTCGTCTGCAAGTCTCCTCCTTGGTCGCTTCATACGGTGGTGTCGTGCAGGGCCCGTCCCGGTCGGCGCTCGACCCGTCTGCTCTCGACAGGACTTCGGGCGGATGATCCGACCGGCACGGGGTGGTGCCCGCGCCCCTGACGGGGGTCGGTGCGGGAGAACCCGTCACCAGGTCAGCCTCGGCAGGGGGCGGAGTCTTCAGAGGTAGAGCTGTCGTCTGCAGTCCCGGCAGTGGGTCTTGCCGTCGCGCTTCTCGGTCTGCCGGTGCTCACATGTCCTGGGCCCGGTCGCCGCGCCTCCCCTGTCGGCAGGGGCGGGATCGCCGCGCCCGTCCCGGTCGTGCGCCTGGAGGCGCACCATGTGGTCGAGCTCCGCGATGCACGGCCCGCAGGCGTACACGTCTCCCGTCGCCCCGGGCGTGGTCACCGAGCCGACCCACAGCACGGCCACGCCCTCGCGGCGGCAGAACAGCCAACACGCCCCTGTCACCCACGCGTTGCCGTCGCCCGCCTGCGCGGCCAGGGGCCACGCTTCGCGCCACGGGCGCTCGACAGACGGGGAGAACATCACGCCGCGCCCCCGCTCGCCCACGCGAGTCCGGCCAGTTCCGCCAGTTCCGCCAGTTCCGCCGGGGGGCGCATCACCGCGTAGTCGCCGAAGTTACGGCGGTAGCGCCGGTGGCCCGTCTCCTGCGTGTGCCTGCGCTGCCACTCCTCGACCGGCCCCGGGCCGCTGTACGTACCGGACTCCGCGCCGCACTCGGCATCGTCGCCGGACACGCAGCGCGCCTCGTACTCAGGCTCTGCCGTCGCGTCCTGCTCGATCGCGAAGGAGACGTAGCGGAACACGCGCCTCGTCACCGCACCGCTCCCCTCTCGATGACCGCCGCCAGCTCTAGGACCACGGGGGCGGAGCAGTCGCCGAGGGCCACCAGGGCGTACCTGGCGCCGTCGACGCGCGACGGAGTACACACATCCATCGCGGGGAGCTGGATGCCTGCCTGCCGCAGGGCCGCGCAGAGGGCGTCGCGCGCGTCCTCGGCTTCCCTGATCTTCCCTGCCGTCCGCCGCTCCGTCGCCATGTCGTCCACTCCGTCACTCCGTACGGGTCGCTTGTCCGTGTGCTCTGTGTGACCACCTCCTCACACCATGGCTGCGAAGTGCGTACGCTCGACAGGTCTGGAGCCATTCCAACGAATGCGGAATACCGGGGAGTTGAACAGGTGAGCGAAGGAGCTGACCAGGGACGGGAGCCCGCGAACGGTGCCGTGTACTTCGGTGAGGAGGTGAAGGCGCTACGAGAGGCGCTGGGGCTGTCGCAGACGGAGTTCGCCGACAAGCTGCACTACCAGCAGGCGCAAGTGAGCAAGGTCGAGAACGGGACCGTACTCGCGTCCGAGGCCTTCGCGGAGGCGATGGACCGCGTGGCCGGCACGCCGGGCACGTACGCCCGCCTTCGCGCCAAGCTGAGCAAGCGAGGGCACCCTGAGTGGTTCATCCCCTACGTGGAGCTTGAGAAGACCGCGGCGAAGGTCGAGGACTACTCGAACGCGTTCATCATGGGCGTGCTCCAGACGGAGGAGTACGCCGAAGCCGTCTTCCGAGCCGCACACCCGCGCGAGACGGACGCGCAGATCAAGCACAGGGTCGAACTCCGGCTGCGCCGTCGCGAGATCCTGGAGCGTGAGGCTCCGCCTCTTCTGTGGGTGATCCTTCACGAATCGGTCCTGCGATCGGTCGTCGGCAGCTCCGCCGTCATGGTGGGACAGCTTGAGCACTTGCTCAGGATGGCAGCCAGCCCCCATGTCTCCCTGCAAGTCCTGCGGTTCACAGCGGGTGCCCCCGCGTCGGGACTCCCGTTTATCCTGCTCACGCAAGCCGACGGGACAACGGTCCTGTACTCGGAGACGACGGGGCAGGGGCACGTGAACGACTCCACAGCGGCCGTACGTGAGTGGACGGCCACGTACGAGCGGCTACGCGCTTCGGCCGAGTCAGAGGCCCGGTCACTGCGCCTTATCCACTCGATCATGGAGGAGCACGCGAATGAGCAGCACACCGGACCCGCGTGACATGCGCTGGGTCAGCAGCACGTACAGCGACGGTCAGGGCGGCAACTGCATCCAATGGGCGCCCGACCACGCACGAGCCACCGACGAGTTCCTGGTCCGTGACAGCAAGGACCCGAACGGCCCGCGCCTGACCCTGAGCCGTGAGGGGTTCGCCGGTCTCGTGGAGCTCGCCAAGCACCACGGATGACCCGCGCCCCCGTCGGCCCCGAGTGACCGGCCCTCGTCGGCCACACCTCGCCGACCGCCCCTCGTACGACGACGGTGCCCCGTACAGCGAGCCGTGCCCGTACGAGGAGAATGCCGCCCAGTAATCCAGGCGCATGAAGCCCCCGCCCCGGAGCGATCCGGACCAGCGGGGGTTTCGTCGCCTCAGATCACCGGCGGCCGGCCCAGCCGGGTCATCCGCCACACGGTCCGCCACCGCATCGGGCGTCGCGGCGGGCACGGCACGCGTACCCCTTCGAAGAATCCGGCCCACCACTCCCTGAGCCCGGCCAGCGGGGGCCGCTGCACCACCGTGTAAGCCGCCCACGTGGTGAGGTACAAGGGCACGAGGACGGCGGGCAGGTGGCGCTTGGCCAGCCAGACGCGGTTGCGGCCGGTATTGCGGTAGTAGACGGCGTGGCGGGACGCTGCGGTACGCGGGTGTTGCAGGACGATCTCGGCCCGGTAGTCGATCTCCCATCCGGCGTCGAGCGCGCGCCAGGCGAAGTCGGTTTCCTCATGCGCGTAGAAGAACTGCGCCGGAAAGTCACCGACCTGGTCGATCACGCTCATGCGGATGGCGTGGGCTCCGCCCGGGAACGTGGTGACCGGGCCGGACAGGTGCGGGTCGGCACCGCCGAGGCGCGGGACGTGCCTGCGCTGGCTGACGCCTTCCTCGTCCACGATCCGGAAGCTCACGATGCCCAGGCGCGGGTTCTCGGCGAACGCTTCGCGGACCAGGCGGAGGGTGTCGGTGCGGGGCAGCATCCCGTCGTCGTCCAGGACCACGACGACGTCCACGCCACCGTGTTCGCGCAGCGCCTGCACGCCCTCGTTCCGGCCGCCGGGAATGCCGAGGTTCTCAGGCAGTTCGACGCCCAGGACGCCTTCCGGGAGCCGCGGGAGCTTCACGCCCTGGCCCAGTACGACAACCGTCGCGGGATCGCCTTCCTGCTTCGCCACCGAGTCAAGGAGCGCCAGGAGTTCCTGGGGCCGGTCGCCCATCGTCAGCACCACCACGCCCACGTTCATGGCGTCCACTTCCTGTTCGTTCGTGCTCGGGCCGCAGTAGCTCGGCCGCCTTCTGCTCCGGGCTTCTCGCGCCGGTCACGCCGCGCTTGCGGTACCCGGCCGCCGTTGAACACATCGTCTTGATCTCCCGCCGGTTACGGTGGGAGACCACACCGTCCATGAAGTCCAGGGAACGGCTCCGCAGGCCCGCGGCCTCCTCGTGGCGGTGCTGGGCGGCCACCGTTTCCCCCAGGTTGGCCATGGTCAGGCCGTGCACGCGCTGGTAGGTGTCCGGCGTGCGGTTCGCCGACGCGGCGCGGTAGTGCCGATCGGCCACCGAGTAGTCCTTCATCGCGGTCGGCTCCACGCAGGCTCAGGGCGGACTTTCCTGGGCTGAGCCCCGGCCGGGGCGCGGCTCGCCACGCCCCGGCGGTGCGCGACGCCCGGTAAAGAACGGTGGGAAAGGAACTACCCAACCCGCCCCCTCCGTCCCCCAACTGCCCTGCTCACACGATCGGGTGACGGAATGTCCGGAACTCGGACGGGTGCGGTACGGTCGGCTTCGACAGGCGCATACACAATTCAGCCCCCGGCAGGACGGCAATCCTGACGAGGGCCTACCGATCAGGAAGTCGAGACCTTCCCAATGGATGCTTCGCAGTCTAACGCGGCCATGCCCGCTTCCCCCGCTCCCTTCGAGATCCCTGCCGACGCTCCACGCTCAGGGGTGATCCATGTGCGGCACCGGCACCGTGACCGGTTCACCGTCGTGGGCAACCACCTGGCCCAGCATCCGACGCTCTCGGGGCTTGCCATCGGGGTCGGGGTGCGCATCCAGTCGCTGCCGGACGGGGCCGACGTGTCCGTGAAGAGGCTCGCGCTGCTCCTTCCCGAGGGCGAGA
Organism: Streptomyces sp. CC208A; assembly: GCF_030010625.1. Lineage (GTDB taxonomy): Bacteria > Actinomycetota > Actinomycetes > Streptomycetales > Streptomycetaceae > Streptomyces. The sequence continues at coordinate 30,665 of NZ_JASCXN010000035.1, read as the reverse complement.
TCTCCATCCGGCGGGCGCTCAACGAGCTGGTGGCCGCCGGGTACTTGGAGCGGCGGCGGGTGGCGCTCGGGAGTGGGCGGTACGCCACGCGGCTGGTCTGGTACGACAAGCCCGGGGCCGCGGCGCCTGAGGCCGCGCCCGCCGCCGTATCCGTACCCGAGGACGCGGCCGCATCCGCCGCCGAGCAGACCGAGGCGCCACCGTCTCCGCCGTCTCCGCCGCCCGCGCCGCCCTCCAAGCCCGCCGCCGCGATTCTCGCGCGGCTGCGGGCGGTCGATCCCCGGCTGCTGCTGTCCTGCCGTGACGTGGAGAGGCTGGCGCCCGCCGTGGACGGGTGGCTGGCGCTCGGGATCGAGGGGGCGCAGGTCACGCGGACGCTCACGGCGGCGCTGCCGCCCGCTCATGTGCCCATTCACCATCCGGCGCGCTTTCTCGCGTACCGGCTTGCCACACAGCAGCCGCCGCCGCTGCCCGCCGGGGCACCGTCGCCGCCCCCGCTCGCGCCCCTCGTGAGCTGTGACGAGTGCGAGCGGGCCGTCAGGTCCCACGAATCGGATCCCTTGTGCGCGGAGTGCCGTTCGGTGCGCGGCGCGGAGGGCTCGTCCGCGGCCTGAGCGGTGGGGCGCTCACGGTGTCGCGGGGGTCCGCCGGTTCCGCGCTTCCCTCGCCGCCCGCCACAGGGCCCGGCCGTCGCCGAAGCACGGCAGGAGGAACACGAGGTGGGCGAGGTACCACCAGGCCAGGGCACGGTCCAGGGCGGAGAGCCACAGCAGGGCGCCCAGGGCGGCGCAGGCGGTGGGGCCGGCCAGGGCCACCAGGGCCGTGGCGCGGGGGGTCAGGGTGCCGTGCGGGATCACGGAGGTGCGCCAGGCGGTGCGTTCGACCGTGATGTGGGTGACGGTGCTGGTCCGGCGGAGGACGAGGACGTGTGCCGACTCGTGCAGGGCGAACGAGGCCACCAGGCCGAGGACGCCCGGCTTGGTCAGCAGCGTCCACGCCATCGCCGCCGGGACGCGGTCGCCCGAGCGCGCCATCCAGAGGAGGGCCGCGGCCTGGAACACGGCCGCGAGCGCGAGCAGCGGCCACACCTGGGCGGCCACCGCCCGGGCGACGGCGTGCGGTCGCAGGTCAGCTGCCGGATGCGTTGAGGAGCTGCTCACGGCGCTCCTTCAGTCCCCGGTAGATGGCCTGGATCATGGTCAGGACGCCGATGAGCACGACGAACAGGACGACGAGCGGCAGGGGGTTGTCCACGCCCGCGGTGATGCCGAGCGCCCCGTTGTCCGTCTTCACCGTCTCGAAGACCATCGCGCCGAAGAACGCGTGCCGTTCGACGATCTCGTCAGTTCCCGTCGAGAACATGAGGGCGAGCAGGATCGCCGCCGCGGTGACCAGTGTCAGCAGCGCGGCTCCGACGACGGACGTCACTACCGACTTTGCCTTGAGCATTCCTACTCCTTGACTCACTGAGGTGGATTCCCTGGATCGCGTACCAGACGAACGCCGCGGCGGCCCCGGCGAGGCAGCCGATCACCGCCCAGGTCGGGAGGCTGAGCAGGCCGAGTCCGATCACGGACACGGCCATGACGACGAGGACGATGGAGAGCCCCAGGAACACGGAGAGCGGGTTGTCCTTCTCCGCCGGGAACACGACGCTGACGCACGTGGTGATGACCGCTCCGCCCAGGCAGGACGCCAGCACCACCACGCTGGAGAGGAACCGGCCCGGGTCGAGCGCCATCGTGATCGCGAAGGCGGGCACGGCGAAGACGGCGAGCAGGACGGTCTGTGCCCTGATGAGCCGCAGGTAGACCCGCCAGGCCGGTTCCCGCATGCCGGGCAGCAGCCGCAGCTGCCGGGTGGCGGTGAACTGGTAGAGGCCGCCGAAGGACAGGGTGACCAGGGCCCACATCGGGTTCAGCGTGGGCTTGGCCAGCAGCAGGTAGACGAAGACGGCCAGGGCCATCGCCGCCGCGGCGACGGTCTGCGCGCTGCGCAGCAGGCACCAGTCGTACGGGCCGAGCACGTGGCGCAGGCGCACGCTTCCGGCGAGCTTCAGGTAGCGGGACTGGCGGACGTGCTGGTTGGGGGCGAGCGCGAAGGTCAGGGCCGTGAGGGCCGCCAGAGCCGCCGCCGCGCCGGCCAGGGCCGTCCAGGGGCCGTGCTCGTTCCAGGCCCAGGACACCGCCGTGACCCAGGTGTACGTGGTCCGCTTGGCCAGGTAGGCGCCGGAGATGTCCTGGATCATCGGCGTCATCCGCGTGGAGTAGTACGCCAGCAGGGCGAACAGGGCCAGCACGTTGAGGACGCCGGCCATCCGGCTGAGTCCGATCAGCATCCACAGCCGCGTGAGCAGCTGGTGGAGGACCGACAGCGTCAGGTAGGTGAGGGCGGTCGGGAGGACGATCGACGCGGTGATGTGGCCGGCCGCGGACGGGCCGAGGAGGACCAGGGCGCTGACGGCGAGGGAGACGAGTCCGGCGGCGGCCACGGTGGCCGTCATCGCCGCCTCGTACATGAGGAAAGCCGCCGCGCGTTCCCGGTTGGTGACGGGGAGCTGGTAGGTGAGCTGGAGCATCCCCTGTGCGTTGAGGAACAACACCTTCACCAGCAGGAACGCGATCTGCACCCACAGCAGGAGCGACACCGTCGCGGTGTCGAACAACAGCCGCCACACCGCGGCCTCTTCGGCCAGGGGCTGGAGGAAGAAGTAGGAGGCGGTGCACATGGCGGCCAGGAGCAGGAGGGCCGCCACCGAGAAGAACACCCTGACCGGGGCGGACTTCAGGACGCCGACCCGCAGGACCCGGCGGCGGAAGAAGACGAGCAGCATCCGGGCCAGGGTCGCGGACTGCCGGAGTCGTACCGCCCTCATCGCTGGAACGATTCGAGGTGGTCGAAGACCATGGCGGCCACCGAGCCGTGTGCGGCGATGAGGTCCGCCGTCGGCTCGTCGCACACCAGTTGGCCCAGGTCGAGGAAGACGATCCGGTCCGCGAGGCGTTCCAGTACGGCGAAGTCGTGGGTGCACAGCAGGATCGCGCGGCCCTCGTCGCGGATCCGCCGGAACTCCTTCTCGGCGAAGTGCAGCGCTTCGAGGTCGATGCCGTTGAGGGTCTCGTCGATGACCGTCAGCGGGCGGCGCATGACGAGCGCGGACACCAGCTGCGTCTTCTTGCGCATGCCGTGCGAGAAGTCCTCGACGAGATGGTCGTAGCGGCCCTCCATGGAGAACTTCCGGAACAGGCCGACGGCCTCGTCGTGGTCGACCTCGACGCCGAACAGGCGGCCCATCATGGACATGTACTCACGGGCGGTGAGGAATTCGGGAAGATAGTCGTTGCTGGACAGGTACATGGCGAGCTGTTTCGCCTCGGCGCGGTCGTGCGCGTGGCCGCCGACGCGAATGGTCCCCGACTGGAGGTGCACGAGGTCGAAGATGTTTCTGATCAGCGTGGACTTGCCTGATCCGTTGGGTCCGACGAGACCGACGACCGTGCCTTCCTCGACGCTGAAGGAAACGTCCATGAGCACGTTGACGATGCCGTCGTAGGAGTAGCTGACATCGCGGACATTCAGGAGGGACACGGGCGCTTCGATCCTTTGTCGGGTCCGTCGGACGGGGCGGCGCCCAGGAAGCCCGCCGGCGTACTGCCGGGGAGCCTCCTGGGCACCTGGTGGACACGCGGCCGTCAGACGGCTACACGCATTCGGCGCTGACCTTCAGGCCGTAGTTCTTGAAGGACCAGTTGCCGGTGAAGCGCTTGCCCTGCTTCACCACGCACCAGACGACGAGACCGGCGAAGATGGTGGCGCCGAGGCCCAGGACGACGGCCACGAAGATCAGGAACCAGGCGTCGTAACGGACGAGACCCCGGTCCACCTTGGCCCGGACGGCCTCGATGGCACGCGCGGGCGCCGTGGTCGCGGCCACGTACGCGCCGATCGACGCGTTGGTGTACGCGCTGACGGCCTTGGCCGCGATCGGCTCGGCAACGTCGGTGCTGGGCATCAGAGTTGACGCAGACACAGTTTTTCTCCCCTGTGGGTGAGGCTGACTCTGCGAAGATTCCACGCTTCCGGAAGCCGCCCCAGTGTCCTTGAGGACACCCCGCGGAAGAGTGTCCTCAAGGACACCCCCGGGCATCGGCGCGTGGTTCCTGAAGATGGCGATGATGGCCGCTTCGGTCCGCGACGTGATGTTCAACTTGCGGAAGATGCTGGCGACGTGTTTCTTCACCGTGCGCTCGGTGATGAAGAACCGGTCGGCCATCACCGTGTTCGACTGGCATTCGCCCAGTGCGGCGAGGATCTCGGCCTCGCGGTCCGTCAGAACGGACAGTTCCGCGTCACGCACCCAGGGCGGCGGGCTGCATCCCCCGCCGCAGAGGTGCGTCTCCTCACGCACATCACGCACGTCGCTTTTGTCTGACGACAGCCCCAATTCCATTCCCCCATGGCATCGGTCATCCTGACTGCTCGTTTCAGCACACGCGACGGAGGGCGGCTTGGTCAGAACCGCCCTCGCAAGGGGTCGCGCCTGGCTGATAGTGACCCACCTCACCATCGGGCCAGCCGGGCCGCTGTGACGGAAGCCATAATTCCGCCTCAGGTTTTCCTCAACCGGCGAGACGGAGCCGCGGACCGCGAACGATCCGCAGGAGGCGGGCCCGTCCGGCCCGCCCTCCCTACGCGTCCGCCGGGACCGGGGACGTCCGGCCCCCGGGGGCGGGGCGGGCCGCCAGGGTCGGGCCGTCGGCCTCCGCCGTGGCGGTGATCCGCATGCCGTACGGGCGGCTGATCCGGTCGAGTACGTCGTGGAGCCATTCCACGTCCTGTTCGCCGGCCCGTTCGAGGCGCAGGCTGCGGCTGCGCAGGGGTACGAGGCGTACCTCCTCCAGGGTGCCGTCCTCGGCGTGGACGCCGACCAGGTACAGGAGCCGCAGGTCGTCGCGGTAGCGCTCCTGGCCGGTGATGCCTTCGTAGTCGTTGACCAGGTCGCCGCAGCCGTGCAGGACGAGCTTGCCCCGGTACGCCTCCAGGGGGCGGGGGTGGTGGGAGGAGTGGCCGTGCACGATGTCGGCGCCCGCGTCGATCAGGGCGTGGCCGAAGGCGACCTCGGCGCTCGCGGGGGTATAGCCCCAGTTCGGACCCCAGTGGACGGAGACCAGGACGAGGTCGCCGGGGCGGCGGGCCTCGCGCAGGCGGGCGGCGAGCCGGGTGGCGGCCGGGCCGTGGGGGCCCGCCGCGAAGTGGACCCCGCCGCGCCGGGCGGTGGCGGCCCAGTCGCGGGGGACTCCGCTGGAGGCCAGGCCGATCGCGTACACGAGCAGTCGGCGTCCACCGGGCAGGGGGACGGCCGCGGGGCGCCGGGCCTCCTCGGCGTCGCGGCCCGCGCCCGCGGTGCGCAGTCCGGCGGCGGCCAGGGCGGCGAGGGTGTCGTCGAGGCCGCGGCGGCCGTAGTCGAGGACGTGGTTGTTGGCGAGGACGACCACGTCGGGGCGTACGACGGCCAGGGCGGGCAGGTTGGCCGGATCCATGCGGTAGTGGACGGCCTTGTCGGGGGCGGGGGCGTCGTCGCGGGTGACCGCCGTCTCCAGGTTGACCACGCGCGCGTCCGGCCTCGCGGCGTCGATCAGGCCGAGGGCCTCGCCCCACGGGTAGCCGGGACCGGTGGGGCGGGGGACGGGGCCGGAGACGGACTCGGCGAGGGTGACGTAGTCGCGGGCGTCGTGGACGTACCGCTCGGGGAGGGCGGGGTCGAGGGGGTGGGGAAGGATCTGGTCGATTCCCCGGCCCAGCATCACGTCGCCGCAGAGGAACAGTTCGGTCAGACCGCCACCGCCGCCGCCCATGTACCCAGGGTATTCCCGCCGGGCGTACGCCTCCGGGCCGCTCCTGCCGGAGGCCGCCTTACGCGTCGACCGCCGCGCGCCACTCCCGTACCGCTTCCGTCGAGACCGGGGACGTCCAGCCCTGGGGGCGGGCGGCGCCGCCGATGTGGAAGGCGGTGAGGCCGGCGGCCCGGAGTTCGGGGAGGTGGTCGAGGCGGAGGCCGCCGCCCACCAGGATCTGGGGCTCGTAGCCGGGTTCGCCGGTGCGGGCGGCCTCGGCCTTGAGGGTGGCCAGGCCGTCGTCCACGCCGGTGGCGGCGCCCGCCGTGAGGTAGGTGTCGAGGCCGGGGAGGTCGGCGAGGCGCTTGCGGAGGCCGTCGCGGTCGGCGGCGCGGTCGATGGCGCGGTGGAAGGTCCAGCGGGCGCCGTCGAGGACGGCGACGAGCCGTTCGACGGCGACCAGGTCGGGGGCGCCGTCAGGGGTGAGGAAGCCGAGGACGAACTCCTCGGCCCCGGCGGCGCGGAGCTCCTCCGCCCGGCCCGCCAGCGCCTCGATGTCGCCGGCCGCGAAGCCGTCCGCCAGGCGGAGCATCACGCGGAGCGGGATGTCGACCGCGCGGCGGATGGCGGTGAAGACGGCCGTCGGCGGGGTGAGACCGTCCGCCGCGATGTCGGTGACGAGTTCGAGGCGGTCGGCCCCGCCGGTCTGGGCGGCGACCGCGTCCCGCTCGTCGAGGGCGATCACCTCCAGGACAGCACGGTTGCTCATCGAGCTCATTCCTCCACAGATCGCACGGCTACAGGCGCTACAGGTCTAGTCCAATGACCAGATTAGCCGTGCGTGTGGCCCGCCGCATCGTGATCGGCGGTCTCCGAGGCGTCGGCGGAGGGCGCCGGCGTCGCCCCGGTGGCGCCCGCCTTCACCGTGAACGCCGCCGTACGGACCTTGCCCTCGTGCTGGAAGTCGAGGAAGAGACGGTACGTGCCGGGGCTCGGCGCGGTCGCCGTGAAGGAGACGTCCGGGCCCGGGCCGCCCTCGTTGGGGTGGACGTGGAGGTAGGCGAGGTCGCCCTGGCGGAGCGCGACCAGGTGGCCGTACGCACCCAGGTAGGGCTCCAGGTCCGTCACCGGCTTTCCGCCCTTGGTGACGGTGAGGCGCAGCTCACCGGCCTTGCCGGGGTCGAGGGTGCCGCCGAGGCGGACCTGGTAGCCGTCGACCGTGGCGGTGGGGGCGACGGCGGGCAGCGGCTTCGGGGCGGAGGCGCCGGGGACGGCGAGGTCGACGCCGAGGGTCAGGGGCTTCGCGCCCTTCGCGGCGGGCCTGAAGTCGGCGAAGGCCTTGTAGCCGCCGGCCTCCGGCAGGTCCGCCTCGACCGTCCAGGTGCCGTCGGGCGCCTTCTCGGGGTGGAGGTGGCGGAAGACCGTCAGGTCGCGGGAGGCGACGATGAAGTGGAGCTCCTTGCCGTGCTCGGTGGTGAAGGCGGTGACCTTCTTCCCGGCGGCGTCCTGGACGGAGAACTTCAGGGTGCTGCGGCCGACGGGCGGGGTCGGGGTCTCCAGGTCGAGGGTGTAGCCGCCCTCGGAGACCTGGAGGCCGCCGGGAAGCTCCGCGGCGGAGGCCTTCCCGTGGTCCCCGTGGCCGTCGCCGGCCGACTGCTCCTTCGGCGCCGCCTCCGCGTGCTCGCCGTGCTCCGCCCTCTTCGGCTCCTCCAGGGGGCCGACGCCCTTCCCGACCCCGTACGCGGTGCCGAAGGTCGCGGCGAGGGCGGCGGCGAAGGCGGTGATCTTCACTCCGGTGTTCATGGCTGCTCTCCCGTACGTGGTTTCCCTGCATGTCTTCTCTGCGCGCCTTCTCTGCACCTCACCATACCCCTGGGGGGTATCAAGTCAAGTCGGGTCCACACTTGCGTCGAATACCACCCAGGGGTATACATGGACCCACACCGCAGATACCCCCCGAGGGTATCCGGTCCACTGGACAGACCACTGGAGGACGACATGGGTTCCTGCTGCACCCCGGACAACAGCTGCTCGACCGGCACCACCACGGCGGTCGCCGTCGCCGACGCCACCAGCACCGTGTACACGGTCTCCGGCATGACCTGCGGCCACTGCAAGACCGCCATCACCACCTCCGTCAGCGCGCTGGAGGGCGTCCTCTCCGTGGACGTCGACGTCGCCGGCGGCCTGGTGACCGTCACCACCGACGGCGCGGCGGACGACGCCGCCATCGCCGCGGCGGTCGACGAGGCGGGCTACGAACTGACCGGCCGCGCCTGACCGCCGGCGCCTGACCGATCCGGCCGCCGGGGCCCGTCCCGTACCCCCGCCCGGGCCCCGGCCCCCGATCCCGTACTTCCGAGGAGCAGGAAATGACCACGACGACCCCCGGCACCGCCCAGGTCGAGCTCGCCATCGGCGGCATGACCTGCGCCTCGTGCGCGGCCCGGATCGAGAAGAAGCTCAACCGCATGGACGGGGTCGAGGCCACCGTCAACTACGCCACCGAGAAGGCCAAGGTCACCTTCGACGCCGACATCTCCGTCGCCGACCTGATCGCCACCGTCGAGGCCACCGGCTACACCGCCGAGGAGCCCGCGCCGCCGCAGACCGACGGGAACGAGGGCGAGGGCGGTCCCACCGACGAGGAGAAGGCCGACGCCGAACTGCGGCCGCTCAAGCAGCGGCTGGTCACCGCCGTCGCCCTCGCCGTCCCCGTCATCGCGATGGCGATGGTCCCGGCGCTCCAGATCGAGTACTGGCAGTGGCTGAGCCTCACGCTCGCCGCGCCGGTCGTCACCTACGCCGCCTGGCCCTTCCACCGCGCCGCCTGGACCAACGCCCGGCACGGCGCGGCCACCATGGACACGCTGATCTCGGTGGGCACGACCGCCGCGTTCCTGTGGTCCCTGTGGGCGCTCTTCTTCGGCACCGCAGGTACGCCGGGGATGACGCACCCCTTCGAGTTCACCATCGCCCGTACCGACGGCGCCGGGAACATCTACCTGGAGGCCGCCGCGGGCGTCACCGCCTTCATCCTGGCGGGCCGCTACTTCGAGGCCCGCTCGAAGCGGAAGGCGGGCGCCGCGCTCAAGGCTCTGATGCAGCTCGGCGCCAAGGAGGTCACCGTCCTCAGGAACGGGCGCGAGGTCACCGTACCGACCGCCGAACTCCAGGTCGGGGACCGCTTCCTGGTCCGGCCCGGCGAGAAGATCGCCACCGACGGCACCGTCGTCGAGGGCTCCTCCGCCGTGGACGCCTCCATGCTCACCGGCGAGTCCGTGCCCGTCGAGGTCTCCGTCGGCGACGCCGTCACCGGTGCCACCCTGAACGCCGGCGGCCGGCTCGTCGTCGAGGCGACCCGCGTCGGCGCCGACACCCAGCTCGCCCGGATGGCGAAGCTCGTCGAGGACGCGCAGAACGGCAAGGCCGCCGCCCAGCGCCTCGCCGACCGGATCTCGGCCGTCTTCGTCCCGATCGTCATCGCGCTCGCGCTCGGCACCCTCGGCTTCTGGCTCGGCACCGGACAGGGCCTGACCGCCGCGTTCACCGCCGCCGTCGCCGTCCTGATCATCGCCTGCCCGTGCGCCCTGGGCCTGGCCACCCCGACCGCCCTCATGGTCGGCACAGGGCGCGGCGCTCAGCTCGGCATCCTGATCAAGGGGCCCGAGGTCCTGGAGACCACCCGCAAGGTCGACACCATCGTCCTGGACAAGACCGGCACCGTCACCACCGGCCGGATGACCCTCCTGAAGGTCCACACCGCCGCAGGTACGGAGGAGACCGACGTGCTGCGCCTGGCCGGCGCCCTGGAGCACTCCTCCGAGCACCCGATCGCCCAGGCCGTCGCCACCGGCGCCGCCGCGAAGGCCGGCACCCTGCCCGTCCCCGAGGACTTCGCCAACATCCCCGGTCTCGGCGTCCAGGGCGTCGTCGAAGGACACGCCGTGCTCGTCGGCCGCGAGAAGCTCCTCGAAGAGTGGGCGATGTCCCTTCCCGCGAGCCTCAAGGCGGCGAAGGACGCGGCCGAGAAGGCCGGGAGGACGGCCATCGCGGTCGCCTGGGACGGGGAGGCCCGCGCGGTCCTGGAGGTCGCCGACGCGATCAAGGAGACCAGCGCGGAGGCCGTCCGCCGGCTCAAGGGCCTCGGGCTCACCCCGATCCTGCTGACCGGTGACAACACGGCGGTCGCGGAGGCCGTCGCCGCCGAGGTCGGCATCGGCGAGGTCATCGCCGAGGTCATGCCCCAGGACAAGGTCGACGTCGTCAAGCGCCTCCAGGCCGAGGGCCGTTCGGTCGCCATGGTCGGCGACGGCGTCAACGACGCCGCCGCCCTCGCCCAGGCCGATCTGGGTCTGGCGATGGGCACCGGCACGGACGCGGCGATCGAGGCCGGCGACCTCACCCTCGTACGCGGCGACCTGCGGGCCGCGGCGGACGCCATCCGGCTCTCCCGCAGGACCCTCGGCACCATCCGCTCGAACCTCTTCTGGGCCTTCGCCTACAACGTGGCCGCCCTGCCGCTCGCCGCGGCCGGACTGCTCAACCCGATGATCGCCGGCGCCGCGATGGCCTTCTCCTCGGTCTTCGTGGTCGGCAACAGCCTCCGGCTGCGCGGCTTCCAGGCCGCGGACAAGTGACCCGGAACCCCTGGCCTGGAACCCCTGGCCTGTTGACCTGACGGGGCTCGCCGCCCACGGCGAGCCGGGTGCGCGCGTGCGGCTCGGCAGGCTCGACCGTCCTTCTTCCCCGGGAAAGCCCCGTGATCGTGGCAGGACGATCACGGGGCTTCGCGGATTTCCGTCCCGAGGGGGTCGGTTCACCGACGTGGGGGCGGGGGGTGGCGGTGCGGTGCGGCCGGGGACGTAACGGAGCACCGTCAGCGCCGCGTTGGTGTGGCTGGTCCCTCCCCCGGCGCCTCGCCTCCGTCGGCCCGCTCTCGTCGGCCGGGGCCCCGCCGTGCCGGGGCGGACAGAGGCAGCCGGGTCGGACAGAGGCAGCGGGGACGCTGCTGGTCGTGGCGGATCCTTTCCGTTCGGCGTTCCGCGCGTCGATGCCGGTGGCCTCTGCGGTGGCGACGGTCCCCGGTCCGGTCGCACACGCGCGTGGCGGGCATTCGCGCCTACGATCGGGGTATGAGCGCTGACGGTTCTCGCTGGTCCCTCTGTTCCCGGAACTCGTTCCTGTCGATCGGCTCGGTCGGGTCGACGCTGTCGATCGGCTCGGTGGGGTCGTTCCTGTCGGTCGGCTCGGTCGGCTCGGCCGCGTCCGTCCTCTCCGTGGGCTCCTGGGCGAGCCTCGGCTCCCTGCTGTCGGCGGAGTCGCAGTGGTCGGCGCTGTCGTGGCGGTCCCGGGGCGGGATGATGGCCGCGGGGGCCGTCCTCACGGCCGCCGCGGCGCTGGCCCTGACGCACCGATCCGGGACCCGCTAGGTCCCTGACCGGACCACGAGCCCCACCGCCAGGCCCGCGACCAGGGCACTCGACGCCAGACCGGTGAGGAGGCGGGCGCGGGGGCCCGTCAGGGCGTGGCCCAGGAGGGTGCCGGTGGAGGCCAGGAGGAGCTGCCAGCTCGCGGAGGCGGCGAAGGCCGCGGCCACGAAGACGGCCGCCTCGGCCGGGCCCGTCGTGGCGTGGCCGCCCAGGACGAGGGCCGTGAAGTACAGGACCGTCATCGGGTTCAGGATCGTGATGCCGAGGAAGGTCCAGAAGGCGCGGTGCGGGGCCGTCACCGGCCGATCCGCCGCCGGGGTCCCGGCGCGATGGGCGCGGTGGGCACGCAGGGCCGTACGGGCCGAGGCCGCCGCGAGGACCAGGAGGACGACGGCGGACGCCCAGCGCAGGGGCGTCACCACCGGCGCGAGGAGCGGCACGAGCGCCGCCCCGCCGGCGACCGCGACCAGGGCGTACGCCCCGTCCGCCGCCGCGATGCCGAGCGCCGCGCCCGCTCCCGTACGCCACGGGGCGCGGGCCGCGACCGCCACCAGGTGCGCGCCGACGGCGCCCACCGGGATCGCGATGCCGTAGCCGGCCAGCAGGCCGGCCACCGCCGCGCCGGTCACGCGACGACGGGGGCCGCGCCTCCGGGGAAGGGGGCCGTCTGCTGTCGGTGGTAGGCCGCGCCGTCCTTCGTACGGGCCAGGAAGCCGCCGACGACGAGGTAGCGGCGAAGAGCCGGGTAGTCCGCGTGGACGGTCCGCAGCGCCTCGTTGACCTCGGTCTCGCGGTAGACGCGGCCGGATTCGAAAAGGGTCTCGGCGAGGTGCGCGAGCAGCGCCGCACGGCGGGCCGGACGGCGCGGGATCGCGAGGAGCCGCCCGTCGGCGGCGAACAGGTCCGCGACGGGGCGGGGGGAAGGATGGCTGGACATGGGGGAAGCGTGACGGGACGCCGTACCGAGTCGCAAAGGGTTTTCATGCCTGCCGCCCGCTCCCACCGGCACAGGGACCGGCACGGGCCAGGGGAAGTTCCCGCCGGAACCGGGTGGCTGACGTCCGGACCGGAGGTGGGCCCGGCGCAACGGGCACAATGCCCCCATGACCGCACCCGAGGACCTTCTCCAGCGCTGGAACTCCACGCTCCTCGCCGCCCGCGCCGGCCGCGAGGGCCCGGACCCGGCCCCGTACGGCCGCGACCTGCTGGCCCGCTGGGCCGAACCGCAGCGGCGCTACCACACCACCACCCACCTGCGGGCGGTCCTGGACCGCGTCGACGAGCTGACCGACCAGGGCGGCGAGGGCGGGGAGCTGGAACTCGTACGCCTGGCGGCCTGGTTCCACGACGCGGTCTACCGCCCCGACCGCTCCGAGAACGAGGAACGCTCGGCGGCCCTGGCCGAACGCGCCCTGACGGAAGCCGGGTTGACCCCCCACGAGGTGGCGGAGGTGGCCCGCCTGGTCCGCCTGACGGTCACCCACGACCCGGCGCCCGGCGACCTCAACGGCGAAACCCTCTGCGACGCGGACCTGGCGATCCTGGCGAGCGACCCCGATACCTACCAGGGGTATGCGAAAGCGGTCCGCGAGGAGTACGCCTTCGTCCCCGAGACCGCCTTCCGCGAAGGCCGCGCAGCCGTCCTCCGCCAGCTCCTCGGCCTCCCCCGCCTCTTCCACACGCCGTACGGGGCGGCGGTGTGGGAGGAGAAGGCGAGGGAGAACCTGGAGGCGGAACTGGCGACCCTGACGGCATAGGAATCCCCGCCGCCGGAGTGTCCGCCGCCGGGGTGTCCACATGCCAAGACAACACCCGAAAACGGAATGACAGGCACAAACGGCAGGTTGACGCATGTCATGCCGTCTTCCTCACCCGCCACCGCCACTCCCCGCATGCCTCTGGCCGTCTACATCCTGGGCCTCTCCGTGTTCGCGCTGGGCACGAGCGAGTTCATGCTCTCCGGCCTGCTGCCGCCCATAGCCGAGGACATGGGCGTCTCCATCCCGCAGGCGGGCCTCCTGATCTCCGCCTTCGCCATAGGCATGGTCGTCGGTGCCCCGCTGCTCGCGGTGGCGACCCTGCGCCTCCCCCGCAAGACGACCCTGATCACCCTGATCACCGTCTTCGGCCTGGGCCAGGTGGCGGGCGCCCTGGCACCGACGTACGAGATCCTCTTCGCGTCGCGCGTGATCAGCGCGCTCGCCTGCGCGGGCTTCTGGGCGGTGGGCGCGGCGGTCGCCATCGCGATGGTGCCGCAGGGCTCCCGGGCCCGGGCCATGGCCGTGATGATCGGCGGCCTCTCGATCGCGAACGTCCTCGGCGTCCCCGCCGGCGCCTTCCTGGGCGAGCACCTGGGCTGGCGCTCCGCCTTCTGGGCCGTGGGCGCCGCCTCCGCGATCGCCCTGGCGGGCGTGATCACCCGCATCCCCCACATCCCGCTCCCGGAGACGAGGCCCCGCCTCAGGAACGAGCTCACGATCTACCGGGACCGCCAGGTCCTCCTCTCGATCGTGATCACCGCGCTGGCCGCGGGCGGCGTCTTCTGCGCCTTCTCCTACCTGGCCCCGCTGCTCACAGACGTCTCCGGCCTCGACGAGAGCTGGGTCTCCGCGGTCCTGGCCCTCTTCGGCATCGGCGCCCTGATCGGCACGACGATCGGCGGCCGCGTGGCCGACGCCCACCTCTTCGGCGTCCTCCTCACCGGCATCACGGCCTCGACGCTCTTCCTGATCGCCCTGGCCCTCTTCGCGTCCGGCCCGGTGGCGACGATCGTCCTGGCCTTTCTCCTCGGCGTCTCCGCCTTCTACACGGCCCCCGCCCTCAACGCCCGCATGTTCAACGTCGCCGGCGCCGCCCCCACCCTCGCCGGCGCCACCACCACCGCCGCCTTCAACCTCGGCAACACCGGCGGCCCCTGGCTCGGCGGCACCGTCATCGACGCCGGCCTCGGCTACGCCTCCCCCGCCTGGGCAGGCGCCGCGATGACCCTCCTGGCCCTGCTCACCGCCACCGTCTCCCTCCGCCTCACCCGCGCGGGAAAGTCCCGCGTGGTCCTCGGCGTACGCGACCGCACACCCGCCCCGCAGCCGAGCACCCCCACCCCCCGCCCCTGACCGACCGGCCTCGGTCCCACTGCCGGTCGGCGAGCGAGGCGACCGGCTGCGGCCTGCCGATGACGGCCAGGGCGATGAAGAACCCGATCTGCCCGATGGCGACGGTGGACGAGCCGGTGGCCGCGCTCCTGGTCTCAGACCAGGATGAGCGGCCTCTCCAGCGCGTCCACGTCCTTGAGGACATCGACGGCCTGGGCATCGGTGACGACCTGTTGTGCGGAGTTCTGAGTGTTCTCCGAGTGGCTGACAGCCCCTGCGGTGTTCCCGTTGTTCACGGCGCTGTTCTGACCGGCAAGACCAAGCACCCCGAGTTCACTCCCCATGAGGCCGCCAGGGGCGGGGTCGGCCAGGGCAGGGCCGGCTGCTGCGAGCGAGGCGATTGCGGCCACCGCGGCGGCACTGAGCGCGCGGCTGAAGATCTTGGGCATACCGGGGCAACGAGGCACGTGCTCCCGTGGTCACGAGAACGGCTCACGACTCTGCCTCACCCCGGCCGGGCGGGACGAGCACCAGTCGGATCGCCATCCCCGCCAGGGCGGGTTCGTGGCCGCTGAAGGCGGCGGGGCCTTCGCGCGGACTCGTGCATGGCGGCCCGGCACGCTAGAGCAGGCCGCTCAGCGGCAGGGCGCGTTCGCTCAGCCGGCCGCGCAGCCGTCCCCCGGTGGTGTCGGCCTCGGTGAGCCAGTCGGCGGCGACGAGCCGTTCGGTGTGCTCGGTGATCTCCTCGGGGGCCAGGGCGCAGAACGCGGCGACCTGGTCGAGGCGGAGCCCGTCGTCCTCGGGGAGTCCGAGGCGTCCGTCGGGGCCGGCGTGGGCGGCGGTGTACAGGGCCAGGAGCCGGGTGGCCGCGGTGGCCTTCTTCTTGCGGAGCTTCCGGTCGCCCACGATCTTCTGGGCCCAACCGGAGATCCTTGAGCGGGTGGTCTTGCCGAAGGTGAGCGGGCGGGGCTGCCCGGGCAGCAGGGTGGGGACGGTGACGGTGGTGGGATTCTCGGGCCGGGAGGCCATCGCGTCGGCGACGGTGCCGGGCAGGCGCAGCCAGTCGGCCGCGGCCAGTCGCTCGAGCACCTGCTCGGCGTCGCCCGGGAGCCAGCCGGTGAGGTCCTGGCCGGTGACGTTCCCGGTGCCGGCCTTCGCGGCCCGCAGGGTGAGCATGAACACCGCGAGGCGTACCTCGGCCTCGGGGTACGGGGAGTGGGCGGTGAGGTGGTCGAGCGCGGCACGGGCGTGCACGGCCTGGGTCCGGGTCAGCAGCCGTTCCACTACCGGCCCGTCGCCCGCAGCGCCGCCGACCGGCCGGCCGGTGCGGTTGGCGTCCATCTCGCGGGTGGTCTGCGCGGCCTTCTCGGCGCGCTCGGCCTCGTGGCGCAGGGAGTTGTCGCCGCTCACGTCGGCCCACAGGCGGAAGGCGCGGGCCTTGCGTTCGTGGAGCTCGGCCAGCAGGGCGAGGTCGGGCTCGGGGCGCTGCTGGTAGGCACGGAACGCGTCCCCGAGCTCGATGAGCTCCAGGCGCAGGACATCGGGCTCGAGGTCGTGCGGCACGGTCCGCTGCGCGATCTTCCCCCACCGCTTCGCCCGCCGGGAGGCTCCCGGAGGTGTGCCGGGACGGGCCCGCGGGAGCGAAACCGGGCCGGTGGCCGAAGGAGCGCCGACGGCGGCGGGAGAGGGGGCGTGGTCGGAGAAGACCGCCGTCGTGCTCCCGGCCGCGCCGCCCGCGTGCTGCCGTCCCCGCACCGGCTCTTCTGCCGCCCGCCGGCTTTCGGCCGGTGCGGTGCGGTGCGGTGCCGCCGCGGTGTCCAGGACCCGGCAGCCGGGGATGGCGGCCGCGCAGCGCGCGCACGTCTCCGCGATCCGCCACAGCCTTCCGGCCCGGTCCGCGTACACCGTCAGGACCACCGGCCCCCCGCACCGCACCGCTCCCGCCGGCGGCCGCGCCCCGTCACGCCGCCCGGCGTCGGGGGTGTGCCACGTGCAGTCGGCGGCGCGGCAGGCGCACCACGCCTCGCCGTGCGGACCTCCGCCGGCGCGGATGCGCGCCAGGTGCGCGTTGACGTGTCCGATCGCGGCCTTGCGCCCCGCGGTGGCGTCGGGAAAGCGCTCGTCGGCGCAGGCCGGGCGGGAGCAGGAGAGCCTCACCGATCCGGCAGAAGGGAGGCCGTGAGGGGCCAGGCGCACCGTCCAGACCCGCCCCGCGACGCGTTCCCGCTGCGTTCCGACCTCCACCATCATGTGCACTCCCTTGATCCGTTGCCCCGGACAGCCGCCGTCATCGGGGACGCCGGCCGACGAACCCCGGACACCAGCCGCTCCAGCCGATACTTTCTGCCTGCTTGCGAACACTCAGTGTGACCCACTCGTGTGCCTCGGCACGGCCGTTTCACAGCTAAGGAAACAGTCCTGCCGCGCGGCCTGGCCCCCTCTCTGCCGCGCGACGACCCACGGGAGTCGACCGGCCCGCGCCTGCGGGGCGGGAGAACACCGGCGGCCCGGGGGGCAGCGGCGGCGGCCGAACGGCCATCAGCCTCGGCGCGTTCTGCGGCGGGACGGGGCGGCCGATGGCGGTGGTGGAGGTGGAGGTGGCATGGAGGCCGCGGCGACAGGTGAGACAGGGGCGCGGACGTAGAGGGACCCGCGTCTGGTGCGCCGGGGCTGGGCGAGTACGTCGGCATCAGTGGAACGGGGGAGCCCGTGGCCGGTGGCGTCCCCGCCTCCTCGTCCGTCACCTTGATGGCGGCGGGAAACACCTCGGCCAGGACCTTCAACAGGCCCATCGCGCCGTCGCCGACGGCGAGTTCGGGGTCGCGCATGCCCCGGCGGCAGTCGCGCAGCAGGCCGGCCCACGATTCGGTGGATTCCCGCAGCCCTTCCGCGAGCGCGATCAGTTCCTTGGTGCCGTCGAGGCGGACTGCGAGCAGCACCAGCACACAGGAGTGCGCCTGGCCGAGCCGGACCTTGGGGTGCACGCCGTCCGCCCCCACGTAGACGAAGTCGCGGTCCGACAGGTCACGCTCCTGGAAGGCGGCGTGGTCGTCCTGCCGCTGCCGGGTCAGCCGGCTCTCGGTGGCTGGCGACAGCCCGGCCGTCGAGCCGAGGAACTGCTCCAGCGCCGGGACGAAGTCGCCCGAGGACAGTTCGTGCAGATAGAGCAGCGGCAGGACCCCGGAGATCCTCGGGGACTTGCGGCACCACGGGGTCAGGATCCTGGAGGAGAACCGCTTGCGCTCGCCCGTGGCGTCGTCCACGCGGCGGTCGTTCACCCGGGGCGCGTCGCCCCCACCCTCGCCGGCGCCACCACCACCGCCGCCTTCAACCTCGGCAACACCGGCGGCCCCTGGCTCGGCGGCACCGTCATCGACGCCGGCCTCGGCTACGCCTCCCCCGCCTGGGCAGGCGCCGCGATGACCCTCCTGGCCCTGCTCACCGCCACCGTCTCCCTCCGCCTCACCCGCGCGGGAAAGTCCCGCGTGGAGTCCCGCGTGGTCCTCGGCGTACACGACCGCACGCCCACCCCGCAGCCGCAACCGCAGCCGCCCACCCGCACCTCCCGCCCGTGACCGACCGGCCTCAGTCCCACTGCCGATCGGCGGCACGGGCCGACGGGCCGGGCATCCCGCCCCTGACCGGGGACGAGACGCCCGGCCCGTCGTGGCGCCGCTCGCACGAGGGCGTCAGAAGAGGTGGTTGTACGTGTTCCAGCCGCCGCCGATCCGGACGCGGGTGGCGAACGGCGCGGCCGCCTTGCCCGTGCCCCGGTACAGCCACAGGACACCCGACCGGTCACGCGCGACCACGTCCGCCCGGCCGTCGTCGGTGAGGTCACCGGTGACGACGAGCTGGTCGTACCCCTGCCAGCCACCACCGACCCGCACCCGGGCGGCGTACGGCGCCGTGGCCCTGCCCGTACCCCGGTACAGCCACAGCACACCG
The DNA here is from genome assembly GCF_030010625.1 of Streptomyces sp. CC208A. Lineage (GTDB taxonomy): Bacteria > Actinomycetota > Actinomycetes > Streptomycetales > Streptomycetaceae > Streptomyces. The sequence goes on along the minus strand of NZ_JASCXN010000035.1, from coordinate 12,359 downwards.
GCCTTGTCGCGAGCCAGAAGATCGGCACGGCCGTCACCGGTGAGGTCGTCACCACCGACCAGCCGGTCGTAGACCTGCCAGCCGCCGCCTATCCTCACCCGCGCCTTGAACCGGGCTCCGCTGGTCTGGATGCCAGTGCCCTTGTAGAACCACAGGACACCGGCCTTGTCGCGGGCGACCAGGTCCACGAGCTTGTCGCCGTCGAGGTCGCCAGCACCGGTGATCCGCTCGTAGATGTTCCAGCCGGCGCCGACGCGGACGCGGGGCATGTAGGTGCCACCGCTGTAGCCGATCTGCCGGTCGTAGTACCAGAGCACACCGGCCCTGTCCCGGGCTACGAGATCGCCCAGGCCGCGCGTGGCGGCGGACGGCTTCACGACACCCTGCGTGTAGGGCCCCTGGGTGTAGGGGGAGAGGGAGGTGACGGTGTCGTAGGTCTGCCAGCCGGGGCCGACCGCATGCCGGCTGCGGAAGGGAGCAGCGGCGCTGCGGGTTCCGGTGTACTCCCACAGCCTGCCGGTGGTGTCGCGGGCGTGGAGACCGTGCCAGGGCTTGACGGGGGTGCCCTGGACGGCGAACGGGGCGCTGGTCTGGCGGACGTCGGCCTCGGGAGGAGTGACCGTGGTGTAGAGGTCGTAATCGGTGTAGGCCACGTACTTCTGGGCGTACTGGCCCGGCCCGCTGGTGAGGTCGTAACTGATGACGTGATCACCGGGTTCGAGCTTGCAGAGCAAATTGGCCCCGGCCCCGGCCCCCCAGCCGATTTCGGAGACGGGCACCCAGCACTCGGCACCCGTATCAGAGGTCGGGCTGCCGAGGTGGATGGCCGACGTGCCCCTGAGCAGCTGTCCCTCGGCCATGGTGAAGCGGAGGGCGATCCTTCCAGCGTCCGCGGCGTGGACACGGAGCCGCTGGCGGACCGTGCCACCGTTCGGGACGGGCGGCGTGTCGAAGCCGACGGTGTTGAGGGCGGCGGAAGCGGCGGACTTCACCGTGACCTTGGCGGTGCCGCGGCTCCCGGACGCCGGGAGGCTGCCCGCGCTACGGGCCTCCTTCACGGCCGTGGCGAGGTCGCCGTTGGACGCCATGTACGCGAAGCCCCAGTACAGGGTGGTGTCGGCGGCGTCGGCGGGGACAACGGCTTCGGGCTGCTGGTACGTCGACCCCTCGCAGACGAAGACACCCGTGTACCCGGCGGCCTGGGTGCAGTGGTTGGCGTGGGAGACGTAGCCCTTCGGAAGCCCCGCCCCCGCGCCCGCCGGATCAGTCATCGGCTTCGTGCCGACCGTGACGACAACCTTCCCCCAGAAGGTCGTGCCCGACTCGACGATCGGGTAGAACCGCGGCACCGAGCCCGGCCCCGCCACCACGTCGTACCCCGACAGCTTCAGCTCGTCGGCGGCGACGGCGGTGGGCGGGCTGAGCAAGGCGGCCGTGGAGAGGATGCCGCCAGCCGCGAAGAGCGTGGCCGCGCGGCGGGTGAGACGTCTCATGTGTGTCCTTTGCGGGAGTGCGGAGCGACTGTGGCCCGAGGTGCGCTCCGGCCGGGTCGCGCTGATGGTGGAGGGGCCCATGGGCGGCAGGCGTGCCATGCCTCGGGAGGGCATGGCACGCCTGGTTCGTCAGGGCCGGTGGTCGGCTAGAAGATGCCGCGGATGGTAGTGGCCCAGCCGGCGGTTCCCGCGAGGCGGGGTGCGCTGTGGGCGGTCTTGGCACCGGGGTAGATGAGGAGGCATCCGGTGGGGCACAGGATGCTCTTCGCGTTGCCCGCGGCGTCGACGTAGTTGACAGGGGTGTTCGGGTCCGCCGGGGTGGTGGCCCAGATGTCACCGGCTTCCTGGCCTGCGGTCGGGATGAACCGCTTGAAGTTGTAGGTCTTGGCCTCGTTGTCAGGGCCGGGCGGAAGCTCCGGCGAGGGCTCCGTGGTGATCGTGTAGTCCTTCAGGGTGCCCTGCGTGTTGCCCGGAGACGTCAGATAGGGGCGCTGGTTCCAGCCGCCGGTGCCGTAGACGGTGCGGGGGAGGAACTTGTAGGGACTGCCGGGGCAGGAGACGGCGTCGTTGACGCAGCCGGGATAGAGGTAGAGCTTGCCGTCGCTGGGGTCGCGGGCGACGAGGTCGGCGTAGGAGTCGCCGTCGACGTCGCTGACGGCGAGGTTGGTGAGGTCGCGCCAGCCGCCGGTGCCCAGGACGACGGGGTTGCCCCAGTCGAAGGGCTTGGTGTGGTCCTGGCCGCCGCCGCCGATCCCATTGCCGCTGTACAGGATGAGACGGGCGTTGACGCACTTCCGCTGCTCCGGCGGAAGCTTTACATCGTCCCAGATGCATTCGACGGTGATGAGGTCGTTGCCAGGCTTTCCGTCGATGTTGCCGGGAAGGAGCATCTGACGCAGACCGCTCCAGTCCGAACCCATGGCGGGGTGGGGGGCGAGTTCCTTGCGGGTGTAGGCCCACGGGGTGCCCATGCCGTTGCCGGGGTAGACGTAGAGCTTGTTGTCGGGCAGGCGGACGAGGAAGTCCTCGTAGCCGTCGGGGGCCGAGTCGCGGTACTTCATGCCCTTCAGGTCGCCGCGGTGGGCGATGAGGGCTCCGGTCCAGCCGCCGGTGCCGACGAGCTGCCGGGCTGCCGGGGCGCTGAGGTTGCCGTTGCCGCCGTAGAGCCAGAGCTTGCCGTCGGGATCGGTCGCGACGAAGTCGGAGAAGCCGTCGCCGTTGAGGTCACCCGGCCGGTCGGGTCCGTTTTCGTTGTCTACGGGGTTGGTATCGGTCTCGTACACGAACACCGGCTTCGTGGTGAGGTTGATCTGGTCGCCGCCGCCGGCGAGCTCAGACCGGTTGCCGAACTTGTCGTAGGCGACGACGTTGATCGTGCTGACGGGGTTCGCGACCGGTGTGAGGGTCACCGTGGCGGTGTGCAGAGCGTCTGTGCCGGCGTCGACCCAGGTGCCGTTGGGGCAACGGGGTGTCGAAGCCGCGGACAAGGGACGGTCCACCGCCCAGCAGTAGCCGGCAACGTCGCTCACCGTGTTGGTGAACTTGAACTTCTGGGGGACACGGGCCGTGTACGTGTCGCCGGGTACCTCGGGCTTTCCGTTCATGGCGGGTACACCAGGCTCTCCGGCCAGGGTGCCGTCCATGTCGTAGACAACCACCGGCTTGTCGGGACCGACGCGGTCGACGGAGAAGGAGCACGGGGCCGTCACGGCGCTGCTGGTGTTCTCGGTGTCGGTGGCGTACACGGTCCAGGTGTACGTGCCGTTGGGCAGCTTGCCCACAGGCATGGTCACGGTGGCTTCGCCGGCCCCGTCAACAGTTTCGTAGTTGTAGTTGGGCGCGAAGCTGAGGGAGGTGCCGCTGGAGTTCCTGATCCGGAAGTTGGCGGTGACCTTGCCGCCGTCGGGGTCCTTCACCTTGGCCGTCAGGCTGATGCCGCTGTTGCCGATGCGTCCGCCGCAGGCGACCGGGACGTTGCCGTCGCCGGACGCGACGTAGTAGCCCTCATAGGCGGCCTTGCTGATGACGACGGGCTTGTAGTTGTAGTTGACCTCGAGCACCGGGTTGTTCTTGAACCGCTTGTAGGCCCTGGTGTTGCCCAGGTAGCTGTCCGGCGTGCGCAGGCCGAAGGTCGTGGTGCCCCAGCGGTTGTCGGCGGCCTTCTGGACGAAGGCCTTCAGCGCGTCGCTGGTGAAGTCGTGCCCGACGTCCCCCGGGCAATAGGTGTCGTTGCCCCCGAAGAAGGAACCTGAGGCGAGCTTGCTGCCCCAGACCTGGGTGTTCCACGTCGGGGTGGTCCCGATGCCTCCGGCGGACCACAGCTCGGTCGGGCCGACGGACGAGTCGCACACCCAGGAGTGGGTCTGGATGACGGCGAACGTGGCGCTGTTGATGGTCGCGCCTTCGAGGCCGTTGGTGTTCATGGCGAAGAACGACCGGGTGTCGCCGGTGCCGTTGTAGCCGACCCGCGGTTCGTCCGCCGGGTTGGACGAGTTCCAGCCCGAGCCGTTGGGGTAGGCGGCGTTGGGCGTGGCCGAGTACACCACGGCCCACTTCTCGCGGACACCGCCGCTGAAGGGCGGGCCGATGACCAGCGGGAACTGGTCGGCGGAGGCCAGCAGGTCCGCGTCGGGAGTCAGGGTCAGCGCACCGTCGCCGATCTCCACGCCGACGGGCGCGTTGTCGGGCACACTTTCGGGTGCACTCTCGGGCGCGCTCTCAGACACGCTGTCGGACTGCGCCGGCCCGGCGGCGAAGGAACGCTTCTCCGTCCGCGAGGTGGTCCCGGCCGGCGCCTCGGCGGGCTCCTCGGCGGGCTCCTCGGCCGGTACCGCGGGCTGTTCCCACATCCTGGGGCTGGGCGCGCTGAAGACGGTCTCGCCGGCCTCGTCCTTGGCCAGCAGCTTGCCGTCGGCGGCCTCGGTGAGGGTGACGCCCTCGGTCACCAGGCCGAGCTCGATGCTCTTCAGAGCCGGGTCCGCGGCGGCCTCGGGCGTGTGGATGACCAGGTGCTGGGCGAAGCCGTCGACTTCGGCGATGAGCTGGAGGTCGACGCCGGGCAGGACCGAGGGGTACGTGGCGGTGTCGCCGTCCAGCACCGGCTCGGGGAGCGCGGTCGGCCAGGTCAGGGCGAGCTTCCTGCCCTGCTTGACCATCGTCGCCATCGGCTGGTCGCCGCCGCCGGAGAAGGTGATCGGGAAGCTGGGGGCCACGGGTTCGACCGAACCGTCGGACTTCCGCACGAGCTTGGCGTCGGTCCGCCGCCACATGCCGTCGTACCGCGTCCACTTCGGGATGCCGTAGGAGCGGCGGGTGGTCGAGCCGTCGGGGTTGGCGAAGAACTCGGTGCTCTCCTCCCGGCGGTCGAGGATCTCGATGACCTTGCCCGTGCGGGCCGCCTCGGTGAAGGCGACCTCCTCAAGCAGCGCGGACGGCGACGACGGCGCCTCCGCGCCCGTGGTCACGGCTGCCGGAGAGGCGTCGGACAGGGCGACGGCCACTGAGGCCGGAAGCGTCACGCTCACGGCTATCGCCAGAGCCAATGCTCTGCGCCCCCGTCTGAGCCTGAGCCTGGTGGTGCTCATGTACTGGTTCCTTTCCGGAGAGCATGGGGTTGCCCAACGGGCGGAAAAATTGTTACTGCTCCCCCTTGGCCGGGAACTCTAACCTGCCGGACCGACATTCAGATCAGCGGGTCTCGGCGACTCGCCAAACGCGCGCACCAGGTTCGCATAAACCATTTCAGGTGGATCTACACGCTCCAGGGAAGCTGTACATCGAGAGGTGACAGACCCCCTCCATGATGCGCCTTTTGCCCACAGCTGGCTCACATAATGCCTGGTTGGCGGCTTGGCCAAACTCCAGAAAGGGGCCTCACAACGAAGGGGTCACGACCTGACAAACTAATGCCTCAACCCTTGTTTTCAGTTGCCACCGACACTTGGCGCCATGTTGGATGCGCGTGATCATCGATCCTTGACGCACAACCGGGGTGGGGTTCTCTCATGGTGTTCCGAAGTCGCTTTGCCATGCCCTTTCACAGGCGCAGGAGAAGACAAAGAAGGGGCGTGCCGGGGCAGACAGGAATAGTCGGCGCCCTTACCGTGGCGATGAGCCTTTCCGTGCTCACCGCGCCGACGTGGGCCGTTCCCGGTGAACAGGCCGGTACACCGGCGATACCGAAGACCGAGTCCGTCGACGGCACCGACTTCATGCCCGCGGGCCTGAAGAAGAAGCCTCGGCCGTCCACTCCATGGCAGGCACCGGCTGTCACCTGGCCCACCGCCGCCACCGAGGAGATCACCCCGCAGCCCTCATCAGCCGGAGCGCGGAAGGTCGGCGGTCTGCCTGTCCGCCTGACCGCACCTGGCAGCAGGAGCGCGAAGAACGGCAAGGCCCCCGGTCGCACGGAAGTCTCGGTCAAGGACCGCTCCGCCGCTCGTGCGGCCGGCGTCGACGGCCTGCTCATGACGTTGCGCCCCGCGGACACGACGGCCGCGTCCGCGGGTCCGGTCGAGGTCGAGGTCGACTACAGCGCCATTCGCGGCGCCTACGCGGGTGGCTGGCCCTCGCGTCTACGGCTGGTCACCCTGCCCGCGTGCGCACTGACGACTCCGGACAAGCCCGAGTGCCGCAAGCAGACTCCTCTGGCCACCGAGAACAACGCCAACGACCACACCCTCACCGCCACCCTTGCCGCCTCCGCGTCCTCCAGGACCGTCAAGACCGGCATGGACGACTCGGCGAAGACCACGGCGGCGTCGGCGCCCACGGCCTTCACCGCCGGCGCGGCCGGCGTCACCGTCCTGGCCGCCACGGCCGACACCGGCGGCAGCGACGGCTCCTACGAGGCGACCTCGCTCGCCCCCTCCGGCTCGTGGTCGGCGGGCGGCAACTCCGGCGGCTTCGGCTGGAACGTGCCGATCGACGTCCCCAGCGCCCCCGGCGGCCTGGTACCGAACGTGGGTCTGTCCTACAACTCCTCCTCCGTCGACGGCCGGACCGCGTCGACCAACAACCAGTCCTCCTGGATCGGAGAGGGCTGGGAGTACTCCCCCGGCTTCATCGAGCGCCGCTACGCCTCCTGCGAGAACGACAAGCAGGGCGGCAACAACACCGCCAAGACCGGTGACCTGTGCTGGAAGTCGGAGAACGCCACCCTCTCCCTCAACGGCTCCTCGACCGAACTCGTCTGGGACGCGGGCAAGAAGGTCTGGAAGCTCGAGAGCGACAACGGCTCCCGCGTCGAGCGGATCTACGACACCGAACCGAACAACTCCGGTGACGAGGACTCCGAGTACTGGAAGGTCACCACTCTCGACGGCACCCAGTACTGGTTCGGCAAGAACCGCCTCCCCGGCTGGGAGACCGGCAAGACGGAGACCAACTCGGTCTTCTCCGTCCCCGTCTACGGCAACCACGCCGGCGAGCAGGGACACGCCACCGACTACGCCTCCTCCGCCGAGCGGCAGGGCTGGCGCTGGAACCTCGACTACGTCGTCGACCCCCACGGCAACGCCATGGCCCTCTACTACACCAAGGAGCAGGGCTACTACGCGCAGAACAACAAGACGGCCGCCCCGCAGCCCTACACCCGCGGCGGATACCTGAACCGCATCGACTACGGCCTGCGCGCAGGCGCCGTCTACACCACTGCCAACCCCGCCGGCCGCGTCACCTTCACCACCGCGCCCCGGTGCACCGCCACCGACTGCTCCTTCACCAAGGCCAACGCCGCGAACTGGCCGGACACCCCTGTCGACCTGAACTGCACCTCGGGCACCGAATGCCTTCAGGCGTCCCCGTCGTTCTGGTCGAAGCAGCGCCTGACCGGCATCAACACCTTCTCCCTGGTCGGCACCAGCATGATCGCCGTCGACAGCTGGGCCCTCGTCCAGTCCTTCCCGGCGACCGGTGACACCTCCACCCCGGCCATGTGGCTCAACTCCGTCCAGCGCACCGGCAAGGCCGGACCCACCGCGGACATCACGCTGAACAAGGTGTTCTTCACCGGCGAGCTCATGCCCAACCGGGTCGACTCCGCCGAGGGCCGGCCCCCGCTCAACCGCTACCGCATCACCAAGATCACCAACGAGACCGGCGGCCAGACCCTCGTCAGCTACTACGCCTCGAACTGCACGCCGACCAACCTGCCCGCGCCTGATGCGAACAACATGCGGTGCTACCCCGCGTGGTGGACCCCGGCCGGCGCGGTCGAGCCGGTCAAGGACTGGTTCAACAAGTACCTCGTCAGGCGCATCGACGAGAACGACACCACTGGTGGCAGCGGCTCGGAGACCAAGACCACCTCGTACACGTACCACAACGGCCCGCACTGGCGTCGTGACACGAGCGAGTTCACCCTCGACAAGCACCGCACCTGGAACGTCTTCCGCGGCTACCCCACCGTCCGCACCTACAGCGGCGGCGACACCAACCGGGTGAAGACCTCCAAGACCTACTTCCTCGGCATGGCCGGCGACACCCTCGCCGACGGCAGCCCCCGCACGGTCTCCACCATCAACGGCATCACCGACCGCGAGGACTTCGCCGGACGCGTCTCGGGCTCCTACGTGTACGACACCGAGGGCACCGGCGGCAAGGTCGTCGCCAGGACCCTCTACACCCCCTGGCAGTCCGCGGCGACGGCGACCCAGCAGGTCAAGGGCATCACCGATCCCGACAAGCCCGGCACCCCCGCGCCCACCCTGCCGGCGAAGACGGCCCGCCTGTCCGGCACCGTGACCGAGAAGGGCAGCACTCTCCTCGACGACGGCACCACCTGGCGCACCCTCACCACCACCCGCGCCTACGACACCACCTACGGTCTGCTCACCAAGGAGACCGACGACGGAGCCGGCACCGTCGAGGCCCGCTGCACAGTGACCGACTACGTCACGCCGGACACCACCAACTGGCTGATCGGCTACCCCAGCGAGGTCACCACCGCCGACAACACAGCCTGCTTGACCGGCCCCGGCGAGGTCACCAGCCGCACCCGCACCTACTACGACGGCAAGACCCTCGGCGCCGCTCCGGACGCGGGCAAGGCCAACACCACCAAGGCCGAGCAGCTCGCCCGCCACGAGAGCGACAACACTCCCGTGTGGGAGACCACCGCCCAGGCCACCTACGACCAGTACGGCCGTGTCCTCGTCGCCAAGGGCCAGGACGGCCAGCCCGTCACGACCACCTACACCCCCGCCACCGGCGCCCAGCCGACCACGGTGAAGGTCGCCAACGCCAAGGGCCACACGTCCTCGACCACCCTCGACGGCATGCGCGGTCTCGCCCTGAGCACGACGGACGCGAACGGCCGCACCTCCGCCAGCGACTACGACACCCTGGGCCGCCTGACCAAGGTCTGGAGCACCGGCCGGGCGAAGACCCTGCAGCCGAACGCCACGTTCACCTACAAGCTCTCCTCGACCGTCCCCTCCACCGTCATCACCAAGAAGCTCTACGAAGACGGTCTGTGGGGCACCAGCGTCACCTACTACGACTCGCTGCTGCGCGCCCGTCAGACCCAGTCGCCCTCCTTCGGAGTGAACGGCCGCGTCATCAGTGACACCTTCTACGACACCCACGGCCGCGCTCACCTCACCTACGCGCCGTACTACAACAGCAGCGCCGTGTCGACGACTGCCATGTTCGTCGTGGCGCCGAAGGACGTTCCCCAGGCGTTCCAGAACAAGTACGACGGGCGTGGCCGTGTCACGGAGAGCATCCAGCTCTCGCTGAACGCGGAGAAGTGGAAGACCACCCACACCTACGGCGACTTCTGGGCCGCCAGCGTTCCGCCCGCCGGCGGCACCGCCACCCTCGCCCTCACCGACGTCCGTGGCCGCACGATCGAGGAGCGCCAGTACAAGGACCGCAACCCGGTCCCGGACGCCGCGCCGACCCAGTACGAGAAGACCACCCGCACCTACGACTCCGCCGGCCGACTCGCGTCCCTCACGGACTCCTCAGGTCGCAACACCTGGCGCTACACCTACGACCTGCGCGGACGGCAGCTGACCGCGGCCGACCCCGACAAGGGCCAGACCACCAACCACTACGACGCCGCCGGACGCCTCGACACCGTCACCGACGCCCGCGGCACCCTGGCCACCACCTACGACGAGCTGGGCCGCAAGACCACCCTGCGCACCGGATCCGTCACCGGCACCAAGCTGGCCGAGTGGACCTACGACACCGCCACCGGCGGCAAGGGCCTGCCCCACAAGTCGATCCGCTACGACACCGCCAACGCGAGCGCCGCCTACACCACCGAGGTCACCGGTTACAGCTCGGCCGGCCGGCCCACGGGCACGAAGGTGACGGTCCCGAGCATCACGGGTGAGGAACTCCTCGCCGGCACCTACACCGTGGCCACCACCGCCACCCCGGTGAGCGGCCTGCCCAAGACGGCCACCTACAGCACCACCAACACCAACGCCACGACCGCCCTCCCCACCGAGACGGTCAACAACCACTACGGCTCGAACGACACGCTGGCCATCGTCGACAGCTCGCTCGACCACGCCTACCTGCGTGGCGCCGGCTACACCCCCTTCGGCGAACTCGCCCAGGCCCAGCTCGGCAACCTCGGCAAGCTGGTCACCCAGACCCTCACCTACGACAACTCCACCCGACGCCTGGTCAAGAACCAGATCAACCGCGAGGCCACCGGCCCCGCCACCCTGTCCTACATCACCTACGGCTACGACCCGGCCGGCAACATCACCTCCATCCGGGACGCCCAGAACGACGGCACGGTCATCGACGACCAGTGCTTCACCTACGACTGGGCACGCCGCCTCACCGACGCCTGGACCTCCGGTGACGCCTGCGCCACCAAGTCCGTCAACGGCACCGGCACCCCCAACCTGGGCACGACCGACCCGTACCGGACGTCCTGGACCTTCACCGACACCGGCCAGCGCAAGACCGAGACCCAGTACAAGGCCGGTCCGATCGCCGCGAACACCACCCGCACCTACACCTACCCCACCACCGCGGGCGCGGCCCAGGCCCACGCCGTCCGCTCGGTGACCGCCACCGGCGGCGCGACCGGAACCGACACCTACACCTACGACGCCACCGGCAACCTCATCAAGAAGGCCCCGGCCGGCGGCCCGGTGCAGGACCTGACCTGGACCGAGGAGGGCAAGCTCAAGACCTCCACCGTCTCGGGCCAGACCACGTCGTTCCTCTACGACGCCGAAGGCACCCGCATCATCAAGCGGGACCCGGCCAAGACCACCCTCTACCTCCCCGGCGGCCAGGAACTCGAACTCACCCGCAAGGCCGGCACCACCCCCGCCGCCCTCACCAACGGCACCCGCTACTACAGCGTCCCCGGCGGCTCGGCGATCCGCACCAGCAAGGACAACAACAGGGTCGGCCTCCTGGTCTCCGACCACCACAACACCAACACCCTGTCCATCTCCGCCAGCAGCCTCGCCACCAACCGCCGCAAGACCCTCCCGTACGGCGGCCAGCGCGGCGCCGCCCCCTACTTCTGGCCCAGCGCCAAGGGCTTCGTAGGCGGCGACATCGACACCACCACCGGCTTCACCCACATCGGCGCCCGCGAATACGACACCAACCTCGGCCAGTTCATCAGCGTCGACCCGATCCTCAGCCTCGACCTGCCGCAGTCGCTCAACGGCTACAGCTACGCGAGCAACAGCCCCATCACCTTGTCCGACCCCACGGGCCTGCGAGAGATAGCCAGCGCGTACGGCAACTCCAACACTCCGGCAGAAAGCTCGTACACCAACAACTACGTCTATTCACCCACACCTAATGAAGGAGGGAGCGGTGGCACCAATAACGAATCCACCTCAAGCGGCGATAGCTTCGATCGAACTTGCAATAGAGTCTGTCAGGATCAGATAGCTGCAGCGAATTCATCCTCCTCGAGGTCCGGGGAGTGTGGATCCACGATCGGAGGCAGCAACTGCCCGGGGTTCAAAACACCCCCTACACCTCACGGCCCCCTTACGAAAGTTAACTGGTGGGAGAAGTTCACCGCCGTACTCCGATCCGTCCTGGGGGATGGAGAACCTGAGCCTGATTACCCGTGCACACCAGGGATCGCATGCAAGCCTAAGCTCAATATTGTTCCCATTCTCCCCTTCGGAGCAGGCCCCGGAGGACCTCGCCCCGGCCCCGCCGGACTTGCGCGCCTCCCTGCCGCCGGTTCGATATCCCCCAAGGCAGTGAGATACTCTCAGGACAGCATCAAGGGCTCCTTCAAGGACGGGCAGAGCTTCACTCAGGCAATAGATGACCTGAAGGCAGGCCGGGCGACAGCTAACGACTTCCCGGCTATTCGAATATTCGAGCACGAAGGGAAGATCTACACCCTGGACAATCGAAGGCTCTATGTATTCAAAGAGGCAAATATCCCGATCAATTTCAGGCGAGCCACGCCCCAGGAAGTCTCCAGCGAGAGCTGGAAAATGACGACCCAAAACGAAGGAACCTCAATCAGGGTCAGGTGAAGGAATGGTCGATATTCAGCAAATGGTTGAGGGAATCGAGACCCGAGAGGAGCTCGCCGAATTCCTGAGACTTGCAACCGAAGACCTCAAATCCAACCCCCAGGCATGGGAAAACGATTCCCTGGAAAGTTTCCTGTCAGCGTGGTCCGCTTGGGTGACGGATTGCCCAGGATGGTTCTCTGCGCGCGGCGAGATGACTCCCGACATTCCAGACTGGAAACTGATTGGCCGGATGGTGTTGGCCGCTAGGGTTTACGAATGATGCGTCCCTCTAGAGATTCAAGTCCAGCCACTTAGGCGCCTTCTATGTAACTGCCCGTCACTCTTTGTGGCGGGCCGTTGCATACTCTGAACCACAGAAGTTCCCGCTGTA
>NZ_JASCXN010000034.1 GCF_030010625.1 Streptomyces sp. CC208A | reverse complement strand
GCGGGTGAGTGGTCGGAGGCGTCGTCGTCGGTGGCGTGGTGGGCTCACACCCCGGCTCACCCTCTTCACACTCACCCGGCGGAGTCGTCGGCGGGTGAGTGGTCGGAGGCGTCGTCGTCGGTGGCGTGGTGGGCTCACACCCCGGCTCACCCTCCTCGCACTCACCCGGCGGAGTCGTCGGCGGGTGAGTGTGAGGGGGCTTCGTGGTGGGGTGGTGGGTCGGCTTCCCGGGCTCGTCGCCGTAGCCGTCGGGTTCCCCCGTCGCGTGGGCGCAGAGGTCTCCGACGACCGATGCGACGTAATCGCCCAGGTCCATGTTCGCGCCGCAGAGTTCCGGCGAAAGGGGGGCGTGGGCCTGGCCGTTGCCCGGGCCCGGCGTGTCGCCCGTGCCGGGGTGCGAGTTCGCGGCCAGAGCGAAGCCGCCGGTCAGCGACAGCAAGCCGGTCGCTGCCGCCGCGGTGAGTACTTTCCTGTTGATGATGGACCGCATACCGCTCTTCCTCGGGAGAAAGGGAGAGACCGGCGAGGATCCCCCCTCGCTCCGACCGGCCGTGTCACCGCGCTGAGTTCGTGCGGGACGGTCCTGAGAGTAGGGAGCGGCACACCGTGTGGTGTCGAGGCCACACGGCGACCGGTCAGAAAATCATTCGATCAGCCGCCCAGCGGGTTGGCCGGGAGGCCGCCGAGCAGCGGGAGGCCCTTGCCGGTCTGGTTCAGCTGGGTCGCGGTGTCGGTGACGCTCTTGACCGGGGAACCTTCGGTGGTGCTGCTGAGCACGTCCGACTTCAGTCCGTTGGCGGCGATCGCCTCCAGGCCGCCGTTGAGGCTGGTCGGGGTCATCGCCTCCGCGGCCATGGCGGGGGTGGCGACGCCGAGGGCCATGAGCGAACCGGCGACGGCCGCGGCGACCTTGGTGGGCTTCATGGGGAGAATCCTTCCGCTGTTCTTTCAAGTCACTTTCCACGCAGGCTTCTTGAGGAATTCCCGCGTGTCGTTCTGCCTTCTGTAACGAGAGGTGCGCTCCCCGGAAACTCCGGGAGGAAGGATTTCTCGACACTGCACCCGATCGAAGGGGACCGGTGCGATTTCCCGATGAGGTGACCGGACGCGCGCAGACCCGTACCGGCCCGGCGGGAGGCCGGACCGGTACGGGTCGGGTGCGGGCGCGGGTCAGCCGACCGGCAGCGACGGCTTCACCGGCAGCTCCGGCGCATCGACCGGCAGCTCCGGGGCATCGACGGGCAGCTCCGGCGCATCGACCGGCAGCTCCGGGGCATCGACGGGCAGCTCCGGCGCATCGACCGGCAGCTCCGGCGGGTCGACCGGCAGGTCCGGGACCTCCACCGGAAGCGGGGGCAGCTGGGGCAGGCCCGGCAGGTCCGGCGCGGGCAGACCGCTGCCGAGCAAGGTGGCGAGGGCGAGGTTGACCAGGGAGGTCAGCGTGGCCGTGACCTGCGGGACGACTCCGGCGACGTTCCCCGAGGTGACGGCGGCGAGGAGTGCGGCGACGGCCTTCTCGACGGAGGCGAGGGCATCGCCCACCACGTCCGCGGGGGCCGCCTTCACGGCCTGCGCCGGCACTCCGGCCTTCTCCGCCTTCACGGCCGCGACGGGCAGTGCGACCGGCGGCTTCACCGGCAGCTCGGCCGGGGTCTCCACGACGGGCGGGGTGACCGGCAGCTCCGGAGCGGTCGGCGCCTCCGGGGTGACCGGCAGCTCCGGAGCGGTGGGCGCCTCCGGGGCGGTCGGCGTCTCCGGCAGCGGCGCGGGGGCCGCCTCCTTCGCCCGGTCGACGGCGGCCTGGATCTCGGCCTTGAGGGCCTCGGCGTCGGCCGCGGGGACCTGGCCCTCATCGGCCTTGAGGGCTGCGGTGACGAGTTCGGTCACGGGGGCCGTCACCCCGCCGAGGTCGCCGAGGGCCTTGGTCCGGGTCAGCAGCGCGGCCGCGTCGGGGAGCGGGGCGTGGGCGGCACGGTCGGCCGCGCGGGACGGGTGGTGTTCGCCGGCGACGGCGGGTCCCGCCGTGCCGAGGGTGATGGCGGCGGATATCGCCAGGGCGGTGAGGCGGCGTGAAGCCAGGGGACGCATATGTGTTCCTTTTCCTTATGCGTCGGACAACAGTTCTCCCACCGTGCCTGCAGGCATAGCGCTCTGCAACCACGGAGCTACTGAGCGCCACGCCTCCGTTCGGGTGAATCCACCCCTCCGACCTGCCCCCGGAAGGGGCGTGCGCCGTTGCACCGGACGGCGCACGGGGGTGCGTCCGAACGAGTACCGACCCAGTGGCCGCAAGGGAAAAGCCGGTGCGCCCACCCGAGAGGGTGGGCGCACCGGCTTCGGAAGGACCGATCCGACGTGCGAGATCAGGCGTTGACGCAGGTGTTGCCGAAGGCCGGGTTCAGCGCACCGATGACGCTCACGGTGTTGCCGCAGAGGTTGACCGGGATGTGGATCGGGACCTGCACGACGTTGCCGGAGCCGACACCGGGGGACTTCACGGCAGCGCCCTCGGCGATGGAGTCGGCGGCGGCGGCACCGGCGGTACCGGCGACCGCGGCGGCGGCACCCACGGTCAGGACAACGGCCTTCGCGATACGGGACATGGAGAAGTTCTCCTCGATCGATTTTCAACTCGGACTGCACGGACTGTTCGGCCCGGCTCCCTCAACAACGCGCCGGATTTTCATCGGTTGCTCTCCCGAACGGGTGACGTTCAACCGATCTTTGGCTTGGCGGAGGGCCATTCGGGGGACGGGGCGGGGAATGGCGCAACACGCTCAACGAGGAACCTGCCGCACGGATACGGGAGTTAGGGTTTCCAGGCATCTAATGCTTACTATCGCTCCGCGTCGGGGTTATAACGTTCCCGAACGTTGCTTCCGGGCCCGCCGCGCGTTCACCCATTTTGTGCGGATGACAACTCCCCTTCCCCCTCACCCTGTCTTCACGGGTCTTCCCTTCCTTCTCTCGACAAAAAAGCGGAGAACCTGTATGCGGAATTCAGCGGTTCTTGCCGTGCGTCGCGGCGTGTCGTGCGCGCTTTCGCGCGCGGTTCCGCCCGCCTGGGACACCGCGGACGTACGGCGCTGACGTGCGGGCGCCGATCGAGGCGGACTCCGGGTCCGTCACCGTCCTTCACGCGGTCCAGCCCGGCGACGGCGGGGTGGCCAGGGTCGTCGTCGACCTGGTGCGCGCCCAGCGCGCGGCCGGGCTGCGGCCCGTCGTCGCCTGCCCGCCCGGCACCGCCCTCGCCGCCGAGCTGCGCGCCGGGGACACCGAGGTCCACGACTGGCGGGCCGGCCGCGAGCCCGGTCCCGCGCTGCTCCGGGAGACCCGCGAGCTCGCCCGGGTGGTGCGGGCCGTCCGGCCCGGGCTCGTCCACGCGCACTCGGCGAAGGCGGGCCTGTGCGCCCGGCTCGCGGTGCGCGGCCGGATCCCGACCGTGTACCAGCCGCACGCCTGGTCCTTCGAGGCCGTCACCGGCACCACCGCGGAACTCGCCCGCCGCTGGGAGCGGTTCGGTGCCCGCTGGGCCGACCGGATCCTGTGCGTGAGCGAGGCGGAGCGGCGTACCGGCGAGGAGGCCGGGGTCGTGGCGGCCTGGTCGGTCGTGCACAACGGGGTGGACGTGGCCCGGTTCGCGACCGGCGGGCCCGCCGGGAACCCGGCGCCCACCGTGGTGTGCGTGGGCCGGCTCTGCCGGCAGAAGGGCCAGGACGTGCTGCTCGCCGCCTGGCCCGCGGTCCTCGCCGAGGTGCCGGCCGCCCGCCTGGTACTGGTCGGCGACGGGCCGGACGAGGAACGGCTGCGGGCCGCCGCCGGCCCGTCGGTGCGGTTCACCGGCGCCGTGGGCGACACCGCCCCCTGGTACCGGGCGGCGGACGTCGTCGTACTGCCGTCCCGCTGGGAGGGCATGGCCCTGGCACCCCTTGAGGCGATGGCGGCGGGCCGGCCGGTGGTCGTCACCGACGTGGACGGCGCCCGCGAGAGCCTGCCGCCCGGCCACGAAGCCCCGTGCCTGGTCCCGTCCGAGGACCCGGCCGCCCTCGCCGCCGCTCTCGGCCGCCTCCTCGGCCGGCCGGAGCTGCGGCACCGCCTGGGCCGGGAGGCCCACGAGCACGTCCTCAACAGATTCGATGTGCGGCGCACCGGAGCGGCCGTCGCGGAGATCTACCGCGAGGTGGCCGGAGTGCGGGGCACCGAGCACAGAGAGCCGATTGCGCAGTGACCACGGAAAGCACCAGCGTCCCCTCCTCTCCCGGGCCGTGGCCCGTCGCGGGCCCGGCCTTCGGTCCTGCCTCGCTCCTCCCCCGGCGGCGGCTGTCCGGCCGGCTCGCGCCGCCGCGCCGCCGGACGGCCGTACGGCCGGGTCCCGGGACGGGGGTGCTGCGGGCCGTCGACTGTCTGGCCGTGCTCGCCGGTGCCGCGCTGCTCGGCCCCGCCCACCGGGATCCGCGGCTGCTGCTTCCGGTCGCCGCGCTGCTGCTCGTCCTCCACGGGCGCGGCGGGCTCCACCGGCCGGCGGCGCACGTGCGGCTCCTCGACGAGCTGCCCGCCCTGGCCTCCCGGGCCGGGGTGGTGTGGTGCGTGGCGGCGGCCGGTGCCGCGGCCTGGTCGCCGGCCCTTGCGATCGGGCCGCTGCGGCTGTGCGGCGCGTACGGCGTGCACGTCGGGGTCGTGGCCGTGCTGCGGGCGGTGCTGCTCGCGCGCGGGCGGCGGATCGCCCGGGAGCGGCCCCGGTCCGCGCTGGTGGTGGGCCCGCCCGCGGCGGCCCGCCGGTTCGCGGCGGCGGCCGTCCAGCACCCCGAGTACGGGATGCGGCCGGTCGGCGTCGTGGGGCTGCCGGACGCGACCGTCGGCGAGCAGCGACCCCTTGAGCCGGGGCTGCCGCTGCTGACGACGGCGGAGGAGATCCACCGGGCGGTCATCCAGAACACGGTCCGCGAGGCGGTGTTCCTCTCCGACGAGCCCGAGCTCGTGACCCTCTTCCAGCACTACGGCTGTACGACCTGGCGGGTCGGCGGGGAGCGGCAGGACGGGCCGATGGGCGAGCACGTGTGGGGATACGCGCGCCGGCGGCTCATCACGCCCGCCGAACGGGGCGGGGTGCGGGCCAAGCGGGTCCTCGACGTCGTGCTCGTGCTGCCGGCGCTCGTGCTCGCGCTGCCGGTGCTCGCGGTGTGCGCGCTCGCGGTGCGGCTCTCGGACGGGCCCGGGGTGCTGTTCCGGCAGGAGCGGGTGGGCCAGCACGGGCGCCACTTCACGCTGCTGAAGTTCCGTACGCTCCGGCCCTCGGACGAGACGGAGTCGGCGACCCGGTGGAACGTGGCCGGGGACCGGCGGATGAGCGCGGCCGGCCGCATCCTGCGGAAGTCCTCGCTCGACGAGCTGCCGCAGTTGTGGAACGTGCTCCGCGGCGACATGAGCCTGGTCGGTCCGCGTCCCGAACGCCCGTACTTCGTCGCCCAGTTCAGCAAGATCCACGCCGGGTACGCGGCCCGCCACCGGATGCCGGTCGGGCTCACCGGTCTGGCACAGGTGCACGGGCTGCGCGGCGACACCTCGATCGAGGACCGCTGCCGCTTCGACAACCACTACATCGACCACTGGTCGCTCTGGCAGGACGTCTGCATCCTGATCCGCACCGCGGCCGGGCTGCTCCGACCGACGGGGAGCTGAGGATGGCCACGGCCGTGACGACGGCGCCGGGCCTCGCGGAGGTCCCGGACGTCCGGGACTGGGCCCGCCGGGCCGGGGCGCTCTCCCCGGTCCTGGCGGTGATCGGGCTGCTCCTCGTGCCCGGCTCCGGCGGGGCGCAGGGCGGGACGGGCGGGACCGGCACGGTCGCCGACGCGGCCTCCGGTCTCCTCGTGCTGATCTGTCTCGTACGGATCCTGCGCGGCGGCACCCGGCCGCTGACCCGGACGGCGGCGGTCGTCCTCGGCCTTCCGGTGTTCGGGGTGTGCCTGGCCGCGATCACCTCGAACGACCCGGCCTCCAGCCTGCCGGGCGTCGCCCGTTACCTCCAGGTCTTCGTCCTGGTCCCGGCGGCCGTGCTCCTGATGATCCGGGACCGGCGGGACTTCGCGGTGGTGGCGTGGGGCCTCGTGGGGCTCGCGCTGCTCCAGGGCGCGGTGGGCGTCACGCAGTACCTGACGGGGACCGGCGCCTCGTACCAGGGGGAGGACATCCGGGCGGTCGGCACCTTCGGGGCGACCGACGTGATGGGCATGGCGACGGTGGTCGCGTACGGCCTGGTGACCGTGGTCGGTCTGGCCCTGGGCAGCGGCCCGGGGCGGGCCCGGACGGCCGCGCTCGTCTGCGTGGGGCTGCTCGTGGTGCCGCTGGTGCTGTCCTTCAGCCGGGGCGCGTGGATCGCGACCGTGCTGGCCTGCGGGATCCAGCTGCTGCTCGGCGGGGTGCGCCGGGCGGCGCGGGTGGCGCTCGCGGTGGGCGCGCTGGCGGTGGTGCTTGTCGGCGGGTTCGGGGTCGGGTCGACGATGGTGGAGGAGCGGGTCACCAGCATCACGCGGGTGACGGCGGCGCCGGACCAGTCGGTGACGGACCGGTACACGATGTGGGCGGCGGCCGGGCGGATGTGGCGCTCCGAGCCGCTGACCGGGGTGGGGCTCAAGGGCTTCCCCCAGTACCGGGACTCGAACGCCTCGGTGGCGCTCTCCTCCGGCAGCGACACGGCCGGTGCGGGCGCGGGCTTCCGGAAGCAGCCGCTGCTCTCCCCGCACAACATGTACCTCCTGGTCCTCGGCGAGCAGGGGCTGATCGGGCTGCTCGCCCTCGCGGGCAGCTGGCTGGCGCTGCTCGTGGCCGCGCTGCGGCGGCGCCGGGCGGGCGCGGACTGCGCGCTGGTCGCGAGCGGGCTGCTCGCCTGGCAGCTGATCGACTTCTTCTACGCGGACATCGGCGGCCCGTCGACGGTGCTGATGTCGGTGGTCTTCGGCCTCGCGGCCTGGTGGGCGCTGGCGCCCGACGCCGAGGGTCCGGTGGAGGTGCGCGGTGCGTGACCCGTGGGGCGGTCCGCCGGATCCCACGGACGCGCGTGTCGCGCCCCCGGGGGCCGGCGGCGGGGCCGCCCCGCCGTGCCCGCCGCGCGGCGGGCCCCTGACCGACCCCTGGTCCCCCATGCCCCCGGGCGCCACGGACTCCCCGTGCGCCCCGGGGGCCGCCGTGCTGCCGGGGGGCGGTGGTACGAAAGCGGGCGCGGGGCCGGAGGTCGTACCTCCGGCGGCCACCACCACGCTCACCGCTCCGCCGCCCCCGCGCACCGGGCGGCGGGCGCACGCGCGGGTGAAGGCGCGGGCGGGGCGGGGGTTCCTCGCCAGGGCGGCGGCCGTGACGGCGGGACTCACCGCCGCCGGGGCGGTGCTCGGGCTCCTGCGGGACCAGATCCTCGCCGGGTACTTCGGCGCGGGCGCCGAGACGGACGCCTTCCTGGTGGCGTGGACGGTGCCGGAGTTCGCGTCCACACTGCTCATCGAGGACGCCATGGCGCTGATCCTCATCCCGGCGTTCTCGCGAGCCCTTGCCCGCCGTTCGGGGAGCCTGTTCGGCGATCCCGTGCGGGAGCTCGTCCGGGGGACCCTGCCCCGGCTCGTGCTCTCGGTGGGGATCGTCGCCGCCGCCCTGATCGCCGCCGCCCCCGCGGTCGTCTCGCTGCTCGCGCCCGGGCTCCCCGATCCGGGGCTCGCGGTGGACTGCGTCCGGCTCACCGCGACCTGTGTGCTCACCTTCGCGCTGGTCGGGTACTGCTCGGCGGCGCTGCGGGCGCACCACGTCTTCCTGCCGCCGGCCGCGATCTACGTGGCGTACAACGTGGGGATCATCGGCACGATGGTGCTGCTCCGCGGGGCGTGGGGGGTGCGGTCGGCCGCCGCGGGGGTGGCGGTCGGCGGGGTGCTCATGGTGCTCGTGCAGGCGCCGGCGCTGCTGCGGGAGCTGCGGGCGCGGCCGGTGCCCTCGCGGGAGCCGGAGGCCCTGGTGGCGGAGGGCGGCGGGGCCGGGCGGCTCGTCGTCGTGGGGCTGATCGCGCCGGTGGTCGTCTTCTCGCTGGTCCGGCAGTCGCAGACGCTGATCGAGCGGTTCCTCGCCGCGCCGCTGCCGGCGGGGGCGATCTCGCACCTGAACTACGCGCAGAAGATCGCCCAGTTGCCGATGATCCTGTCGCTGATGCTGTGCACGGTCAGCTTCCCGGTGGTCGCGCGGGCGCTGGCGGCGGGTGATCCGGAGGAGGCACGGCGGCGGGTCGAGCGGGATCTGCTGCTCGCGGCCGTGGTGGTCCTCGCGGGCACCTCCGTGGTGATCGCCGCCGCCCCGAAGATCGTCGAACTGCTGTTCCAGCGCGGGGAGTTCGGCCGTACGGACACGGCCGCCACCGCCGCCGTGATGCGGGTCTACGCGCTCGGCCTTCTCGGCCAGACCATGGTCGGCGCCCTCGTCCGCTGCTACTTCTCCGCCGCCCGCCCCCTCTGGTACCCGGCCGCCGCGATGGGCCTCGGGCTCGCCGCCACCGCCGCCGCCGGGGTGCCCGGCGCGCGGGCCTGGGGCGCCGTCGGCATCGCCGCCGCCAACGCGCTCGGCATCACCCTGACCGCCGTCCTGCTGCTGTGCGGCGCCCACCGGCAGACCGTCCCGGTGCGGCCGGGCCGGCTCGGCGAGGGCCTGCTGCGGCTCACCCTGGCCGCCGCGTCGGCGACCGGCGCGGCCTGGCTCTGCTCGATGGCGATCGGCCCGCCGGCGGCCGCCGTCGCCGTCGCCGGCCTCGTCACCGGCGGCGTCTTCCTGGTCTTCATCGCCTGCGCCGCCACGGCGCCGGAGATCCCTCCCCTCCCCCACACCGCCCTCCGACGCCGAAGGACCGACCATGCCCGCCCCCACCGCGCTGCGCCGTCTGCTGCCGAAGCCTCCCCTGTGGGCGAAGCCTCCCCTGTGGGTGGCGATGTACCACTCGATCGCGGACACCGCTGACGACCCGTACCGGGTGACCGTCTCCCCCGTGCGCTTCGCCCGCCAGCTCCACTGGCTGGGCGACCGGGGGCTGCGCGGGGTGTCCGTGCGGGAGCTGCTCGCCGCGACCGCCGAAGGGCGGGCGAAGGGGCTCGTCGGTCTCACCTTCGACGACGGCTACGCCGACTTCCTCGACTCGGCGCTGCCTCTGCTGCGCCGGCACGGCTTCACCGCCACCGTGTACGTCCTGCCGGGCCGGCTCGGCGGCGTCAACGACTGGGACGCCGACGGCCCGCGCAAGTCGCTGCTCACCGAGGAGGGCATCGAGCGGATCGCCGGCGCCGGCATGGAGATCGGTTCGCACGGCCTGACCCACCGGCGGCTCACCGAGGCCGACGACGCCACCCTCGCCGACGAGACCCGGCGCTCCCGGGCCCTCCTGGAGGAGATCACCGGCGGCCCGGTGGACGGCTTCTGCTATCCGTACGGGGCGGTCGACCCGCGCGTGGTCCGCGCCGTGCGCAAGGCCGGGTACGGCTACGCCTGCGCCATCGACCCCGGCCCGCTGACCAGTGCGTACGCTCTGCCACGTATTCACATCGGCGAGGACGACACCTCCTGGCGGCTCACCGCCAAGCGGGCCCTGCACCCGCTGCGCCGCCGCCACCCCGCCGAACTGCTCCCCGCCCAGGCGGGCCCGGCCGCGGCGGTCCTGGGATGAGCGGGACCGGCAGGCTCAAGGTGCTGCACGTCATCACCGGCCTCGGCATCGGCGGCGCCGAGCAGCAGCTGCGGCTGCTGCTGCGTCACCTCCCCGTCCGGGGCCGGGTGGTGGCGCTCACCAACCCGGGCCCGGTCGCGCTGGGCATCGAGGCGGACGGCACCCCGGTCACCCACCTGGGGATGGCCGGGAACCGGGACCTCGGGGCGCTGCCCCGGCTCGTCCGGCTCGTCCGCGAGGGCGGCTACGACCTGGTCCACACCCACCTGTACCGGGCGTGCGTCTACGGCCGGCTCGCCGCCCGGCTCGGCGGGGTCCGCCGGGTCATCGCCACCGAGCACTCGCTCGGCGAGGCGCAGATCGAGGGCCGCCCCTTGTCGGCGGGCACCCGCGCGCTCTATCTGGCCTCGGAACGCCTCGGCACCTCCACGGTCGCGGTCTCGGCGAGCGTGGCCCGCCGGCTCGCCGACTGGGGGGTGGCGCCGGAGCGGATCGAGGTCGTGCCGAACGGCATCGAGACCGGCCGCTTCGCCTTCGTCCCGCGCGCCCGCCGCCTCACCCGGGGCGTCCTCGGCATCCCGGAGGACGCGTTCGTCGTCGGCGGGGTGGGACGGCTCGCGCCGGGCAAGCGGTTCGACCGGCTGATCCGGGCCGTGGCCTCGGTGCCGGAGGCCCGGCTGCTGCTCGTCGGCGACGGCGAGCGGCGCGAGGAGCTGCGGGCGGTGGCCCGCGAGTGCGGCGCCGCCGGCCGTGTCCTGTTCTTCGGCGCGTGCGAGGACCCGCCGGCGCACGGCCCCGCCGGGCCGATGCTCCCCGAACTCCTCGCCGCGATGGACGTCTTCGTCTCCACCTCCCCCGACGAGACCTTCGGGCTCGCCGTCGTCGAGGCGCTGGCCGCCGGGCTGCCGGTGCTCTACGTGGCGTGCCCGGCGATCGAGGACCTGCCGGCGGACGCGGCGCCGGGCGCCCGCCGGATCGGCGAGTCGGTGCCCGAGCTGATCGGCGCCCTGCGCGCGCTGCGGGCCGAGCGGGGCCCCCGGCCCGTACGGCTGCCCGCGCCCGCCGCCGCCCGCCGCTACGACATCGCGCACAGCGCCGACCGGCTGATGGCCCTCTACGACCGGGCCGTCCACGGCGGTCCGACCCCATGAGACCCCGCTCTGTCGAGGTCCCGTCGAAGTCCCTCCGAAGTCCCGTTGAAGCGAGAGAGCCCGTCATGACCACCACCCCATCCCGCGCCGTCCGCCTGCCCGCCCGACTGCGCTCCCCAGGCCGCTGGGCGGTGCTGCCCGCCGCCGTGGTCGCCGGGGCCGCGCTCGGCGGCGGCTACGGGGCGCTGAAGACGCCCGAGTACGCGGCCACCAGCTACGTCATCGTCGTACCCGGCGAGAAGTCCGACCCGTCGGCGGCGCTCGGCTTCGCCCAGGCGTACGGGCGGGTCGCCACCGACATCGCGGTGACCGGCGACGCCCAGGTGTGGGCGGGCGTCACCGCCGCCACGCTCCGCGAGAGCGTGCGGGCGGAGACCTCCCCGGACGCGCCGATGATCTCGATCACCGCCCGGGCCGCGAAGCCCGCGCAGGCGGTGTCGATCGCCGACGGCGTGGCCCGCTCGCTCGTCGTCAACTCCTCTCACGTGGCGGGCAGTACGGGCGTGAAGGTGGTGCAGTTCTCCCGCGCGACCAAGCCGGTCGACCCGGTGTCGCCGTCCGCGCCGCTCTCCGCCCTGGTCGGCGCCTGCGCCGGCGGGCTGCTCGGCGGGCTCGCGCTGCTCGTCCGGCCGAAGCGGGCCGCCGGACGCGCCGAGGGCCGGCACTCCCGCCCGGCCGGGACCCCCGGGGCCACGGGCGCCGCGGTCCCCGCGCCCGCCGCCCACCAGCCGGAACCGGAGGCCGTGTGAGCACGCGAAGAGCGCTGCGGACCGAGATCTGCCGTGACACGGAGGGCTTCGGGCGGCTGGCGGCCGAGTGGACGGCGCTGTACGGGCGCTGCTCCTCCGCCACCCCCTTCCAGTCCCACTCCTGGCTGCACTCCTGGTGGCTCTCGTACGGGCGGCCCGGCGCCCTGCGGGTGGTGCTCGTACGGGACGGGGCCGGGGCGCTGGTGGCCGCGGCGCCGCTGATGCGGGCGCGCGGGCCACTGCCGGTGCTGACCCAGCTCGGCGGCGCCATCACCGACTTCACCGACGTCCTCCTCGACGACGAGCGGCCGGACGCGGCGGCCGTCCTGGCCGGGGCGATCGCCCGTACGGCGCGGGGCGCGGTCGTCGACCTGCGCGAGGTGCGGCCCGGCGCCGCCGCCGAACGGGTCTACGCCCAGTGGCGCGGCCCGCGCCGCCGGCTGCCGGACTCGCTCTGTCTGGAGCTGCCCGCCGTCCCCATGGAGGGCCTGCTCGAACGGATCCCCTCCGGGAAGGCCCAGCGGGTCCGCGCCAAGCTGCGCAAGCTCGACGCGCTCGGCATCGACGCGCACGTGGTGACCGGTCCCGACGTGCCCGCCGCCCTCGACCGGCTCCTGACCCTCCACCAGCTCCAGTGGCGGGGCCGCGGGGTGACCGCCGAGCACACCAGCGAGCGGTTCGCCCAGCACCTGGCGCGCGCGGTCCGGCCCATGGTGGAGCGCGGCGACGCGATGGTCACCGAGTTCCGGCTCGGCGGGGACGTGGTCGCCGCCGACCTCACCCTGATGTCCCCGCGCCTGGCCGGCGGCTATCTGTACGGGGCCGACCCGGTGCTGCGGGAGCGGAAGGTCGACGTCGCCGCGATGCTGCTGCGGCACGGGGCCCGGGAGACCAGCGCGGGCGGCCGGGCCACGCTGAGCATGCTGCGGGGCAGCGAGCCGTACAAGCACCACTGGCGTCCGGAGCCGGTCCGCAACCGGCGGCTGCTGCTCGCCGGCCGCGGTACGGCCCCGCTGCTGTGGCTCCACGCGGGCGCGGCCGACACCCGCCGGTGGGCGGCCCGGCAGGCGCGGGAGCGGGCCTGGGCCGGCCGGCTCCTCGCCCGCCTGCCCGGCCGCGCTCCCGCGCCCCGCGCCTGACGCCTCCCGTCAGAAGGGCCAGACGCCCGTCAGAGCCCCCTTCCAGTCGAGGTCGATCCCCAGCTCGTCCTTCCAGGTGGTGCCGGTGCTCGGCACACACACCGGCCCACCCAGCCAACTCTCCAGCCACGACCCGAGCTCGACCTTCCAACAGTCGGGCTTGGGTTCCGGCTTCGGTTCCGGCTTGGGCTCAGGCTTGGGCTCAGGCTTCGGTTCCGGCTTCGGCTCGGGCTTCGGTTCCGGCTTGGGCTCAGGCTTCGGTTCCGGCTTCGGTTCCGGCTTCGGTTCCGGCTTCGGTTCCGGCTTCGGCTCCGGCTTGGGCTCAGGCTTGGGCTCAGGCTTCGGTTCCGGCTTGGGCTCAGGCTTGGGCTCAGGCTTCGGTTCCGGCTTCGGTTCCGGCTTCGGTTCCGGCTTCGGCTCCGGCTTGGGCTCAGGCTTGGGCTCAGGCTTCGGTTCCGGCTTGGGCTCAGGCTTCGGTTCCGGCTTCGGCTCAGGCTTCGGCTCAGGCTTCGGCTCAGGCTTCGGCTCAGGCTTCGGTTCCGGCTTCGGCTCAGGCTTCGGCTCAGGCTTCGTCGGATCGACCGGATCCACCGGATCCACCGGTGCCGGCGGCTCCGTCCCGTACAGCATGTCCCGGAACACCTGGGACGACCGCGGGTTGCCGCTGCACTGCCAGACGCCGTGCGGGCAGTAGTCCGTGATCGTGTGGTACAGCGGTTTGTGCTCCCGGATCCACTCCAGCATGCGCCGGATGTACGTGGGGTTGTCGCCGTTCCGGAAGAGCCCCCATTCGGGATAGGAGATCTGCTTTCCGTGCTCGGCGGCGAATTCGACCTGCTTCCGCAGGCCGTACGGCTCGTTCACGTGCTGGTCGAAATCGGCGCCGCGCGGCTGGTCGTACGAGTCCATGCCGATGATGTCGACGACGTCGTCGCCGGGGTAGCACTCGGTCCACGGCACGGCGTCCCGGCCCCGGCTGGGGTTGAAGTCGAAGCGGAACTTCTGGCCGGGCACGGCCCGCATGGTCGTGACGATCCGGTTCCAGTACTTCTTCCAGGCCGTCGGGTCCGGTCCGCACCGGTGGGTGTACGTGGTGCCGTTCATCTCCCAGCCGAGGACGAGGATCGTGTCCGTGGCTCCGGCCGTGACGAGCCGGCGGGCGAGGGTGCGGAAGTGGTGGTCGTAGTAGCCCGCGGCGCCGAGCTGGAGCAGGCGGCGGACCTCCCGGTCGGAGACGCCGGCCTCGTTCCGTTCCAGCATGGGGACGTTGAGGACGAGCATCCGGTCCCGTTTGGCGTTGCGCCAGACGGACCAGGATTCGAGGAAGCCGGGCGGGCCCTCGATGTTGGACCAGAGGTCGCCGGGCAGGTACGTGTGGCCCACCCGGAGCTCGCGGCCGCCGAGCCAGCGCTCCAGCTGGCCGATCCGGGCGACCCCGCGCGCGCCCGAGTCGAGGAAGGCCCCCATGGCGCTGGTGGCGGGGAGAGTCGGACGGGGGTCCTCCGTCGTTAGGGAGGGGGAGGCGTGGGCGGGTGCCGACAGCACGACAGAACCTGAGGCGAGGAGGCCGGCGGTGATCACCCCCAGCCATGTCTTTCGTTTTCTCGGTGTTCCTCCGACAGGTTCCATGGCCGCTCCTTCACACGAACGCCATTTGATACTCAGTCAATCTGATGTTCTGAAAGTATTCCTAATGAGCCGACCGTGAACTCGGCTTCCCTCCGCTCCCTAGTCCATTAGTGGATTTCATCGCCCGCTTGGGGCACCGAGATGAAGGTGAATCCCGCCCGTGCCGCCTTTCGACACCCGCGTCCCCGCCGTCCTCGTACGGCTCGACCGGAACCCCTTCCACCACGGCACCCTGGGCGCCGCCCGCTCCCTGGGCCGGGTCGGCATCCCCGTCCACGCGGTCGTCGAGTCGGCGGACGGCCCGGTGGCCCGCTCGCGGTACGTGCGCTCGGCCCGGGCACGGCCCGGCTCCACGGCCTCCACCGAACTGGCCGGGCTGCTGCTGCGGATCGCCGGGGAGATCACCGACTCGCCGTCGGATCCGGTGCTCGCCGTCCCCCTGGACGACATCACCGCCCTCGCGCTCGCCCGCCGCCGCACCGAGCTCGCGGGACGGGTCCTGCTGCCCGAGCAGACCGAGGAACAGCTGCTGAAGGTCGCCGACAAGGCCGCGCTCGCCGCCACCTGCGCCGGCCTGGGCCTCCCCCACCCCCGTACCGAACTCCCCTCCGGCGCCGACGAGGCCGCCGCCATGGCCTGGTCGCTCGGGCTCCCGGTGGTCGCCAAGTGGAGCCGCCCCTGGCTGCTGCCCGCCGGCTCCGGGCTGCGCAGTACGACGATCCTCCGCTCGCTCGCCGAGGTCCGGGAGCTGTACGCGCGCACCCCGCAGGCCGGCAGCCGGCTGCTGCTCCAGGAACTGCTGCCGCCGGGCCGGGACCTCGACTGGTTCTTCCACGGGTACGCGGACACCGCCGGGCGCTGCGCCGCCGGGGCCACCGGCCGCAAGGAACGCTCCTGGCCGGACGGGGCCGGGCTCACCGCCGTCGGCCGCTGGACGCCCAACCCGGAGGTGGACCGGATCGCCCGCGGCCTCCTCGACGCGCTCGGCTACCGGGGCGTGTGCGACCTCGACTTCCGCCTCGACCGGGCCACCGGCGCGTACCACCTGCTCGACTTCAACCCGCGCCCCGGCGCCCAGTTCCGGCTCTTCGCCGACGCCGACGGGCTCGACGTGGTGCGGGCCCTCCACCTGGACCTCACCGGCCGGCCCGTGCCGCCGCACCTCCCCGCGTACGGGCGCCGCTTCGTCGTGGAGAACTACGCGGCGCTCTCCCTGCTCGCCTCCCCGCGCCGCCGGTACGCCCCCGAGCCGGGCACCGCCCGCGGGCCCGGCGAGCGCGCCTGGTTCGCCGCCGACGACCCGCTGCCCGCGCTCGTCATGGGCCGCGCCTGGCTCGCCCACCTGCTGCGCAAGGCCCTGGTGGCGGTCCGGCGGCGGCTCGCCGCCGGACCGCCCAGGCACCCGGCTGCCCTGCCGGGCCCCTCGGCCCCCGCCTCCTCCAGCAGGCTCACCCGGCTCATCCGGCGCTGAGGGCGGAAGGCGCGCGGACAGGGAACGGCCCCGGGGAGCGGGTGTGCTCCCCGGGGCCGGGTGGTGCCGGGTCCGCGTCAGGCGTTGACGCAGGTGTTGCCGAAGGCAGGGTTCAGCGCGCCGACGAGGTTGACGCTGTTGCCGCAGACGTTGATCGGCACGTGGATCGGGATCTGGACGACGTTCCCCGAGAGGACACCCGGCGAACCGATGGCAGCGCCCTGCGCGCCGGCGTCGGCGAAGGCGGGCGTGGCCGCCCCCATGGCCATGATGACTCCGGCGATGACGGCGGCGGCCTTCTTGCACTTCATCTCGTCTGGTTCCTTTCCGCGGCGGAGGATCGGCCCCCGCTGCACACAGGGACAACGACGACCTTCCTCGGAGGAAACCGGGAATTCCGCCCGGACACCGGCATTCACTCCGTTGCGCACACGACACAGGGCCGGAGGAAGGAATTTCCTCCGGCCCCGCGGAACGCCGCCGGATCAGCTGTTGCCGATGCCGTTCCCGGAGAGGACCGGGATGTCCTCCAGGATGTGCGACAGCGGCTCGTCGCCCTTGGCCTGCGTCGAGTTCTCCGCGCACTGCTGGTTCTGCGGGGAGGACAGGACGTTGATGTCCTGGGCCGTGATCGGCACGACGCCGACGATCGAACCGAGGTTGGCCTTGGCCGGGAGGCCGACGCAGAGCTTGTTCAGAGTGCCCTGGACGGCGGAGAACTGCGGGCTCATGTCACCGGCGGTCTTCATGTTGCCGAACGCCTGGTGGGCGCCGTTCCCGGAGAATGAGGTCGTGCCGCCGTCGTTGGCGATGGCCATAGCGGGGGCGGCGGCCGCGGCGGCGACGCCGACGGCCGAAGCGGTGACGGCCGCGGCCGTCATCATCTTCTTGATCACGAGTGAATCCGATCTGTTCCCACCAATCGACCTGATTGATGCGACCGGATCAACTGCGGTCGGGTGGGGAGGTTCCGGCGCTTCACCCGATCGACGGGGAACCACTGCGAGCGCTGCCGCGCGCGCTCCCCCATCGGGGTGACAGGGCGGAACCCGACGCTCCGAGGCCAGTTGATCAGGGGGCTCCCTGCACGGAGCCGGTTTCTATGAAGGGAACTACCGTGATCAAGAAGGTCATGGCCACCGCGGCCGCCGCCGCCTCGATCGTCGGCGCCACCGCCGCCGCGGCCACCCCCGCCCTCGCCATCGCCAATGACGGCGGCACCACCTCCAAGAGCGGCAACTTCGCCCACCAGGAATACGGCAACATGGCGACGCACGGGAAGATGAGCCCGCAGTTCGCGCTGATCCAGGGCTCCCTGAACAAGCCGTGTGTGGGCCTGCCGGCCAAGCTCAACGCCGGTTCGATCGTCGGCGTCGTGCCGGTCTCGGTCCAGGACATCAACGTCCTGTCCTCCCCGCAGAACCAGCAGTGCGTGGAGAACTCGACGCAGGCCAAGGGCGACGAGCCGCTGTCGCACCTCCTCAGCGACATCCCGATCCTCTCGGGCAACGGCGTCGGCAACAGCTGACGCACCGCCTCACCGGCGACGTCCCCGCGCCGAGGGGCCGCCCCGCCGGGCGGCCCCTTCCGCGTGTACGCGTACGGACTCCGCTAGCGCGGCCAGACGGGAGTGGACATCAGCCGCTCCCATTCCCGGTCCGGCAGCCCCGGGACCGTGCGGCCCGCCTGCGTCCACTGGGCCACCAGGGCGGAATAGACCGGGAATTGCGATCCGGTCCTGGACCGGTCGGCGGCCGGCGGCTCGCTCACATAACGGCTCTTCGGAATGAAGGCCATCCGTTCCCATTTCCCGGGGACACCGGAATCCGGCGGCGCCATCCTCGCTCCTTCCGCCCTTCCGCTGCTATTCCCGCATCATTACACAAGCCTCGCAACGGAGTGATTCGGGCACGGGATTCCGCGTCGCGCATCTGTGTGCGAGCGGCGTCGAAATACCGTGCGGGCATGAGATTCCCGCATCCGTGGCGGCTCCTGCTCGCTCCGGCGGCGCTTCTCGCGCTCGCCCCCGGAGCCCTCGCCTCCGCCCTCGGCGGCCCCTCCGAACTCCCCTACCCGGCACGGGGACTGAACCTGCTCGTCGTCGGCACGGACTCACGGGCCGGGATCACCGCCGACGAGAAGGAACGTTTCCGGCTGGGCGGTCAGGACTGCGACTGCGCGGACGTGGTGATGCTCGTGCACGTCTCCGCCGCGAACGACCGGGTCAGCGTGGTGTCGCTGCCCCGCGACTCGCTCGTCGAACTGCCCGGCCCGCACACCGACCGGCGGACCGGCAAGGTCCACGACGCCCACCTCGCGAAGCTCAACGCCGCCCACGCGGAAGGTGGTTCGTCCCTGTCCGTCGAGACCGTGGAGGCGGTGACCGGGCTGAGGGTGCACCGCTTCCTGGCCGTCGACTTCCGACGGTTCATGGACGCCGTCGACCAGGTCGACGGCGGCGTGCCGATCTGCACCGCGAAACCGCTGAAGGACCCCGCGACCGGACTCGACCTGGCGGTCGGCACCACGCGGGTGGACGGCGGCGGGGGGCTCCAGTACGTGCGCTCGCGGAAGGCCGACGGAGAGATGGACTTCGGCCGCATCCGCAAGCAGCACAAGTTCGTCGTCAACATGCTGGACCGGCTCCGGTCGGGCGGGATCCTCGACGACCCGGCGCGGCTGCGGGCCCTCGCCTCCACGCTGCGCGGGACGGCCGCCGCCGACCGGGGCGTCACGGCGGCCGAACTGCTCGTGCTCGCCACCCGCCTGAAAGAGGTCGGCCCCTCCCGTACCGAGTTCGCGACCGTGCCCGTACGGGGCTTCAACCCGCTCGTCGAGGGGGTCGGGTCCACGGTCGGCTGGGACGAGGAGGGTGCGGCGGAGGTCTTCGCCCGGCTCCGCGCGGACCGTCCGCTGCCGCCCGGGGACGCCGTCGCGCCCAGCACACTCTCGGTGGCCGACTACGAACCCGCCCGGGGATCTTCGCTCATCTGCCCGTAGGCCGTCCGGTGGACATGCCGGAACCTCCGCCCCTCCGACCAGTTGATCAGCACGGCTCGGCACTCAGCTCGGGTCAGTCATCCGAAAGGCCAGAACCATGAAGAAGCTCCTCGCGACCGCTGCGGTGGCTGTCTCGGTCGTCGGCGCGACGGCCGGGCAGGCGCTCGCGATCGCCGACGACGGTGGCACCACCTCGTTCTCCGGAAACGGCGCGCACCAGGAGTTCGGCAACATGTCGACCTACGGCGACATGAGCCCCCAGTTCGCGCTGGTCCAGGGCTCTCTCAACAAGCCCTGCATCGGTCTCCCGGCCAAGGTCAACGCCGGTTCGATCGTCGGCCTCGTCCCGATCACGGTCCAGGACATCAACGTCCTGTCCTCCCCGCAGAACCAGCAGTGCACGGAGAACTCGACCCAGGCCAAGGGCGACGAGCCGCTGTCGCACATCCTCAGCGACATCCCCGTGCTGTCCGGCAACGGCGCCGGCAACAGCTGAGCGACACCGCTCGGCGGCGGTTCGGCCCCGTCGTCCCTCTCCTGAGGGGCGACGGGGCCGTGCCCTTTCCGCTCCCCGTGCTCAGAGGCGGGCGCGGAGTTCGGCCGGGTCGGTGACCGGTGCGTCGCAGGTGAAGTGACGGCAGACGTACGCGGCGGCCGAGCCGGCCACCAGGGGGCGGTCGCGCAGGAGCGGGAACTCCTCGCTGTCGGGGGCTCCGGCGGCGAGGACCGCTCCGGGGGTGGTCGCCCTCAGGGCCGTACGGCGCAGCTCCTGGAAGACCGGGTCGGCGGTGTTGCCGACGACGGCGATCTCGCGGGGGCCGTCGAGCAGGGCCTCGGCGACGGCCAGGCCCCAGCCGATGAAGCGGGGGGCGCGCGGCCCGAGCGCCGCGACCACGCCGAGGGCTCCCTCGGCGGCGGCCCGGTGGGCCCCCGAGCCGGTGTGGGCCGCGTACGAGAGCAGTGCTCCGGCGGCGGCGGTCCAGCCGGAGGGGGCGGCGTTGTCGGTGGGGTCCTGGGGGCGCCGGATGAGGGCTTCGGCGTCGTGGGCCGTGTCGTACAGCGCCCCGTCCTCGGCGGTGAAGCGGTCGAGGACGTGGTCCAGGAGGATGCCGGCGAAGTCCAGCCAGGCGCCTTCGCCGGTGACGGCGGCGAGGGCGAGGAAGCCTTCGGCGACGTCGGCGTAGTCCTCCAGGACGCCCGCGTTGGCGCCGGCCCGCCCGTCCTTCGAGGTGCGGGTGAGCCGGCCGCCGTCGTCGAGGTGGAGGCGGACCAGGAGGTCGGCGGCCTCGGTGGCGCGCTCGACCAGGTCGGGCCGGTCGAAGAGGGCTCCGGTCTCGGCGAGGGCGGCGATGGCGAGCCCGTTCCAGGCGGCGACGACCTTGTCGTCCCGGCCGGGCCGCGCGCGTCGCTCGCGGGCGGCGTGCAGCCGGGTGCGGACGGAGGCGATCCGCCCGGCGTCGGCCGGGCCCGCCTCCTGCGGCAGCTGGAGGACCGAGGCACCGTGCTCGAAGGTGCCCTCCTCGGTGACGCCGTAGTGGGCGGCGGCGAGGGCCGCGTCCTCCGCGCCGAGGGCCTCCTCCAGCTGGGCGGGGGTCCAGACGTAGTAGGCGCCCTCGACGTGCTTGCCGGTCCCTCCCCCAAGGCCTTCGGCCAGGGGGTGCCCCCATCCGTCTTCGACGGCGGAGTCCGCGTCGAGGGCT
Organism: Streptomyces sp. CC208A; assembly: GCF_030010625.1. GTDB lineage: Bacteria > Actinomycetota > Actinomycetes > Streptomycetales > Streptomycetaceae > Streptomyces. The sequence continues at coordinate 54,805 of NZ_JASCXN010000034.1, read as the reverse complement.
GAGGCGAAGCCGCCCTCGGGGGTGCGCAGCTCGCGGACCATGAAGTCGGCGGTCTCCAGGGCGACCCGGCGGGCGAGTTCGCTGCCGGTGGCCTTCCACAGGTGGGCGTAGACGCGGCAGAGCAGCGCGTTGTCGTACAGCATCTTCTCGAAGTGGGGGACGATCCAGGCGCGGTCGACGGAGTAGCGGGCGAAGCCGCCGCCGAGCTGGTCGTAGATGCCGCCGCGGGCCATCGCCTCGCAGGTGTCGGCGGCCATCTGGAGGGCGCCCTCGGAGCCCGTACGGGCGTGGTGGCGGAGCAGGAACTCCAGGACCATCGACGGCGGGAACTTGGGGGCACCGCCGAAGCCGCCGCGGGTGGCGTCGTACTCGCGGGTGAGCCCGAGGAGCGCGGCGGCCAGTTCCTCCTCGCCGGGCAGCCCGTCGCCGGCGAGGGCGAGGGAGCGGCTCGCGAGGTCCTTCACGATCCGGTCCGCGACCTCGTCGACCTCGCCGCGGCGGTCGGCCCAGGCGGCCCGGACGCCGTCGAGGACCTCGGGGAAGGACGGCATGCCGTGGCGGGGCTCCGGCGGGAAGTAGGTGCCGAAGTAGAAGGGGGCCGCGTCGGGGGTGAGGAAGACGGTCATGGGCCAGCCGCCCTGGCCGGTGGCGGCCTGGACGGCCTCCATGTAGACGGCGTCGACGTCGGGCCGCTCCTCGCGGTCGACCTTGACGGCGACGAAGTGCTCGTTGACCAGCGCGGCGACGGCCTCGTCCTCGAAGGACTCGTGGGCCATGACGTGGCACCAATGACACGCAGAGTAACCGACCGACAACAGAACGGGTACATCGCGCCGTTTCGCTTCCTCGAACGCCTCCGGCCCCCACGGCCACCAGTCGACCGGATTGTCAGCGTGCTGAAGCAGATAAGGCGAGGTCACACCAGCTAGCCGGTTCATGCGACCAGCCTCTCACGCTGCCCTGCCCTTGCGGCCCGGCCCGCAGTCCTCTGCCCCCGCTTGGCTCATTTACTCTCATGTGCCATCACGTGGTGGACACGGATCGCCCCATTTGCACCCGGATCGCCCTTGTGGACGCCGGGGCTTCTGGCGCCGGACCTGACGAGCGTCCCCGGAGGAGGTACACCATGTCCGCCGAAATGGTGGCGCCCGCGTGGATGCATTCGCAGATCAGCGCGGAACAGTACGACTCCTGGTCCGAGGAGCAGTGCGCCGGCATCGAGATCGTGGACGGCATGGTCGTCGTGACCCCGAGCGCCTCCAAGCGGCACAGCCGGCTGGCGCGGATCCTGGCCAATGCCCTGGAGGCGGCCGCGGGCCCGGACTGGAACGCGGACACGGACTTCGACGTCCGCTTGCAGGACGTTCCGCTCACCAACCGCCGTCCGGACGTCATCGTCTACCGGGCGGACACCATCGACCTCACACCTACCCGTCCCAAGCACGTGCTATTGGTGGTCGAGGTCGTGTCGCCCGGTTCGGAGACCACTGACCGGGTCGTGAAGGTGGACCAGTACGCCAAGGCCGGCATCCCCTTCTACTGGCGGGTCGAGCAGACCACCACCGGGGTCCCGATCGTCTACAGCTACGTTCTCGATCCCGCCACCAGGACCTATCGGGACGGCGAGGCGTTCACCGGCACGGTGAAGGCCACCGCGCCCTTCCCTGTCACGGTCGATCTTGGGGCCCTGTAAGCAACGAGGAAGCCCTACCTCCGCACGCAGCCCGTCCGTGACGAGGTCCAGAAGCCGCGCGACGGTCAGCTGTCCGAGGTCAGCAGAACACCCTCGTAGGCGAGCCACTGGGCGTGGGCGTGCAGACCGCGGCGGAGAGACGTGGCCGGTGTCCAGCCGGGCGGGCGGGCGCCGTTCGGTGGAGCTGCAGGTCCGGACGTGGCGGTGGGGTCCCCGTGTACGGGCACGGGGCGGACGGCCTCGTGAACGGCCTGCGCCAGTTCGGCGGTCGTGCACGGCTTCTCGGGCGCCACGACGAAGTCGCGCCGCCGGGGCCGGGTGCGCAGGACGGTCTCGATGGCGTCGGCGAGGTCGTGGACGTACAACGGGTACCTCTCGGTGGCCGGGGCGCCCTCGACCGTGACGGGCAGGCTGCGCAGGGCGTCCCATACCAGGCGGCCGATCGGGGTGTGGTGCGGGCAGCCGGGGCCGTACAGCTCACCGATGTACAGAACGTTTGGCGCGGGCTCTCCCGCCCAGCTGATCGTCACCCGCGGCCGGTCGGGGTCCTCAAGCCTGGTGAGGTCGATCTCTGCCTCGACGGCCACGCCCCGGTCCGCGAGCCTCCGCAGGAGGTGTTCGCCGAGCGGGGTCGTCTCCTGGCGCGGCATGCGGGTGCGGCGGCCCGTGCCCGGGGTGCGGTGCTCTGCGGCGGCCTCGCGCCCGGATCGGAGTGCCCGTCGCGCCAGCGCGGCGAGGGGAGCGCGGCGGCGTGCCAGGTGCTCCTCCGTGGAGTCGTTGCTGATGCCGCCGGTTCCGATGGTCGCGAGGGCTTCTTCGTACGCCCGCGTGCCGGCGGGCGGGCCGGCGGGGAGTCCGGCGCGGGCCGCCTCGAAGCCCATCGCGAGGGCGGTGAGCCAGGTGCCGCGCTCGTCAGACTCGGCGCGGCGCGGCCCGGGTGGGCGGAGCAGTGATTCCGGGAGTCCGGCTCCGACGAGGTACTGGTCGGCGTCGAGGTGGAGGCGCCGTTCGGGGCCGGGACCGGGGAGGCGTACGGCGACCTGGGCGACACCGTGCTTGAAGAAGGGGACGACGGGCAGGTTGGTGAGGGCGGGGGCTTCGGAGGTGACGGGGTCGTGCGGCAGGAAGCAGACGGAGCGGCGCGGCCCTCGGAAGGCGTTCCCGGAGATCGAGCCGCGGTCCTGGTGCTCGGCGAGGTTCGGCACGGCGACGTACCGGGGCACACCCTCGGCCCTCAGGTAGCGGTGCATCAGGATGTCGTCGGGCCAGCCCCCGAGCCGTTCACGGCCGTACGTGACGAAGCCCTCGGCGACCCGGCGCGGGAGCACGATCGCCACGCAGGGGAAGTACTCGTTGACGGCACCGACCCAGCGGGCACCGGCCATCGCGCCGAACCGTACGGCCGCGCCGTTGCGGGAGTCCCAGAGCGCGAAGAGGGCGAGGGCGGCGTCGGGGCGTTCCTCGATGGCGGCACGGACCCGGTCGAAGAAGGATTCGGACAACACCATGTCGTCCTGGACCACCAGTTGATGCGTGGCCCCGTCCTCGATCGCCGACCAGGCGGCGAGCGCGGTGCGCAGCACCGACGGAGTGCCTGTGGGGTCGGGGTCCATGACGACCCGCAGCAGGCCGGACGGCGCGCTCAGAGACAGTTTTTCCGCCGCCTCGCGGCGCCGGGGATGGGTCATGACGACCGCGCTGAGCCGTTGCCGCGCCATGCGTTCTCCTTCGCTCGCGGGCCGCCCGGCCCCCGGTGAGGGAGGCCCGGGGTCCGTGCCGACCAGCCGGATCCGGACAGTACGGAGCGCCCAGGCGGCCCGCAAGAGTGCCGAAATGGCCCCCTGGCAGGGGGACGACGGATCCGAGGATGCTGGAGCCCGACACCCGGTAGAGCCGAGTGCCGCGTGCTTCTTCGATGCCGGAAAGAGGCCTCCATGCCCGGATTACCCCGCCCCGCCGTCACCTCCGCGCCCGCCGAGGAGACCGTACGGTCGCGCCTCGACAAGCTGCGCGACGCCCGGATCGTCGTGACCGGCGGCGGCGGTCTCGTCGGCAGCCGGCTGGTCGCGCTGCTCCTCGACGCCGGCGCGGCGGTCACCGTACTGGACCGCATGGACGCCTATCCGGAGTCCGGTCACGAGACGTTCGGGGTGGCGCGGGGCGGGGCCCGGCTGGTCGTGGGCGACGTCCGGGACGCCGACACCGTCGGCGCGCTGCTCGGCGAGGCCGACTACGTGGTCCACGCCGCCGCGTACGCGGATGTCGCCGCCTGCACGCGCCGCCCGGACATCGCGTTCCGCGCCAACGTCGAGGGCACGCAGATCGTCCTGGAGCAGGCGACCCGCCACCCGGTGCGCCGCCTCGTACTGGTCTCCTCCGCCTCGGTGTACGGGGACGGGGCGCCGGGCATCGAGGGGCCCCAGGTGTTCCACGAGGACCAGCCGCTGTTCCCGATGTCGGTGTACGCCAACGCGAAGCTGTGGGCGGAGCACCAGACGCGGCTGATGCTGGGCGCGTCCAGCGGAACCGAGTACGCGGTGGTGCGCTACTTCTCCGTGTACGGCGAGCCGCAGATCCCCAAGCCCGGCAGCCACTCCTGGATGGTTCCCTGGCTCTCGCTCCAGGCACGGCTCGGCCGGCCGATGCGGCTCAACGGCGGCGGGGTCCAGGTCCGCGACCTCGTCCACGTCGACGACATCGCCGAGGCCACCGCGCTCGCGCTGATCGAGGAGCAGATGGCCGAGCAGACCGTCAACATCGGCACCGGCCGTCCCACGTCGGTCCGCGAGGTCGCCGATCTGATCGCCCCGTACTTCCCCGGTGCCCGACGGATCGTCACTCCTCGCCCCGAGGGCGACCCTCTGGGCGGGTACGCCTCCACCGAGCGCTCCCGCGACCTGCTGCGCTGGCGGGCCCGCATCCCGGTCGAGGAGGGCGTTGACCGGTACGTACGGTGGCTGCTCGCGACGCCGGACGCCACGCCGCGCTGGCTGGCCGAGGAGCACGACCAGGCGGCCGGGGCGTGACACGCTGCGCCGCGAGAGGCCCGAGGGGCACGGACGGCGGCGAAGGCGGTACGCGCGCGATGGCATACACCGGTTCCTACATCTGGTCGCTGCGACAGCGGGTCGGCCCGCGCAAGCTGCTCGTGCCCGGCGCGCAGGTGCTGCTGCTCGACGAGGCCGGGCGGGGGCTGTTCCAGCAGCGGGTGGACACCGGGGTCTGGGAGCTGCCGGCCGGGTCCTGTGAGGAGGACGGCGACTTCGCCGACGCGGCCGTCCGGGAACTGGCCGAGGAGACGGGGCTCCGGGTGGAGCGGGAGGATCTGGAGGCGTTCGCCTCGCTGTCCGATCCGGGTGTGCACACGCTGACGTACCCGAACGGGGACGTGACGCACTGCTTCGCGCTCTGCTTCGTCGCCCGGCGCTGGTCCGGGGCGCTCGCGCCGGGCGCCGACGAGGTGCGGCGGGCCCGGTTCCTGCCGCTGGACGCGCCGCCCCGGCCGCTGCACCCGCCGACTGCCGTGGTGCTGTCCTTGTTCGAGCGGTTCCGTACGGAGGGAAGGTTCCAGGCACGGTGAACCCGACACATGGCATACGGGCGGCGGTGCCCTGCCGGGCGTGCCTGTCCGGTGAGGATCTGGACTGGCTCGGCGGCGGCCGTTCGGTGAGCCTGGCGCTCGGCCTGATGACGACTGTGGAGGTCGTCCCGGACGCGGAGCGCGGCGCGGCAGGGTCCGTGCCGCCGGCGGCCGAGGGCTGGCAGCGGGAGGTGTGGGCGTTCTTGCGGGAGCGGCTGCCGCATCTCGCCGCCCGCCCGCCGGCGGTGACCGTACGCAGCGAGGCTCCGGAGGCCAGCGGCCTGTCCTCGTCGACGGCGCGGATCGTGGCCCTTTTCCGGGCGTACACGCGGGCGGCGCACGAGCGGCCGCTCACGGACGAGACGCTGACGCAGTGGGCGTACGAGTTCGAGTTCGCCGTCTTCCGCGGAGGCGGCATGGACCACCGGGCGGTCGTGGAGGGCGGGGCACTGCTCCTCGACGGCCGAGAGCGCGGGCTTCCCGTCGTACGGGACCGGCTGGAGTTCCCGGCGGAGTGGCGGGTCCTCGTGGTGGACTCCGGGACGCGGAAGGACACCGGGCATCACATCCGGGACGTGCGGGGGCGGCTCGCGGCGGGTGACCCCGCGCTGGCGGCGTACCGGGCCGAGGCCGACGAGGCGTCGGGGCGGGTGTGGGAGGCGCTGCTCGGCCGGGACCTGGAGGCGCTCGGGGCGGCGATGACCGCCGCCCACGTGGCCATGCGGGACCACCAGCGGATGTCGACGCCGGTCCTGGAGGAACTGAGGGAGGCCGCGCTGCGCTCCGCCGGTCTGCCACTGAAGCTCAGCGGGGCCGGCGGAGGCGGTGCGCTGGTCGGCGTCTGCCCGACGGCGGAGGTGACCGCGACCGTGGCGCGGCTCTCTCGGAGCCTGCGTGTCTCCCATCCGGCGGCCAGGGTCGTTCCCACGTCAGCCGCGCCCGGCGCCCGGCGGGAGCCGGTGGCCGGGGGTCAGAGGAAGGGGTCGTAGTCCTCGGCGAGCGGGAGGGCGCCGGTTCCCTCGGCGATGCGCTCCAGCTCCAGGTTGGAGCGGTGGCGCGCGCAGTGGAACCGGCAGTCCCGGCTCGGGTCGACGATGCCGCGGTCGGACTTCTCCCAGATGGTGGCGAGGTCGTCGGTGACGGCATCACCGATCCGGGCGAGCGGGTTGCCCCGATGGTAGGCGCAGACGTACACCCCGGACGGGGTGATGAGGGTGCGGAGTTCGGCGACCCGGCAGCGGTCGTACTCCTTGGGCTGGACGGGGCCCACGTGGCCGCGCAGGGAGGTGAGGGTGGAGGAGTTGACCAGCTGGAAGCGGTCGCTCTCCAGCCGGGCGGCCTCGGCGAGCTGTGCGTCGACGGAGTCCAGCATCGCGCGGGGCACCTGCACGATGTGGTGGTCGTCGTCGAACATCGCCTTGGTCTCGAAGTAGTCGCAGCCGATGTCGTGGGCGAGCTCGGCGGCCCGCAGCACCTCGTGGTGGTTGGTGACGGTGGCGCCGTCGGGCTCCTGACGGGACATCACGAGGAAGGAGTAGCCGAGGGCTCCCTTCTTCTCGGCGGCCAGCAGCCGCATGTTCTCGATCACCTTGTCGAAGACGCTGCGGCCCTTGCGGTCGGGGCGGAACCGGCCGTACGTCTCGGCGGTGCCCGCGTCGACGGAGACACGGACCCAGGAGGCGTACCGGGCGAGCTCGGCGAGGTTCTGCCTGATCATCGTGCCGTTGGTGACGACTCCGACGGCCAGGCCCGCTTCGCCGAGGATGCGTAAGACCCTGCGCGTGCCGCGATGGGCGAGGGGTTCCCCGCCGCCGATGAGGACGACGCCGCGTACGGAGAGGGTGACGAGTTCCTCGGCGAGCTCGGCCAGGCGCTCGGGCGTGAAGCGGCCCTGGTTGAGGAGCTTGCCGCTGATGCACTCGGGGCAGGCCAGGTCGCAGAAGGTGGTCGGGTCGAGGTCGACGACGAGCGGGGCGCGGGAGGGCGAGCCGGAGGCGGCCTGGAGGATCCGGGGCCAGCCGGAGGGCTGGTACAGCTTGGAGACGAGGTCGAGGCGGTCGTGCGTCACGAGGCGCTCCTGAGATGTCGTGGACATGAGTGGTGGAGGCCGTGCCCCTTCGTCGGGTCACGGCCGTTCGGGCCGGGCATGGTCAGCCCTTGACCGCGCCGGTGGCGAGACCGGCGGCGATCTTGCGCTGGACGGCGAGGAAGAAGACGACCACGGGCAGGGCGGTGAGCGTGGCGCCCGCCATCAGTCCGCCGTAGTCGGTGCCGAAGCTGGTCTGGAAGGAGACCAGCCAGATGCTGAGGGTCTGCCTCTCCGGGGTGGAGAGCAGGACGTAGACGAGGACGTACTCGTTCCATGCCTGGACCATCGCGAAGACGGAGGCGGCGACGAGGCCGGGGGCGAGGAGCGGCAGGACGACGCGGACGAAGGCGCCGAGCCGGCCGCAGCCGTCGACCATGGCGGCCTCTTCGAGCTCGACCGGGATCGCGGTGATGAAGCCACGCAGCATCCAGACGGTGAAGGGGAGGGTGAAGGCGAGGTAGACGAGGATGACGCCGCCGAGGCTGTCGGTGAGCCCCGCCTCGTTGAGGAGGAGGTACACGGGGATGACGAGGGCGGCGAGCGGGATCATCTGCACGGTGAGGATGACCAGGACGAACGCCTTGCGGCCGGCGAAGCGGAAGCGGGCCAGGGCGAAGGCGGCGAGAGTGCCGACGACGAGGGAGACGAGGACGGTGCCGAGGCCGATGACGGCGCTGGACCGGACGTTGGCCCAGAAGGTCTCGGTGCCCATCGCACGGCGGAAGTTGCCCAGGGTGGGGCTGCTCGGCCAGAACTCGGGCGGCAGGCTGAGGATCTCGCTGGCCGGGCGGAAGGCGGTGAGGACCATCCAGTAGACGGGGAAGCCGACGGCGGCGGCGACCAGGAGTCCGAGGACGTCGTACCTCCACCGCGGTGTGCGGCGGGGCCTCCGCCGTGTCGGTGGAGCCGTACCGCGCGACCGGCTCATCCGACCTCCCCCGTCCGCAGCATCTGCCTCAGGTACACCACGGCCCCGGCGAGGAGGAGCAGGACGGTGACGACGGCGATCGCCGCGCCGGTGCTGTAGCGGTTGACGGCGAAGGACTCGGTGAAGGAGTAGACACCGAGGAGGTAGTACTCGCGTTCGGGCTGGCCGCCGCGCATCAGCCAGATCTGGTTGAAGACGCCGAAGTCCCAGATCGCCATGAGGGTGGTGACCATCACGAACACCGCCCTGATGCCGGGGAACGTGACATGGCGGAAGACCTGCGAGGGGCGTGCTCCGTCGATGCGGGCGGCCTCCTCCAGTTCCGGCGGGATCTGGGCGAGCGCCGCGCGCAGGGTGATGGCGGCGAACGGCAGCGAGCCCCACACCACGACGGCGGCGATGACGGCGAATCCCTGCCAGGGGTCGGTGAACCAGTTGTGCCGGGCGAGGTCGATCCCGGGCAGGGTGGACAGCAGCCAGTTGACGACGCCGTAGTCCGCGTCGAAGAGCCAGCGGAAGACGGCCGCGGCGACCATGACGGGCATCGCCCAGACGGCGACCAGTACGCCGGCGAGGACGGCCCGCACCCAGGGGGACGTGCGGCGCAGCAGCAGGGCGACGAGCAGCCCGAGGACCATGGTGAACAGGACGCAGACGGCGGTGAAGAGGGCCGTGCGGGCCACCACCTGCCAGAAGAACGGGTCGCCGAGGATGGTCCGGAACTGGTGGAGGCCGGCCCAGGGCGGGGCGGTGCCGCTGAACAGCTCCTTGCGGGTCATGTCCTGGAACGAGAGGGTCACCATGTCGACCAGGGGATAGCCGAGGACGGCGACGAGGGTGAGCAGCGCGGGCGCGATCAGCACAAGGGGCAGCAGGGACCTCGGCCGTCGCCCTCGTACGCCCCGGCCGCCGCCGGCCCTCGCGGACGGTTCAGCGCTCATTGATCACGGCGTCGATCCTGCGGTCCGCCTCGCGCGCCGCGTCCTCGACGGATGCCTTGCCGGTGGCGATCCGTTCCAGCATCTCGGGGAGGATGTTGGACTTCTCGACGGAGGTCCAGCCGGGGGCGAGGGGGGTGACCCAGCCGCGGGTGGCGGCCTGGGCGGCCGGTCCGTTGATGCCTCCGGCGGCGACGTCGGCGAGCTGGACGGTGTTGTTGGGGAGGGTGTTGGCGGCGATGAGCTGCCGCTGGGACTCCCGGTCCGTGAAGAGCCGGATCCAGTCGGCCGCGAGGTCCTGGCGGGGTGATTTGGCGGGGACGGCGAGGGTGGATCCGCCGAGGAACGGTGGGAGGAGCTGCCCGGAGGGCCCGGGGAAGGCGAAGGTGGCGAACTTCCCCTTGAGGCGGGGGTCACCGCCGGACCGGGCGTCGGCGGCGGCCTCGGCCTCCCAGGTGTTGCCGTAGAAGACGCCGACCTTGCCCTGGCCGACGACGGCCGGCTGGTCGCCGTTGTCCTTGGCGCGGTCGCCGACGTAGTAGTCGTCCAGGAGCTTCTTCCAGGCGGTGAGCCCGGCGACGGACTTCGGCGACGAGAGAGCGCCGTGCCAGCGGCCGTCCTGCTCGACGGCCATCTCCCCGCCGGTGTCCTTCACGAAGCCCATGGCCGCGTACCAGTACCGGCCGGGCATGTAGAAGGCGGAGAACCCCGGGTCCTTCGCTCCGTACCGCTTCTTCAGCCGGTCGAGGACAGTGACCAGCTCGGGGTAGGTGCGGGGGGCGGTGGTGAGCCCGGCGTCGGCGAAGAGGTCGGTGCGGTAGACACCGACGCGCGCTCCCGCGTAGTAGGGCACGCAGTAGGTCCGGCCGTTCAGGCGGCAGGCGTCGGCGAGGGCGGGCAGCCACTCGGCGGACCGGTCGAAGCTCGCCGGGTCGAGGGGGGCGAAGGCGTCGTTGACGAGGTAGTTGGTGGTCTCGCTGTTGCCCATCTCGACGACGTCCGGGACGTTCCGGCCGGCGAGGACGGCGTCGAGCTTCTGGTTCTTCGTCGTCCACTGCTGGTACTGGACGTCGACCGTCACCCCCGGGTGCTGTTTCGCGAACCGGGCGTTGGCGGAGGCGACCAGCTCCGGCCAGCTCTCCCGGGCGTCCACCGTCAGCCACACCGTCAGCCGGTCGCCCCGCCCGCCGTCCGGCGCGTCCCGGTCGCCTCCGCCCGACCCGCAGCCCGCCACCGCGGCCAGCAGGACTGTTCCCAGGAGCGCGGTACGGCGGGACGGACGCGGTGCCATGGATTCCTCCGTGCGGATTCGGCGGTGACCTACGGGGCTTCGGCGACGGTGTTCTCCCTACCCCGCCGCCCCCGCGTCTCCGCCGCGCCACGGAGTTTCGGCCGGAAGTCGGCGGGGCGCGTCCCACGGACGGCCGAGCGCTCCCCGGCTGAGCTGTGGAGATGCCGTTCGGCCTGAGAGGGGGCGGGGTCATGGTCAGGCCAGCCTGACCCGAACAGCACGGTGTGTGGCGTGGTGACTCTTGACGGTGACCACCCGGTGCCCGCACGTTGGCCCCTGCGGCACTCCACGTCCCCCATCGAAGGGCTTGTACGTGACCGAGCAGAGGACGACCACCGCGAACCCCTCCGACTCCCCCGCCCCGCCCCCCGCCGAGCAGCGGCCGGTACGGGTCAACGCGTGGAACGGCTGGGATCCGCTGCGGCATGTGATCGTCGGCCGGGCCGAGGGCACGGTGGTGCAGGCGCCCGAGCACGCGGTGCGCCGGGACTACCCCGACGACGGATTCCCGCTGGGCACGTACGGCCCCATGCCGGCGGACATGGTGGCCGAGGCGGACCAGCAGCTCGACGACTTCGCGGACATGCTGCGGCGGCGCGGCATCCGGGTGGACCGGCCCACGCCGGTCGACTTCACCAAGGAGGTGTCCACGCCGGAGTGGACCCACGAGTCCATGTTCGGCTGCATGCCGCCCCGGGACCTGCTGCTGACCGTCGGCAACGAGGTCCTCGAAGCGACCATGTCGTACCGCAGCCGCTGGTTCGAGTACCTCTGTTATCGGCCCGTGCTCCAGGACCTCTTCGACGCCGACCCCCGGATGCGCTGGGAGGCCGCACCGAAGCCGCGCCTCACGGACGCCTCGTACAACAAGGGGTTCTGGGACACGTACAACGAACTGCCCACCGAGACGCAGCTCGCCCGGGTCCGTGACTACGACCTGGTGCTGACGGAGGCGGAGCCGCTGTTCGACGCGGCGGACGTGGCACGGTTCGGCAAGGACCTGTTCGTGCAGCTGTCGTTCGTCACCAACAGGAGCGGGTACGACTGGCTGCGGCGCCACTTCCCCGACCACCGGGTGCACGCGGTCACCTCGACCAACACGCATCCGCTGCACATCGACGCCACATGGGTGCCGCTGCGGCCCGGTCTCGTGCTGCACTGCGGGGAGCGGCTCGCGGACGCGGAACTGATGGAGTTCTTCAAGCTGAACGACTGGGAGATCGTCGAGGCGGTGCAGCCGGCGAGCTGGGACCATCCGCCGAAGCTGTCCTTCTGCAGTCCGTGGCTCGCCGGGAACATGCTGAACCTGGACGCGAACACGCTGTGCGTCGAGGAGAACGAGGTGCGGCTCGCCGAGCAGCTCTCCTCGTACGGCTTCGAGATCGTGCCGGTGCCGTTCCGCGCGGTCGGCCCGTTCGGCGGCGGGCTGCACTGCGCGACGGTCGACATCGAGCGGGACGGCGTCCTGGAGGACTACTTCCCGCGCCGGTACGGGCGGTTCTAGGAGGTCTCACGGTGGTGCCGGACGGGATCGGCGCGGTCGTCCTGGACTTCTACGGGACGCTCGTACGGATGGTGGAGCCGCTCCCTCCGGACCACCGGGACGTCTTCGCCCGCCGGGGCCTTGCGGCCCAGGGCGAGCTCTGGGGCGACCAGTGGTCGGTGGGGCCGGCCGAGGGCGAGGAGCACGCGGCGCAATCGGTGGACGAGACGACGTACGTGGCGTGGGAACGCGACCGGCTGCGGCGCCGTGCGCGGGGCTGCGGGGTGCCGGAGGAGGCTCTGGACGGTCTTGTCGACGAGTTGGACCGGGCGATGAAGGCGGTCCGGCTCGCGCTCTTCGCGGACGTACGGGAGTCGCTCGCGGCGCTGCGGCGGCGCGGGCTGCTCGTCGGGGTGTGCTCCAACTGGTACTGGGACCTGGAGGACCGCCTCGCCGAGGTGGGGCTCGGTGGGGCGGTGGACCTGGTCGTGGGCTCCGCCCAGGCTGGGGCGCGCAAGCCGCATCCGCTGATCTACCAGGCCGTGCTCGACCGGTGCGGACTGCCACCGGAGCGGGTGCTGTTCGTCGGGGACATGTGGGTGCCCGACGTGCTGGGCCCGCTGGCGGCGGGGATGCGGGCGGTGCACCTGTGGCGTCCGGACCGCGCGGTGGAGGGTGTCGCGCCGCCCCTGCCGGCGGGGGCGGCGCGGATCGCCGGGCTGCCCGAGCTCATCGGGCCCGGTGGCGCAGCCGGTCGATGAGGTTGCGGGTGACACGGACGACGGCCGGGTCCTGTTCGTGGCCGCAGACGACGGGCCAGTCGGTGGTACCAGCGGTGAAGACCGTTCCGCCGGAGGGACCGGGGAAGGTGTGGAGGCCCATCGTGGCGGCGTGGGGGCTGGTGATGTGCGGCTCACGCACGACGGTGTTCCAGTGTCCCCACTTGGGGTGGTGGAAATCCTCGTGCACCGGTTCGAGGACGTGGATACCGAGGATGAGGAAGGATTCCGGGGTGCCGTCCTCGCCGGTGGGGCGGGCGATTCCGTTCTCGTCGTAGGAGTAGGCGGCGCCGTCGCATTCGTAGCCGATGAGGGGTGTTCCCGCGCCGAGCCGGTCGGGGGTGCCGCCGTCGCTTCCGTCGCGCAGTCCCGTGCCTTCGTAGATCCAGTGGTCGGCGTGCTGCACGGTGTATCCGTGACGGGGCCGGTCGCCAGGCCATCCGCCGGCCGCCGGCCACATTCCACCGTTGCGGAAACTCACTCCGGTGAGGGAGTTCTCGGGTTTCCCGACACCGCCGGGCGCGGGGGTCCACCATTGGTCGGTGGCGGGAAGGTGGGGATATTCCTCGCCGACGTGGTGGTCGGTGTCGGAGACTAACGCGGTGTTCCCGTCGGTCGGATGGACACGCCACCAGCAGGTGTTGGCGCTGAGGAAGGCGATGTTCCCGCCGTCGCGGACGAACGCTTCGGCGTGGGTACGCATCCGCCCGCTCCAGTATTCGTCGTGGCCGACGCTGAGGAGGAGGTCGTAGGAGTCGAGGAGGCCGGGGTCCTCGTGGAGGTCGAGGTCGGTGGCGTACTCGACGGGGTAGCCGTGGCGCTCCAGCCAGCCGATGAAGGGGGCGTCCCAGTAGGCGAGGTCGATCACTCCGCCCGGCCTGTGCATCGACACCTTGTGGCCTGCGGGTTCACCGGCCGTGGCGGGGCGGTGGACCGGGTGGTCGTAGAGGCTGACGGCGCGTTCGAGACCTGGCCGGTCGGAGCGGTTGTAGGCGTGCCGGGTGAAGGTGGACTTCTTGTAGAGGATGCGGGAGTGGCTGCCGGGGACTCGTGGCCGTACGACGAAGAACTCGCGGGCATGCCCTTCGAGGTGCTCCAGGTCGAGCGGCGGTGGATTCTCCTCCCCATCCGGTTCCCTGCATTCCATGAATTCGACGAGATGGATCCCCTGGGTCCACTCCTCGGGTACCGGGAGCGTCAGCGGGGGCCAGTTCCAGTCGTCGGACGGGGAGACCCGCCCCGGTAACCCGTCGGGATGGGCGGGGGCCGCGTGGAAGGCTCCTGGATGTTCCCCGGATTCCCCCACGGGGACGAGATCGGCGCCGAGCCGGTAGAAACGGAGCCGGAATCGTGGGGCATCGGTCGAGATGTGCAGGGTCAACTCGCCACCCATGGTGACGCTTTCCTTTCCCACATATCCTTCGATCATGCCGGTCATGTTAGGAAGCGGCCCGTTCGAGCGACAACGGTGCCTCCAACCGGCCATCCGGACCCGTTTTTCAGCCAGGGGGCGACTGCTTCGTATTTCGGTCCGCTCGACTGGGTAGGGCGGAACCCGTCACAGCGAACACGACCGGCCACCGATCGGTGAGGGGCTCGAATGAGCGGTGAATTCCGCGTACGGGAACTGGTACTGGGAATCGAAGGGCTCGCGCTGCTGCGCAATGCCGTGGACGGCGACGAGGCGTTCCTGCGCGAGCGGGTGGCGGACATCCGCCGCTTCGTCCTCGACGACTCCGGCGAGGAGAAGCTGCCGGACGGCGGCGCCGCCGTCAGCGAGCTCGGCGCGGCCGAAGGATACGCGGCCTGGTCGGCGGTGTACGACTCCCTGCCGAGCTCGTACATCGAGGTGGAGGAGCCGGTCGTCGGGCGGATCCTGGACGGTCTCGCGCCGGGCGTGGCCCTCGACGCGGCCTGCGGCACGGGCCGCCAGACCCGGGCGCTGGCCGCGCGCGGCCACCGGGTCATCGGGGTGGACCAGTCCCCGCACATGCTGGAGAAGGCGCGCGAGCACACCCCGACCGCGGAGTTCCGCGTCGGACACCTGGAGCGGCTGCCGCTCGACGACGACTCCGTCGATCTCGCCGTCTGTTCGCTCGCCCTGACCCACCTGGCCGAGCTGGATCCGGCGGTCGCGGAGTTGGCGCGCGTGGTGCGGCCGGGCGGCCGGATCGTCGTCACGGACATGCATCCGTTCGTGATCGCCCTCCAGGGGCAGTGCCTCTTCGTGCGCGGCTCGGACGAGCTGGCGTTCGTACGCAACCACGTTCATCTGCCGAGCCGGTATCTGGACGCCTTCGGACGTGCCGGACTGCGCGTGCGCGGCTGCCAGGAGCCGCTGTTCAACGGCCGCCTGGCGCCCGGTGGTTACGAGGAGTTCATCGCCGACGCGGCCCGCGCCGCCTGGGACGGCCTCCCGATCGTGGTGGTCTGGGACGTCGAGGTGCCCGACGGGCGGGGGGCGCGCTGATGGCCCTGGTCCTGGTCCGTCACTCGGAACGGCCCGAGCTGTGGGACCTCATCCCGGAGCGGTTCGCCGGCGTGGTGCCGGAGTACAACCTCCACGGCGACATCAACGGCGACTACTGGAACCGGCTGTTCACGGACTTCCCCGCGTACCAGTTCGTCCTCTACGACGAGGAGCGGCAGGTGATCGCGGGTGCCGGCCGCTCGCTCCCGCGCGGCTGGGACGGCACTGCGGCCGATCTGGGCCCGGGCCTCGACGACTCGATCGCGCGGGCCTTCGCCGACCGGGACGCCGGGCGCGCCCCGGGGGCGCTGTGCGCGCTCGGCATCGAGGTCGCCGAGGACCACCAGGGGCGGGGTCTGTCGAAGGTACTGCTCGACGCGATGACGGAGACCGCGCGCCGCGCCGGCCTCGGGACGGTCCTCGTGCCGGTCCGGCCGACGTGGAAGGAGCGGTATCCGCTGGTACCGATCGAGCGGTACGCGGCGTGGGCGCGGGACGACGGCAGCCCCTTCGACCCGTGGATCCGGACGCAGGTCGGCGCGGGCGGCACGATCGCCGGCGCTTCGGAGCGTTCCTCCCGGATCACGGGCACGGTCGCGGAGTGGGAGAGCTGGACGGGGCTCGCCTTCCCGGAGGACGGGGAGTACGTCTTCCCCGGCGGCCTTGCCCCGCTCCACGTCGACCGGGCCCGCGACCTCGGCGCCTATTGGGAGCCGGGGGTCTGGATCACCCATCGGGCCTGAACCCGTCAGGCCATGTCCGCGCCCGCCCGTACGGCGGTGCGGGCGAGGGCGGTCATCGTACGGACCTCGTCCGGGCCCGCCTCCGGACGACGCTCGGGTGGGAGTCCGGCGGGCCCCGCGGTGGCGAGGGCCGATTCCCGCATCCGGGCGAGGACGCCCGGTGGGAGGGCGCCGCGCGGGGGCCCCAAGCGGTGTGTGGCGCGGGCGGCCTGCCGGCCGAGGAGGAGGCAGTGCGTCCACAGCTCCTCCGCGAACGCCCGGCCGAAGGTACGGGCCACGTCCCCCGCGAGCCCTTCCGGCAGATGCGCGGCACGGGCGGCGTGGACGGCCTCCTCGGTGAGCCCGGTCGCGGGCAGTACCTCACGCCAGCTGTGGTGGCCACGTCCGCCGTCGTAGTCCCGCTCCTGCCCGACGAGCCGGATGTATCCCTCCCCGTACCGCATGTACGGGATCCAGCCCGGCTCCTCCAGGACGGACCCGGAGGCCAGGAGGGGAGCGGCATCCGCTGCGGAGGTGGGGCAGACGGCGACGCGGATGCCCTGAGCGGCGTGGCCGTTGATGCTGCTGGTGCCGATGTGCTCGACGATGTTGGGAACGGCCAGCAACGCCATACGGCCCCGCGCGCGGTCGCGGAAGAATGCCGTGAACAACTCGTCGTCATGCCGTTGGGAGCTCCCCCGGGCGTAGGCGCGGAAGGCGGCGGCGGTCGCGACGGGCAGGCAGACACCGAGCGACGGCGTGAACTCGTCGGGCACGGCCCGGACCCAGGCTGCCCCGGCGAGAGCCGCGAGCCGCGCGGCGGCGCCGTTGCGGGCGTGCCAGTTGGTGTAGAAGACGAGGGCCTCGTCCGGGAAGCGCGCGGCGGCGCTCGCGACGATCTCCACGAGCTCGGCGGGGGCCTCCACGTCGTCCTGGACGACGAGATGATGACTGGCCCCGGGTGCGGCCGCTGCCCACGCGACAAGAGCGGTCCGCAGAGCGGAAGGCGCCCCCTCAGGATCCGGATCGAGAGCGAGACCGCCAAGCCGCAGACGGGCGGCAAGGTCACGCGCCTGAGCGAGACGGACGGGGTGGGTCATGACGGCCGAACTCACGTCGATCTCGGTCACGTTGGTCACCTCGGTCACACAGCGCTCCTCGGCAGGAGTCCTCGCCGGTCATGCTGGCAGAGGGCGGGCGAGCGCGGAGCCGTGCCTGCGGAGTTTGGCCGGATCGCTCATGCCCTCACTCGCGATGCCCTCAGCGGCGGCCGTAGTGGGAACGGGCCGACGGCTCGCCCTCCACGGTGTAGCGGACGGCCTGGTGGTGCTTGCCCCCGGCGCCCGAAGCGTCATCCGGCGCGGGCCGCTCGCGCCGCCGGAGGAGCAGGCCGGCGAGCAAGAGCCAGCCGAGGCCGATCGCGGCGTCGGCGTACACGACGACGGCGAGCGGGAACCGGGCACTGTGCACGGCCACCACCGCGAGCCCGGTGAGCCCCGCCCCGGTCAGGAGCAGCGAGTACCGCACATACCAAGAGCTTCTCCGCACGTCCGCTCCTCCCTCGTAGGGCTTCCGAACAGTGAACGGCAGTACCCCGGTTCCTGTGATGCCTTCTTCAGGCCAGTTTGGACCCGCCACCCCTTGTGCCTGACCGGGATCCGCGCCCTGTCCACCAGCGCCACCCGCATTCGCCGGAGAGTCGTCGATGCCGGGGAACGTCGTCCGCAGCCGGCCGTTCCTCCTGCTCGCACTCGCCTTCATGCTCTCGGCGCTCGCGATGCACGCGGTCGTCGTCAGCCTCGTCCCGCTCCTGCTGGAACGCGACTGCACCACCAGCCAGGCCGCCTGGGCCCTCGGCACGACGGTCCGCACCCACACCTGAGCGGGCCGGCGGCCGGGGAGGGGGCAGAAGCCGCCCTGGGAGCAGACAGCGCATTGCGTACGCCACGGCGTCCGTCGCCGGAGCCCGCCCTGACGGTCGATCCGCGTCAGGCCCCAAGCCGTGTCCGGGCAGTCGTGGCCGACCTCGCCGACCCCCTCGGCGTCTCACGGACCCGGCTGTCAAACCACCTCGCATGCCTGCGCGACTGCGGCCTGGTCGTCACCTTCCCTGACGGCCTCCGCACCCGCTACGAGCTCGCCGACGACCGCCTCGGCCACGCCCTGGACGCCCTGCGCACCGTCGTGGTCGCCGTCGGGACCGACCGCCCGGACACCGACGAGAGGGTCTGCTGCTGACCATGATCGCGGGCATATCCGTATCCCTCGCCCCACCCCGGCCCGGCGCGCTCACCCGCCGGATACGGCGGCTGGTCGCCTCGACAACGGCGCTGGTCGGGATGAGACAGATCGGCGTCAGGATCGGTGGGCCGGGCCACCCGGGACGAGAAGGCTTCCCTGGACACACGTCTCCTACCTGCAGGGCACCCCGAATCCGGGCGCACACCGATCGCGAGTAAGGACCGTCGGCGGCACGGGCACCGCGGTTCGGATGCGGCGGGCCCCACCGCCGCACGGCCGTCACCGACGACGCGCCGCCGTCACCGAGCGCACCGACGGCCGCCCGCGAATCCGGTGCAGGCGCCCCGCCGGGGGTACGAGGGGAATGCTCGGTGAGCACGCTGACAGTTCTCGCCCTCCTCGGCGGCCTACGGTCGGGATTCCGGCCGCGTATGTTCTCCGGTCGGATCGAGAGCCGCTGATCAGGTGACCTGGCGAGGTGGGACGGAGTGTCCGAGGGGGGCGGTGCGAGGCGGCCGGTAGGTTTCGGGCGCGGGGTTCGGGTCGCCTCCCTGACAAGTCGCGGCCAGGGCTTTTCTCTGGAAACACGAAGGGCTGGACTTGTGGGTCCAGCCCTTCGTGTTCGTCCGTGGCGGGGTCGGTCCGGGATGGGAAGCGGGATCTATGGGTGGTCTGGAGCGGTAGGGCTCGGTGCCGGTCTGGATCAGGGTGCGGCGGAAAGGGATCCGGTCGGCGTCCCCCACAGGAGTGGACTCCTCACGGCTGGCGTGCGGCCGACCGGCCGCACGGCCATGCTCCCCTCGGATGTCCCCGTGGGCGGAGGTGGTGTGCGGATGGCGGTGAGCTCCTGCGACGAGTGGAGCGGACTGCGCGAGGTCGTCGTCGGTACGGCGTACGGGGCGATGTTCCCGGCGGAGTCGCGGCGCATGGTCGAGGCGACGATGCCGGCCGAGCACTGGGACGCGTTCCGGCCCGGGCACGCGTTCCCTCCCGGGATCGTGGCCGGCGTCGAGGAGGAACTGCAGGGGCTGGCCGAGTTCCTGGAGGGGCTCGGTTGCCGGGTGCACAGGCCGCGCCGCGTTCCGTGGTCGGCGCTGGGCGGGTACTGCGCTGCGATGCCCCGGGACGCCTTGTTCGTCATGGGCGACCGGGTGATCGAGGCGCCGATGGCGTGGCGGAGCCGTCGGCACGAGCTGCTGGCGTACTGGCCGCTGATGGTGGCCTGGCGGCGGGCGGGCGCCCGTTGGGCGCCGGCCGAGGTGGATTTCGACATCGATCCGGGCACCTCCGATTCGCCGTGCCGGGATTCGTGGGCGGTGGGGGAGGCACGCCCGGCCTGGGACGCCGCCGACTTCCTGCGGTTCGGGCCGGGGCGGTCGTCGGCCAGCTCAGCCATGTCACCAACCGTTCCGGCGTCGAGCACCTGAGGGCCCGTCTCGGGTCGGACGTACGGGTGCACGTCCTGGCCCCCGAAGACCCGCACGCCATGCACATCGACGCCACCCTCTGCCCTCTGCGGGAGGGACTCGCCCTCTACAACCCGGAGCGGCTCCAGCCGTCAGCCCTGGCCGGGACGCCGCTCGACGGATGGGACCTCGTCCCCGCCCCGTGGCCCGACCCCGCGCCAGGTCCTCCGCACTACATGACGAGCCCCTGGCTGAACATGAACCTCCTCGTCATCGACGGACACCAGGTCGTGGTCGAGGCCGGTGACGAGAAGCTCCAGTCGCTCCTGGTCTCCCTCGGGCTGACGCCACTGCCCCTGCCCTTCCGTCATGTCCAGGCCCTCGGCGGGTCCTTCCACTGCGCCACGCTCGACATCCACAGGGACCGGCGCCGTCCGTCCGCGTGATCATCGCCGTACCGTCGGAGAGGCGGTAGGACGGATCGAGCCGGCGAGCCTAGTGTTCGTGCGCGTGGCTCTCTGGCTGCTCAACCACTTCAGCACCTTCACTCTCACCCTGGTCGTCGTCGGCGGGACCGTCGTCCTGGCGGTCGCCGGCAGCCTGTTCGCCCGGCGAAGATTTCCGTCGCTCGCCGACGGGGAGCACAACGACATGGTCGGGGTGACGCTCGGCATGTTCGGTGCCATCTACGGCATCATCCTCGCCTTCGTCATCGTCACGCTGTGGACGCAGCTGGAGTCGACCCAGACCGTGGTTGCCGCAGAGGCCACGGACCTGGCCCTCGTCGCCCGCGACTCGGCGGCCTTCCCGCCGTCCGTCCGTGCCGAGGTGGACACGGCTCTGCGCGGCTACCTTCATGCCGTGGTGGAAGGCCAGTGGCCGCTGATGCGCGAGGGGAAGCCCAGTCATGGCGCGACGGCCGGAAGCCTGCAGGCGGTGTTCGACGTCCTTCAGCGCTACGAGCCCGGCACGGTGAGGGAGGAGGTGTTCTACGCGGAGGCGGCGGACAAGCTCAACGACGTCGCCGCGCAGCGCCGCGCGCGGCTGACGGCGGCGACCCAGCAGCTTCCGCCGCTCCTGCAGATCCTGGCGTTCGGCGGCGCGCTCGTCCTGATCCCGCTCACCTTCCTGTACGGGATGCGCAAGGTGCGGATCCAGCTGCTCTTCGTGGCCTCGGTGGCCGGCCTGATCGGCTTCAGCCTGCTGCTCGTCCTCGTCCTCGACCGGCCCTTCGCCGGCGAACTGAGCGTGAGCCCCGCCCCGTACATGGAAGGAACGCTGGCCCGGTACTGGGAGTGAACCCCAGAGCGGCAGGCAGACGGTCCTTCCGCCACTCCGAAGATGTCTATCGCCCCGGCTGGGCTACGGGATCAGGGTGTTGTCGACTTCGACGACCGTCGTGGCGAAGGGCGGGGCTCCGATCTCCTTCGCCGCAGGGATGAGCGTGTCCTCCAGGAAACGCCGGAAGGCGTCCTCCGACTCCCAGACATCGACGACCTGCCGGCCGCCTGCCTTGCCCGGCGCGCCGATGTGGGCGAGGAGTCCGGCGGGCGGGTTGGCTCGGTCCGGGATCACGCGGTCGACCGTCTGCCGGTAGAGCTCCTGGTTCCAGTCCGCCCCTTGGCTGTGCACCAGAACAGTCATGGCTGAGTGTCTCGATTCCTTCACATGGGAAGGATGTTCCCCTTCTTCCGACGCTACGCCGGTGCCCCGGGGGCGGCGAGCGGCAGGTAGAAGAAGCCGGTGCCGATCCGCGGGTCCCAGCCGGGAATGGGCCGTCCGGGCTTGAGGATCGAGAGGGTCGGTACGCCTCCGACGCCTAGCCGGAAGTGCATGTTCCAGATGCGGCCGTGCTGGATGCCCGGCGGGCAGCGCGCGGGGGCGCACTCGCCGGGCAGGATGGGCAGGGCGTTGGTTTCCTGACCGGGGAAGTCCTCGCCGAGGAGCGGGGGGGGACGGCGATGTTCTGCCACGTGTCGAAGGGGTGGATGTTGCGCTGGTGGACGAACCAGTCGGCGCGCACCACGCACCTCAGTTCCGTCGGCACGCGGGAGTAGTCGTAGGCGCTCGGCCCGTATGCGTACCCCACCAGGGCGTATGGGAAGTCCGGGCCATCCGGACCGATCACGCTCTCTGCCTCGACCGGCCTGCCCTACGCCAGCCGGACCGACGGCGTCATGCACGCCTGCGGTCACAACATGCACGTCACCTGCCTCCTGGGCGCACTGGACCTGCTGGCCGACGGCCGGGCGCACTGGGCGGGCACCGTCACCGCCGTCTTCCAGCCCGCCGAGGAGATCGGCGCCGGGGCCCAGGCCATGGTCGACGACGGTCTCTTCGACCAGACCGGCAAGCCGGACATCGTCCTCGGCCAGCACGTGGGACCGTTCCCGCCGGCACGGTCGGCTGCCATGCGGGCCCCGCGCTCGCCGCCACCGACGCCCTCAAGGTCACACTCCACGGCAAGGGCGCCCACGGCTCACGTCCCGAGGCAGCGATCGACCCGGTGGTGATGGCCGCGTCGACCGTGATGCGGCTCCAGACGATCGTCTCGCGGGAGATCGCGGGCGGCGACACGGCCGTCGGCGCGCTCAACGCCGGGACGAAGGACAACGTCATCCCGGACACCGCCGAGCTGAAGCTCAACATCCGCACGTACAGCGAGGACGTACGCGGCACGGTCCTGGCCGCCGTGCGGCGCATCGTCGAGGGCGAGGCGGCGGTGGCCGGCGCCACCCGAACCCCGGACATCGAACCCATCGACACCTTCCCCGTCCTCGTCAACGACACCGACGCCATGGCCCGGACAACCGCCGCCTTCCGCGAACACTTCGGCGAGCGACAGGTCTTCGACCCAGGACCGGCGACCGGCAGCGAGGACTGCGGCATCCTCGGCACCGCCTCGGGCACCCCGGTCTGCTACTGGTTCTTCGGCGGCACCGACCCCGACACGTATGAGAAGGCGGCCGCGGCCGGGACGACCGCACGCGACATCCCCTCCAACCACTCCCCGCACTTCGCCCCCGTCATCGAACCCACCCTCTCCACCGGCGTCGAAGCGATGACCACCGCCGCCCTCACCTGGCTCTCCGCCGACCCGGAGCGACGCCGATGAACTGGTCCGAAGCGGCGGAGAACAACAAGGTCCTCGGCTTCGCCGACATCGTGCTGCGCAGTGCCGGCCAGGTCATCATCCAGAACAACCCGCTGTCCGGGGCGATCGTCATCGCCGCGCTCTTCGTCGGCTCATGGAGGATCGCCCTGTTCTTCCTGGCGGGCTGCGTCCTCGCGACGCTCGCCGCGTACGTGCTCAAGGCCGAGGAGGGCCTGCTGCGCGCCGGCGGGTTCGGCTTCGCCGGCGGATACGCGGCCATCCTCTTCGGCGGGTTCCGCGAGGCCCATCACGCGGGCTACACCCCCGGTCTGTGGATCGCGCTCGTCTTCGGCGTCCTCTTCACCGTGCCGCTCATCAGCGGCTCCACCTGGCTGCTGACCAAGATCGGCCTGCTGCCGCTGGCCCTGCCGATCATCGTGGTCTTCTGGATCATGGTCGCCGGAGCGCTCTACGACGACCTGCCCAAGCTCGCGGAGGCGCAGATCCCGCAGCTGGTCCCGGCGGCCACGGACACGGCGACCGCGTACACCTGGGGAACCGCCTTCGACAGTCTCGGCAACGGCTTCTCTGGGATGTTCTTCATCACCGAACCCCTGACCGGCTACCTGATGCTGCTGGCCGTCCTGGTCAACTCCCGGATCATGGCCCCATGGCCGTCCTCGCCGCCGGCCTGTCCTTCCTGATCTCCTGGCTCATGGAGTACGACGCCGAGACCGTCGCCGACGGCCTGATCGCCTTCAACCCGATCCTCACCGCGATGGCGCTGGGCGGCTTCCTCCGCCGAAGACGGCGAGGACGCGGGTTCGCCGTCCCGCCCCGGGGCCAGGTAAACCTGGACCGCTTCGCGGCCCGTCCGGTTGCCGGTATCACGAGGCGGACGCGCCGGCTTGGGGGTACGGGACGGGGCTGCCATGTCCTTCGCGCGGGTGGATTCGCGAAGGCGGCCGTACGGGGGGCGCGACGCGTTGCGCTGGACGGGAGTGATCGTTTCCGCAGTGGGAGTGTGTCCGCCGTTTGGCGTCGGCCAGGCGGCGGCGGGCGGCTCAAGCCGCTTCCGTGAGCGGTCCGATGCAGACGGAGGACGTGGCCCGGGCGTTCTCACCCGCGCCTGATGCGGCACGTCCCTTCGCCCCGTCCCCACCCTTTCGGGAGTCCTTCGTGCGTCTGTTCGTCACGGCTGCGGGCTTGACCGCCGCCGCAGCCCTCGCCCTGAGCCCCGTGGTCGCCGGCAGTGCTTCCGCCTCGGCTCCGGAACCGCCCCCGGCTCCGCTGCTCACGTCCTCGGATGCCATTCCGGGCCGCTACATCGTCTCCCTCAGCAAGTCCCTGGACCCGAAGAGGTTCGCCGGGCCCCTGGGAGTGAAACCGACGTTCACCTACACCGACGCGTTCACCGGGTTCGCCGCGGCCCTCACGCCGAAGCAGCTCGAAGCCGTCCGGCAGACCCCTGGTGTGCGGTCCGTGCAGGAGGACGGCTGGGCGAGCGGCCTGCCGTTCTCCGCGGGCAAGAGCCTGCCGCAGGCGCCGGCCACGTCCTGGGGGCTGGACCGGATCGACCAGCGTTCCCTTCCGCTCGATGGCGACTTCACCGCCCACGGCAGCGGTCAGGGCGTGACGGCGTACGTCATCGACACCGGCATCGAGTTCACCCACGGGGACTTCGGGGGCCGCGCCCGGGCGGGCTTCGACGCGATCGGTGACGGCCGTAACGGCGCGGACTGCAACGGACACGGCACACACGTCGCCGGCACCGTCGGCGGCACGACCTTCGGTGTGGCGCGGAAGGTGAACCTGGTCAGCGTCCGGGTCCTCGACTGCACGTCACGAGGGGCGTGGTCGGGGATCATCGCGGGCTTCGACTGGGTGGCGCGCAACGCGCAGCAGCCGGCCGTCGTGAACGCTTCCCTGGGCGGCGACCGGTTGCCAGCGGTCAACGACGCCGCCACAGCGCTGTCCGACCGAGGTGTCCTGCCGATCATCGCAGCGGGCAACAGCAACGTCGACGCCTGCGGGATCTCGCCCGCCTCCGCCGCCCGGGTGCTCACGGTCGGCGCCACGGACCGCTACGACCAGGAGACCAATTTCTCCAACTGGGGCCAGTGTCTCGACATCTACGCCCCGGGCAAGGACATCGTCTCCGCGAGACTGGGAGGCGGGAGCGTCGCGCTCGACGGGACCTCGATGGCCGCCCCGCACGTCGCGGGGGTGGCCGCCCTCTACAAGGCCGAACACCCCAACGCGATGCCGGCCGAGGTCTACGCCTTCCTGACGGGCAAGTCCACGAAGGACGCTCTCGCCAACCTGAGCGGAGCGGGCCCGAACCAGATGCTGTTCACCAACGGACTCTGAGCCGCCTCTGGCGCGTCCGACCCGTCCCGGCAAGAACTCCGGTGCGCTCGTCATCCTCGGGGTACGGGTCTCCCCGCTGACGAATCCGGTCCTGCCGATGCTCGTTCCAGACGGTGGCTTCACACCCTCCGCGTACTTCTGGGTGCTCCTTCGCAGGCACCACAGGGGTTCGGCACACCCGTCGAGTGTCGCCTGGCACCGACCGCGACGCCGGGCGGGGAGGAGCGGCCGGGCCGGACGGCGTCTCCGCGTCCGGCCGGCATGGTCACCTCGATCATTCGGCGGGCCCCGCCGGGAACGTCGTCCGGGGAGCCGAGCCGAGGACGCCCTCGCTCAGCCTGTGCCACTCGTCGCAGGAGCCCACCGCCATCCGCGATCACCGCGAAGGGGCTCTTGTGACTGTCAGGGTCAGGAGGTGGGTGGCGCCGTTGTCCGGGCCGCTGTCTCCGCGGGTGTGGTGCCGTCCGGGGAGACCGCGTCCAGGGCGAGGAGGGCCGCGCCGAGGAGTGGGGGTGCCGTGACGACCTGGGGGGTATGCCTTCGGTGCGATGGCGGCGGCGAGAGCGGTGTCCGGGCCCCGTCCGTCCCAGGCGCGGGCGGCGTGCCAGATCTCCTCGTCGGCGAGTCCGCCGCCTCCGCCCCGGTCACCGGAGAGGCGGCCGATAACGGGGAAGCGGGCGGTACGGCCGTCGGGTGCCATCCCCGCACAGTTGACGCCGGCGCCGCAGACGACGCCGACACCGAGTGGCCCGTCCAGGCCTGCCCGCAGCAGCGCGAGACTGTCGTTGCGAACGTCCACTTCGGCCCCGCGCGTCCAGTCCGCCGTACGCGCCGGATGGCGAACGCGTCCTCCTCGAAGGGGAAGTCGGCGTTGGCGAGACAGGCCGTGACACGGCGGACGCGGATCTCCTCGCCGGCCTCGTCCCGCAGCGTCCGGGTGAGGTGGTCGAGTTCACCGAAGGCGGCCTCCTCCCCGTCATGTTGCGGCCGGAATCCGCCCCCGCGCGCCCGGGCGAGGACCCTGCCGTCCACCGCGACCAGTGCCGCGTCCGTCTTGCTGTTGCCGCCGTCGAAGCCGAGGACGGCGTCCCGGGTCGCTTCCCTCACGCCCACGGCAGGTGCTCCTTGTTGTGGGCGAGGAGGGCGTCGGTGAGGCGGTCGGTACGCCGATCGGCCCACGACCGGCCTGTCCGGGCTCAGGAGCGGGCCGAGTGCGGTGATCGCGATGAGGCGGAGGATGTGCGGCTGGTCGCGGTAGAACGTCCAGCCCGCTCCTCTCCCCTGCATCCGGCGCGCGCAGCACGTGAGCAGAGCGAGCCCTGTGGCGTCGCAGAAGGCGAGGGGGCGGATGTCGAAGGTCAGGGCCCGGGCGTCGCGGGTGAGGGTGTCGAGGTCGGGGCGTAGCCGATGGACGAGGCCGAGGTCGAGTTCGCCACGCAGGACGGCCATGACGTGGCCATCGCCCTGGTGACGGAGGGTGAGATGCGGGTTGGGCTGGAGGACGAGAAGCATGGCCACGATCCGCTGGTGGGTGTCGAGCTGTCCACAGCGTGGCGGAGCGGAGCGACGGTGGGACGTTTCATCGGGGCGGATTTCACCAGATCGGGTGAACATTCAGCCCGGCGTGCGTCTACCGGCGGATGGGTTGCGCGGGAACCGGCGACGCGACGGTGTCCCGTCGGCTGGAGGTGCGGATGACGAGCTCGTAGGGCATGAGGACGGAGTCGGGGTTGAAGGTGCCTTTGCCTTCGATGGCGTCGATGAGGAGCTGGACGACGGCCGTGCCGATCCTGCGGGGCTTGAGCGAGAGCGTCGTGATGGGCGGTTCGGTCGTCGCGTACACGGTGGACTCGCTGCAGCAGACCAGCAGCAGGTCCTCCGGGACGCGCAGCCCGTAGCGGCGCGCGGCCGCGAGGAGGTCGGTTCCGTTGGGGTCGAAGAGGCCGTAGACGGCGTCGGGTCGGTCCGGGCGGGCGAGCAGCCGGTCGGCCGCGACGGCGCCCGCGCACGGATCGTGCGCCGGATAGGCCTCGTAGACGGGGTCCTGGCCGACCCGCTCGCACCAGTTGAGGTACGCGGTGGTCGACAGGCGGGTGTACGTGTCGGTGGTGGTTCCGGTGAGGAGACCGATGCGGCGGGCGCCGGCGTCGGCGAGGTGGTCGAGCAGGTCGAGGACGGCGGCTTCGTGGTCGTTGTCGACCCAGGCGGTGACCGGAAGGGTGCCGGCGGGGCGTCCGTCGGAGACGACGGGGAGGCCCTGCCGGACCAGTTCGGTGACGACGGGGTCGTGGTCGGAGGGGTCGATGACGACGGTGCCGTCGAGGGCGACGTTCGACCAGACGTCATGGCGGGAGGTGGCGGGGAGGATGACCAGGGCGTAGCCCCGCGCGAGCGCCGCCGATGTGGCTGCCCTGGCCATCTCCGCGAAGTACGCGAATTCGGTGAAGGTGAAAGGTTCATCCCCGTACGTGGTCACGGTCAGGCCGATGAGTCCCGACTTGCCCGTACGGAGCGTCCGGGCCGCCGCGGATGGGCGGTAGCCCAGCCGGTCCGCGACCTCGCGGACGTGGCGGCGGGTGGCGTCCGGGAGTCGGCCCTTGCCGTTGAGCGCGTCGGAGACAGTCGTGATGGAGACCCCGGCGGCGGCGGCCACGTCCCGGATACTCGCCCGCGGCGGGCGGGGGCGGCGCTGAGGAGCACTGTTCATAGGACCCCGGAGGATAGGACGGCTCGTCCACTTCACGCCTCGCTCACGATCGGAATTGACTCATCCGGTCAGTGTGTCGGACGGCTCGGCGACGACGGCGAAGGAGCGCGACAGGAAGATCCTCTCGGCCTTCGTGCGCAGTGCCGTGGCGAGAGGTTGCAGTGACCCGCCCCGGGCGGCGGGAACCGACAGCGCCAACGTGCCTATCGCCGAGCCGACCGTGACCGGCACGGCAGCGCACGCGGAACCCAGCGCGTACTCCTGGTACTCCAGCACCGGCAGCCCGCGCGGAAGGCCGTCCAGACGCTCCTCCAGGGCCCTGAGGTCGGGCACCGTGTACGGGGTGAGCGAAGACCACGGGTACCTGGCCAGGTGCTCCGCTCGGCCGCCCGCGTCGAGTTGACGCAATAAGGACTGCCCGGCAGCGTGCGTGTGAGCGGTGGCCCTGAAGTCGGCCCACTCCACGACGGGCGGGGCGGCGGGATTCCCGGAGACGGCGCGGACCGCGATCTCCCCTTCGTCGTACTGCACGAAGTACACGGCGGCACCCAGTTCGTGGCTCAGCTGATCGACCCATCCCTGAATCCCCACGCCGACCTTCTCGTCGGAGGACTCACGCCGACGCAGAGCACGCGTCAACGCGTACACGCCCTTCTCGCTGCGCACCAGCCCCTCGTGAGCGAGAGTCCGCAGCAGGTGATACGTCGTAGGCAGCGGCAACATCACCTCCCGCGCCAGCTGTTTGGCCGGACCCGCTCCCCCGCGGCGCTCCAGCGCGTCGAGCAGCCGAAGCGCGCGCTGGACGGACTGGATGAGGGTCTGTCCCTGGCCCGGTGCAGGGTGAGCGTCGGCCATCAGCGGGTTCCTCTCGGAGGGCGATCACGGTCGGGAGCACGGTGCTCCCGACTGATCATCCAGCCGTCCACTCGCGCGTGAAGGCGTTTTCGGCGGCGCCGTCGGTCCGGGAACCACCCTGGCGTCACTGTGGGCCCCGAGCGGTCCTACGGCGTTGCTGGAGAGTCCTCGCCCACGTACTTCAGGACGAGGAGGCTCGCGTCGTCCTCCGGTGCCGGCGGGAGCAGTCGGCCCGCGACTGTGTCGGCGAGTTCCTGGACTGGGAGGTCGCTCGCGGCCTCAGCCTCCCTGAGCAGTTCGGCGACGCCCGTGTCCCAGTCGCGGTCGCGGCGCTCGACGAGCCCGTCGGTGTAGAGGAGGAGCGTGTCGCCCTCGCGGAGGGGGAGGTCGACGGCTTCGTAGGTGGTGCGGGGCAGGACGCCCAGGATCAGGCCCGTCGGGCCGTCGAGGGGGCGGGCCCGGCCGTCGCGGATCAGGACCGGGACGGGGTGGCCCGCGCTGACCCAGCGCAGCAGCCGCAGATCGGCGTGGTAGCGGCAGATCACGGCGGTCGCCGTGTCCTCGGGCTGGGTCTCAGTGGCCATATGGTTTAGCCAGGAAGCCAGGACGTCGACCCGCTGCTCGGTGTACGCCAGGCCCGCGAGGCCGCTGCGGAGTGAGGCCATACGGGTGACGGCGTCCAGGCCGTGGCCCGAGGCGTCACCGAGCGCGAACAGCACGCGGCGCTCGGGCAGCGGCAGCACGTTGTACCAGTCGCCGCCGATCTGCGCCGCGCTCTCGGCGGGCCGGTAGGCCAGGGCCGACAGCATGCCCAGGGACATGGCACCGGAGCTGCAGGCGCTCGTCGGATGCGCGGGCAGCAGCGCCTCGCGCAGCCTGGCGACCAGCCGGGCCTCGGCCCGGGCCTCCTCACGGCGCCGGTCCGCCTCACGCAGCGCCGCGTCCAGCCGCGAGCGCACCCGGTGCACTTGGGTGACGTCACGGACGAACCCCCGCACGCCCCACACCGCGCCCTGCCCGTCGCCGTCGCGCATCGCCCCCAGCGAGAACCGCAGCACGCGTTCCCCCGCCGGAAGCCGCACGCGAAGGTCGGCGTCGCTGGACTCCCCCTGACGCAACACCACCTCAAGGGCCGACACGAGCAGCGGAGTGTCCTCCGGGGCGACCAGCGGGACCAGGCCGTCGAGCGGCAGGGACGCGTCACGCGCGCGGCCGAACATGCGGTGCAGACCGTCCGACCACTCCACGAAGCCCGACGCCAGATCCCACTCCGCCCAGCCACCGAGCCCGCTGTCCTCAAGCCTCCGCAGGACACGCTCGTACCGTGAGACGTCCGGGTCGAAGACGACCACGACGTGGTCCCGGTGGGGCGTGATGGTGGTCCAGGACGTGACCGGGCGCAGCCGCCCGTGGACGAGCAGCACGCTGGTCGTGCTCTGCGGAGGCAGCGGCCGGCCCGTCTCCACCGCCCGCCGCATCAGGTCGATGACGCCCGACGCCCGCACCTGCGGCTGGGCGACGCTCAGCAGGTGCCCGACGGGAATGTCGGGCTGCGGCGAGTAGCGACGCGCCGCGTCGTTCGCGGCCACGTCGACGAAGTCGACCACACGCCCCGCCTCGTCCCGCACCGGCGCGAACACGAGCGTCGGCACCGAATGCGCCTCCACCAGCGCCGGCGCCCACTCCGGAACCACCCGGGTGTGGTACGGCTCCGAACGCGCCGCCGCATCCAGCGCTGCCGCCCCGACCCGGTCCACCATCACGGACCCGGCGGCCGTGGCGGCCTCTCGGAGCAGAGCGCGGACCCTCGCCGCAGGATCGGACGGCCCAGGCCCGGTCGGCTGGATGCCATTGGCCCTCCGGGCCTCGTCGGGTACGCCGGACTGGTGCATGGAGCACGTTCCCTTCCATGGACAACGAGAGGGCGAGAACGTCTTCCAGTACACCCTCACCCCCGCGTCTCCGCAGGTCGGCACGGTGGGTGTCGACCCTCTGCCTCACGGAGTGACGATCGGGAAGCCGGGGTCGAAGTCGTCGAGGAGGCCGGCGAGGGTCTGCAAGGCGGCCTCGTCCCCTTCGAGGGTGATTATTTCCGCCTGGGCGAGCGGCGGGGCGCTCGCGGGCTTCAGGAGCGTGCCGACCAGGGCCGCCTTCGATCCCGCGACGGCGAGGCGGGCGTCGGGGGGCTCCGCGCCGGGCGTGGAGGACGCCTCGGCGACCCACATGGTCCAGGTCTCGTCGCTGTGGTCGGTGAAGCGGAAGTCGATGCGCAGGTCGGCGTCGGCGGCCTTGTCGCCGATGAGGTGGACAGCGGCGAAGTCGAAGAGGATGTCGATCGGCATCGCCAGGATCGTGTCCGGGCTCGCGCTGGCGCAGTGCGCCGGCTCGACGCCCTCTCAGAGCTCCTTGGCGGCGGTGAGGAAGATGCCGCGCTACTGGGGGCCTCGGCCAGGATCTTCTCCGGCCCGACCCGAGCGGTGAGCCTCCGGACGGTCGCGACGGGGGTGTGCGGGTTCAGGGAGACGGAGTCACCGTCCCGCATGGCGAGCTCCTTGTGGAAGACGGCGCGCACGTCGTGGTGGAGGGTGCCGTGGTAGTCGCGTACGGGGTGAACCCGCGCTCCCGCTTGGGAGCGACCGCGGACGAGCTCACCCGGACGGTCGCGGTCGCCCTCGGCGCCGCCACCGGTCGGCAGCCGTAAGGAAGTCGTCACCGCCCCGCCCGGGACAGGCGCGGGCGAGGCCGCGTTGAATGAGATCCGCACGGTCATCGGAGCGATCAGGGGGCAGGCGGCATGGGCAAGGCTTCGCGTCGGGGAATCGTCATCACGGTGCTGACCGCGGTGGTACTCGCTCTTGGCGTCGGCCTCATCTGGTTCCAGCCGTGGAAGCTCTGGGTGGACGAGACCATGAGCGAGGCCCTGCCCACGACACCATCCCCCACGGCACCGGCCTCGGCACCGCCTCCCACCACCTCCGCCGATCCCAC
The DNA here is from genome assembly GCF_030010625.1 of Streptomyces sp. CC208A. Taxonomy (GTDB): domain Bacteria; phylum Actinomycetota; class Actinomycetes; order Streptomycetales; family Streptomycetaceae; genus Streptomyces. The sequence continues at coordinate 23,171 of NZ_JASCXN010000034.1, read as the reverse complement.
ACCGGCCGTGCCCCGAACGGTGGCGTCCGGCGAGCTGATCAGCCACGAGCACAGCACGTCAGGCACCGTGAAGGTCATCCGCCTCCCGGACGGCACGCACATGCTCCGGCTGGAGAACCTGGACACCGGCAACGGTCCGGACCTGCGGGTCTGGCTGACCGACGCGCCCGTGAAGCAGGGTGAGGCCGGCTGGCACGTCTTCGACGACGGCCGCTACCTGAGCCTCGGCAAGCTCAAGGGCAACAAGGGCGACCAGAACTACGCCCTGCCCGAGGGCACCGACCTCACGAAGTACACCAGCGTCAGCATCTGGTGCGACCGCTTCGACGTCTCTTTCGGCGCCGCCGAGCTGACCCGGATCTGAGCGGGGCCATTCGACTCCGGCGAACCGGCCCGTGGCCTGCCTCGACGCAGTCAGCCCGCCATCCGTCCTCTGTACGAGCCTGAGCGGGCAGACCACCATGACCACCCACACCACCGCGAAGGACCAGAGCACGGCCGGATACCCGTTCCGCGACGACTCGGCTGCCTCCAAGCGCACCCTTGCCGCGCGCGAGAGGGGTTTCCGGTGTCTGCCACCTCCCACTTCGCGAAGACCGCGAACGTCACTCCCGCGGCGTCGTCGACCTGGGTCGCCGAGGGCCGACCGCTGGTGCTGACCGGGACACGTGCCGTCTCCTGGCTCGACGGCCGAAGGAGGAAACGGGTACGAGCCCCCGGGCGTTTCTTGAAACCGCTTTCGCCTTGGTACTCGCCGGGGCCGGTCCACCGCTCGTCGGCCTGGGGGAGAGCGAGCCTCCGCCAACTTGAAGCCGCAGGTCAAAGAGCTGGTATGTCGGCTTGTCGGGGTACTCACGCTGGTCGCGGACGGCGGTCTGCGGGGAAGATCGTCCGTCAGCAGCTGGCTTGACGGGATACGTCACCCATCAGTTCGAGGTCGGCTGTCGGAGTGGATCACGTGCGCCACGTGAGCGTGTTTCGAAATGTCGTCCGAAGGTTTGGTCAGGTACGGCGATACACCTGGGGCGGCTCACACCCGGTGTGACGTCTTTCCTGTATCCGAGCGAAAGCAGGGCATCTCGTGCTGAAGAAGTGTCTCGTAGCCGCCGCGGCCGCGGCGATGGTGATGGGGCCGGCCGCTGTGGCCCAGGCCGACGACATCGTGCGCGTCGTGGAGAACGAGGTGACCATCCCGGTCGCCTCCGGCGGCTTCCCCGGCCGGGCTGCGGCCCAGGCCGTCTGTCCGCCCGGTGAGACCCGGACGGGCGGGGGCGCCAGCGTCATCGCGGGCAACTCCCATGCCGAGCGGTACCTGCTGCACTCGACCCAGCCGATCAGCGGAGAGGCATGGTGGGCGTTCGCCACGAACACCGACACCACCAACCCCGGGAAGCTGAAGGTCTTCGCCATCTGCGCGAGGGTCGTCAGCACCCCCACACTGACCACGCCCGTCAGCTCTTGACCCCGGTGCCCCCTCTCGTGGGGATCTGAGCAACCGGTGGACGTGCTCGGCTGGGTGTCCCAGCCGAGCACGTCCACGGACGGTGGTTCGGTTCGGCGGTGACCTGAACCGCTACGTGAACCGGTGACCCACCCGGGGACCGGCCGGCTCGCTGGTTCGCACCTGCTGCGGCTGGGCGGTGATGCTGATCCCGCACCGCGAACCGGGCGTGGAGGAGACGACGCTCCCGCCGGACTACCAGCGCATCCTCACCGCCGTGCGGCAGGCCACCAGGCCCGCCATGGCCCGGCAGGTCGGCGAGATGCCGGGAATGGACATCAGCGCGAAGAGCAAGCTGGAGCTGCTGCGCGGGAAGCTACTCAGCCTGACCGATCGCGGCTGGCTGCGTAAACAGCCCAACGTCCAGTTCACCACCCGGCTGTGACCACGGAAGCCATTGCCTGTGGGCGGTTCCGAGCAGGCGCAACCGGGGTGCCTCCGGAGGTCGTTCACCAGAGGGTCTGGCTCATGCTTCGACGACTTACCGCGACAGCGGCGCTGTCCGCTCTGGCTCTGCTCGCCCCCGTGGGGGCACACGCGGCGGAGCCGGGAGCTGTCGGCCACACGGACGGGGACGGGAACTGGGCCGACTTCCACTTCCGCTGGACCGGCGAGTTCAGCTTCGACAGCGGTGTCCTCAAGGTCCACGACGGTGACACCGACGGCCGCAGCGTCTACGTACAGCTGCGGGGCCGCAAGGGCAACTCCGGCTGGCAGCCGCTGGTCAGCGACAAGCTGTACTGGAACACCAACGGCTCCGGCACCACGCGCACGTACGACGGCATCCGCTTCTCAGGAAGTCTGCCCCTGCTGGAAGTCGGGTTCGCACTGTGCGAGGACCGCACCGGCGTCGACGTCTGCTCCCATCCCGGAGTCGTCGCCGAGAACCCCTACGCCCGCTGACCGACCGCACCCCGCCGCTCACGTCCGGAAGACTCCATGCGCCTTCGTTCCGTCCTCGCCGCGGCCGCCATGTCGGCCGCCGTCCTCCCCCCGCTGCTCGCCGCACCCGCGCACGCCGCAGCCGGGGACTTCACCGTCACGGGCAGCTTCGCGAACCTTTCCGGAAACCTCAAGTGGGTCAACGGTTACCGCTTCGAGCTGCCGCGAATGACCCTGCGCGACACGGTCTGTGACGACAAGTCCGTCTACTGGTACCTGACCGTCGACATGGGCTGGACAAGCGAGTGGTCCAACAAGGCGCGCTGGGCCGAAGAAGGGTGCGGCACCGAGAACTCCTGGACCGGGATCCATCTGGAACGGACGATCCCGATCCACTCGCTCCGTTTTTGGATCTGCCGCGACGACTGGGGCGCGGACACCTGCGAGAAGGCGGATTACCTCAATCCGCACGCGGACTGAGGTAATCCGCCCAGGACGCCCACAAAGGCCCTACGAGGTCACGCATTGCCCCTCGGCCGTTCCGGTCGACCGGACGGCGGGGGTGTCCGTAGCGGCCAGGGCCGCCTCGCCCCGGACTGACCCGTCGTGGACAGACACCGGAGAAGGCCCTGGCCGCAACTTGTCAGGGAGGCGCCCCGGACCCGCACCGTGACGCGCGTGCCGAAGCACACCGGGAGGCTCTCCGGGAAGACCAGCGCAGGGTGCTGGATCTGATCGGCGGCTTACGGGTGTTGCGCAACCAGGCGGCATCGCCGACCGCACCGGCAACCGCCGATGTCGCGGCCCTTCTGGAGAGCGGCGCCGCCGACGGCGACTCGCGCGAACCCCTCCTTGCCGGCGCGGCTGCTCAACGCAGCCCTGCTGACATGGCCGCCGCGATGACACCCGACCGCACCTGGACACTCCGCAGGCGCAGATCCACGAGCGCTTCCCCGAACCCCCCACTTCGCCGTAGCTTCGGAGCATTCGCTCACACGCACAGCGCCACCCTGTGAACCGCGCCTGCGGCTCCACCCCACTACTTCTCAGCGGCGACAGCGGGTGCGCCGCCCTCCAAGCGCTCGCGGATGCCGGCGATCTTCTCGGGCCCCCACTCGGGCGAAGCGGCCGGCTCAGCCTCCACCCAGGCGTCGATACTTGCGTCCAGTTCCTCGTCGTACGTATCCATACGGCTACCCTCTGACAACACCCCAGGTCGTGACTACCCGGTTGTTCACATGCACTGGCACCAGTGGCACGAGCTGTACCCGACGCTGAGCAGCACGGGGACGTCACGGCGCCGGGCCTCCTCGAACGCCTCCGGGGACCAGGGCCACCAGTCGACCGGATTGTCGGCATGCTGGAGGAGGTAGGGGGAGGTCTCATGGGCCAGTCGGTTCGCCATGGGGCCCATCCTGCCGGACGCGACGCGCCCGGGCGCGCGGCGAGGCCGGGGCGGCGGGGGACGGGTCCGTCGGTCGACTCTCGGACACGGGGTTTACCACGACGTGAATCCTGTTGCTACTTGAACGGTCGGTTTGGTATCGAGAGGTTTCAACGCCCCTTCCACCCCTGCCGGGCACGCTCCCGGGCCACCACAGCCCTGCGGAGGACAGGGCAAGGTCAGTAGGGGAAGGGCCCTGAGCAGCCACTATCCGGGATGGATGATCGAGCGGTCCGGAATCGCGGGAAGGTTGAGGGCCGCATCAAAGGCGTCCTGTGATCTGGATGACCATGGCCTAAAACTAAAACGTGTGTTCAACTAGGAAGCGCCAACGGACAAGTGGACTCCTGGTCCGGCTGCGGTGGGCTGACCGGACCAGGTGTCCAACGGAGGGATTGCCGTCGTGGTCGCACACCGTGCTCATCGCACGCACGAGATCGTCTGGAGTGGGGTCGCCGAGGACTTCGTCACCGAGTACAGCCGACGGATGCTGATGTCGTTACCTCGTCGCAACCAGCGGGAGAACGGCGAACTGTACGTCTCCGGACTGCTGTCGCTCACCAGCCGCAAGTCGATGCGCTCGATCGCGTCGATGACCGGAGACGGCGCGGCCGAGCAGCGGCTGCATCACTTCATCAGCAAGTCGTCGTGGAACTGGGTGCCGGTGCGCAAGGCGCTGGCCGCGGACCTCGACCAGGCGCTCGACCCGCTGGCGTGGGTGGTGAAGCCGATGGTGGTCCTCAAGACGGGCGAGCACAGCGTCGGAGTGACCGAGTCGTTCGTTCCGCAGCTCGGGCGCGTCGTCAACAACCAGCGTTCGTACAGCGTCTGGCTGGCCAACGGCCGGCAGAGCGCGCCGGTCAACTCTCGGCTGAGGCTGTCCGGGGAGTGGCTCGCCGACACCGAGCGCAGAAGGCGCGCGGAGATCCCGGAGTGGGTGGACGCCGACGACGGGGGCGTCCCGCCGGCGGCGGCGGCCGCGCTCGAACTGACCCGGGGGTGGGGGCTGCGCCCCCGTCCCGTGGTCGCGGAGGCTCCCGGGACGGACGCGGGGGCGCTCGTGCGGCATCTGTCGGCGGCGAAGCTGCCCTTCGTGCTGCGGATCGGTGGTGCCACGCGGCTGATCCCGCGGAGCGCGGTACGGGAAGGGCGGGCGATCCGTCTGATGACGGCGCAGCACGTCGCCGAGGGCGCGGACCTCGGCGAACGTCCGGTCCGCTGGGTGGGCCGCACCGGTCTGGCGGGGCGGTCCGCCCTGGTCACCAGCACCGACGTCATACTGCCGCCCGGGTCCGGCACCCCACCGCTGCGGCTGGTCGCCGCGCAGCGCCCCGGGGAGCGCAGGGCGCGGGAGCTGTGGCTGTCGAACATGACCGACGTGCCGCCCGCGCACATCGTGCGCCTGGGCCGCCTCAGTGACCGTGTCGACCAGGACTTCGCCGAGATCAGCACCAAGGTCGGCGCGATGGACTTCGAGGGCCGCACCTTCAACGGCTGGCACCGGCACACCACCCTCAGTGCCGTGGCGCAGGGCATCGTGACCCTGTCCGCCATACCTGACCAGGCGGTCTGGCTGCCGAGCGGCGACCATCTGCAGATCGCCTGAAGGACCGAGACGCCCACAGGGAGGTGCCCCATGGAGAGGAGCCCAGCGGCCGTGGACGCGGACGTGGTGATCGTCGGTGGTGGTCCGGTCGGCATGCTGCTGGCCGGTGAGCTGGCCCTGTACGGGGTCCGTACGACCGTGCTGGAGAAGGAGCCGAACCCCTCGGGCGAGTCGAAGGCGGGGACCCTGCACGCCAGGACCGCGCAGTCGCTGCACCGGCGCGGGCTGCTGGAGGCCGTGCAGCCGGGCCGGTACGTGGCCGGACGGGCGCCGCGGCGGCACGTACCGTTCCACTTCGGCGGTCTGCCGCACCTCGACCTGGCCCCGGTGATCGAGGAGTTCCCCGCGATGGTCGGCAGTCCGCAGGCCTACGCGGAGGCGGTCTTCGCCCAGCGCGCCGTCCGGCTGGGCGCGCGGGTGGTGCGGGGCGCCGAGGTGACCGAGGTGCGGGAGACCGGTCAGCGGGTGGAGGTGACGGTTCGTCGGGAGGACGGCGGCGAGCGGGTGGTGCGGACCGGGTGGGTCGTGGGGTGCGACGGGGCCCGCAGCACGGTGCGGCGGAAGACCGGCATCGCGTTCACCGGCACGCTGCCGACGATCTCCTGTCTGATGGGGGACGTCCGGCTGGCCGACCCCGCCGGCGCGCCGAGCGGCTGGAACCGGACCCCGCGTGGCTGGACGATCTTCTGGGTGAGCCCCGAGGGCCACAGCCGCGTCGGGACGTACGACTTCCGCGGCCCGCATCCCGATCGCAAGTCCCCTGTCACCTTCCAGGAGTTCAGGGCGGAGGTCGAGCGGATCACCGGCCACCCCGTCGAGATGGACGCGCCGCGCCATCTCTCCCGGTTCAGTGACGCCGCGTTGCAGGCGGAGCACTACCGCGCCGGGCGCGTCCTGCTGGCCGGGGACAGCGCGCACGTGCACTTCCCGGCCGGCGGCCAGGGGCTCAACACCGGCCTGCAGGACGCGCTCAACCTGGGGTGGAAACTGGCCGCCTGTGTGCGGGGGGAAGCGCCGGCCGGGCTGCTCGACACGTACCACGCAGAACGGCATCCCGTCGCCGCACGGGTGCTGGAGAACGTCCGCGCCCAGGTGGCGCTGATGCACCCGGGCCCGTCCACCGACGCCCTGCGCCGACTGTTCGCCGACCTCATGAGCATGGACGAGGTCAACGCGTACCTGGCCGGCATGGTCAGTGGCTCGGACATCGTCTATGACGTCGGACGGCCCGCGGACCCGCTGGCGGGGCGGTTCGTGCCCGAGCTGCCGCTGAAGACGGCCGATGGAACGACCGGTCTGGCGGAACTGCTGCACGCCGGGCGGCCGGTGCTGCTCGATCTGGCGGACAGGGCGGATGTACGGCGGGCCGCCGCGGGCTGGGCCGGGCGCGTGGACGTCGTGACGGCCTGGGCGGAGGAGGCGCTGCCCGTGGACGCGATCCTGTTGCGCCCCGACGGGTACGCGGCCTGGAGCGCGCCGGCCGACGGGGCCGGTACCGAGGGGCTGCAGGCGGCGCTGCGGCGCTGGTTCGGGGGCCCCGACCCGGAGTGAGGGACCGCGCGCGACGGGGGCCCGCCGAGCGGTCGGCGGGCCCCCGTCGCGCGCGGTCAGTCCAGGGCTGCCAGGGCGAGGCGGGCGGCGGCCCGGAGCCGTTCGGCCTCCGGCGCGGCCCGCGCGATCACCCGCATCCCCTGCATCACCACGAGCAGGAAGTGGGTGATCTCGTGCGGGTCCTTGTCGGCGGCCAGCTCGCCCTGGGCCTGCGCCCGCAGCAGGGAGGAGACCAGCGCCGTCTCCACGACGCTCCAGCTCACCTCCACCTGGCGGGTGACCTCGGGGTCGCGGGGGGCCAGCTCCACCGCCGCGTTCACCACCATGCAGCCCCGGCGGTTCGGGTCGGTCAGGGCCTCGGTGACCCAGCTCTCCACGAAGGCGCGCACGGCCGGCAGAGCCGGTCCCGGCTGGGCGAGCGCGGTGACGAAGCCCGCCTCGCTGCCCCGCAGGTACCGCCGCATGGCGGCCAGGTAGAGGTCGTGCTTGCTGCCGAAGGTGCTGTACAGGCTGGCCCGGCCGATGCCCAGGTGCTCGACGAGGTCGGCCATCGAGGTCGCCTCGTAGCCCCGTTCCCAGAACAGGTCCATCGCGAGTCGGAGCACCACATCGGGATCGAATTCCTTGGTTCTGGCCATGTTCCGAGGCTAACAACAAACAGACCGAGCAATCCAGAAAAGCCCGCCCCCTGGGTGGGGCGGGCTTTCCGGGTGCCGGGCACCGGTGGGCGGCGTGTCCGGCACCGGGGCCGGGGCGCGGAGGTCAGCGCCCCGGCAGTCGGATGGACTGGCCGTGCCGGAAGAAGTCGGCCGGGTCCCAGGCGGCCTTCACCCGCTGCAGCCGCGGGTAGTTCTCGCCGTAGTAGAGCGTGCTCCAGGGCACGCCCGACCGGTTGCGGCCCGGGTCGCTCAGGTCGATGTCCGGGTAGTTGACGTAGCAGCCGTCGGTGTTCTCGTCGGACACCGGGACGCCGCCGGTCCCGGCGTACACGTCCTCGTAGATCTCGCGCAGCCAGGTGATGTTGGCGGCGTCGTCGTCGGCCGCGTTCCAGTACGTCTGGTACAGCAGCTTGAACGCCGAGTCGCGGTGGACGGAGGCGGTGGCGGTCCGCGACACGGAGTTGACGGCCGCCCCGTAGGAGCTGAGCAGCACCATCGCGTTCGGGTTGGCGAAGTCGGTGCGGGTCAGATGCCGGTACATCGTGGCGATCTGCCGCTCGGGGATGTTGCGGCGCTGATAGGCCGACTTCTGGTCGCCGCGCAGGGTCGGATCGACCAGGACCGAGTTGGTGACGCCCAGGTAGCGCGTGGCCTGGAGCCAGGGCAGCCGCCGCGGGGTGGCGAACTCCGGCATCGGTCCGTGCTCCCCCATCGCGCTGGTCAGCGCTCCGTGGGGCACGTCCACGCCGTCGGAGACGGCCCGCAGGAAGGCGTCCAGCAGGCCGCGCGCGTCCGGGACGGTCGCGTCCAGCTGGGTCAGCAGGCCGATCTGGCCGTTGGAACGGTGGTTCAGGCTCAGGTTGGCGACCAGCCCGTCGTACGGGCCGCCGGCCGTGGCGTGCGCCTCGTGCCAGGCGCCGTAGTTGCGCACCAGGCGGGTCACGGCCTGTTCCGTCATGCTCTCCCAGGGCCAGGAGACCGCGCTGAGCAGGACCTCGGCCGGGGGCTTGGGCAGCAGCGTGTCGGGGGTGGTGCCCGTCGCGCCCGGGGAGCGGAACCAGTACCGCGTCACCACGCCGAAGTTGCCCCCGCCGCCGCCGGTGTGCGCCCACCACAGGTCGCGGTGGGGGTCGTCCGGCTCGCGGGTGGCGATCACCGCGCGGGCCTGGCGCCGGGCGTCCACGACGACGACCTCAACGGCGTACAGGTGGTCCACGATCAGACCGTCCCGACGGCAGAGCATGCCCCAGCCGCCGCCGCTGACGTGCCCGCCCACGCCGACCGAGTAGCACACTCCGCCCGGGACGACGACTCCGTACGCCTTGTAGAGGCGCTCGTAGACGTCGGTGAGCGTGGCGCCGGCCTGGACCTCGAAGGCGCCGCGCCGCTCGTCGTAGCGCACCGCGGTCATCTCGGAGAGGTCGATGACCGTCTCGACGGCGTCGTTGAAGACGAAGTCCTCGTAGCAGTGGCCGCCGCCGCGCACGGTGAGCCGCTTGCCCCCGTCGACGGCCCGCTGGACCGCGTCGCGCACCTGCTCGGTGGAGGCGACCAGGTGGACGCTGCCCGGGCGGGCCGTCCAGCGCTGGTTGGTGCCGCGCACCAGGTCGGGGTAGCGGGCGTCGCCGGGCCGGACGGAGACGGCCGGGAACGGCGCTCCCTCCGCCGCCCCGGCCGTGCCCGCCGCCGTCGGCGCGGTGGCGGGGGCGGCGGCGGCACGGCCGGCGGCGACCGGGACCGCGGCGCCGGCCAGGGCGGCCGCGCCCGCCATCAGGCGCCGTCGCGACCAGCCGGCCGCCGGGGTGTCCCCGGCGCGGTCGTCGGGGGAAGGAGTACGGGAGCCGGTGCTGGAGGCCATGGTCAGCCCGCCTTGATCGACAGCGAGTGGCGGAAGAGGTTCTTGGGGTCCCACTGGGCCTTCACCGTCTGCAGCCGCCGGTAGCCGGACTTGAAGTACAGCTCGTGCCACGGGATGCCCGAGAGGTTGTACCGGGAGTCCGCGAGGTCCGCGTCGGCGTAGTTGACGAAGCAACCGTCGGTGTCGGCGTTGGAGGCGGGCACGCCGCCGGAGGCCGCGTACACGTCCTGGTAGAAGGTGCGGACCCAGTTGAGGTGGACGGCGTCCTCGGCAGGGTCGGTCCAGAAGCTCACGTAGTGGAGCTTGAGGATCGAGTCGCGCTGCGGGACCGCCGTGGCCGCCGCCGGAACGGTGTTCGTCCTGCCGCCGTACGCGGTGATCATGACGAGCGACGCGGGGTGCGCGTAGTCGGTGCGCGTCATGTGCTTCCAGAACGCCTTGAGGTTGGCGTCGGTGAACCCGCGCCGCATGTAGGCCGACTTGCCCTTGAATCGCGTGGTGGTGTCGGTGCCGGTGAAGCCGGGCCACTGGGTGACCGCGTGCAGCCAGGGGATCGTGCGGCGGTCGTCCACCCGGTAGCTGACGCCGGTTCCCTCGTTGACGGCTGCCAGGTAGGAGTCGAGCAGCGCGGCGGCGTTCGGCACGGACGCGTCGATCTGCGTCGTCATGGAGAACGAGCCGGCCGACTTGTGCTGCGGCTTGAGCTGGCTGAAGAGCGCGGCGTACGGCGAGTCGGGCGAGCTGTTGTTCTCGTACCACGTGCCGAAGTTGCGCAGCAGGCGGGTGAACGCGGCCTCGGTCATGTCGCTCCACGACCAGGTGACGTTCGCGACGATGACCTCGGACGGCGGCTTGGGCAGTTGGTCGGCGGGGGCGGTGCCGGTGGCGCCGGGCGAGCGGAACAGGTAGCGGGTGACCACGCCGAAGTTGCCTCCGCCGCCTCCGGTGTGGGCCCACCACAGGCTGCGACGGGGGTCGTCCGGCTCGCGGGTGGCGACCACCTTCGACGCCTTGCCGGCCGCGTCGACGACGACCAGTTCCACGCCCCACAGATGGTCGACGATGAGGCCGTGCCGCCGGGACAGCGGGCCGTACCCGCCGCCGGCCACATGGCCGCCGACGCCCACGGTCGGGCAGCTGCCGCCGGGCAGGGTGACGCCCCACTGGCGGTACAGGGTCCGGTACACGTCGCCGAGGCGGGCGCCGGGTTCGGCGTAGAACACCCTGCGGGTCTCGTCGTACCCGACCGCGTTCAGGCCGGACAGGTCGATGACCGTGCGGACGCCTCCATGGGTGACGAAGTCCTCGTAGCAGTGGCCGCCGCTGCGTACCGCGAAGCCCTTGCCCCCGCTGACGGCCTGCTGGACGGCGGCCAGGACCTGGTCCGGCGTGCTGACCAGCCTCACCTGGTCCGGGGTGCCCACCCAGCGCTGGTTACTGCCCCAGGTCAGGTCGGGGTAGCGGCGGTCCCCGGGCGTGACCGTGACGACGGCCGATCCGGCTTCCCTGGCCGCGACCGCCTCGGCGGTCCGCGACGGCTCGGTGGCGGCGACCGCCGGTGCGCCGGTGACGGCGGGCAGGGCGGCCGTCACGCCGCCTGCCAGCGCGACGTTTCTGACGAACGAGCGACGGGAGTGGCCTGACATGGTGGTGTGCTCCTCTTTCGGGTTCCTGGCAGGTCAGCGTGGGGGGCGTGCGGTACGCGGAGGCGGGGCCACGGGGCGCCTCCTCCGGTGCCCTGGGGGGGAAAGGAACGGGGAACCGGTCGGCGCGGCGGTCAGCGCGTGGAGCGCTGGACGAGGCCGTCGACGATGAACTGCAGCGCGTCCGAGAAGTAGCGCTTCGTCTCGTGCAGGAAGTAGCGAGTCCGCTCGGCCTTCTCGACCCCGGCGGGGCTGAGGGTGACGCGCAGGGTCAGCGTGGGCCGGCCCGTCTCGTCCTCGCCGAGTTCGTTGACGATCTGCTCGATGCAGGGGTCGTCGACCGGCCGGAAGACCACGCGCTCGCGGTGCTCGAACCGCACGCGCTCCTGCACCCGGTCGGTGTCGCGGACGGTGATCTCGCGGAGGAACCCGTCGTCGTAGCGTTCCAGGACGCGGCAGGCCGTCACCGCCGGTACGTACGGGCTGGGGTTCTCCGCCTTGTGGACCAACCCCTCCCAGATCTGGTCGGCGTCCGGCCCGACCGGGTTTTCGCCCGGACCGACGACAGGGAGCGTCCAGCTGAAGATGGCCATATGACAGTGCCTTCCTGATCCGTGGGTCAGCCCGGAGTCTGGTCGGCCCGCAACGCCGGGACATCGCATGAACATGCGATCTCCTAGGTTGCGCGGCCCCGCAGCATGGGCGCCGCGCGCGTTCCGCGTCCGTCTGGCGGCGGCTCGCCGCTGACCGGAAAGCGACGGCGCGCACCGCGGTCCGTCCGGATTGCCCCCCTCGATTAAGACCGCTCATTCAAGTACGTGATAGCTTCTGATCACCGTAGACAAGGCGTGTTCGGCAGCAATACACCCCTATACTGGAATGAGCATTCGACTATGGGTACCGCCTCTGTGGACGTCCCATCCGACACCGCCCCGCCCCGGCAGCGGACCGGACTGTCCTTCGCGCTCCTGGGCGCCGTTCAGATCACCCTGATCGCGACGATCACCGTGATCACGGTGGCCCTGCCGGTGATCCAGCGAGACCTGCGCCTGACCGACACAGACCTCGTCTTCGCCACCTCCGCCTACAGCCTGTCGTTCGGCGGGCTGCTGGTCCTGGGTGGCCGGCTCGCCGACCTGCTCGGCCACCGGGCGGTGTTCGTCACCGGGGTGGTCGCCTTCGGCGCCGCCTCGCTCGCCGCCGCGGCCGCCACCACGCTGTGGGTCCTGGTGGCCGCCCGGTTCGCCCAGGGCGTGGGCGCGGCCCTCGCCGCCCCCGCCGCGATGGCGCTGCTCAGCTCGGTCTTCCCGGACCCGGCGCGGCGCACCCGGGCGCTGGCGGTCTGGGGGGTGCTGGCCAGCATCGGCGCCGGCTCCGGCAACCTCCTGTCGGGGGTGATCCTCTCCTGGGGCCAGTGGCGCTGGGTGTTCGTCGCGCCGGCCGTCGTCTCCGCGGTGATCGCCCTGTGCGCGCCCCTGCTGCCGACGGGTCCCGCACGCCGGCCCGAACGTCTCGACGTGCCGGGCGCTCTGCTCATCACCGCGGGGCTGACCGCGTTCATCTTCGGTCTGGGCGAGTCGGACTGGGTGTGGATCGGCGTCGGCGCCCTGGGCCTGGCCCTGTTCGCGGTGGTCCAGGCCCGGTCGTCCCGGCCGCTGGTGCCGCCTGCGCTGCTGGCGTCCACGCGCAGGCTGGCGGCGCTGCTCGCCATCGGTCTGACGGCCGCCGCGATGGCCACGTACTTCTTCATCCTCGCGATCTTCTTCCAGAAGTCGCTGGACTACTCACCGCTGCGCACCTCGGCGGCGTTCCTGCCGCCCGTCCTCGCGGTGCTGTTCACCGCGGCGGTCGGCGGCCGGGCCACGCGCCGGTTCGGGGCGGGTGTCCTGACGGCCGCCGGGCTGGCCCTGGGGGCGGCCGGGATGGGGCTGCTGAGCGGGCTCGACGCGGACTCGTCGTACTGGGGGCTGCTCGTGGTCGGGGTCACGCTCTTCCCGGTGGGCGCCGGCCTCACCTTCTCCGGGGCGACCGTATGGGCCGTGGAGCGCACCGCGCCCGAGGAGTCCGGCCTGGTCGGAGGGGTCGTGAACACGGCCATGGAGATCGGGCCCCCGGTCGGGCTGGCCGTCCTCGTGCCGCTCGCCGTCTCGCACGCCGCCGGGCACGGGGGCGGCGGAACCGCGGCGGACGCGAGCGGGTACGGCTTCGCCTTCGGCGTGGCGGCCGTCGCCCTGGCCGTCGCCGCCGGACTCGTCCTGCTCCAGCGCGCGGCGGGGTCGTCCAGGACCGCCGTACGCGACTGACACAGACCAACGCATCACATGATCACCATGAAGAAAGAGGAGTTCTCATGAACGCGCGTTTCACCGACAAGGTCGTTCTCGTCACCGGAGCCGGCGGCGTGCTGGGCCGGACCGCGGCGCTGTCCTTCGCCAAGGAGGGCGCGACCGTCGTCGTGGCCGACGTCAACAAGAGCGGCGTCGACGAGACGGTCAAGCTGATCGAGGCCGAGGGCGGCAAGGCGTCCGGCGTCGTCGTCGACGTCACCAGCTCCGAGAGCGTCAAGGCGATGGTGGACACCGCGGTCTCCCGCCACGGCGGTCTGCACGTCGCCTTCAACAACGCGGGCATCCTCGGCGGCGGCACACCGGTCGGCGAGCACGACGAGGACGTGTGGAACAAGGTGCTCGCCGTCAACCTCACGGGCGTCTTCCTCGCCCTGAAGCACGAGACCGCGCACATGGCGGCCAACGGCGGCGGCGTCATCGTCAACACCGCCTCCAACCTGGGCGCCCACTGGCGCCTGGCCACCATGAGCGCCTACTCGACCTCGAAGGCCGGCGTCAGCTTCCTGACCCGTACCGCCGCGCTGGAGTACATCAAGCAGGGCGTGCGCATCAACTCCATCAGCCCCGGCCCGATCGACACCCCGATGTCCTACCTCCCGGGCGAGACCCGCGAGCAGCGTGACGCCCGCCTGGCCCCGACCGTGCCGCTGGGCCGGGTCGCCGACCCGCAGGAGGTCGCCAACGCCGTCCTGTGGCTGGCGTCGGAGGAGTCCAGCTACGTCGTCGGGCACGACCACGTGATCGACGGTGGTGCCACTGCCTGACCACCGGCAGGCGCATCGCAGGTGAGGAGGGGGCCGCTGACACCGCGGCCCCCTCCTCGCGTACGCCCGCCCACGAGTCCTCCCCGCCGGACCTGACGAACTCTCTCCGTTCTGACACAACCGCCCGGATCTGACGGAGTTCTCCGACGGTGACAGAATCCGTCGAACCTGACGGGGCACCGGGTTCCTGACATTCTCCGGCACGTCTGACGATGTCCCGCGTTCCGCTTTGCCGTCCGGTCGGAAGTCAGGGCAGCCTCGTTCCCGTAACCACCCCCGGAAAACGTCGGAACTCACGTCTCCGCAGGGCGTGGCGGATATACGCCGACTTCGTAACGCAGTGATACGGAAAGCGAGTCGATGCAGACGCTCAAGGCGACGAGGAGGGCTCGTCCAAGCAGGTCACGATCGGGCTGGAACGCGCTGACGCCAGCCGAATTGCAGGTCGCCCGTCTGGTGGCCGCAGGACTGAGCAATCGTGCCGTGGCCGAAGAACTGATGGTGTCCCCGCATACGGTCAACACACATGTGCGGAACGCTTTCCTGAAGCTCGACGTATCCAGTCGGGTTCAGTTGACGCGACATGTGCTGATCCATGACGCAGAGGCTTTCTGACCGCCCGCCTATGTTCAATGAAAGGACCTGAATTCCCATGTGCGGACTGGCTGGATGGGTGAGTTACGGACGCGACCTGAGCGGGTCGGTCGAGGTGGCCTCCGCGATGACCGAGACCATGATCTGCCGGGGTCCCGACGCCGGCGGCCTGTGGACGTCGGAGCACGCGGTACTCGGGCACCGCCGGCTCGCGGTCATCGACCTGGAGGGCGGACGGCAGCCCATGACCGCCGGGGAGGACGACAGCCTCCCGGTCATCACGTACACCGGCGAGGTGTACAACTTCCAGGAGCTGCGGGACGAACTGGGCGCGCTGGGACACGAGTTCCGCACGTCCAGCGACACCGAGGTGGTGCTGCGGGCCTACCTGGAGTGGGGAGCCTCGTTCGCCGAGCGCCTCAACGGCATCTACGCGTTCGCCATCTGGGACCCGCGTACCGAGGAACTCCTCCTGGTCCGGGACCGGATGGGCGTCAAGCCCCTCTACTACTACCCGACCGCGGACGGCGTGGTCTTCGGCTCCGAGCCCAAGGCCATCCTCGCCCACGACGAGGTCGAGGCGGTCGTCGACGCCGAGGGCCTGCGGGAGATCTTCTCCATCGTCAAGACGCCCGGCCACGCGGTGTTCAAGGGCATGCGCGAGGTGCTGCCGGCCACCGTGATGCGGTTCTCGCGCGACGGCAGCAGCGTCCTGACGTACTGGAAGCTGGAGGCCCGCGAGCACACCGACGACCTGGAGACCACGGTGGCCCACGTGCGGGCCCTGCTGGAGGACATCGTCGACCGGCAGCTCATCGCGGACGTCACCGTCGGCACCCTGCTCTCCGGCGGTCTGGACTCCAGCGCCGTCACCGCGCTCGCGGCGGCCGCCCGCGCCCGGCGTGGCATCACCGAGCCGATCCGCGCCTTCTCCGTGGACTTCGTGGGACACGAGCAGCGCTTCGAGTCGAACGTCCAGTGGGAGGACCCGGACACCCCGTTCGCCATCGAGGTGGCCGAGCGGGTCGGTGCCGAGCACATCATCGTCGAGCTGGACAACGACGACATCCTCGACCCGGAGGTCCGCGGCGCGGTGCTGCGGGCGCAGGACCTGCCGGTGTCCACCGGTGACATGGAGTACTCCCTCTTCCTGCTGTGCCGCGCGCTCAAGGAGCGCATGACGGTGGCGCTCTCGGGCGAGGCGGCCGACGAACTGTTCGGTGGCTACACCTGGTTCCACGACAAGGAGGCCGTGGAGCTCGACAGCTTCCCCTGGCACCACCCCTTCGAGAAGGCCGGTGGCATCGGCGCGCTGCGCGACGTCGGGCTGTGGGACCGTCTCGGCCTCACCGACTACGTCAAGCAGCGCTACACGGAGGCGCTGGAGGAGGTCCCGCGCCTGCCCGGCGAGAGCGGCCACGAGGCCCGGATGCGCGAGCTGACCTACCTCAACATCACCCGGTGGGAGAACTTCCTCCTGGACCGCAAGGACCGCGTCAGCATGGCGGTCAGCCTGGAGGTCCGGGTGCCGTTCACCGACCACCGACTGGTCGAGTACGTCTACAACACCCCCTGGTCGATGAAGAACTTCGACGGGCGGGAGAAGAGCCTGCTGCGCGCGGCGATGCGCGGTGTGCTCCCCGACTCGGTCCTGGACCGGAAGAAGAACCCGTACCCGTCCACCCAGGACGGCTCGTACGAACTCGCCCTGCGGCAGAAGGTCGAGGAGATCCTCACCGAGAACGCCCCGGTGCTGCGCATCGTCTCCGAGGAGGAGGTGCGTCGGTTGCTCGACCGGCCCGTGGGCTCCTTCGCGGTCGGCGGTCCCTGGAGCGCCCGCGCCGTCCTCGAGCGCCTGATCGAGTTCAACACCTGGGTCTCCGACTACGACGTCCGCGTCGAGCTCTGACCGGCGCCCATACCCACACCCACGCGGGCACGGCACCGCCACCGGCGTCGGCCGCATGCCCGGCCGCCGGCCGGCGCCGTGCCCATGCCCGTGCCCGTGCCCTCACCCCTACCACTCGCACCCGCTTCCCCGATGCCGTCCCAGAACGGTGTACCGGCCTATCACCCGTGGGGTTCCCGTGACCGACATGTCATCGCATCTGCGTACGCTGCCCGCCCCCCAACAGCCCGACTGGTCAGACGAACAGCGCGTGTCCCAGGTCCGCGACGAGCTGGCGCACATGCCGCCGCTGGTCGACGCCGAGGCCGTGCACCGGCTGAGCGACCTCCTGCTGGAGGCCGCCGCCGGGCACGTCCAGATCATGCAGGCGGGTGACTGCGCCGAGGACCCGGCCGAATGCAACCCGTCGGACATCGCCCGCAAGGCCGCCCTGCTCGACGTACTGGCGGGCACCATGAAGCTGGCCTCGCCGAAGCCGGTGCTGCGGGTGGGCCGGCTGGCCGGCCAGTTCGGCAAGCCGCGCTCCCGGCCCACCGAGATCGTCGGCGGCGTGGAACTGCCCGTCTACCGGGGCCACATGGTCAACCGCCCCGAGCCGGACCCGGAGGGCCGCCGCCCCGACCCGGCGCACCTGCTGTCCGGTTACCGCGCCGCCAGCGACGCGATGCACCACCTCGGCTGGCGCACACCCCGCAGGCACCGCCTCGAACCGCCCGTGTGGACCAGCCACGAGGCCCTGCTGCTCGACTACGAGCTTCCCCTGCTGCGCCGGGAGCCGGACGGCTCCCTGCTGCTGACCTCCACGCACTGGCCGTGGATCGGGGAGCGCACCCGGCAGGTCGACGGCGCGCACGTCGCGCTGCTCGCCGCCGTCAGCAACCCGGTCGCCTGCAAGGTCGGCCCCGGCATCGCGGTGGACGAACTGCTCGCCCTGTGCGAGAAGCTGGACCCCGGGCGGCGGTCCGGCCGGCTCACCCTGATCGCCCGGATGGGCGCGGAGGCCGCGGCCGAACGGCTGCCGGAACTGGTCCGGGCCGTCGCCTCGGCGGGGCATCCGGTCATCTGGCTCAGCGACCCCATGCACGGCAACACGGTCAGCGGCCCGAACGGGCTGAAGACCCGGTTCCTGGAGACCGTCGTACGGGAGATCGACGCGTTCCAGCAGGCGGTGCGCGAGAACGGCGGCACGGCCGGCGGGCTGCATCTGGAGACGACGCCGGAGACGGTCACCGAGTGCGTGCGCAACGCCTCGTACCTCGACCGCGTCGGCGAGAAGTACCTGAGCTTCTGTGACCCGCGGCTCAACCCCGCACAGGCCGTCGAGGCGGTCTCGGCCTGGCGCGGCTGACGGGCACCGGCATCCCGGCGCGGCACAGCACACACCACCACGTACCCCGTACGGAGGAAGCATGGAAGACAGGATCGCCCTGGTCACCGGGGCGGCCGGGGGGATCGGCGAAGCCGTCGCGCGCACCCTCGCGGAGCGCGGCGCCCGGGTCGCCGCCGTGGACAGGGACCCCGCCCGGCTGACGGAGTCCGTGGACCGGCTGACGGCCCAGGGGCTGCGGGTCACCGCCGTCCCCGCCGACGTGACGTCGAGCGCGGACGTCGACCGCGCCGTCGGCACCGTCGAGGACACCGTGGGACCGGTCGACCACCTGGTCAACGCGGCGGGCGTGCTGCGACTCGGCGAGGCCCGCAAGCTCACCGACCAGGACTGGGCGGACACCTTCGCCGTCAACGCCACCGGGGTCTTCCACATGTCCCGTGCGGTGGTGAACCGCATGATGGCCCGGGGCGGCGGGGCCGTCGTCACGGTCGCCTCCAACGCGGCCGGCACCGCCCGTACCGAGATGGCCGCGTATGCCGCCTCCAAGGCCGCGGCGACCGCGTTCACCAAGTGCCTGGGCCTGGAAGTGGCCCCGTACGGCATCCGCTGCAACGTGGTCGCCCCCGGCTCCACGGACACCCCGATGCTGCGCGGCATGCACGAGGGCGACACCGCCATACGCACCTCCGTGGCCGGAACGCCCTCGGCGTTCAAGACCGGCATCCCCCTCGGCAAGGTCGCCCGGCCCGAGGACATCGCCGAAGCGGTCGCCTTCCTGCTGTCGGACGAGGCCGGCCACATCACTCTGCACAGTCTGACCGTGGACGGCGGGGCGACTCTCGGTGTCCAGTGAGGAGAACACAGTGACCGCGCCCGCTCCGGGCATCCCGCCCATCGAGTCCTACCCGATGCCCGCCGAGGGCGACCTGCCGCCCGGCACGGTGTCCTGGACCCCCGACCCACGCCGGGCCGTCCTGCTGGTCCACGACATGCAGCGCTACTTCCTCCGGCCGTTCGCGGCCGGCGACTCCCCCGGCGGTCCGCTGGTACGCAACGCGGCCCTGCTGCGCGAGCGGTGCGCCGCCGCCGGAATCCCAGTGGCGTACACCGCCCAGCCCGGCGACATGACCGCCGAACAGCGCGGTCTGCTGCGCGACTTCTGGGGACCGGGCATGCGCACGTCCCCCGAGGACCGCCAGGTGGTCGACGAGCTGGCGCCCGCGCCCCAGGACTGGCTGCTCACCAAATGGCGCTACAGCGCCTTCGTACGCACCGACCTGCTGGAGCGGATGCGGGAGGCGGGCCGCGACCAGCTCATCATCTGCGGCGTCTACGCCCACGTCGGCGTGCTGATGAGCGCGGTGGACTCCTTCACCCACGACATCCAGCCGTTCCTGGTCGCGGACGCGACGGCCGACTTCTCCGCCGCCTACCACCGGCTGGCCCTGACCTACGCGGCGGAGCGCTGCGCCCGCGTGGCCACCACCAAGCAGCTGCTGACCGAGCTGGAGGACGCCCGGTGACCGACCCGCGCCACGACGCCACACACCGCACCACGCACCACGACGCCACGCACCACGCCGACCTGCTGACGCGGGTCCTCGACGACCACCCGCCCGCCTTCGCCCTCCTGCACCGGCCGCACACCACCGGCCCCGGCGTCGTCGACCTCCTGCTCGGCGACATCACCGCATGCGACTCGCTGGCGGACATACCGCTGGAGGACACACCGGCCGGAGACGGAGCCGACGGCACGGGCGGCGGGCACGAGGTGCTCGTCCTGGTGCCCTACCGGCAGCTCGCCGAGCGCGGGTTCGCCGCCGCCGACGACGGCGAACCCCTGCTCGCCCTGAAGGTGGACGAGCAGGACACCCTGCCGCTCGGCGCGACCCTGCGCCGGCTGCCCGATCTGCCGGTGTCCCTGACGGACGGCCGCTTCGAACCGGACGACGACACCTACGCCTCGGTGGTGCGCCGGGTGATCGCCGACGAGATCGGCACCGGCGAGGGCGCCAACTTCGTCATCAAGCGCTCCTTCACCGCGGACATCACCGGATACACCCCCGCCGTCGCCCTGTCGTTCTTCCGGCGGCTCCTCGAACGCGAGACCGGCGCCTACTGGACGTTCCTGATCCACACCGGCGAGCGCACGTTCATCGGCGCGACGCCCGAGCGGCACGTCAGCCTGCGCGACGGCACCGCCGTGATGAACCCCATCAGCGGCACCTACCGCTACCCGGCCGGCGGCCCCGCCCTCAGCGGCGTACTCGACTTCCTCGGCGACCCCAAGGAGACCGACGAGCTGTACATGGTCGTCGACGAGGAACTGAAGATGATGGCCCGGATCTGCGAGACCGGCGGCCGGGTGACCGGCCCCTATCTCAAGGAGATGGCGCGGCTGGCGCACACCGAGTACTTCATCGAGGGCCGCACCACCCGTGACGTGCGCGACATCCTGCGCGAGACGCTGTTCGCACCGACCGTCACCGGCTCCCCGCTGGAGAGCGCGGCCAAGGTCATCAGCAGATACGAGCCCGCAGGACGCGGCTACTACAGCGGCGTCGCCGCCCTCATCGGCCGGGACGTCTCCGGCGCCCGCGCCATGGACTCCGCCATCCTCATCCGCACCGCCGACCTCGACCGCTCCGGCCGACTGCGGATCGGCGTCGGGGCGACGCTGGTGCGCCACTCCGACCCGGCGTCCGAGGTCGCCGAGACCCGCGCGAAGGCGGCCGGGCTGCTCGCGGCGCTGGACGGCGCGGGCTCCACCCGCCTCGCCACCGAGCCGCAGGTCCTCAGCGCGCTCGCCCGGCGCAACGAGACCATTGCCGACTTCTGGCTGACCGGCGCCGTCGAGGACGCCGCCGCGCGGGCCACCGAACTGGCCGGTCTCAGCGTGCTGGTGGTGGACGCCGAGGACACCTTCACCTCCATGATCGGGCACCAGCTCGCCTCGCTCGGCCTCACGGTGACGGTGCGGCGGTTCGACGAGCCGTACGACACCGACGCCCACGACCTGGTCGTGATGGGCCCAGGACCGGGCGACCCGCGCGTCACGGACGACCCCAAGATCGCGCATCTGCGCGGCACCGTCAGCCGGCTGCTGGAAAGCCGGCGGCCGTTCCTGGCGGTCTGCCTGAGCCACCAGGTACTCGCCACGCTCCTCGGCCTGCCGCTGGTCCGGCGGGACACCCCCAACCAGGGCGTGCAGCGCGAGATCGACCTCTTCGGGCAGCGGGAGCGCGTCGGCTTCTACAACACCTTCGCCGCGCGCTCCGACTCCGACAAGACCGAGCACCCCGTCCGCGGCGTCGTGGAGATCTGCCGCGACCCCGAGAGCGGCGAGGTCCACGCCCTGCGCGGCAGCGGGTTCGCCTCCCTGCAGTTCCACGCCGAGTCGGTGCTCTCCCAGCACGGCATGGCCATCACCGCGTCCCAGCTGACGGAGGTGCTGCGCTCGTGCACGCGGTGATCGTGTGGTGGGACCTCGCCGACTCCGCGCAGACGGTGCAATCCCTGCGCCCGTTCCTGCGGGACGAGGCCATGGACCGCTTCGCCCAGGTGCCCGGCCTGCGGCTGAAGTTCTGGATCTCGGACACGGCGCGGCAGCGCTGGGGCGCGGTGCTCCTGTGGGAGTCCGCCGAGGCCGCCGCGGTTCCGCTGGCGCCGCGGGCCGCCGAACTCATCGGCCGTCCCCCGACTTCCGTGTCCGCCTTCGACGTCGAGGCCACCGTCGAGGGGCTGTTCTCCACGACGGCCCTCACCGGCCGCGGACTCGCGCTGGAGGAGTGAGCGACGACGCCCACCGGCACCGCCTCCCGGCGGAGGCCCTGACCGCGCGCGTCCCGGGCTCCGAGCGCATCACACCGACATGGAAGGGACTGTTCACACATCATGGCGAGGATCATTGTCGCCGGGGGCGGCATCGGCGGGCTGGCCGCCGCGCTGAGCGTCGAGCGGCAGGGGCACGACGTCGTCGTGCTGGAACGCCGCCGGGCCTTCGAGGAGCTCGGTGCCGGCATCCAGCTGGGCCCTAACGCCTTCTGGGCCCTGGACCGCCTCGGCGTGGGCGCGGACGTCCGCGACAGGGCCGTCTTCATCGACGAACTGCGTTTCATGGACGGCACGTCGGGCGCGTGCGTGGCCCGCATGCCGCTCACCGAGTCCTACCGCGCGCGGTTCCGCAACCCGTACGCCGTCGTGCACCGCGGCGACCTGTACGAGCCGCTGCTGCGGGCCTGCCGCGCCGCCTCCCGCGTCACGCTGGTCGCGGGCGCGTCGGTGACCGGCTACACGCAGGACGCCGAGAGGGTCACGGTCGCTCTGGCGGACGGCACCTCGGTCACCGGCGACGCGCTGATCGGCGCGGACGGCATCCGCTCCGTGGTCCGCGCCCAGCTCGTCGGCGACGGCGAACCCCGGGTGTCCGGCCACACCATCTACCGCTCCGTGATCCCGATGGAGAAGGTGCCCGAGGACCTGCGCTGGAACGCCGTCACCCTGTGGGCGGGGCCCGCGTGGCACTTCGTCCACTACGCGATCGGCGGTGGCGAGTACCTGAATCTCGCCGCCACCCGCGACGACGGCGCGACCGTCGCCGTCGCCGGGGAGCCCGTCGACCGTACCCACGTGCTGTCGGAGTTCCCCGGCCTGGGCGACACCACCCGCCGTCTGCTGGAACTCGGCGAGGACTGGAGGACCTGGGTCCTGTGCGACCGTGACCCCGTCGGCGACTGGACGGACGGCCGGGTGACGCTCCTCGGCGACGCCGCCCATCCCATGCTCCAGTACGCCGCCCAGGGCGCGTGCATGGCTCTGGAGGACGCTGTCGCCCTCGGTGAACTCCTCGACCGCGACGCCATCGCCCCGAGCCTGCGGAAGTACGCCTCCGAGCGCTACGACCGCACGGCCAAGGCGCAGCTCGTCGCCCGCGAGATGGGCACCCAGCTGTACCACCCGGCCGGCGACGGGGCGAAGGCCCGCAACGCCATGCTGTCCGCTTTCTCCGAGACCGACCTGCACGACAAGGTCGACTGGTTGCACGGCTTCCCGGTCTCGGGCGGCCTCACCGGCGGGCCGGTC
>NZ_JASCXN010000033.1 GCF_030010625.1 Streptomyces sp. CC208A | reverse complement strand
CGAAGGAGCGTCCACCCTCCTCGAACTCGGCCCCGACGGCGTCCTGACCGCCATGGCCGCCGACCAGACCGACACCGCCGTCCCCGCCCTCCGCAAGAACCGTGACGAGACACAAAGCCTGCTCACCGCCCTCGCCACCCTCTTCGTCCACGGCACCGACGTCGACTGGACCAGCACCTACACCGGAACCGCCGCCCGCCGCGTACCCCTCCCCACCTACGCCTTCCAGCACGAGCGCTACTGGGTCGACGCCACAGCCGGTCGTACCGATGCCGGCGATCTGGGGCTGCGGCCGACGGGTCATGCGCTGCTCGGTGCGGCGGTCGCCGTGGCGGGGTCGGACGAGGCCCTGTTCACCAGCCGTCTGTCGCTGCGTACGCATCCCTGGCTCGCCGGCCACACCCTGCTCGGGGTTCCGGTGCTGCCCGCCTCGGCGCTCGTGGAGCTGGTGATACGGGCCGGTGACGAGTTCGGCGCGAACGTCCTCGACCGTCTGGTCCTGGACGCTCCCCTGGTGCTGCCGGGGGCTGCCGCGGTGCAGCTCCAGGTCGCCGTGAGCGTCCCGGACGCGGCGGGGCGGCGGCGGGTCACCGTGCACAGCCGGCCCGACAGCGCCGACGCGCCGTGGACGGCGCACGCGCACGGCGAGGTGAGCGTGACCGCCGCCGGTGGGCCCTTCCGGCTCACCGGTGAGCCGGCCGTCTGGCCGCCCGCGGGGGCCGAGCCGATCGTGCTCGAAGAGGGGGAGGGGACGGCCTTCCGGGGGCTCACCGCGGCCTGGCGGCAGGGCGACGAACTCCTCGCGGAGGTACGACTCCCCGACGGGACGGCCGACGAGGACGGTGGCTTCGGGCTGCATCCCTCGCTCCTGGACGCGGCCGTGCGGCTCACGCTCCTGGGGCGTACGGACGACGACGGCGCGGAGGCCCCGTTCTTCGCCCAGTGGCGCGACGTCCGGCTGTGGGCGGTCGGTGCATCGGCTCTCCGCGTCCGCGTCATCCCGGCGGAGGGCGAGGGGGTGCGCGTCGAGCTCGCCGACGCGCACGGGCAGCCGGTGGCCGTCGTCGGCTCGCTCACCACCCGTCCGGTGCGGGCGGGCGACCTCGACCGGCGTGACGGGGTCCTGCGGCACGAGGCCCTCTTCCACACGGAGTGGTCGCCGCTCGCCCTGCCCGACGAGGGCACGGGGCCGGAGAGCGACTGGCCGGTGCTGGGGGAGGACGGGCGTCACGTGACCCCGGCCGAGGTCGCCGACAGCGTCGCGGCGGGGCGGCACGTTCCGTTCGCGGTGGTCCACGGGAGTCCGGCCGGGCCGGACGGCTCGGCCGCCGCGGCGGCGCACACCGCGACCGAGCGGATGCTGGGACTGATACGCCAGTGGCTCGACGACGAACGACTGGCCGACACCCCCCTCGTCGTCCTCACCACCGGCGCGGTCGCCACCACCGACGACGAAGACGTCACCGACCTCCCCGCGGCCGCCGTCTGGGGTCTGGTCCGATCGGCCCAGTCCGAAGCACCCGACCGCATCACCCTCGTCGACACCGACGACCCCCACGACACCGCCCGGCTCACCGCGCTCCTCCCCCGCGTCCTCACCACCGCGGAACCCCAGCTCGCCGTCCGTGCGGGCCGCGTCCTCGTCCCCCGCCTCCACCGCGCCCCCGCCCCGGCCCACGACCCCGCGCCCACCCCCTGGGACCCGGACGGCACCGTCCTGATCACCGGCGGAACCGGCAGCCTGGGTGCCCTGTTCGCCCGGCACCTGGTCACCGAGCACGGGGTGCGTCACCTGATCCTCACCAGCCGTCGCGGCCCCGCCGCCGCCGGCGCGGCCGAGCTGGAGGCCGAGCTCACGGCGCTGGGCGCGCACGTGTCCGTCGTGGCCTGCGACGCCGCGGACCACGACGCCCTCGCCGGGCTCCTCGCGTCGGTTCCCGCCGCGCATCCGCTCACGGGTGTGGTGCACACGGCGGGTGTGCTGGACGACGGGCTGGTCGGGACGCTCACGCCCGAGCGGCTGCACGCGGTGCTGCGGCCCAAGGTCGACGCCGCGTGGAATCTGCACCGGCTCACCCGGGACACGGAGCTGAAGGCCTTCGTCCTGTTCTCCTCGATCGCCGCGGTGGTCGGCGGGCCGGGGCAGTCCAACTACGCCGCCGCGAACCAGTTCCTGGACGCCCTCGCCCAGCACCGTGCCGCTCAGGGCCTGCCGGCCGTCTCGCTCGCGTGGGGTCTGTGGGAGCAGACCGGCGGCATGAGCGGGCATCTCGGCGAGACGGACCTGCGCCGGATCGCGCGCAGCGGCTTCCGGCCGGTTCCCCAGGACCGGGGGCCCGCCCTCTTCGACCTGGGGCTCGCTCTCGGCCGGGCGTCGGTCGTCGCCTCGCCTCTGGACGTGTCCGCGCTGCGGGCGCAGTCGGGGCGGGTGCCGGCGGTCCTCGGCGGCCTGGTGCGGCTGCCGTTCCGGCGTACGGCCGCGGCCGCCGGGGACGGGGCGGTCCCGCTGGCCGGCTCGCTGGCCGGGATGAGCGGCGCGGAGCAGGAGCGGGCGGTGCTGGAGGCGGTGCTCGCGCAGATCGCGGGGGTGCTCGGTCACGCCGACACCTCCCGTATCGAGGCGGACCGGCCGCTGCCCACGCTGGGCTTCGACTCGCTGACGTCCGTCGAGCTCCGCAACCGGCTCGGCGCGCTGACGGGCACGCGGCTGCCCGCGACCGTGGTGTTCGACCACCCCACGCCCGCCGGTCTCGCCGCCTACGTGCGCGCCCAGGTGCTCGGCGGGCCGGCCGGGGAGGAGGTTCCGGACGGCGCGCTGCCGGACTTCGCGGCCGAGGTGCGGCTGGCCGACGACATCCGGCCCGCCCCGGAGGTCGTACGCCTCTGCGAGGAGCCGCGCGAGATCCTGCTGACCGGTGCGACGGGTTTCCTCGGGGCCTTCCTGCTGCGCGACCTGCTGCGTACGACGGAGGCGCGGGTGCACTGCCTGGTGCGCGGCGCCGACGCCGGGGAGGCGCTGGCCCGGCTGCGGGCCAACATGGAGTGGTACCGGCTCTGGGACGGCGTGGACGAGGACCGGCTGTCGATCGTGCTCGGCGATCTCGCGGAGGAACGTCTGGGGCTGTCCGAGGAGCGGTTCGACGAGCTCGCCCGTACGGTCGACGTCGTCTACCACAACGGGGCGCGGGTCCACTGGCTCCAGCCGTACGCGTCGCTGCGGGCGGCGAACGTCGGCGGCACCGAGGAGGTGCTGCGGCTGGCGGCCCGTCACCGCACGGTGCCCGTGCACTACGTCTCCACCGTCGGCGTCTTCGACGGGGTGCGGGAGCCCGGCGTGCCGCTGAAGGTCACGGATCCGACCGGTCCCGCCGAGGCCCTGCCCAGCGGCTATCTGCAGAGCAAGTGGGTGGCCGAGCAGATCATCGGGCTCGCCAGGGACCGGGGGCTGCCGGTCTCCGTCTACCGGGTCGACGTGATCTCCGGGGACACGGTCAACGGCGCCTGCCAGACCCGTGACTTCGTCTGGCTGAGCCTCAAGGGCATCCTGCAGTCGGGCGCCGCGCCCGCGGGGGTCGGCGGCCGGTTCCACCTGCTGCCCGTCGACTACGTCAGCGCCGCGATCCTCCGCATCTCGCGGAGCGCCGACGGCGCCGGCGGCACGTTCCACCTCTTCAACCAGAGCTCGCTCGGCCTGGACCAGTGCGTGCGGTTCCTGCGCGGGCTCGGATACGTCCTGGGCGAGCGGGACTGGGACGGCTGGAGCGCGCGGGTCCGGGCCGACCGGGACAACGCGCTCCAACCGCTGCTGCACGCCTTCGAGA
This sequence comes from Streptomyces sp. CC208A, assembly GCF_030010625.1. GTDB lineage: Bacteria > Actinomycetota > Actinomycetes > Streptomycetales > Streptomycetaceae > Streptomyces. The sequence goes on along the minus strand of NZ_JASCXN010000033.1, from coordinate 78,099 downwards.
TGATGACCTCGGACACGGATGCCTTCTATCCGCCGATCGACACCTCGGGGACCGAGGCGGCGCTCGCCGGCACCGGCGTCGTCTGCCCGCCGCTGACCGCCGAACTCTTCGCGCGGTACGTCGGGTTCTTCGTCGAGGTCGGCCACTTCCCGGAGGTGCCGCACCGGGAGCCGGTCACGGTCTGACCGGGCGGCGCCCCGGCCCGGACGGCCGCTCAGCCCGCCATGGTGGGCTGAGCGGCCGTTCGGCAGGGGAACGCCCGCCGGTAGTCGCTCGGCGAGACGCCGATGTGGATGTTGAAGTGCCTCCGCAGGTTCGTCGACGTGCCGAGCCCGCTGTACTCGCTGATCTTCTCGATGGGCAGGTCGGTGGATTCGAGCAGGCTCTGGGCCCGCGCCAGGCGCTGGTTGAGCAGCCACTGCAGCGGGGTCGTGCCGGTGGCCGACTGCAGCCGCCGGAAGAAGGTGCGCGGGCTCATCCCCGCCCGCCGCGCCAGGTCGTCGACGGACAGCGGCTGGTCGAGGTTCTGCGTCGCCCACTGGAGCACCGGGCTCAGGCTGTCGTCGTCGGAGACCGGCACGCCCAGGTCGATGAACTGGCTCTGGCCGCCCGGCCGGTGGGCGGGCACGACCATGCGGCGCGCCAGCTGGTTGGCGACGTGGGCGCCCAGGTCGCGCCGCACGATGTGCAGGCACAGGTCGAGGCCGGCGCTGAGCCCCGCGCTCGTGAGGACGTCGCCGTCGTCGACGTAGAGGACGCTGTCGTCGACCTCGACCTCGGGGAAGCGCTTGGCGAGCGTCGCGGTGTGCATCCAGTGGGCGGTGGCCCGGCGGCCGTCGAGCAGCCCGGCCTCGGCGAGCGCGAACGCGCCGTTGCACAGGGAGACCATGCGGGCGCCGCGGGCGGCCGCCGTGCGCAGGGCGTCGAGGAGCACGGCGGGCAGGGGTCTGTCCTCGTGGACGACGGCGTCCGGCACGGAGGGGACGATCACGGTGTCCGCGTCGGCGAGGTCCTCCAGGCCGTAGGGGGTCGTGAGCGCGAAGCCGAAGCCCCGGCCGGGGGTGTCCGGCCGGTCCGCGCACAGCCGCAGGTCGTACCAGGAATCGGAGAGGTCGGGCTGGGGAGTGCCGAACACCGAGCAGGCGATGCCCAGTTCGTAGACGTCCCCGACGGGGATGTTGGTGTTGTCGATCACTGCGATGGCAACCGTTCCCACACTCATGTCCTCAGGGTACGACAGGCGGCAGGAATTTTTCGTACGACGTCACTTCTGCCACTGTCGGCGGCCGTCGGGCGGGTGGGACCGTGGAGAGCACTTGATCCGGAGCACTCGGCTGGGCGCGCACCCGCGCCGGTTACCTGAGGAGAGAGACGACTGATGGACAGCGGACTGGTCGACCACGGCGCGTCGCCCGCTGCGCACACGGGCGACCCGGGGCCGGACCCCCGTAGATGGAAGGCCCTCGCCCTCCTGTGCGCGGCCTATTTCATGGTGATCGTCGACTCGCAGATCGTGATCCTGGCGCTGCCGGACATCGAGACCGAACTCGGTTTCTCGGCCGGCGGCGTCCAGTGGGTGCTGAGCGCCTACCTCCTCAGCTTCGGCGGCCTGCTCCTCTTCGGCGGCCGGACCGCCGACCTGCTGGGCGGCAGGCGGATGTTCATGGTCGGCACCGTGCTCTTCCTGGTGACGTCCGTGGTGTGCGGCCTCGCCTGGAACAGCGAGGTGCTGGTGGTGACCCGGATCATCCAGGGCATCGCCGCCGCGATCATGGCGCCGACCGCGATGGCCGTGCTGATGACCATGTTCGGCGAGGGTTCCGAGCGCAACCGGGCGCTGGGCATCTGGACCGGCATCGGCGCGTTCGGCGCCACCGCGGCCCTGCTGATCGGCGGTCCGATCACGGAGGGCCTGGGCTGGGAGTGGATCTTCTTCATCAACATCCCGATCGCCCTGGTGGTCCTGGCGCTCGGCCCGCGCCTGCTGCGCGAGACGCCGATCAACAAGGAGAACCGCTCCTTCGACCCGGCCGGCGCCGTGACCGTCACCGCCGCCATCGCCCTGCTGATCTACGCGATCGTCGAGGCGCCCACGGTCGGCTGGGGCGACGCCCGGACCCTCGGCCTGATCGTCGCGGCCCTCGTGCTCATCGGCGTCTTCTGCGCCATCGAGCAGCGCGCCGCGAGCCCGCTGGTGCCGCTGCGCGTCTTCCGCTCGCCCGCCCTGGTCGGCGGCAACGTGATGATGCTCCTCGTCGCCATGGCCACGTACGGAGGCGCCCTGATCACCTCCCTGTACGCGCAGCAGGTCCTCGGCTACACGGCGGTGTTCTTCGGCCTGAGCACGGCGATCTACTCGTTCATGTCGATCGTCGGCTCGAACGTCAGCGGCCCGGTGGCGACGCGCTTCGGCTTCAAGCCGGTCGCCGTGGTCGGCACGATCCTGCTCGGCACGGGCACGCTCCTGCTGTCGCGGGTGTCGGCCGACGGCGACTACTTCGGCGACCTCTTCTGGGGCCTGCTGATCTTCGGCTCCGGTATCGGTACGACGGTGGTGGCGTCCTCCATCGCGGCGCTCAGCGGCGCCAAGGAGGGCGAGTCCGGCCTGGCCTCCGGCATCAACAACTCGGTCTTCCAGATCGGCGCGGCGCTCGGCATCGCCGTCTGCTCCAGCGTGGCGATGGCCGTCACCTCCGGCGGCACCGACCGCGTCGCCCTGACCGAGGGCTACCAGTCGGCCTTCCTCGCCACCGCGGTGATGGCCGGCGTCGGACTGATCGTCGCCCTGACGCTGTTCCTGGTGCGCCAGTCCCGGCCAAGTGACCCGGTGGGATCCGGTCACTCCGCCGTGGAACAGCCGACTCCCGCGGCCAGCCGGGATTGAATCCCTCCGACGGGGTGAAAGATGCCCCGTGGTGTGGCTCCGGCGCCCCCGGAGCCACACCGCCTCCGGCCGTCTCCTCCGAGACGGCCGTTTTCTGGCGCCACGTCAGAAAGACTCACCTGTACCGCACTTACGGCCTCCGCCCTCCGGAGGCCCGCACTCATCCACCGAGCGGAAAGACAGCAATGATCACTTCCTGGCCCGAACTCGTGACCGCGGCAGCCGCCGAGACCACCGCCGTCCTGGAGAAGGGGGCGGACCAGAGCTGGCAGCTGAAGGCGGGCGACCTCGACTGGACGTGCCGGGCGACCCTCGACCACATCGCGCTCGGCGTCGTCGGTTACGCGGGCCTGCTCATCGCCCAGCCGACGGACCGCTACATCACCCTGTTCGCCTCGATCGACCCGTCGGCGCCGATCCGCAACGCCCTGGAAGGGCTCCGCATCTCCGGCTCCATCCTGGCCTCCGCGGTCCGCGAGGCGTCGCCCGACGTCAGGGCCTGGCACCCGTACGGCCACTCCGACGGTCCCGGCTTCGCGGCCATGGGCGTCCTCGAACTGACCGTGCACACCCGGGACATCGCCCAGGGCCTCGGTTTCGACTGGGCCCCCTCGGACGAGATGGCGGCACCCGTGGTCGAGCGGCTCTTCCCGGACGCCCCGACCGGCTTCGGCGCGTCCGACACCCTTCTCTGGTGCACCGGACGGACGGAACTGCCCGGACTTCCGCGCCGGCGCAACTGGAAGTGGAACGGCACCGTGCGCTGATTCCGCGAATCGTCCCGTACACACCCCCGGAACGTTCCCGTCAGGGCCGCCGGGGGTGCGTGCGTCGTTCCCGGAAACATGGCCGGATTTCGCCGGTTAGTGATTCGTTAGCGAAATGAGGGCAGCACGTACTAATCTTCGACAAGTCCCCTGGAGGCCGTATGAGAATCGCGGTCCAGTATCCCATAATGGAGGCGAAATGGCCACTCACGTAACGCCCCCGAAACTCTTTGGGTCCGAGTACTACCAGGACCCTTACCCGATGTTCGCCTGGCTCCGCGACAATTCCCCGGTGCATGAATTCGAATTCCCCGTCGGGAATGTGCCGATGTGGATAGTGAGCCGTTTCGAGGACGTGCACGCCCTGCTCGGCGACCAGCGCTTCAGCAATGACGCGGCCGCGTGGGCGGCGCAGGAGTTCAAGGACGCCGGACTCGTCTACGCGGAGGGCACCCCGGTCGAGCGGATCCTCACCGTCCTCGACCCGCCGGACCACACGCGGGTCCGCCGGCTCGCGATGAGCGCCTTCACCCCCCGCCGCACCGCGCAGTGGGAGGAACCGATCTCCCGCATCGTGGAGTCCGCCCTCGACCGCCTCGCCGCGCAGGACGAGCCGGACGTCATGACGTACGCGAGCATCGTGCCCGCCGAGGTCATGGGCGAGATCATGGGCATTCCGCTCGACCGCTTCCAGGAGATGCTCCACGCGATCGAGCGGGCGTTCACCTCCGACCCGGACCTCCAGGACGACGCCACCCGCGCCTTCGAGGAGATCAGCGCGTACGGAAAGGCGCTGATCGCCGAGAAGCGCCTGCGGCCGGGCGACGACCTCACCTCCAGCCTGATCGCGGCGCGGGACGGCGACGACCGGCTGAACGAGGCGGAACTGGTCGCCATGGTGGCCCTGATGATCATGGTGGGCCTCGACACCACCAGGAACCTGATCGGCTCGGCGGTGCTGGCCCTGCTCGACAACCCCGACCAGCGGAAACTCCTGGCCGACCAGCCGGAGCTGATCGGCTCGGCGGTCGAGGAGTTCCTGCGCTTCGAGGGCGCCCTGACCATCGGGCTCTTCCGCTTCGCCAAGGAGGACGTGGAGATCGGCGGGGTGAAGCTGCCGGCCGGCGCCCCCGTGGTGGCCGCGCTGCAGTCCGCCAACCGCGACCCGAGGCGCTTCGAGGACCCGGACCGGCTGGACATCACCCGCGACGGCCCCCGCCACCTGGGCCTCGGGCACGGCCTGCACAACTGCCTCGGCGCCGCCCTGGCCCGGCTGGAGTCCGCGATCGCCATCCCGGCCCTCTTCGACCGCTTCCCGGACCTGCGGCTCGCCGTGCCGCGCGAGGAGATCGCCTACAACGAGACCTGGCTGCTGCGGAGCCTGACCTCCCTTCCCGTCGTCCTCCACGGCGACGGGGAGCGCTGAGGCCGGCACCGGGAGGGGACCCAGGATGACGAGAACGCTGAGTGTCGACCGGCGGGAGTGCGGGGGCTCCGGGCTGTGCGCGGCGGTCGCGCCCGACCTGTTCCGGCTGGGCGACGAAGGTTCCGCCGTGGTGCTGAAGACCGAACTCTCCGATGCCGACGAGATAGCGGAAGCGGAGGGTGTCATTTCCTGCTGTCCGATGGAGGCGATCAGCCTCACCGAGGACGACTCGGAGATTCCTCCATCGGGTTGACCATTACTTTCCGGAGCGCCTCGGACCGCATCCCGGACGACCCGCTGCGCGTTGTGCTGCCGATGGCACAACGCGCAGTTTTGCGTCCCCCAGGGCTTTTGCCCGGATGTGACGCAGATCTCCGATGGGGGTCTGGGTCGACCGCTTTTCGGTCAGTACGCTGTGGATTGTTGCGCGAACTCCACGGGGTCGACCTCGCGCGCCGAGATCCGGGTGCGGGACGAACGGTTTCAGGCATTTCCTCATGCGGTCATGTGAAATTCACGTAAAGGCGAGGGGTATGCAGTTTCAAGTTCTAGGTCCACTTGAAGTCTTGGTCGACGGCCAGCCCGTCGCTCTCGGGGGAATGAGACAGCGGGCCACCCTCGGATTCCTGCTGCTGCAGGCCAACCGCGTCGTGGCGACGAGCCAGCTCCTGGACGCGCTCTGGCCGGTCGACGAAGCGCCCGCGTCCGCACGGCAGATACTGCAGAACGCCGTGTGGGGCCTGCGGAGCGTGCTCTCGTCCGCCGCTCTGGTGACCCAGGCGCCCGGCTACGTCCTGCGTACCGATCCCGACAGGATCGACCTCTTCCGGTTCTACGCCCAACTGGAGGCCGGCCGGGCCGAGTTGTCCTCCGGTTCGCCCCACACGGCCGCGCGGACCCTGCGCGGGGCCCTGGATCTGTGGCGGGGCGTCCCGATGGCCGACCTCGTCGAGGCCGGCATCGGCTGGCCCGAGCTGACCTCGCTCCAGGGCGTCCGGCTGGACGCCCTGGAGGACTACTTCGAAGCGGAGCTGGCCTCGGGCCGGCACCACGCGATCATCGGCGAACTGAAGGCCATGGTCGAGACGGAGGTGCTGCGGGAACGCTCCTGCGCCCAGCTGATGCTGGCCCTCTACCGCTGCGGCCGGCAGGCCGACGCGCTCAATGTCTACACGCGTGTACGGTCGGCCCTCGTCGACGAACTCGGCCTGGAGCCCAGCCGCGGACTCCAGAACCTCCAGCGGGGGATCCTCGCCCACGATCCCGCCCTGGCGACCCCGGGCTGCTCGTCCCCCGGCGAGCCCTGGCAGACCTGGAGACAGGAGGCGTCCCCGCGCGGGACGCCCGTCGTCTTACGCGGGGCGCCCGCCGCGCGACCGGAGCTCGCGTCCGCGGCGCCGCCCTTCTCCCCAGCGCCCTCCCCCGCCTCCCCGTCCACCCCCACCGCCCTCCCCGCTCCCCCCGCCTCCCCGTCCACCCCCACTTCTCCGGCCTCTCCCCCCTCGTCCGCCTCGCCCGAGCGGCACCCCCGACCAGGTGCCGGCTCGGCGCAGCGCAAGCAGACCAGCGTCGTGCTCATCCGTACGCGCTTCGACCCGGCCGCGATCAGCGCGGCCGGCGGGGACGCCGACGACCTCCTCGTCGACGCGCTGGGCCGCGTCGAGAAGGAGATCGAGTCGTACGACGGCACCGTCGTCGCCTCCATCGGACCGGTGACCATGGCGCTCTTCGAGTCCCCCGGCACCCTCCGTACCGACGCGGAACGAGCCGTACGGGCCGGGCTCTCGGTCCGGGACGCCCTCGCCGGAGCCACCGCCGACCCCGCCGCGCCCGGCCCCGAGGTCCGGGTGGCCGTCTCCACCGGAGAGGCCCTGGTCCGCACCCGCCCCGGTGCCGAGGGCACCACCTCCGTCACGGGCACCCTCCTGGAGGAGTGCCAGACGCTGCTTGAGCACACCCCGGACCGCGAGGTCCTGGTCTGCGACCGGACCCGGCGGGCCGTACGCGGCGGCTTCGTCTACCGCCGCGGCGACGCACCCGAGTCCTGGTGCGTCGAGAGCGTCGACGAGCCGCTCGGCGGAGCGGACCGCGAGTGCGAACTCCAGCTGCTGCAGAGCGTGTTCCGGCGCGCCCAGCGCCGCAGCACCCCGCAGATGGTCACGGTCCTCGGCGAGGAGGGCAGCGGGAAGAACCGCTTCGTCACCGATTTCTCGCACTGGATCCCGACCCAGCCGGACCGGGCCAGATGCCTGGTCGGTACCGTACGGCCCGCCCTGCGCGGCGGCCCGCGGGCGATCCAGGCGGAGATGCTCTCCGCGTACTGCGGGATCCTGCCGGACGATCCGGCCGACGTCGTCCGGAGCCGGGTGGCCACCGCCGTCGACGGTCTCCCGCTGTCCGCGGAGCGCGCGGACCGGGTACGGGCGGGGCTGTGCGAGCTGCTCCTCGGTGACGCCCCCGGAACGGACGACGGCACCACCGCCGACGCCGGGGCGTCCTCCCTGAGCTGGGTCCACTTCATGGAAGCGGTCGCCCACGACCAGCCGCTCGCGCTGGTCTTCGAGCAGGTGCACCGCGCCGACGACCGTCTGCTCGACTTCGTCGAGGGCCTCAGCGAGTGCTTCGGCTCCGTACCGCTGCTGGTGATGGCGAGCGCCCGGCCCGAGCTGCTGAGACGGCGGCCGGGGTGGGGAGGCGGCCGGCGCCACGCGACGACGATCACGCTCGACCAGGAGACGGCGGGGCTGTCCGCGAGGCGGAGCCCGGCCCCGGCGCCCCCGGCCCCCGGTTTCGTGCAGGAGCTGACGGACGTGGACCACGTCACCGTCCCCGTCCCCACCCCCGCCCATGGCTGCCGCCGGGCCAGACAGCGGGTCTGACGGGTCCGACGGGCCGACCCAGCCCGGAGGACGAAGAACGCCGGGTGTCCGGGGGCTCCGGCCCCCATGGACACCCGGCGCGTGCTCAGGCGGCCGACGGCAGCAGACGGTTCCCGTCCTGCTCGCGCAGGACGGCGCACACATCGCGCAGCGCCGTCTCCAGGCGGCCGATCTCCTCGTCCGTCAGCAGCAGCGACGGTTCAAAACGGAGGGTGTTCACCGCGCTCGCCGTCGGGAACGTGCGGATCCGGTGCTCCCGCAGCAGATAGCCGGCTATCGCGTAGCCGAGGAAGCCGGCGGCCGACAGCTCCCGGAGGACGGGCGACGGGGAGTCCGCCTGGTCGGCGAAGTCCAGGCCCAGCATGAGGCCCTTGCCGCGGACCTCCCTGAGCACCGTGGGGAAGGCGCCGAGGACCGAGGTGAGCGCCCCGGCGAGCGCCCGGCCGCGCTCGGCGGCGATCCGGTAGGCCCGGCCGTCCTCGGCCTCCAGCATCCCGAGGACCTGGAGCGCGATGTGGCAGGAGAAGCTGTCCTTGGCGAAGGTCGAGCTGTGCACGAGCTCGAACTCCCGGCGGTAGCGGGCCTCCCGGACGAGCATCACCGCGGACTTGGCGATCCCGCCGCCGAGGCTCTTCGCGAGGGCGTAGTAGTCGCCCTTCAGGCCGATGGCGGAGCTGGCGAGGAACGTGCCGGTCCTGCCCATGCCGCACTGGATCTCGTCTATGACGACCGGGCAGTCGATCGCGGCGCACACCTCCTGGATCTCCCGCGCGAACGCCTCGGACAGCACGTTGATGCCGCCCTCGCCCTGGATCGGTTCGACGAGGAAGGCGCAGAACACCGGGTACTCGCGCTCCACGACGTCCACGACCCCGTCCGCGATCACCGGGTCGAGCAGCGTGCCGCGCTCGTTCTCGACCGTCTTCCGCAGCTCCTCCGGCCGGTCGAGGGGGACGAAGCGGGCCTGTGCGGCGAGCGAGGAGAAGGGGGTGCGGTAGCCGGCGTTGTGGGTGAGCTGGACGCTGCCGACGAGCTTCCCGTGGAACGAGCCTTCGAGCGTCAGGAAGAGCGGCGGCCTGGACCGCTGTTCGGCGTTGTGCCGGGCGATGCCGGCCAGCAGCCGCTCCACGTCGTGGGCGCCGTCGGCGGAGTCGTCGAGTCCGAGCCGGGCGAGGGCGCCTCCGGCGATCACCGCGGTGCCGGACGCGGCCGTCTCGCGTACGGCGGCGGCATGGGTCTCGATCTCGTCGACGAGCGCGGCGGCGCGCGCCCCGCGGTCCAGCTCGGCGTGCTTGACGGCGGCTTCGATCGCCTCCGCGCCGCTGTTGGCGAAGATCGCGAAGTACGGTTCGTCGTCGCCGAGTTCACGGTGGACGATCCGGTTGAGTTCCGTGGCGACCCGGTTCGCGTAGGGGTGGCGGGAGAACTGCGCGTGCGTCGGGGTCCCCTCGTCGAGGAGCTGCTTCGCGCGGGCGGTGAGGGCGGGGTGGTTGTGGCCGAACATCAGGGAGCCGTAGCCGCCGGCGTAGTCGAGGACGGCGATCTCGCGGCCGTCGGCGTCGAGCCGGTAGAGCGTGTTCCCTTCGGAGCGCACGTACTCGACGTCGAGCCCCACGGTGGAGAGAACCTCCCGCAGATGCGGCTCCGCGAGCTCGAGTTCGGTGGAGTCGGAGGCAGAATTCATGACGCCCTCTTTTCCGGTCCTACGGTGTCGGAGTGGACGCGCCGAGGCGGCCCCGCCGGCGCACCGAAGAATTGAATCCAATCCCGGTCATGCTCCGGTCATCGACGGCCGCTCTCGGGCGATCGGCACCGAATTACCCCGTGATGAGAAGGCGCCGAAGCCTTTCGGCTACGTTGGGGGCGTTCCGCTTTTCCATTTCCGGAAGACCGGAAACTATTCCATGATGAGTTATTCGAGGGGGATGGTGTGAATTCCTTGCCCGTTCAGACGGAACCGGTCCCGGGCATACGAGAACCGCGCCCGGTGACGCCTCAGGAACTGCGCAGCACCATGTCCCAGTTCGCGACGGGCGTCGTGGTCCTCACCGTCGGAGGCGCCCACCTCCACGGGATGACCGCCAACGCGTTCACGTCCGTGTCGCTCGACCCTCCGTCCGTCCTGTGCTGCATCGCCCACAGCGCGGTGATGCACGACGCCATCTCCGGCGCGGGCGCCTTCGGGGTGTCGATCATGGACGTCGAACAGGAGGGCCTGGCCCGGTTCTTCGCGGACAAGAAGCGGCCCCTGGGGCCCGCCCAGTTCGAGGGCGTGGACTGGGTGCCAGGACCGGCGACCGGATCGCCGCTGCTCGCGGGGGCGCTGGCCTGGCTGGAGTGCGAGCTCTCGGAGGGCTACGGCTCCGGTGACCACTCCGTGTTCATCGGCGGCGTGGTGAGCGCGAGCCGCAGCGAGAAGGGCGGTGACGGTCTGCTCTACTTCGACGGCGGCTACCACCGCCTGGCGCGCGCCCCCCGGTAGTCGACCGGCCCCGCCCGGAAAAGAACCCGGCCCATGTGCCGCCGGCTGACGCCGGCCGGTACACGGGCCGTTCCTCTTCGCGCGTACGGCTACGCGGACTCGGGCAGCAGCGAGCCGGCCACCGGCCGGTCGACGGCCATCAGCCAGCGGCCGTCCTCCACCCGGCGCAGCACGTCGGTGCAGCGTCCCTCCAGGTGGACGGGCTCACCGTCGGGGCCGGTGCTGTCGATGCTGAACTCCACGCCGATCAGGGCCACGTCGCCGGCGACGTACGAGTGCGTGACCCGCGCCTCCAGCGTGGGCTTGGCCGAGAGGAACTCCTTGAACCACCGCAGCCGCTCGGCGCCGGTGAGCGGGCTGCCGGAGAAGTTCGATATCGCGTCCTCGCGGTAGAGGCGGTCGAAGAGCTCGCCGTCACCGGCGTTGAAGACCTGCAGGAAGATGTCGTTCTGGGTCTCGGTGTCGGAGGTCAGGTCCGGCTTGTCGGGGTCGATGTGGACGGTCATGGCGGATCGGTCTCCACTCTCGCTTGGTTGACTGGTGCTTGCTCGACCGGTCGAGGACCGGCTGGGTCGAAGGACCGGCGGGATCAGAGGAAGTCGGTCTCCGGCTCAAGACCGAGCAGCACCCGGCCCTGCAGCTCCAGGTTCGCGTTGACCTGCACGAGGGCGTGCAGCGAGAAGCCCTGGATGTCCCGGTGGAAACGCTGGAAGGGCACGCCGCGCTGGATGACGCTGCCGCCGCTGGCGGTGTACAGCAGCTCCACCGCCTCCTTCGCGAGCTGGGCGGCGAAGTTGGCCTGGCCGCGGACGACGGCCTTCTCCTCCAGCGTCGGCTGCTCGCCGGCGTCGGCGCGCTCCTGGAGGAGCTTCAGCCACACCTCGGCCATGCTCTCGGCCGCGGTGATCTTGTTGGCGGCGGTGGCGACCTGGACCTGCGTCAGCGGGTGCCGGCTCTGGTCCTCCCACTGCGTGTAGGTGATGCCGCGTCCGGGCAGCCGCTCCAGGAAGAGCTCGTACGCGCCCCGGGCGATGCCGATGAACACCGCCGCGCACTCGGCCATCACGAAGCTCAGCAGACCGTAGTTGCGGCCGGTGGCACCGGTGTTGGAACGGTCGCCGGTGGCGCTGAACATCACCTCCTCGAAGGTGACGACGTGATGGGCCGGGACGAACACGTCCTCGATGGTGGTGGTGCAGCTGCCGGTGGCGGCGCCCGCGGAGACGTGCCAGTCGTCGGCGATGGTCATCTCGGACATCGGGACGATGGCCATCACCTCTTCGCTGCTGCCGTCGGGGTGCTCCAGCATCGCGGCGGTGAAGTTCCAGTCCGCCCCGCGGCAGCCCGTGTTGAAGCGCCAGGTGCCGCTGATGCGGTAGCCGCCTTCGACGGGGACGACCTTGCCGGTGGGGGCGAAGGCGCTGGAGATGCGGACGTCGCCGCCGGCGAAGATCTCCTCCTGGGCGCGGTCGGGGTAGAGCGTGGCCGTCCAGGCGCTGGTCGTCCAGACCATGGTGACCCAGCCGGTGGACGGGCAGCCGCGGGAGATCTCGGCGATGACCCTCGCCTGGTCGGCGAGGCTGAGGTCCAGGCCGCCGAACCTCTCGGGGGTGGCCATGCGGAAGACGCCGGCCTTTTCGAGGAGTTCGATGTTCTCGTCCAGGATCCAGCGCTGGTCCTCGGACTTCTCACCGTTCTCGCGAAGCGTCGGGACGATCGCCCGTACCGCTTCCAGGACGGACTCCACCTTGGTGTTCGTGGCCATGTACGGGCCCTCTCTCTTCCAGGACGATGACGGTGAAAGGCTGTTGGCGGAAATGCGGGTCTTGCTCGCGGACCGTGCTCGCGGACCGTGTCGGGGCGGCGGTGTCAGAGGGACAGCGCCTGGCCGGCGGCCCTGAAGCCGGACTCGATCGCGCCGTCGATGTAGCCGCTCCAGCCGTCGGCGATGTCGCTGCCCGCGAAGACGACACGGCCGTGCGGCTGCTGAACCGCCGGATAGAGCGAGGTCAGCTGGCCGGGCTTGCGGAAGGTCCAGCCACCGCGCGCGTACCGGTCGTTGCCCCAGTCCTGCACCCGGACGTCGATGACCTCGATGTCCGGGCCGAGGAGCCGTACCGCCCTGCGGACGGCGGCCCGGTCGGTCGCGTCGAAGGACGGGTCGACGCTGAAGCCGATGAACAGCTGACTGCCGTCGGGCAGCAGCTGGTCCGGTATCAGCAGGGACATCGGGGAGCCCTCGGCGCCCTGGGCGTAGCAGCGGCCCGCCGAACCGCGGGCGTGGATCCACAGCTTGGTGGCGTGGGCGACGGCGAGCCCCTGCGCGGACGCGGTGGCCTGCGCCCGCGGGAGGCCCGGCCGGAAGGCGATGGTCCGCCACATGTTGGCGGGGATCGCCATCACCACGGTCCCGGCGTGGAAGACCCGGCCGGAGACCGTGGTGACCGCTGCCCGGCCGTGGTACTGGTCGACGGCGGCGACGGGCGAGCCGAGCAGCAGGGCGGGCGGGCAGTCGTCGAGCATGGCCTTCAGGAGCCGGTACGTGCCGTTCTCGACGCGCCGGCTGTTGGTGCTGTTCCAGCCCTCGTTGCTCCAGCCGGCGAGGGCCCACCGCTGGGCAAGCGCGGTCAGCGCGCCCTCGGCGCTGGAGCCGCCCGAGAGGGTCCCGGTCTGCCCGCTGACGAGCAGCTCGTCGGCCGGGGAGAGCCGCATCCGGTCCAGGCGGTCGCGGAGCGAGAGCCCGTCCAGGTCGCGCAGGAGATCGGCGCGGTGCAGCGGCTCGTAGGGGCGCTCGAAGTACTCGCGCGAGCCGTCGAAGATCGGCGCGTACACCTCCCCCATCCGGCCGAAGCCCTCCTCGACCCCGAACTCCCTGGGGCCGTCCGGGGTGGGGAAGAAGGTGCGCTCGGGCGGGGTGTCCGCGACGAGCGGGATGCCGTAGCGCTCGAGCTCCCGGGCGACGTACGGCTGGATCGTCGGCTCGACCCAGGTGCCGCCGATCTCGACCCGCCGGCCGGCGAAGGTGTCGGTCCAGGTGCGTCCGCCGATGCGGTTCCTGGCCTCCAGGACGAGGGTCCTGGCGCCCGCCGCCGCCAGCTCGCGGGCCGCGGTCACCCCGGCGAAGCCCGCGCCGACGACGATGGCGTCGTAACGGTCGTGGAAGTGGTCCTGGCCGGAGTCCTGCTCCGGCGTCGTGGCGCGGGCCTCCGGGGCCGCGCCGATTCCGACGAGCGCGGCGGCGGCGGCCGCGGCCGATGCGACGACGCTCCGCCGCGACGCCCCCCTGCCCCGCTCTCCCGCTGCCGTCTCGTCCCTGGTGTTCATCGCCGCATACCCCCTGGCGGTCGTCGTCCGTCGTCGTGCGATCGGGGAAGGGCCCTGCCGCTGTGGTGCGGCAGGGCCACCGGCGCGGCGGCTCAGACGCCGTCGCCGTACGGGTCGTCGATGGCGTAGCGCCACGTGCCCCGGTCGTCGCGGCGCAGCACGTCGACCCCGACACCGGTGAGGAGCTCGGGCTCCCCGTCGTCGTCGGTGGTGGCGATCGACCAGTCGACGATCAGAAGCGCGGTGTCCCCGGTCACGTAGGAGTGCCGGGTCTTCGCCCGCATCTTCGGCTTCCGGGTGAGGAACTCCTCCACGGACGCGCGGCGCTCGTCGCCGGTGAGGGGCTTGCCGGGCTCCCAGACCGCGACAGCCTCGCTCGTGTACATGGAGTTGACGGCGTCGGCGTCCCCGGAATTGAAAGCCTGGACATAGCGCTCGGTGTGCTCTTCCACTTCACGGGCGAGTTCACGGCTGTCGATTACGGCCATCGGGATACCGCTCCTTTCCAGTCGGGTGTGCGGATGCGGAATGGACGGGCGTGGTGCTGTGTGGCCAGAAGGTATCCGGGCAGGGCTCATCCCCCGTTCATCCAGGGGAATTACCGGGCCATGACTCCGCCTTGAGTCGCGGCGGCGATGCTGCGGGGGTGAAGAGCGAATGGTTCAGGTGCTACGTCCCGGCGTCCGAGAACGCGGCCCGGCTGATCTGCTTTCCGCACGCGGGCGGGGCGGCGAGCGCGTACGTCACGCTGGCCAGGGCGCTCGCCCCGGACATCGAGGTGGTGTCCGTGCAGTACCCGGGCCGTCAGGACCGCCGGCGCGAACCGGCCGTCACGGATCTGCGCCTGCTGGCCGGTCTGGTCACGGAGGCGATCGGCGAGCCGGACCGGCCGTACGCGCTCTTCGGGCACAGCATGGGGGCGATCGTCGCCCACGAGACGGCGCGTCTGCTCGCGCGGCGGCCGGTGCCGGCGCCGCTGCGGCTCTTCCTCTCGGGGCGCGGCGCTCCCTCGCCCCTGCGACGCGAAGCAGGGCCGCGCGACGACGCGGCCCTGCTCACGGAGATCCGGCGGCTCGGCGGCACGGACAGCGCCCTGCTCGACGATCCCGAGCTGCTGGAGCTGGCGATGCCGGTGCTACGGGCCGACTACGCGGCGCTCGGCCGCTACCACTGGACGGGGGGCCCGCCGCTGGCCAGCCCGCTGAGCGTCCTCATCGGCGCGGACGACCCGCTGGTCACCGTCGGCCAGGCGGCGGCCTGGCGGGAACACACCACGGCCTCGTTCGAGCTGAAGGTCTTCCCCGGCGGCCACTTCTACCTCGGCGACGCGACGGACGAAGTGGCCGACGTGGTCTCGTCCGCGCTCACCGCCCGGGTCGCCTGAACACCTCCACCAGGCTGGCGAAGCTGTCCTCGCCGTGACCGGCCGCGATCGCGCGCTCGGTGAGCGCCTTGACGAGCCGGGGCAGCCCGCTGTCGATGCCGCCCTGCTCGCTGGCGTGGATGACGTGGTCCATGGCCGCGGTCTGGGTCCGCAGGGTGGCGTCGGCCGGGTAGCGGCCGGTGTCGATCTGGTCCGCGTACGCGGTGAGGTAGCCGCTGACGGTCTCCAGCCACCGGTTGCCCACCCGGGTGAAGACCGCCGCGTCCACGTTCTCCGTGCCGACGAGGGCCGTGGCGTGGACGAAGCCGGCCATGGTCGACCACATGAGCCCGAGCAGGGCCACGTCGTAGACCGAGGCGAGACCGGCGTCGGTGTCCAGGTAGGCCGTGCCGCCGCCCAGCGCCCCGAGCGTCTCCCGGTGGACCTCGTAGGCGTCGTACACCCCGCTGTAGAGCAGTACGGTGCCGGGTTCGCCGATCCCCTGGGGCACGGACATGACGGCGCCGTCGAGGTACCCGATGCCGTGCTCCGCGGCCCAGCGCGCCTCGGCGCGGGCCTGTTCCGGGGTGCCCGAGGTCAGGTTGACCAGGGTGCGGCCCGCGAGCTCGCCGGTGAGCGGGCCGAGGACGGAGCGGACGGCCTCGTACGTCGACAGGCAGACCAGTACGAGGGGGGCGGCGGTGACCGCCTCGGCCGCCGTGCCCGCCGCCGACGCCCCGTGGGCGGCGAGGTCGTCGGCCTTCTCCGGCGACCGGTTCCAGACCGTCGTGGGGTGTCCCTGCTTGAGCAGGGCACGGGCGAGGGCCTGCCCCATCAGGCCGAGGCCGAGGACCGTCACCGGGGCGTGCGTGGCGTCGTGTTCCGTGTTCATGTGCTCTCGTTCTTTCCTGTTCCGCTGTGCCGCGCCGCGCTGCGCCGCACTCACGGACGATGCTTCCGTCCGCCTCCGGAAGGGAAAAGAGGAATTCTTGACGGGATCCACAAAATTACCGCCGTAAAAAAATCCGGATCATATGCGGATCACATCATTACTCGAATATGAGTCCGGGATGTGCCCCCGATGGTTCGATTTCGGTGCAGCGAGCGCCGCCAAGGAGGCACCGTGAGAAGTCCCTCTCACCCCGACCCGGGACCGGCCATGAGTTCCGTGTTCATCGGCCGGCATTTCGCCGAAGCACTCACCGAAGGGCTCCGCCGCGCCGCGCCCTTCCACGGCGCGCCGAGAAGAACCGGACCGGCCCCGGTACGGAGACCGACCCCGGCGTCCGCCCTGCTCCGGGAGCACGCCGAGTCGATCCTCCACGAGTTCGCGACGGCACTGCCCCTCTCCCTGGACCGGCCGGACGGCCCCGACCGACACCTCTGCTCCGCCTTCCTCGCCCGGGCCCGCCACGCCCTCGAAACGGCGGCGGACCCGCTCCCCGCCGAGCCGCCGCCCCGCGGTCCGGCGCGGGAACCGGGCCTCACCCCTCACCAGGAGCTCATAGCGGCCACCCTCCTCATCGAATGCGCCGCCCGCCGCCTCCCCGCCGGCCCGCCGGGCGAGGAGGCGGTACGGGCCCTGGGCCGGGCGATACGGGGGCATGCGGACCACTGGACCCAAGCGTCGCCGGACGGCATCAAGGACACGTAAACATTGCCGGGGACCGGCAATGCGAGCGGGCCCTCCCCGGTGAAACGATCCTCTGGACGGCGGACAGGAAGCGGCAGTCGAAGGAGCGGGGACATGGTCTGGTTTCTCGGTCTCGGCATTGTCGGTCTGCTGCTGCTCGTCCTGAGCCTGGTCTTCGGCGGGGTCCTCGAAGGACTCCTCGACGGCTTCGGGGGGCTGGACGGGGTCCTGTCGCTGCCTGTGGTCGCCGGGTTCCTTTCGGCACTCGGCTTCACGGGGGCGCTCGTGCTCGGCACGAGCGGCACGGGGGTGGGGGTCGCCACCGGTGCGGGCGTGGTCGCGGGGTGCGGCGTGGGCTGGCTGACCTGGAGGTTCAGCCGGGTCCTGCTGCACGACGCGACCGCGCCCGCACCGCGCGGTGAGGACCTGACCGGCAGCTCCGGCTCCGTGGTCACCGCCGTACCGGCGGACGGCTACGGCGAGGTCCTGCTGTATCTGGGCGGCCAGCCCGTGAAGTACGCGGCCAAGGCGTCCGGGCCCGTCCCGCGCGGCACCGAGGTGTGGGTCGAGTCGGTCCTCTCGTCCACGTCCGTCCACGTCCGTCCGGTCGAACGCTGACCGCAGCCGCTTTTTTCGTCTCCGCTCCTCCCCTTGAGTCCTGATCGAAGGAGGGTTCGCCATGAGCCCTGTTCTCACCGCCGTGGTGGGCATCGTCGTCCTGCTCGTCCTGCTCGGCCTCGTGGTCGTCACCCGCTACAAGGTCGCGGGCCCGAGCGAGGCGTTCATCATCACCGGCCGGCGCGGCAAGAAGGCCACCGATCCGGCGACCGGCCGCGTCTACACGGACAACAGCGGCCAGAAGGTCGTCGTCGGCGGCGGGGTCTTCGTCGTGCCGTTCGTGCAGCAGAAGTTCACCCTCGACCTCTCCAGCCGGCACATCCCGGTCGCCGTGCGCGGCGCCGTCACCCTGCGCGGCGTGAAGGCCAACCTGGAGGGCGTCGCCATCGTCAAGGTCGGCGGCACCGAGGACTCCATCCGCGCCGCCGCCCAGCGCTTCCTGATGCAGCAGGACGGCATCGTCGGCTTCACCCAGGAGGTGCTCTCCGGCGCGCTGCGGTCGATCGTCGGCCGGATGTCCGTCGAGGACATTATCCGCGACCGGGCCGCCTTCGCCGGGCAGGTCGCCGAGGAGGCCGAGGCGAGCCTCTCCGGGCAGGGCCTCGTCCTCGACGCCTTCCAGATCCAGGACATCACCACCGAGGGCTCCTACCTGGAGGACCTCGGCCGGCCCGAGGCCGCCCGCGCCAAGCAGGAGGCCGACATCGCCGAGGCCGAGGCCCGGCGCGCCGCCGAGCAGGCCCGGCTGAAGGCCGAGGAGGAGATCGCGGTCGCCCAGCGGACGCTCTACCTGAAGCAGGCCGAGATCAAGGCGCAGACCGACGAGGCCGCCGCCCAGGCCAACGCCGCGGGACCGCTCGCCGAGGCCGCCCGCCAGCAGGAGATCCTCACCGAGCAGGAGAAGGTCGCCGCCCGGCAGGCCGCCCTGACCGACCGCCAGCTCGACACCGAGGTCCGCAAGCCCGCCGACGCCAGGCGGTACGAGGCCGAGCAGCAGGCCGAGGCGCAGCGCACCGCCCGGGTGAAGCAGGCCGAGGGCGAGCGGATGGCGGCCATCGCGGCGGCCGAGGCCGAGGCCGAGCGGGCCCGGCTCACCGGTGAGGGCGAGAAGCAGCGCCGCCAGGCCCTCGCCGAGGCCGAGGCCATCGAGGGCGCCAAGCGCGGTGAGGCCGAGCGGGCCCTGCGCGCCGCCATCGCGGAGGCCGTCCGCCTCGAAGGCGACGCGGAGGCCGCAGCCATCGCGGCGAAGGGCTCCGCCGAGGCCGAGGCCATGCACAAGCGGGCCGACGCCTTCGAGCGGTACGGCGAGGCGGCCGTGCTCCAGATGCTGGTCGAGGTCCTGCCGCAGGTCGTCGCGAAGGCGGCGGAGCCCCTCTCCGCCATCGACAAGATGACCGTCATCTCCACCGACGGCGCCGGGAAGCTGCCCCGCGCGGTCGCGGACAACGTGACGCAGGGCATCGAACTCCTCGGCTCCACCACGGGAGTCGACCTGGCGGGCCTCCTCCAGAGCCTCACCGCCAAGGCCGTCCCCACGGCCCCGGCGGTCCCGTCCCCCTCGGCGAACGGGAAGGTCGAGATCACCGACTGAGCGAGGACGAGGGCGGCCCCGTCCCCAGCCGTGACAGGCAGGGGACGGGGCCGAACTGTTGTCCACAGACAGGGAGTCGGCGTGTCGGGGCTACTGCTGCTGCACGGGGCCGGGGGAAGCGCCGAGGGGCACTTCGGGGAGATCGAGAGGCGCCTGGAGGACCGGTTCCGCTGCGTACGGGGGAGTTGCCGTCCCGGGGCGGGGCCGGGGTCGACGAGGCCGTGGACGGTCTGGCGGCCGCCGCGGACGCCGCCGGGGCCGGGACCTCCGCCGTCTGCGGGTACTCGCTCGGCGCCCCGCCGGCCGTACGGCTCGCGGTGCGGCACCCCGAGCGGGTCACCGCCCTGGTGCTGACCGCGCCGTTCGCGTACCCCGACCACCGGACGCGCCTGGCCGTCTCCCTGTGGCGGGAGCTGTACGCGACGGGGCAGCGCCGGCTGCCGGCCGAGCACCTGGCCCTCAACGGCCTCGGCGGGACGTTTCTCGACAGGACCGCCCCCACCTGCTGCGGGCCGCGCTGACGCTCGCGCCGGCGCTGCCGGCGGAGACCCCCGCCTATCTGGAGCTCGCCGGGCTCGTCGACGTACGGGAGGACCTGGGGCGCCTCGCGGTGCCGACGCTCGTCGTCGTCACCGCCGAGGACCCGCTCGTCGCCCCCGCCGTCCCCCGAGCTCTCGGCTTCGCTCGAGCAGGGAGGTACCCCCAGCGCGCGCTCGCCGCCGTCCCCGGCGCCCGGAGCGTCGAACTCGCCACCGGGCACCTGCCGTTCTGGGAGGACCCCAAGGGCTGGGCGGACGTGGTCGAGGACTTCCTGACGGCCGGGACTTCCTGACGGCCTGAACCGGAAAAGGCGTCAGATGATCGGCGGGCGGCCCAGGCGCGTCATGCGCAGCACCGTCGACCAGCGCATCGGGCGGCGCGGCCCCGCCGGCGCCCGCAGGCCCTCCGCGAAGCCCGCGAACCAGGCGCGCAGGCCCCTGACCGAGCGGGTGCGGGCGACCGTCAGGAGGACCCAGACCGCCAGGTAGAGCGGGACCAGCGGGGCCGGGAGGTTCCGCTTGGCCAGCCACACCCGGTTGCGGGCGGTCATCCGGTAGTAGACGTCGTGCCGGGCCGGGCTGGTCTTCGGGTGCTGGAGCAGCAGTCCGGGCTCGTACCGGATCCGCCAGCCCGCGTCGAGGGCCCGCCAGGCGAGGTCGGTCTCCTCGTGCGCGAAGAAGAACTCCTCCGGCCAGCCGCCGATCCGGTCGAGCATCGGCATCGACAGGCCGTGGCCGCCGCCGAGGAAGGTGGTCACCTCGCCGCCGCGCATCGGGTCCTTCGCGCCGAGCCGGGGGATGTGCCGGCGCTGGGTCTCGCCGGTCTCGTCGGCGATCCGGAAGGAGACGACACCGAGCTTCGGCTCGGTCTCGTACAGGTCGGCCAGGCGGCGGAAGACGTCGGTGTCGACCAGCAGGCCGTCGTCGTCGAGGTCGACCAGGACGTCCACGTCGCCGAAGGAACGGAGGGTGTCGATGGCCACGTTCCGCCCGCCGGTCACGCCCCGGTTCTCGGGCAGCTCCACGCCGGTGACGCCCTCGGGGAGCGCGGGCAGCGAACCGGTGCCGTTGCCGACCACGACGATCCGGGCGGCGGGCTCGTCCTGCTTCGCCACCGAGTCGAGCAGCGCGCCCAGCTCGGCGGGGCGGGTGCCCATCGTCAGTACCGCCACGCCCACTCGCGGTCGCGCCACGGTCCACTCCGTTCCAGATCGGGGTCGGGTCTCGCACAAGGGCCGACGACCGCCGGCCCCGCGGCATCCATTGTTCACCCTCCGGGAACCCGGAAGGAACCGGGACGGAACCCGGAGGGAACCCGGACCGGCCCCGGAGGGAACCCGGACGCCCCGCGAGCGGGATCCGCAGGACCTCGTCCGCCTCCGCCGGAACCCCCGGAGCCCTTCCGTACGTCCGTGCGTACGACGGGGGTTCCGCTCCGGTTCCGCTCCGGTTCCGCTTCGGGGGGAGCGCGGCGAGACCGCGCGGGCGGCGGCTCTACCCTGGTCCTCTGCCGTCAAATGATCGCTTGTCGAAAGGGCGTCCCCTGGTGCTGGTCGCGGACCGATATCGGCTGCACGGGTGTATCGGCCGTGGTGGCATGGGCGAGGTGTGGCAGGGCACCGACGAGGTCCTCGGCAGGCCCGTCGCCGTGAAGCTGATGCTGGCGCAGTCCACCGACCCGGCGGGCGCGGACCGCTTCCGCCTGGAGGCGCAGACCGCCGCCCGGCTCAGCCACCCGCACGTCGTCGGCGTCTTCGACTTCGGCACCTGGGACGGCAAGCTCTTCCTGGTGATGGAGCTGGTCGAGGGCGACAGCCTCGCCTCGTCCCCCGCCCAGCCCCTGGTCCTGCCCGCCGAGCGGGTCGCCGTGGTCGCCGCGCACGCCGCCGCCGGGCTCGCCGCCGCCCACCGGCAGGGCGTGGTGCACCGCGACATCAAGCCCGGCAACCTGCTCATGGACGCCCAGGGCACGGTCAAGCTGGCCGACTTCGGCATCGCCCGCTTCGTCGACGACCCCTCCGCCGGTCTGACGACCACCGGGCAGATCGTCGGCACCGGCCTCTACCTGGCCCCCGAGCGGGCCCTCGGCAAGCCGGCCTCGCCCGCCTCCGACGTGTACTCGCTGGGCTGCGTCCTCTACCAGCTGCTCACCGGGCACCCGCCGTTCCGCGCGGACACCGCGACCGCCCTGCTGTACCAGCACATCGACAGCGCGCCGACGCCGCCGAGCCGGCTCGGGGTGGTCCTCACGCCCGCCTTCGAGGCGTACCTGCTGAGCCTGCTCGCCAAGCAGCCGGAGCAGCGCCCGCCCGCACAGGCCATCGCCGACTGGTTCGGCTCCGGCGCCTGGCGGGAGTACGCGCCCCGCCCCGCGGCGCCCGCCATGCCCCCGGCCGCGCCCGCCATGCCCCCCGCCGGGGGGCCCGTGCCCGGCCACGCCGGGCCCGGGTCCGGAGCCGTACCGGGCGCGCCGGTGCGCACCCCGCCCCCGCCGGCCGCCGGGCCCGCCCCCCGCGTGCCCTCCCCCGGGCCGGGGTCGGGGCCCCTGTCCGCGCCCACGTCCGTCTCCGCCCCGCCCGCCGGGACGGGGCGGCGGCGGGCTCCCGAGCCGCGGGGCGGCGGGTCCGCCGGGAACGCGCTCGCCGAGCTGTCCCGCCGCAGGCCGCGCAAGACGGCCGCCGTCGCCGGGGTCGTCGCCTTCGTCGTCTTCCTCTTCATCGGCATGGCCTGGCTCTCCTGAGCCGGCCCGCGCCGCTCTGTTCGCACCGCTCAGTACAGCCGGGGCGCCATGACGTGCGGCTCCCCGTCGCCCTCCGTGATCAGGAGGCAGCGGGGTACGCCCGGGCCCAGGGTGGCGCGCACGGCCACCTGGACCGGCGGGTCCGTCGGCAGCTCGACGGGGACGGTCACCGGCCGGTCGCCGTGGGCCTTCTCGTACCCGGTCTCCTTGCCGTCGACCAGGACCTCGACCACGGGCCGCATGCCGGTCTCCACGGTCGCCGAGACCGAATGCCCCCGGTAGTCGATGTGGAAGTGGTGGCGTCGCCTCATGGGTCACCTCCGTCCCTCTCCAGGGTAGGGACGACCGCCCGCCCCCGCTCTCCGGGAGGGCCGGGGCCTCACCGCTCCCGGGACAGGGCGAACAGACCCCGCCGTGCCCCCTCCTCGTACGCCTCCCGCAGTTCCGGGTCGTCGAGCAGCTCCCGCAGCGCCTCGTCGCTGCGGTCCCGGGACGCCGTGCAGTACCGCCCCGGCTTGTAGGAGGTGTCGAAGACGGAGGCCCGCAACAGGTCGACGGCGCCCAGGAGATGGGCGGCCCGGTCGGGGCGGCCGGCGAGCAGCCGTATCCGGGCGAGGAGTTCTGCGGCGCAGGCGGCGCCGACCGAGGAGCCGAGCCGCAGGTGCTCGCGGAGCGCCCGGCGGGCGTGGTCGGCGGCGCGGTCCCACTCCCCGTCCCAGGCGAGGAGTTCGGCCCTGGCGTGGTCCGCCCAGGCGTCGGCGAAGACGTCGCGGCCCGCCCAGGTACGCCGTCCCGCCCCGCCGAGCTCCAGCCGGTCCAGCGCCTCCTGCGCGGCCTCCGGGTCGGTACGGCTGTAGCAGAGCGCGAGCGACGCCCAGCACGCCTCCTGGGTGGGGCCGAAGCCGGGGGCGTCCCCGAGCAGCTCCAGCGCCTGCCGGAACTCGTCCGCCGCCGCCCGGGTCCGGCCCTGGTGGAGGGCGATGGCGCCGCGGAGGTGGGCGAGGAGCCCCAGGCACCGCTCGTCCCCGTCCCGTACCGCGCCCGCCCACGCCTGGACGAGCAGCGGGTCGGCGTCCTCGGGGCGGCCCGACTCCAGCTCCAGGAAGGCGGCCAGCCACAGGGCGCGGGCGGGCGGCGGGCCCTGGTGCAGCGCGAGGGCGTGCCGCAGCCGGGTCCGCCCCTCGGCGGTCCGCCCGCAGGCCACCCACAGGAACCACAGCGAGACCGCGATCTCCAGCGCCGGACCGGCCTCGTCGCCGGGCGCGAGCTGCGCCGTCGTCGGGTCCATGGCGGCGGCCAGGTCGGGGAGTTCCCGCAGCGCCAGGTCGCGGGCGTCCAGCTGCCGGCCCCGCTGCCACCACTCCGCGGCCCGCCGGGCGACCTTCACGCACCACCTGCGGTGGTGCAGGACCACAAGACCGCGGTCGCCCCGGGCGGTGAGCCGCCGGGCCCCGACCGCCCGCATGGCGTGCGGCATCCAGTGGCGCGGCCCGCCGTCCTCCTCGTCGAACAGGTCGTCCACCGGCAGCAGCGCCCGGGGCGCGAGGCGGTCCAGGACGGCCTCCACGTCGACGCCGGCCAGCGCCCCGTACCCGCAGACCTCCCCGACCGCCCGCCGGTCGAAGGCGCCCTCGAAGACCGAGAGTCGCTCCCACAGCAGCCGCTCGGCGGGGCCGCAGGCCACGTACCCCTCCTCGGCGGCGGCGAGCTGTCCGGAGCCGACCGGTTCGCCCCACAGCACCTCGTAGCCGGGTGACTCCCCCGCCGCTCGCCCCATGGACCCCATCCCCGTACGTCCTCGTTCCCTGTGCCCCGGCCGTATACGTCGGGCCGTTCTCGTGGCCTTCCGGCGCGGATGCGGCTTGAATGCACGTGCCCCGGTTCCCCATCCTGAGGTTCCCCGGGGCCCACGAGCGCGGTTTTCCGGGGATCGGCCAGGGAGGGACATGCGGACCGGGGAATCCGTCCTGGGCGAGACGGACATGTCGCTGATCCACGCGCTCCAGATCCTGCCACGGGCGAGCTGGACCCAGCTCGCCGCCGTCCTGGGGGCGGGCCCCGACACCCTCGCCCGCCGCTGGGAGCACCTCACCGCCGGCGGCTACGCCTGGACCTCGCTGCTCGTCGCCCGGCACGGCGGCGGGCCCCCGCTGTACGCCTGGGTCGAGCTGGAGTGCACCGCGGGCACCACCGAGGCCACCGCGGCCGAGCTGTCCGGCGACCCCGGCACCCTCGGCGTCCACGCGGTGACCGGCGGCGCCGACCTGGTGCTCCTCCTGACCGCCCCGGACCTGCCCGCCCTCGACGCCTACGTCACCGGCCGGGTCCGCCGACTGCCCGGGGTGCTGCGGGCCCGCACCCAGGTCGTCACCCGGCTGCACAACCGTCCCTACCGCTCCCGGATCGAGCAGCTCGACCCCGCGCAGGCCCGGTTGCTCGCGGACGCCACCGCCCCGGAGCGCCGGGACCCGCCACGCGCGCGCGTGGTCCCCCAGGTGTCGGAGCTGGACCGGCGGCTCGTCGCGGAGCTGGCCGGAGACGCCCGCCGGAGCGCCGCCGAGCTGGCCAGGACGTGCGGCACGAGCGAGTCGACGGTACGGCGCCGGCTCGACGTCCTGACGGCGGGCGGCGCGCTCCACCACCACTGCCAGCCGGCGCCCCGCTTCTCCGGACGGCCGGTGTGGGCGATGGTGACGGCGCAGGTGGCGCCGCTGGACGAGCCGGTGACGGTGGCGGCCCTGACCCGGGTCCGCCGCACCCAGGTGATCACCTCGGTGACCGGCCCGCACAACCTGGTGGTGGCGATGTGGCTGGGCTCGGTCGAGGAGCTGCACGAGATCACCGCGGGCCTCGTCCGGGCCGCCCCTGCGCTGCGGATCACGGGGACGGCGGTCGGCCTGCGCACGTACAAGATCGGCGCGCAGGTCCTCGGCGCGGACGGCCGCCGGACCCACCACGTACGACCGGAGGCGTGAGCCGCCCGGCCCTCCCGGCACCTCCCCCGGACCCGCCCGGCCCCGGCTCTCCCAGCTCTCCCCGGCGCTCCCCGGCGCTCCCCAGCCCTCTTCGGCTCTCCCCGGCCCCTCCCGGCCGTCCCGGCCCCGGCCCTCCCCGGCCCTTCCGGCCCTCCCGGCCCTCTTCTCGACCCGCCCGGCCCCCGGCCTCCCCGGTCCCCTCAGCTCCCCCGGCCCTCTCAGCTCTCCCCGACCCGCCCGTTCCCAGCTCTCCCGGCCCTTCTCCCCGACCCTCCCGGCCCTCCCGGCCGGCCCGGCCAGCCCGGCCCCTCTCCCGGTCCCGCTCCCCGACCCGTCCGGCCCCCGGCTCCCCGGCTCTCCCGGCCTCCCCGGCCCTTCCGGGGGTCCGTGCGGCCGTGGTCTCCTGGGGGGCATGGAGTTCGCCGTGTTCGTGACGCTGCCCGGTCTGGTGATCCTGCTGACCGTGATCGCCTTCGCCGACCAGTTCCTGCGCATGACCGGCCGGGGGAAGCGCCGGGGCACGGTCTCCTCGACCGGCTTCGAGCAGCTGCACGCCACCTTCTCGCCCGGCAAGCAGAGCGAGCTGAAGGAGCGGCGGAGCGCGCTGCTGCTCCGCGACGACGAGGAGGACGGCGCGCCGCCGCACCGGACCACGGTGGACCTGGCGGGCGGGCGCGCGGTGGTCCGGCTCGGAGGGCCGGATACGCGGCCCTGAGGTGGATTCGGGTGCCCTCCTGAAGGGGCGGCGCGCCCGCCCCCGTACCGTGGTGGCGTGTACCGGTTCCTGAGGACCCCCCGCTGGTGGGGGATCAATCTCTTCGTCCTGCTGGCCATCCCGTTCTGCGTCTTCATGGGCACCTGGCAGCTGGGCAAGTTCGAGGATCGCGTCGACTCCCACCAGGAGGCCGAGCGGCGCCCGGCCGCGACCGCGACCGCCGCCGCGCCGCTGGCGTCGCTGCTGCCGGTGGACAAGGAGACCTCCGGCCGGGCCGCCGAGGCCCGCGGCCGGTACGGGGAGCAGTTCCTGGTGCCGGACCGCGAGCTGGACGGGCGGACCGGCGCGTACGTGCTGACGCTGCTGCGGACGGACGCGGGACGGTCGCTGCCGGTCGTCCGCGGCTGGCTGCCGGCGGGCGCCCAGGCCCCGGCCCCGCCGTCCGGCGAGGTGACGGTGGTGGGCGCGCTCCAGGCCTCGGAGAACCAGGGCACCAAGGGCGTGCGGACCGCGGGCGGGCTGCCCGAGGGGCAGCTCGGCATGATCAGCGCGGCCTCGCTCGTGAACGTGGTGGACGACGACGTGTACGACGCGTGGATCACGCTCGCCGAGTCGCCCGCCGGTCTCACGCCGGTCCCCGCGGCCGCGGCGGCGGGCACGGGCCTGGACGCGAAGGCCTTCCAGAACCTCGGCTACACGGCGGAGTGGTTCGTCTTCGCGGGCTTCGTCGTCTTCATGTGGTTCCGGCTGGTGCGCCGGGAGGCGGAGGCGGCCCGCGACGCGGCGCTGGGGCTCGCGGAGAGCTGAGGACGGTAGGACGAAGGGGCCGCGGGATCGAGCTGATCCCGCGGCCCCTTCGTCCTACGGCCCGCCTCGGTCCTTGAGGAGACCCCGGTCCTTGAGGAGACCTCAGTTCTTGAGGAGGCCCGTGCGGTAGACCGTGCCGGCGCAGGCACCGGACAGGACCGTGGTGACGGTGGGGTCGCCGGGCTCCGCGGTGTGGCTGACGGAGACGCTGCCCTGGAGCGGTTCGGCGCGCAGCAGCTGCGTGGTCACGCCACCCTCGGTGCCGGTCTCCTCGCTGTCGGTGCCGGTCCCGGTGCCGCCGCCGGCCTCGGTGCCGCCCGCGTCGGTGCCCTCGCCGCCGCCGCTGGCGGTGGGCGTGGGCTCGGTCGGGGCCGGAGGCGTCGGCTCGGTCGGCGTCGGCGTGGGCTCGGTCGGGGCCGGAGGCGTCGGCTCGGTCGGCGTCGGCGTGGTGGTCTCGCCGGACGGGCAGGTCCCGCTCGGCACCCAGGCGAACTTCACCTGGTACGAGCCGCCCGGTTCGAGCAGCACCGAGGAGGACTCCTGCGAGGGGTCGGGCAGGCCGGTCGCCGGGTCGCCGCTGCTGTGCCGCACGACGGCGATCCGGTTCGGGTCGGCGGAGCCGATGGTCGCGACGCCGACGAGGCCGTCGCCGTCGACCAGGCAGGCGTCGGAGGAGCCGTTGACGACGGTGAAGCCGCCGTAGACGACACCGGTGTCGTCGGGGCCGCTGCGGTACCCGCCCGCCGACCGGAGCGTGCCGGTGCCGCAGCGGGCCGCCCCGCCGTCGGTTCCTGCGGCGGGGCCCTTCCCGGTCCGGGTGCCGGAGGGTCCCGGGCGGTCCCCGCCCTTGGCGGCGTCCCGGGTGGGGGCGGTGGTGGGCGGGACCGTGGCGGACGGCGCCGTGGTGGCGGTGGGGCCCTCGGTCTCGGCCTCGGCGCCGGTGCCGCCCTGGGCCTCCTCGCCGTGGCCCGCGTTGACCGGGTGGGCGGCGGTGAGCCCCGGGGAGCCCGCGACGTGCACGAGGGCGGGGACCGCGGTGCCGACGAGGACCACGGCGGCCGCGGCGCCGATGAGCGCCTGCCGCTTGCGGGCGCGACGGGCCGGGACGGCGCGCCGCAGGTGGTCGAGGGCGTCCCCGGACGGTTCGAGCCCCGAGACGGCGCCATGGAACAGCTGCTTCAGCGCGAGCTCGTCCGCGCTGTCGCCCTCGCCGGGCTCGAAGTGCGTCATTCGTCGTCCACTCAGGTCGTCACGTCCGACGCGTCCCTGCTCGGTGACGCGTCCGCTGCGTTCGTCGGGGGCGGGGCGCTCCTCGGCCCCGTCCCGCTCGTCCGGCCTCCCGCCGTCCTCCCGCTCCCGGCTCACTGCTTCGCCCCCATGGCGACGCGGAGCGCGGCCATGCCCCGGGAGCCGTACGCCTTCACCGAGCCGAGGGAGATCCCGAGGGTCTCGGCGACCTGGACCTCCGTCATGTCGGCGAAGTAGCGCAGGACGAGGACCTCGCGCTGGCGGCGCTGGAGCCCCTTCATCGCCTTGATGAGGGCCTCGCGCTCCAGCTGGTCGTACGCCCCCTCCTCGGCGCTCGCCATGTCCGGCATCGGCTTGGACAGCAGCTTGAGGCCGAGGATGCGGCGGCGCAGCGCGGACCGGGAGAGGTTGACCACGGTCTGGCGCAGGTAGGCGAGGGTCTTCTCGGGGTCACGGACGCGCCGGCGGGCCGAGTGGACCCGGATGAACGCCTCCTGGACGACGTCCTCGCAGGAGGCGGTGTCGTCGAGGAGGAGGGCGGCGAGACCGAGGAGCGACCGGTAGTGGGCGCGGTACGTCTCGGTGAGGTGGTCGACGGTGGTGCCGGTGCCGGTGGCGGCGCCCTCGGCACTCGTGCGCGGCGCGGGGATGCCGCTGACTCCGCTCGCGCGGGACTCGGTGGGCACGACGGTGGTCACCGGCGGGCCGTCGAGCGGGCGCGGAGGTGCGCTCGGGCGCCCGAGCGGGCGGAAGAGCGCGGTGCCGCGTCCGGGCACGGCGCCGGGCGCCCGCAGGGGGAGCACGGCTGTGCCCGCCCCGCGGAGCGGGGAGAGCGCAGGGATGTCGAGTACGTCTGCCACGCCTGTTGGACTCGTGTTCCCCCGGGATGGTTGTACGCGTGCGCCGCCGTTCTCGGCGGTGAGCTGTTCGTCCTCATGCGTGACCGTTCTCCCCCGTTGCCCCGTATCCCCGTTCCTTCGCGTGCTCCGCGCCCTGTCCCTGGGTCGGCGCGGAGACGAGTCCCGCCCGACCACGAGGCGCGGCAAGGGGGGAGAGCATCGTCCGTCACCGCATCACCGCAGTTCAAGGGGGTTACGGGGCCGACTTGCTCACAGGTCGTTCACAGATGCTGCGAAGCCACCGCAATCGGATGCGACGACTTCCGGACGCGAGGACTCCCCGGACACGACGACCCCGCCCGGCCGCTGGCGAGCGGCCGGGCGGGGAGGGAACGCCGTGGGGCGCGGGGCGGGGCGGGTCAGCGCCCGGTGCCGCCGTAGACGACGGCCTCGTCCGAGTCGCTGTCCAGACCGAAGGCGGTGTGGACGGCGCGCACGGCCTCGTTGACGTCGTCGGCGCGGGTGACGACCGAGATGCGGATCTCGGAGGTCGAGATGAGCTCGATGTTGACGCCCGCGTCGGACAGCGCCTTGAAGAAGTCCGCGGTGACGCCCGGGTTGGTCTTCATGCCGGCGCCGACGAGAGAGATCTTGCCGATCTGGTCGTCGTAGCGCAGCGAGTCGAAGCCGATGACCGCCTTCGTCCGCTCCAGGGCGTCGATGGCCTTGCGGCCCTCGGCCTTGGGGAGGGTGAAGGAGATGTCGGTGAGACCGGTGGAGGCCGCCGACACGTTCTGCACGATCATGTCGATGTTGATCTCGGCGTCCGCGACGGCACGGAAGATGGCCGCGGCCTCGCCCGGCTTGTCCGGCACGCCGACGACGGTGATCTTCGCCTCGGAGGTGTCGTGGGCGACACCGGAGATGATGGCCTGCTCCACCTTGTCCCCTGTCGGTTCGTTGCTGACCCACGTGCCCTGGAGCCCCGAGAACGAGGACCGGACGTGGATCGGGATGTTGTAGCGGCGTGCGTACTCGACGCAGCGGTGCAGCAGCACCTTGGAGCCGGAGGCGGCGAGCTCCAGCATGTCCTCGAAGGAGATCCAGTCGATCTTCTTCGCCTTCTTCACCACGCGCGGGTCGGCGGTGAACACGCCGTCGACGTCGGTGTAGATCTCGCAGACCTCGGCGTCGAGCGCGGCGGCGAGCGCCACGGCCGTGGTGTCGGAGCCGCCGCGGCCGAGGGTGGTGATGTCCTTCTTGTCCTGGGACACGCCCTGGAAGCCGGCGACGATGGCGATGTTGCCCTCGTCGAGGGCGGTGCGGATGCGGCCCGGCGTGACATCGATGATGCGCGCTTTGTTGTGGACCGAGTCGGTGATGACACCCGCCTGGCTGCCGGTGAACGACTGGGCCTCGTGGCCCAGGTTTTTGATCGCCATGGCCAGCAGGGCCATGGAGATCCGCTCTCCGGCGGTCAGCAGCATGTCGAACTCACGTCCGGCAGGCATGGGAGAAACCTGCTCGGCGAGATCGATCAGCTCGTCCGTCGTGTCGCCCATCGCGGAGACCACGACGACCACCTGGTGGCCGTTCTTCTTGGCTTCCACGATCCGCTTGGCGACGCGCTTGATGCCCTCGGCATCGGCAACGGAGGAGCCTCCGTACTTCTGCACGACAAGGCCCACGTGCGCTCCTCGCTCGGTCGGTGCCACAGCCCGTGCTGCGGTCGGCTCAGTCTAACGAGCAGCCGAAAAACGCCGACCCGCTATCACATTCTGAGACCGGGTGCTCAAAGAATGATCAAAGAGGACCCCGAAACGGGCGGATTCCGGATCAGACGGGGTCCTGGATCAGACAGGATCCTGGATCAGACGGGATCCTGAAGCCCCTTGATCCCCTTCAGCCCCAGCGGTCCCGCGATCTCCCGGACCATCACCCGGCCCGCCTCCTCCGCGAGGTCGTCGTCGGTCAGGTCCTCGTCGGTGTCGAGGCCGTCCAGGGCGGCCAGCGGCTGGTCCAGGCGGACGTGGGCGACCAGGGACTGCAGGGCGCGGAGGGTGGCCGAGGCGGTCGGGCCCCAGTTGGAGAAGTACGAGAACTGCCACCACCACAGCGCCTCGGAGGTGCGGCCCGCGCGGTAGTGGGCGAGGCCGTGGCGGAGGTCGGTGACGATGTCCGCGAGGTTGTCGGAGATACGGGCCGGGACCGGCGCCTTGCGGGGCTCGTACGGGTCGAAGACCTCGGAGAAGACGTCCACCGGCTCCAGCATCGCCGCGAACCGCTCCCGCAGCTCGTCCGCGTCCGGCTCCGGGCCCGCGTCCGTCTCGTACCGCTCGTCCGGGAGGATGTCCTCGTGCGCCCCGAGACGGCCGCCCGCGAGGAGCAGCTGGGAGATCTCCAGGAGCAGGAAGGGCACCGCGCTGTCCGGCTCGTCGCCCTTGGCGACCTCGGTCGTGGCGACGATGAAGCTCTCGACGGAGTCGGCGATCTGGACGGCGAAGTCGCCGGGGTCCTGCGTGATGGAGTGCAGCGTGGGGTCAGACATCGAGGAGCCTCCCTGAGAGCTCGCCGGCACCGGCCCGGTCCTCCCGCGCCCGGTCGTCATACATCTAGCAGCCTCCGTCCCTCGAAGGCACGGCCGAGCGTCACCTCGTCGGCGTACTCCAGGTCGCCGCCGACCGGCAGCCCGCTCGCCAGGCGGGTGACCTTGAGCCCCATCGGCTTGATCATCCGCGCCAGGTACGTGGCGGTGGCCTCGCCCTCCAGGTTGGGGTCGGTCGCCAGGATCAGCTCGGTGACCTCCCCGTCCGCGAGACGGGCGAGCAGCTCCCTGATCCGCAGGTCGTCCGGGCCGACGCCCTCGATCGGGCTGATCGCGCCGCCGAGGACGTGGTACCGCCCCCGGAACTCGCGGGTCCGCTCGATCGCGACGACGTCCTTCGGCTCCTCGACCACGCAGATCACGGACGGGTCCCGGCGCGGGTCGCGGCAGATGTTGCACCGCTCCTGCTGCGCCACGTTCCCGCAGACCGCGCAGAACCGGACCTTCTCCTTGACCTCCAGGAGCGCGTGGGCGAGCCGGCGCACGTCCGTCGGCTCGGCCTGCAGGACGTGGAAGGCGATCCGCTGCGCGCTCTTGGGACCGACGCCGGGCAGCCTGCCCAGCTCGTCGATCAGGTCCTGGACCACGCCTTCGTACAACGGAACGCCCTTCCGGCAAGTGCTCTTGCTGTCTTACGTGTCTTCTTACGTGTCCTACGTGTCTTCTTACGGTAGTGGCTGGAAGTACCCGTTAGAAGCCCAGGCCCGGCATCCCGCCGAGGCCCTGGGCCAGCGGGCCCAGCTTGGCCTGCTGGAGCTGCTGCGCGTTGTCGTTCGCGGCCTTGACGGCGGCGACGACCAGGTCGGCCAGGGTCTCGGTGTCCTCCGGGTCGACCGCCTTCGGGTCGATGACCAGGGCGCGCAGCTCGCCGGAGCCGGTCACCGTGGCCTTGACGAGGCCGCCGCCCGCCTGGCCCTCGACCTCGGTCGCCGCGAGCTCCTGCTGGGCGCGGGCGAGGTCCTGCTGCATCTTCTGCGCCTGCTGGAGGATCTGCTGCATGTTGGGCTGGCCGCCACCGGGGATCACGGTCACTCCTCGTGGTTGAAGGTCGGTCGGTCACGTCTTGTTTCCGGTGCTCCCGAGCCTACGTGGTCGGGGACCGCCCTGCCGCGACGACTCTTTCGGGTGAGAAACTGCGGGCTCCTCTACCTGATCAACACCCTCTTGCGGGCGGAAATCCCGGGATTCCGGGCCCACCGCCCACCATTCGGCGGTAGGAAGGGCAGGCACCACGTGCACCGCACGTCACAGAAGGACACGAGCGACACGAACGCTGGGCTGAGCAGAGGAGTCCCCCGGTGAGCCACCAGCCGGAGATGCAGCCGCCGGGGCAGCCCGGGGAAGACGTCCGCAGAGATCTGACGGGGAAGCCCTTCCCCCTGGGCGACTGGGGCGAGCCCGCGGAACGCCTCGACGAGCTCTACCGGTGGGTGGAGTCGAACGCCCTGCGGACCGCCGAGTGGTACCTCGCGGACCGGGTCTGGAAGCGCCGCTTCGCGCGCGTGCTGCGGATCGGCACCGCGCTCGGCGTGATCGCCGGGGCCGCGCTGCCGCTGCTCGACCTGACCGGGGTCGCCGGGGGCACGGCCGGCTGGGGCTACCTCTCGCTGCTGCTCGGCGCGGCCTGCCTGGCCTGCGACCGGTACTTCGGCCTGACGTCCGGCTGGATAAGGGACGTGGCGACCGCCCAGGCCGTGCAGCGCCGCCTCCAGGCGCTCCAGTTCGACTGGGCCTCGGAGAGCGTCCGGGAGGTCCTGGGGCCGACGGAGGGGACGGCCAGCGAGGCCGCCGAGCGGTGCCTGGGGGTGCTGCGCCGCTTCTCGGAGGACGTCACGGAGCTGGTGCGGGCGGAGACCGCGGACTGGATGGTCGAGTTCCGCTCGGGCCCGGCGCCGCTGGCGCTCCAGTCGGCCGGGGTCGTACCGGCCCGCCCGGAGACGGCACACCCCGCGGGCCGCTTCCCGCTGCCCCCCGGCACCCGCCCGAACATGCCGCGCCAGCGCCCCCCGGAGACCCGCTGAGGGCCGCCGGGGGCCGGGATGCGTACTAGCTGAGGATGATCATCGACCCCTGGGCGAGGCTGCGGGTCGCCGCCGCGTGCAGCCCCAGCCAGACGTGCCGCTCGCGGGCGAAGGGCCCGTCCTCGTACGGTGGCGGCGCGGCGGGCTCCTCCAGGTCGGTGGGCCGGGCGGGCGGGGCGGGGGCGGCCGGCGGGTTCGCCGGGTCGATGCCGAGGGCCGGGGCGACGAACTCCAGTTCCCGCAGCAGCCCGTACGAGGAGCCGAGCGGCCCGCCGCCCTCCAGGAGCTCCTCGCTGGAGAGCGGTACGGGGAAGTCCACCGGCACGTAGGCGCCCGCGTGGTCGTAGTGCCAGACCAGGTGCGACTGCTGGGCGGTGCTCTCGAACATCTCCAGGAGCTGCTCGTAGTCCCCGCCGAGCTCGCCGACCGGCTCGACCGGCAGCCCGCAGACCGCCAGCAGGTAGGCGCGGCGCAGGAAGTGCAGGGCCTCGTAGTCGAAGCCGGCGACCGGGGCGACGTCGCCGGAGAGCCCCGGCATGTACGCGTACACGGGCACGGTCGGCAGTCCCGAGGCGCTGAGCACGGCGTCGTAGGCGGCCAGGTCTTCGGCGAAGGGGTTGTCGGGGCTGTGGCACAGCACGTCGACGAGGGGGACCAGCCACAGGTCACAGGCCAAGGGAGGCTCGCTCTCCGTCAGTTCCGGGGAGGGCCAGGGTAGTCGGCGGCGCCGACGACGCCCACCCGAGGAGGACCTGCCCCCGGAAGCGGTGGCTCAACCCGTACGGGGCGCACGGCCCTCCAGCCGGTCGGCCCATGCCAGGCAGTGCGCGTTGTAGCCCCGTACGACCCCGGCGGCGGCCTCCGCGTCCCCGCGGGTGACGGCGTCCACGAGCTCCACGTGCCCGGCCCAGAGCCGGCCGCCGAGCTCGCGCTCGGCCCGCAGGCGGGGCACGGAGAAGGCCCAGGACTGGACCCGGAGCCGGTGCAGGAACTCGGCGATGTGGTCGTTGCGGGCGACGAGCCGCCCCAGCTCGCGCCAGTAGCGGATGTCGTACCCGATGAGGACGTCCAGATCACCGGCGCGGGCGGCCCGCACGGCGGCCTCGCCCCGGCGGCGTATCGACACCAGGACGACCCCGATCCCCGGGTCGGGCTCGGGCAGCGCCACCCGGTCCCGCCCGGCGTACCTCCGGAAGATCCCGTCGGCGACGAGCATCCGGGCCTCCACCATGTCCCGGTAGTCGGCCACCGAGAACTCGTGGACGCGGAAGCCCCGGTGCTGGTCGGAGTCGAGCAGCCCCTGGGCACAGAGGTCGACGAGCGCCTCGCGGACGGGGGTGGCGGAGACGCCGTACTGCTCGGCGATCTGCTTGACGGTGAACTCCTGCCCGGGCTGGAGACGCCCCGCGAGGACTTCGTCACGGAGCGCGTCCGCGATCTGCCGGCTGAGGGTGCTGCGGGTGACGGCGCTGGTCGCGGACGTGCCGGGCATGCGGGTGGGCCCCCTCCGTGAGGTTCCGGAAGACTGTAATCCAGACCCGGTTGCTCGGGAGAGGCCCTCGTCACAGGGTCTGACCGGCCGCGTCGGCAGCACACCGGTCACCGAAAGGGTCCTGCTCGCGTACCCGCACGGGCATGCCGCCGCAGACGGCGGGATCGCAGGGCCCGACGTGCCCCCGCGTCAGCCGCGCCGCCCTCTTCCAGGGCTACCGGGCGCCGAGCAGGGAGGACGAGCACGGGCCTACCGCCGTCGTCAGCGGCCCGGCTGCGCGCCGTAGAGCGGTAGGCCCGTCGTGGTGAGGTCGCCTCCCAGCTCCTCCGGGAGCGGCACCTCCTCGCCGTACTTTCCGTGCACCACCGCCTTGTACTCGCCCTCTCCGGGGCGAGTGAACAACGACCACGTGCCCGTACGCGGATCGATCTGCAGCAGCCGGGCAACACGCGCGGCCGCGTACCAGGCGGTCTTCTCGTTGATGCCCTTCAGCCGCTCGTTCGGCGAGATCACTTCCACGGCCAGCTCGACCGCGTCCGCGTCCAGCAACCAGCCGTCCTCGTCCTTGAACGCGCGCGGCCCGATGGTCAGATCCGGGATCGAGTAGTCGTCCGGATCCCCCGGCATGGGGACGGAGACGTTCTCGTACGCCTCGTGCATGGCATCGAGGCCGGGGCGAATGGTGTCGCGCAGGTCGATGACGATCCCGGCGTGCTTGCCACTGGGGCTCGGGGACATCACGAGCTTTCCTCCGATGATCTCCACGCGCATACCAGTGGCCTGCTCGATCTTCTCGGCGGCTTCGCGCAGGTGTCCACGACGGACTGGAATGGGGCGGGGGGACGGGCTGGCCAAGGTGTCTCCTCCTTGCCGGCATGGAGCGAGTATGGGGGCCAGAACCTGATCGTGACGGATCCGCGTGTCACTCTACGGCAGCGTCCGTACCGCCAACGGCTCCGCCGCAGGCACCCGCAGCAGCGGCCCCTCGTCCAGCCCGAGGACGACCGCCAGCCCGCCCGTCGCGTACCGTTCCGTCCCCACGCTGCGGACCGTGCGCCACTCGCCCCAGACCCGTACGGCCTGGCCCGCCCGCACGGTGACGGCCGCGACCTCCGCCGTCCTCGGCGGCGGCGTCAGCTCCGGAGCCTTCAGCTCCGCCCACACCGTCTTCCCGATTCCGCCGACGCGGGGGCTGACGCCCCACCTGTACGTGAGCGCGTCCACGAGCTGGAGACCTCGCCCCCGGGTCTCGTCCTCCCCGGGCGCCTGGACCTCCGGACACCCCTCCCCCGCGTCGCTCACCTCCAGGCGGAGGAGCCCGTCCGTCGCGGTGTGCGCGATCCGGATGCCCACCTGCCGGTCGCTGGGCACGCGCACGCGCAGCGCGTTCGTGACGAGCTCGGAGAGGACGAGCGCTGCGGTGTCCGCGACGTCCTGGCCCGCGCCCCAGTCCCCCAGCACGGCGTGCAGCACCGCCCTCGCTCTGGGCGCGCTGCGGGGGCGGCGGGAGAGGCGGAAGGCGACTTCGTTGAGTGTGGTCATGGTGCAACCCCCTGAGGGTCGACGGTCCACCGGCATCGGGTAGCCGGTGCCATGACCAGGAGGATGGCCCGACATCACGCGAATCTGCAACGTTGCAGATTGAGTTGGCGTCAAAGTTCGCCTTTTCGAGTTAAACCGATCCCCTGGAGACTCTCGCTCTGCTAGACGTGTTGCCATGCTTGCGAAGAGCGCCACCACGAACGCGTCAACGGTCCTTGGCCGCCAACTCGGCGATGAGCTACGCCGTTTGCGCGAGGCTTCCGGGCTCACCACCGCCCAAGCGGCGGAGGCGCTCGACTGCACCAAGGGCAAGATCAGTCGTATCGAGAACGGCCGGGTGGCTGTCCGACTGCCGGACCTCACTGCGATGTTGCACGCCTACCAGGTGTCCGACGAAGACGTACGGACGCGACTGGGCGCCCTGGCCAGGAAGGCCAACCGGCGCCGCAGGGAGGGGTGGTGGAACCAGTACGGGTCCGTGCTGGCGGACACCTATCGCGACTACATCGCCCTGGAAGCCATGGCGGGCTCCATCCGCACCTTCCAAGCGCAGCTGATCCCCGGTCTCCTCCAGACGCCGGACTACATCCGGGCCGTGACCGTGGCCTCCCAGCAATGGCAGACGGGCGACGAGATCGAGAAGTTCGTCCACGTGCGCCTCGCCCGCCAGGAGCGGCTCACGGGTGACTCTCCGCTGGAGCTCTGGGCCGTCCTCTCCGAGGGTGTGCTGCTCCAGCAAGTCGGTGGAGGACAGGTCATGCGGGAACAGCTGGAGCACCTGCTGGCCGCCACCGAGCTCCCCAACGTGACCATCCAGGTGCTGCCGTTCTCCCGTGGAGCGCATGCGAGTATGTTCGGGCCGTACGTAGTGCTGGGGTTCCGCGAGGAGGGGGCGCTCGACGTGGTGCTGGCGGACAACCCGACCGGCTCCATCTGGCTGGAGAGGGAGGCCGAGGTCTCCCGCTACCAGGACCTGTTCGATGCCGCGCGCACATCCGCTCTTTCTCCTGTGGAATCCCGTGCTGTCATCCAGCGCAGGGCCAAGGAGCACAGACCATGATCAGCGGACGCCACGGAACGCCGGACCTGACGGGCGCGAAGTGGCGCACCAGCACGTACAGCGGCGGGAACAACGAGTGCGTCGAGGTCGCCCCCAACCTCCCCCACCTCGTCCCCGTCCGCGACAGCAAGCGCCCCGCCGGCCCCGCCCTCGCCTTCACCCCCCAGGCATGGCGCGCCTTCCTCTCCCACCTGGGCTGACCCGCGTCCCAGCGAGGAGACCGGCGCGCCTTCGAGAAGATCCGCGCCGCCGACCACCCCGGCCCACGGACCTCGCGGCGCCGTCGTTCACGGGACCGCCCCAGTCGGATGCGTGGTCGGTCACCCGCAGTCTGCGGGCCGCTACCGGGGCGCCGAGGCGGCCCCGTGACAGGTTCCCCTCGACCGCCACCGGCCTCCAGGACCTGATGCCCCGCGCGCCCGGGACGGCGCCGACGGCAATGCCGCCGTCCCGGGCGCGGGGCCGTCCGTCAGACCGTGTGCCGGTCGGCGACCGTCAGGGCCGCGTCCAGGGCGGCCAGGCCCTCCTTGACCTCGTCGTCGGTGACGTTGCAGGCGGGGACCGCGTGGGTGCGGTTCATGTTCACGAAGGGCCACAGGCCGTGCTGCTTCGCGGCGGCGGCGAAGGCGGCCATGGGGGCGTTGGCCTCGCCGGAGGCGTTGTAGGGGACGAGCGGTTCGCGGGTCTCCTTGTTCTTGACCAGGTCGAGCGCCCAGAAGACGCCCAGGCCGCGGACCTCTCCGACGGACGGGTGGCGCTCGGCGAGTTCGCGGAGGCCGGGGCCGAGGACGGTCTCGCCGATGCGGGCGGCGTTCTCGACGACCTTTTCGTCCTCCATCACGTGGATGGTGGCTACGGCGGCGGCGCAGGCCAGCGGGTGGCCGGAGTAGGTGAGGCCGCCGGGGTAGGGGCGGGTGTCGAAGGTGGCGGCGATCTCCTCGCTGATGGCGACGCCGCCGAGGGGCACGTAGCCGGAGTTGACGCCCTTGGCGAAGGTCATCAGGTCGGGGACGACGTCGAAGTGCTCGGCGGCGAACCACTTCCCGGTGCGGCCGAAGCCGGCCATGACCTCGTCGAGGACGAAGACGATGCCGTACTTGTCGCAGATCGCGCGGACGCCGGCGAGGTAGCCGGGCGGCGGGGTCATGATGCCGGCGGTGCCGGGGACGGTCTCCAGGATGATCGCGGCGATGGTGCCGGGACCCTCGAAGGCGATGGTGTCCTCCAGGTGCGCGAGGGCGCGCTCGCACTCCTGCTCCTCGGTGGTCGCGTAGAACGGCGAGCGGTAGAGGAACGGCGCCCAGAAGCGCACCACGCCGGCCGAGCCGGTGTCGGAGGCCCAGCGGCGCGGGTCGCCGGTGAGGTTGATCGCGGTGGAGGTGGCGCCGTGGTACGAGCGGAAGGCGGAGAGCACCTTGTGGCGGCCGGTGTGCAGCCGGGCCATCCGGACGGCGTTCTCGACGGCCTCTGCGCCGCCGTTGGTGAAGAAGATCTTGTTCAGGTCGCCGGGGGTGCGCTCGGCGATGAGGCGTGCGGCCTCGGAGCGGACGTCGACGGCGAAGGCGGGCGCGAAGGTCGCGAGCTTCCCGGCCTGCTCCTGGATGGCGGCGACCACCTTGGGGTGCTGGTAGCCGATGTTGGTGTAGACGAGGCCGCTGGTGAAGTCGAGGTAGCGGTTGCCGTCGTAGTCCCAGAAGTACGAGCCCTCCGCGCCGGCCACGGCGAGCGGGTCGATCAGGCCCTGGGCGGACCACGAGTGGAAGACGTGCGCGCGGTCGGCGGCCTTGACGGCCGCGCCGGCCTGCGGATCGGGTACGACATGAGGGGTCATGTCCCGAAGGGTAAGGAACCGCAGGTGGGGCGGCCATCACCATCTTGTCCACCGAGAGCGCGCCGGACACGACACCTTGCCAGGCCGCCGCGCGGGGAGCGGTCGGCTGCGGATTCCGTCGCCACCCGCTCGGGGGCCTCAGCCGCCGATCACCTCGACCGGGCAGCGGAGGCCGGAGGCGCGCGCGAGACCGCCGTCGGCGGTGACCGGCGCGCAGCCGTACGCCTCCGCGGACGCGAGGGCCGAGGCGTCGACGACGGTCACTCGGCGTCCTCCGGTGGCACCCCGAGCGCGCGATCCCGCTCGGCGCGGGCGGCGTGCAGGGCGTCGAGGACGTCCGCGGTGTCGACGCGGGTGCCGTGGCGTCCGGCGGAGAACGCTTCGAGGACGGCCAGGTCGTCCCGGCGCCGTACCTCGTCGGCGAGCACGTCGTAGAGGTACGCCTGGAGGGACTGGCCGCGCTCGGCCGCTATGGCCGCCAGCCGGTTCCGCATCTCCTCGGGCACGTCACGAATCCGCAGGACAACCATGCGCGCATGGTTGCATCCAGGCGGGCGGGCCGCGATCGGTGGAGCCGACGGTGCGCCGGCTGCCGGGGCGGGTCAGATCATCAGGACCAGGCGGCCCGGCCGGTGGCCCGCCTCCACCCTCCGGTGCGCCTCCGCCGCCTCCTCCAGCGGCAGCACGTCCGCCACCCGGGTCGCGAGGCCGCCCGCGGCGACCAGTTCCAGGAGCTCCTTCAGACGGGCCGCGTCCGGGTGGCCGGCCACCGCGTCCACCCGGATGTCCCGCTCGGCCGACGGCATCCGCTCGGGCGTCGCGGAGACGAAGACGCCGCCGTCCTTGACCACAGGAAGGAGCGGTTCGGCGATCAGGGCCGCGTCGAAGACGCCGTCCACCCCGTCCGGCGCGAAGCCCCGCACCGCGGCGTTCACGGTCTCCGACGGCCCGCGCCCCACCGTCCCCTCGGCGCCGAGGACCCGCAGCTCGCTCGCGTCGTCGGCCTCGCCGAGGGCGATCACCCGGTAGCCCGCCCGTGCCGCGAGCTGCACCGCGAACCGGCCCACCACCCCGCTCGCCCCCGTGACCAGGAGCGTCGAGCCCTCCGGCAGCGCCACCAGGTCCAGGGCCTGCGCGGCGGTCAGCGCGGAGAGCGGCAGTGAGGCCGCCGCCGTGAAGTCCACCTCGTCCGGGATCGGGGCCAGCCACTCCGGGTCCGCCAGGACCATCTCGGCGTACGTCCCCTGACCGGTCCGCTCCGCCACCCACGGCACGAAGCCCGCCACGCGGGTGCCCACCGGGAGACCGGGCGCCGGGTCGAGCAGCGTCCCGGCGAAGTCGTAGCCGAGCACGAAGGGCGGGGCCAGCGGGTCGAGCGCGGCGGCGAACCGGCCGGAGCGGATCGCGAGGTCCGCCTGGTTGACCGAGGCGGCCCTGAGCCGCACCCGGACACGGCCGGGGGCGGGGTCCGGTTCGGGGCGGCGGGCCGATCGGAGGACTTCGGGTCCGCCGTAGGCGCTCACTTCGACGACACGCATGGGGTTCCTCCTCCGGAAGGGCCCCCTCGTGGCCATTACACCCACGCCTCTCCGGCCCGGGCAACCTCTGCCGGGCCACCCGGAGGACCCCGGCGGGAAGAGCCCGGAGGGCTGACGCCGGACCGTGACCCTCCGTCCCCGTCCGGTCTGGCATCCTCTTTCGACGTGGAGCCATTGAACGCGGAAGACCCGGTCAGCATCGGCCCGTTCCGACTCATCGGCCGGCTCGGGGCCGGCGGCATGGGCCGGGTGTTCCTCGCGCGTTCGGCCGGCGGGCGGACCGTCGCCGTGAAGGTGGTGCACGCCGAGCTGGCCGCCCAGGACGAGTTCCGGCGCCGCTTCGCCCGCGAGGTCGAGGCGCTGGAACGGGTCGGCGGCACCGGGACCGCGCCCGTCCTCGGCTCCGACACCGCCGCCGCCTCCCCGTGGGTGGCCATCGGGTACGTACCAGGACCGTCGCTGCGGACCGTCGTCGGCGACGAGTACGGACCGCTGCCGCCCGACACCGTCCGCGCCCTGGCCGCCGGTCTCGGCCGCGCCCTCGACCACATCCACCGGGCCGGGCTCGTCCACCGTGACCTCAAGCCCTCCAACGTGCTGCTGACCGTCGACGGCCCCCGGGTCATCGACTTCGGCATCGCCCGTGCCGTCGACACCGTCACCGACGGCGGCCTCACCAGCACCGGGGCCGTCGTCGGCTCCCCCGGCTTCATGTCGCCCGAGCAGGTGCGCGGCGAGAAGCTGACCCCCGCGTCCGACGTCTTCTGCCTGGGCTCCGTCCTCGCGTACGCGGCGACGGGGCGTTCCCCCTTCGGCACCTCCGACAGCGGCGTGCACGCCCTCATGTTCCGGATCGCCCACGACGAGCCGGACCTGACGGACGTGGCGCCCGCCCTGACCGGCCTGATCCGGGCCTGTCTCGCCAAGGACCCGGCGGCCCGGCCGACGGCGGCCGAGATCGCGGAGACGCTGCCGGTCGCCGACCCGTGGCTGCCCGCCGACGTCCTCGCCCGGCTCGGCCGGCACGCCGCCCGGCTCCTGGAGGCGGAGGGCGGGGCGGAGGGCACGGACGGGTCCGGTACGGGGCGCCTCCCCGTACCGGAGGACGGCGACCGGCACACCCGTACCGGCTCCGGCTCCGGCTCCGGCTCCGACCGTACGGCGGGCGGCCCGGCGGCCGACGACCCGACGGCCGGGCCGCCCACCGCGGGCGGGCCCCGGCCCCGGTCCCGGCGGCGGGTCCTTGTCGCCGCCCTCACGACCGCCGCCGTCGCGGCCGCCGCGGGCATCGGGTACGCCCTCTGGCCCCTCGGCGCCCCGGGCGACGACACCGGCCACGAGGGCAAGGGCACCGGCTCGCCCTCCCGCTCCTCCGCCTCCTCCTCCCCGTCCGCCGGGGCGATCCCCGCCGCCTTCCTCGGCGCCTGGGAGGGCGTCCTCCAGGGCACCCAGGAGCACCCCCGCGAGACCGTCCGGATCGAACTCGTCCAGGGCGCGCCCGGCACCAAGACCGCCGTCTACACCCACGTCGGCGACGGCCGGCTGTGCATGGGCCGCTCGCGGCTCGTCTCCGCCGACGAGGACAAGGTCGTCCTCGGCGAGTCCGACGTGACCACCAGCGTGCCCGCCCAGCGGTGCCTGGCGGCCGCCCACCAGACGCTCACCCTGCGCTCCCCCGAGGTCCTCGAATGGTCCTCCGGCGCCGCGAAGGCCACCTTCCGCAAGGCCCGCACCGGCTCGGAGATCCTGCCCGGGAAGTACCTCGGCCGCTGGAAGTCGGACCCGCTGGTCGAGGGGCCGGAGAGGGACCGCTACACCAACGAGGTGACGATCACCCAGGGCCCGGTCGGCGCCGCCGTCTTCCGCTCGCTGAGCGCCTACCCGCGCACCGACGACGAGGGCAGGGCCCTGGCGGACTCGGTCAACTGCACCTGGACGGGGATCCTGGCGAGCACGACGGCCCCGTACGTCATCGGCCCGCTGACGGCCGACCCCGGCGCCGACTCCGAGTGCCAGCTGATGGACGTCGGCAGCTACCTGGTCCTGACGACGTACCAGGGCAAGGAGCTCCTCCAGGTCTACCCGATGACCGACACCGAGCCGGCCGAGTACCGCCGGGCGGACTGACATGCCCCCTCTCCGTATATCCGCGTTACACTTCGGATATACGGAGAGGGGTGTCCCATGGGCAAGACACTGATCGAGATCGACGAAGAAGCACTGGCCATAGCGCAGGACGCGTTCGGCACCAAGACGAAGAAGGACACCGTCAACCGCGCCCTTCGCGAGGTCAGCGACAGGGTCAAGCGTCATGAGGCGCGCATGGCGGCGGAGCGTCTCGCCGCCGAAGCCCTGGACCTCGACGCCCTGACGGACAAGTCCTCCTACCGCCCCGGCCGCGCGGTCGGCGACGACGACCGGGGGCAAGCCACGTGAAGTACCTGGCCGACACCTCGGCGGTGGCGCGCTTCCTGCAGCACGGCGCAGACGCCTGGGGGTGGGGGGAGGCCCTGGACTCCGGGCTGGTCGGCATGTGCGAGCTCACAGAGCTGGAGGTCCTTCGCTCCGCGCGGTCAGCCGCACACCACAAAATGGTGCGGCAGCATCTGGCCGGGTTCTATGCGTGGGTGCCGTTCCCGGACGACACCTTCCGGCGGGCCCGGCAGGTCCAGCAACAGCTCGTCGACCACGGTGAACACCGCAGCGCCGGACCGGTCGACCTTCTCGTCGCGGCCGTGGCCGAACTGTCCGGCCTCACCCTGCTGCACTGCGACCGCGACTTCGAGGCGATCGCCCGGCACACCGGCCAACCCACCCTGATGCTCACGGACGACACCCGGCGGTAGGAGGCGGCCGCCCGGTCACAGCCCGGCCTCCGCGTCCGCGTCCGCGTGGGTCCTTCCGATCTCCGCGATGGTGTCGGCCGGGGCCCTCGGCGAAACATGACGGCGGTCGGCGCTCGCACGCCGACCGCCGCCCCGGTACGCCCTACAGGAAGGAGTTGATCTCGATCGTCTCGGTGCGGCCGGGGCCGACGCCGATGGCGGAGATCGGGGCGCCGGACATGTCCTCCAGCGCCTTCACGTAGTTCTGGGCGTTCTTCGGGAGGTCGGCGAAGGTCTTGGCCTTCGTGATGTCCTCGGACCAGCCCGGGAGGGTCTCGTAGATCGGCTTCGCGTGGTGGAAGTCGGTCTGGGAGTACGGGAG
Organism: Streptomyces sp. CC208A; assembly: GCF_030010625.1. Classification (GTDB taxonomy): domain Bacteria; phylum Actinomycetota; class Actinomycetes; order Streptomycetales; family Streptomycetaceae; genus Streptomyces. Next base: position 33,973 of record NZ_JASCXN010000033.1, on the reverse strand, counting down.
CTCCTCGACGCGCTTGCCGTCGATCTCGTACGCGACGCAGACCGGGATCTCCTCCCAGCCGGTCAGCACGTCCAGCTTGGTGAGGAAGAAGTCGGTCAGGCCGTTGACGCGGGTGGCGTAGCGGGCGATGACCGCGTCGAACCAGCCGCAGCGGCGGTCACGGCCGGTGGTGACGCCCCGCTCGCCGCCGATGCGGCGCAGCGCCTCGCCGTCCTCGTCGAAGAGCTCGGTCGGGAACGGGCCGGCACCGACGCGGGTGGTGTACGCCTTCAGGATGCCGATGACCCGGCTGATCTTCGTCGGGCCGACGCCCGCGCCGGTGCAGGCACCGCCGGAGGTCGGGTTCGAGGAGGTGACGAAGGGGTACGTGCCGTGGTCCACGTCCAGGAGGGTGCCCTGGCCGCCCTCGAAGAGGACGACCTTGCCCTCGTCGATGGCGTTGTTGAGGATCAGGGTGGTGTCGGCGACGTACGGCTTGATCTGGTCCGCGTACTGGAGCATCTCCTCGACGATCCGGCCGGACTCGATGGCGCGCCGGTTGAAGACCTTGGCGAGGAGCTGGTTCTTCTGCTCCAGGGCCGCTTCGACCTTCTGGGTGAGGATCGACTCGTCGTACAGGTCCTGGACCCGGATGCCGACGCGGTTGATCTTGTCGGCGTAGGTGGGGCCGATGCCGCGCCCGGTGGTGCCGATCTTGCGCTTGCCGAGGAACCGTTCCGTCACCTTGTCGAGGGTGACGTTGTACGGGGTGATCAGGTGGGCGTTGCCGCTGATCAGCAGCTTGGACGTGTCGACGCCGCGGTCGTTCAGCCCGCTCAGCTCGGAGAGCAGGACCGCCGGGTCGACGACGACGCCGTTGCCGATGACCGGGGTGCACCCCGGCGAGAGGATTCCGGAGGGGAGGAGGTGGAGCGCGTACTTCTGGTCGCCTACGACGACCGTGTGGCCGGCGTTGTTGCCGCCCTGGTAGCGCACCACGTAGTCCACGGATCCACCGAGGAGGTCGGTGGCCTTCCCCTTGCCCTCGTCACCCCACTGAGCACCGAGCAGCACAAGTGCGGGCACAGGCGTACACCCCTTCCGGGCGGGGCATTCCAAGGTCAGGGGGCCTACGCCGCCTCACCGGTGTGCCCCGGAATAGACGAAGCCCCTGGCGCAATAGCGCAAGGGGCTCTTGCACAAAGAGACTACCCGAGGAAGGACCGAGGTGTCGGATCACGACCAGCTGCTGGTCATCGTCGACCCGGTCGCCCGCCGAAACGACGGCGAGTCCGTACGGATCGCGAAAGATGTGCTGTCCGCGGCGGCGGAAACGAAGATCTGCCTGCCGGACGGCCCGGAGGAATTCGCCCGCGCCCTGGCCCGGCGGGGTGCCCGGCGCCCCGTCGTGGTCGGCGACGACCGGGCGCTGCTGCGCACGGTGACCCTGCTGCACCGGGAGCGCACCCTGGCGCGCGGCGCGCTGTCGGTCGTCCCGGTCGGCACGCCCGGCTCGCTCGGCCTCGCCCGGTCGCTCGGCGTGCCGCAGGGCCCGGTGGGGGCGGCGCGGGCGGTGGTGGAGGGGGTGGCCCGGCGCCTCGACCTGCTGGTCGACGACGGCGACGGGGTGGTGCTCGGCGGCGTACGGATCGGGATGGCGGCCCCCGCACCCGCCCCGCCGCCGTCGCCCACGATGTGGAACACCTGCCGCACGCTGGTACGCACCCTGGTCCGCGTCCCCGCACAGCGCGGCACGCGCACCCACCGGCTGCGGGTGGAGGCGGACGGGGTGCTGCTGCGGGACCTGGACGACCCCGTGGAGTCGCTGACGCTCCGCCCCCTCGGCGGCGTCGCGGAGGTCGTCGTCCGCCCCCCGCACGCCCCACCGGTCCGCGTGGAGGCCCGCACGCTCACGGTCTCGGGCCCCCTCTTCCGCTACGACGCCGACTCCCGCACGTCCCCACCCCTCGCCCGCCGCACCTGGACGGTCCGCGAGGCCGCGTGGAGCCTCACCCTGCCCGTTCTCCCCGCGCCTTCCGCCCCTCCCGGGGGAGCGGACGAGACCTGATCCCCCCCTGCGCCTGATCTCCCCTGCGACGGAACGCGGGCCCCGTGGTCGTCGCCTGGATCGAAGGGCGGGCGTTCTTCGAGCGGCTGGGGGCCGTCGGTCAGGCGGAGGCCCTCTCCTCGGACTGAGCGTCGCGGTGGAGGCGCCAGCGGGCGAGCATGCCGTGCAGTTCCTGCTGGATGAACTCGAAGAACTCGGCGGTCTCCGCGACGCGCGCGCCCGCGGCCGTGTCGGGGCCGAGGGCCTCGACTCCGTCGCGGAGGACCTTCTCCCAGCGGGTCAGGACCTGGTCGCGGCGGGTGAAGGCCTCGTACCAGAGTTCGTGGTGGAGGACGTAGCGGTCGCGGCGGGTGCCGGGGTCGCGTTCGCGGCCGACCATGCCGACCTGGGTGAGGTAGCGGATCGCGCCGGAGACGGCCGCCGGGCTGATCCGCAGCCGTTCGGCCAGTTCGGCCGAGGTCATCGAGCCGGACTCGGAGGCGAGCAGGGCCGCGAAGACCCGGGACGCCATGCGCTGCATGCCCGCTTCGGTCAGCTCGGCGGCGAAGCGTTCGACGAACCGCGCCCGGTCTTCTGCCCGGTCTTCTGCGCTGCTGCTGGTCATGCGGTCATCGTCTCCCTCGCTCACCCGGCCGCCTCGATTTTATACGCTTTCTTAACTTCACAACTTTGTGAAATCAGCGTACGTTCTGAACCATGACGAAGGCAATCACGGTCGCCGGGCTCCACAAGGCGTTCGGACGCACCCACGCGCTGGACGGTCTCGACCTCGTCGTCGAGGCCGGTGAGGTCCACGGCTTCCTCGGCCCCAACGGCTCCGGGAAGTCCACCACCATCCGGGTCCTCCTCGGACTCCTCCGCGCCGACTCCGGCGCCGTCCGGGTGCTCGGCAAGGACCCCTGGTCCGACGCCGTCGAACTGCACCGGCGGATCGCCTACGTCCCCGGTGACGTCACCCTGTGGCGCAACCTCTCCGGCGGCGAGGTCATCGACCTCTTCGGCCGGCTGCGCGGAGGGCTCGACAAGGCGCGGCGGGCCGAGCTGATCGAGCGCTTCGAGCTCGACCCGACGAAGAAGGGCCGCACCTACTCCAAGGGCAACCGGCAGAAGGTCGCCCTGGTCGCCGCCTTCGCCTCCGACGCCGACCTGCTGATCCTCGACGAGCCCACCAGCGGCCTCGACCCGCTGATGGAGGGCGTGTTCCAGGGCTGCATCGCCGAGGCCCGCGAGCGCGGTGCGACCGTCCTCCTGTCCTCGCACATCCTCAGCGAGGTCGAGACCCTCTGCGACCGGGTCAGCATCATCCGCAAGGGCCGCACGGTGGAGAGCGGCTCGCTCGCGGACCTGCGCCACCTCACCCGTACCAGCGTCAGCGCCGAGCTCGCCGGCGCGCCGAACGGGCTCGCCCACCTGCCCGGCGTGCACGACCTCGACGTGCAGGGCCGGCGGGTCCGGCTCCAGGTCGACACCGACAAGCTCGACGCGGTGCTGCGGTCCCTCACCGAGTCCGGCGTGCGCTCGCTGACCAGCACCCCGCCCACCCTGGAGGAGCTGTTCCTCCGCCACTACACCGACGACGCCACGGGCACGACGAACGAGGCGATGGCGCGATGAGCACGCTCTCCGTCCCCCTGACCGGCACCGGCACCCTCACCCGGCTCGCGCTCCGCCGCGACCGGCTGATGCTGCCGCTGTGGGTCGTGGTCATCGGCGGCATGGTCGCCGGCGGCGTCGGCACGATCGGAGGGCTGTACGACACCGACGCCAAGCGGGCGCAGATCGCCGCCTCGATGAACGCCAACAGCTCCATCCGGTCGCTGTACGGGCCGGTCTTCGACGACTCCGTCGGCGGGCTCGTCGCCTGGCGGTTCGGGGTCTTCGCGGCGACCCTCGCGGCCGTGATGAGCCTCGTCATCGTCGTCCGGCACACCCGCGAGGAGGAGGAGACGGGCCGTCAGGAGCTGCTCTCCGCCGGGGCGGTGGGCCGCCGCGCCCCGCTGACGGCGGCGCTGCTCACCGCACTCGTCGCCAACACCGCCGTCGCGCTGATCATCACGGCCGGGCTCGCCGGCCAGGGCCTCGGCGGGGCGCTCGCCCTCGGCCTCGCGGTGGGCGGCACCGGCATGCTCTTCGCCGCCACCGCCACGATCGTCGCGCAGCTCACCGAGAGCGCGCGGCTCGCGAAGGGCCTGACGGCCGCGGTCCTCGGCGTCGCGTTCGTGCTGCGGGCGGCGGGCGACGCGGGGACGGAGGGCGGCTCCTCCGTACTGACCTGGGTCTCGCCCGTCGGCTGGGCGGAACAGGTCCGGCCGTTCGCCGGCGAGCGCTGGTGGGTGGTGCTGCTGATCGCCGCGGCGGTCCTGGTCCAGACGGCGGTGGCGTACGCGCTGACCGGGCGGCGCGACGTCGGCATGAGCTTCCTGCCGGCCCGGCCGGGCCCGGCGGAGGGGCGGCTCGCGACGGCCGGCGCGCTGGCCTGGCGGCTGCAGCGGGGCGGACTGCTCGGCTGGTCGCTCGGGTTCCTCGTGGCCGGGCTCGTCTTCGGCGGGATGGTCGAGGGCGCGGCGGACATCGTCGGCGACAACGAACAGGCGAAGGAGATCTTCGAGCGGATGGGCGGGCAGAGCGCCCTCACCAACGCCTTCCTCGCCGCGATGGTCGGCATGTTCGGAATGATCGCCGGACTGTTCGTGGTCGGCTCGGTGCTGCGGCTGCACGGCGAGGAGACCTCGCAGCGCGCCGAACCGCTCCTCGCCGCCGTCCTCGGCCGGCTGCGGTGGGCGGCGGGGCACCTGGTCGTGGCCTTCGGCGGGACGGTACTGATCATGGCGCTCGCGGCGGCCGGTCTGTCCGCCTCGTACGGCAAGGACTTCGGGCCCGTCCTGGGCGCGGCCCTCGCCCAGCTGCCCGCCATCTGGGTCCTGGGCGGGGTGGCGGTGCTGCTGTGGGGCGCGTTCCCGAAGGCCGCGGTGGCGGCGTGGGGCGTGGCGGGGCTCGCGCTGGTGATCGGCTGGATCGGCCCGGCCCTGAACCTGCCGCAGTCGGTCCTCGACCTCTCGCCCTTCGGCCACCTGCCGAAGCTGCCGGGTCCCGAGATGACGTGGGCGCCGCTGCTGGTGCTCACGGCGATCGCGGCGGCCCTGGTGGCGGGCGGGCTGTGGCGGCTGCGGCGCAGGGACGTCGTCTGCTGAGGCCGTGGGGGCCGGTGGTGCACCGGCCCCCACTACACCTCTACGAGCAGTTCCTCCACGCCCCTGATCACATACCCCTTCCTCCACTCCGGCTCCGCCGCGAGCCGCAGCGTCGGGGCCTGGCGGAGGAGTTCGGCGAACAGGGCGGTGAGTTCCAGGCGGGCCAGCGGGGCGCCCAGGCAGTAGTGGACGCCCGCGCCGAAGGTGATGTGGGGGTTGTCGGTCCGGGACAGGTCGAGGACGTCGGCCGTGGGGCTGGGGGTCCCCCCGGACGAAGTCTGGGGGAGGGCCGGGTCCCGGTTCGCGGAGCCGAACAGGAGGGCGACCTCCGCGCCGCGCGGAATGACCTGGCCGCCGAGCTCGATGTCGTCCAGGACCCAGCGCTCGAACATCTGCAGCGGCGTGTCGTAGCGGAGCAGTTCCTCCACAGCTGTGGACAGCAGTCCGTCCGGATCCGCGCGCAGGGCCGCCAGCTGCTCCGGGTGCCGCAGCAGCGTCCACCAGCCGGTCACGGTGGTGTTGACCGTCGCCTCGTGGCCCGCGTTGAGCAGCAGCACGCAGGTGGAGACCATCTCCTGCTCCGACAGCTCCTCGACGCCGATCAGCGCCGAGATCAGGTCGTCACCGGGCTCGGCCCGCCGCCGGGCGATCAGCTCCCGCAGGTAGTCGGAGAACTCGATCGAGGCGCGGACGGCCCGCCGGGCCGTCTCCTCCGACGGGTTGAGCTCGAACATGCCGCAGATCGCCGCCGACCACGGCCGCAGCATGGCCCGCTCCTCGTCCTCCTCCGGGACGCCGAGCATCGCGGCGATCACCGCGACCGGCAGGGGTTCGGCGACCGTCGCCTGGAGGTCCCCGCCACCCGCCGCGACCAGTTCGCCGACCAGGCCGGCCGCCAGCTCCCGTACCGTCGGCACGAGCCGCTCCACCGTCCTCGGAGTGAACGCCTTCGACACGAGGCGCCGGATCCTGGTGTGGTCGGCGCCCTCCAGGTCGAGCAGCCCGTGGTCGTTGAGGGTGTGGAAGGGCTCGTGGGCGGGGTCGGGGGCCGTGCGCCCGAACTCCTCGTGGGTGAAGCGGTGGGTGTACGTACGGCCCAGGCGCCGGTCCCGCAGCAGCGCCGACACGTCCTCGTGGTGCGGGACCAGCCTCCCCCTAGAACTTCGTTCAGGGGGGACCCCCAGGGTGGGCGCGTACCAGTGCGCCCGGCCATGGGCCCGCAGCTCGGCGTAGGCGGGGTAGGGGTCGGCGACGAAGGCCGGGGACCAGGGGTCGAAGGCGGCGTCCATGGGACGGACGCTACCCCCGTACCGGCCGCTAACGCCCGACCCGCACCAGCCGTGCCTCGTACGCGAAGACCGCCGCCTGCGTCCGGTCGCGCAGGCCCAGCTTCACCAGGATCCGGCTGACGTGGGTCTTGATCGTCGACTCGGCGACGACGAGGTGGTCGGCGATCTCCTGGTTCGACAGGCCCTGCGCGATGAGGACCAGGACCTCCGTCTCCCGCTCGGTCAGCTCCCCGATCCGGGCGACGGCGGGCGCCCTCGGCGCGGTCTCGGCGGACTTCGCGAACTCGGTGATGAGCCGCTTCGTCACGGTCGGCGCGAGCAGCGCCTCCCCGGCGGCGACGATCCGCACGCCGTCGGCGAGCTGCCGGGCGGAGGCGTCCTTGAGGAGGAAGCCGGAGGCGCCGGCGCGCAGCGCCTGGTACACGTACTCGTCGAGGTCGAAGGTGGTCAGGACGAGGACCTTGGCGTCCGCGTCGGCGGCGACGATCTCGCGGGTGGCCTCGATGCCGTTCAGCTCGGGCATCCGGATGTCCATGAGGACGACGTCCGGGCGGAGGGCGGCCACCTGGGCGACCGCCTCCCGGCCGTTGACGGCCTCGCCGACGACCTCGATGTCCGGCATCGCGCCGAGCAGCACGGAGAAGCCCTCGCGGACCATGGCCTGGTCGTCGACGATCAGTACCCGGATCACTGGGCAGCCTCCTCGCGCTGGACGGGGATGAAGACGGTGACCTCGTAGCCGCCGTCCTCGGCCGGTTCGGCCGTCATCTCCCCGCCGAGCATGGTGACACGCTCCCGCATGCCGGTGATGCCGTGCCCGGCGCCGGGGGACGGTTTGACCAGGCCGCGCGCCGGTCCGTTGACGATCCTGAGCCCGAGCCCACCGAGCACGTACCCGAGCTCGACCTTGGCGCCGGCGCCCGGCGCGTGCCGCAGCACGTTGGACAGGGCCTCCTGGACGATCCGGTACGCGGACAGCTCCACGCCCTGCGGCAGCTCGCGCACCGCGCCGGTGACCGTCAGGGCCACGTCGAGCCCGGCCTCGCGGACGTTGGCGACGAGGCCGTCCAGGTCGGCGAGGGTCGGCTGCGGGGCGTCGGGGGCCTCGTAGTCCTCCGCCCGTACGACCCCGAGGATGCGGCGCAGCTCGGTGAGGGCGGCGACGGCGTTCTCCCGGATGGTGCGGAAGGCCTGCTCCAGCTCCGGCGGCGGGTTCTCCACCCGGTAGGGCGCGGCCTCGGCCTGGATGGCGACCACCGACATGTGGTGGGCGACGACGTCGTGCAGCTCGCGGGCGATGGTCGTCCGCTCCTCCAGGAGGGTCCGCTTGGAGCGTTCGACGGCGGTGACGGTCTGCTGGGCGGTGACCTCCTGCCGGGCCTGGCGGCGGATCTGGAAGATCGCCACGGCCAGCAGGAGGAGGGCGGAGGAGAACAGCATCTCGGCGCCGTTGAAGGTGTAGCGGCCCATGCCGAGGAAGAAGGCGGTGAAACCGGCGTACCCGGCGGTGAGCAGCCACATCCAGCCGGCGGTGCGCGGCCGGGTCCGCATCGCGACGATCACCAGGACGAAGAGGTGGGCGGCGAAGGAGTTCGGCGCCCAGGGCCAGCCGTCGTACCCGCCGAGGTAGGCGACGAACGGCGTCGAGACGAGCGAGACCCAGAAGGCGAGCGCCGGCCGGACCAGGGTGAGCAGGACGGCGGCGGTCGGCACCACGCAGTAGACGAGGACGGTCAGGCCGAACCTGGCGTCGATGGCGTTGATGCGGTCGAAGCCGAAGAGGAAGGTCACCAGGGCCAGGAAGCCCACCACCGCGTGCGGCAGCAGGCCCGCGTGCGGGCGTATCCGCTTCGGCAGGAAGCGCAGGGCCGGGCTGTCCGGGGCGAGGCCGGGCAGCGGGCGGTAGGCGGAGGCGGCGTCCACGAGGTCCGCGCGCAGACCGCCGAGCGCGTCCATCGCCATGCGGAGCTCGGGGCTGCGGCTGCCCGTGTCGGGGGTCTGGGTCGGATTCACGCCGTCCACGGTACGGAACCGGCGGGGACGGCCGCGTCCCGCTGGATGCGGATCCCGGGCCGTCCCCCTTGAGTACTACGGAGCTCCGGGGGTCTAGAAAGCCAGCTGCGCGAGCTCCTCCGCGACCACCGCGCACGCGTCGGCCGCCGGGTCGATCAGCGGGAAGTGGCCGACGTCCTCCAGGAGCGTCAGGCCGACCGTCTCACCCGCCTTCGCCGCCGCCTCCACGAAGGCGTCGGCGACCTCGGCGGGGACGACGACGTCCTCGCGGCCCTGGACGAGGGCGGTGGCGATGCCGGTGGGCAGCAGCCGCGCCGGGTCGGCGGCGGCGGCCCGTTCGTCGTATGTCTCCTCGCCGCCCAGGAGCTGGGTGACCGCGCCTCCGCACACGTCGAGCTCGCGGGCGCGCTCGAAGTGGCCGATGGGGGCGAGGGCGACGACGCCGCGCAGCGCGGGCGGGGCGGGCAGCCGCCAGGGAGAGCCCGCGGGCAGCACGTGCCGGGCCGCCGCCCACAGGGCGAGCTGGCCGCCGGCCGAGTGCCCGGTGAGGACCGTGCGGTACGGGTCGGCCCGCGGCAGGTGCGCGGCGGCGAGTTCCGGTACGGCGTCGAGGGCGGCGGCCACGTCGTCGAAGGTCTCCGGCCAGCGGCCCGCGACCGGGGCCGTACCGTCCTGGTGGGGCAGGCCGGGGCCACGCCGGTACTCGACGCTGGCGACGGCGAAGCCGCGGCGTGCCAGGAAGCCGGCGAAGGGGCTGATGTGCCGCCGGTCGTAGGGGGCCCGCCAGGCGCCGCCGTGCAGGACGACGACGAGCGGGGCGCGCCCGGCGCCGGTGCGGGGGGCGTAGAAGTCGACGAGCTGATCGGGGTGTTCGCCGTACGCGGCGGTGGCGTCGGGGGGGACGGCCGGGTGCGAGAAGGCCGATGCCTCTTCGGCGGCGTCGCGCGCGGCGGGGTCCGGCATGGGGTGTTCCAACCTCTCGGTGACGGGGCCGAATCGGCCTGACCTGCGGGGACCGTATCAGGGTCCGGGCCCCGCAGATCAGGTGAAGATCCGACCTGCCGACGACTTGACGACGACCTGACGGCGACCTGACGAAAGGTCACCGGCCGTCGGTCGCCCGTCAGTCGGCCGGAAGCCCGGCGAGCACCTCGGCGAGCACCCGCGCCGCCCGCTCCGCGTCCGCGAAGCCGACGTACAGCGGGGTGAAGCCGAACCGCAGGAGGTCCGGGCGGCGCAGGTCGCCGACCACACCGCGCTTGATCAGCTCGGGCATCACGACCGGCGCGTCCGGGCAGCTGAGCGCCACCTGGCTGCCGCGCTCGCCGTGCGGCTCCGGGGTGACCGGCACGACCCGGCCCTCGGGGACGTACGCCCGCACGCACTCCAGGAAGAAGTCGGTGAGGGCGAGGGACTTGGCGCGCACCTCCTCGACCGCGACCCCGTCCCACACGTCGAGCGCCGCCTCCAGGGCGAGCATCGACAGGATGTCGGGGGTGCCGACGCGGCCCCGGACGGCGCCGTCGGCGGCCCGGTAGCCGGGGGTCATGCCGAAGGGGTCGGCATGCGAGGTCCAGCCCGGCAGCGGCGAGTCGAAGCGGGCCTGGTGGCGCTCGGCGACGTACAGGTACGCGGGCGAGCCGGGGCCGCCGTTGAGGTACTTGTACGTGCAGCCGACGGCCAGGTCGACGCCGTGCGCGTCGAGGCCGACCGGCAGGGCACCCGCGCTGTGGCACAGGTCCCAGACGGCCAGCGCGCCCGCCGCGTGGAGGGCGGCGGTGGTGCCGGGCAGGTCGTGGAGGCGGCCGGTGCGGTAGTCGACGTGGTTGACGAGTGCGAGCGCCGTCCGTTCGTTCGCCGCGCCGGGGATGTCGGCCGGGTCGAGGGCCACGATCCGGTGACCGGTCATCCGGGCGGCGGACTCGGCGATGTACCCGTCCGTGGGAAAGGTCGTCCCGTCCACCAGGATCTCGTCGCGTCCCTCCCCGGCTCCTCCCGCGAGGCGGGCCGCCGCGACGACCGCCTTGAAGACGTTCACGCTGGTCGAGTCGCCGACCACGATCTGTCCTGGGGCGGCGCCGACGAGCGGGGCGATCCGGTCGCCGATCCGCTCGGGGGCGGTCCACCAGCCCGACTCGTCCCAGGAGCGGATCCGCAGCTCGCCCCACTCGCGGCCGACGACCTCGGCCATCCGGGCGGGGACGTGGGCGGGGAGCGCGCCGAGCGAGTTGCCGTCGAGGTAGACGGTCTCCTCGTCGAGGGCGAACTTGGCCCGGTGGGCGGCGAGCGGGTCGGCGGCGTCGAGGCGCTCGGCCTCCTGCTTGAGATCCTTGGGGTCAGACATGGCTGCGGGCCGTCCAGAGCTCGGGGAACACGTTCTTCTGGGCGCGCTTCTCCAGCCAGGCCACGCCCGCGGAGCCGCCGGTGCCGGTCTTGGCGCCCATCGCGCGCCGGGTCGCCACCAGGTGGTCGTTGCGCCAGCGCCAGACCAGCTCGGCGACGTCGCTCAGCGCCTCGCCGAGGCGGACCAGCTCGTCGTGCTCCTCGGGCGCCGCGTACAGCGACGCCCACACGGCCTCGACCTGCGCCGACGGCTCGTACCGCTGGGTGAGGTCACGGCCGAGGACGGACGGCGGCACGGGCAGGCCGCGCCGGGCGAGGAAGGCGAGCGTCTCGTCGTACAGGCTCGGCTCGTGCAGCGCCTTCTCCAGCTCGGCGTGGACGCGGGGCGCGCCCCGGTGCGGGACGAGCATGGACGCGGACTTCTCGCCGAGCAGGAACTCCATGCGCCGGTACATCGCCGACTGGAAGCCGGAGCCCTCGCCGAGCGCGCCGCGGTAGGAGTTGAACTGGGCGGGGGTGAGCTGGGCGAGCGGGCGCCAGGAGTGGTTGAGCGCCTCCAGCTCGCGGACCGAGCGCTTGAGCGCGTCGATCGCGACCGGCAGCCGGTCCTCGCGCAGGGCGCGGCTCGCGGTCTCCCACTCGTGGACGATCACCGTGAACCACAGCTCCATGACCTGGGTGGTGACCAGGAAGACCATCTCGCCGGGGTCGTCCGAGCGGAGGTGCTGGAGGTGGGTGAGGACGTCCGCCTGGACGTAGTCCTCGTACGGCGTGGTGCCCGCGAAGTCGAGGTTCGGCGCGTCTTCGGCGACCGCACCGGCTCCGGAGGCATCGGGAGAACCCTGGTAGGTCGACATTTCTGTCTCCTCGATACGAACTACCGGGTAGCGGTCCGCTCCACCGTGCGCGCTCAGCGGCGTGCCACGGGAGCCCCGGTCCCCTCAGGAGGCACGCTTCCGCGCGCGCCGTCCCATGCGCATCATGACACGATCGGACCGGTGATGTAGACCCCCCCTTCGTCATACGGAAAAGCGTTCGAACGACATCCGTTGAGGCCCTTGATCTGCTGCATCATCGCGGGCGCGGGCTTGCCGGGACCGCCGCAGCCCATGTGCTGCCGGATGCCGATCTCGTGCCCCACCTCGTGGTTGATGATCAGGTGCCGGTACTCCTCCGGCGGCCCCGCGAAGGTCGGCGAGCCCAGCATCCACCGCTTGAGGTTCACCACGACGCCGTCGGCGGTCTCGCAGTTCAGCTCGCCGCGCGTGTTGAAGCCCTGCCGGGCGCAGAGCGCGTCGGCGGTGTCGGGGGTGGCGATCCGGATCACGAAGTCGGCGTTCGACTCGACCAGCTGGAAGCGGCCCCTGCCGTGCGCGGCCCAGCTCCGCGGATGGGCGAGGATCGCCTCGATCTCCCGGGCGGCCGTGCGCGCCGACAGGTCGATGCCCTGCTCGACCTGCACCCGGTACCGGCGCAGCTTCCCGCCGGTGCCGGTGACCTTGCCGGAGCCGGAGGCGGTGGTGAAGGTCCCCGGGCCGGACTTCGGCACGGTCGCGGGCTTCTTCGCGGTCGCGGTCGCGGTCGCCGTCGGCTTCGTGGGGTCCGGCTTCGGCTTCGGTTTCCGCGTGGCCGTGGCCGTGGGCGTGGGCGTGCGGGTCGGCGCCGGGGCGGCCGTCGTCGGCGTCTCCGGCGCCGCCACGGGCGGGGGCGCGGCGGAGTCCTCCACACCGCCCCCGTCCTGGAAGTGGGCGAGCGCCACGCCCGCGCCGAGCGAGACCCCCATCAGGACCAGGGTCGTCAGGACGAACCGCCCGCGGCGCGTGACCCGCGTCCCCCCGCGGCGGCGGCTCCTCCCCCTCGGCCCGTTCTGCCGGTTCTGCCGGTTCTGCCGGTTCTGCCGGTTCTGCCGGTTCTGATGGCGCCGGTCAGGCGCCCCCCGCTTGCCCACGACAGTTCCCCCCTGTTCAGGCCGGTCCGGGGGATCGTACCGGCCGGGGGCGAACCCCCTGGGGGGCCGGGGTCAGCCCAGCGTCTCGGCGGCGGTCTCCGACGAGTCCCGCAGGAAGGTCGTGCACCGCTCGTACTCGTCCTGCTCGCCGATCTCCCCGGCCGCCCGCGCCAGCGCGTGCAGGGCCCGCAGGAAGCCGCGGTTCGGCTCGTGCTCCCACGGCACCGGACCGTGGCCCTTCCAGCCGTTGCGGCGCAGCGCGTCGAGCCCCCGGTGGTAGCCGGTGCGGGCGTAGGCGTACGACTCCACCACGCGGCCCGCCTCGAAGGCGTCGTCCGCGAGCTGCGCCCACGCGAGCGAGGAGGTCGGGTACTTCGCGGCGACGTCGGCGGGCGCGGCGCCCTGCGCCATCAGCTCACGCGGCTCGGGCTCGTCGGGCAGACGGGTGGGCGCGGGCCCGCCCAGCAGATTCTCATGAGTGACCATGCCCCCCAGTCTGCCCCACCGGCGGCGGGCTCAGGAGGTGCCCGGGTCCAGGGGCGGGGCGGCCACTCCGCAGTGGTGCCGGCACTCGGGGTGGCACGTCAGCTCGGCGGGGGTGCGCATCGTCGTCCAGGCGAGGAGCGCGCCGACGGCGAGCACCCCCGCGCAGATCGGCATCGCCCGGCCGAACGCCGCGTCGAACTCCACCGGCGAGCGGTACGTCTCCGGCCCCATGCCCGTCAGGAGCGGCAGCGCCGCCACCGCGACCAGACCGGCCGCCCGCGCCGCCGCGTTGTTGATGCCGCTGGCGAGCCCGGCGCGGGAGACGGCGACGGAGGCCAGGACCGTCGCGGTCAGCGGCGCCACCAGGGTCGTCATGCCGGCGCCGAGCACCAGCAGCGCCGGCAGCACGTCCCGTACGTACGAGGCGTCCTCCCCGGCCCGCAGCATCAGCAGCATCCCGGCGGCGCACAGCAGCGGGCCCACGGTCAGCGGGATGCGCGGCCCGATCCGCTCCCCCAGCTCGCCGGCCTTCGCGGAGAGCAGCAGCATCAGGACGGTCGTCGGCAGCAGGGCCGTACCGGCGGCGAGGGCCGAGTAGCCGGAGACGACCTGGAGCTGGATCACGACGAGGAAGAAGAAGCCGCCGAAGGCCGCGTACACGCACAGCGTCACCAGGTTCACCGCGGTGAAAAGCCGGGAGCGGAAGATCGACGGCGGCACCATCGCCCGCTCGCCCCGCCGCCGCTCCACCGCCACGAACCCGGCGCCGACGACCACACCCGCCACTCCCGCCCACCACACCGCGCTGATCAGCGCGTACGTGACGAGGCCGAGGCCCGCCGCGCCGAGCACCGCGCCCAGCACGTCGAAGCGCCGGCCGTGCGCGGTCTCGTCCCGCGACTCGGGCACGTGCCGCAGCGCGACCGGCACGCAGAGGGCGGCGAGCGGCACGTTCAGGAGGAAGACCCAGCGCCAGCCGGGCCCGTCGACCAGCCAGCCGCCGACGAACGGCCCGATCGCCGCCCCGACCCCGCCGAAGCCGGACCACAGGCCGACCGCCCTGGCCCGGTCGTCGGGGTGGAAGCTCGCCTGGATGAGGGCGAGGGAACCGGGGGTGAGCAGCGCCCCGCCGACGCCCTGGAGGGCGCGGGCCGCGACGAGCACCTCGGCGTTCGGGGCGAGCCCGCACAGCAGCGAGGCGAGCGCGAACCACACCACGCCGACGACGAAGACCCGGCGGCGCCCGTACCGGTCGCCGAGCGAGCCGCCGAGCAGGATCAGCCCCGCCAGCGTCAGCATGTACGCGTTGACGGTCCACTGGAGCACGGCGAGGTCGGCGCCGAGGTCCTCGCCGATGTGCGGCAGCGCCACGTTGACGACGGTCGAGTCGAGCAGCGCCATCCCCGAGCCGAGGACGGTCGTGAAGACGATCCACCGCCCCGTCCCTGAGGCCATCCGCACCTCGGGCCCAGCCGCCGCACTCATGCCTGCATGATCCCCCGTTCCGGGGGCGCGTGCCTCCCCGGGTCCGGGGGCGGGTACGCGGGTACGCGAAAGGGCCCGGCGCCCTCAGCGGGTGCCGGGCCCTTTCGCGTACGGACTTACTTCAGCTTCTTGCCGGCCGAGCGCAGCGCCTCGCACGCCTCGGTGACGCGCTGGGCCATGCCCGCCTCGGCGAGCTTGCCCCAGGTGCGCGGGTCGTAGGTGGACTTCTTGCCGACCTCGCCGTCGACCTTCAGGACGCCGTCGTAGTTGCGGAACATGTGGTCCACGACCGGACGGGTGAAGGCGTACTGGGTGTCGGTGTCGAGGTTCATCTTCACCACGCCGTTGTCGATGGCGGTGGCGATCTCCTCGGCGGTCGAGCCGGAGCCGCCGTGGAAGACGAAGTCGAACGGCGAGCTCTTGCCGAACTTCTCGCCGACACCGGCCTGGAGGTCCTTGAGGAGCTCGGGGCGCAGGACGACGTTGCCCGGCTTGTAGACGCCGTGCACGTTGCCGAAGGAGGCGGCGAGCAGGTAGCGGCCCTTCTCGCCCAGGCCCAGGGCCTCGGCGGTGCGGATCGCGTCGTCGACGGAGGTGTACAGCTCGTCGTTGATCTCGTGGCTGACGCCGTCCTCCTCACCACCGGTCGGGGTGATCTCGACCTCGAGGATGATGTTGGCGGCGGCGGCCTTGGCGAGCAGCTCCTGGCCGATGGCCAGGTTGTCGGCCAGGGTCTCGGCGGAGCCGTCCCACATGTGCGACTGGAAGAGCGGGTTCTCGCCCCGGGCGACGCGCTCGGCGGAGATGTCGAGCAGCGGGCGGACGTAGCCGTCCAGCTTGTCCTTGGGGCAGTGGTCGGTGTGCAGCGCGACGGTGATGTCGTACTTCGCGGCGACGATGTGGGCGAACTCGGCCAGGGCGACGGCGCCCGTGACCATGTCCTTGCTGTACTGGCCGCCCAGGAACTCGGCGCCGCCGGTCGAGATCTGGATGATGCCGTCGCTCTGGGCCTCGGCGAAGCCGCGCAGCGCCGCGTGGAGGGTCTGGGACGAGGTCACGTTGATGGCCGGGTAGGCGAACTTGCCAGCCTTCGCCCGGTCGAGCATCTCGGCGTAGACCTCGGGGGTTGCGATGGGCATTCGTCCGCTCCTTGTGATGTGCGGGTGTGGGCGTTGCTGTGTCCCTGACCTAGGGGCGACGTCATCGTCGGTGCCATCTTTCCAGACTCCTGCCCGGGCTCCCACGGGCACTGCACGCCGAGGGGCGGGGTGTTTCACGTGAAACACCCCGCCCCAGGGGAAAAGCACAGGTCAGGACCGCATACGCCGGGGTCCCCGGCCTACGTCACGACTTCGCGGCGGTTCGTCCGTGCGGCTAGGCGAGACCGAGCTCGTCGAGCGCGTAGGCGTAGAGGTACGGGACGCCCGCCGTGCCGCTGATCTTCTCGCCGGCCCCGGTGGCGCGGTCCACGATCGTGGCGACGGCGACGACCTCGGCACCGGCGGCGCGGGCCGCCTCGACGGCGGTCAGCGGAGAGCCGCCGGTGGTGGAGGTGTCCTCGACGATCAGGACCCGGCGGCCCTTGATGTCCGGGCCCTCGACCTGGCGCTGCATGCCGTGGGCCTTGGCGGCCTTGCGGACGACGAAGGCGTCCAGGCGCTCGCCGCGCGCGGCGGAGGCGTGCAGCATCGAGGTGGCGACCGGGTCGGCGCCCAGGGTGAGGCCGCCGACCGCGTCGAAGTCGAGGTCCTCGACCAGGTCGAGCATGACCTGGCCGACCAGCGGCGACGCCGCCCCGTCCAGCGTGATCCGGCGCAGGTCCACGTAGTAGTCGGCTTCCAGACCCGAGGAGAGGGTCACCTTGCCGTGCACCACGGCCTTGTCCTTGATCTGCTGGAGCAGTTCAGCGCGTACGTCAGTCATGCTCCTGAGCTTAAGGGCGCCGGGCTCAGAGCCGCTGCCAGGCCCAGACGCTCTCGACCTCCAGGGGGTCGATGGGGGTGACCAGGCGGGGGTGGGTGTTGAGGCCGTTCGGCGGTCCTGACTGCGGCTCGACGCAGACCGTGTCCTCCGGCTCGTCGTAGATGACGACCCACTCGGCGCGGCTGGTCATCCTGAGCTCCAGCTCGCCCGGCCAGGTGAGGGTGACGTCGACACCGTCGGGCATGCCGAAGCAGTCGTCCCAGGGGCCGGGGGTGGGGGCGACGCGGCGCCCGGTGGGCAGGTGGTCGTCGCCGCGCTCCTCCTGCCAGCCGGGCGTGAAGCCGATCCGTACGTCCTCGCCGCCCCGCCCGAGGTTCCGCAGGAACCAGGGGTGCCAGCCGGCCTGCGCCGGGAAGGAGTCGTCGTACGCCTCCACCCCGAACCGCAGCGTCAGCCGGTCCCCGGCCAGTTCGAGGACCTGGGTGACCCTGCCCTTGTACGGCCACGGGTCGTCGAGCTCGCAGGTGAGGACGGCCTCCGTGGCGGAGGTCCGGGCCACCGTCCAGGGGCGGTGGCGGACGGTGCCGTGAATGGCGTGGGGGGCCGCGTCGACGGGCAGCCGGTGGGTGGTGGCGCCGTCGCGGAACAGACCGTTCCCGGTCCGGCCGCACCAGGGCACCATCGGGAAGCTGCCGTAGCGCTCGCCCTGCTTCAGGAGCTCGGTGCCGGCGATGCGGAGGCTCTCGATCCGGCCGCCGTGCTCGGGGTTGATGGTCAGCTCGGCGTCGCCCGCCGTCAGTCGCGTCAGGTTGCTCACGCCACGACCCTAAGTCCTGGGGCCAGTTGGTTGGACCGTTTCAATGGCGCCGTTTCAACGGCTCCGGTCTCAGCGGCTCCGGTCTCAGCGGCGGCGGTCTCAGCGGCGGCGGCGCAGGGCGCGGCCGACGATGACCGCGGAGGCGAGGGCGAGGGCGGCGGCGGGGGCGACCCAGCGGAGGGTGGCGCCTGCGCCGCTGGGCTCGGGGGCGGGGACGGGGGCGTACCGGCCGCGCGGCGGGGCGTGGTCGACCTCCTCGGCGCTCCGGCCGATCATCGTCCGGCGCGCGTGGGCGGCCTCGGCGGGCTGCGGGAGGTCCGGCGGTCCCGCGGGCTCGGGGAACACGCTCTCGCCGAAGGCCTCGACCGCGTCCTCGTCGAAGCCGCTGTCGAGTTCGTCGTCGAAACCGCCGTCGAAACCACCGGTGCCGAAAGAGGTCTCTCCTTCGGGGGCCTCCGCGGCCGCCTCGGACTCCTCGGGCTCCTCCTCCAGGGCCTCCTCGGCGGCGAGGGCGGCGGCGGCCTCCACGAAGGCGTCCAGGAGCCGGGTGCGGGCGGCCTCCCGGGCCTCCTCGGGCTCCGCGGCGAGCCGGCCGGTGGCGGTGAGGGCGCCGGTGAAGCTGAGGCCGGTGCCTTCGGCCGCCGGGGTGAGGACGACGGTCAGGGAGATCTCGGCGACCCCCTTGCCGCGGGCCTCGGTGCCCTCGCCCTCGTAGGTGATGGCCCCGTCCCGTTCGACGATCCGCAGGCCGCCCCGGTAGGTGATGGTGTGGCCGCCGACGCGGAGCCTGAACCGCCCGACGAGGTCCTCGCCCGCCTCGGACGCCTCCTCGGAGACGTCGCGCTGGAGGCCGGGCACGCAGCGCGCCACCCGGTCCGGGTCGGTGAGGGTGGCCCGCAGGGCCGCGGCCGGGACCGGGACGAACACCTCATGCTCCATGGGAAACGAGCCTACTCAGCGGGGCGCCCCGCGTCGCCCGTTGTCCCCCGCTCAGTGGCCGTACGCGGGACTCAGTGGCCGTACCGGGGGTGGATCAGCGTCGAGGGCGGCAGTCCGCCGATCCGGGTGCGTTCGGCGCGGCGGGCGGCGGCGGGCAGGTCGCGGGGGGCGAGGGAGCGGAGCGGGGGCGCGTCCGGGGCGAGTCCGAGGGCGGGCGGCCGGTCGCCGCGGACGGCGAGCAGGAAGCCCCAGTCGTCGGGTTCGCGGCGGGTGCCGCCGGCCCCGTCGGCCCGGTCGGGTCCCGCGGCGAAGCCGGGGGCGCGGCCCTCGGCGCTGTAGGGCCGGGTGGCGTAACCGGCGGCGCGCAGGGTGGCGTCGGCGGTCCAGTAGGTGCGGGGCCGGTCGGTGGCGGATCCGGCGTGCACGACGAGCCGGCCGCCGTCGGCGAGGACGCGGGCGGCGAGGCCGTAGAACTCCTGGGCGTACAGCTTGGTGCTGGGGGTGATCCCGGGGTCGGGCAGGTCGGAGACCACCACGTCGTACCGTTCCTGCACGCGGTCGGCGGAGGCCCTCAGCCAGTGGAAGGCGTCGGCGTGGACGACCCGCACGCGCGGGTCGTGGAAGGCCTGCTCGTTGAGGGCGGCGAGCGCGGGGTCGGTGCGGGCGAGCCGGACGACGCCGGGGTCGATCTCGACGACGGTGACGGAGCGGACGTCGCCGTAGCGGAGCACCTCGCGGGCGGCGAGGCCGTCGCCGCCGCCGACGACGAGGACGCGCGCGTGCGGCCCGTTCATCGCGGGGTGGACGAGCGCCTCGTGGTAGCGGTACTCGTCCTCTCCGGCGACCCGCAGCCGGCCGTCGAGGTAGAGGTCGGGCGGGCCCTCGGGGCCGCCGGTGACCACGACCTCCTGGAGCTCGGTGTGGACGGCGACCCGCACCCGCTCCCCGTACACGGCCCGGCGGGCGGCCTCCTCGAAGTCGCCGACGAGGGCGGTCGCGGTGGCGAGGACGGCGAGGACGGCGACGTTGACGCCGACGACGAGCGCGCGGCCACGCGTGGTGAGGTCGTGGCGGAAGAGCCAGAGCACCAGCGCCGCGCCCGCCACCGCGTTGACCGCGCCGGTGACGAGTGCGCCGCTCAGCTGGCCGAGCCAGGGCAGCAGCAGGAAGGGGAAGGCGAGGCCGCCGACGAGCGCGCCCACGTAGTCGGCGGCGAAGAGGTCGGCGACCGTGCCGGCCGCGTCGTCGGGGTCGCGGGCCGGACGGGACCGCCCCGACCGGCCGGGCCGGCCCGGCCCGCCGGTGGCGGCGGACCGTTCCGGCACCCGCTGTATGAGGGACATGAGGAGCGGGATCTCCGCGCCGACGAGCACCCCGATGGAGAGCGAGAAGGCCACGAGCACCCAGCGCGATTCGCCGAACCAGGCGAAGCAGGCGTACAGCACCAGGGCCGAGGTGCCGCCGATGAGCGCGAGCGCGCCCTCGACCAGGCCGAAGCCGACGGCGGCACGGCAGCGCAGCCGCTTGGCGAGGAGCGAGCCCAGGCCCATCGCGAAGACCATCACGGAGAGCACGACGGACGCCTGCGTGACCGAGTCGCCGAGCAGGTACGAGGCGAGGGCGACGAGTTCGAGCTCGTAGACGAGGCCGCAGGCGGCGCAGACGAAGACGACGACGAGGACCGGCCACCGCATCCTGTCGCGCGGCCGCGGCGGCGGTCGGCGTCGCACCCTCGGGGGTGACAGGGTCGCGGTCGGCTCGATCATGACCGTAACGCTACGTCACGAACCCCTCGCCCCTTGTCACCCACACGAGTGCACCTGGGGCGGAAGGAGGCGCGTCGGACCACGCAGGGCGTTCAGAGTGTGGCGGGCATCCGGGCGCCGATCCTGGTGCGGGTGACCACGAGCTGTCCTTCCTGTGGGTAGGCGTGCCAGGTCCGCCACCGCACCTGCCCCTCGTGACGCTGCGCCAGCATCGCGGTGAAGGCGTGCGGCGAGCCGGGGAAGGTGCCGGCCAGGCCGTGGGGGTGGTCGGCGACCAGCGCGAGCAGCTCCTGCGCCCGGCCCGCGAAGGAGCCCTGCGTGAGCGTCTCGACCCGCGCGGCGAATTCGTACTCCCATTCGCCGATGCGTTTGGAGACGCCGAGCGGCAGCGGGGTGCTGCTGCCCGGCATGCAGGCGACGGTCTCGGAGCAGTTGCGGCCCGCCTCCTCCAGCAGGACCTGGTGGGAGGCGCCAAGGAGCCTCAACTGGAGCTTGGCGCCGGAGAGTTCGAGGTCGAGCACGGCGAGCGCGGGCAGCGGCTCGCGGCCCAGCGCCCAGGCCAGGTCGGCCGCGCGCGTGTCGGTGTAGGAGGTCTTCAGGGTGGTGAGCATGGGTCGGCTCCGCAAACACGGTTTGACGGGTGGGCCGGGGGCGCCCCGGAGGGGATAGCGGCAGGAGTGGGGGGCGGGGGTGCGGGGTCGCCGGCTCGGGTCCACACACGGTCCGAGGGCTGTCTCTGTCAGGAGCGAGAGAACCACGGACTCCGGACGACCCGCAGCCTTTTTACCCAACTTGCTGCGGTTTCCATCCCCTTCGGGGACCTTTCAGTTCACTTGTTCAAGCGAAATCGATCGCCGCGCGGCCGACGGGGCCCGGAAGAACGCCAATCCCGCCTCGTCCCGGGCCCGTTGCCCCGTCAGTCGCCCCCGCCGCAGCCGCCGCCCCCACAGCCGGACCCGCCGCAGCCGCCACCCCCGCTCCCACCGGACCAGCCGCCGCGCCGCTTCTTCTTCCCGCCGCCGGAGCCGGCCATCATCAGGCCGACCACCACGACGACCATGACCACCACGATCAGGAATTCCATCGTCCTCGTCCCCCGTCCGGCGGCGCCCTGCCGCCTCTGCCCGGGGGATTCCCACCCCGCGCCGACGCCAAAGCGCACTTGAGGAAGTCCAGAGCTTCGGCCCAGGATGACCGCCATGACAAGTGCGCCGCTCAACCGCCGGCTCGCGGAGTTCGGGACGACGATCTTCGCCGAGATGTCCGCGCTCGCCGCAAGGACCGGGGCGATCAACCTCGGTCAGGGCTTCCCCGACACCGACGGCCCCGAGGAGGTGCGCGAGGCGGCGGTACGGGCCCTGCGCGAGGGCCGCGGCAACCAGTACCCGCCGGGCCCGGGCATCCCCGAACTGCGCACCGCGATCGCCGACCACCAGCGCGCCCGCTACGGCCTGGAGTACGACCCCGACACCGAGGTCCTGGTCACCGCGGGCGCCACCGAGGCCATCGCGGCGAGCCTGCTGGCCCTGGTCGGGCCCGGCGACGAGGTCATCGCCCTGGAGCCGTACTACGACTCGTACGCGGCCTGCGTGGCGATGGCTGGCGGCACCCGCGTCCCCGTCACCCTCCGCCCCCACGAGGGCCCCCGCGGCGGAGCCGCTGATGGACGCTTCGTCCTCGACCTCGACGAGCTGCGGGCCGCCGTCACCCCCCGCACCCGCCTGATCCTCCTCAACACCCCGCACAACCCCACCGGCACCGTCCTCACCCGGGCCGAGCTCACCGCCGTCGCCGAACTGGCCGTCGAACGGGACCTCCTGGTCGTCACCGACGAGGTCTACGAGCACCTGGTCTTCGACGGCGCCGCCCATCTGCCGATCGCGACCCTGCCCGGCATGCGCGAGCGGACCGTCACCATCGGCTCGGCCGGCAAGACGTACTCCTTCACCGGCTGGAAGGTCGGCTGGGCTACCGGCACACGGGAGCTCGTGACCGCCGTCCGGACCGCCAAGCAGTACCTGACCTACGTCGGCTCGGGCCCCTTCCAGTACGCGATCGCCGAAGCGCTCCGCCTCCCCGACACGTACTACGACAACCTCCGCGCCGACCTGCGACGCAAGCGCGACCTGCTCGGCGACGGCCTGCGCGCCGCCGGGTTCGAGGTCTACCAGCCCCAGGGCACCTACTTCATCACCACCGACATCACTCCCCTCGGCGAGAAGGACGCCCACGCCTTCTGCCGCGCCCTCCCCGAACGCTGCGGCGTCGTCGCCATCCCCAACTCCGTCTTCTACGACGACCCCGACACCGGCCGCACCCAGGTCCGCTTCGCCTTCTGCAAGAAGACCGACGTGCTTCAAGAGGCCACCGCCCGTCTGCGTCGCTTGGCGTCCTGAACTGGCATCTCCTTCGTTCCGGATGAGCCCACCGAGTGCTGCCGAACCGCTGAGGTCCGTACTCGAAGGGTGCGGTGGCGGTGTCGCCCGCTCGGGGAGGTCCGGGCGGGCGGACCGTGGCGGTTGCTCACCGCCCGCAGGACGCCGCACGCTTGTACGCATGGCTGAGCTTCTCGCGACGTCGGCTGACGGCACGCCCATCACAGCGCTCGATGACGGCGGAGGGCCGACGGTGCTCCTCGTCCACGGAGGCGGTGAGAGCGCCAGGTCCTGGGATGGCGTCCTGCGGTCGCTGATCGACGATTTCCGGGTGGTCAGGGTCGCCCGTCGCATCTACGTTCCCGGGACGAGTGTTCCGCCTGCGTACTCGATGGCCGTCGAGGCTGCGGACATTCTCGCGATCACCGGACTCCTCGACGGACCCGTGCTCCTCGTCGGACACTCCTCGGGGGCGGTCGCCGCGCTGGAAGCCGCTGTGCAGGCGCCCAGGACGTTCGCAGGCCTGTTCCTCTACGAACCTCCGGTACCCACCCGGTCGTTGGTCGGAGCGGAAGCGGCCCGACGCGCCCGCGAGGCCCTCGCCGCGGGAGATCCTCGCGAGGCGTTGCGGATCCATCTGCGTGACATCGCCCAAGAGCCCGCGGAGCCGGCTGAAGGGCTGATCGTGGACCCGAAGGCGCGGACCGCGTTCACCGCGAAGGTGGCAGCGGGGCTCGCCGACATCGACGCGCTTGACGCGCTCGGGGTCGGCGTCGACCGCTTCAGGGGGCTCGACGTGCCGACCACACTGGTCGAGGGTGACAGAAGTCCGGCCCATCTGAGGGAGCGACTGGCCGACCTGGCGGTCGCCCTGCCGAACACGCGGGTCGTCACGCTCCCCGGGCAGGGACACACTGCTCACCGCACAGCCCCCGAAACACTGGCGGGCACGATCCGGGAGGCGGCCGAGCGGGTCTTCCGCTGACGGCCCACCGTCGGCGGCACCGGGAGGAGGGCCGGAGAGCGGCCGGCTTCAAGGGGCTGGTCCTCTGCCCGCTGAGGCTATTCGGTGTCCTTCGGATGCCGCGGAGAGGCGTACACGAGGATCACGGTCGAGGTTTCCGGGCTGACCAGGTAGCGGACCCGGCCGCCACTGGTGATCTCGTACTCCCACTGCTCCAGCTCGGAGCCCTTCCATTCCCTGGTGGCATGCCTGCCTCGGAGCTGGTGCTGACGGTTCCGGTGGGACCGCGACAGCGGGTCCGTACGAAGGGCCTCCAGACAGCGATGCGCGTTCGGCAGCGCCACCCGGCACGGTTCCTCCCAGCCGGTCGCGGCCTCCGTCGTCCCGTAGATGACATTCCAGCCGCTCAGCGGAGGGACACTGACCCGATCTCCTTTCTTCGGGCTCACTCGTGCACCTCGACCGGGCCTAGATCGACATCGCCGAGTGGGCGGAGCGCTTCCCTGAGCTGGTCGGGATCGGCGTTGATGCGGGCGGTCGCCCGCCACGAGACGATCGCCCGATGCACAGCCTCCCTGGCGCCCAGCTCGGCGGCGTCGGACAGCGCGTCCAGGAGCTCGACGGTGAATGCCCGGACCTCCTCGTCGTCCAGGTGACGCACCCAGGGGAACACCTCGGGCAATGCGAGCAGAAGCGACCCCGCGCCGCCGTCCTGCTTCATCAGTGCAAGGAACAGTCGGGACGCGATGGTCAGGTTCTCCTCGGTGCGCTCCGCGTGTACGGCCGTGGTCAGCACCATGTCGGGCGCGTCCCGGTGCGTGACACGGAGGCGTCCCAAGGCGGCGGCCCTCGCGGCGACCGCCTTCGGGTTCCGGGACAGATCAGTGAACGATACGGATTCCGATTCCGATGCCGAGTACACGATGCCCATACTCAGACTGTAATCGGACTGTGTTCTGACTGCCATGCTCAACCAGTCGGCCCCAGAAATCAGGTGAGTGGACGCGGAGTCGGCTGGACCACGGCGAGCCAGGAGCTGACCGCGGCCGTCCGCCCGGCGAAGCAGTTCCTCACCTACGTCTCGTCCGGGCCGTTCCAGTACGCGGTCGCCGAGGCGCTGCGCCTGCCCGACACGTACTACGACGGGCTGCGCGCCGGCCTCCGGGCCAAGCGGGACCTGCTGAGCGGGGGGCTCGCGCAGGCCGGGTTCGCGGTGTACCGGCCGGCGGGGACGTACTTCGTCACCACCGACATCCGTCCCCTCGGCGCCACCGACGGCTTCGCCTTCTGCCGTTCGCTGCCGGAGCGGGCCGGGGTGGTCGCCATCCCGAACGCCGTCTTCTACGACCACCGGGAGGCGGGCTCCCTCTTCGTCCGGTTCGCCTTCTGCAAGAAGACCGAAGTCCTCCAGGAGGCGGTGGACCGGCTCAAGCGGCCGGCCTGAGACGCCGGAAGCCGGCCCTCCCGAGAGGGAGGGCCGGCTTCCGGGTGGTGCGGGGAGGCTCAGGCCTCGTCGCCGCCGTCCTCGGGCTTCTCCTCGGCGGAGACCAGGCCGGACTGCTCGACGATCCACTTGTCGAACTCGATGGAGGCGCGGACCCAGCTCACCGTGGAGGAGACGAAGTGCTCCAGGGCGACGCCGGTGCCGATCAGCATCTGCGCCTCACCGATGAGGCGGAGGGTGGCGGAGCCGTCCTCCTCCTCGTGCAGGTGGGTGTAGACCTTGGGCCACAGGGTGCGGCGGTTCCAGTCGTCGATCGCGTCCAGGACCTTGGCGCGGTCGTCGGCGGCGTGCGGACGGTCGTAGAACGTGCGCACCGAGAACACCTGCTGCTCGGCCTCGCCACGGAACATGAAGTACGTGCGGAAGTCCTCCCACGGCGCCGCGAGGTCACCCTCGTCGTCGACGACGTACTTCAGCTCCATCTGGTCCAAGAGCTGCTTCACGAGGTCCTGGTCGGGGACGACGGGGCCCGCCGGTCCTGCCTGCGGCTGGGGCTGTGCCCCGAAATTCGGAATCGAGGACGGGTCGATGCTCACCGGGTGTTTCCCTTCGTACGGATGTCGCCATCCTCCCCCATGGCGGGCGGGTTGTGGCAACCCCGACCCGATCAGAAGAGGCCGAGCTTGAGCATGAGGGCCCGATCCAGGTCCCTCAGCTCGTCGGCGTCAAGGGCTCCCTTGAAGTCGCCCAGACGGCTCGGATCGACCGTATGGATCTGGTCGGTCAGGATCCGCGTCGTCTTGCCGTCGAGCTCGATCTCCGGACGGTAGACGGCGTGTCCCGCGCTCGCCGACGTGAGGGCCACCGTCACCGCGGTGGTGGCGAACCGGTCGGACTGGATCACTACCGCATAGCGATGGCCCTGCTGTTCGTGTCCTCGGGCTCCGGGCATGGCCCTGAGCTCGTAGAGCGCCCCCCGGAAGATCACTCCGTGACGCCCATGAAGCGCTGGATGGCCAGCATCTCGGCCCGGTCGTCCGGATCCGCCGCAAGACGCTCCGCATCCGCCTTCGCCTGTGCGATGAGCTTCTCCCGGTAGGTGTGCAGCAGCGCGTACCGCACAGCTTCGGTACGCGAGCCGTACTCCTCGGCGAGTGTCCTTATGGCTGTCTCCATGGCCTCGTCCGTACGGACGTTCAGCGTTCCCATGGAGACAGCGTATCGCAAAACGTGTTACAAGGTCTTGCCCGTGGCCGCTCCCACGATCAGCTCGTCCCCGTCCCTGTCCACCCGCACCGTGTCGCCGTCCACGACCTCGCCCGCCAGGATCTCCTTGGCGAGCCGGTCGCCGATCGCCGTCTGGATGAGGCGGCGCAGCGGGCGTGCGCCGTACGCCGGGTCGTTGCCCTCGTCGGCCAGCCACTCCAGGGCCGCCGGGGTGACGTCCAGGGTGAGGCGCCGCTCGGCGAGGCGCTTGGCGAGGCGGTCGATCTGGAGGCGGGCGATCCGGCCCAGCTCGGCCTTGTCGAGCGCCGAGAAGACCACCAGGTCGTCGAGGCGGTTGAGGAACTCCGGCTTGAAGCTGGCCCGGACGACCTCCAGGACCTGCTGCCGCTTCTCCTCCGCGCCGGTCACCGGGTCCATCAGGAACTGGCTGCCCAGGTTCGACGTGAGGATCAGGATCGTGTTGCGGAAGTCGACCGTGCGGCCCTGGCCGTCGGTGAGGCGGCCGTCGTCGAGGACCTGGAGCAGGATGTCGAAGACCTCCGGGTGCGCCTTCTCGACCTCGTCGAGGAGGACGACGCTGTACGGGCGGCGGCGGACCGCCTCCGTCAGCTGGCCGCCCTCCTCGTAGCCGACGTAGCCGGGCGGCGCGCCGACCAGGCGGGCGACGCTGTGCTTCTCGCCGTACTCCGACATGTCGATGCGGACCATGGCCCGCTCGTCGTCGAAGAGGAAGTCCGCGAGCGCCTTCGCCAGCTCGGTCTTGCCGACGCCGGTGGGGCCGAGGAAGAGGAAGGAGCCGGTGGGCCGGTCGGGGTCGGCGATCCCGGCGCGGGTGCGGCGCACCGCGTCGGAGACGGCCCGGACGGCCTCGGTCTGGCCGATGAGCCGCTTGCCGAGCTCCTCCTCCATGCGGAGCAGCTTCTGCGTCTCGCCCTCCAGGAGGCGGCCGGCGGGGATGCCGGTCCAGGCGCCGACGACGTCGGCGATGTCGTCGGGTCCGACCTCCTCCTTGACCATGGTGTCCTTCTGGACCTCGCGCTCGGCCTCGGTGGCCTCCGCCAGCTCGCGCTCCAGGGTCGGGATCTCGCCGTAGAGCAGCTTGGAGGCGGTGTCGAAGTCGCCGTCGCGCTGGGCGCGCTCGGCGCGGCCGCGGGTCTCGTCGAGGCGTTCCTTCAGCTCGCCGACCCGGTTGAGGGACTGCTTCTCCTTCTCCCAGCGGGCGGTGAGGCCGCGCAGCTCCTCCTCGCGGTCGGCGAGGTCGCGGCGCAGCTTCTCCAGGCGCTGCACGCTCGCCGGGTCGGTCTCCTTGGCGAGGGCCAGCTCCTCCATGCGGAGCCGGTCGACGGCGCGCTGGAGCTCGTCGATCTCGACCGGCGAGGAGTCGATCTCCATGCGGAGCCGGGAGGCGGCCTCGTCGACGAGGTCGATGGCCTTGTCGGGGAGGAAGCGGGAGGTGATGTACCGGTCGGAGAGGGTCGCGGCGGCCACCAGGGCGGAGTCGTTGATCTGCACCTTGTGGTGGGCCTCGTACCGGCCCTTGAGTCCGCGCAGGATGGCCACCGTGTCCTCGACGGACGGCTCGGCGACGAGGACCTGCTGGAAGCGGCGCTCCAGGGCGGGGTCCTTCTCGATCCGCTCGCGGTACTCGTCGAGGGTGGTGGCGCCGACCATGCGGAGCTCGCCGCGGGCCAGCATCGGCTTCAGCATGTTGCCGGCGTCCATGGCGGAGTCGCCGCCGGCGCCCGCGCCGACGACGGTGTGCAGCTCGTCGATGAAGGTGATGATCTGGCCGTCGCTCTCCTTGATCTCGGAGAGGACGGTCTTGAGCCGCTCCTCGAACTCGCCGCGGTACTTGGCGCCGGCGACCATCGCGCCGAGGTCCAGGGAGACCAGGCGCTTGTTCCGCAGCGACTCGGGGACGTCGCCCTTCACGATCCGCTGGGCGAGGCCCTCGACGACGGCGGTCTTGCCGACGCCGGGCTCGCCGATGAGGACCGGGTTGTTCTTGGTGCGCCGGGACAGGACCTGCACCACGCGCCGGATCTCGTGGTCGCGGCCGATCACCGGGTCGAGCCTGCCCTCGCGGGCGGCGGCGGTGAAGTCCGTGCCGAACTTCTCCAGGGCCTTGTACGAGCCCTCCGGGTCGGCGGTGGTCACGCGGCGGCTGCCCCGGGCCTTCTCGAAGGCGTCCTGGAGGCGGCGGGCGGTCGCGCCCTGCCGGTCGAGGACCTCACCGGCCCTGCCGCCCTTGGCGGCGATGCCGATGAGCAGGTGCTCCGTGGACAGGAACTCGTCGCCGAGCTTCTTCGCGCGCTCGGAGGCGTCGGCGATGACGGCGAGCAGCTCGCGGTTGGGCTGCGGCGGCGCGACGGTCGAGCCGGTCACGCTCGGCAGCGCGGCGAGCAGCCGCTCCGCCCCGGCGCGGACGGCGGCCTGGTCGGCGTCGACGGCGGCGAGGAGGTCGGTGATGTTCTCGTTGTCCTGACCCTCCAGCAGCGCGAGCAGAAGGTGCGCGGGGGTCAGATCGGCGTGCCCCTGGGACACGGCGCGGCTGCTCGCCGCGTTCAGGGCGTCCCGGCTCCTGTTGGTCAGTTCGGCGTCCACGTGCGGGGTCTCCTCCTGGGTGTGGTCCTTCACGTTCTCTGACTCATACAGCGTACATAAAGTTGAGTCTATTCCGCTCAAGGTATCGGAGCGGGGCGGAACGGCGGTAGTTTCCGGGCATGGCCACTGACCCGAGGAACCCCACGGACTCGTACCTCAGCTTCTGGCGCGAGTACCACATGTGCACGCTGACCACCCCGCGCCCGGACGGCACCCCGCACGTGGTGGCGGTGGGCGTCACGTACGACCCCGGGAACGGCCTGGCGCGGGTCATCACCAACAAGCACAGCCGGAAGGTCGCGAACGTCCTGGCGGCCGGCCCGGAAGGGGCACGGGTCGCGGTCTGCCAGGTCGACAAGGGCCGCTGGGCCACCCTGGAGGGCGTCGCCCGCATCCGTACGGAGGCGGAGACGGTCGCGGACGCGGTGGCGCGCTACGCGGAGCGCTACGGCCGCACGCCCACGCCCAACCCGGACCGGGTCGTCATCGAGATCGCCCTCACGAGGGCGATGGGCCGCGCCTGAGGCTTCCGGACACGGCCGACTTCCGGACAAAGCACAACGGCGCCATCGCGTTTCAGGTCCGCGATGGCGCCGTTGTGTGGGGGAAGCACCTGAGCGATCTACAACGACGGGGGCATCGCTCAGGCACTGCGGGGGGTGGCGGTGAGGGTCTCGGGCTCGATCAGCCGGTGGTCCCGCTGGTCGAGGTTGACGAAGATCATGCCGTACCGGATGGCACAGCGGATCGGCTGCGGGGCACCGCGCGGACGCCTGAGGCACCGGTAGGCCCGGACGTCCTCGTCCTGCTCCCGCGCGACGATCACAGGTTCTCCGAACAGGGTGACCTTCAGCGAGTCGCCACGGTGGGGGATGGCCGTGACGAGATCGACGAAGTGCCAGCCGGACCGGTAGGCCGAGGCCATCTCCCTGCGGAAGACCCGGTCGTCCGGAGGGACGGTCATGCGTCGAGGTCCAGCGGAGCGGAGTCCCACGTGGGCTCCCGCTCGGCGACGGGGGCGAAGTCCCACGTCGGCTCGCCCTGCGCGAAGTCCCACGTGGGCTCCCGATCGGCGACCGGGGCGAAGTCCCACGTCGGCTCGTTCGGAGCCGCGACGACGTGCGCGGGCGGAGCGTCCCACGTCGGTTCGCCGTTGAGGGCGAGAGCGCCGACAGCAGCCGCGGCGGCGAAAGCTATGGCGCCAAGTGCACGAACCATCCTGGTCATGGCCGATCTCCACCTCTTTTAATCACTACCTCCCCCGCGTCCAAAACGATGACTCACACCGATCCCTTCTGCCACCACCGCCAGGCATCATGTTCCTGTAATTCAAGACCCTGAGGGGGGCCCACATGGTGTCAATACGGGAGGGAATGGACACCGGCCATCTCCCCGGAGTGCCGTGCGATGCCGGAAAAGCCCGGTACGCCGCCGCTCTGCGCGCCGGCCGGATAGCCCGCGAGGACCTCGACGGCGACCCCTGTCTCATCGACCTGGCCCTGCTCCGCACCGATCCCGACGACGTGCGCTGGCTCCGCCCCGTACCGCCGTCGGTCGCCCTGAACAAGCTGGTCCACCCCATCGAGCAGGAGATCCAGCAGCAGCGGCAGCGGGCCCTGGAACTGGCCGACGCCTTCGAGCCGTTCATGTCGATCAGCACCCCCGACCCCTCCGCCGTCCAGGCCATCACCGTCCTGGAGGGGCTCGACGCCATCAACGACGCGCTCGACCGCGTCCTCGACGAGTGCGGCGAGGAACTGCTCACCATCCAGCCCGGCAGCGGCCGCAAGCCCGAGGTCGTCCAGGACGGCCTGCGCCGGGTGGAACCCCTCCTGGAACGCGGCATCCGGATGCGGACCCTCTACCAGCACACCGCCCGGCACCACTCCGCCACCATGGGGTACGTGGAGCGGATCGGCCCGTACGGCCTGGAGGTCCGCACCCTGGAGGAGATCGTCGACCGACTGATCGTCGTCGACCGCAAGGTCGCCTTCGTGCCCGCCCGCACCGACCGGCGCGTCGCCCTGGAACTGCGCCACGAGGGCCTCGTGCGCTATCTCGTGGGCGTCTTCGACCAGTTCTGGCTCTACGGCGTCCCGTGGGAGGCGGAGGTCCCCTACACGACCTCCGTCGAGGGCGTCAGCGGCATCCAGCTCTCCATCGCCAAACTCCTCGTCGAGGGACACGTCGACGAGGCCATCGCCCGGCGCCTCGGCATGAACGTACGCACCTGCCGCGCCCACATCGCCAAACTGGCGGCCACCCTCGGCAGCGGCAGCCGCGCCCAACTCGGCTACCTGATCGCCCGCTCCGGCATCCTGGACCGCGACGACTGAGCGGCGGCACACCGACGGACACGACCGGGCCCCTCCCCCGGCATGGGGAGGGGCCCGGTCACAGGGTCCGCGGTGCTACTCGCCGCGCTTCGGCGCCGGCCGCCAGACCACCAGGGCGCTCGGCTGCTGCATGTCCTGGTACGGGACCAGGTCGCGCCGGTAGGAGGCGTGCACCTGGGCCTCGCGCTGGCGCATCGCGGCCGCCGCGCCCTCGACGGCCGCCGAGAGCTCGGAGACACGGGCCTGGAGCGCCGCGACCTGGTTCTCCAGCTCGATGATGCGCTTGATACCGGCCAGATTGATGCCCTCGTCCTGCGACAACTGCTGCACCTGGCGGAGCAGTTCGATGTCGCGGGCCGAGTAGCGGCGGCCCCGCCCGGCCGTGCGGTCCGGGGAGACCAGGCCCAGGCGGTCGTACTGGCGCAGGGTCTGCGGGTGCAGCCCCGACAGCTGGGCCGCCACCGAGATGACGTACACCGGTGTCTCGTCGGTCAGTTCGTACGGATTGCGCCGGCGCCCTTCCACCGCGTCACGCTCCCTTCGCCGCCTGGAACAGCTCGGCCCTGGGGTCCGTGGAGGCGGTCGCCTCACGGTAGGTCTCCAGGGCCTCGCGGGCCTTGTCGTCCAGCTCCTTCGGCACCGCGACCTCCACCGTCACCAGCAGGTCGCCGCGCGTGCCGTCCTTGCGGACCGCGCCCTTGCCGCGGGCGCGCATCGTCCGGCCGTTCGGGGTGCCCGCGGGCAGCTTGAGCGTGACCGCGGGGCCGCCGAGGGTCGGCACCCTGATCTCGCCGCCGAGCGCCGCCTCCGTGAAGGAGACCGGCACCGTGACGGTGAGGTTGTCGTCCTTGCGGCCGAAGACCGGGTGGGCGTCGACGTGCACCACGACGAACAGGTCGCCGTGAGGACCGCCGCGCTCGCCCGGCGCGCCCTTGCCGCGCAGCCGGATCTTCTGCCCGTCGGAGACTCCCGCCGGGATCCGGACCTGCATGGTGCGCGAGGACTTGGCCCGGCCGGAGCCCTTGCAGACCTCGCAGGGGTCCTCGGCGATGAGGCCCCGGCCCTTGCAGTCCACGCACGGGTCGGTCAGCGAGAAGCCGCCGCCGCTGCCGCGCGAGACCTGGCCGGTGCCGACGCAGGTCGGGCACACCCGGGGGGTGCCGTTCTTGTCGCCGGTGCCGGAGCAGGCCGCGCACGGCTGCTGGCTGGACATCCGCAGCGGTACGGTCGCGCCCTCGATGGCCTCGGTGAAGCTGAGCGTCACCTCGGACTCGATGTCCTGGCCGCGGCGGGGCTGGGTGCGGGGACCCGCGCCGCCGCGGTTGAACAGGCCGCCGAAGACGTCCCCGAGGCCGCCCCCGCCGAAGCCGCCGGCGCCGCCCTGGGCGCCGCCTCCGAAGAGGTCGCCCAGGTCGAAGTTGAACGAGCCGCCGCCGGGCCCGCCGGCCCGGAAGCCTCCGTTCCCGAAGAGCGCGCGGGCCTCGTCGTACTCCTTGCGCTTCTTGGGGTCGCCGAGGACGTCGTTCGCCTCGGAGATCTCCTTGAAGCGCGCCTCGGCGCCCGTGTCGCCCTTGTTGGCGTCCGGATGGTTCTCGCGGGCGAGTTTCCGGTACGCCTTCTTGATCTCGGCGTCGGTGGCGTCCTTGGGGACGCCGAGGACCTTGTAGTAGTCCTTCTCGACGAAGTCCTTCGTGTTCATCGACGTCCCTCCTCCCGCGTACGGGTACGGCTCCTACTCGCTGTCCTGCTCGGAGTCGTCCGACTCCTCGGCCTTCGCCGCGGCACCGCCGGGCTGAGCGCCCGGCTGGGGCTCGGCGACGGCCACGCGGGCGGGCCGGATGGTCCGCTCGCCGATCCGGTACCCCGGCTGCAGGATCGCCACGCAGGTCGTCTCGGTGACGTCCGGCGCGTAACTGTGCATCAGGGCCTCGTGCACCGTCGGGTCGAAGGGCTCGCCCTCCTTGCCGAACTGCTGGAGCCCCATCTTGGCGACGACGGTCTCCAGGGATTCGGCGACCGACTTGAAGCCGCCCACGAGCTCGCCGTGGTCCCGGGCCCGGCCGATGTCGTCGAGGACCGGGAGCAGGTCGGACAGGAGGCCGGCGACGGCGACCTCCTTGACCGTGACCCGGTCCCGCTCGACCCGGCGCCGGTAGTTCTGGTACTCGGCCTGGAGCCGCTGGAGGTCCGCGGTGCGCTCGTCGAGCGCGGTACGGGCCTGGTCCAGCTGCGCCAGCAGGGCTACGTCCGTAGCGTCCCCGGCCGGGGCCGCCCCCTCCGCACGGTCGGCGGAGTCGGCGGCCTTCGGCTCCTCGGGCGTGCCGTCGGCGGGGACGTCGGGCTTCTCCTCGAAGCCCGGGGTCTCCTCCGACATCAGGCAGCGCCACCCTTCGGCTTCTCGTCGTCGACGATCTCGGCGTCGACGACGTCGTCGTCCTGGGACTGGGCCTGGCCGGCCGCCCCGGCGCCGCCCCCGGCCTGCGCGGCCTGGGCGTCGGCGTAGAGGGCCTGGCCGAGCTTCTGGGAGACGGCCGCGACCTTCTCGGTGGCGGTGCGGATCTCGGCGTTGTCCTCGCCCTTGAGCTTCTCCTTCAGCTCGGCGACGGCGGCCTCGACCTCGGACTTCACGTCACCCGGGACCTTGTCCTCGTTGTCCTTGAGGAACTTCTCGGTCTGGTAGACGAGGTTCTCGCCCTGGTTGCGGGCCTCGGCGGCCTCGCGGCGGCGGTGGTCCTCCTCCGCGTACTGCTCGGCCTCCTGGCGCATCCGGTCGACC
>NZ_JASCXN010000032.1 GCF_030010625.1 Streptomyces sp. CC208A | reverse complement strand
TGGAGGCTCAATGTCGTCCACCAGCGCGCTCGCGCCATAGACGTACCGGTTGCGGGCGGTGTTGAAGAGGTCCCACAGCGGGGCACTCTCTGCTCCCGAGGTAAAGCCCTGTCCGGCATCGGTCAGGGCTTGGTCGATCTCCTCGATGACCTGCGGCTCACGGTCCGCCGGCCCCGACAGAGCCTCGTGCAGCTCGGCAACCGACACGCCTTGGGGAGCTCGGTTGTCCGTATGCGTGCGGGCGAACAGAAGCAGGGCCAGGGTGAGCAGATCGGTGGGCTTCGACCTGCCCTCCTCCCACGGCTGACCACCGAGAAGACGGGCGGCCTCGTGGACCGCAGGGCTCCACGAAGCCGGCGCGGAGGAGGGAAGCAGCAGGCTCATCTCCAGGTCGAGGGCAGATGCGCTCGGGGCGACGGCCTTCCTGGCCGAGGTCTCAGACATGCCTCCATCCTGCCCCGCAGATGCCGGTGGTGGGGAGTGAGCGCCGAAAACCAGCTGCGGGGCGATATGCCAGCCCGGAACGATGTCCTCCCAGCTCCTCGGCATGGGCGGGCGCGGCTACCCCATGTGCCAGATCGGCTCCCGGGTTTCGAACGGCCAGAGCGACGAGCGTCTTGCGTGATCAGCGACCCGCATCCTGCGCGCGGGGGAACATAGCTCGGGATCGCCGGTTGGCCAAACCGGCGATCCCCCGGAGTATTGATGGTCCACCGCCACGCCCTGCTCATCCGTCGAAAGGCACCGCCGCGGACCACAGACTCCCCGCGAAGCGCGCACGGCCAAGAGGCCGGCAGATATTCACGCCGCCGCGTAGCTCGCCCGGAACAGTTCCTGCGCCCGCTCCACGTCCCTCGGCGTACGGAGCTGCACCTCCAGATCGCCCGTCCCGTGGTGACCGAGACCGGACACGTCCCGGGTGAAGCCCGGAACAAGGTCGACGTCCTTCGGGTCGACCTTCAGGTAGACCAGGAGCTTGCTCCGCTGCGGCGGGCACACGCAGGCGAAGTTCCGCAGCCGCTGATACGCCCGGTACTGCTTGCGCTCGACGCGGTTTACGCCGTCCCCGAGACCAAGCAGCGCCTCGTCGACCGCGCTCGCCAGCTCCACCATCGACGCGGCCTGGACGCCGACTGCCGCCCGAGCGACCGCCTGCGGGCGAGCCTGGCGGGCCACCCGCGTGCCGCCGCTGACGGACGCCACGGTCTCAAGCCCGAGCAGATCGCTGCCGAAGAGTCGGTAGCGGACCAGGTCGATCGAGCGCCGGTGCTCGCGGACGGCGTGCACGTCGTAGCGGGTGAAGTCGCCGGCGATGCAGATCAAGCGCGGGCCGCTCCACAGCACCTGGGACGCGGCCGTCGCCCCGAGCCGGTCGCGGACCAGGTGCTCGAACTCGGCCCGGTGGTCCACCAGCCAGCTGAGATAAAACAGGCCCTGGTTGATGACGCCGGCGTCGACCCCGCGCTTGTACTCGACGATGACCGGTGATCCGTTCTCGTCCAGTCCGAGCGAGTCGATCCGTCCCCCGTGGACCGGTCCCGTGCCGTACTCGCTCGCCAGGAACCGGACGCCCAGCAGGGTCTCCATGTTGGCCTCGACGAGACCCTGCACATCGGCCTCAGCCTCGGCAAGACGCGGCGTGACCTCGGTCGCGCCGCTTTTCGTTGCATCCGTACGGAACAGTTTCAAGCCCACCACCCCCGTTGTCGCGTGGGAGATCAACAACGTCGGGCGGGTCGAGATTTGTTTCCGCAACGGCCGTTAAGCCTGTGAAGAATGTGTGCTGAACAGCCCCACGCCCGGATCCGTGACCCCCCGCTCACGGCCGTACCCCCTCCACACCCGCGCGATCCGTCGGCATCCAGCACGAATCCAGCACGGTACGGATGATGAGGGGTGATGACAGGTGACGAGGGGTCAGAATATCCAGCACCTATCCAGCACGGTAAAAACGAAGGGGCCCGACTCCGAAGAGTCGGACCCCATCTGACCTGCACGTTTGCCAGATCAGCGACGTGGTGGTATGTCACCCGCTACACGTTGAAGCGGAACTCCACCACGTCCCCGTCCTGCATGACGTACTCCTTGCCCTCCATGCGGGCCTTGCCCTTGGCGCGGGCTTCGGCGACCGAGCCCGTTTCCACGAGGTCGGCGAAGGAGACGACCTCGGCCTTGATGAAGCCCTTCTGGAAGTCGGTGTGGATGACGCCGGCCGCCTCGGGGGCCGTGGCGCCCTTCTTGATCGTCCAGGCTCGGGCTTCCTTCGGGCCTGCCGTGAGGTAGGTCTGGAGGCCGAGGGTGTCGAAGCCGACGCGGGCGAGGGTGGCGAGGCCGGGCTCCTCGGCGCCGACGGACTCCAGGAGCTCCATGGCGTCCGCCTCGTCGAGCTCGGCGAGGTCCGCCTCCAGCTTGGCGTTGAGGAAGATCGCCTCGGCGGGGGCGACGAGGGCGCGCTGCTCGTCCTTGAAGGCGTCGTCCGTCAGCTCGTCCTCGTCGACGTTGAAGACGTAGAGGAAGGGCTTGGTGGTGAGGAGGTGGAGGTCGTGGAGGAGCTCCGCCTTCTCCGAGCCCTGGACGACGCCCTGGGAGAAGAGGGTGTCGCCGCGCTCCAGGATCTCCTTCGCGGCCTCGACCGCCGCCACCTTCGGGGCCACGTCCTTCTTGATCCGCGACTCCTTCTGGAGGCGCGGGAGGACCTTCTCGATGGTCTGGAGGTCGGCCAGGATCAGCTCGGTGTTGATCGTCTCGATGTCGTCCTTGGGCGAGACCTTGCCGTCGACGTGCACGACGTTCTCGTCCTTGAAGGCACGGATGACCTGGCAGATCGCGTCCGACTCGCGGATGTTCGCCAGGAACTTGTTGCCCAGGCCCTCGCCCTCGCTCGCGCCACGCACGATGCCGGCGATGTCGACGAAGTCGACGGTGGCCGGAAGGATGCGCTGCGAGCCGAAGATCTCGGCGAGCTTGGTCAGGCGGGCGTCGGGGACGCCGACGACGCCGACGTTGGGCTCGATCGTGGCGAACGGGTAGTTGGCCGCCAGCACGTCGTTCTTGGTCAGGGCGTTGAACAGGGTCGACTTGCCGACATTCGGCAGACCGACGATTCCAATCGTGAGCGACACGGTGGCGACTTCCCTAGATAAGGATGAGGATGAGGTGGTGGGTCGATCCCCCAGTTTACGGGGGACCGGCACGACCCCCGCCGACCAGGCCGCGGCCCGCCGCCGGTCGGCTTCCGTCGGGTTCCGTCGAGTTCCGTCGAACTGCGGCCCGAGATCACCCAAAGGGCGTGTCCCGGGCCCCTCCCGCCGCCTCCCGACCTACGTTGGGGAGGTGGAGCAGCACAGGACAAGTCAGCCGCAAGGCCGCCGACGGCCGCAGACCCCGCTCACACCGCCCGGGGCCCTTGTGGAAGGGGCCGGGGCGGCCACCGTCTACCGGGTCGGCACCCCGGCCGCCGCACGACGGCCGGCGCCGCCGGTGGTGCAGGCCCTGCGGCGGCTGCCCGCGCCCCGGCTCACCGGTCTCGGCGCGGGGCTCTTCGCCGCGGCGGCGATGCTCCTCGTCGGCTTCCTGGACTGGCTGGTCCTGGACGGTTCGCCGTTGGCGTTCGGGCTGCTGTTCCTGCCCGTGAGCGCGCTCACCGCGCTCTGGGTCCGTACCGCCGACCTCGTCACGGCCCCGATCGCCGTCCCGATCGCCTTCGCGGTGGGCGTGGTGCCGATCGCGGGCGGCACCGGGGGCTTCGGCGGCCAGGCGATGGCCGTGGTCACGGCGCTCGCCGTGCACGCGGGCTGGCTGTACGGCGGCACGCTGGTCGCCGGGCTCATCGCGAGCGTACGGAAGGTACGGGAGATGGGCCGGCGACGGCGTCGGCCCGTCGGGGCGGGGCATCCGGCCGGGGCTCCTCGCGGCGGGCCCGGTGCCGCTACCGGGCCCGGCGGTGGCGCTGGTAGCAGGTCCGGTACCGGTGCTGGTGCTGGTACCGGAACCGGCTCCGGTGCCGTCCGGCGGAATCAGGCCGCCGCGCGCGGTCGGCGGCCGAGCCCGTAGCCGTACGCGAGACCGCGCCCGTCCCGTACTCGTACCCCCCGCCCCCCGTTCCCACCAGGCGCCCCCCGCCCCCGCTAGGCGCGCCCCGGTCCCCGCGTGCTCGTGGCCATCGCCGCGCCGACGATGCCGGCGTCGTTCTTCAGTTCCGCGGGGACGACCTCGGTGCGGAGGCCGTCGAGGTACGGGAGGAACTTGTCGGCCTTGCGGCTCACTCCCCCGCCGAGGATGAACAGCTCCGGGGAGAAGAGCATCTCCACGTGGGCCAGGTACTTCCGGAGCCGCTTGGTGGCCCACTGCTCCCAGCTCAGCTCCTCGTCCTCGCGCGCCTTCGAGGAGGCGCGCTTCTCGGCGTCGTGGCCCTTGAGCTCCAGGTGGCCCAGCTCCGTGTTGGGGACCAGGCGGCCGTCGGTGAAGACGGCGGAGCCGATGCCGGTGCCGAGGGTCAGCATGATCACCGTGCCGGTGCGGCCCCGGCCGGCGCCGAAGGTCATCTCGGCCACCCCGGCCGCGTCGGCGTCGTTGAGGACGGTGACGGGGAGGCCGCCGACGGCCTCGCCGATGAGCGCGCCGGCGTCGGTGCCGATCCAGGACGCGTCGACGTTGGCGGCGGTACGGACCGTGCTGCCGGTGACGACGCCGGGGAAGGTGACGCCGATCGGGCCGGTCCAGCCGAAGTGCCGTACGACCTCCGCGACGCGGCCCGCGACATCGTCCGGTGTCGCGGGCCGCGGGGTGAGGACCTTGTGCCGTTCCTCGGCGAGGGCGCCCCGCTCCAGGTCCACGGGGGCGCCCTTGATGCCCGAGCCGCCGATGTCCACTCCGAAGACGTTCATGGACTCACGCTAACCGGCGGGGGCCGCTCCTACTCCTCGGCTACTCCTTGACGAGCTCGGCGGCCTCGGCGCGCAAGTCGCGGCGGAGCTCCTTGGGGAGCGAGAAGGTGAGGGACTCGTCGGCGGTCTTGACGATCTCCACGTCGGCGTAGCCGCGCTCGGAGAGCCACTCCAGGACCTCCTGGACCAGCACGTCCGGGACGGAGGCGCCGGAGGAGAGGCCGACCGAGGTCACGCCCTCCAGCCAGGCCTCGTCGATCTCACTGGCGAAGTCCACCAGGTACGCGGCGGGGACGCCGGCCTGGAGGGCGACGTCGACCATGCGCTGCGAGTTCGAGGAGTTCTTGGAGCCGACGACGATGACGAGCTCGGCCTGGCCGGCCAGCTCCTTGATCGCGGTCTGGCGGTTCTGCGTGGCGTAGCAGATGTCGTCCGACGGCGGGGAGACGAGCTGCGGGAACTTGTCCTTGAGGGCGTCGACCGTCTCCATGGTCTCGTCGACCGAGAGGGTGGTCTGGGAGAGCCAGACGACCCGGGAGGGGTCGCGGACCTCGACCTTGGCGACGTCCTCGGGGCCGTCGACGAGCTGGATGTGGTCGGGGGCCTCGCCTGAGGTGCCGATGACCTCCTCGTGGCCCTCGTGGCCGATGAGGAGGATGTCGAAGTCCTCCTTGGCGTACCGGATGGCCTCCTTGTGGACCTTGGTGACCAGCGGGCAGGTCGCGTCGATCGTCGCGAGCCGGCCCCGGCGGGCCTCCTCGTGGACGGTCGGGGCAACGCCGTGCGCGGAGAACATCACGATGTTGCCCGGCGGGACCTCGGTGGCCTGGTCGACGAAGATCGCGCCCTTCCGCTCCAGGGTCTGGACCACGTACTTGTTGTGGACGATCTCGTGGCGGACGTAGACGGGGGCCCCGTACTGCTCCAGGGCCTTCTCCACGGCGATCACGGCACGGTCCACGCCCGCGCAGTAGCCGCGGGGAGCGGCGAGCAGGACACGCTTCGGGCGGTCGGCGGCGCTCTGGTTCGCGGGGGCGGACTCGGGCGTCGGCGCGGGCGTTGCAGTCATGCGTCCCATCGTAAGGCCGCGTCGGTGAGCGGCTGGAGCACGGCCGTGGCCGAAACTGACGCCATGGCTGAGAACGCGGGGGTGGAGGGGGACGGGCGGGGGCCGGAGCGGCCGGGACGGGCCGGGCGGTCGGGGCAGGCCGGGCCGCCCGGGTTTTCGGATCACGAGAGTCTGCGGCGGACGCTCGGCTTCCGTGACCTGGTCGTGTACGGGCTGCTGTTCATCGCCCCGATGGCGCCGGTCGGCGTCTTCGGCACGCTCGACGCGAAGTCCCACGGCGCCGTCGCACTGGTGTACGTCGTGGCGACGGTGGCCATGGCGTTCACGGCCTTCAGCTACGCGCAGATGGTCCGGGTCGCCCCGCAGGCCGGCTCGGTCTTCGCGTACGCCCGCAAGGGGCTCGGCGAGGCGCCCGGTTTCGTCGCCGGCTGGATGGCGATGCTCGACTACCTGCTGATCCCGGCCGTCGCGTACCTCTTCGCGGGGATCGCGATGGAGGCGCTGGTGCCCGAGGTGCACCGGTGGGTCTGGACGGGGATCGCGGTGGTGGTGACCACCCTGCTCAACCTGTGGGGGGTGCGGGCGGCGGCCCGCGTCGGCTTCGCGGTGCTCGCGATGGAGATCGTGGTGCTGCTGGTCTTCGTGGTGTCGGCGGTGGTGGTCCTGGTACGGGACGGGGCACAGCGCGACTGGTGGTCGCCGCTCACCGGCGACGGGACCTTCTCGCTCGCGGCGGTGATCGGCGCGGTGTCGGTGGCGGTCCTGTCGTACCTGGGCTTCGACGCGATCGCGACCTTCGCGGAGGAGGTCACCGGCGGCTCGGCGAAGGTGGCGCGGGCGCTGCTCTTCTGCCTGGTGCTCGCGGGCGCCCTCTTCGTCGCCCAGACCTGGCTGGTGGCGCTCCTGGAGCCGGTCTCCTCGGCGGAGCTCGCGGCCGAGCCGGTACGGCAGGGGTCCGCGTTCTACGACGCCGTGGACGCGTCGGTGGGCGGCTGGCTGCACGATCTGGTCGCCGTGTCGAAGGCGATCGGCGCGGCCTTCGCGGCGCTGGCCGGGCAGGCGGCAGGCAGCCGGCTGCTCTTCGCGATGGGCCGCGAGGGACGGCTGCCGCACGCGCTGGCACGGACCGACGCGGGCGTGCCCCGGGTGGCGCTGCTCGTGTCGGCGGCGGTGACGATGATCGCGGCGGTCTGGGCGGCCCGCCGCGACGACGGCCTCGACCACCTGGTCTCGGTGGTGGACGTCGGCGCCCTGACGGCCTTCGTCCTGCTGCACGCGAGCGTGGTGGGCTGGTTCGCGGTCCAGCGGGCGGAGGGCCCGCCGCACTGGCTGCGGCACGTCGTGCTGCCGGTGACCGGCGCGGCGATCCTGGTCGCGGTGATCGTGGAGGCGTCGGTGTCGGCCCAGGTGGTGGGCGTGGTCTGGCTGGGCGTGGGGCTGGTGGTGCTGGCGGTGCAGGGGGCTGGTCGGCGGCCTGGTGGGGGGTGAGCGGGGGCGAGGGGGGCGCGGGCCTTCGACCTGGGCCGTCGGAGGTCGATGCCTCTGGAGCGGGAGGGGACCGGAACCCTTGAGGGTGGCGGCTTCTGGGGGCGGGGGCTGGTGGGGCCGGGCTTTCGGATCGGCGGTCGAGCCTTCCGGCTCGGGGGTCGCGGGGCGCTGACGTTGTCGTAGGGCGCCGTTACGCTCGGTGCATGGCTCTGACTACGTCCGCCGAAACGCCGCTGCCCGTCGGTGAGGTCTCCCGGATGATCGGGGGGTGGATCGACCGGCTGGGAGCGATCTGGGTCGAGGGGCAGATCACGCAGCTCTCGCGGCGCCCCGGGGCCGGGGTCGTCTTCCTGACGCTGCGGGATCCCTCGTACGACGTCTCCATCGGGGTGACCTGCTACCGGCAGGTCTTCGACGCGGTGGCCGACGTCGTCTCGGAGGGTGCGCGGGTCGTCGTGCACGCCAAGCCGGAGTGGTACGCGCCGCGCGGGCAGCTGTCGCTGCGGGCGGCGGAGATCAGACCGGTGGGGGTCGGCGAGCTGCTGGCCCGCCTTGAGCAGCTGAAGCGGGGGCTGGCCGCGGAGGGTCTTTTCGCGCTCGACCGGAAGAAGCCACTGCCGTTCCTGCCCCGCCTGATCGGCCTGGTCTGCGGCCGGGCCTCGGCCGCCGAGCGGGACGTGCTCGAGAACGCGCGGCGGAGGTGGCCGGCCGTCCGCTTCGAGGTGCGGAACGTGCCGGTGCAGGGCGTGAAGGCGGTGCCGCAGGTGATCGAGGCGGTGCGGGAGCTGGACGCCCACGAGGACGTGGACGTGATCGTGGTGGCCCGGGGCGGTGGCAGCGTCGAGGACCTGCTGCCCTTCTCGGACGAGCAGCTGGTACGGGCGGTGGCCGCGTGCCGGACGCCGGTGGTGTCCGCGATCGGGCACGAGCCGGACACCCCGCTGCTCGACCTGGTGGCCGACCTGCGGGCCTCCACCCCGACGGACGCGGCGAAGAAGGTCGTCCCCGACGTGGGCGAGGAGCTGGAGCGGGTGCGCGGCCTTCGGGACCGGGCGCTGCGAACCGTCCGGGGGCTCGTCGAGCGGGAGGAGCGCGGGCTCGCGCAGGCGCTGGCCCGGCCGGTGATGGAGCAGCCCCAGCGGATGGTGGAGGTCCGGGAGGACGAGCTGGACGCCCTCCGGGCGCGCGGCCGACGGGTCTTCGGGCACCTCCTCGACCGGGCGGAGTCGGAGCTGGCGCACACCCGGGCGCGGGTACGGGCGCTCTCCCCGGCGGCGACCCTGGAGCGCGGGTACGCGGTGCTCCAGCGGGCGGACGGCGCGGTGGTCCGCACGGAGGCGGAGGTCGCGGCGGGCGAGGAGCTGCGGGCCCG
Organism: Streptomyces sp. CC208A; assembly: GCF_030010625.1. Classification (GTDB taxonomy): domain Bacteria; phylum Actinomycetota; class Actinomycetes; order Streptomycetales; family Streptomycetaceae; genus Streptomyces. The sequence goes on along the minus strand of NZ_JASCXN010000032.1, from coordinate 89,554 downwards.
GGTGGCCGAGGGCGAGTTCACGGTGCGGCGCGCGTGAGCCGGTAGCCGGTAGCCGGTGGTCGGCAGTCGGTGGTCGGCAGTCGGTACGGATACGGATACGGATACGGATACGGAATCGGACAGGTCGAGGAGAGCGGAGAAGAGATGGCGAGCGGTACGGAGACGACGGCGGCGCTCGGTTACGAGGAGGCCCGCGACGAGCTGGTCGAGGTGGTCCGGCGCCTGGAGGCGGGCGGGACGACCCTGGAGGAGTCCCTGGCGCTCTGGGAACGCGGCGAGGAGCTGGCAAAGGTCTGCCGGCACTGGCTGGAAGGCGCCAGAGCCCGCCTCGACGCCTCCCTGGCGGCCGACCGGGAGGCGGACGAGGAGGAGGACGGGGACGAGTAAGGGCGGAGAGGGAGGCGAGGCCGGAGAGGCGGAGACGCCCAGGGCGGAAACGGGCCGGGGTGAAGACAGGCACGGCGGCAGGCGGCAGGCGGCAGGCGGCAGGCGGCAGGCGGCAGGCGGCAGGCGGCAGGCGGCAGGCGGCAGGCGGCAGGCGGCGATGAGCGAAGGGCTCTCGGGGATGCGGGTCCCGCTAGACTGGGCGAAGTGAAGCGGATCACTATCCGGATTAGATAGTTGAATTTTCACCAACCTTGGGCGTACCTTCGAGACATCGCCCGGACCCCTGCCGGGCGGCCCTCTTGCAGTCCGGAAGGTACGCAGCATGTCTCTCGTTCTCGACTCCGCCGCCCAGGACCTCCTCTTCCGCGAGGCCCGCACCGCCAACACGTTCACCGACGAGCCGGTGACCGACGAGCAGGTCCAGGCGATCTACGACCTGGTGAAGTACGGCCCCACCGCCTTCAACCAGACCCCGCTGCGCATCACGCTGGTCCGCTCCGAGGAGGCCCGTGCGCGCCTGGTGAAGCACATGGCCGAGGGCAACCAGGCCAAGACCGCCACCGCCCCGCTGGTCGCGATCCTCTCCGCCGACAACGAGTTCCACGAGGAGCTCCCGGTCCTGTTCCCGCACTTCCCGCAGGCCAAGGACGTGTTCTTCTCCGAGCGTCCGGTCCGCGAGCAGTCCGCCCTGGTGAACGCCGCCCTCCAGGCCGCCTACTTCATCGTCGGCGTCCGCGCCGCCGGCCTGGCCGCCGGCCCGATGACCGGCCTGGACTTCGCCGGCGTCCAGAAGGAGTTCCTGGACGACGACCACACCCCGCTGATGGTCGTCAACATCGGCAAGCCGGGTGAGGACGCCTCGTTCCCGCGCTCCCCGCGCCTGGCCTACGACGACGTCATCACCACCGTCTGAGCCGGACCCCCGGTCCCCACGCGGAAGAACCCCCGGCGCCGGGCGCCGGGGGTTCTTCCGTGTGCTTCTCCGCGCGGTCAGGCCTGCTGCGCCCGGAGCGCGCCCGCCATCTCCGCGAGTCGCTCGAAGGAGGCCGTGCCGGTGACGACCGTGGTCGTCCCGCCCTCGGTCCGCACCAGCGCGTCGTACTTGGGGCCCTCCCAGCGCTGCCACACCTGGCCGGCCACCGTCTGCGTCCTGCCGGTGTCCTTGGCCTCGTGCGTGATCTTGGGCACGAACTTCTTCGGCTCCGCGGTCGACTGGTTGACCGACACGTACTGGGCGTCCGGGGAGAGGAAGCCGAGCTTCCAGGCGTCGCCCTGCTCGCGCTTGTACGAGACGACCGTCGCCTTCCAGTCGTCGCCGAGGCCCTCGGGGGCGAGCACCGGGTACGGCGCCGCGCGCTGGGCCGTGATCAGCTCGACCCGGTAGTCCTTGGCCTCCACCGGTTCCACGTTCTCGTCGTGCGGGACGAAGAGATACATGACCCCCGCGGCGACCATGATCACCCCGAGGGACTGGAACATCCCGCGTACCGTCTGCCTGCCTCGCTTAGCTGCCACGCCCCCTATGTTCGCATCGCGGTCCCGCGCTCATACGTGGGCCCCTCTGCTCAATTTGTCGACCTGGCGATAGAGTCGCAGCACCCTCTTTTTTCCGGCCGTCGTCGTACAGAAAGGTGCGCTCCGATGACCGAGCACCACCTCCCTCCCGAGCTTGAGGTCTCCCCCGAGGCCCCCGACCGCAACCTGGCCCTCGAACTGGTCCGGGTGACCGAGGCCGCCGCCATGGCCGCCGGCCGCTGGGTCGGCCGCGGCGACAAGATCGGCGCGGACGGCGCCGCGGTCAACGCGATGCGGACCCTCATCTCGACCGTCTCGATGAACGGCGTCGTCGTCATCGGCGAGGGCGAGAAGGACGAGGCGCCGATGCTCTACAACGGCGAGCGGGTCGGCGATGGCACCGGGGCCGAGGTCGACATCGCCGTGGACCCGATCGACGGCACCACCCTGAACGCCAAGGGCATGCCGAACGCCATCGCCGTGCTCGCCGCCGCGGACCGCGGCGCCATGTTCGACCCGTCCGCGGTCTTCTACATGGACAAGCTGGTCACCGGCCCCGAGGCCGCCGACTTCGTCGACATCAACGCGCCCGTCTCGGTCAACATCCGCCGGGTCGCCAAGGCCAAGGGCATGCAGGCCGAGGACGTCACCGTGGTCATCCTGGACCGCCCCCGCCACGAGGGCATGGTCAAGGAGATCCGCGAGACCGGCGCCCGGATCAAGTTCATCTCGGACGGCGACGTGGCCGGTTCGATCATGGCCGCCCGCGAGGGCACCGGCGTCGACCTGCTCATGGGCATCGGCGGCACGCCCGAGGGCATCATCTCGGCCTGCGCCATAAAGTGCCTCGGCGGCGTCATCCAGGGCAAGCTGTGGCCGAAGGACGACGCCGAGCGGCAGAAGGCCCTCGACGCCGGCCACGACCTGGACCGGGTCCTCACCACGAACGACCTCGTCAGCGGCGACAACGTGTTCTTCGTCGCCACCGGCATCACCGACGGCGAGCTGCTGCGCGGGGTGCGCTACCGCTCCGAGACCGCGACCACCCAGTCGCTGGTCATGCGCTCCAAGTCCGGCACGATCCGCCAGATCGACTCCACGCACCGGCTCTCGAAGCTGCGCGCGTACAGCAAGATCGACTTCGACCGGGCGAACTGACACCGGGCGAACCGACACCGGGCGAACCGATCCGGCGAACCGGCTCGGCGGGACGACGGCAGGTACGAAGAGGGGCGCCCCCATGTGCGGTGGGGGCGCCCCTTCCCGTACGGAACCGGGGTCCGGCCCGTCAGCCGGCCTGGGCGATCCGCTCCGCCGCGGCCGCCTTGCGCAGCTCCACCTCGCGGCGCCGGCGCCGGGCCAGCACCACCCGGCGCTCGGCGGCGGTGAGCCCGCCCCACACGCCGTACGGCTCCGGCTGGAGCAGCGCGTGCTCGCGGCAGTCGACCATCACCGGGCAGCGAGCGCAGACCCGCTTGGCCGCCTCCTCCCGGGCGAGCCGGGCGGCGGTCGGCTCCTTGGAGGGGGCGAAGAAGAGTCCCGCCTCGTCCCGGCGGCACACCGCCTCCGCGTGCCAGGGGCCGTCCTCGTCCTCCCGCGCGGGAGCACGCTGGGGCGGCACGGCGGCTACCGGGAGGGGCTGGTGCGGCAGTTGCAACACGATCTACTCCTGACGACGGCTTCGCGAGCGAGCAGCGATGCAGCAGCCCTACCCGCTGTGCGCGCGCCTATGCACCGCGTAGGCCGCCCATCCGGAGTCCGGAGCACCGGTGACGTATTCCGGTCACCTCGTGGCCGATACCCGCCGGCCGTGTCGGCAGCGGCCGGTCGATGACGGTCGGTCGGTGACGGTCGGTCAGTGGCCCAGGTGCTTGCGGGGCTTGCTCTGGAGGTCGATGACCCGCTTGCCGCGCTTGGGTCTCGCCTCCACGTTCCCGAGCACCGCGTAGCCGTTGACCACCACCAGCGGTGCCTGCGGGTCGACCCCCTCCAGGGAGGTGACCTCGAAGTTCCCGAGGATGCCGGTGCCGGTTCCGCGGAGGCTGATGTTCTCGGGGACGCGTATCTCGACGTTCCCGAAGATCGAGGTGGCGTTGATGGTGGTGAGCGGCTGGGCGAAGATCGCCTCGGTCAGGTCGATCTCGATGTTCCCGAAGATCGAGAAGGCGTTGGTGCGGCGGGCGACCCGCCAGCGGCCCTTGCGGGTGGTGCTGGAGAAGACCGCGACCAGCTGGTCCGCGTTCCCCTCCACGTCCTCGGGCCCGTACGCCGCGGGCACCGGCTCCGTCCGCGCGCCGGCCGCGCCGCCCGCCGGGGCGCCGCTCGGGCCGTCGGTGGCCGGCAGGTCCCGCACGATCGGCTCCAGCTCGCCCATGGTCTTCGCCCGGTAGACCGCCTCGACCCGCTCCGCGTGCTCCGCCGCGTCCAGCCGCCCCTGCGCCAGCGCCTCCGCCAGAATCTCCGCGATCCGGTCCCGGTCGGCGTCGGAGGCCCGGAGGGAGCCCTGGGGGTCGGCATGGGCGGGAGCGGTGGGCGGGGCGGGGGCCACGGGCGGCGTGGGCGGTGCCGGCGCCTCGGGCGGGGTCGCGGCGGGCTGCTGCGCGGGATCGGGCTGCTTTTCGAGGTCCACGCATCCACCCTGGCACACGCGATAGATCGCGACCAGGGATGCGAACCCCCATCTCTCCCCTAGGGGACGCGCGACGCGGCCGACGCGAGGCGCGGCCGACGCGCGACGCAACACTCCACATCGGCGCGGTCCCGGCCCCCGGTGAGCCTTACCTCACAGGATCGGGGCCCCGCCCTCGTTCTACGCTGGAGGGCGCGCCCGCCAACGGAGGCGGCGCGCTGCTGTCTGCCGAGTGAGGAATGGCTGCCGTCATGCCAGAGTTTGCGTACTCCGATCTGCTCCCCCTGGGAGAGGACACCACGCCCTACCGCCTGGTGACCGCCGAGGGCGTCTCCACCTTCGAGGCCGACGGCCGTACGTTCCTCAAGGTCGAGCCGGAGGCGCTGCGCAAGCTGGCCGCCGAGGCGATCCACGACATCCAGCACTACCTGCGCCCGGCCCACCTGGCCCAGCTCCGGAAGATCATCGACGACCCGGAGGCGTCGAGCAACGACAAGTTCGTCGCGCTCGACCTGCTGAAGAACGCGAACATCGCCGCCGCGGGCGTCCTGCCCATGTGCCAGGACACCGGCACCGCGATCGTCATGGGCAAGCGCGGGCAGAACGTGCTCACGCGGGGCCGGGACGAGGAGGCCCTCAGCAAGGGCATCTACGACGCGTACACCAAGCTCAACCTGCGGTACTCGCAGATGGCCCCGGTGACCATGTGGGAGGAGAAGAACACCGGCTCGAACCTGCCCGCGCAGATCGAGCTGTACGCGACCGACGGCGGCGCGTACAAGTTCCTCTTCATGGCGAAGGGCGGCGGCTCCGCCAACAAGTCCTTCCTCTACCAGGAGACGAAGGCCGTCCTCAACGAGGCGAGCATGATGAAGTTCCTGGAGGAGAAGATCCGTTCGCTCGGCACGGCCGCCTGCCCGCCGTACCACCTGGCGATCGTCGTCGGCGGCACCAGCGCCGAGTTCGCGCTCAAGACCGCGAAGTACGCCTCCGCGCACTACCTGGACGAGCTGCCCACCGAGGGTTCCGCCGAGACCGGTCACGGCTTCCGCGACAAGAAGCTGGAGGAGAAGGTCTTCGAGCTGACGCAGAAGATCGGCATCGGCGCGCAGTTCGGCGGCAAGTACTTCTGCCACGACGTGCGCGTGGTCCGCCTCCCCCGCCACGGCGCCTCGCTGCCCGTCGCGATCGCCGTCTCCTGCTCGGCCGACCGCCAGGCCGTCGCGAAGATCACCGCCGAGGGCGTCTTCCTGGAGCAGCTGGAGACCGACCCGGCGCGCTTCCTGCCGGAGACCACCGACGAGCACCTCGACGAGTCGGGTGACGTCGTCAGGATCGACCTCGACCAGCCGATGGACGAGATCCTCGCGGAGCTGACCAAGTACCCGGTCAAGACCCGTCTCTCCCTCACCGGCTCGCTGGTGGTCGCCCGTGACATCGCGCACGCGAAGATCAAGGCGCGGCTCGACGCGGGCGAGGACATGCCGCAGTACATGAAGGACCACCCGGTCTACTACGCGGGTCCGGCGAAGACCCCCGAGGGGTACGCCTCCGGTTCCTTCGGCCCGACGACGGCCGGCCGCATGGACTCGTACGTGGAGCAGTTCCAGGCGGCGGGCGGCTCGATGGTGATGCTCGCCAAGGGCAACCGCTCCCAGCAGGTCACCGACGCCTGCGGCACGCACGGCGGCTTCTACCTCGGCTCCATCGGCGGCCCGGCCGCCCGCCTCGCCCAGGACTGCATCAAGAAGATCGAGGTCCTGGACAACGAGGAGGACGGCATGGAGGCCGTCTGGAAGATCGAGGTCGAGGACTTCCCCGCGTTCATCGTCGTCGACGACAAGGGCAACGACTTCTTCCAGAACCCGGCGCCGGAGCCGACGTTCACTCACATCCCGGTGCGCCAGGGCTCCCAGCTGTCGTAACCCCGGGTAGCGCTCCGCGGCGCCCCCGGTCCCCCCGTGGACCGGGGGCGCCGTCATGTTCCGCTCCGAAAGTCGCTACCGACCGGTAGTCAGCCGGCCACTTACTGGTCAGTATGGGTCGCGAGCATGTCAACCACTGAGCCGGTCGACCACTCGGGAGCCCCCATGCCCTCCGTCCCCACCCAGGCCAAGGCCGCCGCGGCCCTCGGCCTCACCGCCCTCCTCGTCGTCGGGCCCGCGCCCGCCGCCTCCGCCGCCGACCCCGACACCCACCTCGCCTCGGCCGCCGCCCTCGCGAACGTGGACTACGGGACCTGGCGCCGTGACGTGGCGGCGGTCGTCGCCGAGGCCCGTCCGTACATCGAGGAGCGGGCGAAGGACGCCGGTACGGAGAAGCAGGCGATCGTCCTCGACATCGACAACAGCTCCCTGGAGACGGACTTCCACCCGTTCTGGGAGCTGCCGACCCCGGCCATCCCCGAGGTCCACGCCCTGGTCCGGGACGCGCACGCGCGCGGGGTGAAGGTCTTCTTCGTGACCGCCCGCCCGGGGATCATCCACTCCCTCACCGAGTGGAACCTGAAGAAGGTCGGCTACCCGGTGGACGGGCTGTACGTGCGCTCGCTGCCCGACCTCTTCGCCGAGGTCAGCGCGTACAAGACGGAGAAGCGCGCCGAGATCGAGGCCAAGGGCTACACGATCATCGCGAACATCGGGAACAACACGACCGACATCGTCGGCGGCCACGCCGAACGCGCCTTCAAGCTGCCGGACTACGGCAAGCTGTCCTGACGGCCCACCCGCTAGCGGGTGATGTGGAACTCCAGCTTCGAGTAGTCCCCGTCGGGGGTGGAGCGGATCCAGCCACGGGCGTCCTTGAAGTCGCCCGTGCCTCCGGTGATCGCGATGTCGAACGCGGCGGGCGCCTCGTTCGAGGGGTCGACGGAGAGCATCGCCTGCCCGGTGAGGTGGCCGCCCGGTCCTCCGGTCAGGGCGAAGGTGCCGACGCAGAGCGTGTCGATCGGGTCGCCGGCGCGCACCACGGTGCAGCTGACGCCGTCCTTGCCGATCTTCTCCCCGCCCTTGGTGCGGTAGAGGTCGTCGGCGAAGGCGAAGGAGTCCCCGACCTGGGGTGCCGCGCCCGTCTCCTCTCCGCTCTCGTCCGTCGGGACCTCTTTGGCGTAGAGGGTGAACTCGAAGCCGTCGGCGGCGGGTGCGGCGGCGGCCACCGGTGCGGCGGCCGTGAAGGCGACGGCCGCCGCCGTCGCGGCGCCGAGCGCGCCGATCCTCCTGAAGCTGCGGCTCATGTCCGTCCTCCTGTGGGTGGCGGATGTCCCCGAGGCTCGCCACCCATTGTCCGGCCGGGTCCGGGGGCCCGCACCCCGGTCGGAGATGATGAGCGCATGCCAGAAAGATCACCCCTCCTCGCAACCGTCGCCGTCGCCGCCCTGGGCCTGCTGCTGACCGGCTGCGGCGGTACGGAGCAGGAGGCCGCCGCGCCTCCGACGAAGGCCACGCCCGCCACCCCCACGCCCACCACCCCCGCGGTCGCTGCCGCCGGGGGCTCGCTCGGCGGGCCCGGCACGGCCTGCTCCCTGCCCGTGTCCTTCTCCTTCGCGGAGGACTGGAAGCCGAAGGCGGTCAGCCCGCCCGCCGACCCCGACTTCGCCGAACTGCTGCGGCAGGGCCCGGCCACGGTCGTCTGCGAGGTGAACGCCAAGGGCGCCGGGCACATCGGTTTCCTGCGGGTGTGGACCGCGCCGAAGGGCCCGGCCAAGGCCACCCTGACCGCCTTCGTGAAGGCCGAGAAGGGCAGCAAGGGGCTTGCCCTGACGGACACGACGGCGGGCGGGCTGCCCGTCGTGGAGGCCCGCTACAGCGTGCACGTCGAACTCCTCGACGAGGACAAGGAGAAGCGGTCGTTCGCGGTGGAGACCGCGAAGGGCACGGTCGTCGTGGAGCTCGGCGGCCTCGACCCCGAGGAGCACCGGGCGATGATCCCGGCGTACGAACTGGCGAAGTCGACCCTCAAGCTGTCCTGAGCGCTCTCCCGCGAACGGCCGTGGCCCTCCGTCCCGCACCGGACGGAGGGCCACGACGTCATCGGGGCGATCGGCTCAGGCGAACTTCTGGTTCGCCGATCCGTCGCAGTTCTGGAGCCGGACCGGCTCCTTCGCCGCCCCCTGCGTGAGGCAGAGGCCGGTCGCGGCCGCGGGCCGGATCGTGGCGCCGTCCCGGACGAACTTCTGGTTGGCGGCGCCGCTGCAGTTCCAGATGATGAGCGCCTTGCCGGTCTGGTACGCGGCTCCCGGCACGTCCAGGCAGCGGTCCTGGGTCAGTTCGGTGTGGAGGGTCTTGCGGGCGGAGTCGTACCACCAGCCCTGGTTGCGTCCGCCGTGGCAGTCCCAGCCGAGGACGGCGGTGTTGTTGGCGGACGTGGCGGCGGCGACGTCGAGGCAGTTGCCGGTGGCCTCGTTCCGCAGCGGCTTGTACGCGTCGTCCCAGGCGAGCGGGAAGAGCGTCGGGGTGCCGGTGGAGTTCACGTCGGCGCAGCTCGCCTCGCGCAGGCCCGAGGCGTAGAGCTGGGTCAGGCAGGAGGCGAAGGCGCCGTGGCCGCGGTAGTTGGGGTGGAAGGACTGCCGGGCGGTGTTCTCGTCCCACGGGAAGTGGTCGGCGAGGTCCAGGTAGAGCCCGCGGGCCCAGGCGTCCTCCATGCAGACCTCGTGGCCGTGGAAGAGCCGCGAACTGTCGAGGTAGGTGGCGCCCGTGGCGTTCGCCGCCGCGCGGATGCCCTTCTCGAAGGTCGGAACCGCGTAGTTGCGGCCCCACTTGGCGTCGGAGTCGTATCCGGCGCAGCCGCCGGGGAGCTTGCCGGGGAAGTTCGGGTTGTCGTAGAAGTCGGGGCCGATCGGGCTCGGGTAGCCCATGACCACCAGCTTGTACGCGTCGTCCGCGTACCCCGCGTCGCGCATGACCTTGCGGAGGTCGCCGACGGTGGCCTCGACCTTGGGGCGGAGCCCGTCGACGCGGGCCTGCCAGCCGGGGGCGTACTTCGGCTCACAGGCGCCCTGGCTGAGGATCCAGCGGGTGACGCAGTCGGTCATGACGGGGCCGAACTGGAGGTCGTCGTTGGCGCCGGCGACCAGCACGATCATCTTGATCCGGGTGTTGCGGGCCTTGATGGCGAGGCTGTCGCTCTGCACCAGCTCGTCGGCGTACTGCTTCGAGCCGCCGATGCGGATGTTGCCGGTGTACGCGCCCGAGCAGGCCACGTTGAAGGTGAGGTCCGCGGCGATGCCGGTCCGGTGGATCGCGGTGTCGGGCGAGCGGTGGCACTGGTTGGACGAGGTGTTGGTCGCCGGGTCGTAGTTGCCGACGCCCTCGCCGGAGATCTCGCTGTCGCCGAGCGAGATGAGGCCGGTCTTGCGCTGGTCGAGGGGGCGTTCCTCGGGGCTGCCGTAGATCCTGGTGGCCTCGGCGGCCCGGATCGCCTCCAGTTCGGCCGGGAGCGGTACGGAGGCGACGGCGGCCCTCGTACCGGTCTCGGCCGCGCCGGCCGGGGCGGCGGCGGTCATGGTGCCGAGTGCGGCGGCCGCCGCGGCGACGGCGGCGATGGGCCACCGGAGTCTGTACCTGGTGCGCGTCATTGCGCCTCCTGGAAGTGGGGTTACCCACGGTTTTTACTGGCCGGTACGCGCCTTGGGAATACATCGAACAAGACAAGTGCTCATCTTTTTCAGGAGGTTGTGAGTCATGAACGACGGAACGAACGACCGCATGAACGACGACACGGACGACACGGACGGCTACCGGACCGAGCACGACTCCATGGGCGAGGTGCGGGTTCCCGCGCACGCCAAGTGGCGGGCGCAGACCCAGCGGGCCGTGGAGAACTTCCCGGTCAGCGGGCAGCGCCTGGAGCGCGCCCACATCGAGGCGCTGGCCCGGATCAAGGCCGCCGCCGCCACGGTCAACGCCGGACTCGGGGTGATCGACCGGGACCGGGCGGAGGCGATCGCGGCCGCCGCCGAGGAGGTCGCGGAGGGCCGCTGGGACGAGCACTTCCCGGTCGACGTCTTCCAGACCGGCTCCGGAACCTCCTCGAACATGAACACCAACGAGGTCCTGGCCACCCTCGCGGGCGAACGGCTTCCGGCCGACCGGGCCGTCCACCCCAACGACCACGTCAACGCCTCGCAGTCGTCCAACGACGTCTTCCCCTCCTCCATCCACATCGCCGCCACCGCCGCCGTCACCCGCGACCTGATCCCGGCCCTCGACCACCTGGCCACCGCCCTGGAGCGGAAATCGGCCGAATTCGCGACGGTCGTGAAGTCCGGTCGTACGCATCTGATGGACGCCACCCCGGTCACCCTGGGCCAGGAGTTCGGCGGCTACGCGGCCCAGGTCAGGTACGGCGTCGAGCGGCTGCGCGCCTCCCTCCCCCGGCTCGCCGAACTCCCCCTCGGCGGCACCGCGGTGGGCACCGGCATCAACACCCCGCCCGGCTTCTCGGCCGCCGTCGTCGCCGAGCTCGCCCGCACCACCGGCCTGCCCTTCACCGAGGCCCGCGACCACTTCGAGGCCCAGGGCGCCCGCGACGCCCTGGTGGAGACCTCCGGTCAGCTCAGGACCATCGCCGTCTCCCTCACCAAGATCGCCAACGACCTGCGCTGGATGGCCAGCGGCCCCCGCACGGGACTGGCCGAGATCGACCTCCCCGACCTCCAGCCCGGCTCCTCGATCATGCCCGGCAAGGTCAACCCGGTGATCCCGGAGGCGGTCCTCATGGTCGCCGCCCAGGTCACCGGGAACGACACCACGGTCGCCGTGGCCGGCGCGGCCGGGAACTTCGAGCTCAACGTGATGCTCCCGGTGATGGCCAAGAACCTGCTGGAATCCGTACGGCTCCTGGCCAACGCCTCCCGGCTGCTCGCCGACCGCACGGTGGACGGCGTCACCGCCAACGTCGAGCGCGCCCGCGAGTACGCCGAGTCCTCCCCCTCCGTCGTCACCCCGCTGAACAAGTACATCGGCTACGAGGAGGCCGCCAAGGTCGCCAAGCGGTCCCTGGCCGAGCGGAAGACCATCCGGGAGGTCGTCCTGGAGTCCGGCTACGTGGACCGCGGCGACCTCACCCTCGAACAGCTCGACGAGGCCCTGGACGTCCTGCGCATGACCAGGCCGTGAAACCGTCCCCGTACGACCCGGGCCGCGCCCCCGTACCCCTACGCCCCCGGCCGTGACGCCGCCGTGAAGCCCGGCCGTCCTCTCACGTGACGCAAGCGTGACCCGTACCGCAGCGCCGGTGGGAGCGCGCCCCTAAAATCTGCGCATGACAGGAGCGGGCGGTTCGGACGACATCCAGCGCTGGGCGCCGGGGGAGCACATCCTCTGGCGCTACCGGGGCATCGGCACCGACGAGGTGCACATCTGCCGGCCGGTGACGGTCGTCCACGACACGCCCGATCTGCTCGCCGTGTGGATGGCGCCCGGCACCGAGTGCGTCCGGCCCGTCCTCGCCGACGGCACCCCCGTCCACGACGAGCCGCTCGCCACCCGCTACACCGCGCCCCGCACCACCGAGCACGCCCGCTGGGCGGGCAGCGGGGTGCTCAAGCTCGCCCGGCCAGGCGACCCTTGGTCGGTCTGGCTCTTCTGGGAGCGCGGCTGGCGCTTCCGGAGCTGGTACGTGAACCTGGAGGAGCCGCGCCGCCGCTGGGCCGGCGGCGTCGACTCCGAGGACCACTTCCTCGACATCTCCGTCTATCCCGACCGCAGCTGGCTCTGGCGGGACGAGGACGAGTTCGCCCAGGCCCAGCGGGCCGGGCTGATGAGCGCCGAGCGGGCCGAGCGGGTGCGGGCCGCCGGGGCGGCGGCGGTGGAGCTGGTCGGGGCCTGGGGGTCGCCCTTCCGGGACGGCTGGGAGGAGTGGCGACCCGATCCCGCGTGGACCGTTCCCGTCCTGCCGGCGGACTGGGACCGCACTCCGGTGCACACGGCGCCATGAGACCCTTGATGCGCCCCCGGGGTCCAAACGTAGGATCGTCCTCCGCACGGCCGAAACCGGGCACGCACGACGTCACCGACCGAACGCAGCACAGCAACTGACCACACGTCACCGCACGTCATCGATGAGGGGGAGAGCAGTGCCGGAGCTGTGCCCGGGTGGCGCGCCCCCTGCCCCTGCCGCCGCCCGCGGATCGTCCGCGTACATCGTCTCCCCGGGGTCCGCCCCCGTGAGGAACCCGGGGAACCCGAGCAACCCGGGGTTCGTCCCGGGGAAGAACGCCGGGCGCGCCCCCGGGGAGAACTCGGGGCGCGCCCCCGGGGAGAACTCGGGGTTCGTCCCCGTGGCGAACTCGGGGTTTATACCCGCGGAGGACGCGGCATCGGCGAGAAGAGCGAGTGCATCGCACCACCGGCCCGGACGGACGGAATCCCACGCGTGACGGAGCAGCCCACCTCCCACGAAGGCCGGCAGCCGCTGGCCGACCGGCCCCAGGAACAGACGCGCCCTCGCCAGGAGGCCGCGCCCGTCGGCCTGCCCTCCGACATCCCCGCCCAGCCCGCGGCCCCGGCGCAGCCGGTCCCGCCGGCGGAGGCCGCCGGGCCGGGTGCTCCGGCGGTCGCCGTCGCCGTCTCGCCGAAGCCCTCGGGCGGGGACGGCGGCGGGCAGGCCGGGCGGCGCGAGGGCGACCGGCTGCGGTTCGTCGGCGCCGCGACCCGGCGGGTCGCGCGCGGCCTCGACCTGGACGAGATCGTGCTCGGCCTGTGCCGCGCCACCGTGCCGGCCTTCTCCGACGAGATCCTGGTCTACCTGCGCGATCCCCTGCCGGTGGGCGACGAGCGGCCGGTGGCGCCGTTCGTGCTGCGGCTGCGGCGCACCGACCGGCTGCGGTTAACGCCCGACGTGGAGGGCGACGAGCTCGTCCTCGTACCCGATCCCGACCCGACCCCGGCCGCCGAGCTGTGCGAGGTGCGCTCCGGCAGCGCGCTCGCCGAGGTGCTCCGCGGGGTCCGGCCGGTCTTCGGCGACTCCGCCGCCGCCCTGACCGCGCTCGCCGAACTCCTCGGCCCCGACCATCCGCTGCCGCACGGACCGCGGGCCATACTGGCGCCGCTGCGCGGCCGGCGCCGGGTGATCGGCGCCGCCGTCCTCCTGCGCCGCGCCGAACAGCCCGCGTTCGAGCCGGACGACCTGCTCGTCGGCGCCCAACTGGCCACCCACACCGCGCTCGGCATCGACAAGGCGGTACTGTACGGCCGCGAGGCGTACATCGCCGACGAGCTCCAGCGCACGATGCTGCCGGACTCGCTGCCGCAGCCGACCGGCGTCAAGCTCGCCTCCCGCTACCTGCCGGCGGCGGAGACGGCCCGGGTGGGCGGCGACTGGTACGACGCGATCCCGCTGCCCGGCAGCCGGGTCGCCCTGGTCGTCGGCGACGTCATGGGCCACTCCATGACCTCGGCCGCGATCATGGGCCAGCTGCGCACCACCGCGCAGACCCTGGCCGGGCTCGACCTGCCGCCGCAGGAGGTGCTGCACCACCTCGACGAGCAGGCGCAGCGGCTCGGCGAGAACCGGATGGCGACCTGTCTGTACGCGGTCTACGACCCGGTCTCGCACCGGATCACGGTCGCCAACGCGGGCCATCCGCCGCCGATACTGCTCCACCGCGACGGGCACGCCGAGGTGCTGCGGGTGCCTGCGGGCGCCCCGATCGGCGTCGGCGGCGTGGACTTCGAGGCGGTCGAGCTGGACGCCCCGGCGGGCGCGACGCTGCTGCTGTACACGGACGGTCTGGTGGAGTCCCGGCTGCGGGACGTGTGGACCGGCATCGAGCAGCTGCGGGAGCGGCTCACGGCGGCGGCCCGGCTGACCGGCCCCGACCACGCGCCGCCCCTTGAGGCGCTCTGCGACGACGTGCTCGACATGCTGGGGCCCGGCGACCGGGACGACGACATCGCGCTGCTCGCGGCCCGGTTCGACGGGATCGCGCCGAGCGACGTGGCGTACTGGTTCCTGGAGCCGGAGGACGCGGCCCCGGGCCGGGCCCGCAGGCTCGCGCGGCGGGCGCTCGCCCGCTGGGACCTGGAGGAGCTGACGGACTCCGTCGAGCTGCTGGTCAGCGAGGTGGTGACGAACGCGGTGCGGTACGCGGAACGGCCGGTGACGCTGCGGCTGTTGCGCACCGACGTGCTGCGCTGCGAGGTCGGCGACGACTCCCCGCAGCTGCCCCGGCAGCGGCGGGCGCGGGAGACGGACGAGGGCGGGCGCGGCCTGTTCCTGGTGAACCGGCTGGCACGGCGGTGGGGCGCGACCCGGCTGTCCGGCGGCAAGGTCGTCTGGTTCGAGCTGGCGACGCGGCTCTGATCCCTGTACCGACGGCGAAGGCCGGTCCCCTTCCCGGGGACCGGCCTTCTTCGGCTGTGCGGGCGTCAGCGGGGCTGCTGAGTGCTGGTGCCGCCCTCGTCGCCGCCGCTTCCGCCGCTGCCGCCCCCGCTCCCGCCGCCGGGGAGTCCGATGTCCGGCGGCTGGATCGTCGCCGTGTTGGTGGGTTCCCGGGTGGGTTCCTCGGTCGGCGGCGGCGGGACGGTGGTGGTGTCCTGGGTGGGCATCGGCGGGGTCGTGGCCGTCGAGGTGGGCGGGGGAGGCGGGATGGTGCCGGTGGTGGCCGGCGGGGTCGTGGGCGTCTCCGTCGGCTCCTCGCTGGGCTCCTCGCTCGGCGTCGGGCTGCTGCTGGTCCCGGTCGGCTCGGCGCCGCCGCCACCGCTGCCGCCCTCGACCTCCAGGTCGAACTCGGCGTCGGAGCCGCCGTTCAGGGCGCGCTCGGTGTAGGCGCCCCAGATCTTGGCGGGGACGCGGCCGCCGTTGGCGCGGCCGGGGTTGATCGCGTTGGTGAGGGTGACCTGCTGGGCGATCTTGCCGGAGGTGTCCTCGCCGAACAGGGCGACGGCGGTGACCAGTTCGGGGGTGTAGCCGACGAACCAGGCGGACCGGTTGTTCTCGGAGGTGCCGGTCTTGCCCGCGGCCTGGTAGTCGCCGGCGGCGCGGAAGCCGGAGCCGTTGCGGACGACGCCCATCATGGCCTTGGTGACGGTGTCGGCGGCCTCGCGGCTGATGACCTGCTCGCCAGTCTGCTTGACGGTGTCGACCTGGCGGTCGCGGTGCTCGGCGGCCTTGACGAGGGTCGGGGTGACCTTCTTGCCGTGGTTGTCGAGGGTGGCGTAGGCGCCGGCCATGTCGAGGGTGGAGGCGCCCATGGTGCCGAGCGACATGGCGGGGGTGGTGCCGAAGTCCTGGCCGTCCTTCATGCCGAGGGCGAGGGCGGTCTTCTTGACCTTGGCGGGGCCGACGTCGACGATCATCTGGGCGTAGACCGAGTTGATCGAGCTGTTGGTGGCCCGCTGGACGGTGACGGGGCCGTACGAGCGGTTGTCCTCGTTCTCCGGGGCGAAGGGGATCTCGCTGCCGACGACCTTCCGCTTGCTGGTGCCGTCGTAGACGGTGTTCAGGCCGATCTCGCGGCCGTCCTGGGTCGTCGCCATGTTGTCGACGGCGGAGGCGAGGACGATCGGCTTGAAGGTGGAGGCGGGCTGGAAGTCGCGCCGGGTGGCGTTGGACATCCAGTGCTCGGTGGCGCCGATGCCGCCGTACATCGCGACGACGGCACCGGTCTTCGGGTCGACGGAGGTGGCGCCGGCCTGGACGGTGGCGGCCTTCCTGTCGCCCTTGCGGTCGATCTTGTCCTCGAGCTGCTCGTCGACGGCGGCGACGAGGTCCTTCTGCTTCTGCTCGTCGATGGTGAGCGTGATGGTCCAGCCGCCGGCCTTGATGTCCTCCTCGCTGACGCCCTGGCGCATCAGCTCCTGGTTCGCCGCCTCGACGATGTAGCCGGTCTGCCCCTCCATGCCGGGGAGCGGCTTGGGGGCCCGCGGGACGGGGAACTTCATGCCGGCGCGCTCGGAGGCGGGGAGCCAGCCCTCCTCGACCATGTTGTCGAGGACGTAGTTCCAGCGCTCCTCGACGAGCTTGCGTCCGGTGGCGTTGGCGGAGGTCCAGTCGTACTGGTTGGGGGCCTGGAGCAGCGAGGCGAGGTAGGCGCCCTGGGCGGTGGTGAGCCTGGAGGCGTCGGTGCCGTAGTACGAGCGGGCGGCGGCCTGGATGCCGTAGGCGGAGCGGCCGTAGTAGCTGGTGTTCATGTACCCGGCGAGGATCTCGGACTTGGACATCTGCTGGTCGACCTTGACCGCGATGACCATCTCCTTGAGCTTGCGGGTGGCCGTCTGGTCCTGGCTCAGGTAGAAGTTCTTGACGTACTGCTGGGTGATGGTGGAACCGCCCTGCTTGCCCTTGCCGGTGAGGGTGTTCCAGGCGGCTCGGGTGGTGCCCTTGATGTCGACGCCGTTGTCCTTGTAGAAGGTCTTGTTCTCGGCGGCGACGAAGGCCCGCTGGACGGGGAGGGGGATCTTCTCCAGGCCCACGATCTCGCGGTTGATCTCGCCGGTGCGGGCGAGGATCTTGCCGTTGGCGTACTTGTAGATGTTGCTCTGCATGGTCGCCTCGGCGTTGGCCGTGGGCACGGGGACCATGACGTAGACGGCGTAGAGGCCGCCCATGCCGAGCAGGCAGACCACGAAGAAGGTGCCCAGGAGCTTCTTCCAGGTGAAGAGGCGGCGTATGCCCCGTTTCTTCGCCTTGGTGTCCGGTCGGCCCATGTGTCGTGTCGCTCCGCTCGTCGTCGTGTCCCGTCGTCCCCTGCCCGGCGCGGCATGGCGTGGCATGCCGCCGGATCAGCTCGGCAAGCCAGCTAACACCGCCAGGGCGGACAAAGGACAACCGATCACGTCTTTTCAGGACGTGAGAATCAGCACCCACCCCCAGGGGAACCGACGCACGAGCGGAGGTGATGGTTGCGTGAAGGACCGGTTCCGTTTTCGTGCGCGTCCACACCCTGCGGCTATACAGCGTGCGTATACACCCCGTGTACAGTGACGCCCATGTCCATCGGTCACACCCTTCTCGGCCTCCTCGAAGCGGGCCCGCGCCACGGCTACGACCTCAAGCGCGCCTTCGACGAGCGCTTCGGTCACGACCGGCCGCTCCACTACGGCCAGGTCTACTCGACGATGTCCCGCCTCCTGAAGAACGGCCTCGTCGTCGTCGAGGGCATCGAGCCCGGCGACGGCCCCGAGCGCAAGCGGTACGCGATCACCGAGGCCGGCGTCACCGACGTCGCCCGCTGGCTCGCGACCCCCGAGAAGCCGGAGCCGTACCTCCAGTCCACGCTCTACACCAAGGTCGTCCTCGCCCTGCTGACCGGCCGCGGGGCCGCCGAACTGCTCGACACCCAGCGCGCCGAGCACCTGCGCCTGATGCGCGAGCTCACCCGCCGCAAGAAGGACGGCGACCTCGCCGACCAGCTCATCTGCGACCACGCCCTCTTCCACCTGGAGGCCGACCTGCGCTGGCTCGAACTGACCGCCGCCCGCCTCGACGCGCTCGCCGAGGAGGTCCGCCGATGACCCTCCTCCGAGCCACCGGACTGACCAAGTCGTACGGCCCCACCCCGGCGCTCGCCGGCGCGGACTTCGCCCTCCGCGCCGGCGAGGTCGTCGCCGTCATGGGCCCCTCCGGCTCCGGCAAGTCCACCCTGCTGCACTGCCTCGCCGGGATCGTCCGCCCCGACGCGGGCTCGATCGTCTACGACGGGCGCGACCTCACCGCCCTCTCCGACACCGCCCGCAGCGCCCTGCGCCGTACCGACTTCGGCTTCGTCTTCCAGTTCGGCCAGCTCGTCCCCGAACTGACCTGCGCGGAGAACGTGGCCCTGCCGCTCCGGCTCAACGGCGAGAAGCGGAAGGCCGCAGAGGCGCGGGCCGTCGAATGGCTCGCCCGCCTGGAGGTCGACGACACCGCGGGCAAGCGTCCCGGTGAGATATCCGGCGGCCAGGGCCAGCGCGTCGCCGTGGCCCGCGCCCTCGTCACCGCCCCGCGCGTGATCTTCGCCGACGAACCGACCGGCGCCCTCGACTCCCTCAACGGCGAGCGCGTGATGCGGCTGCTCACCGACGCCTCCCGCGACACCGGCGCCGCCGTCGTCCTCGTCACCCACGAGGCCCGCGTCGCCGCGTACTCCGACCGCGAGGTCGTCGTCAGGGACGGCACGGTCCGGTCCACGGAGTGGGCGGCATGAGCCCCGCCACCTGGGCCCGCGACCTGGCGCTCGGCGCCCGCTTCGCCCTCGCCGGCGGCCGCTCGGGCCTGCTCCGTACGCTGCTCACCGCGGCGGGCGTCGGCTTCGGCGTGGCGCTGCTGCTGCTCGCCGCGTCCTTCCCGAACATGCTCTTCCAGCGGGAGGTGCGGGAGTCGGTCCGCGCCGTCGACGGCAGCGAACAGGTCACCTCGCCCCGCCCCGACTCCTTCCTCCACCTCGGGCAGACCACCGTCTACCGCGACGACGTGATCAGCGGACTGCTGCTGCGCCCCGAGGGCGACGCACCCCCGGTCCCGCCGGGCGCGGCCGCGTTCCCCGAGCTCGGCGGGATGCTGGTCTCCCCCGCCCTCGGCGAACTGCTCGACTCCCCCGAGGGCGCCCTCCTCAGGGAACGGCTGCCCTACAAGGTCGTCGGGACGATCGGCGAGGCCGGACTCATCGGCCCGGCCGAGCTGCGGTACGTCGCCCACGTCGACTTCCTCGACGCGGAGAACCTCGACGGGCGCGGCACCCGCTACGGCTGGTCGGTGCCAGAGGAGCCGATGAACGCCTTCCTGACCCTCCTCGTCGTCGTCGCCTGCGTCGTCCTGCTGCTCCCGGTGCTCGTCTTCGTCGCGACCGCCGCCCGGTTCGGCGGCGAGCAGCGCGACCGGCGGCTCGCGGCGCTCCGGCTGATCGGCGCGGACAACGCCACGACCCGGCGGATCGCGGCCGGCGAGTCCCTCGCGGGCGCGCTGCTCGGCCTTCTGGCGGGCCTCGGACTCTTCGCGGTGGCCCGGCAGTTCGCCGGGACGTTCACCATCTGGGACGTCAACGCCTACCCGGGTGACGTCGTGCCGATGCCCGCGCTCGCCGCGCTCGTCCTCGCCGTGGTCCCGGTCGCCTCCGTCGTGGTGACGCTCTTCGCGCTACGCGGGGTGGCGATCGAGCCGCTCGGCGTCGTCCGGACCTCCACCCCGCGCCGCCGCCGGCTGTGGTGGCGGCTGCTGCTCCTCGCCGCGGGCGCGGCCGTCCTCGTCCTGCGTACGGGCGACGTCCAGGTCACCGAGACCGGCATCGACACCGTGGGCGTCGTCGCCGGCACCACGCTGGCCCTGATCGGCCTCACCACGCTCCTGCCCTGGCTCGTCGAGGCAGGGGTGAAGCGGCTGCACGCCGGTCCCGTGGCCTGGCAGCTCGCGGTCCGCAGGCTCCAGCTGAGCTCCGGCGCGGCGGCCCGCGCGGTCAGCGGCATCGTCGTCGCGGCCACCGGGGCGATCGCGCTCCAGATGCTCTTCCAGGCGATGGAGAACGACTTCACCCTCTCCACGGGCCAGGACACCTCCCGCGCCCAGATCGCGATCGGCTTCGACGCCGGGACCTCGGCCGAGGCCCGCGGGATGATCGACCGCGTCACCGGGACCGAGGGCGTCACCGGCGCGATCGGCACCGTCGAGTCGCACGTGTGGCGGCCGGGACCGCTGAAGGCGGGCGAGGAGTTCGCCCCGATGACCTCGCTCAGGGTCGGCGACTGCGCCTCCCTCGGGGAGTACGCCGTGCTCCCCTCCTGCAAGGACGGCGACGTCTTCGTCTTCCTCGCGCACGGCGCCCAGGGCACCCCCGACGACTCCCACGTCACCCGGACCGCCCGCCCCGGCGCCACGGTCGCCCTGGGCGACCCGCACCCCCACCCGAGCGCGCCGAAGCGCCCCGCCGGGACCCCGCTGCCGCAGTGGCGCATCCCCGACACCGCCCGGATCGTCGACTCCCGCCCGGCCCCGACGGGCATGTACGAGTACGGCGTGCTCGCCACCCCGTCGGCGCTCGACACCGCCCTGCTCGACGAGCCCGACGCGCAGGTCATGGTCCGCCTCGACCCGGCGGTGCCGGACGCCGCCGACCTCGTACGGAACACGGCGGCGGCCATCGACCCGACGTCCTGGGTCCGCACCCTGAAGGACACCGAGCGCGACGCGGCGTTCTCCAGCGTCCGCACCGGCATCCTCGTCGGTTCCACCCTGACGATGCTCCTGGTGGCGGCCTCGCTCCTGGTCTCGACCCTGGAGCAACTGCGGGACCGCAAGCGGCTGCTGTCCTCGCTCGTCGCCTTCGGTACCCGGCGCTCGACCCTGAGCTGGTCGGTGCTGTGGCAGACGGCGGTCCCGATCCTCCTCGGCCTCGCCCTCGCCGTGGCGGGCGGCCTCGGCCTCGGCGTCGTCCTGCTGGGCCTCGGCGGCCTGCCGGTCACCGACTGGTGGGCCTTCCTGCCCGTCGTCGGCGTCGGCCTCGGCCTGATCGCCGCGGTGACGCTGCTCAGCCTGCCGCCGCTGTGGCGGCTGATGCGCGCGGACGGGCTGCGCACGGAGTAACCCGCCGAGCAGATGTACGAGACACGGGGCGCGGGTTCCTGACACCGGGGGGTTTCAGGAGCCCGCGCCCAGCACCCGTACCGGCAGCTCCGCCAGCTCCTCCCGCAGCGCCTCCGCCAGCTCCTCGAACTCGGACTGCCGGGCGGCCCCGGAGCGCAGGGCGAGAGCGATCCGGCGGGTGGGCGCGGGGTCGGCGAAGGCGCCGGTCCACAGGGCGGGGTTGCGGGCGGTCTCGACGGTGACGGCGGTGCGCGGGAGCAGCGTCACGCCGAGCCCGCCGGCCACCAGCTGCACCAGGGTGGCGAGCCCTGCGGCGGTGGTGGTGACCTCGGGCCCGTCGACCCGCCCGGCCTCGCGGCAGACGTCGAGGGCCTGGTCGCGCAGGCAGTGCCCCTCGTCGAGGAGGAGCAGCCGCTGCTCCTTCAGCACCTCGCGCGGGATGCCGTCCCGGCCGGCCAGCGGATGGTCCTGCGGGGCGACGAGCACGAAGTCCTCGTCGAAGAGCGGGAGTTCGGTGACGCCGGGGACGCCGAGGGGGACGGCGAGCAGCAGCAGGTCGAGCCGGCCCGCGGCCAGCCCCTCCAGGAGGGTGGCGGTCTGCTCCTCGTGGACCTGGAGGTCGAGCTCGGGGTAGCGGCGGTGGACGAGCCGGAGCACGTCGGGGAGGAGGTAGGGGGCGACGGTGGGGATGACCCCGAGCCGCAGCACCCCGGTGAAGGGCGCCTGGGCGCCCTCCGCCTCGTCCATCAGCTCGGCGACGGCGTCGAGGACGGCCCGGGCGCGCACCGCGAGCCGCTCCCCGGCGGGCGAGAGCAGCACCTTCCGGGTGGTCCGCTCCAGGAGCTGGACACCGAGTGCCTCTTCGAGTGCCGAAACCGCGCCCGAGAGCGCGGGCTGGCTCATTCCGATGGCCGCCGCCGCGTCGCGGAAGTGCAGGTGCTCGGCGACCGCCGCGAAGGCCCTGAGCTGGGAGAGACTGGGCTGCTTGGCGCGCTGGGGAGGGTGCGGGGTGCCGTACGGGGATGCCACTGATAACCACCTTCGATCAACGCGGTCCACTCTAGCTATTTCACTGATCAATGCACCCCGTGCCAGGATGTGAGACGTCCAACCCCTCGTGGAAGTCCCCCAAAAAGGGATCCTTCCGTCCTGCAAGGAGAGCGCGTGCTCACTGTCGGTGACCAGTTCCCCACCTACGACCTGACCGCCTGCGTGTCGCTGGAGAGCGGCAAGGAGTTCGAGCAGATCGACCACAAGTCCTACGAGGGCAAGTGGCGCGTGGTGTTCTTCTGGCCGAAGGACTTCACCTTCGTCTGCCCGACCGAGATCGCCGCGTTCGGCAAGCTGAACGACGAGTTCGCCGACCGCGACGCCCAGATCCTCGGTGTCTCCGGCGACTCCGAGTTCGTCCACCACGCCTGGCGCAAGGACCACGCCGACCTGCGTGACCTGCCCTTCCCGATGCTCGCCGACTCGAAGCACGAGCTCATGCGCGACTGCGGCGTCGAGGGCGAGGACGGCTTCGCCCAGCGTGCCGTCTTCATCGTGGACCCGAACAACGAGATCCAGTTCACCATGGTGACCGCGGGCTCCGTCGGCCGTAACCCGAAGGAGGTCCTGCGGGTCCTCGACGCCCTGCAGACCGACGAGCTGTGCCCCTGCAACTGGAACAAGGGCGAGGACACCCTCGACGCCGGCAAGCTCCTGGCCGGTGAGTGAGCATGGCCCTCGATGAGCTCAAGTCCGCGATACCGGACTTCGCCAAGGACCTGAAGCTGAACCTCGGTTCGGTCATCGGCAACAGCGACCTGCCGCAGCAGCAGCTGTGGGGCACCGTCCTGGCCTGCGCGATCGCCTCGCGCTCGCCGAAGGTGCTGAAGGAGCTGGAGCCCGAGGCCCAGGCGAACCTGAAGCCCGAGGCGTACCAGGCCGCCAAGTCCGCCGCCGCCGTCATGGCGATGAACAACGTCTTCTACCGGACCCGGCACCTGCTGTCGGACCCCGAGTACGGGACGATGCGGGCCGGCCTGCGGATGAACGTCATCGGCAACCCGGGTGTCGAGAAGGTCGACTTCGAGCTCTGGTCGCTGGCCGTCTCCGCGATCAACGGCTGCGGCCAGTGCCTGGACTCGCACGAGCAGGTCCTGCGCAAGGCGGGCGTCGACCGCGAGACCATCCAGGAGGCGTTCAAGATCGCCGCGGTGATCCAGGCGGTCGCCGTCACCCTGGACGCGGAGGCCGTCCTCGCCGAGTAGGCGGAGCCGTACGCGCACGAGAAGGGCCCCGGGGCACGCGCCCCGGGGCCCTTCCGTCACTTCTTGAGCGCCTCCATGAGCGCCAGCACGTCCTGGGCGATGGGGACGTCGATGCCGGAGAGGTCGGCCGACGGGGGCGGCTCGACCGGGTTGCCCTCGTCGTCGATCGAGTAGTTCCGGTAGATGTTCAGCTCGATCTCGGCCTGGCCGTCGAGGACCCGCAGCTGCCCGCCCTCGCCGCCGCTGTCGTCGAAGAGGGCCTGCTCCCCGAGTCCGCCGATCTCCGTGACGAGGCCGTAGTCCTTCGCCCGGGCCTTGAACTCGGGTCCCGGGTCCGTCACCTTGTGCAGGGTGTACCTGAGGGAGACGTGGTACCCGCTGTCCCCCGGGCCGAAGGAGATGTCGCAGCCCGTGGAGTACAGGACCGGGTCGTCCATCCCGGCCTCCTCTCCACCGCTGTCCCCCCGCTCGCCGAGGACCGTCGTGAGCGCCTTCAGCTGCGCGAGCTCGCAGAGGGCCACCGGCGTCTTGTACCCGCCCAGGTCCGGGCTCTCCTCCTTCTTCAGCCCGTACGCGTACAGCCCGCCGCCCCACACCGCCGAGGCGAGCACCGCCCCGCCGAGCGCCCACAGCCAGGGCCGGCGGCTCCGCGGCGGGCGCGGGCCGCGCTCCTCCGTGAGCACCTCGGTGGTGTCGAAGGGGGTGCCGCCCTCCAGCTCGGGCTCCGATATCACTTCGGTTCCTTTCGGTCCGGCGAGCCGGGTGCCGGGGTCGGTGCCACCGCGAAGGCGGTCGCGCCGCGCGGTTCGGGGCTGGTCAGGAGTGCCGGTTCGTGGCTCCACGCCCTGAGGTAGCCGACCACGGTGTTGGCGACGGCGACCAGCGGGACGGCGACGACGGCACCGCCGATGCCCGCGGTCAGACCGCCGGCGGCGACCGCGAGGACCACGGCCAGCGGATGGACGCGGACGGCCCGGCCGAGGATGAACGGCTGGAGGACGTGGCCCTCGATCTGCTGCACGGCGAGGACCACCACGAGCACCATCAGCGCGGTGAACACGCCGTTGGTGACGAGCGCGACGAGGACGGCGAGGGCTCCGGAGATGACGGCGCCGACGAGCGGGATGAAGGCGAAGAGGAAGATGAAGACGGCGAGCGGGACCGCCATCGGCACGTCGAGGAAGTAGAGGCCGAGGCCGATGAAGACGGCGTCGATGAGGGCGACCAGGACGGTGCCGCGCACATAGGCGGTGAGGGTGCGCCAGGCGCGCGGTCCGGCGCCGGCGACGCCGGGCCGGGCCTGCGCCGGGACGAGCTTGAGCGTCCACTCCCAGACCTTCTTCCCGTCGTAGAGCAGGAAGAGGGTGCAGAACATGGCGAGCAGTATCCCCGTCATGGTCTCGACGATCACGGTCACGCCCTGGAGTCCGGCGGAGGTGATCTCCTCGGCGTTGGCGCCGATGGTGTCGCTGAGGTTCTTGGCGATGTCGTTGATCTGCCGCTCGGTGACGTGGAAGGGGCTGTCGAGGAGCCAGCGCTTGAGCTCCTCGATGCCGTCCCTGATCCGGTCGGTGAGGGTGTCGATGTTGTCCATCACCTGCCAGACCACGAACCAGCCGACCAGGCCCATGACGACGAAGCCGGAGATGGCGGTGATGGCGGTGGCCAGTCCGCGCGGCATGCCCTTGGAGCGGAGCCAGGCGACGGTCGGCTGGAGCAGCGCGGTCACCAGGAGGGCGGCGACGAAGGCGAGGACGACGAGCTGGACGGAGCTGATGACCCGCATCAGCACCCAGACCGTGCCGGCGAGCACGAGCAGCCGCCAGCCGGCCTCGGCGGCGACCCGCATGCCCCAGGGGATGGCGGAGACCGGGTCGGGGCGGGCGGGGACGGTACGGTCCTCGGCGACGGCGACCGCCGCGACGGCCGGGTCCGGGGCCGGTTCGGCGACCGGTTCCGCCGCCGTCGAGGCGGGCTCCGGAGCGGGTGCCGGCGGCGGCTCGTACGGCGGTCCGGTCACCCCCAGCCGCTCGGCCTCGGCGCGCCGGGCGTCCAGCTCGGCCCCGACGCGGCTGATGCCCGCGCCCAGCCGGCGCAGCCATCCTGGCAGTCTCGACATCTCGTCCTTCTTCCCCCCGTCATGGTCCCTGGCAACCTACACGCAGGAAGCCCCGCACCGTAGGACGGTGCGGGGCTTCCCGAGGTTGAGCACGCGCCGGTCTAGTACCAGCGGTTGGCCTGCCAGAACGTCCAGGCGCCGCAGGGGCTGCCGTAGCGGCCGTTCATGTAGCTGAGGCCCCATTTGATCTGGGTGGCGGGGTTGGTCTGCCAGTCCGCGCCGGCCGAGGACATCTTGGAGCCGGGCAGCGCCTGGACGAGGCCGTAGGCGCCGGAGGACGGGTTCATCGCCCGGTAGTTCCAGCCGGACTCGTGGTCCACGATGTTGCTGAAGCACTGGAACTGCGAGGCCGGGATCATCTGGCGGGCGATCGCCTTGACCTCGGAGACGGAGTACGAGCTCTGGGCGGCGAAGCTCGACGCGCTGCGGACGGCGTCGCGGCTGGCGCGCTCGGCCCGCTCGCGGGCCTCCCGCTCCTCGCGCTCCTTCTTCTCCTGCTCGGCCTTCTCGTCGGCGGCCTTCTTCTTCGCCTCGGCGTCCGCCGCGGCCTTGAGGCGGGCGGCCTCCTCGGCGCTCCTGCGCGCGGTGGCGTCCGCGGCGGCGGCCTGGACGTCGGCCTGCTCCGAGAGGGAGGCGACCTGTACCTGGGCCTGCGCGCCGGCGGGGATGTCCGCGAGCAGCGTGCTGTCGTTCGCGGCGGCCTCGAAGTTGTCGTCCGAGGTGGCCTGGGCGGCGTTGCCCGTGGCAACGCCTACGACGGCGCCGACGGTGGTGACCGCGGTGGCAGACGCCACCGCGAATCCCCGGACCGAGATCCGGCTCACACGGTTTCCTTCCAGCATCGCCCGCATCGGTGACCACGCGGGCGAAATCGTGCCCCTGGCGCTGGTCTTCGTCGTACCGGGTCACAGAAGACACGGGCCCGTGGTGCTGTGGGCGGCGGACGGCGGCGAGTGTGGAGTTGTGCGGTGCTGGGGTGTGCGCCTTCGAATCGGTCGAGGGTGCACGGGTGCCGTACGCGGGGCCTGACGGAAGCAAGACTTTGCCGGACGCGGACACCGCAAGGCAATTCCGCGTTGCGTGTGAAAGCTCACACCCCGGTGGACGCAGGTGTTTTGGCGTATGTCGGAGACATGGGGGCGCCGCCCGACTAAGCTCCTCCGCTTCGCCGGGCGGCGCCAACTCCCGTACGGGAGCCAATAGGTACGAATCGGGCGGCTGCCCCTCCGAGGGGCGCTACAGGTGGCCGTCCTCCAGCATCTCCGTCACCAGGGCGGCGATCTGGGACCGCTCGGAGCGGGTCAGGGTGACGTGGGCGAAGAGCGGATGCCCCTTCAGCTTCTCGACCACGGCGACGACTCCGTCGTACCGCCCCACCCGCAGGTTGTCCCGCTGGGCGACGTCATGGGTGAGAACCACCCGCGAATTCGCCCCGATGCGGGACAGAACGGTCAGCAGGACGTTCCGCTCCAGGGACTGGGCCTCGTCGACGATGACGAAGGCGTCGTGGAGGGAGCGGCCCCGGATGTGGGTGAGCGGAAGGACCTCCAGCATCCCCCGGGAGAGCACCTCCTCGATCACCTCGCGCCCGGCGACCGACGAGAGCGTGTCGAAGACCGCCTGCGCCCAGGGGCTCATCTTCTCCGACTCGCTGCCCGGCAGATAGCCGAGGTCCTGCCCGCCGACCGCGTACAGCGGACGGAAGACCATCACCTTCTGGTGCTGACGCCGCTCCAGGACCGCCTCCAGGCCCGCGCAGAGCGCGAGCGCCGACTTGCCGGTGCCGGCCCGGCCGCCCATCGAGATGATGCCGACGTCCGGGTCGAGGAGCAGGTCGAGCGCGATCCGCTGCTCGGCGCTGCGGCCCCGGATCCCGAAGGCCTCCCGGTCGCCGCGGACCAGCCGTACGTTCCCGTCGGTGCCGACCCGGCCGAGCGCCTTGCCGCGCTCCGACTGGAGCACCAGACCGGTGTGCACGGGCAGCCCGGCGGCCTCCGGCACGTACAGCCGCTCCTCCTCGTAGAGCAGGTCGACCTGCTCACCGGAGAGGGCGAGCTCGGACATGCCGGTCCAGCCGTCGGTGCCCGTGATGGCCAGTTCGGCCCGGTACTCCTCGGCGAGCAGGCCCACCGAGGACGCCTTGATGCGCAGCGGCAGGTCCTTGGAGACCACCGTGACGTCGTACCCCTCCGCCTGGAGGTTGCGCGCGACGGCGAGGATCCGGGAGTCGTTGTCGCCGAGCCGGTAGCCGGCCGGCAGGACGCCGGGGTCGGAGTGGTTGAGCTCGACCCGCAGGGTGCCGCCGAGGTCGCCGACGGGCAGGGGGGCGTCCAGACGTCCGTACCGGACCCGGAAGTCGTCCAGGAGGCGCAGGGCCTGCCGGGCGAAGTAGCCGAGCTCGGGGTGGTGCCTCTTCGCCTCCAGCTCGGTCACCACCACGATGGGGAGCACGACCTCGTGCTCCTCGAAGCGGGACATCGCCTTGGGGTCGGCGAGCAGGACGCTGGTGTCGAGAACATAGGTGCGCCGGTCGGAAAGGCGGCGCTTCGTGCTGGTCACCACGGAAGGACAGACCCCCTCTGAAGACCCGTATGAGGCCGGGGTGCGACGGAAGAACCGGTGTCGCGGCGGAATGGGACCGGGAACGGACCGCCCTGCACAGGCCGAACACCGGCCCTCCGCTTCTCCCGCGCGTCTCCCGCACGGTCGTCCTGGTGCAAGGGGCCTCCCGGGTGGCGGTCTCCGTGCCGCTCACTTCACCAGGCTTATGCCCTCGAACACTCCTGACCATGCCACGGCATATGACGGCGTGTTCGTGAACGCCCGGTGACTCCCCGGGGTCTGCTGTGCCGGCGGGGCCGGCGGGGGCCTCAGGTGCCGTAGCGGCGGTGCCGGGCGGCGTAGTCGCGCAGCGCCCGCAGGAAGTCGACCTTGCGGAAGGCCGGCCAGTGGACCTCGCAGAAGTAGTACTCGGAGTGCGCGCTCTGCCACAGCATGAAACCGGACAGGCGCTGCTCGCCGCTGGTGCGGATCACCAGGTCCGGGTCGGGCTGCCCGCGCGTGTACAGGTGCTCCGAGATGAGGTCGATGGAGACGGTCTCGGCCAGCTCCTCGAAGCTGGTGCCGCGCTCGGCGTGGTCCAGGAGGAGCGAGCGGACCGCGTCGGCGATCTCCTGCCGGCCGCCGTAGCCGACGGCGACGTTGACCAGTATCCCCGTGTTGGTACGGGTGCCCTCCTCGGCCTCCTTCAGGACCAGCTGCGTCCGGGCGGGCAGCAGGTCCATGGTGCCGACGTGGTGGACCCGCCAGCGCCCGTCGGAGGCCAGCGCCTTCACCGCGTCCTCGATGATCGCGAGCAGCGGGACGAGCTGCTCCTCGGGACGGTTCAGGTTGTCCGTGGAGAGCATCCAGAGCGTGACGACCTCGACGTCGGTCTCGGCGCACCAGCCGAGCAGCTCCTGGATCTTGTCCGCGCCCGCCTTGTGTCCCTGCTCGGGGGTCCCGCCGGACGCCTTGGCCCAGCGACGGTTGCCGTCGAGGATGACACCGATGTGCTTGGGCACCTGGTCGTGGTCGAGACGGCCTTCCACCCGGCGCGCGTAGAGCCCGTACACCAGGTCGCGCAGGTTCACTGTTCTTTACCCCTCCATGGGCGGGCGGTTCGCAGGCCGCCACACTACTGCGCACGGATGAAGGGTCCCAGACCGGGACCGTCACAACTCCGTACGGCAGTGTCACAAGTCCGTGATAAGCAGAGATACGTGACTGATTCCCCCCTGTACCGCGCCGCCGCGGAGCGCTACGACTCCATGGAGTACCGCCGCTCGGGCCGCAGCGGCCTCAAGCTTCCCGCCATCTCCCTCGGCCTCTGGCACAACTTCGGCGACGACCGCGCGCTCGACTCCCAGCGGGCGATCCTGCGCCGCGCCTTCGACCTCGGCGTCACCCACTTCGACCTGGCGAACAACTACGGCCCGCCGCCCGGCTCGGCCGAGCTGAACTTCGGCAAGATCTTCGCCCAGGACTTCGCGCCCTACCGGGACGAGCTGATCGTCTCGACGAAGGCCGGCTATCTGATGCACCCCGGCCCGTACGGCGAGTGGGGCTCCCGCAAGTACCTGATGTCCTCGCTCGACGCCTCCCTGAAGCGGATGGGCCTCGACCACGTCGACATCTTCTACTCGCACCGCTTCGACCCGCACACCCCCCTGGAGGAGACCATGGGGGCGCTCGCCTCCGCGGTCCAGCAGGGCAAGGCGCTGTACGTCGGCGTCTCCTCGTACAACAGCGAGCAGACCGCCGAGGCGGCGCGGATCCTGACCGGGATGGGCGTCCGGCCGCTGATCCACCAGCCCTCCTACTCCATGATCAACCGCTGGACGGAGGAGGACGCGCTGCTCGACACCCTGGAGACGGCCGGCATGGGCTGCATCTCCTTCGTGCCGCTGGCCCAGGGCCTGCTCACCAACAAGTACCTGGAGGGCGTCCCGGCGGGCTCCCGCGCCACCCAGGGCAAGTCCCTCGACCCGAACCTCCTCTCCGAGGAGGTGCTGCGCCGCCTGCGCGGCCTCGCGGACATCGCCGAGCGGCGCGGCCAGTCGCTGGCCCAGCTGGCGCTGACGTGGGTGCTGCGGGACCCGCGGATGACCTCGGCCCTGATCGGCGCGTCGAGCGTGGCCCAGCTGGAGGAGAACGTGGCGGCGCTGGCCGCCGCCCCGCTGACGGAGGCGGAGCTGAAGGAGATCGACTCCTTCGCCGTCGACACGGCGGGGACGAACATCTGGGCCGGGCGGGGCTGAGCCCGGTCCCCGGCACGGGAAAGAGCGGGGAACGGGTGGGAAACGGGTGGGAAAAGAAAACGGGCCGGTCCGTGGGGGGGGATACGGACCGGCCCGAGGGGGGGTTTCCACCATAACCCTTCGTTAGTCGTGCTGCGCGCCACGTGGGCCGGACGAAGAGACCGGATTTCCCCGGATCCCAAGCGCCGCAAGGGCTCCGAGCTCCTGTGGCGGGTTTGCGCCCCGGCGTGGCGGCGGACTTCCGTCCCTCCCACGGGGGACCGCCCGGCACCGGAGCCGTATTGACGCCCGGTTCGACGCCCGGTTCGACGCCCGCTTCAGGGGAGGGCGGTGAAGGCACCGAAGGCGAGGCCCAGAAGGGCGCCGGCCAGCATGAAGGGGCCGAAGGGGATCGCGGAGGAGCGGGCCGCGCGGCCGAGCAGGACGCGCCCGAAGCCGTACCCCGCGCCGAGCAGGAAGCCCAGGAAGGCGCCGGTGAAGAGCACGCCCCAGCCGTACCAGCCGAGGGCGGCGCCCAGCGGCAGCGCCAGCTTCACGTCCCCGAAGCCCAGCCCCTGCGGGCTGATCAGGTGCAGGACGAGGTAGCCGCCGCCGAGCGCGAGGGCCCCGAGCAGGGCGTGGGTCCAGGACCCGGCGTCGTACGGGAGGAGCTCGGCGGCACCGAGCAGCAGCGGCACGGCGAGCGCGAGCGGCAGGGTCAGTCCGTCCGGCAGCCGCTGCACGCGGGCGTCGACGCAGGCGAGCAGCACGCCGAAGGGCGCGGCGAGCAGCCACACCGCGAGCTCCGGCCGCGGCCCGCCGGTGGCGGCGGCCAGCAGCGCGCAGACCAGCGCCGTCAGCACCGGCGCGGCCAGCGGCACCGGAGTCGTGGCGCACGCGTCCCGCCCCGGCCCGCCGAGCCACCCGCGCGCGGGCCCGGCGAGCGGATGCCCGGCCGGACAGCGCTCCCGCCACGGCTCCTCGGGCTCCACGGAGAGCCGGTACGCGGCCCGCGGCACGAGCAGCCCGGCGGCGGCTCCCCAGAGGGCGGCGAGGACGATCAGCGAGGCGTACACGGCCCCGACCTTAGGTCTAAGGTCGGGGCCATGGGGCGGAGTCGGCGGGACGGGACGGGGCTGTTGGTGGTGCCGGAGGACGCGACGGTCCCGTTGGAGATCGCGGCCTCGTACCGGGCGCGGCGGCGCGGCCTGCTCGGCCGGGACGGGATCGCGGGAGCGATGCTCCTCACCCCGGCGAACAGCGTGCACACCTTCGGCATGCGCTTCCCGATCGACGTGGCCTACCTGGACCGGGGCCTCAGGGTCCTGGCGGTGGTCACCATGCGCCCGGGCCGGCTCGGCATGCTCCGCCCCCGCGCCCGGCACGTCCTGGAGGCGGAGGCGGGCGCGATGGCGGGGTGGGGGGTGCGGCCGGGGGCGCGGGTGACGGTCACGGCGGACCCGGCCCGAGGAGGGTGAGGGCCCCGTACACGGCGGAGGCCGGGGCGAGGGCGGCGAGCACGGTGACGGCGGTGCCGGTACGGAACCGGGCGAGCGCGGCGGCGGGCGGCAGCAGCAGCCCGAAGGCGGGCATCATCAGCCGCGGCCGGGAGCCGAAGTACGCGGCGCCGACGAGCGACACCACGACGACCCCGACGGTATAGAGGAGCAGCGGCAGCGGCTGGCGCTGCCGGACGCACAGCACGACCAGCCACGCCAGGAGCGCGAGGGCCGCGCACAGGCCGAGCGCCGCCGCCCAGGGCAGGGAGGCGATGAAACGGGCGAGGGCGAGCCCGCCGTCGACGGAGTTGCCCCACGCGGCCTGGACGTCGAAGTAGGCGGTGGGGCTCGATTCGCGGACGCCGACGTACGCGACGTACCCGAGCCAGCCGAGCGGCGCGAGCAGCACCCCGGCGACGGTCCGCCAGGGCAGCCGCCGCTCCCGGACGAGGGCGACGAGCGCGGTGACCCCGAGGGCGGCGATCAGCGCGACGGCGGTGGGCCGGGTGAGCCCGGCGAGCACGCAGAGGAGCCCGGCGAGGATCCAGCGGCCGCGCAGCACCGCGTACAGCGACCAGGCGGCGAACGCGGTGAACAGGGTCTCCGTGTACGCCATCGACTGCACGAACGCGGTCGGATACACCCCCCACAGCACGGCCAGCAAGATCCCCGCGCGCGCCGAGAGGACGTGCTCGCCGCACCGGAAGATCCCCCAGGCGGCGGCGAGGGAGGCGGTCCAGGAGACCAGCAGCCCGGCGCCGCCCGCGTCGAGCGGCAGGACGGCGGACAGTCCCCGCTCCAGGCCGGGCAGGAGCGGAAAGAACGCCAGGTCGGAGTGGACGTCCCCGTTCGGGAGGGTGACCTGGTACCCGTACCCGTCCTCGGCGATCCGCGCGTACCAGACCGAGTCCCAGCGTCCGCTCAGCCGGTGGAACCCGTCCTTGCCGGTCGCGGCGGCGGCGACGGCGAGGGCGGCGAGGCCGAGGAGCCGGGTGGCGGCGTAACCGCCGAGGGCGAGGAGGAGCGGGGAACGGCTGGTCGGCGGGGACATGCGCCCGATTATCCGGGGCCGCCGATCACCCCTGGAGGCGGGAAGTCCGGAGGCGGGAAGTGAGGCTCAGCCCAGGGGCCTCATACGCCCGAACTTCGCGGCCATGACGGGACCGAGCTGCTGGACGATCCCGTGACCGGGCTCGTGCGGGGACGGAAGATCACCGAGGAAGGAGGTGACGATCACCTCGTCGACGGCGGCGTCACCGAGGCGGCTCCGCTCCTCCAGGAAGTCGAGGGTGCGGCGCCAGTCGGCCTCCTCGCCCTCCGCCAGGAAGGAGCGGACGACCCCCTGGACGACGTCCCAGAAGAAGACGTGCGGCAGGACCCCGCCCTGCCGGAAGACATGGCTCTCGTAGGCGCCCCGGAAGGCGGGGACGTGGAGGAGGAGGTCATGGACGAGCTGCACGCCCGACGCTGGTGTGGAGGGACTGTTCTGAGGACTGATGTGCTGCATCGGCGGCCCTGCCCCGGAGCGTTGTGGTGTTTCGGTCCAGAATGCTCCTCCCCCGGTTCTCTGTCCCGACACTTTTACGCTTCCCTGGGGACAACTTTCAGCTGGTTTTCCACAGGGGGTGCGAAGTGTCGCTCTTCCGTGGATCGTTGCGCGTATGTACGAGCTGCTGATCCTCGCTTGGGGCGGGGTGCTCCTGACGGCCTGGGCGCCGGCGGCGGACCGGCCGCCGGGCCGGCTCACCGCGCGGCTGCGGCGGGACGGCCGGCAGCGGATCCGCCGGGGTGCGTGGGCGGTGCCGGGCAAGGAGACGGACTGGCGGGTCCGGAAGACCGCGCTCCAACTGCTGCGCCCCGGCCGGGTCTGCAGCCACGGTACGGCGGCGCGGCTGCACCGGATCGAGGTCCTGACGGGGATACGGGTGCCCTCCGGATCCAGGGCCTCGCTCCCGCCGGAGGACGTCTGCCTGCGCCGGGGCCTGCGGACGACGACGGCCGCGCGGACGGTCGCCGACCTGATACGGGCCTCCGGGAGGAGGCGGTGGTGGTCGCGGACTCGGCGCCGTCCCGCCGGGTGGTCGGTGGCGTACGAAGGGAACCGCCGGTCCGGTACGGGGAGTTGGCCTCGCAGTTGGCGGTACGGCGTCCGGGTGCGCCGCGCGCCCGGTCCTGGCTCCCGCCTGCGGACCCGGCGGCGGGCTCGCCGGCGGAGACGGTGGCCCGCCTGCGGATGGCCGGCGCGGCCCTCTCCCCCGAGTGCCGGCCACCCCTGCGCACCCCCGGCGGCCACCTCCTCCACCCGGACTTCCCCTTCCGGGCCGCGGGCCTGGCGGTGGAGGTCGAGGGCTGCGCGTACCACGGCACGCGCCGGGCGCACGAGCGGGACCTCGCCCCCTTCAACGCGCTCCGGTCCTGCCCGGAGGTCCGCCGGATGCCGCGCTTCACGGCCCGCGGGGTCTTCGCGCACCCCGAGCGGATGACGGCGGAGATCCGGACGGCGCTCGGGGAACTCGGAGAGCCCGGCGCCCCGACCTCCGTCGGCTGAACTCCTGTACTCGGGGCCTCCGGGGTGCCCCCTCCGCCGGCGGGCGGTGGCCGGGCGCCGCGGAGCACCAGCGGGTCAGTAGGTCACGTAAGACACTTTCCTCATGGACAAGCCTCGCCCCGGCAAGACCCGAGTCACCAGCGTCTCCCTGCGCGCCGAGACCCTGGAGGCGATCCGCGCACGCGCCGGCAGACAAGGCGTCTCCTCCTATATCGAGGAAGCCGTCCAGCGGCAGCTCCAGCGCGAGGCCATCGACGAGTACATCGCCGCCGCGGAGGCGGAGCACGGACCGGTCGACCCCGCCGAGGTGTCGGACAGGGCCGAGCGCATCCGCGCCCACCACGCCGCCCACCGCGCCGCTCACCGTGGTGAGTCCGCTCCGGCGGACGCCGCATGAGCGGAACTCTCGTTCTCGACGGCGAGGCCCTCTCCAAGCTCTCCCGTCGGCACCGCGACATGACCGTATGGCTGGACGTCGCCCGCAGACCGGATCTGCTCGTCGTGACGAGCGCCGCGACGCTGGTGGAGGCACGCGACCCGAAGGTGCCGCAGGCGGCGTTCGACCAGGCCGTCTCCCTGGCCAAGGTGCGCCCCGTCACGGAGGAGATCGCACGTGCGGCGAGCAGACTGCTCGCCGAGGAAGGTCTGCACGGCCACAAGTACGCCGTCGACGCGATGCTCGCGGCCACGGCTCACGCGGAGCACGGCGACGTCACCGTCCTCACGGGCGACACGGACGCCCTGCGCCGACTGTGCCGGCCTCGCATCGCCGTCGAACTGATCCAGGGCCTGTCTCGTCCAGGGCCTGTATCGAAGCCGGATGTGAGCTTGTGCCAAGATCGCGGGATGCTGCGACTCACCGATTTCATCATCGACTGCCCGGACACGATGAAGCTGGCGGCTTTCTACTCCGAGGTGACGGGCCGTCCGGTCAAGGAAGGCAGCTCCGAGGACTGGGCCGGCATCCAGTTCGGCGAGATCGAGCTGGCATTCATCCGGGTGGACGACTACCGCGCTCCGCAGTGGCCCGACAGCGAGCACCCCAAGCAGTTCCATCTCGACTTCGAAGTGGACGAGATCGAGTCCGAGCAGCGCCGCGTCCTCGACCTCGGTGCGACGCTGAGGCAGGACTTCATCGGCCCCGACGGCTACGGCTGGCAGGTCTACACCGACCCGATCGGCCACCCCTTCTGCCTGTGCCGCAACAAGGGCGTCATCTGGACCGACCAGGGCCCGGTCTGGCCCGAGCGCGCCTGACGAGCTCGTGAGGCGCCCGCGCCGACCGCAACCGCGATGAGCCGGGGTCGGCACCGGGCGACGGTGGTGTCGGTTTTCTGCCGGACAGGGAGCCCGGGCCGTTGCTTGACTGACCGCATGAGCACATCATCCAAGGACAAGGCCCGGCTCTTCCGCTCCCTCCACACCCCCGCCCGCCCCCTCGCCCTCGCCAACGCCTGGGACGTCGCCAGTGCCCGTGTCATCGAGGCGGCGGGGGCGCCCGCGATCGCCACCACCAGCGCCGGGGTCTCCTGGGCGCTCGGCCGCCCGGACGGGGAGGCCGTCTCCCCGGACCGGGTGGTGGACCTGATCGCCCGTGTCGT
This sequence comes from Streptomyces sp. CC208A, assembly GCF_030010625.1. Classification (GTDB taxonomy): domain Bacteria; phylum Actinomycetota; class Actinomycetes; order Streptomycetales; family Streptomycetaceae; genus Streptomyces. Next base: position 53,729 of record NZ_JASCXN010000032.1, on the reverse strand, counting down.
CGCGGCGGTCGACGTACCGGTCACCGCCGACATCGAGGGCGGGTACGGCCAGGACGCGGCAGGCGTCGCCGAGACGGTCGCGCGGGTCCTGGAGGCGGGCGCCGTGGGCGTCAACATCGAGGACGGCACCCGCCCTCCGGCCGAACTCGCCGCACGACTGACGGCGGCCCGGGCGGCGGCGGACCGTGCGGGCGTGCCTCTCTTCCTCAACGCCCGTACGGACACGTACCTGTTCGGCCTCGGCGACCCCGCCACCCGTCTGAAGGACACCCTGGAGCGGGCGCGCGCCTACGTGGACGCCGGCGCCGACGGCGTCTTCGTCCCCGGCGTCACCGACCCCGCCCTCCTCGCGGAACTCGCCGCGGCCGTCCCCGTACCGCTGAACGTCCTGGCCGAACCCGGAACGCCCACCGTCGCCGAACTCGGCGCCCTCGGCGTCGCCCGCGTCAGCCTCGGCACGAGCGTCGCCCAGACCGCGTACACCGCCGCTCACCGAGCCGCGCGGCAGCTGTACGCCACCGGCGCCCACCCCCCGCTCACCGGCGCCCTCTCCTACTCCGACCTCGACACCCTGTTCCCCACCCACCGCTGACCCGACCACCAGCCCCGAACTCCACGTTTTCCACAGGGGATGCGGACCGCCCCTCGTTCATGGATCGTTGGTCCATGAACAGCACGGGCGGCACGGAGTTCACAGCGGACGACCTGGCGCGACTGGCCCGCGACGGGGTGCTCCTCACCGAGTGGGCGCACGCGGCGGGCTGGCCGCCGGGCAGGGTGAAGCGGCGCCTCCGGAGCGGACGGTGGCAGCCGATCTGCCGGGGTGCCTGGGCGCCGCCCGGGGTGGTGGTGGACTGGGAACACCGCGCCAGGGCCCTGCAGTTGCTCCAGCCCCGGCTCGTCTGCAGTCACCGGTCGGCCGCCGTCCTCCACCGGATCGAACTCCTCGACGGCCCCCGGGCGACGGACCCCGTCGAGCTCACCGACCCCCACCCCGCCCTGCAGAGACGCCGCCCCGGCACGCTCGTCCGCCTGATCCCCCTGGACGCGTGCGACGTCACCGTACGGAAGGGGCTCCGGGTGACGACCCCGGTCCGCACGGTCGGCGACGTGATACGGCTCGGCTCGCGTGACGAGGCGGTCGTCGCCGCGGACTCCGCCCTCTCCCGGCGGAGGGTGCGCGGGGTGGTCCGGCCTCCCCTCATCCGTTCCCCTGGCCTTCTCCGTGAGGAGCTCCTGTCGAAGGGCCCGACGAGAAAGGGAAGCCGGCGGGCGAGCCTCTGGCTGCCCCTCGTCGACCCGCTCTCCGGCTCGCCGGCGGAGACCGTCGCCCGGCTCCGCATGCACGACGCCGGGCTCCACCCCGAGACGCAGGTCCCGCTCTGCTTCCCCACGGACGGCCGCACGCTCCGACCGGACTTCCTCTTCCGGCCCGAGGGGCTGGCGGTCGAGGTGGAGGGCTACGCCTTCCACGGGACCCGGGAGGCCCACGAGCGGGATACGGAGAGGTTCAACCGCCTGGCCTCCCACCCAGAGGTACGACGCGCCCTCCGCTTCACGGCCGCGACCGTCCTCCACCGGCCGCACGAGATGATCGCCACCGTCCAGGCGACGCTGGCGGAGCTGCGAGACGGATGAAAAGGCCGCCGCCTCCTGGCGTGTCCGGGCCTCCATCCGGCCCCGACGCCCCACACCCTCCGGGGGTACGGGGGGTACGGGGGGGTACGGGGGCCGTCTCCTTCCTCCCGCACCTCACCCCGTAGCGACTACTCCGGTACGTACTCCCGTAGTGGCGCGGGCTTCAGGCCGGCCGCCTCGGCCAGGTCCAGGGCGCGCTTCAGGTCCTGCTCCAGGGTCGGTTCGAAGTGCAGCAGGATGATGTCGCCGGCCTTCAGCTCGGGCGCCGGTCCCGACTCGCCCACGCCGGTGAAGTTGTGCGTCCAGGTCACCACGGCCTTCGCGCCGCAGGTGCGGGCGACGGTCAGGGTGGTGGCGTCGTACACGCCGAACGGCGGGCGCAGCAGCCGGGGCCCGTCGCCGAACTCGGCAAGGTGCGCGTCCCGTGCCCCGCAGATCTCGGCCTTCTGGCCTGCGGCGTCGAGCGTGGTGAGGTAGGGGTGGTCGACCGAGTGGTTCTCGACGCGGGACCGCCCGTGGTCGAGCAGCTGGTGGAAGTAGCCGGAGTCGTACGAGTACGCCCCCGGGAGCAGGAAGAGCGAGGCCGGCACCCGGCGGTCGAGCAGCAGCTTCGCGGCGGCCGGGTCGTGGAACCAGCCGTCGTCGATGGTGATGAAGACGACCGGGTCCGTGGTCTCGACCCGGGAGACCACGGGCGCGGGTTCGGGCCAGGCCGCCGCCCCCTCCGGGGCGGCGTGCGCGGGGCCACCGACGGCCCCGAGGAGGGCGAGCGGGACGAGGGCGGCGAGCGCGCCGCGTACGGCGTGACGCAGACGGAGTCTCAGCATGACCACATCATTGGCCTAGACCAACTGTCGCGTCAATGACCCGAGTTGGACATGGGTGGCGGCGGAGGCGGCGGAGGCGGCGACGAGCGCGCCCGGAGGCTGGGGAGCGGACCGCGTCGACCACGTGCGAGCCGTACCCGAACGCCGGCTCCACCATGTCCGCCTCCACGTCACCGTACGGAACCTGTACGGCGGCACGCCCGTCCCACCCTGGAGCGCACACCAGTCGTGCGCCTGACGAACGGACGGGATGCGATGGCAGACCACCAGACCGTGCACCGTGGCGTGGCGGCCGTGGCGGGAGTCCTGCTGCTGGCGGGGGTCACCGGCTGCGGGTCGGCCACCGGCGGGGCACCGGAGGACCCGGCCCCGAAGACCGTCGCCGCCGAGGGGAAGGCGGTCGGCGCGGCCGAGAAGCCCGCGACGCCACCCCGGATGATCAACCGTTCGAAGGGCGCCCCCGGCGATGGGCTGCTCGCCCACATGCCTGGGACGCTGTTGGTCACGGACAGGAACTGTCTCGGCTTCCGAGGTGACGGCAGCAAGGTGGTCAGCGCACTGTCCTGGGCACACGGGTGGACCGCTGCGTGGGAGAACGGCAAGGCCGTCGTCCGCGACGAGGACGGCGAGGTCTTCGCCCGCGAAGGCGACCGCATGTCCTTGGGCGGCGGAACCTCCGACCAGTTCGCCGGCCATCCCTGCGCGGACGGAACGGTCTGGCACGTGGACGACTATCCGCCGCCTTCGGATGCTGCCGGATAGTTCGGGCCCGGCTGCTTCGCCCCGCCGTCATGCGGCGGGGGGGGTGGAGTGTGGAGTGCTGTCAACCGCCCGGCCACAGGGCCCGGCATGCTGTTCCCGGTCGACAACGCGCCCGTCGAGGACGGGCACGGAGATCACTCCCTGTGAGACGTCCTCCGGCCCGGTCCGTCGCCGGTCGGGTCGGTACCGCCGCCCTGGCGGCCCGCTCGATCTTCGCGCGGTAGGCCGCACGGGTTTCCTCGTCGTACTTGGCCGCGACGGTGGCCACGTGCTTGACCAGGCCGAGGAGGTTGGTCCCGGTCGCCGCATGATCGGGGTCGGTCTTCTTCGCCCGTGCAGGCCGCCCGTCGCGGGGCTCGCCCTGCCGTGCGCGGCCCGGCACGGGAAGGCCGGGGTGTCGGCATGGGAAGGCCGGAATGTCGGCGCGGGCGGGCACGAGGAAGCGGCGAGCGCCGTGTGAAGGGCGAGCCGCCCTGGACGCCCCCTGACCCGCAGCTCCTTTCGTACGACCGTCTCCCAGGTGCGACGCGAGGGGAGAAGGCCGGATTCCGGGGTCAGGTGGACGTCGGGGTCCGTCAGGCGAGGTGGATCGTGAAGCGCCTCACGACCTTCGGGTCCGTGGCGATCGTCTCGGAGTGGACCGAGCCGCGAGCCTTCTCGTACTTCCCGGTGCCGCCGGTGATCGCGGCGTCGAAGGGACCCTGGTCGAGGTAGTCGAAGTACACGCCCTGCGTGGTGATCTGGCCGCCCGGGAGGACGTAGGTCACGAGGCACTGCTCCGCTTCATCGTCGCCGCCCCGGGTGGTGGTGCAGCTGCCGTGGGTCTCGCCGACCTTGTTGTGCGCCTCGTCGAAGAGGTCCGAGCGGACGACGACCCGATCGCCCTGCGAGACGGTGCCGGGGGTGACGGGGAAGCGGGTCGCCTGCTGCACCTCGGCCAGGACTGTGATGGTCGGGGTCTTGCCCGTGGCCTGGGTGGGGCCGGCGTCCGTCGCGACGGCCGCGACGGGGGTGAAGGCGAGGAGGGTGACCAGCGTGGCCGTGCCGAGGCCGGCCGCTCTGATGGGACGCATCGCGCGACTCCTGGGATTGATGTTCGAGGATGACCGGATGGCGAACTCTCATCCGATTTCGTTCGATTCCCTTCATAACCTCGGCCCCAGCGCCGCACGGAGCGCCCCGGCACGAACCACCGGCACATCCAGCCGATCGGACCAAAGTCAGCGGTGACGCCCAGGGAGCGCGGGATGCCGACGAGCTCGCGGCGCGAGGCCGGGCCGGTCGCGGTGAGGCCGATTCCGGACGGCCGTCGGCGCCCGGGGGCGATCGATGACCCCGGGGCCGTCGGCGGCGGGGGCAGGGGCGGGGGCGAGGGCGGGCGGAAACGGAAAGGGTCCGGGATGCCCGCCGGGACATCGCGCCCGCCTTCACCCCGGCATGGGCCGGTCGGCCCGAAGCTTAAGGTCCGGGGTTCGGGCGGTGTTCTGGGGATGGGGTACGGGCCTGGACAACCCGCCCTCCCACCCTGCGAGTTGGGCGGCGCGGGTGCGAAGAGTTGCGGACTTGCCACGGAGCGTCATAAGCGCTTAGCGTGGCGTCAGGCTTGTGAAAGAAGTCGACCCCCACCAGGTGCTGCGAACACCTTGCGAGGGTCTCACCATCAAGATCGCAACGCTACGGAGTCGATCCTCATGGCTGATGCCGAGTTTAGTGATGCCCTCCACCCCCTGGCCAGTCCGGGGTACGGCAAGCGGTCCGCGCCGCAGCAGGAAGCCCGTGGACGGCAGGACTTCGCCCATCTTCCGGCCCGCGAGGCCGCCATCGCCGCGTACATCGACCGGCTGCCCGACGGCAGCGACATCTCGGTGAAGACGCTGGCCAAGCAGCTGCCGTACGGGCAGTGCGCCCTCCGGACCGCGCTCAACCGCATCCAGCGGGCCGGGCATCTGCGGCGGGGGCGGGAGTGCCTCGGCGGGAAGTGGGTCACTCGAACGTGGTTCTCGCGGACCCCGCGTGACAGTCGGTGGTGGGCCGCCTTCCAACAGGGCGACGTGCCGAAGGAGTCGGCGGGACCGAGGCGGTCGCGGGCGTACATCCTGCTCGCCGCGCTCGGGCGTACGAACTCCGCGCTGTCGCTCTCGCATGTCGAGTGCCGGGCGCTGATGCCGCTGGTGGAGGAGTGGTTCGAGCGGGACGCCGACGAGGAGAGCGTCCTGCGCGCCCTCACCGCCGGCCTCCCGCAGTCCGTCCACCACCCCGCCGGCCTCGTACGCCGCCGCCTCACCGACAAGCTGCCGCCGCCGCCCGTCCGGCGCACCCCCGCGCCGCCCCGCATCCTCGAATGCGGCACCTGCGGCGCGCCCGGGTACACGGACACCCTCCAGGACGGCGACTGCGGGCCCTGCCGGGGCGAGTACCCCGAACGCCGTACGGAGAGCGGTGTCCTTCCGGCTGCGCAGGTGCGGTCGCGGGTGGCCGAGATCCGGGGGCGGATGCACGACGTACGCGCCTGAGGGGTGGATTCGCCGGTCGTCAGGGAGCGGCAGGGGGTCCGGCCGTGGTGCGGGGGAAGGAGATCTCCACGCGGCGGTTCTTCTTCCGGCCCTCCTCGGTGCGGTTGTCGGCGATCGGGTAGTCCTCGCTGTAGCCCCGGATGTCGTACGAGGTCCCCGGGTCCAGCTCGCGCGCCAGGACCTGCTGGACGGCGACCGCGCGCTCCTTGGAGAGCTTGAGACCGTGCTCGTACGACCCCAGGTTGTCCGTGAACCCGAAGACCCGCACCCGGCCCGACCCCTGCGTCCGCACCTCGGCGGCGATGGCCCGGATACGGGTGGTGGCGGCGGGGCTGAGCTTGGCACTGTCCTTCGGGAACAGCACCTCGGCCTGGAGCGCGAACGTCACGTCGACGTTCGTGTCCTCGCGCCGCTGCTCGCCGCCCTCCTCCTCGACGATCTGCTTGATGTCAAGCACCTTGGCGGGCGCGAGCGTGGCACCGTCGGGGAGCATCAGGCCGGGGGAGTTGGGGTCGATGGCGGGGGGCGGGGAGGTGGAGGTGGTGCCGGGTGGGTCGTCGGCGAGGGCCTCGCCTGAGCTGAGCGGCCACACCGTGATCGCCACGACCGCGAGCGCGGCCAGCCTGCGCCGTCGTCCTGATCGTCCTGTCGTCGTTGTCATGACGTCGCCTCAGGAGAGCTTGAGGGTGGCGGGTTCGAAGGTGGGCAGTTGGAACGAGACCTCGGTGGTGGAGGCGGGGGGCGCGGGGAACTGCATGAAGACGGCGGTGGACTTGCCGGGGCCCAGGCTGTCGAGACCTGTGGTGGTGAGGGGGCGGCCGTCGGTGTCGCGTAGGACGTAGTAGCGCTTCTTGCCGACGGGGTCTACGAGGGTGGCTCCGCCGAGGGACTTGCCGTGCTTGACCACCTCGGTCTCGTCGCCCCTCATCTTGGCTGGTAGGACGGCCGGGGAGTCAGCGCTGTTCTTCAGCACACCCTTGATGGTGAGGAAGCCACCCTCATCGCGCTCGGCGAGCGTGATAGCCAGTTCCAGTCCCTTCTGCCCCTTGGCGAGGGCGATCGTCTCCGCCGGTTCTTCAGTGAGCTGCTCCGCCGTGGTGGTCGTTGGCTGCTGGGGTTGCGGCGTCGTGGTCGCCGGCTTGTTAGACAACTTGGGTTCGGCATCGGCCCCACAGCCGGTAACAGCCAAAGAGGCCGCCACCGCGAAGGCGATGAGCCCCCCTCTCACGTACGAGACGTCCATGAAGAGCGCTTCCTTTACTCGTCGTCACTGGTCAGTCGAACGCGGAAGAGGTCATCGACTCCGGGTAGCACGGGGTCCTCTGGGTCGATCTCCCAAGGCTCGCCGTCGCAGGTGAGGCCCGAGATCGGGTCGGGATCCTCTTCCTCAGGCTCCTCGGGCGGCGTACTGGACGGATCCGGTTCAGGGGTCGGTTCAGGGCTCGGCTCGGGCGGATCGAACCTACACAGTGGCTCGACCACCGCAGAGGCGGTGGCCGTGGCGCGCCGCTCGTCCGTACCCGGGACGATCGACTCACCGACCGTGCCCTCGGTCTGCACAGTCACGGTGAAGCCGAAATCCAGCGGCACGCAGTCATTGACCTCGGCATCGTTGCGCGAGGCGAACTCGGCGGCCCTCTGGCAGGAGCGTTCCACGGCGTATCCCTCGCCCCGAACGAATCGCTGCCACTGAGCCGGATCGCCTATCACCTTGAGCCAACCCTCCCGGAGTTGCTCCCGAGCGTCCTGGGCTGCCCCGAGGGCTGCCGCGTCGGCAGCCGTCTGAGCGCCGTTGCGAAGGACTGCGGCCTGCCCGACAGCGAAGTAGACGAAGGCCAGGAACAGAAGCCCCGCGATTACTGTCACGTAAGCGGGAAACGCCTGACCCTCGTCTGCTCGAACGCCCCCTACCCCCCACCGCCACCGGTGATCGCACTGATTTTTTCGGTGATCGCATCCATGATCGAGCTGCCGATGTCGGTTCCAGCGATGGCGATGATGATGGCTGCCACCACCACGATGATCCCCAGGTACTCCACCGCCGTCTGGCCCCGGTCGTCGCGGGGCGGCGCGTGGTGTCGCAGTCTTGTCAGAGCCTTCAGCATCGCGTCGTACATCGTGCTCCCCTCCGCTGTCAGACGCCTGCGCTTGGGTACGGTCCGCCGACCGGAGGGACGGCGTACCGTACCCGTGGGCCCTGGTGCGGGCCCGGGTCATCGGGTGGGCCTGGGGCCCAGCAAGGAGGCTATGGCCTCGGCGCGTGTGCGGGCGGGGAGTTCGGCGAAGACGTGGTCTCCGTGACGGTCGGCCGCCCGCTCGGTGATGCGGCAAGTTGCGTCGACACGCTGGTTGTTCAGGCTCCTGACGATCACGTGCATCAACGGCCACCCCTCCCACACTCGGTCAGCACTCTGTCACATGCGGTTGCCCGTGCGAAGGGGGATCGTCAACCCGAGGTGAGATCGAGACAGTTGTAGACGTGCGGGCGAGGGCGCGGACGCCTGTGCGTCAGTCACCGGCCCCGTCGGCGTCGGGCAGTCGCTCGGCCACAAAGGAGCCCCTCGCGCGCACCGTCACGATCAGCTCCCGCTCGCGCAGGATGTCGAGGGCTCGGCGGACGGTGTTGGAGCCGACGCCGTACTCCTGGGAGAGGACCAGCTCACCGGGCAGGCGCACCCCCGCCGGGAACTCCCCGCTCCTGATCCTGCCCTCCAGGATCTTCGCGAGCTGTTCGTAGTGGTAGGCGGCGGCGCCGGGATTGATCTGCTCTGTCACGCAATCGAACATAAGCATCCGACAACGTTCGCGCATCGCCGACAACTGTCAACCACTGCCGTCCACTGTCGACTACTGTCGGCATCAGTTACGCTGCCGACATGAAAGGCCCCGGCGAGTCGGATCAGGACTCCCGGGGCGTGGCCAACCTGAAAGAAGCAGGTCGACATGTCGCAGCTTATCCGCGCCCTCGTCGCATGGGCGAGGGTCGCCTTCCGTCCGCCCGCCGCTACCGCGACACCAGCCCCGTCGCCGTACCACCGCCGCACCCCACCAACCGCCCTCCCCCTCCCCCTCCCCCTCCCCCTCCCCGCACCCCGCTCCCCCTACGGCCTCGACCTTCCCCTCGACGGCGCCGCCTCCGTCCTCGTCCGGCCCTACCTCGTCGCCGAGGAGCGGCGGAAGGAACGGGCTCGGCAGCGGCAGCGGCGGCTCGTGCTCGTGCTCGCCGCCGACTTCGGGATCGACCTGGACACCCGGGACCTGCATGGGCTGGGGGTCGCGTGAGGGACGGCGCCCTGCCGCTCCCCGGCCCCGCGCGGCGGCCCGTGCGGATGTGCGTGCGGTGCTGCGCCATCACCGCGGAGCCGGTCGTCGTCGCCGAGGTGCACCAGAGCTCCGGGCCCGGGTTCAACGTCTACGCCTGCCCGGCGTGCGCGCCGCACTACTCGCCCCTGCCGGACGTGCTGGAACTCTTCGAGGACCGGGACCGACGGCGGGACGGTGACGACGACTGACCATCGCCCCTGACGGGAACGGGACCGGGACCGGATCGAGCCGGCGATGCCCGGCCGGTCCGGTTCGCGGTCAGCGGCGGGCCGCCCACCGCCGCACAAACCGGCCGCACAAACCGGCCGCACAAACCGCCCGCCGCGGCTAACCGGAGGCGCCGCCCAGCCAGCCGGCCGCCCCCACCACCTCGCGCGCTATGTCGACCACGGAACGTCCGTCGGTCACCACCCGCACCGCGTCCGCCGGTGCCCGCTCATCCAGGATCCGCGCCTTACGGGCGCTGCTCTTCAGCTCCTGCTCCAGCTCCGAGCCCTGTTCCCTCCCCGTCAGCCGCTCGCGGGCCGTGGCATCCGTCGCGGTGAGCACCACCCGCACGATCCTGACGTCCGCACCCATGGCGCGCCGGAACATGCCCTCGTTCTCGGCCAGAACGCTCACCGTCTGCGTGTAGATCAGGCGGCGATGGCCGAGATCGGCGTAGTTCGACCAGAGCGCCGTCAGATTGCGCTCGGCGATCTTCTCGCGCTGGGGGTCCCCGTCCGGAGCGGGATGCACCTGCGCCATGAAGTCGCCTTCTATGACGCAGTGGTCGACCAGCGCGGCGCGCAGACGCGCCGAGACCTCCCACGCCACCGTCGTCTTGCCGACGCCGGCGCGCCCCCCGATGAGCAGTACCTCTGTCTGGTCCATATCACTCACTCCATCGCTCACTCCCCCGCGATCGAGCCGAGGTCCGTCCCCGTCCCCAGGAACAGGCCCGCGCCCAGCAGGATCATCGTCGCCGGGACCATCAGCGTCGTGATGACCATGGTCGCCTTCGGGACTGCCTTCGCCGCCTTGCGGCGGGCGTTCTGGGCGTCTGTGCGGCGCATGTCCTCCGCGATCTGGATCAGGGTGTCGACGATGGGGGCGCCCAGCTCCTCGCCCTGCTGCAACGCCGTCACGAACTGGGCCACCTGCTCCGAGTCGTTGCGGCGGCGGAGTTCGTCGAAGGCCTGGCGGCGGGGGACGCCCATGTCCATCTGGCGGAGGGTGATGCGGAGTTCGTCGGACCAGGGGCCCTCGTACTTCTCCGCCACACGCTCCAGCGCCTGGCGGAAGCCGAGGCCCGCCGAGACGACCACCGCCAGGACGTCCAGGAAGTCGGGGAGGGTGCGTTCGATCTGGTCCTTGCGGATGCGGACCGCCGACCAGATGCCGACCTCCGTCCAGAAGGCGCCGAAGGCCACGAGGAGGGCCGCCGTCACGTACGAGCCCTTGCTCAGCATCAGCAGGGCGCCTACGCCGCCCAGGAAGCCGTAGACGGCCCGCCTCGCGCCGTAGCGGTCGATCGTCAGGCCGCCGGGGTTGCCCGCCAGGTCGATGCGGCGGCGGACCTTGTCGACGCGCTTCGGGCCCATCCAGCGGAGGATCGTGGGCGACCAGCGCATGCCGAGGCGGTCGACCGCCGAGTCGACGGCGCCGGTGCGGGTCGAACCGACCTCCAGGGCGAGGCGGAGGTCGTCGGGGAGGCGGGCGTCGGCGCGGTAGAGGCGCAGGCCGTAGGCGAAGCCGGCCACCGAGAGGCCGGCCAGGAGGGCGATGGCTAGTTCCAGCATCCGGTTCCGTCCCTCACCCTCACACGTCGATCTTCGAGAAGCGGCGGATGGCGGCGAAGCCGAGGACGTAGAGGGCGCAGGCCGCGATGACCGCGCCCTGGCCGATCGGGGAGGCCGTCATGCGGTCCAGGGCTCCGGGCTGCATGTTGTCGATCAGGAGCAGTGAGCCGAAGCCGATCACGGGGACCGCGTACGCCGTCATGCTCACCTGGGAGAGCTGGGTGCGGACCTCGCGCCGGGTCTCCTTGCGCTGTTCCAGGGTCTCGGTGAGGTTGCGGAGGGAGGAGACGACCGTGCCGCCCGCCTTGTTCGCCAGGACCAAGGTCGTGACCAACACCACCAGTTCGCGGGAGGGGAGGCGGTCCGCCAGTTCCGCCAGGGCGTCGTCCAGGGGGGCGCCTACCGCCAACTGCTGGGACACCTTCTCCAGTTCGTCGCCCGCCGGGGACTCCATCTCGTCCGCCGCCAGGCTGATCGCCATGCGGAGGGCGAGGCCCGCCTGGGTGGCGTTGGCCAGGATGCGGGAGAGTTCGGGGAGTTGGTTGATGAACTTCTCGATGCGCTTCTGACGCTGCCAGTTGAGGTAGCCGTACGCCACCCACACGCCCAACAGGCCGCAGATCGGGCCGAAGAAGGCGGAGAGGGCCGCCTGGCCGATCACCCAGAGGACCGCCACCGTCGCCGCCAGGCCCACCGCGAACTCGCCCGGCGTCACGTCCAGGCCGGTCGCGGCGATGCGGCGTTCCAGGTTGCGGCCCAGGGCCGTGGCCCGGACCCTCCGGTCAAGGGCGACGAAGCGGCGCCTGCGGCGGCCCGGCGTCTCGGGGACGGCGGTGTCGTCGAGGCGGGCGACGAGCGCCGCCTGGCGCCGGGCGCCGTTCGCGTACACCTGGATGCCGGTGACACCGAGGACGCAGGCGAGCAGCGCCACCCCGGTCGTCAGCCAGAAGGGGTCGATCGTCACGTCACCGGCCTCCTCAGGTCGCTTCTCGGGTGGTCAGGTGGGTGTCGTCGGCGGCCACGCCGAACGCCGGCGGTATCGGCTGGCCCGCCAGGTAGAGGCGTTCGGCGAGGCGGCGCGGCAGCGGGTGGTGGACGTACCGGCCGTGGACCCGTCCGTCGGCGGCCAGCGGCTCGGCCTGGAAGCGGCAGACGGTGGCGAGGACGAAGCGTTCCCTGCCGTGCGAGGCGAGGGCCGCGATCTCGGTGACGCGGCGGGTGCCGTCGGGGTGGCGGGTGAGCTGGACGAGGACGTCGACGGCGCTGTTGATCTGGTCGCGCAGCGCCTCGAAGGGGACCTTCACCTCCGACATCGACGCCAGGGTCTGGAGGCGCATCAGGGCGTCCTCGGCGGAGTTGGCGTGGACGGTGGCGAGGGAGCCGTCGTGCCCTGTGGACATCGCCTGGAGCATGTCGAGGGTCTCGCCGCCGCGGACCTCGCCGACGATGATCCGGTCGGGGCGCATGCGGAGCGAGTTGCGGACGAGGTCGCGGATGGTGACCTGGCCGCGGCCCTCGATGTTCGGCGGGCGGGCTTCGAGGCGGATGACGTGGGACTGCTGGAGCTGGAGCTCCGCCGAGTCCTCGATGGTGATGATCCGCTCGCCCTCGGGGACCAGGCCGGAGAGGGCGTTGAGGAGGGTGGTCTTGCCCGTGCCGGTGGCGCCGGACACGATGATGTTGAACTTCGCCTGGACCAGGCCGGAGAGGAGCAGCAGCATCTGCTCGTCGAGCGAGCCGAGGCCGATCATCTCGTGGAGGGTGTAGGCGCGGGGGAAGCGGCGGATGGTGAGGGTGGCGCCGGTGAGGGAGAGCGGCGGGATGATCACGTTGACGCGCTCGCCGGACGGGAGACGGGCGTCGACCATCGGATTCGACTCGTCCACGCGGCGGTTGACGGTGGAGACGATCCGCTCGATGGTCTGCATCAGCTGGTCGTGGGAGGCGAAGCGGAGCGGGAGGAGTTCCACGCGGCCGCCGCGCTCGATGTAGATCTGGTCCGGGCCGTTGACCATGATCTCGGTGATGGAGGCGTCTTCGAGGAGCGGTTCGAGGACGCCGAGCCCGAGGGCCTCGTCGACGACGCGGCGGATCAGGCGGCCGCGTTCGGCGGTGGAGAGGACCGGGCCCTCGCGGCTGATGATGTGCCCGAGGACGCGTTCGAGCCGGGCCCGGCGCTCGGTCGCGGCGAGCGCGGACATCTCGGTGAGGTCGATCTCTTCGAGGAGCTTGGCGCGGAAGGAGGCGACCAGGTGGCCGTCCTCCCGGCCCGCGCCGGGGCCGAGGGCGCTCGGGTCGTCACCGGGGTGGTGGTGGATGCGGGCGCGCAGGCTCATCGGCGGTCGTCCCCTTCCGAGGTCCGGGGCAGGGGCATGGTGGCGGACTTGGTGGCCGGGGCGAAGTTCCAGAAGGGGACGACGCTGGGGATGTCGACTTCGACGGTGACGGTCACTTCGCCGTCGCTCCCGCCGTGTTCCACTCTGGGTCTGATCCATCCGGAGACCGCCGCCGCTGCCGCCGCCTCCGCGCTCGGCGCGTCCTCCGCGTCGCTGCTCGCCGCCCGTGCCGCCGCCCGCGCCGCCGTCCCCGCCTGCTGCGCCGCGTACGCCGCGAGGCCGAGCTGAAGCCCGGCGAGGCCGACGAGCAGCAGGACGGGCAGGAAGCCGAGGTACTCGATGGCCGCCTGGCCGCGGTCCCGACGAGCGGACGGAGATGTCGTACGACTCCGAGGGGCGTCGCCCCGCAGGCCCGTACCGCCCGGCCTCGCGAGGCCCTTCCCCACCCTCGTATGCCTCACGGCGTCCCCACCGATCCCTCGTAGACGGCGCCCGCCGTCGCCTTCGCGTCGCCGAAGCCCGCCGTGCCGGGGAAGAGGACGGGGATCCTGACCGTGGCGACGGCCGTGACCATCCCGCCCGCCGGGCCGCTGCATGTGGCCGAGCCCTGCCACGCGCCGTCGAAGTGCCGCTCTCCCGCCGCCTTGCCGTCGTCGCCGACCGCGCACGCACGCGCCGCCTCGTCCGCCGCGTTGGCCGCCAGCGTGTACGCGTACCCCACAAGGACGACCTGCCACAGCAGGGCGAGCGTCAGCAGGATCAACGGGACCATCCCGGCGAACTCCACCGCCACCTGGCCCCGGTCGCCCCGCCCCCTCACTCTCTCCACGGCTCAGCGCCCTCCCCCGCGCCGCCGCAGCCCCAGTGCCCCCCGGTCCCCGGCACGGGCGAGCTGCTTGCCGGGGGCGGGCGCCGCCGCCGTGCCCACGAGGCCCAGCTCACCGGCGAGGGACCACAGGGCCTGCTTGACGGTGGAGCGGGCGTCGAGTTCGTGGAGGCGGCCGGCGTCGACGACGGCCTGGAGTTCCTTGGGGGCGTCGGGGACGGTGGCGGCGGCGATGCGGGTGCCGGTGATCTTCTGGACGAGGGGTGGCTGGATTTCGGTGGTGCGGGAGTGGCGGTTCACAAGTGCGACGCTCTTCTCGGCCTTGCGGACCTGGAGCCGTTCCCACATGCGTACGGTCCGTTTGGCGGCGCGGACGGCGATGACGTCGGGGGTGGTGACGAGGAGGGCGGTGTCGGCCATCTCGACGGCGGCGGCGTTGGCGCTGTCGAGGCGGGAGCCGCAGTCGACGACGACGACCTCGTGGCGGCCGCGCAGGGCGCTGACGATCTGGCGGGCGGCGCGGTCGGTGACCTCTTCGCCGCGTTCGCCGTCGGCGGGGGCGAGGAGGAGGGAGAGGCCGGTCTCGTGGACGTAGACGGCGTCCTGGAGGACGCGGGGGGAGAGGTCGGTGATGGCGGCGAGGTCGGCTGCGGAGCGGCGGAACTGGACGTCGAGGTAGGAGGCGATGTCGCCGCTCTGGAGGTCGAGGTCGACGAGGGCGACGGTGCGGCCGGAGGCGCGGGCGGCGAGGGCGAGGTGGATGGCGGTGAGGGTGGTGCCGACGCCGCCCTTGGCGCCGCTGACGGTGACGACGGTGCCGCCGGGGCCCGCGGTGAGGAGTTCGGCGCCGCCGCCGAGGTGGCGGCGGAAGCCGGCGGCCCACTGGGCGGCGGCCTGGACGCGGACGGCGAGTTCCTCGTAGCCGAGGGGGAGGGAGACGAGGCCGCGGGCGCCGGAGTCCATGGCGGCGGAGAGCAGGCCGGGGCCCGAGTCGGCGGTGATGAGGACGACGCCGACGGCGGGGAAGCGGAGGGCGACCTCGCGGACGAGGTCGAGGGCGGGGACGGGGCCGATCCGCTCGTGGACGAGGACGACCTCGGGGAGCGCGTCGAGGGAGTCGGCGGCGAGCCGGGCGAGGGTGTCGACGAGCTGGGTGGAGTCGGGGACGGGCGGGGCGGGCTCGGTGTCGGGGAGCTGGCCGAGGAGGGTGGTGACGGCCCGGGCCGCGTCGGGGTCGCCGACGGCCGGCAGGATCCTGGTGGGCATGGCCGGGCCTCACTTCTCCTTGTCGAGCGTGTAGGTGCGGTCGCCGGGGGCGGGGGCCGGCGGGGCGCCGGCGGCCGAGGGGGCGACGAGGGCGAGGCGTACGTGTTCGGCGAAGGACTCGGCGTAGGCGACGCGCTGGGTGTCCTGGGCGGAGAGGGCGAAGGTGATGGGGACGGCCTCGGTGGCGCGGTTGGCGCGGCTGCCGGCGGGGGCGTTGATGGAGGTCAGCCTGCCGACGTCGATGACGCGGGCGCCCGCTACGAGGAGGCGGGACTGGCTGGGCTCGCCCTTCTTCTCGCCGGTGAAGGTGGCGTAGATGTTGACGGTGGCACCGGGGTTGATCTTGCCGGCGACGCCGGTGGCCGCGTCGATCATGATCGCGATCTCCTGCTCGCCGGGTTCGAGCGCGGGGCGCTGGACGATCATGTCGCTCTGGAGGAGCGAGCCGGCGGCGAGGCGGGTGACGGCGATCTTGCCCTCGATGCGGGCGAGGTCGGTGACGGCGGTCTCGGGCAGCCAGCGCTTCGGCATGGAGATCTTCTCGAAGTCGGAGGCCCTCAGGGGGGTGTAGGGCTCCACTTTGTCCTTGACCCGGTACGCGGTGGTCTCCGGCCCGACCTTGGCGTTCACGTCGCTGATGACGGCGAGGACGCCGGCGAAGGCGCCGAGGGCGCAGAGGACGGAGAGCAGCAGCAGGATGACGCCGCGGCGCTGGCGGGAGTTCATCGGGTTCCCTCGGTTCGGGTTTCCTCGGTCAGGGGCGTGGGCGGGTTCATCGGGGCGGGCCGGCCTGGGTCGGGAGGGCGGGGGTCGCCAGGGGGGCGGCGCAGAAGCCGCAGCGGTCGCCGATGAGCTCCATGCCGCACCAGTGGCAGGTCTCGCGGCGTACGGAGGCGACGAGTTGGTGGAGGACGGGCAGGTCGGGGAGGTACGCGGCGAACTCGACGAGTTTGGGGGTGCCCCACCAGGCGGGTGAGGAGGCGGGCAGGGCGGTCTCCTCGACGGGGCCCGCGACGGCCCAGCGGGGGGCGAGGGTGGCGGTGGGCCAGTCGGTGGCGAGCTGGCCGCGGGCGGTCAGCAGGCGGGTGGTGAACTCGGGTCCGGCGAAGGCGGTTTCGTCGGCGCCGACGCGGACGATCCGGGGGGCGGGTCCGGCGAGGACGGCGAAGTGGGCGCCGGGGAGCCAGCTCTTGAGGTGGGAGCCGAGGGTGACGGGGACGCGGTCGAGGCGGGAGACGGAGCCGAGGACGGCGCCCGCGTAGATGTAGTGGGCGAGGAGGCGGGCGGCGGAGGCGAGGACCCCGGGGCTGAACTCGCAGGCGGAGAGCTGGCGGAGCTGGCGGACGAGGACGGCGGTGCCGAGCGGCGGGAGGTCGGTCCTGACCAGGGCGATCCGGTCGCTCTCCAGGAGGCCGCGGACGGTGTGGAGGCGGTGGGCGACGGCGGGGGGCGCGGAGGCGGGGCAGACGACGAGGACGTGCCCGAAGCGGTCGACGAAGCGGCGGAGTTCGGTGACGGAGTCGTCGAGGGTGCGGGCGGCCGGGTCGGCGAGCACGGCGGCGTTGGGGGTGCCGGGGTCGGTGGGCGGCAGCACCAGGTCGGCGCCGGTGACCGCGATCGCTGTCGGCACGTCGGACCCCCCGTCTTCCCGTCCCCCTCCCGGCGCCCGGCCTCGGGAGCCCCGGGGGCCGCTCACCACGACTGTTCTGCACCTTATCCACGGGGACCGGGGTGGTGAACGCATAATCCATCAACTCCCGCGGTCTTTCCCGTCAGTGGATTCCTCGGCTCCGCCTGCCAGAGGCCTTGACAACGCAATTGGTCTGGACCAACTTGGTGCGGCAACGGCGGTGGACACCGTCCCGATCCCCGACCACCGCCCCGATCCCCGAATCCCCGACTCCCCCACCGGAGGATGCACGTGGACCGCACCACCCACCGCCGGACCGCCGGCCGCCGGGCCGTCTCCCGCCCGGCCGCCCGCCGCTGGCTCGGCGGCGCGCTCGCGCTCGCCGTCGGCTCCGGGCTCGCCCTGGCCGGCGGCACCGGCACCGCGCTGGCCGCCGACGTCAACAACGCCAAGAACGCCGGTTTCGAGAACGGCCTGGCCAACTGGGCCTGTTCGGCCGGGAGCGGCGCCGCCGTCTCCTCGCCGGTACGCAGCGGGGCCGGCGCCCTGAAGGCCACCCCCGCCGGTCTCGACAACGCCAAGTGCGTGCAGACCGTCGCCGTGAAGCCCAACTCGACGTACACGCTGAGCGCCTGGGTCCAGGGCGGGTACGCCTACCTCGGCGCGAGCGGCACCGGGACCGGCAGCGGCTCGGTCTCCACCTGGACGCCCGACTCGCCGTCCTGGAAGCAGCTGACCACCAGCTTCACCACCGGCGCCTCGACCACCTCGGTCGAGATCTACACCCACGGGTGGTACGGCACCGCCGCCTACTTCGTGGACGACGTGAGCGTCTACGGCCCCGACGGCGGCGGCGGTCAGGACCCGGACCCGGTCGTCCCCGCCACCCCGGCCGGGCTCGCCGCCGGCACGCCCACCACCAGCTCCGTCCCGCTGAGCTGGAACGCGGTCTCCGGCGCGACGGGCTACAAGGTGTACCGGGACGGCTCGCTCGCCGCGACCGTCAGCGGCACCTCGACCACGGTCACCGGTCTGGCCGCCGACACCGCGTACTCCTTCCAGGTCTCGGCCGTCAACGCGGCGGGCGAGTCCGCCAAGTCGGCCCCGGTCGGCGCCCGTACGGCCAAGGGCGGCGGTGGCGGCGACAACCCGGCCGTTCCGAAGCACGCCGTCACCGGCTACTGGCAGAACTTCGACAACGGCGCCGCCAAGCAGAAGCTCCGCGACGTCCAGAACGCCTACGACATCATCGCCGTCTCCTTCGCGGACTCGACGGCCACGCCCGGCCAGATCGTCTTCAACCTCGACCCGGCCGTCGGCTACGCCTCGGTCGCCGACTTCAAGGCCGACATCGCGGCCAAGAAGGCGGCCGGCAAGTCGGTGATCCTCTCGGTCGGCGGCGAGAAGGGCAACGTCACGATCAACAGTGACGCCAGCGCCACCGCCTTCGCGAACAGCGCCTACGCCCTCTTCCAGGAGTACGGCTTCAACGGGATCGACATCGACCTCGAACACGGCATCAACTCCACCTACCTGACGAAGGCGCTGCGGCAGCTTTCCGCCAAGGCGGGCCCCTCGATGGTCCTGACGATGGCCCCGCAGACCATCGACATGCAGAACACCGGCACGGAGTACTTCAAGACGGCGCTCGCCGTGAAGGACATCCTCACGGTCGTCAACACCCAGTACTACAACAGCGGTTCGATGCTGGGCTGCGACGGCAAGGTGTACAGCCAGGGGTCGGTGGACTTCCTCACCGCGCTCGCCTGCATCCAGATCCAGGGCGGTCTCGACCCGTCCCAGGTCGGCCTGGGCGTCCCCGCCTCCACCCGGGGCGCGGGCAGCGGCTACGTCTCCCCGTCGGTCGTGAACAGCGCGCTCGACTGCCTCACCAGGCTGACCGGCTGCGGCACCTTCAAGCCGGCCCAGGCGTGGCCGACCCTGCGGGGCGCCATGACCTGGTCCACCAACTGGGACGCGACGGCCGGCAACGCCTGGTCGAACGCGGTCGGCCCGCACGTCCACGGTCTGCCGTAACCCACAAGGCCGTAACACCGTCCCGTACGCGTCCCCCTACGCGCGGCGCCACCGCCCCCTCCGGTGGCGCCGTGCCGCGTTTCCAGGGCTCTCCTCGCTTAACTTGGCGTCGACCATGGCCGAACTCCCCACCTTGACCCGTCCATGACATGGCCCCACCATGTGCCCCGGACACCCGCACCTGTTTGTCGCACTCCCCCACACTCCCCACCCAGGAGACACCATGCGACGTCCCCGATGCGGCAGAAGGTCCGCCACCCTCGCGGCCCTCGTGGCGCTCGCCCTCGCGGCGCCCCTCTCCGCCCTCTCCTCACCCGCCGGCGCCGACCAGGCGACCGCCGCCAGGGGCGGCGAGGAGGTGATCCGGCAGTACGAGATCGCCGGGCCCTCCACCACCGCCGCCCGCACCGCGCTCACCGCCACCGGCGTCTCGATCGACGAGGTCGACGCCCGCTCGGTCGTGGTCAGCGCCGACGAACGCCAGCTCGGCCGCCTCAAGGCCCTCGGCTATGAGCCGGTCGCCCTGCCCGGCCCGCCCGACCGTGGCGAGTCCGCCCGGTCCGCCCTCGGCACGCTCGACTTCCCCTCCGCCGACTCCCGGTACCACAACTACGCCGAGATGACGGCGGAGATCGACCAGCGGCTCGCCGCGTACCCGTCGATCATGAGCAAGCGGGTCATCGGCAAGAGCTACCAGGGCCGCGACATCGTCGCCATCAAGATCAGCGACAACGTGGCCGTGGACGAGAACGAGCCGGAGGTCCTCTTCACCCACCACCAGCACGCCCGCGAGCACCTCACCGTCGAGATGGCGCTGTACCTGCTCCGCGAGCTCGGCGCCGGATACGGCACCGACCCCCGGGTCACGAACATGGTGAACAACCGCGAGATCTGGATCATCCCGGACCTCAACCCCGACGGCGGCGAGTACGACATCGCCACCGGCTCCTACCGCAGCTGGCGCAAGAACCGGCAGCCCAACGCCAACTCCCGGTACGTCGGCACCGACATGAACCGGAACTGGGACTACAAGTGGGGCTGCTGCGGCGGCTCCTCCGGCTCCAAGAGCTCCGAGACCTACCGGGGCACCGCCCCCGAGTCCGCCCCCGAGGTGAAGGTCGTCGCCGACTTCGTCCGCTCCCGCGTCGTGGGCGGCAAGCAGCAGATCAAGGCCGGCATCGACTTCCACACCTACAGCGAACTGGTCCTGTGGCCCTTCGGCTGGACGACCGCCGACACCGCCCCCGGCATGACCCAGGACGACCGCGACGCCTTCGCCACGGTCGGCCGGAGCATGGCGGCGAGCAACGGCTACACCCCCGAGCAGTCCAGCGACCTCTACATCACCGACGGGTCGATCGACGACTACCTCTGGGGCGTCCACAAGATCTTCGGCTACACCTTCGAGATGTACCCGACCTCGTCCTGGAACGGCGGCTTCTACCCGCCCGACGAGGTGATCGAGCGGGAGACCGCCCGCAACCGCGACGCGGTCCTCCAGCTCCTGGAGAACGCGGACTGCATGTACCGCTCGATCGGCAAGCAGGCGCAGTACTGCCCGACCGCCTGACCGGCCGTCAGGACGCCGTCTCGTCGAAGTAGGCGTCGAGCACCGCGTCGAGCTCCGACTCCCACACGGAGAGCCGCCCCTTGTCCGGCGCCTGGATGTCGATCGGATACCAGCGCCGGTCAGGGGTGTGCACGGTGACGGTGAACCGCTTCCCGAACCGTCCCTTCGCACTCTCGACGGCGGCGAGCTCGTCCCAGCGGAACTCGCACTCCTCCGTGTCGTACTTCAGCCGCACCCCCTCGGCGTCGGCGACGATCCGCCCCCGCCGGTCGGCGGCCTCGAAGACGGGCCCGTCGGCGGGCGCGGGCGGGGCCGCCTCCTCGGCAGGCGCCTCTTCCTCGACGAGGTCCTCGGTCACGTTCTCGGCGACGTCCTCGGGCGCTGCCGTCGCCGCCGTGATGCCGGGGACGAACGACGGGTCGGCCGAGGCACCTTCCAGGTGCTTGATCAGGGGTCCCATGCTCTGCTCCACGGCGGCAGTATGGCCGACCCACCTGTGAAGGGCACAAGCGGGTTCAGTCGAGAACCGCGAGGGCGTCGATCTCGATGAGGAGACCCTTCGGCAGGCCGACGTAGACCGTGGTGCGGGCGGCGGGCGGGGCCTTGAGGTCCTGCTCCTCGAAGTACCGGTCGTAGAGCGCGTTCATCTCGGCGAAGTGGTCCACGTCCGTGAGGTAGACGCGCATCATCATCACGTCGTCCCAGCCCGCCCCGCCCGCCTCCAGGACCGCCTTGACGTTGGCGAGCGTCTGGAGGGTCTGCTCGCGCAGGGTCGGCCCGGCCGGCGTCGGCGGCTGCCCCTCGACGGCCGGGAGGAAGCCGACCTGTCCGGCGACCTGGAGGATGTTCCCCTTCCGCACGCCGTGCGAGAACCTCGCGGGCGGGGCGGTGTGGGTGGCGGGGACGATCGCGGTCTTCTCACTCATCGGCGGACGCCTCTGCTTCCTTCGGTGGGACCGGTGGTGTGGTGCCGGAGTAGTCGTGGCCGATCGCCTCCGCCGTACGCCGCACCTGCGGCAGCAGCGCGAGCAGTTCCCCGGCGGTGACGACGACGTTGGGCGCCGAGACCGACAGGGCGGCCACGACCCGGCCGTCGGGGCCCCGGACGGGGGCGGCCACGCAGTTGATGGACTCCTCGTGGCCGCCGAGGTCGGTGGCCCAGCCCTGTTCCCGTACGGTCGCCAGCTCCTGGAGGAAGGCGGCGGCGTCGGGGGTCGAACGGGGCGTGTAGCGGGGGTAGTCGAGCCGGGCCGCGAGCGCGCGCCGCTCGGGCTCGGGCAGGTCGGCGAGGAGCAGCTTGGCGACGGCGGCGACGGTGATCGCGACGGGCTTGCCGATGCGCGAGTACATGCGGACCGGGTAGCGGCTCTCGACCTTGTCGATGTACAGGACCTCGCCGTCCTCGTACACGGCGAGGTGGACGGTGTGGCCGGTGCGCTCGTTGAGGGCGGCGAGGTGGGGGTGGGCGATCTCGCGGACGTCGAGGTTCTCCACGGCCTCCTGGGCGAGGGCGAAGAGGCGGGCGCCGAGGCGGTAGCGCTGGTCCTGCTGCCGGTGGACGAGGCCGTGCTCGTGGAGGGTGCGCAGCAGCCGCAGGGCGGTCGACTTGTGCACGCCGAGGTGGTCGGCGACCTGGCCCAGGTCGGCCGGGCCCCGCGCGAGCAGCGGCAGGATGCCGAGCGCGCGGTCGACGGTCTGGCTCATCGGGTACGTACCTCCTCGTCGGCCTCCGTACCGGCGGGCGGCCGGCCGGGGCCGAGGTGCAGTCTCCCCCAGGCGCCGGCGTCGAGCGCGGCGAGGCGGTCGGCGTGGGCGCGCCGGGGAGGGGCGGCGAGGTCGCCGGGGGCGGTGAGGGCGGCGGCGGCCATGAGGTGGCCGTGGCGGAGCCGCGCCCGCATGCCGAGGCCTCGGAGGGTGGCGGAGAGGAAACCGGCGGCGAAGGCGTCGCCGGCGCCGACGGTGGAGACGACGTCGACGCGGGGCGCCGGGACGGCGGTGACGGTGTCGCCCCCGTCCGCGCGCGTGAAAGCGACCGTCGGCCGTTCGCCGTTCTTCACCACCAGGACGGCCGGCTCGGGCAGGAGCGCGCGGAGCGCGGCCGGGTCGCCGGTGGTCCACAGCGCCTTCGCCTCGTCGGCGCCGACGAAGACGAGGTCGGCGCGGTTCGCGAGGTCGAGGAGCACCTCGGCCGCACGCCCGTCCCGCCACAGCCCGGGCCGGTGGTTGACGTCGAAGGAGACCAGGGGCCGCCCCGGCCGGGGCGCGGTCAGCTCGTACAGCAGCGCCCGGCAGTCGGCGGAGAGCGCGGCGGTGATGCCGGTGAGGTGGAGGATCCGGCCGTCGGCGACGGTCTCGTACGGGACGGTCGCCGGGGACATCGCGGAGGCGGCGGAGCCGGTCCGGTAGTAGACGGCCTCGTGGGCGTCGGTGGCCCGGTCGGCGTCGGTGCGGAAGTAGACGCCGGTGGGCCGGTGCGGGTCGCGGCGGACGGCGCCGGTGTCGACTCCGTACGCTGCGAGGGCGGCGAGCAGGTGGTCGCCGAAGCCGTCGGCGCCGACCCGGCCGACCCAGCGGGCGCGGTGCCCGGCGGCGGCGAGGGTGCAGGCGACGTTGGACTCGGCGCCGCCGATGGCGCGGGTGAAGGCGGGGACGTCGGCGAGGCGGCCGGGTACGGAGGGCAGGAAGGTGACCAGGGACTCCCCCACGCAGACGACCTCGGGGGCGGCCTCGGCAGGCGGTTCGGCCACGGTCGCTCCTCCGGCTCCTCGGGCGCGGCCGGTCCATTGACCCGGCCTCGGCCCGGATGTTAGACAGCGACGAGCGACATACGCAATGAACGTTGCAGATGATGCAACACTCCCCCTGCAACACTCCCACAAGGAGGGTCCATGCCGGACGAGCTGGCGAACGAGCGCGTCGACCACCGCTTCAAGGGCCTGCCGCCGGACGCGGAGGGCCTGACCGTCGGCGAGCTGGCCGCCCAGCGCCGTTCCCTCTTCACCGGCGGCTTCACCACCCCGGTCCTCGCGCTCTCCGCCGAGTCCGTGGAGCACAACCTGCGCGCCCTGGAGGAGTACGCCGAGCGGCACGGCCTCGCCTTCGCGCCGCACGGCAAGACCTCGATGGCGCCGGTCCTCTTCCACCGCCAGCTCGCGCACGGCGCCTGGGGCATCACGGCCGCCGTCCCCCACCAGGTGCGGGTCTACCGGGCCCACGGCATCGACCGGATCTTCCTCGCCAACCAGGTCGTCGACCCGGTGGCGCTGCGCTGGCTCTCCGCCGAGCTCGACGCGCACCCGGAGTTCCGACTCGTCTGCTACGTCGACTCGGTGCGCGGGGTCGAGCTGATGGACGAGGCGCTGCGCGCTGCCGGGGCCCGGCGTCCGCTGGACGTGGTGGTGGAGCTGGGCGCCGGCGAGGGGGCCCGTACCGGCGCCCGTACGGAGGCGGAGTGCGCGGCGGTCGCCGACGCGGTCGCCGCGACCACCACCCTCCGTCTGGTCGGCGTCTCCGGTTACGAGGCCGAAGTGCCGGGCGCGGACGGGGAGTCGGTACGGGCCTGGCTGCGCCGGCTCACCGGTCTCGCCGCCGCCTTCGACAAGGACGGCCGCTTCGCCCCGTCCGTCGGTGAGATCGTGGTGAGCGCGGGCGGCAGCGCCTGGTTCGACGCGGTCGCCGACGTCTTCGCGGAGATCCCCGAACTCTCCCTGCCCGTCCTGAAGTTGCTGCGCTCGGGCGCGTACGTCTCGCACGACGACGGCCAGTACCGGGAGAAGACCCCCTTCAACCGCGTCCCCGAGGAGGGCGCCCTCCAGCCCGCGTTCCGGCTCTGGTCGCAGGTGGTCTCGCGCCCGTCCGCCGGGCAGGCGTTCACCAACGCGGGCAAGCGGGACGCCGCGTACGACCTCCACCTGCCGGAGGCGCAGGTGGTGCGCGACGCCCGGACCGGCGAGATCCGCCCGGCCAACGGGATCACGGTGACCGCCCTGTCCGACCAGCACGCGTGGCTGAGCACGGGGGACGGCGCGGACGTGGAGGTCGGGGACTGGGTGGGGATGGGGCTGTCCCACCCGTGCACGTCCTTCGACAAGTGGCAGCTGATCCCGCTGGTCGAGGCGGACGGCACGGTCGTCGACTACGTCCGCACGTTCTTCTAGGGGCCCGGGGTGTGGGATCTCGTCTTCCGTGACGCCGAGGTCGTCGACGGTTCCGGCGCCCCCTCCTACCGGGCCGACGTGGCCGTGGACGGGGGCCGGATCGTCTCGGTCGTGCGGGAGGCCGCGGCGGCGGGCTGCCGGCGGCCGACGGCCGGCCGGGTCGTCGACGCGGAGGGCCTGGTCCTCTCCCCCGGCTTCGTCGACATGCACGCCCACAGCGACCTCGCACTGCTCCGCGACCCGGATCACAGCGCGAAGGTCGCACAGGGCGTGACCCTCGAAGTCCTGGGCCAGGACGGCCTGTCGTACGCGCCGGTCGACGACCGCACCCGGGAGGAGGTCCGGCGGGCGGTCGCCGGCTGGAACGGGGGTGGCCCCGACGACACGGCCCTGGACCTGGACTGGCGGACGGTCGGCGAGTACCTGGACCGGCTCGACACCGCGCACGGCGGCGAGGGCATCGCGGTGAACGCCGCCTACCTGGTCCCGCAGGGCACGGTCCGGATGTACGCGATGGGCTGGGAGAACCGCCCGGCGACCCCGGCCGAGCTCGACCGGATGCGCCGGCTCGTCGCCGAGGGCCTGGAGCAGGGCGCGGTCGGCCTGTCCTCCGGCCTCACCTACACGCCCGGCATGTACGCCCCCGACGTCGAACTGACCGAACTGTGCCGGGTGGTGGCGGAGTACGGCGGCTACTACTGCCCGCACCACCGCAGTTACGGGGCGGGCGCCCTGCGCGCGTACGAGGAGACGATCGCGCTCGCCCGGGAGGCGGGCTGCGCGCTCCATCTCGCCCACGCCACCCTGAACTTCGGCGAGAACGAGGGCCGGGCGCCGGAGCTCCTGGCGCTCCTCGACCGGGCCCTCGACGAGGGCTGCGACCTCAGCCTCGACACGTACCCGTACACCGCCGGCTGCACCACGCTCCTCGCCCTGCTTCCGTCGTGGGCGCAGGAGGGCGGCCCGGAGGCGGTCCTCGGGCGGCTCGCGGACGGGGCGGCGGCGGAGCGGATCCGGCACGACCTGGAGGTGACGGGCTCGGACGGCTGCCACGGGGTGCCGGTCGACTGGTCGACGGTGGAGGTCTCGGGCGTCACAGACCCCGTGCTCGCCGACCGGGTGGGCCGCCGCCTCACCGGCTGGGAGGAGGCCCGCGCGCTCCTCCTGGCCGACCGCCTGGGGACGACGGTCCTCCAGCACGTGGGCCACGAGGAGAACGTCCGGGCGATCATGCGGCACCGGGCGCACACCGGCGGCTCCGACGGCATCCTCCAGGGCGCCAAACCGCACCCGCGCGCCTACGGCACCTTCCCCGAGTACCTGGGCCGGTACGTGCGCGAGGAGGGCGTGCTCTCCCTGGAGGAGTGCGTGGCCCGTCTGACCTCGCGCCCGGCGGCCCGCCTGCGGCTGCCCGACCGGGGCCTGGTGAGGGAGGGGTACGTGGCGGACCTGGTGCTCTTCGATCCGGCGGCGGTCGCGGCGGGAGCCACGTACGACTCCCCGCGCACCCTTCCCGTCGGCATCCCGCACGTCCTTGTGAACGGCCGCTTCGCGATCGAGGGCGGGCGGCGCACGGACGTCCTGGCGGGCCGCGCGGTGCGCCGCACCCCGGTCTAGCGTTCCTTCGCCGGTCCCGTCGACGCCCGGATGACCAGCTCCGGGTCGAAGAGGAGTTCGCCGGTGGGCACGTCCCTGTTGCTGACGAGGGCGAGGACCGAGCGGCCGACCTCCAGGGCGAGCCGGTCGGCGGGCTGGCGGACGGTGGTGAGGGCCGGGTCGGTGAACTCGGTGACCGAGGTGCCGTCGTAGCCGACGACGGAGACGTCCTCGGGGACCGACAGGCCGAGCCTGCGCAGGCCCCGGACGGCGCCGAGGGCCATGTAGTCGCTGGCGGCGACGATCGCGGTGGCGCCCTGGCCCGCGAGGGCGGAGGCGGCGGCCTGGCCGCCCTCGACGGTGTAGGACTGGCGGACCACCCAGCATTCCGCGTCGGTGGAGCCGCGCCGGGTCATGGCGTCGACGAAGCCGCGGACCCGCCGGTCGGCGGGCCGGTTGCCGGCCGGCCCCGAGGCCATGCCGATGCGGCGGTGGCCGAGGCGGTGGAGGTGGTCGACGGCCAGTTCGGCGGCGAGGGCGTCGTCGGTGGAGTAGACGGGCACGGGCACCCCGTCGGCGAACTCGCCGTTGATCCCGACGTACGGCACCCGGCGCTGGCGCAGCAGCTCGTAGCTCTCGGTGTCGGCGCCCTCGACCGTGTTGGAGGCGGAGAGGAAGACGACGGCGGCGACGCCCTTGTCGACGAGGGCGGTGAGGTAGTCCAGCTCCTGCACGCCGCCGGGGAAGACCGGGCAGAGGACGGTCTTCAGGCCGTGCGGGGCGAGCGCCGACTCGATCCGTTCGGCGACGTCGGCGAAGAACGGGTTGGAGACGAACTCGGTGACCACGGCGACGAGTTGGCCCTGGGTGGGGCGCTCGTACCCCAGCTCGGCCATGGCCCGCTCGACGGCCTCGCGGGTCTTGCGGGACACCCCCTGGCGCCGGTTGATCACCCGGCTGACGGTGGCCTCGCTGACCTGTGCGTGGGCGGCGAGGTCGGTGATGCCGACCTTCATCGCTGTCCTTCCGTGAGTGTGAGCGACACCAGGCCGCCGCGCGGGACGGCCAGCGGCCGTGGACCCTCCGGCAGCAGCGGCAGCGACGTCAGGGGGTTATTCATCATACGGCCGCCGGGTCCGTGGACCCGGGCGGTGACGGGCCCCCCGCCGCCGGTGGCCTCGACGAGGAGACGGTCCCGGGCGGAGCCGTTGACCAGGTGGAAGGTCCGGTGGGCGGTGGTGTCGAGCGGGACGACGAGGTCGCCGTGCACGCTGATCAGGCACTCCTCGCCGCGGACGGCGGTGACCAGCGGGTAGAGGGCGTCGGGGCGGCCGGGCTCGGTCTCCCCGTCGAGGAGCAGTTCCCGGTGCTCCCGCCACCAGCCGAGCCAGAACCGTACGGTCTCCCGGTGCGCGGCGGGCACGGCGTCGAGGCGGACGGAGATCTGCGGTACGGAGTGGAGGGCGCCGATCAGCTGGCGGGCGACGGCCTCCTCGCCGGCGTCGGCGGACCACATGAGCATGTCGGAGTGGACGGCGCCGCCGACGGCGAGGAGGCCGGTGTCGAGGGTGCGGACCCGGTTGGCGGTGGCGTCGGCCGGGCAGTCGAAGGAGCGCAGCATGTTCCCGTACGGGGCCATGCCGGGTCCGGTGTACGGCTGGCGCAGTTCGATCAGCACGTCCGGGCGTACGGCTTCCAGGGCGCGGCGCAGGCCGTCGAGGAGGGTGGTCATGGCGTGGCCGACGTCGCCGTGGCCGTCGCCCGCGTAGACGGCGGCCTCGTCGAGGAAGTCGAGTTTGAGGCCGTCGAGGCCGTGCCGGGTGACGAGGGAGACGCACAGGTCGGTGACGTGCCGGCGGACCTCGGGGAGCCGCGGGTCGAGGACGTGGGCGCCGGGTGCCGAGGCGGGGCGGGGGGCGGCGGCGGCCCAGTCGGCGTGGCGGTCGGCGCCGGGGCCGAGGAGGAGCGGCGCGACCCACAGCAGGTAGCGCAGGCCGTGGGCCCGGACCCGGGCCACGTGGGCGGTGAGGTCGGGGAACTTCGCCGGGTCGGGTTCCCAGTCGCCGAGACCGGCGTAGCCGCGCCCGGAGCCGTACTTCTGCCAGCCGTCGTCGAGGATGAGCGCCCCGCAGCCGAGTCCTGCGGCGAGGGCGGCCTGGGTCTCGACGGCCTCGGCGGTGACGTCCTGGTTGAAGGCGTACCAGGTGGAGTAGACGGGGACGCGGGCCGCGTCGGGGACGGGCATGGGCGGGTGCGCGGCGGCGAGGTGGGTACGCAGCGGGCGCAGCGCGGCGGCGACGGACGGGGCCCGGGGGGCGAGGAGCAGCCGGTGCGGCCGGTCGGCGGCGGGGAGCCGGAGGTGGACGACGTGGGTGTCGTGCTCCTCGGAGACGCCGTGGCGGACGGTGGCCTCGGTGACGGGGTCGGCGGCGGCCCAGGTGAGGACGGTGGCGCCGGAGTGCTCGTAGAGGCTGCCGGCGGCGGGGCCGTCGACGAGGCAGGTGGTGGTGCGGCCGGCCCAGTCGGGGACGAGGGTGCGGTGCCAGCCGGCCTGGGGGTGCCAGTAGCCGGCGGCGTCGCCGAGGGGGACGGAGAGCCGGATCTCGACGGGGGCGCCGGGGGCGTGCACGTCGAGGGCGCGCAGGCCGGCGGGGCCGGGGAGCGGGGTGAGGGTCCAGGTGGGGTCGGTGCCGGGGGCGTGGAGGGCGATCGAGACGCGGTCGATGAGGGGTTCGGCGGGGGCGGGGGTCTCGTGGGCCGTGGTGAGGGGTTCGGTGGCTTGGCGTGTACGGGGGTCCATGGTCATTCCTTCACCGCGCCGGCGAGGAGGCCGGAGACGAAGTGGCGCTGGAGGAGCAGGAAGACGACCGCCATCGGGACGGCGGCGATCGAGGTGCCGGCGAGGATGGCGCCGTAGTCGGTCTCGTCGAGTCCCTGGAGGGAGGCGAGGGCGACGGGGATGGTGAAGGTGAGGTCGTCGCGGAGCACGACGAGCGGCCAGACGAAGTCGTTCCACTGGTAGAGGAAGAGGAAGATCGCGAGGGCGGCGAGGGCGGGCCGCATGGGCGGCAGCGCGACCCGCCAGAAGAGCCGCAGCTCGCCGCAGCCGTCCATGCGGCCGGAGTCGAGGAGCTCCTGCGGGAGGGCGGCCATGGACTGGCGCATGAGGAAGATCCCGAAGGGGAGGGCGAGGTTGGGGGCGATGACGGCCTGGTAGGTGCCGAGCCAGTGGAGTTCGGCCATCATCCGGAAGAGGGGGACGAGGGTGATCTGGGCGGGGACGACGAGGCCGAGCATGAGCAGGCCGAAGAGGGCTTCGCGGCCGCGGAAGCGGTAGGTGGCGAAGCCGTATCCGGCGAGGGTGCAGACGGCGCCGGCGAGCAGGGTGTAGACGGTGGCGATGCCGAGGGAGTTGAGGACGACCCGGCCGAAGTGGGCGGTCTCCTGGAGGGTTTCGATGTTCTCGGCGAGGTGGCCGCCGGGCAGCAGCGGCGGCGGGCTGGTGAACAGCTCCTGGGAGCTGTGGGTGGCGCCGATCGCGAGCCAGTAGAAGGGGACGGCGACGGCGGCGAGGGCGATCGCGAGGCCGGAGGTGAGGAGGATCGACCGGCCGGTGGTCCGTGGGGTCACCGCGCGTCTCCCTTCGGGTCTCCGAGGAGGCGGAACTGGAGCAGGCCGAGGAGGCCGATCAGGAGGGTGAGGGCGTAGGCGACGGCGGAGGCGTAGCCGAAGTCGTAGTAGGTGAAGGCGTTGCGGTAGAGGTACATGCCGAGGGTGAGGGTGGCGTTGTCGGGTCCGCCGCCGGTGAGGACGGTCGGCTCGTCGAAGAGCTGGAGGGTGCCGATCGTCGACAGGACGGTGGTGAGGAGGAGGGCGGGGCGCAGGCCGGGCAGGGTGACGTGGCGGAAGGCGGCGAGGGCTCCGGCCCCGTCGACGGCGGCGGCGTCGTACAGCTCGCGGGGCACGGTCTGGAGGCGGGCGAGCAGGATGACGGCGTTGTAGCCGGTGTAGTGCCAGGTGAGGGCGAGGCCGAGGGAGATCCGGGCCCACATGCCGTCGGTGAGCCAGGGGACGGGGCCGATGCCCGCGCGGCCGAGGAGCCAGTTGACGAGTCCGTAGTCCTTGTTGAGGAGGACGGAGAAGACGATGCCGTACGCGACGAGGCCGGTGACCATCGGCAGGAAGAAGCCGAGTCGGAAGACGGAACGGCCTTTGAGGATGCGGGAGTCGAGGGCGACGGCGAGGCCGGTGGCGAGGGCCAGCATGAGCGGGACCTGTACGGCGAGGATGACGAGGGTGTTGCGGAGCGCGGTCCACATCAGCGGGTCGTCGAGCAGGCGGGCGTAGTTGTCGAGGCCGACGAAGGTGTCGGTGCCGGCGACGGTGCGGTGCAGGCTGAGGAGGAAGGACCAGCCGATCGGGTAGAGCTTGAAGGCGGTGAAGAGCAGCAGGGCGGGCAGGACGAAGAGGTAGGGGGCCGCCCGGCCGTGCCGCCGGGGCCGCCGCCGGGGGCGGGCGACGGCGGCGGTGGCCGGGAGCGGTTTCGCCAGGGTCACCGGGCGGCCTTCCGGCCGGTCTGGCGGACGAGTTCGGCGGCGGCGTCGCGGAGGACGGCGGCCGGGTCCGCGCCCTTGAGGAGGACCTTGGACTGGGCGTCGGTGACGAGCTTGAGGGCGCGGGCGTAGTCGGCGGTGTAGTTGACCGGCG
Organism: Streptomyces sp. CC208A; assembly: GCF_030010625.1. Taxonomy (GTDB): domain Bacteria; phylum Actinomycetota; class Actinomycetes; order Streptomycetales; family Streptomycetaceae; genus Streptomyces. The sequence goes on along the minus strand of NZ_JASCXN010000032.1, from coordinate 22,759 downwards.
GGGAGGGGGCCTTGAGGGCGGCGAGGAAGATCTCGCCCTTCTTCTGGCCGCCGAAGAAGGCGGACGGCTCGTGGAAGACGGAGTCGTCGTAGGCCTTCATGAGGGCGGGGGCGATGCCCTTGCCGCGGTAGATCCGCACCTGGGAGGCGGGGCGGGTGAGGACGTACTCGACGAAGGACCAGGCGGCGGCCTGGTGCCTGCTGCTGCCGGCGACGGCGAGGTGGGTGGAGTTGACGGTGGCTGCGGTGGGGCCGCCGCGGCGGACGGCCGGGGGCAGCCGGACCCTCCACCGCCCGGCCTGGTCGGGAACCTGTTCCTCGATGACGCCGCCGAACCAGGTGGGGTAGGGGACGACGGCGTTGGTGCCCTTCTTGAGGGAGCTCATCAGGGTGTTCCAGCCGCCGGAGAGGTCGCTGACGAGACCGGCGTCGTTCATGGTCTTGATGAGCGTCATGGCCCGGACGGCCTCGGGCGAGTCCAGGGCGACGCGGCCTTCGAGGTCGAAGTAGAAGGTGCCCTGGAGCTGGAGCAGCATCTGGAAGAAGTTGGCGGCGTCGGCCTGGGAGGCGGGCTTGTCGATGCCGAGGAGGTGGGCGCCGGTCTTCGCCTTGATCTGCTTGCCGGCCTCGACGGTCTCGTCCCAGGTCTGGAGGGCTTCGGCGTCGACGCCGGCCTTCTCGAAGAGGTCGGCGCGGTAGTAGAAGCCCGCCGAATTGGCCTCCCAGGGAAGGGCGTCGACCCGTTTCCCGTCGGGGCTGACGGTGCCCCAGAGGCCGTTCGCGAAGGCGTCCTTGTGGGCGGTGGCGCCGAAAGGGGCGAGGTCGGCGAGGCCGCCGGGGAAGCGTTCGACGTAGCCGGGGAGGTAGTCGACGCCGATGTGGAGGACGTCGGCGAGACCCTGGCCTCCGGCGGCGAGTCCGGCGGTGATCTTCTCCCAGATGGCGGGGTTGCCGATGTCCTCGACGGTGACCTGGATGTCCGGGTAGGTCTTGTTGAACTCCGGTATCAGGGCTTTGAGTTCGGCGGCGGGTCCCTGCCAGGACCAGACGCTGACGCTCCCCTTCCCCGGGTCCCCCTTCCCGCCTCCGCCGCCGTCCGCGCCGGTGCCGGTGCAGGCGGTGAGGGCGAGGCCGCCGAGTCCGGCGGCGAGTGCGCCGCCGCCCATGCGCAGGACGGCTCTGCGGTCCGGTCGGCTTCTGTCCGCGTCGTCGCGGTCGTTGTCTGCCATGGGCCGGGACAGTACAAGCGGCCCGAGTCGAGTTGCAATCCTCTGGTGAAAACTTTCAGTTCGTCCGTCGCTTGAAGCCTGCTAGAACCATTGCAAGCCTGCGTACGGGTTGCTAGCGTGCCGCGCGCCACCCCCCACCCCACCCCTCCGCCCTCCGGGAGAACCCGATGACGCGTTCCCGTACGGTCCTGGCCTCCGCCGTGGCTCTGCTGGCCGCCCTCGCCCCGCTCACCGCGGCCCCGGCCGCCGCCGGGACCCCGCCGTCCGCCGCCCCGGCGCTCCTCGCCGTCTCCGATCCCGGCTTCGAAGCGGGCGGCCAGGGCTGGGAGTTCACCTCCGGCACCGGAACCGCGACCAACTACCCGCACGCCGGCGCCCGGCTCGCGTACCTCGACGCGGGCAGCGGCCTGAAGGTCGCGCAGACGGTCACCGCCACCGGACACGGGGCGTACGTCGTCTCCGCCTGGCTCGCCACCGGCGGTCCCGGCGGCCGGTACGTGCTCCGCGTCAACGGCGCCCCCGCCGCCTCCGTCGAGCTGCCGGCCGCCGCCGACTACCGCCGCCACACGCTCGGTCCCGTCGCCCTCGCCCCCGGCGACCGCCTGGAGATCGCCTTCGAGTCCGGCCAGGGCTGGGTCAACGCCGACGACGTGATGGTCTCCCCCGCCGCCGCCGTCCCCCGGGTGAGCTCCAGCGACCCGGAGGCCGCCGCGATGTTCGCCTGGGCGGCGGCCAAGGCCAACAGCTGGGTCCACCTCCCCGGCACCGAGGGCCCGTTGAACGCCGACGAGCGCCAGACCGGCGGCACCGGCACCGGCGTCTACGCCCCTTCCTACTGGGCCGGCTACGCCAACCGCAGCGGCTACTACTCCCGCGACACGGCCCACCAGCTCTCCGGCGCGGGCGTGCTGGGCCTGCACGCCGAGAACAAGGCGATGCTCCGCGCGTTCGCCGCCTCCGCCACCGCCGAGCACGCCTACTACCCGGTGTGGGCGCTCAACTTCGACAACCGCACCTACCTGTCCATCGACTACCGCCGCCCCGACCTCTTCGTCCGCGAGGTCCCCGCCGTCTTCGAACTGGTCCAGAAGGCCGAGGAGGCGTACCGCTGGACCGGCGACCGGAGCTACCTCGACGACCCGGTGCTGTGGGAGTTCTACCGGCACGCCACCGAGGAGTTCGTCGCCCTCCACGACGGACGGAAGGACAACGGCGCCCGGGTGAAGGTCGCCGAGGGCACCGGCGGGGGCATCTTCCAGGGCGTGGCCAGCTACAACGAGCAGAGCGACGAGCCGCTGGCCGAGGCCGGCGACGCCATCGGCTCCCAGTACCAGGCGTACCGGGCGATGTCCGCGCTCGCCCGCGCCAAGGGCGACGGGGCCCTCGCCGCCGACTTCGCCCGCCGCGCCGCCGAGCTGAAGCGGTACTTCAACTCCGAGTGGAGCGGGACCGGTTCGGGCGCGGACATGGTCCGCGGCTACACCACCGACGGGCGGGCGCTGACCGGCTGGGGCAAGGAGAACAGCTGGTTCATGCCGATGAAGGGGATCGTCGCGCCGGGTCCCCGCCGCGAGGCGTACCTCGACTACATCGAGGAGCAGGCGCGGGGCGCGGACCGCCCCGCCAACATCGAGGCGCTCACCTACCTCCCCGACACCTTCTTCGCCAACGGCCGCCCCGACACGGCCTGGGCGTGGATGAAGCACATCCACGCCCGGAAGGACGTCCCGCACGTCAACCGCCGCCAGGGCACCAACGGCGACTACCCCGAGGTCTCCTTCACCCTCGTCGGCCAGACCGTGCAGGGCCTCCTCGGCGTCACCCCGGACGCCCCCGCCCGCTCCCTCTCCACCCTGTCCCGGCTGCCCTCGGGCATGGAGTGGCTGGGCATCGAGGACCTGCGGATCGGCGACTCGGTCTTCGCCCTGCGGCACGACGGCGCCCGCCGCTCCGCCCTCACCCACACGGCGGGCCCGGCCCCGTACACCTGGGAGGCCCGCTTCCCCGGCGCCCATCGCACGGTCGTGGTGAACGGCACGGCCCGCCCGGCCGAGACCCGTACGATCGACGGCGTGACGTACACGACGGTCCGCGTGAAGGTCGCCCCGGGCGCCACGGCGACGGCCGAGGTCCGATGAGCCCGTCGGAAGACTCGGAAGGCACGGCCGGCGTCTTCCCCGGCGGTCCGGAGCTCTTCCGGCTCGACGCGCGCGTGGCGCACCTCAACCACGGCTCCTTCGGCGCCGTCCCGCTGCCCGTCGCCCGGGCGCGGCGGCGGATCGCCGACGAGGCCGCCGCCGATCCGGACGCGTTCTTCCTCGGCGCGCCGGACCGGCTGGCCGCCGCCCGGGAGCGGATCGCCGCCCACCTGGGCGCGGAGCCGGAGGGCATCGCGCTCGTCACCAACGCCACCGAGGCCGCGCACCTCGCCCTGGACGCGCTGCGGCTCGCCCCCGACGACGAGGTGCTGGTCACCGACCACGGTTACGGGACGGTCGTCGCGGCCGCCGCCCGCAGGGCCCGGATCGTCACCGTCCCGCTGGACCCGGGGCTCCCGGACGAGGAGGCGGTCCGGGAGGCGGTGCTCGCCGCGCTGACGCCCCGCACGAAGGTGGCGCTGCTCGACCGGATCAGCTCGCCGACGGCCCGGATCGTCGCCGGGCCCGGGCTGCTCTCCGAGCTGGCCGCGCGCGGGGTGACCACGGTCGTGGACGGGGCGCACGCGCCCGGGATGCTGGCCGATCCCCTCGCCGGACGCCCGGACCTGTGGTTCGGCAACCTGCACAAATGGGGGTACGCGCCTCCGGGCAGCGCCGTCCTCGCGGTCGCGCCCGCGCTGCGGGACCGGGTGCCCGCGCCGGTGCCGTCCTGGGAGGACCACCGGGGCTTCCCCCGCTCCGTGGAGTACCGCGCGACCGCCGACTACACGGGCCTGCTCGCCGCCCCCGAGGGCCTGGACCTGCTCGCGGGGCTCGGCGCCGGAGCCGTACGGGCGCACAACAGCGCCCTCGCGGCGTACGGCGCCGGGCTTCTGGCGCGGCTGCCGGGGGTGACGCCGCTGCCGTCCGACGCGCGGCTCGCGATGCGCGCGCTCCGGCTGCCGGAACGGTTCGCCCGGACGCGGCCCGAGGCGGAGGCGCTGCGCGAGGAGATCATGGTCCGGTTCGGCTGCCGGGTGCTGATCTGGCCATGGCCGGGCGGCGGCGGGATCCGGGTCTGCGGGCAGGTCTACAACCGGCCGGACGAGTACGAGCGCCTCACACGCGGACTGCGGTCCCTGCTGGACGGACACTGAGGTCCCCGGCTCCGGCGGGCCACCGGTCGCGCCGGAGCCACACCGCGCCGAGCGCGAGGACGAGACCGGCGGCGACGAAGCCGTACCAGGGGGTGTGACCGGAGGGCTGGGTCTCGTACACGAGCGCCGCCGAAAGGACGGCGAGCACCTGCCCGGCCCTGCTGTGCCAGGCGACGGCCGCGACGACGACCGTGCCCCACAGCAGGTACCAGGGCTGCACCATCGGGGAGAGCGCGACCAGGGCCACCAGGGAGTACCCGAGGCCGAGGACGGGGTCGAGGCGGCCCCGGTACGCGCGCAGCGCGAGCAGCGCGATGATCACGACGGCGGCCAGCAGCCCCAGCTTCTGCACCACGGCCTTGACCGGCCCGGGGTCGTCCGCGACCAGCGAGCCGAGCGCGAGGCCGAGGTCGCTGGTGAGCGACAGCGGCGTGTGGATGGCCCCGGCCACGGACTGGGTGCCCAGCCAGCCGAAGCCGGTCCCGGCGGCGAGGCTCGCCCCCGCCGCCACGGCCCCGGCGACCGCCCCCGGGAGGACCAGCCCCCGGGCGATCCCCCGGGCCCCGCCGCCGGCCCGGCGGGCGACGAGCACCCCGATGAAGAGGAGCGCGACGGCGGCGGGCGACTTCACCATCACGGCGCACCCGACGAGCGCGCTGCCCAGGACCCACCGCCCGCGCACGGCGAGCAGCACGCCCGCGAGCATGAGCCCGGCCATCAGGCCGTCGTTGTGGACGCCGCCGACGACGTGGACGAGGAGCAGCGGGTTGAGGGCGGCGAGCCACACGGCCCCGTCGCCGTCCCTCTCGCCGTCCCTCTCGCCGTCCCCGGAACCGCGCCCGAAGCCGCGTACGGCCCACACGATCAGCGCCAGCGCGCCGACGGCGACCAGCCGCAGCAGCAGCACGGCCGGGACGACGGCCCCGCCGGTGAGCTTGACGACCGCCTCGGCGACCAGCAGGAAGGCGGGCCCGTACGGGGCCGGGGTGTCGGTCCAGTTCCCGCCGACGCTCGCCGCCGCCTCCGCGCCGAGCTCACCGGGCCCGAGCACCGAGGGCCCGGCCCCGTACACGTCGTACCCCTCCAGGACCATCGCGCCCTGGGCGATGTAGCTGTACACGTCGGCGCTGTGCAGCGGCGGGGCGGCGAGCAGCGGTGCCGTCCACGCGGCGAGCGTCCCGAGGACTCCCCCGGCGGCCCCGCGCGCGAGCAGCACGCCGTACCGCCACCAGGCGGCGACGAGCACGGTGAGCCCGACGGCGGCGAGCACCGCCCCGAGGAGTCCGGTCCCCCCGGTCCCCCTCTGCTCCCACAGCGGTCCCCCGCCGAGCACGGGCAGCGCGCCGGCCGCGTACCCGCCGACGGTCACGGCGAGCGCGCCGCCCGCACCCAGCCACCGGCATCCGGAACCGCTCACGACCCACATGACCGACAAAACTACCTGGGCTTCTTCCTGACCCCGGGGGCGTCGTCGGACCTGCCCCGGCTTGTGCCCTCGCCGCCGCCTTCGGTCGCCGTGGGGGCCGGGCCGGTGGTGGCGGAGGGAAGGGCCGTGGCCGGCGCGGAGGGGGTCTCCGGCGCGGGAGGCGTGGGGGAGGCGGAGGAAGTCTCCGAGGCGGACGGGGTCGCGTCGGCGGTGCGGCCGGGCCCCGCCGTGGCCGGGGGCTCCGAGCCGTCGGAGGGGCTGGGTGCCCCCGGCTGGATCAGGGTGGGCAGGCCGGCGCCCTCGCGCTCCCGCTCGGCGGGCCCCCGGGTCCCCCCGCTCCCGCCGGACAGGGCCGCCGCGCCGAGTCCGAGGACCGCGACCCCGCCCGCGACGGCCAGCCACAGGGCGCCCCGCCCGCGCCGGGCGGAGGCGTGACGGCGGCGGCCGTTCGAACGTCTGTCAGGGTCCTCGAAGCTCATGGCCCCGCATTGCAGGGAGCGCGCCACGTTGCGTGGATCACACCACCGGCCCTCCCGCGATCGGCGCCCCGGCTCCCTCCGGGATGCCCGACGTGTCCGAGAACACGACGCATCGCGCCCCCGGCCGCCGTAAGCTCTCGTCATGCAGGTGATCCAGTCCACGAAGCTCGCCAACGTCTGTTACGAAATCCGGGGCCCGGTGCTCGAAGAGGCGATGCGGCTCGAAGCCGCGGGTCATCGCATCCTCAAGCTCAACACCGGAAACCCGGCCGCCTTCGGTTTCGAGTGCCCGCCCGCGATCCTGGAGGACGTCCTCCGGAACCTCTCCGAGGCGCACGGCTACGGCGACGCGAAGGGGCTGCTCTCGGCCCGCCGCGCGGTGATGAGCCACTACGAGACCAAGGGCATCCACCTCTCCGTCGAGGACATCTACCTCGGCAACGGCGTCTCCGAGCTGATCCAGATGTCGATGCAGGCGCTGCTCGACGACGGCGACGAGGTCCTCGTCCCGGCCCCCGACTACCCGCTGTGGACGGCCTCGGTCTCCCTGGCGGGTGGTACGGCGGTGCACTACCGCTGCGACGAGCAGTCGGACTGGATGCCTGACCTGGCCGACATCGAGCGGAAGATCACCGACCGCACCAAGGCGATCGTGATCATCAACCCGAACAACCCGACCGGCGCCGTCTACGACGACGAGATGCTGCGCTCGCTCACCGAGATCGCCCGCCGGCACGGCCTGGTGGTCTGCTCGGACGAGATCTACGACAAGATCCTCTACGACGGCGCCACCCACACCCCGACCGCCGCGATCGCCCCCGACCTGCTCTGCCTCACCTTCAACGGCATGAGCAAGAACTACCGGGTGGCCGGTTTCCGCTCCGGCTGGCTCGCGGTCTGCGGCCCGAAGCACCACGCGTCCTCGTACATCGAGGGCCTGACGATCCTCGCCAACATGCGCCTGTGCGCGAACATGCCGGCCCAGCACGCGGTGGCCGCCGCGCTCCAGGGGCGGCAGTCGATCGAGGACCTGGTGCTGCCGGGCGGGCGGCTCCTGGAGCAGCGGAACACGGCGTACGAGCTGCTGACCTCGATCCCGGGCGTGACCTGCGTGAAGCCGAAGGGCGCGCTGTACCTGTTCCCGCGGCTCGACCCGAACGTCTACAAGGTCAAGGACGACCGGCAGATGGTCCTGGACCTGCTGCGGGCCGAGAAGATCATGGTGGTGCACGGGACGGGCTTCAACTGGCACGAGCCGGACCACTTCCGGATCGTGACGCTGCCGGCGGTCGCGGACCTCGCGGACGCGGTGACGCGGATCGGCCGCTTCCTGGACGGCTACAGCCAGCACTGAGCCCCTGGGAGCGCCGCCCGCCCACGGATCGGACGCAGCTCAACTTTAGACAGTATCTAAGCTAGGATGGTCTTCGAGCAGTCAGGAGGCCGTCCCATGTACGAACCGATCCGCACCAAGTCGGTCCACACGGCGGCCGACGCCCCCGGCGCCTACCCGCACCGCTCCCGCGAGGAGGAGCTGGACATCCAGCTCGCCGGGCACCTCGCCGCCCTGCTCGCCGTGACCGACGAGCTCGGCGACGACGAGGGCGGCGAGCGGATCGCCCGGCAGGTGGCCCGGCTGCGCGGCGCGCCGCCCGCCCGCCACGCGGGGCTGAGCGGCGCCCCCCGCGAGGAACTGCACCGCAAGGCGCACGCGCTCGCGGGCCGCGCCCTGGTCGTCGCCGCCTCCCGCGCGGACACCTCCGCCGCGATCCTCGCGGCGGAGCGGATGGACGCGCACACCGCGGCGCTCGCCGGGGACCCCCTGGCCGCCGCCCCCTGACGGCCGCCGGGGACCCCCGGTCGCCGCCCCCTGACGGCCCCGGGCCGCGCGGCACGAAACGCGCGGCCCGGGAGCCAACCAACCCACCGGCGGGCGTCCCTCCGGTTCCCTACCGGGATCGGCACTTCACCCGCCGTCCACCCAACTCCCCCTGGAATGTGGGTTTCCGCGAGCACGCTGCCCGCGTGAGACGCATTCTCGGAATCGTCCTGGCCGTCCTGCTCCTCGGCGGCGTGGCCGCCGTCCTCCTGACGGGCGGCGATCAGGACCAGAGCACGGCGACGAAGACCGTGCGAGGAGTCATCGGGTCGGAGAAGAGCGAGTTCTTCGCCGACCCCGACGTCGTGAAGGCCCTGTCCGCCAAGGGCCTCACCGTGCGGACCGAGACCTCAGGGTCCTGGGACATGGAGCAACTCCCCCTCAAGGGGTACGACTTCGCGTTCCCGTCCTCGAAGGGACCGGCCGACGAGCTGCGCGCCAAGGCCGCCGACAAGGCCCTCGCCGCACCGCTGCGCCCGTTCTACTCGCCCCTGGTGGTGGTCGCGCACAACAACGCCGCCCGGGTCCTCGCCGACAACGGCCTGGTCACCCTCACCGCCCGCGGCACCCGGGGCATCCTCCGGATGGACGCCTACCTGGCCGCCGTCCGCGCCGACCGGACCTGGCAGCAGCTCAAGGGCGCCGACCGGCACGCCGAGCTGAGCGGGACCCTCTTCATCACCTCCACCGACCCGCTGGCCTCCAACTCCGGCGCCCTCTACCTCGCCGCCGCGAGCTACGTCGCCGACGGCGGCCGGGTCGCGGACGGCAAGGAGGCCGTCGGCCGCACCGCCCCGCTGCTGCGGAAGCTGACCCGGGTGCAGGGCGCCCAGCAGACCGGATCCGACGCCCCCTTCCGGGACTTCGTGAGCGGCGTCGGCAACCCGCTGGTCCTCGTGTACGAGTCCCAGGTCGCCGCCCAGCTCCTCGCCGACCGGCCGATGGGCGACCTCGTCGTGCTCTACCCGGACACCACGGTCAACAGCGACCACACCCTCGTCCCGCTCACCGAAGGGGGCAAGGAGCTGGGCCGGCTGCTCTCCGAGGACCCGGAGCTGCGCCGCCTCGCCGTCCGGCACGGCTTCCGGCCGCAGGGCGCCGCGCCCGAGTTCACCGAGGCCACCACCCCGCACGGCGAATACCTCAACCAGACACTGACCGGAGTCCGCCAGGCGCCCGTGCCCACCGGCGCGGTGCTGCGCGACATGGCGCGGCGGACCCGTGACCAGGGGGGCACCGCATGACCGAGCACCACACCGACCCGCGCGCCGGCGGGCGGGCCCGCAACCCGTACGCGGGCCCGCCGGAGAGCACCTTCGTCCTGACCCCGCCCGAGCACGACACCCCGCTCGTCCTCACCCCGCCCGCCCCGGCCCCCGCCGTCCGCGCCGAGCAGGCCTCCGGCCTGGTGCCGCTGGACGAGTCGGTGCGGGCGGAGACGGTCCGCCGGGCCGAGGAGTACGTGGGTTCGCTCGCCGGACTCGACCCGCGCTCCCCCGAGTTCGCCGACCGCATCGGCGAGATCGCCGCGCTCGGCTCCGGGGAGATGCGGGCCGCCGCCCAGCAGTCGAACCGGATGCTGGACCGCACGGTCCGCTCGCTCGGCCGGGGCGGCGGGGACGCCCCGGCCCGCGTCGGCTCCTCGCTCGTCGAACTCCGGCGCACAGTCGAGGACCTGGACCCCCGGGACACCCCCGGCAAGGGCTTCAAGGCTCTCCTTTCGAAGCTGCCCGGCGGCAACCGGTTCCGCGACCACGTCGCCGCGTACGCCTCCTCGCAGGCCGCCCTCAACCGGATCGTCGGCGCGCTCCGCGGCGGCCAGGACGAACTCCGCCGCGACAACGCCGCGTTGCAGACCGAGCGGGCCCGGCTGTGGGAGACCATGGGCAAGCTCCAGGAGTTCGCCGTCCTCACCGAGGCCCTGGACGCGGCCGTGGAGCAGCGGATCGCGGCCACCGCGGACCCGGCCCAGGCGGACGCGCTCCGCGCCGACGTCCTCTTCCCGGTCCGCCAGAAGCACCAGGACCTGCTCACCCAACTCGCCGTCTGCGCCCAGGGATACCTCGCGATGGACGTGGTCCGGCGGAACAACGACGAGCTGATCAAGGGCGTGGACCGGGCCGCGACGACGACCCTGTCGGCGCTGCGGATCGCGGTCGTGCTCGCCTCCGCCCTGGAGAACCAGCGCAAGGTCACCGAGCAGGTGAACGCGCTCCGTTCGACCACCGAGGACCTGATCCGGGGCAACGCCGAGATGCTCGCCGGCCAGGCCGGCGAGATCCAGCGGATCGCCGCCGACCCGGCGGTCGGCGCCGAGACCCTGCGCACCGCCTTCCAGCAGATCTACCGCACCCTCGACGCCATCGACACGTACAAGGTGCAGGCGACCGAGGCGATGGCGGAGACCGTACGGTCCCTCACCGGCGAACTCCGGGAAGCGAGCGCCCATCTGGACCGCAGCCGCCGCACGAACGCCCTGGAAGGCGGCCCGACCGCGTGAACACCCGCATGAGATCCCGTACGCGACTGCTCGCCGCCCTGGCCCTCGGCCTCGCCCTCACCACCACCGCCGCGTCCTGCTCGTCCTCCGACGATCCGAAGGGCGGCCAGAGCTCAAGCCGCCCGAAAGCCGACCCGACCGCCCCCGCCGCGCCCGGCACCCTCCGCGTCCTCGCCTCCTCCGAACTCGCCGACATGGCACCGGTCCTGGAGGAGGCCCGCGAGGCCACCGGCGTCACCGTCCGCCCCACCTACGCGGGCACCCTCGACGCCGTCGAGCAGATCGCCTCCGGCCGCGCCGAGAAGGAGTACGACGCCGTCTGGCTCTCCTCCAACGACTACCTGCGGCTGCGCCCCGACACCGCGGGGCGGATCACCAACGAGACCCCGGTGATGACCTCCCCGGTGGCGCTCGGCGTCCGTCCCGAGGTCGTCACCCGGCTCGGCTGGGACCCGGGGAAGGTCACCTGGTCGCAGCTGCACCAGGCGGTCGCGGCGGGGAAGCTGACGTACGGCATGACCGACCCGAAGCGCTCCAACTCCGGTTTCTCCGCCCTGGTGTCGGTCGCCTCCGGTCTCTCCGGCGCCCAGTCCGCCCTCACCGACCAGGACGTCAGGAAGGCCACCCCGAAGCTCCGCGAGTTCTTCGCCGGCCAGAAGCTCACCTCCGGCTCCTCCGGCTGGCTCGCCACCTCCTACGCCCGCCGCGCCGACGTCGACGCGCTCGTCAACTACGAGTCCGTGCTGCTCTCCACGCCCGGCGCGCTCACCGTGATCCGCCCCTCCGACGGCGTCGTCACCGCCGACTACCCGCTCACCCTGCTCACCGCCGCCTCCGCGGGCGCCAAGGAGTCCGCGCAGCGACTCACCGCCTACCTGCGCACCCCCGAGGCCCAGCGGCGGATCACCGAGACCACCCTGCGCCGCCCGGTCGTCGCCGGCGTCGAGCCCTCGCCCCGGCTGGACCGGGGGCTGCGGCGCGAACTGCCCTTCCCCGGCAGCCGTTCCGTCGCCGACGGCCTGCTCGACGCGTACGACAACACGCTCCGCCGCCCCTCCCGCACGGTCTACGTCCTGGACACCTCGGGCTCGATGGGCGGCGAGCGGCTGACCCGTCTGAAGGAGGCGCTCGCCGAGCTCACCGAGGACTTCCGGGACCGCGAGGAGGTCACCCTGATGCCCTTCGGCAGCACCGTGAAGACCGGCGAGGTGCGCGCTTACACCGTCGACCCGAAGGACCCGGCGAAGGCCCGGGAGGCGATCCGCGCCGACGCCGGGAGGCTCACCGCCTCCGGCGGCACCGCGATCTACTCCAGCCTCACCGAGGCCTACCGCAGTCTGGGCGCCTCCCCCCGCGACACCTTCACCTCGATCGTGCTCATGACGGACGGGGAGAACACCGACGGCATGAAGGGCGGCGACTTCGACGCCTTCTTCCGCGACCTGCCCGCCGGGCAGCGGCACACCCCGGTCTTCCCGATCCTCTTCGGCGACTCCGACCGGGTCGAGCTGGAGCACATCGCCGACCTGACCGGCGGGAAGCTCTTCGACGCCACGAAGGGCTCCCTGAACGGCGCCTTCGAGGAGATCCGTGGCTACCAGTAACCCGGTGCTCCGCTACGCCGAGTCCCGCAAGAACCTCACCGGCTGCGCCTGCGGCCTCGTCGGCGTGGGCCTCACCCTCACCGGCGCGGCCGGTGCGCTGTGGCCGCTGGTGGTGGCGGGCCTGTACGCGGCGGGGGCGCTGATCGCCCCGCCCGAGCGGCCCGACGCCCCGGCCTTCCCCGGCACGGACGAGCAGCTGGAGTCACTGCGCGCCGACCACGCCACCCTGCGGGAGTACCTGGCGGAGGTGGAGCTGCCGGAGCCGGCCCGGGAGCTCCTCGACGCCCTGGACGCGCTCTTCGAGGCGCTGCTCGAACCGGGCTGGGTCAGCGACCCGGACCACCTCCACGTGCTGGCCCGCGCGGTGCGCCAGGACGTGCCGGAGGCGGTCGACGCCTTCGTACGGACCCGCTGGTGGTCCCGGGTGAACCCGGGCTCCGAACCGCCCGAGCGGCATCTGGAGCGGCAGCTGACCGCCCTGCGCGAGGAGGCGGGCCGGATCGCGGCGGAGCTCCAGGAGGCGGAGGAGCTCCGCCAGCGGGCGCACACCCGCTATCTGGAGGACCGGGGGACCTGACACCGGGGCCGCCACCCCCCTGGGCTATGTTCCGGGCATGACACTCAATGATCGTTCCGCGTCCCGCCGCACCGTCCTGACGGCCTTCGCCGCAGCCGCGGCGGGCGCTCCGCTCCTCGGCCAGCTCGCCGCCGCCGCTCCGGCGGTCGCGGCGGACTACTCGGAGGAGTACCCCTCCAACACCGCGCTCTACAAGGCGCTCGGTTCGGAGGAGGGCTCGACCTTCAGCCGCCGCTACCGCAGGCACGAGAAGTTCGACCTCCAGATGGGCCAGAAGTACGACTTCCCGCGCACCGCGGTCCTCGCGCTGCACGGCGGCGGCATCGAGATCGGCACCTCCGAGCTGTGCCTCGGCATCGCCGGCTACAGCCCGAGCGACTCCGCCGGCGCGCCGGTGCTGCCGGTCACGCACGACTACTTCATGTTCGAGGGCCTGCTCTCCAGCGGGAACAGGGCGCTCCACGTGACCTCGAAGAACTGCGACGACCACGTCGCCCTGTCGCTGGTGTCCAGCCACCTCAACGTGCTCTCGCTGCACGGCTGCACCTTCGACCAGCTCAAGCTGCCCACCTCGGAGTTCCCGGCGACGGGCAACCGCCGCGTGGCGGTCGTCGGCGGTCTGAACCCGGCCTTCCGCACGGCCCTGGTGACGGAGCTGAAGAAGGCGGGCTTCCAGGCCGTCGACGCCTTCAAGTCCCCGTACTCGGCGACCCTGGCCGACTTCGACGGCAGCCACGTGAACAACCCGTGCAACCGCACGATGCTGTCCATGGGCGCCCAGCTGGAGCTGACGACCGAGCTGCGCCAGAGCCTCTTCGACGACTACGGGTCCCGTGGCGGGCGCGCGTCGAGCTGGAACGGCGAGTTCGTGAAGTTCCGCGACGCCTGCCGCGCCGCCATCGCGGTGGTCGAGGCCACCCAGCCGATCCTCTGACCCCGGCCGGTCCTCCGGGCCGGCGGCGGACATGCGCCGGCCCCGGAGCCTGAGGGGGCTCCGGGGCCGGATGCGTCGTGGTGGACCGTCGTGACCCCCACTGGTCAGGGCGGAATGTCGGGGCAGCCCACCACGAGTCTCGGTGCCGCTACGGGATCAGCCCAGGCGCTCGACCAGCGCCTCGTACTCGTCCCACAGCTCCTTCGGCGTGTGCTCGCCGAAGGTCTCCAGGTGCGCGGGGACCAGGCCGGCCTCCTCGCGCCACACGTCCTTGTCGACGGTGAGCAGGAAGTCCAGGTCCTCGTCGGCCAGGTCCAGGCCGTCGGTGTCCAGGGCCTCCTTCGTCGGCAGGATGCCGATGGGGGTCTCGACGCCCTCGGCCTTGCCGTCGAGGCGCTCGACGATCCACTTCAGGACGCGACTGTTCTCGCCGAAGCCGGGCCACACGAACTGGCCGGCGTCGTTCTTGCGGAACCAGTTGACGTAGTAGATCTTCGGCAGCTTCGCGGCGTCCGCGGACGCGCCGACCTTGATCCAGTGCGCCATGTAGTCGCCCATGTTGTAGCCGCAGAACGGCAGCATGGCGAAGGGGTCGCGGCGCAGCTCGCCGACCTTGCCCTCGGCGGCGGCGGTCTTCTCGGAGGCCACGTTGGCGCCGAGGAAGACGCCGTGGTTCCAGTCGAAGGACTCGGTGACCAGAGGCACGGCGGAGGCACGGCGGCCGCCGAAGAGGATCGCCGAGATCGGCACGCCCTTCGGGTCCTCCCACTCCGGCGCGATGATCGGGCACTGGCCGGCCGGGACGGTGAAGCGGGCGTTCGGGTGGGCGGCCGGGGTCTCGGACTCCGGCGTCCAGTCGTTGCCCTTCCAGTCGGTGAGGTGCCGGGGCGCCTCCTCGGTCATGCCCTCCCACCACACGTCGCCGTCGTCGGTGAGCGCCACGTTGGTGAAGACGGAGTTGCCCCACATGGTCTTCATGGCGTTGGCGTTGGTGTGCTCGCCGGTGCCGGGCGCGACGCCGAAGAAGCCGGCCTCGGGGTTGATGGCGTAGAGGCGGCCGTCCTCGCCGAAGCGCATCCAGGCGATGTCGTCGCCGATGGTCTCCACGGTCCAGCCGGGGATCGTGGGCTCCAGCATGGCGAGGTTGGTCTTGCCGCAGGCCGACGGGAAGGCGGCGGCGATGTACTTGGGGGCCTCGGCCTCGCCCTGCGGCGGGGTGAGCTTGAGGATGAGCATGTGCTCGGCGAGCCAGCCCTCGTCACGGGCCATGACGGAGGCGATGCGCAGGGCGTAGCACTTCTTGCCGAGGAGCGCGTTGCCGCCGTAGCCGGAGCCGTACGACCAGATCTCGCGGGTCTCCGGGAAGTGCGAGATGTACTTCGTGGAGTTGCACGGCCACGGCACGTCCTCCTGGCCCTCCGCGAGCGGGGCGCCGAGGGTGTGGACGGCCTTGACGAAGAAGCCGTCGGTGCCGAGCTCGTCGAGGACGGCCTGGCCCATGCGGGTCATGGTGCGCATGGAGACCGCGACGTACGCGGAGTCGGTGATCTCGACGCCGATGGCGGAGAGCGGGGAGCCGACGGGGCCCATGCAGAAGGGGACCACGTACATGGTCCGGCCCTTCATCGACCCGCGGAAGATGCCCTTCTCGCCCGCGAAGATCTCCTTCATCTCCGCCGGGGCCTTCCAGTGGTTGGTCGGGCCCGCGTCCTCCTCCTTCTCGGAGCAGATGAAGGTGCGGTCCTCGACGCGCGCGACGTCGCTGGGGTCCGAGGCGGCGTAGTACGAGTTCGGTCGCTTCACCGGGTCGAGCTTCGTGAACGTGCCCTTGGCGACGAGCTCCTCGCACAGGCGGTCGTACTCGGCCTCGGAACCGTCGCACCAGACGATGCTGTCCGGCTGGGTGATCTCCGCGATCTCGTTCACCCAGGAGATGAGCTCCTGGTGCTGGGTGGGAAGGGGAGCCGCGTTGTCGCGCGCCACGATCGCTCCTTGTAGAGGGGTGTGTTCCGCTGTATGCCCCGTGGGGGCTGCGACCCGGATGCGTCGTAGCTGCTCATCCGGTGCCGACCGCACTCATTTGATCATCCGATGGAAACGCCCATATGTCCAGGGGGGTGCACACGTGAGCATCGCCACTCATATCCGAGAGCTACGGGTCCGTAGGTACGATTCCGTCTCATGACTGCAGCCATGCCGGACGTGACCCAGGCCGCCTCCGCCCCGCCCGCCCAGGCCCCGTCGCTCCCGCTGAAGCCACGGCTCAGAGGCTGGCTGCACGCGGGCATGTTCCCCGCCGTGATCGTCGCGGGCCTGGTCCTGGTCGCCCTCGCCGACTCCCCCCGCGCCCGCATCGCCTGCGGCGTCTACGTGCTCACCGCCTGCCTGCTCTTCGGCATCAGCGCGCTCTACCACCGGGGGAACTGGGGCCCGCGCGGCGAGGCGGTCCTGCGCCGCCTCGACCACGCCAACATCTTCCTGATCATCGCGGGCACCTACACCCCGCTCACCCTGCTGCTGCTCCCCGACTCCACCGCGACCCCGCTCATGTGGGCGGTCTGGGCCGCCGCGGCCGCCGGCATCGCCTTCCGCGTCTTCTGGGTGGGCGCCCCCCGCTGGCTCTACACCCCCTGCTACATCGCGATGGGCTGGGCCGCCGTCTTCTTCCTCCCCGACTTCATGCGGACCGGCGGCATCGCCGTCCTCGTCCTCGTCATCGTCGGCGGCCTGCTCTACAGCGCCGGCGGCATCATCTACGGCATGAAGCGCCCGAACCCGTCCCCGCGCTGGTTCGGCTTCCACGAGGTCTTCCACTCCCTCACCCTCGCCGCCTTCATCGTCCACTACGTGGGCATCTCCCTGGTCGCCTACCAGGCCTGACCAGGCAGAATGACGGTATGTCCAAGGGTCTGAGGGAACGGAAGAAGGAGCGGACCCGCGCGGAGATCCGCCGTGCCGGCCGCCGGATCGCCGCCTCCGACGGCTGGGAGGCGGCAACGGTCGAGCGGATCGCCGCCGAGGCCGACGTCTCCCCCTCCACCGTCGTCCGCTACTTCCCCGTCCGCGAGGACATCCTCCTCACCGACGACAACGACGACCACCTCGAAGCCCTGCTCCGCGCCCGTCCCGCCGGCGAGGAGCCCCTCGAATCCCTCCGCGCGGTCCTCGCCGAGGCCTTCGGCTCCGCCCTGGCGGCCGACCCGGAGGAGATCCGGCTCCGCGCCCGGCTCATGGCCGACACCCCCGCCGTCCGCGCCCGGCTGACCGAGACCACCGCCGAGACCGGCCGCCGGCTCGCCCGCGCCCTCGCCGACCGCACCGGCCGCGCCCCCGACGACCTGGAGGTACGGGTCTTCACCGCCGCCGTCCTCGGCGCCCTGCGCGAGGCCACCCTCTACTGGGCGGAACGCGGCCTCACCGAGGACCTCATGGACCTGCTGCACCGCACGGTCGACACCCTCAAGGCCGGCCCGGCGCTCCCAGCGCGCCCCTGACCACCTCGGCCGACCGCGGATTGTCCGCGCACCCCCACACCCCGTGCGGGCAGTAGTCCGTCACCGTCTGGTAGACGGGCCGGTGGGCGGCGAACCATTCGAGCATCCCCCGCACGTACGCCGGGTTGTCCCCGTTCCGGAAGAGCCCCCACTCCGGGTACGAGACGGGCTTGCCGTGCTCCTTCGCGAAGGCCACGTGGTGTGCGAGCCCGTACTCCTCGCCCACCTGCTCCTCGAAGGAGAGCCCCTCCGGCTGGTCGTAGGCGTCCATCCCGATGATGTCGACGACGTCGTCGCCGGGGTAGCACTCCGGCCACGGCACCGCGTCCCGCCCCCGGCTCGGCGTGAAGTCGAAGCGGAACCGCTGCCCCTCGACCGCCCGCAGCACCCCGACCGTCTGTCGCCAGTACGCCTTCCAGGCCGCCGGGTCCGGCCCGCAGCGGTGCCCGTACGTGGTGCCGTTCATCTCCCAGCCGAGCACCAGGACCGCGTCCCCGAGCCCGTGCTCCACCAGCCTCTCGCCGAGCGCCCGGAAGTGGACGCCGAAGGCGCCGCCCGCGCCCCGCCGCAGCCCCTCGCGGACCTCTGCGTCGGTAAGCCCGGCCTCGTTGCGGTCCATCATCGGCACGTTGAGCACGAAGAGCCGCCCCGGCCGCTCGGCCTTCCACCGCGCCCAGGGCGCGAAGAGCTCCGGATGCCCCTCGATGTTGGACCACCGGTCGCCCGGCAGATAGGTGTGCCCGACCCGCAGCTCGCCGCCGCCCAGCCACTCCTCCGCCCCGGAGATCCGCCGCACCCCCTCCGCGTCGGAGCCGGTGAAGAAGCCGGAGGGCACCCGGGGCAGCAGCGAGACGCCGGGCGCGGCCCGGGTCCCGGTGTGCCGCTCGCCGGGCGCGAGCCGGTCGTGCAGCAGCAGGAACGCGAGACCGGCCGCGAGCAGCACCAGGAGTGCGGCCCGCGGCCACGTACGGGAAGAGGTCACGTCAGCTGGTCCAGAAGTCCCACCACCGGGTCAGGATCAGCATCCCGATGATCCCGGTGTGCAGGACGGGCAGGGCGAAGGCGAAGTCGCCGAAGAAGCCGCGCACCGCCGCCGGGGCGGGCAGCACCCCGGTCCGCACGTTGTGCGCGGTGACGTACCAGAACATGGTGAGGGTCGCCGCCCAGGCGAGGCAGCACCACAGGCAGAGCGCGTTGATCTCGTACAGCGACTGCTGCATCAGCCAGGTACAGAAGCCGACCCCGAACAGCATCCCGCCGTTCAGCCCCAGCCAGAACCAGCCCCGGTACCGGGCCCCCGCGAGGAGCCCGGCCCCGACGGCGACGACGACGGCGTACGTGACGAGACCGAGCATCGGGTTGGGGAAGCCGAAGACCGAGGCCTGCTCGCTCTTCATCACGCTCCCGCAGGACACGACCGGGTTCAGGCTGCACCCCGGCTGGAAGCCCGGGTCCTCCAGGAGGAGGAACTTGTCGATCGTGATCACCCACGCGGCCAGGATCCCGGCCGCCCCGGTGACGACCAGCAGCCAGCCGAGCGCCCGCCCCGCGCCGACCGTCCCGTCCTCCCGCCGCCCGGCCGGCGCCGCACGGTCCTCCTGCCTCCGGCCGGGCACACCGTCCCGTACCCCGAGCGTCGTCATCGCGCCGCCCCTTCCGTTCAGCCCTGCACGCGCCGGACCGGCATCAGGACATGGGCGCAGTCGGCGAGCATCTCCTCGTCGGAGACGAAGGCCCGCAGCCGGTCCTCGTCCACGGGCCGCCCCGGGACCCCCTCAGCCCAGGGGCGCACCGAGCAGAGGAAGTAGATCTTGCCGCTCTCGCGGGCGGCGGCCTGCCACTCGGCGGGCACCGGGCACTGCACCTTGAGGAAGGGCAGGGTCAGCACCGCGGAACCGCCCTCGACGAGCAGCGAGGCGTTGATCCCGGCGTCCTTCTCCAGGTCGAAGAGCCGGTCTCCGACCGAGAGGCCCATGGCCTCCAGGGCGGAGCGCATCGCCTGCTGACCGGCCTCCGGCCCGTCACGGCCGTCACCGAGCGAATACGCCATGAGGAAAGGCGTCCCGGCGGAGTCGTCGGTGGCCTCGCTGGACCACGGAATCACCGTGAGCGTGCCGAGCGGGGAGGCGCTGCGCGCCTCGGAAAGGACAGGGGGAGTGGTCATGGGGACGGATGCTAGTGGCCCGGCCGCTCTTTCCTCGTGCCGAATTCACTCATCCGGCCGACATTCCCCCGGTCGAACTCCCGGCCGCAACGAACCCGGGTTTTCATCGTTGTGCCCTGAAGCCCCCTTGTTCCCGAAGCACCGCCGTTCCCGAATCCTCTCGTCGACACCAGGAGATCGCCGATGCCTTTCCCGCGCCGTGTCGCCCTCCGGTCCCTTTTCGCGCTGGCCGTCACCGCCGCCACCGGCGGCGTCCTCGGCCGGATCGCGGCGCGCTCCCCCGAATCGGAGGAACCGGATCCGTACCTCTTCGACGAGATGTACGCGGGCCGCCGGATCCGCGGCCTCACGGGGCCGGGGGGCGAGCCGGTGGCCCTGGTGGACGGCCGGCCGCTGCACCTGATGCGGTGCGCCGACGGCGGCTGGGTGACCCCGCTCGACCACTACGCGTCCTGCCCGACCCCGCTCGCCGCCACCCGTACGGCCGTGGACGCGGCGGGACCGGCCCCGCTGTCCCGGTACGCGGCGGCGCACGGCGACCACACCGATCCCAGCGACTTCAGCGACTTCACGGGAGGGAACCCGCGTGGTGTACACGCGTAAGAACCAGCGCGATCTGACCGCGGCCGAGCGCCGGAGCTTCGTGGCCGCGGTGCTCGAACTGAAGCGCCGCGGCGAGTACGACGAGTTCGTCCGCACGCACATCGACTTCTACACGGCCGACGGCGGCGGCCGGCTGCGGGTCGCGCACATGGCGCCGAGCTTCCTGCCCTGGCACCGGAAGTTCCTCCTTGAGTTCGAGCGTGCGCTGCGCCGGATCGACGCGACGGTGACGGTGCCGTACTGGGACTGGACCCGGGACAACACGCCGGCGGCCTCGCTCTGGTCGGAGGACTTCATGGGCGGCAACGGGCGCCGCTCGGACCTCCAGGTGACCACCGGCCCCTTCGCCTACGCCGCCGGGAGGTGGACGGTGAAGTACGCGATGACCGAGGTCTCGTACCTGACCAGGGACTTCGGCCGTCCGCGCGATCCGATCACGCTGCCGACGGCGGCCCAGCTGGACGAGGTGCTGCGGGAGCGGGCGTACGACACGGCTCCCTGGAACTCGACCAGTCCCTCGGGTCTCCGCAACCGTCTGGAGGGGTGGGCGCCGGGCTCGGGCAACGACCGGTTCCGGATCCACAACCGGGTGCACCGCTGGGTGGGCGGTCTGATGCTGGGCGGCGGCTCGGTGAACGACCCGGTGTTCTGGCTGCACCACTCCTTCGTGGACCTGGTGTGGTCGCGGTGGCAGCAGCGCAATCCGGGGGCCGCGTACCTGCCGGCGGAACCGCTGCCGCTGGGCGACGCGCAGTACCGGAAGGTGGTGGCGCGGCACGAGCCGATGGCGCCGTGGGGCGTGACGCCGGCGGAGATGTCCGACCACGGCCAGATCTACCGGTACGTCTGACCCGGCGGGACCGGCCCCCGGACACGGACGTCCCCCCGGCCCTGGCGGGACCGGGGGGACGTCCGGGAAAGCACGGGGGCGGGTTCAGCCGCCGTAGCCGCCGTCGCCGCCGTTGCGGTCCGGGCCTCCGTCGGCGTTGATGCAGGTGTTGCCGAAGGCCGGGTTCAGCGCACCGATGACGCTCACGGTGTTGCCGCAGAGGTTGACCGGCACGTGGATCGGGACCTGCACGACGTTGCCGGAGACGACACCGGGGGAGCCGGCGGCGACGGCCTCGGCGCCCGAGTCGGCGACGGCCAGGCCGGCTCCGGTGAGGGCAACGGCACCGGTGCCGGCCAGAACGGCGGCAGCCTTGGCGAAGCGAGACATCAGAACTCCTTGAATGGGTCGAGCGACCGCAGGGATCACGGCCGTCACTTCCGTTCAACGCCGTACCACGGGACGGGTCACGGCCTTTGGACCGAACGGGAGGAGGGAAATCTGAAAAGCCCCGGATTCAGGAAGGGAATCCCGGAAAGAAGTGGTCCGTGGTCCGGCGACCGCCCGCCGTCGGATACGACGGGCGGGGCACCGGACCACGGGCCGCGGCCATGCGACAAGCCTTCCGGTGCAACGAGGAGCACCCCGTGCGGTAGCGGGGAAGAATCGTGTCTTCACTCGCCCGGATCGCGTTCGTACAGAATTCCGGAGCGCAGGGAGGGGAAGGTTCAGCCGTGCTCGGGGGCGAGGCCGAGCTGGGAGTCGAGGGCTCCGCTGAGCATGGGGGTGACGAGGCCGAGCTGCGGCACGTGGAGGTCGGGCACGCCGGCGAGGCCGTTGCCGCGGGGGGCTTCAAGGGGGTTGCCGAGGATGGCGCCGGGGGTGGCGGCCTGCATCTCGGAGTGCGGGGTGGCGAGGAGCGCCCTGCCGGGCTCACTGCCCTCCAGGAGCTCGGGGAGCGGGGCGGCCACGACGGTCTCGGGCAGGGTGCCGGTGAGCGGGACGCTCGGCAGGACCACGTCGGGCAGGGCGCCGAAGCCCTTCTGGAAACCGGTGGGGGCGCCGGGCACCGGCACGGGGACGCCGGTCGCGACGGTCGGGGCGTCCATGGGGAGGACCGGCTCCAGGCCCTGGAGGGGAACGACCACCGGGGCCTCGACGGCGGCGGCCGGGGTGGCCATGGCGGCGGAGGCGAGCGCGGTCATGAGGAGGCCCATGCCGGCGTGAGAGCGCAGATTCATGCCGTGTGAACGAGCCTCTCGGCCGAAACGTCGCGCGGGGTTCCCCCATGTGCAGCAACGCCGGAGGCCCCCACCGGTGAGGGTGGGGGCCTCTGTTGACGTCACGTCAGCCGTACGTCAGTGGCGGCGGGTGCGGACGAGGCGTCCGCCGCGGAGCTGGACGACGGTACCGCCGATGATGAGGGCGGCACTGATCGCGGCCGCTCCCCACAGGGCGGGATCGCTACCCGTGTCGGGGAGCTCGGGCGGGGTGGTGGGATGGGTCGGCTCGCAGCCGGGCTCGGGGGTCTGCCCCGGCTCGGGCTCCTCGCACTCACCCGGAGGCGTGGTGGGCTCGCAGTCGGGCTCGCCTTCCTCGCACTCACCCGGAGGCGTGGTCGGCTCGCACCCCGGCTCACCCTCCTCGCACTCACCCGGGGGCGTGGTGGTCGGCGGGTTGGTGGTGGGAGGTGTGGTGGGCTCGCAGTCGGGCTCGCCCTCCTCACACTCGCCCGGCGGCGTGGTCG
>NZ_JASCXN010000031.1 GCF_030010625.1 Streptomyces sp. CC208A | reverse complement strand
GCGGTCCGGGCCCCGGCGGCGGGACACGGTACGGGAGGTCCGGCGCAGGAGTTTCAGCGCCCGGTCGTAGTGCTTCGGATTGGGCACGGTGCGGATCTCGCCCGTGCTGTCGGCCAGCACCGCCAGGGACTTCACGCCGAGGTCCACGCCCACGGCGGCTTCGGGGCGGGCGACCCGGACCAGGTCCCGCTTCACCTCCACCTGGAACGAGGCGAACCACCGCCCCCGCTCGTGCCGGACGGTGGCGGACAGGACGCGCGCGGTCCCGGCCTGGAGGCGGGTGAGGAGCTTGGTGGTGGGCTCGTGGGTGCGGATCGTGCCCAGCCTCGGCAGGGTGACGTGCCGCCCGTCCTCGACGCGGATGGTGCCGGTGGTGAACCGGCAGGCCAGGCGTGCCTTCCGCTTCGTCTTGAACCGGGGCGCACCCACCCTCTTGCCGCGCCGCCTGCCGTTCTTCGACTTGGCGTAGTTGTCGAACGCGGCAGCGGCGTTGGCCAGGCCGGTGGAGTATGCCTCCTTGGAGTTCTCCTCCCACCACCCGGCGAACCGCGGATCGGTCTTCTTGGCCTCGTTGAACGCCTTCCGCAGGGCGGGCAGCGACCAGGGCCGCCACGGTGTCAGCTCCGCCTCGGGCACGCCGTAGGTCTCCTCGGCCCTGCGCTGCCACCACGAGGCGGTCACCCAGCCGACAGCCCAGTTATAGGCGGCGCGGGCGGCGCCGCAGTGCGATCGCAGCGCCCGCTCCTGGGCGGCGTTCGGGTCCAGCGCGAACCGGTACGCCTGCACCACGAAGCCCGGCTGCGGCTGGAACTTCTTCACTCGGTCGCCTCGTCGATCTCGAGGGGGCCGGGGTAGAAGCGGTAGCGGTACACGCACTGCTGCGTCCCCGCCTCCTTGGCGCGCTGCTGCACGGGCATCGCGACACGACCCTGATGCTTGCGCCGGTCGGCGATGCCCAGGACATCCCGCTTCACCTGCCGAGGCGCCTCCTCAGATGGCTGCGCCATCGCCCCTCCCTTTGCGCTGTCCGATAGTCGGAACTGCACTCCCGTCCGATCAACGAACGGGTGGGCGGGTGGTTACGGGGGTTCGGAAGTTCTTCGGAGGTGTCGGTGGCGCTGTGTAGAGTGGAGGCCACTCACGCGTGCGAGCGTGTGAACAACGCCGCCTTAGCTCAATCGGTAGAGCGCCGCCCTTGTAAGGCGTAGGTCGTCGGTTCGATTCCGACAGGCGGCTCCACTCATCTTGTGTCCCGGATCACTCTGGTCCGGGACACTTGTGCGTTACGGGGCGTATACGCGCGGCGGTCGATCCCGAGGTGAATCCGGACGGTGATCTGGCGGGGTTCGCGGACGACTTCCTGCGGCCCCGAACCTGTGGAGGGATCGGGACCTTGAGCGTGCTGATGTCAGCGGCCGGCGATGCGGTTGGCCCAGATCGCCACGCGGTTGGTGGTCGCCGTGTGGGTGGTGGTTTCCCGGTGGTCGGCGGCTCGGAAGGCGGCGTACATGGTCTGGACGCCGAGCCAGCGGAGGGGTTCGGGTTCCCATTTGCGGACCTTGTGGTCGACCCAGGGGAGGGTGGTGAGGTCGGTGGGGCCTGCCTGGCCGGAGTCCTGCTGGATGAGGTCGCGGAGGGTGCGGGCGGCGAGGTTGGTGGTGGCGACGCCGGAGCCTACGTAGCCGCCGGCCCAGCCGAGGCCGGTGGAGCGGTCGAGGGTGACGGTGGCGCACCAGTCGCGGGGGACGCCGAGGACACCGGACCAGGCGTGGTCGATGCGGATGCCGGCGAGCTGGGGGAAGAAGCGGATGAGGATGTCGTGGAGGGCTTCGATCGTCTGCTGCTGGGTGCGGCCGTCGTTGTCGGTCTTCGAGGCGTAGCGGTACGGGACGCCTCGGCCGCCGAGGGCGATGCGGCCGTCGGCGGTGCGCTGGGCGTACATGTAGGCGTGGGCCATGTCGCCGAGGGTCTCCAGGCCGTTCCAGCCGATGGACTGCCACTGTGCCTCGGTCAGCGGTTCGGTGGCGATCATGGAGGAGTTCATGGGGAGCCAGGTGCGGCGCTGGCCTGCGAGGGAGGCGGTGAAGCCTTCGGTGCAGCGGAGGATGTAGGGGGCTCGGACGGTGCCGTAGGGGGTGCGGGCGTGTTTCGGTTCGATGGCGGTGACCGGGGTGGATTCGTGGATCGTGACGCCGAGTGCTTCGACGGCGGCGCGGAGGCCGGTGACCAGTTTCGCGGGGTGGAGGCGGGCGCCGTGGGGGGTCCAGGAGGAGCCGACGGCGCCGGCGATCCGGATGCGTTCGGCGGTCTCGCGGGCGCCGTGGATCTCGCGGTCGGTCTCGCCGAAGGCGTGCTCGACGGCGTGGAACTCCTTGAGGCGGGTCAGTTGGGCGGGGGTGAGGGCGACCTCCAGGACGCCGCCGCGGTGCTGGTCGGCGTCGATCTTCTCCGTGTCGAGGACGTCGAGGACCTCGGTGACGGTGGTGTTCATGGCCTGCTGGAGGCGGACGGCGGCGTCGTGGCCGTGCAGTTTCGCGTAGCGGTCGCGGCCGGCGATGCCGTTGTAGAGCCAGCCGCCGTTGCGGCCGGAGGCGCCGTAGCCGCAGAAGCGGGCTTCGAGGACGACGATGTCGAGGAAGGGTACGGCCTTCTTGAGGTAGTAGGCGGTCCACAGGCCGGTGTAGCCGCCGCCGACGATGCAGACGTCGGCGGTGCGGTCGCCGGGCAGGGGTTCGCGGGGGTTGGGCAGGCCCTCCTGCGCGAACCAGAAGGAGATGCCGCCGTTGACCGTGCCCGTGCTGCCCGTGCTGCTGTTCATTCCTGTTCCTCTTCCCGGTGCGTGGCGGGAGGGTATCGGGGGGCTCGGGGGCGGGGAAGTGCGGGGCTTCTGTAGGGTCGTCGGGTGATTCACGTGCCTCGCGAGCTCGTTCTGTCCCAGGTGAAGTACAACGGTGCGGCGGGGCGGGCGTTTTCCCCCAGAGGGGGTACCCCCAGCTCTGCCCGGGCGGGCCGAGGAGTTCCTCGGGCGGTGGGGGCTGCGGCTTGCCGGGGCCTCGATGCATGGTGCGGCGTCCTTGGTGCTGCCGATCGAGCGGGCGGACGGTACGCCGGCGGTGCTCAAGTTGCAGCTTCTCGACGAGGAGACCGAGGGGGAGGCGGCCGCGCTGCGGGCGTGGGGCGGGGACGGGGTCGTACGGCTTCTGGAGCATGATCCGGGGACCGGGACGCTTCTGCTCGAACGGGCGGACCCCGCACGGCACTTGTCGCGGTTGGGGGACGAGAGGGAGGCCGTGCGGGTGCTGGCCGGGTTGCTCGCCCGGTTGTCCGCCTGTCGGGCCTGCCAGGCTGCGGGACCTTGGCGGTGTCGCCGCGCGGTTGCTCGCGCGGGTTCCCGGTGCGGTGGCGCGGCTCGGGGTGGAGGAGGGGGCGCTGCTCGCGGACTGTGCCGCCGCCGTGCGGGAGGTGGCGGGGGAGTCCGGCGACCGGCTGCTGCACTGGGATCTGCACTACGACAACGTGCTGGGGGCGGAGCGTGAGCCGTGGCTGGTGATCGATCCCAAGCCTCTGGTGGGTGATCCGGGGTTCGAGCTGTTTCCTGCCCTCGTCAACCGGTGGAATCCGGATCCGGTCGAGATCCGGTGGCGGTTCGATCTGCTCACCGAGCGGCTCGGGCTCGACCGGGGGCGGGCGGTGGCGTGGACGCTGGGGCGGGTGCTGCAGAACGGGGTGTGGGGGGTCGAGGAGGGGGCGTCCGCTCTTGATGCCGGGCAGGTCGTGGTCGCGCAAGTGTTGCTGGCAGGCTGATGTCCATGATCCGTACTGCCACTCCGGCCGATGTGCCTGTCATCCATGCCCTGATCCGTGACCTCGCGGAGTACGAGAAGGCCCTCGACGAGGTCCGGGCGACTCCTGAGCAGCTGCGTGAGGCGTTGTTCGGTGAGCGGCCCGCCGCTTTCGCGCACGTCGCGGAGAGCGAGGGCGGGGAGGTCGTCGGGTTCGCGCTGTGGTTCTTGAACTTCTCCACCTGGCGTGGGGTGCACGGCATTTATCTGGAGGATCTGTACGTCCGCCCGGAGGCGCGGGGTAGCGGGCATGGCAAGGCGTTGCTGACCGAGTTGGCGCGGATCTGTGTGGAGCGGGGGTATGAGCGGCTTGAGTGGTCGGTGCTGAACTGGAATCGGCCGTCGATCGAGTTCTACGAGTCGCTGGGTGCCCGTCCGCAGGACGAGTGGTCGGTGTACCGGTTGACGGACGGGGCCCTGGCGGCGCTGGGGGCGCGGGGTGGGAATGCGGTTGTACTGGCAGGTCTCGGCCGCGCTGCCGCCCGGCAGGCCGGTGCCGTCGCTGATCCGGGCGTCGGAGCTGCCGGAAGCCGTTCTGGCTTCGTAAGTCTCGGGAAAGCGGTACGGACCGACGGGCCGTCGGCCGGAACGCCTGTGGAGCCCGCGTAAGACCGGCTCGGTGTGACCCCTCAGGGTCGTGCCGGTTCGGCGATGGGCGCTGAAGCAGGAAGTGTCACGTGTGTGTGGCGGGGCCAAAAGTCAGGGGCTCTGCCTCTTCACCGGCATCAGGTCAAAAGGTTGCTGCTCTGCCTCGTGCCGAGCCCTCCTCGAAAATCTCACCGTCCTCGACTGCTGACAGATCGGACGGCGTCAAGGTAGCGTCGGGCGGAGTTCACCCTGGTGGACTAGACCCATCCTTCCTTCCACTCGGATCGTCCGGCACGTTCCTGCCGGTGAAGGGACGCATCACTATGGCTTCTGTCACTTTCGACAAGGCGACCCGGATCTACCCCGGCGCCAAGACCCCCTCCGTCGACCAGCTCGACATCGAGATCGGCGACGGCGAGTTCCTCGTCCTCGTCGGGCCCTCGGGCTGCGGCAAGTCGACCTCGCTGCGCATGCTGGCGGGTCTGGAGGACGTCAACGCGGGTGCCATCCGCATCGGTGACCGTGACGTCACGCACCTGCCGCCGAAGGACCGGGACATCGCCATGGTGTTCCAGAACTACGCGCTCTACCCGCACATGACCGTCGCGGACAACATGGGCTTCGCGCTCAAGATCGCCGGGGTCAACAAGAGCGAGATCCGCGCCAAGGTCGAGGAGGCCGCGAAGATCCTCGACCTGACCCAGTACCTGGACCGGAAGCCGAAGGCGCTCTCCGGTGGTCAGCGGCAGCGTGTCGCGATGGGCCGGGCGATCGTGCGTGAGCCGCAGGTCTTCCTCATGGACGAGCCGCTGTCGAACCTCGACGCCAAGCTGCGCGTCTCGACCCGTACGCAGATCGCCGGGCTGCAGCGCCGTCTCGGGATCACGACGGTGTACGTCACCCACGACCAGACCGAGGCCCTCACCATGGGCGACCGGGTCGCCGTGCTGAAGGACGGTCTGCTCCAGCAGGTCGACACCCCGCGCAACATGTACGACAGGCCCGCCAACCTCTTCGTCGCCGGCTTCATCGGCTCCCCCGCCATGAACCTGATCGAGGCCCCGATCGCCGAGGGCGGCGTGCGGTTCGGCAACAGCGTCGTCCCGGTCTCCCGTGACGCGCTGGCCACCGCCGCCGCCAACGGGGACTCCACCGTCGTCGTCGGTGTCCGCCCGGAGCACTTCGACGTGGCGGGGCCGGACAGCGACCAGGGCATCGCCGTGGTGGTCAACGTCGTCGAGGAGCTGGGCTCCGACGGCTTCGTCTACGGCTCCACCCGGGTCGGCGGCGAGGAGAAGGACATCGTGATCCGCGTCGGCGGCCGTGAGATCCCCGCCAAGGGCTCCACCCTGCACGTCGTGCCGCGCGCCGGTGAGCTGCACGTCTTCTCCAAGTCGACGGAGCAGCGCATCAGCGAGTGACCCTGCCCGGGAAGCTTCTCGAAGCAGTGGCGGACGGCCCCGTGTCCCTCGCGGACGCGGGGCCGTTCGTTTAGACGGGCTCACCCCGGAAAACCCCGGCATTCGGGGCCCCCGACGCCGCCCGCGTCAACACGGGATTCGAAAAGCCGCGTCGAACCATCGCTCGCGAGAGTGACTAAATGTCGCCATATCACTACCGGCCGCTACGCTCGCCTGCGTGACGCATACTGCCCGCCGAATCGGCCGCTCCCTCGCCCTCGTCCTGCCCGTCGTCCTGGTCCTGTCGGGAACGCTCGCGGTGTCCGCCGTGCCGTGGGCCGGTCAGGGCTCCGACGGCCAGATGCTTGCCGCCTCCTCCTCGGGTGTCTCCACGCCCGCCAAGTCCCGTGCCCCGCAGGACGTCCTGCGTGACCGGCTCCTCGCCGAGCTGAAGGAGAAGGACCCGGGGATCGCCCTCACCCACCTCCAGCGCGAGGTGGAGAACCGTCCCTCGCTCGCCGAGCACTGCGTGTCGATCGCCCGTGCCCTCGGGCGCGCCGCCGTCGAGCACTACGGTCCCGCCCGGGCCCAGTCCTTCTCCCGTCCGGTCTGCGACACCTCGTACGCGACCGGCGTGATGCGCGGCGCGACGGGCTGAGCGCCGTCACCGCGTCCGGGCCTGCGGGGCGCCTATGGTTCCCCGTATGCACACCACTCCGACGCAGGCCGTGGTCCTGGCGGGCGGCCAGGGCTCGCGGCTGCGCCCCTACACCGATGACCGCCCCAAGCCGATGGTCGAGATCCCGGGTACCGGGACCCCGATCATCGGCCATCAGCTTTCCTGGCTGGCCGCCGAGGGCGTGACCGAGGCCGTCGTCTCCTGTGGGCATCTCGCCGAGGTCCTCCAGGAGTGGCTGGCGTCGGCGGACCTTCCCCTGAAGGTGACCACGGTCGTCGAGACCGAGCCGCTGGGCCGTGGCGGCGGCCTCAAGTACGCGGCCTCGCACCTGCCCGAGCCGGACCGGCCGTGGTACGCCACCAACGGCGACATCTGGACCCGTTTCTCGCTGCGCGAGATGGCCGCCTTCCACGCCGAGCGGGACGCCACCGCCACGCTCGCCCTGGCCCGTCCCCGTATCCCGTGGGGTGCGGTGGAGACCGACACCTTCGGGCACATCACGGACTTCGTCGAGGCGCCGCCGTCGCCGTTCCTCATCAACGCCGGCGTGTACGTCTTCTCCCCCGCCTTCACGAGTGAGCTGCCAGATGTCGGCGACCACGAGCGGACCGCCTTCCCGCGTCTGGCCCGTGAGCGGCGTCTGGCGGGTTTCCCGCTGCCGCAGGGGGCGTACTGGCGGGCCATCGACACCGCCAAGGACCTGACGGAGGCGGCGAAGGAGCTGGCCGCGCAGGGCCTCTGACGGAGACCCCGTACGTACGAGAAAGGCGGCACCGCCCCTGGCAGGGGCGGTGCCGCCTTTCTCGTACGTACGCCGGTGGTCAGCCCAGCAGGCCGCCGATCGGGTTCCTGGGGGCGTCGCCGCCGCTCGTGGGGGCTTCCTCGGTCGGGGGCTGCTCGGGGGTCGAGCTGGTGGTGGAGCCGCCGGTGGTGGAGCCTCCGGTGGTGGAGCTGCTCGGGCTGTCGCTGGTGGAGGGGGGCGGGGCGGGCTGGGACTGGGTGGGGGTACGGCTGCTGGTGCCGCTGCTGCCGCCGGTGCCGTCCGTGGCGGTGGGGCGCTGCTCCTGGGTGGGGGACGAGTCGGCGGTGCGGCCGCTGGTCGTCTCCGTGGGGCGGGTCGCCTCCTGGGTCTCCTCGGTCTCCCTGCGTGCCTCGGTGGTCGTCGACGCCGAGGGCTCGGGCCGCTCCTCGTGGGGGGTCTCCGAGGGGGTGCCGCGGCGCTCGGGTTCGGTCGGCAGGGGCTGGCCGGGGAGGTGGTTGACGGGGTCGTCGTGGGGGCCGGGGACGGTCACCATCTCGGTGGAGCGGACGGCGCCGCCGAGGACCGAGCCGATGAGGAGGGTGAGGCCGACGATCACGGCGGCGTAGAGGGTGGAGCGGCGCAGGACGCGGCGGCGCAGTTCCCACAGTTCGGCGCGGGGGCCGAGGGTGCGCCAGGCTTCGCCGGCGAGGCGTCCGTCGAGGGAGTAGACGGGGGCGCCGGCGATGATCAGGGGGGACCAGGCGGCGAGGTAGATGATGTCGGGTGCGTCGTAGACGGGGACGGTCCGCCAGCTGACGGTGAGGATGAGCGCGGCCGACAGGAGTGCGCCGATGACGGCGGCGACCCGCTGCCAGAGGCCGAGGACGGTGAGGACGCCGACGACGACCTGGAGGAAGGCGACGGTGAGTCCGGCGCCGACGGGGTGCTGGAGGGCGAAGTCCCGGAGGGGTTCGGCGAGGGGCCAGGGATGGAGCTGGGTGAGCCACTTGACCATGGAGCCGCGCTCGCCGCCGTCGAAGTAGACGGGGTCGCAGAGCTTGCCCATGCCGGCGTAGATGGAGATGAAGCCGAGGAAGACGCGGAGCGGGAGGAGGACCACTCCGAGGTTCATCCGCCGGCCGGGGTAGTAGGCGTGGCGGACCCCCGCCGCGGAAGCGGCCGATGTCTCCGTGGGGGCGGGGCGGGGTTCCTCGTACGAGGTCGGCTCGGGCCGCATCTCGTACACGTCGTCGTAGGCGCCCTCGGCGCGTCGCATGGGCGGCAGGATGGGTGCGGCGCCCGCGGGGACGATGGGGGTGGGCATCGTGTCGTCGATGCGGGGGATGGCCTGGGTGGTCGGCTCCAGGGTGGAGACCGCGCCGGCCGGGGCCGTGGAGGTCTCCCGTACGGCCTGGAGGAGGCCGGTGGCGCCCGGGGTGGCCTTTCCGGTCCACACGACGGGTCGGCGGCGCGGCGTCCCCGCGCCGCCGGCCGCGCCGGAGAGGGCGGCGACGCGCGGGTTCGCGGCGAACTTCGGCTGTTGGGCCGGCGCGAGCCGCACACGGAAGCTGGCGTGGTTCACGATCACCTGGGCGGGATCGGAGTCCACTTTGACCATGCTCAGCGCGGGCTGATCGTCGAAGCCCGGCCGGGGCGTTCTGGTGTCCACACTCATCTAACCGAGTGACGCGGGGTTAGGACACTGCCTTGACGGGGTCGGAATGTCCGAGGCCCGTCAAGATCACGGCCGGGGGGAGTGACCCGAACGGGTCGCTCCGGTGGTCAGCGCATGCGGCGGCGGGCGGCCTCGTAGAGGACGACGCCCGCGGCGACGCCGGCGTTGAGGGATTCGGCGCCGCCGGGCATGGGGATGCGGACGAGGAAGTCGCAGGTCTCGCCGACGAGGCGGGAGAGGCCCTTGCCCTCGGAGCCGACCACGACGACGACGGGGCCTTCGAGGGCCTCCAGCTCGTGGACCTCGGTGTCGCCGTCGGCGGCGAGGCCGACGACGGTGAGGCCGGCCTTCTGGTACTGCTCCAGGCAGCGGGTGAGGTTGGTGGCGCGGGCGACGGGGGTGCGGGCGGCGGTGCCCGCGGAGGTCTTCCAGGCTCCGGCGGTCATGCCGGCGGCGCGGCGCTCGGGGACGACGACGCCGTGGCCGCCGAAGGCGGAGACGGAGCGGACGACGGCGCCGAGGTTGCGGGGGTCGGTGACGCCGTCGAGGGCGACGATCAGGGGGTCCTCGTGCTCGTCGTAGGCGGCGGCGGCGAGGTCCTCGGGGTGCGCGTACTCGTACGGGGGGACCTGGAGGACGAGGCCCTGGTGGTTGAGGCCGTTGGTCATCCGGTCGAGTTCGGGGCGCGGCGCCTCCATGATGTTGATGTTGCCGCGGCCGGTGGCGAGGTTGAGGGCCTCGCGCACGCGCTCGTCGTTGTCGATGAACTGCTGGACGTAGAGGGTGGTGGCGGGTACGCCGTCGCGCAGGGCCTCGAAGACGGGGTTGCGGCCGACGACCATCTCGGCCTGGCCCTTGCCGCCGCGGCGGGCGACGGGCTTGCGCTTGGCCGCGTTCCGGGCCATCGCGTTGGAGACGCGGTACGCCTTGTGGCCCTTGCGGTCCTCGGCCTTGGGCGTCGGGCCCTTGCCCTCCAGGCCGCGGCGTCGCTTGCCACCGCTGCCGACCGTCGCGCCCTTCTTGTTGGACGTGCGACGTCCCCTGCGCTGGCTGTTCCCGGCCATGACTGCTACCTGTTTCCTCTGACTGCGTGCGTACGGAAGTCTGTGTCTGTAAGTGAAGTGTGCCGCCCGGGGCTCCGGACGGCACATCATCGGGTGTTCTATCGGTTGGCGATGGTCCAGCGGGGGCCGTCGGGGCTGTCCTCGATGGCGAGGCCGGACTGGCCGAGCTGGTCGCGGATGGCGTCGGCGGTGGCCCAGTCCTTGCGTTCGCGGGCGGCCTCGCGCTGCTGGAGGACGAGGCGGACGAGGGTGTCGACGACGCCGTGGAGCTCCTGGCCGCTGCCGGTCTCCTCGGTCCAGTGCGGGTCGAGGGGGTCGAGGCCGAGGACGCCGAGCATGGCGCGGACCTCGGCGAGGCGGGCGACGGCCTCGTCCTTGTCGTCGGCGGCGAGGGCGCTGTTGCCCTGGCGGACGGTGGTGTGGATGATCGCGAGGGCGTGCGGGACGCCGAGGTCGTCGTCCATGGCCTCGGCGAAGGCCGGCGGCACCTCGGCGGCGGGGGCGACGGTCGTCCCGGCCTTCTCGGTGGCGCGCTGGACGAAGCCCTCGATGCGGGCGAAGGCGGCCTCGGCCTCGCGCAGGGACTCCTCGCTGTACTCGATCATGGAGCGGTAGTGCGGGGTGCCCAGGTAGTAGCGCAGGACGATGGGGCGCCAGTTCTTCACCATCTCGGAGACGAGGACGCTGTTGCCGAGCGACTTCGACATCTTCTCGCCGCTCATGGTGACCCAGGCGTTGTGCACCCAGTAGGAGGCGAAGTCGTCGCCGAAGGCCTTGGCCTGGGCGATCTCGTTCTCGTGGTGGGGGAAGACCAGGTCGAGGCCGCCGCCGTGGATGTCGAAGGCGGAGCCGAGGTACTTGTGGGCCATGGCCGAGCACTCCAGGTGCCAGCCGGGGCGGCCGCGGCCCCAGGGGGTCTCCCAGTCGGGCTCGCCGGGCTTGGTCGCCTTCCACATGGCGAAGTCGCGGGGGTCGCGCTTGCCGGAGACGCCCTCGTCGGGCTGGCGGAGGTCGTCGAGGTCCTGGTTGGAGAGCTGGAGGTACTCCGGGAAGGAGCGGACGTCGAAGTAGACGCTGCCGTCGGCCGCGTAGGCGTGGCCGCGCTCGATGAGGCCGCGCATCATCTCGATCATCTCCGGGACGTGGCCGGTGGCGCGGGGCTCGTAGGTCGGCGGGAGGCAGCCGAGGGCCTCGTAGCCGGCGTTGAACGCGCGCTCGTTCTCGTAGCCGATGGACCACCAGGGGCGGTTCTGCTCGCCGCCCTTCGTGATGATCTTGTCGTCGATGTCGGTGACGTTGCGGATGAACGTGACGTCGTAGCCGCGGTAGGCGAACCAGCGGCGCATGATGTCGAAGTTCAGGCCCGAGCGGATGTGGCCGATGTGCGGGGCCGCCTGGACGGTGGCGCCGCACAGGTAGATCGAGACGCAGCCCGGTGTGAGCGGGGTGAAGTCGCGGATCTGCCGGGCGCTG
This sequence comes from Streptomyces sp. CC208A, assembly GCF_030010625.1. GTDB lineage: Bacteria > Actinomycetota > Actinomycetes > Streptomycetales > Streptomycetaceae > Streptomyces. The sequence continues at coordinate 90,383 of NZ_JASCXN010000031.1, read as the reverse complement.
GTGTCGTACAGGCGAATAGTCACGGTCCCAGGGTAGTGGGCGTGCGGTGGTGCCCCGCGACCGGTTTGGGGTCGCGGGGCGGGTTTTCCGCCGGTGCGGGGCGAGTTTCTCGGCGGTGCGGGGCGAGTTTTTCGGCGGTCGCCGCCTCGATCCGGGCGGTCGCTACCTCGGTACGGGGTACACCAGGGCGGTCGCGAGGGCGGCGAGGCCCTCGGCGCGGCCGGTCAGGCCGAGTCCGTCGGTGGTGGTGCCGGAGACGGAGACGGGGGCTCCGGCGGCCTCGCTGAGCGCTTTCTGGGCCTCGTCGCGGCGCTTGCCGATCTTGGGGCGGACGCCGATGACCTGGACGGCGATGTTGCCGATCTCGTACCCCTCGGCGCGGACGAGGCGGGCGGCCTCGGCGAGGAGGGTGGTGCCGGAGGCGCCGGCGTACTCGGGGCGGGAGGTGCCGAAGTGGGCGCCGAGGTCGCCGATGCCGGCGGCGGAGAAGAGGGCGTCGCAGGCGGCGTGGGCGGCGACGTCGCCGTCGGAGTGGCCGGCGAGTCCGTACCGCTCGTCCTCCCAGAGGAGGCCGGCGCACCACAGTGCGCGGCCCTCCTCGAAGGCGTGGACGTCGGTGCCGATGCCGGTGCGCGGCAGTAGCGGCTGGTCAGAAGCCATCGTTGGCCCTCCTGCGGGCGAGTACGGCCTCGGCGAGGACGAGGTCGAGGGGGCGGGTCACCTTGAAGGCCTCTTCGTGGCCGGGGACGACGACGACGGGGGCGCCGAGCTGCTCGACCATGCCGGCGTCGTCGGTGGCGCCCTCGCCTGCGAGGGCGACGGTGGCGTGGGCGTCGACGAGGGTGGCGCGGTCGAAGCCCTGGGGGGTCTGGACGGCGCGGAGGCGGGCCCGGACGGGGGTGGCGACGACCTGTTCGGGGTCGCCGGGCTTCTCGGCCGGTTCGACCTCCTTGACGGTGTCGGCGACGGGCAGGGCGGGGACGACCGCGACGGCGCCGTCGCGGACGGCCTCGACGACGGCGTCGACGGTGTCGACGGGGACGAGGGGGCGGGCGGCGTCGTGGACGAGGACGGTGGTGACGTCCTCGGGGACCGCGGCGAGGCCGAGGCGGACGGACTCCTGGCGGGTGGCGCCGCCGGCGACGACCCGGTAGTCGGTCCGCTCGGGGAGGGCGTGGTCGTCGAGGAGGTGTTTGACCTCGGCGACGCCGTCGGCGGGGGCGACCACGACGACGAGCGAGACCGCGCGGGAGGCGGCCATCGCGCGGACGGCGTGGATGAGCATGGGGGTGCCGTTCAGCGCGCGCAGCGCTTTGGGGGCGCCCGGGCCGAGGCGTACGCCCCGTCCGGCCGCCGGGATCACCACGGCGGTACGAGGAGGACGCGCTTCGTCAGACATCGGTTGCACTCCGGCAGGTTTGTTTCCGCGGGCGACGTGGGTATGGCGTCAGCAGGCTTGATGCGACGCCTCGACCGGGCCCTTTCCGTGACGACGGTCGAGGCGTCGCCATGCGAGAGACCCCTCGGGTGAGGGAAGCGTCCCCCGGGCGGGGGAAGCGTGGGGAAAGGGGAGACGAACATGCCGCAGTGCCCGGCGACGGCACTGCGGAATCGGTGGGGATTCACAGTACGTCGGCGGGCACCGCGGCATTGCTGCTGCCAGGCGCATCACTGCTGAGCAGATCACTGCTGGGCAGGGTGTGCGCCAGGCGTCAGGACGCGAGCACCTCGTCGAGGAGGGCCTCGGCCTTGTCCTCGTTCGTGTTCTCGGCGAGCGCCAGCTCGCTCACCAGGATCTGCCGGGCCTTGGCGAGCATGCGCTTCTCACCTGCGGAGAGACCGCGCTCGCGCTCGCGGCGCCACAGGTCGCGGACCACTTCGGCGACCTTGATGACATCGCCGGAGGCGAGCTTCTCGAGGTTCGCCTTGTAGCGGCGGGACCAGTTCGTCGGCTCCTCGGCGTACGGCGCGCGCAGCACCTCGAAGACCCGGTCCAGCCCGTCCTGCCCGACAACGTCGCGCACGCCTACGAACTCCGCGTTGTCCGCCGGCACGCGAACCGTCAGGTCGCCCTGCGCGACCTTGAGCACCAAGTAGGTCTTGTCCACGCCTTTGATCTGACGAGTTTCGATGGCCTCGATCAGCGCGGCCCCGTGATGGGGATAGACCACGGTGTCGCCAACCTTGAACGTCATGTGACAGGTACCCCTTCCGTGGCTATCCAGGGTAACACGGAAACGGCTTCTTCTGAATGGCGTTTCCGCAGGTCAGGGCATATCTCGGGGCTTGACAAGTGCGTCGCCCGCATGCTGCGGAGGGCTTCCGGAGGGCGGTATTCGCAGGTCGGAGCAGCTGTGTCGACGGAGAGAAACACGCACGTCACACACATCCGGGAGCCACTAGAGTGGGCGGTTTGCCCTGGTTCATCCGGCCAGGAGTGGTCCTCTTCACGTACTCCGTTCGAGGATCGGCCACCCGTACGGAGGGATCGCGCCGAGAATCCGGAATTGATCAGTGGAGGCCCCCTTGGTGCTTTTCCGTAAGGGAAGGCGTGCGGAATGCGACGCGACCGCCGGAATTGATCACGTCGGTTATGTGAACACCGGGCCAATGGGATGTGATCCGGCCACCGGGCGGGCCCGGGCGGGAAGCCTCCCCCGGACCCGTACGCGAACCCGTACACGAACCCGTACGCGGACTCTTCCGGTGGGCCGCCCGCACGTCGACGGGGCGCTAAGGGGCGGGTCGGGTGCGGGGCGGAGAGGACGGCTCGGTAACCTAAGCCCGCTGACGCACCTTTAGCTGGTCCTTAGTTCCTTCGCCCGTTCCGTACGTCCAAGGAGTTGCCGCCGCCGTGAGCCGCAGCCTTCGACGCGGCGCCCTCGCCGCCACCGCCATCGTGTTCTCGATCGCCGCGCTGTCCGCCTGTGGCGCGGGCAACGACGCCCAGACGCTCGGTGTCCGCCCGGACAACGCCGCCGTCACGGTGGACGACGTCAAGGTCCAGAACGCGCTCGTCATCACCCAGCCGACCCCCGGCGCCAAGGGCCCGGCCGTCGTCTCGGCCACCGTCTTCAACAACGGCACCTCGCAGCAGACGCTGGAGTCGATCACCCTGCCCGGCAGCGACGCGAAGGTCGTCCTCAAGGCCGCGGAGGGCACCGGCCCGGTCGTCGTCCCCGCCGGCGGCTCCGTCGTCATCGGCGGCGCCGGCAACGCCTCCGCCACCATCGAGAACGGCCACGAGGCCGCGAAGAACGGTGACGCGCAGGAGGTCGTCTTCAAGCTCAGCAAGACCGGCGACGTCGCGCTCCAGGCCTTCGTCGTCCCGTCGAAGGGCTACTTCAAGGAGTTCGGCCCGACCGAGATCCCCCTCCCGCCGTCCGCCACCCCGACCGCCACGGCCTCGGCCGAGGCCGGCGAGCACGGCTCCGAGCACGGTGCCGAGGGCGCCGAGCACGGCGGCGACGCCGGCCCGACGGCCGGCCACTGAGCCTCCAGGCACGTACGCCGGAAGGGGCGCCCCCCTGAGGGGGGCGCCCCTTCCGGCGTACGCAGTGCGCTCTACGGCTCGAACTTGTAGCCCAGGCCCCGGACCGTCACCAGGTAGCGGGGGGCGCCCGGGTCCGGTTCGATCTTGGCGCGGAGGCGCTTGACGTGGACGTCGAGGGTCTTGGTGTCGCCGACGTAGTCGGCGCCCCAGACGCGGTCGATGAGCTGCATGCGGGTGAGGACGCGGCCCGCGTTGCGCAGCAGCATCTCCAGGAGGTCGAACTCCTTCAGCGGGAGGTCGATCTTGCCGCCGCCGACCGTCACCACGTGCCGGTCGACGTCCATGCGGACCGGGCCGGCCTCCAGGGCCGCCGGGGTGACCTCCTCCGGCTCGCCGCGCCGGCGGAGCACCGCGCGGATGCGGGCGACCAGCTCGCGCGAGGAGAAGGGCTTCGTCACGTAGTCGTCGGCTCCTATTTCGAGGCCGACGACCTTGTCGATCTCGCTGTCCTTCGCGGTCACCATGATGACCGGGACGTTGGAGCGGCCCCGCAGCTGCCGGCAGACCTCCGTGCCGGGCAGGCCGGGCAGCATCAGGTCGAGGAGGACCAGATCCGCTCCGTTGCGCTCGAACTCGTCGAGGCCGTCGGGGCCGGTCGCCGCCACGGCGACCTCGAAGCCCTCCTTGCGGAGCATGTACGACAGGGCGTCGCTGAAGGATTCCTCATCCTCGACGACAAGGACTCGGGTCACGGAAGGACCTCCGGTGCGGGGAGCGGTTCGGTCATGAGATCGGGGGTGAGGGAGGCGGTGGTCCGGCGGTCCCGTGCGGAGCCCGCCTCGGGCAGCCGCAGGGTGAAGGTGGAGCCCTGGCCCTCGGTGCTCCAGACCGTGACCTCCCCGCCGTGCGAGGCGGCCACGTGCTTGACGATCGCGAGCCCGAGGCCCGTACCGCCGGTGGCACGCGAGCGTGCCGGGTCGACGCGGTAGAAGCGCTCGAAGATCCGCTCGCGGTCCTTCTCCGGGATGCCGATGCCCTGGTCGGTCACGGCTATCTCGATGAGGTCCCCGCCGGGGGCCGCCACGCGGCGGGCGGCGATGCCCACGCGGGTCCGGGCCGGGGAGTAGTTGACGGCGTTCTCGACCAGGTTGCCGAGGGCGGCGGCGAGCTGGCCGCGGCTGCCCCAGACGTACAAGTCGGGCGCTCCGCCGGAGGCCATGGTGATCTGCTTGGTGGAGGCCGGGTGCCGCGAGCGGTCGATCGCCTCGGCGACCAGCTCGTCCACCGACACCGGCTCGGAGTCCTCCAGCGGGTCGTCGTTCTGCACCCGCGAGAGGTCGATGAGCTCCTGGACCAGGTTGGTCAGCCGGGTCGCCTCGATCTGCATCCGGCCCGCGAAGCGCATGACCGCCTCGGGGTCGTCCGAGGCGTCCATGACGGCCTCGGAGAGCAGGGAGAGCGCCCCGACGGGGGTCTTCAGCTCGTGGCTCACGTTCGCGACGAAGTCGCGCCGTACCGCTTCGATGCGGCGGGCCTCCGTCAGGTCCTCGACCAGGAGCAGCACGAGCCGCGAGCCCAGCGGGGCCACGCGCGCGGAGACCGCGAGGGCCTCGCCGCGTCCGCCGCCGCGCCGGGGCAGGTCGAGCTCGACCTGCCGTATCTCCCCGTCCCTGCGGGTGTCGCGGGCCATGTTGAGCATCGGCTCCACGGCCAGCTTCCCGCCGCGGACGAGCCCGAGGGCGTACGCCGCCGAGCTGGCCTTCACCACGGAGTCGCTCTCGTCCAGGACGACCGCGGAGGAGCGCAGTACGGAGAGCACGGTGTCGACGCCGGGCGGCAGCACCGCGTCGGTGTGCAGGGAGGTGCGGGTGGGTCGCGCCTGGTCGCGTTCGCTCCAGCGGAACGCCAGCATGGCGATCACGCCGGTGCACACCCCGGCGATCGCGGCCAATGCGGCGACCGCCGCGTTCACGTCCATGCCATCCAGGTTATGCGGGGCCGCGGACACTCTCCCAGCCGTCCGAGTGGCTGCTCGAACAGTCGTCGCTCAGAGTTCACCCTGGGGACGGAGGTGGTTCATTTGCCCGGGGAGGGGCAGGGGCTCAGGTCGCCCAGAGTTCACCTGGAGGCCAGGACCGGTTCACGCGAGGGGATGGAGCCGGACGCACAGGGGCCCGAACGTGGGAGCGTGGGGACACAGTGCGACCCCAGACGAAGAGCACCGCTTTGAGCACCGCTCCGAGAACCGCTTTGAGAGAGGGACATCCATGCGGGACGCGTACCACGAGGAACTTGATTCGATCGGCGAGGGCCTGGTCGAGATGGCCCGCCTGGTCGGGTCGGCGATCGGGCGCGCCACCACGGCGATGCTCGACGCCGACCTGAAGCTCGCGGAGAGCGTGATCGCGGCGGACCAGAAGGTCGACGACCTCCAGCACGACCTGGAGGCGCGGGCGATAGCGCTGCTCGCGCGCCAGCAGCCGGTGGCGACGGACCTGCGGATCGTGGTCACCTCGCTGCGGATGAGCGCCGACCTGGAGCGCTCCGGCGACCTGGCGCAGCACGTGGCCAAGCTGACCCGGCTGCGTTTCCCGGACCGCGCGGTCCCGAACGACCTGCACGCGACCATCCTCCAGATGGGCCAGCTGGCGCAGCGCCTGATGGCGAAGGCCGCCGAGGTCATCATCACCAAGGACGTCGACCTGGCGATGCAGCTGGAGCAGGACGACGACGAGATGGACCTGCTGCACCGGGCGCTCTTCCAGCACCTGATGGACGACCGGTGGAAGCACGGCATCGAGACGGCCGTGGACGTGACGCTGCTCGGCCGGTACTACGAGCGGTTCGCCGACCACGCGGTGTCGGTGGCGAAGCGGGTCGTCTACCTGGTGACGGGCGAGCACGCGGACGAGCTCCAGCCGACGGACACGCCGGTCGAGGGCGTGTAGGGGCGCCGGCCCGCCGGCGTGAGGGGGGCGCACAGGCGCACGGGGCTTCCGTGCGCCGTTGATGCGCCGGTGCGGAGGGGCATGGAATGGGGGACGAGGGACGAACCGCGTCCCGCGAGGGAGGGACCCCCATGGCCGATTCCCCCATCACGACCGACCCCTCGGCGGAGGCCCCGCGCGAGCGGACGCACCTGCCCGTCCTCGGCGCCTGCGGCTGCGGCTCGGGCTGCGGCTGCGGCTGCCAGTCGGGCGCGCCGTGCCAGTGCGGCGGCTGCTCGGGCTGACGTACGGGACGTGCGGAGGGGGAAGGGGGAGGGGCCCGGGGGCAGCCCCCTCCCCCTCTCACAGCCTCCTCCGCCTCCCACAGGTCGAGGACGCTCTCACAGATCGAGGACGCCGACGGTCTGCCCGCCGCTCTCCTCCCCGGTGGTACGGAATCCGAGCCGGCGGTAGAAGGCGCCGGGTCCGTCCTCGCCGGGCTCCCAGGTCACGTACATCCGCGTGGCCCCGCGCCGGCGCAGCTCCTCGGCGACGGCCTCGACGGCGAAGCGCCCGTATCCGGCGCCCTGGACGTCGGCGGAGATGTTCAGCCGCCACAGTCCACTGCGCCGGTCGGTGGGATCCTCTTCCTCCCCCTCGCCCCAGGCGATGTCGAGGAAGGCCATCACGAAGCCGACGAGCCGGTCGCCGTCGAAGACCAGCCGGGGCCAGGCAATCTCCCCGTACGCGTACGCCTCGGCCAGCGAGGTCGCGACGGGCTCGACGTTCTTCTCCTGATGGGGGTGGACGCGCAGGGCGAGGGCGGCGTCGACGGTGGCGGGGGTGACCGGCTCCAGGCGCGGTGATCGTGTCATGCGCAGGACGGTAGGCGACGAGACCGGAGCCGCGCCCCCGAAAAAGAGCCGCCCGGGTACGCCTCCGATCCCCGATCCCCCGATCCACCTCGGATTACCGCCGGTCACCCCCTGGGCATCGCGGCCTCCGCCCGACAGAATTGCCGCCATGCCCTCCGCGCGAGCGATCCTCCTGACAGCGGCGGCGGCCGGCACCGCCGCGCTGCTGCTCACGGGCTGCTCGGTGCCGCCGGCCGGTCTCACGGGCGTGTCGGTGGCGGAGGACGGCACCCCGCTCGGGATCCTCCTGATGTGCCACGACCACGTGGACGGGGCCGTGCTCCACCCGGACGGCCTCCCGCCGGAGTCCCGGGAGGTCACCGGTGAGTGGCGGCACGACGGCCCGGTCACCGGCTTCACCACCTGGCCCCTGCTGCCGACCGCGAGCGCACCGGCCGCCGAGCGGTGGACGGCGGAGCAGGAGGCGACCCGCCTGGAGAAGGGCCGGACGTACCGGCTGTACGGCGGGACCGAGGACAACTCGTGGTCGACGGTGGCCGTCAGCTTCACCCCCGAGGACCTGGCCCGCCTGAAGCCGGGCCAGGTGCGCTACACGATGGGCGACGAGACCCGGACGACCTCCCTGGACGACTTCCGCGACCGAGCCTGCGACGAGGCCGAGGGCGGCCCGGAGGAGCACTGAACCCGCCGGTTCCACGGCCGGGCGCCCGTATCATGCGGGGCCGTACTTATGGGGCCGTACTTATGGGGGGTGTCGTGAAGCGACGATGGAGATTGACGCTGATCCTCAGCGTTCCCGCGCTCGGGTTCTCGGGGCTCGCCGTCGCGGCGTTCGTGGCCTTCGTGGCCGACGGCTCGACGGCCGAGTTCTGGTTCCCCACGAAGAACGGCGACAGCATGGTGACGGCCTGGGGCGCGTCCGTCGGCTACGCCCTCATAGCGGCCGTCTGCTTCGCGATCGCGTGGTCCATGGCGAAGAGCACCGCCCAGACCGTCCCGCCCGCCGGCGAGGACCCACCCGCCGACGCCCACTGACCTACGAAAGCAGGGCTCCCGCCCGCGACTTCGCCGCGAGCGGGAGCCCTGTCCACGCGCGCGTGGGGCTACTTCTTCTTGCCCTGGTTCTTGACCGCCTCGATGGCGGCTGCGGCGGCCTCCGGGTCGAGGTAGGTGCCGCCGGGGTTGAGGGGCTTGAAGTCGGCGTCCAGCTCGTAGGAGAGCGGGATGCCCGTGGGGATGTTGAGGCCCGCGATGTCGGCGTCGGAGATGCCGTCGAGGTGCTTCACCAGGGCGCGGAGGCTGTTGCCGTGGGCGGCGACGAGGACCGTGCGGCCGGCGAGGAGGTCCGGGACGATGCCGTCGTACCAGTACGGGAGCATCCGCTCGACGACGTCCTTGAGGCACTCGGTCTGCGGGCGCAGCTCCGGCGGGATCGTCGCGTAACGGGCGTCGTGGGCCTGGGAGTACTCGCTGTCGTCGGCGAGGGCCGGCGGCGGGGTGTCGTACGAGCGGCGCCACAGCATGAACTGCTCCTCGCCGAACTCGGCGAGGGTCTGCGCCTTGTCCTTGCCCTGGAGGGCGCCGTAGTGGCGCTCGTTCAGGCGCCAGGAGCGGTGGACCGGGATCCAGTGGCGGTCGGCGGCCTCCAGCGCGAGCTGGGCGGTGCGGATGGCGCGCTTCTGGAGGGAGGTGTGCAGGACGTCGGGGAGCAGACCGGCGTCCTTGAGCAGCTCACCGCCGCGCGTCGCCTCCTTCTCGCCCTTCGGGGTGAGGTTCACGTCCACCCAGCCGGTGAACAGATTCTTCTCGTTCCATTCGCTCTCGCCGTGGCGGAGGAGGATCAGCTTGTACGGTGCGTCGGCCATGCGTACGAGCCTAATGGACCGCTGACGATTGACGCGCGTCGTCAATTCGCTGGCGTCCGCCCACCGAGATGCGTAAGTTTCGAGAGCCGTTGGAGGGACTTACAGCACGCAGGGGGCGCACCACATGTCCATCGACTCGCTCAGACGATCGGCGCGTGCCACCGTCTCCGGTTTCCCCCGGGGCTTCTGGTGGCTCTGGCTGTCCACCCTGGTCAACCGCACCGGCGCCTTCGTCCTGACCTTCCTCTCCCTCTACCTGACCGCCGAACTCGGGCACTCCGCCTGGTTCGCGGGGCTCGTCGTCGCGCTCCACGGTCTCGGCGGCATCGCCGGCTCCCCGCTCGGCGGCGTCCTCACCGACCGCTGGGGCCGCCGCCCCACGATGATCACCATGCACCTCGCGGGCGCCGCCTGCGCCGCCGCGCTCGCCTTCGTCACCAGCGCCTGGGGCGTCGCCCTCGTCGTGCTCCTGATGGGCGTCGCCATGCAGGCCGTCCGCCCGTCCATCAACGCGGCGATCGCCGACATGGTCCCCGCCGACGACGTGCGCCGCGCCTACGCCCTCAACTACTGGGCCCTCAACCTGGGCTTCGCCGTCGCCGCGATCGCGGGCGGCGCCGCCGCCGTCCTCGGCTACCGCACCCTCTTCCTCGTCGACGCCGTCGCCACCACCCTCTGCGCCGTCATCGTCTTCCTCCGGCTGCCCGAGACCCGGCCCGAGAGGACGGAGGAGAAGAAGGAGAAGGGTGAGCGGGGGTCGGACGTGTCCATGCTCGACGTGCTGCGCGACGCGCCCTTCCGGACCCTCGTCCTGCTCAACCTGCTGGTCTGCCTGGTCTTCACCGCCCCCTGGATCGGGCTGCCGCTGACCATGGCCGAGCAGGGCCTGTCCCCGTCCTCGTACGGTGTCGTGATCGCCGTCAACGGCATCGTGATCGTCGGCTTCCAGCTGCTGGTCAACAAGGTGACCGAGCGGCGTTCGCCGGTCGTCCTGCTGACCGTCTCCTCGCTGCTCTTCGCCGTCGGCACCGGTGCCACCGCGCTCGCCGGCTCGGCCGTCGCCTTCGCCGCGACCGTCGTCGTGTGGACGATCGGCGAGATGGTCCACGTACCGACCAACGCCGCCGCCACCGCCCGGCTCGCCCCCGAGCACGCCCGGGGCCGCTACCAGGGCGTGATGGGCATGTCGTGGGCGGTGGCCGGTTTCGTCGCCCCGATCCTGGCGGGCCTGGTCGTCGACGGGCCCGGTTCGGACGTCCTGTGGGCCGGCACCTTCGCGATCGGTGCCCTCGCGGCCGTCGGGTACGCCCTCCGGCTCCGCAGGGCCCTCGCCGAGGAGGAGCCGGCGGTGGAGCCGGCGGTGGAGCCGGCGGTGGAGAAAGCGGGTGTCAGTCCTGAGCCCGCGGAGCCGTCTCCCGTGTCAGGTTCCTGAACGCGTCCAGGTTCCGTGTCGACTCGCCCCGGGAGACCCGCCAGGCGTACTCCCGGCGGATGGCCGACGCGAAGCCGAGTTCGAGCAGCGTGTTGAAGTCGCCGTCCGCCGCCTCCAGGACCGAGCCGAGCAACCGGTCCAGCTCCTCCGGCGTGACGGCGGCCAGCGGGAGCTTTCCGGCGAGGTAGATGTCGCCGAGCGGGTCGATCGCGTAGCCCACCCCGTACAGCCTGAGGTTCCGTTCGAGGAGCCAGCGGTGGACGCCGGCCTCGTTCTCGTCGGGGTGGCGGACGACGAAGGCGTTGAGGGAGAGGGAGTGGCGGCCGACCCGCAGCGACAGCGTGGTGAACAGCTTGCGGGTGCCGGGGAGTTTGACCACGTACGCGCCGGGCTCGGCGCTCTCCCACTCCAGCTCCGCGTCCGTGAGCGTGTCCTCCACGACCCGCAGTGCGTCGGTCCGCCGTGCGTCCTGAGCGTCAGCCATGGTGGGAGCGTACGCGACGGTGGTGCGTGCGCTGGCGGTGGTCGTGCATGGCGGCCGTGTACACGTCGGCGGTGCCCGAGGCGGCCGTGTCCCAGCCGAAGGAGCCGGCGTGCCGGGCGGCCTCCTCGCCCATCCGGACGGTGAGCGCCGGGTCGGCGGCGAAACGGTCCAGCACGCGCGCGTAGTCGGCGGGGTCGTGGCCCTGCACCAGGAAGCCGGTCCGCTCGTCCCGTACGGCGACGGGCAGACCGCCCACCGCGGCCGCGACGACCGGGGTGCCGGTCGCCTGCGCCTCGATCGCGACGAGCCCGAAGGACTCGCTGTACGAGGGCATGACGAGGACCGACGCGGCCCGGAACCAGTCCGCGAGCCGCTCCTGGCCCACCGGCGGGTGGAAGCGCACCAGGTCGGCGATGCCCAGCCTGGCGGCGAGCTTCTGGAGCCCCTCCGGCTTGGCGAGGCCGCTGCCGCTGGGGCCGCCGACCACCGGCACCACCATGCGGGAGCGCAGCGCGGGGTCGCGGTCGAGCATCAGGGCGGCGGCGCGCAGCAGCACGTCCGGGGCCTTCAGGGGCTGGATGCGGCCGGCGAAGACGGGCACGAAGGCGTCCTGCGGCAGGCCGAGGCGGGCGCGGGCGGCGGCCCGGCCGTCGGCGGGCCGGAAGCGGTCGAGGTTGACGCCGGGGTGGACGACCGCGATCTTGCCGGGGTCCGCCTCGTAGAAGCGGGCCAGCTCGTCGGCCTCCTCGTCGGTGTTGGCGATCAGCCGGTCGGCGGCGGAGACGATCTGCGTCTCGCCGATGACCCGGGCCGCCGGTTCGGGGGTGTCGCCCTCGGCGAGCGAGGCGTTCTTGACCTTGGCCATGGTGTGCATGGCGTGGACGAGCGGCACGCCCCACCGCTCGGCGGCGAGCCAGCCGACGTGGCCGGAGAGCCAGTAGTGCGAGTGGACCAGGTCGTAGTGGCCGGGGCGGTGGCCCGCCCACGCCTGCATCACGCCGTGGGTGAAGGCGCAGAGCTGGGCGGGCAGCTCCTCCTTGGCGAGCCCCTCGTACGGGCCCGCGTCCACGTGCCGCACCAGGACGCCGGGGGCCAGCTCGACCACGGGGGCGAGGCCGCCGGTGGTGGCCCGGGTGAAGATCTCCACCTCGATGTCGATGGCGGCGAGCCGCTTGGCGAGCTCGACGATGTAGACGTTCATGCCGCCCGCGTCGCCGGTGCCCGGCTGGTGGAGCGGGGAGGTGTGGACGGAGAGCATGGCCACGCGGCGGGGGGTCCGGTGGCGGCCCGGCAGCCGGAGCCGGGAGGGCGCTGCCGGGTGCCGGTGCCGGGTGCCGGCGAACCGGGACACGTACTGGCTCACGTCGGCGGTCCTTCCGCGAGAGGGGCCTGGCGTGCGGACATGACAGGCGGAGGGCGCGGTTCACGCTCTCCGCCCCGCACAACACCGGAACGGCCCCCCTTCATTTCCGCTGGTCCCGGCGTTTTGCCAATTCATTACGCGCGGACCGGGCGCCTTCGCCCTCCCCTGGCCCCTCCGTATCCCCTCTCCTCCGTTCTCCCACTCCCTCCGCATCCCCCTCCTCCGTCCTCCTGTTCCCTCCGTATCCTCGTCGCATGGCCCCGCGCACCACCCGCCCCGTCGGCACCCCGACCCGCGGGACCACCAACCCCAACCGGCTGCGCCGCATGGACCGCTGGATCGCCGCCGTCCACGGCCCCGCCCTGCGCCGCTTCCCCGAGCCGCCCGTCGCCGTCGACCTCGGGTACGGCGCCGCCCCCTGGACCGCCGTCGAGCTCCTCGCCCGGCTGCGCACCGCCGAGCCCCGCACCCTGCTGTACGGGATCGAGATCGAGCCCGCCCGGGTCGAGGCCGCGAAGCCGTACGAGGAGCGGTACGAGGGGCTCGCCTTCGTGCACGGCGGCTTCGAGGTCCCGGTGCCGGGCGCGCCCGCGCTGATCCGGGCGGCGAACGTGCTGCGCCAGTACGACGAGGAGCAGGTCGCGGCGGTCTGGGAGCGGCTGTGCGGGCGGCTCGCGCCCGGCGGGCTGCTCGTCGAGGGGACCTGCGACGAGATCGGGCGCCGGCACGTGTGGGTGGCGCTCGACCGGGGCGGGCCGCGCACGGTCACCTTCGCGACCCGGCTCGGCTCCCTCGACCGCCCCTCCGACCTGGCCGAACGCCTCCCGAAGGCGCTGATCCACCGCAACGTCCCGGGCGAGCCGGTCCACGCCTTCCTGCGGGACTTCGACCGGGCGTGGGCGGCGGCGGCCCCGTACGCCTCCCTGGGCGCCCGGCAGCGCTGGATCCGCACCGTACGGGATCTGGCGGCCGACTGGCCGGTCGTGGACGGCCCGAAGCGCTGGCGGCAGGGCGAGGTGACCCTCCGGTGGGAGGCGCTGGCGCCGGGGGGGCGGCTGACCGGCGGGGGGCAGCAGGCTCCGGGGGGCGGGCAGGCTCCGGGGGGCGGGCAGGTTCCGGGGGGCGGCTGACCGGCGGTCGACAAGGGCACTCGGGACCTCCTGTGCCCCACATCACTCCCCCGGCCCCGTCCTGCCGGGAACGTCACCCCCCTCATCGGCCGTCACTCTGGCGGGGTCACTGTCGTTTTCCGGTTCCTCATGGCACTATCGCCAGGACCATCACAAGTTACTGACGGTAAATCAGAAAGCGGCCGAGGGGGCACCCGGCCACGAGGGGGAGACTGTGAACCGACGACGCCGACGTCCGTACGCCGCCGCGGTGACCGTGGTCTGCGCCCTGGCGGTCCTGGCCTCGCCCGCGCTCACGCTCCAGGCCGCCGCGGCCCCGCTGCCGCCGCCCCTGCCGGAGAAGACCCTCGAAGAGGTCCGCGCGGAGATCGACGGGCTGTACCGGCAGGCGGCCGCCGCCACCGACGCGTACAACCTCGCCGAGGAGCGCACCGAGACCCAGTCCGCCGAGCTCGTGCGGCTGGCCCGGATGATCGAGAGCGGCCGGAAGCAGATCGAGGTCCTCAAGGCCCAGGCCGGCGCCACCGCCCGCGCCCAGTACCGCACCGGCGGCATCCCCGAGAGCGCCCAGCTCGTCCTCACCGGCGACCCGCAGCTCTTCCTCGACACCGCCGGGCGGCTCCGCGAGGGTGCCAAGGCCACCACCGACCTCATCGGCGAACTCACCCGCGTCCAGGCGGAGCTGGACACCTACGCCAAGGAGGCCGGCGACAACTGGACCAAGCTGGAGGCCGACCGCGTCAAGCAGGCCCAGGCGAAGAAGGACATCAACGACAAGATCGCCGCCGCGAAGAAGCTGGAGAGCGAGCTCGCCGCCGAGGAGCGCGAGCGGCTGCGGCGCCTGGAGGAGCAGGCCCGGCAGCGGTCCCAGACGAAGTGGCTCGACTCCGGGATACTCGCCGAGCTCACCGCCGAGACCACCCCCGAGGCCCGCAGGGCGGTCGAGAACGCCCTCGCCCAGGTCGGCAAGCCGTACGTGTGGGGCGCCGAGGGCCCCGACTCCTTCGACTGCTCCGGCCTGACCCAGTCCGCCTGGGCGTCCGCCGGCAAGCGCATCCCGCGCACCTCGCAGGAGCAGTGGCGGCTGCTCCCCCGCGTCCAGCCGAAGGACATGCGCCCCGGCGACCTGATCGTCTACTACCGGGACGCCAGCCACATCGGCATGTACATCGGGGACGGGAAGATGGTCCACGCGCCCCGCCCCGGCCGGAACGTCACGGTGGCGGGCGCCGGCTCGATGGAGATCCTCGGCATCGTCCGCCCGACCTGATCGCCCACCCGATCTGCTCGCCCACCCGGTCTGCTCGCCCGCCCGACCTGACGGACCTGCCGAGTGACCTTTCTCATGGGTCACGGGCCCGCTCGCGCCCGAACCCGGCGCAAGTACCTCCCCTTCCGCGGCATATGCCAAGGATGACGTCCCCGCCCGCGCGGTGATCGCCATTCCGTCGCACGCCGCACTGCCGCTATGGTCCCGGACGGGCGGGACGCCACCCGGCGCCCGGAGCGCCCTCGGGGGAGGGAAGGAAACCCGAACCGATGCCCGTATCCGTACCGCGCCAGAGAATCGTCTCTGCTGCGGGGCAAGGCGAGACCACCGCCATGGACGCCACCGCTGTGACCGACACAGGAACAGGCCCAGACGCAGGAACAGGCACAGGCACAGGCACAGGCCCCACCGCGGACACCGGGGCCGACCGCGACCGCACCGACCTCACCCTCCTGGTCGTCGAGGACGACCCGGCGGGTTCCCTCGCCGTACCCGAACTGCTCGACGCGGCGGGCAAGGCCGGCACCCGGGTCCGCATCCGTACCGCCCGCAACCTCACCGAGGCCGAGCGGCTGCTCACCGACGACGTGCACTGCGTCCTCGTCGACCTCGCGCTGCCCGTTCCCCGGGGCGCGGCCGACGAGGACCCGCTCGCCCCGCTGCGGCACATCCTGCGCCTCGCGCCCCGGCACGCCGTCCTCGCCCTCGCCCCCTCGGCCGACGCCGAGCTGGCGGCCGAGGCGGTACGGGCCGGGGCCCAGGACCACCTCTTCCGCGAGGAGCTGGACGGGCGGCTGCTGAGCCGCGCCATCCGGTACGCGGTCGAGCGCAAGCGCAACGACGCCGCCAAGGCGAAGCTCGCCGAGTCCCGGCTGCGCGCCCAGGAGAACGCCCGCCTGGAACGCGGCCTGCTGCCCACCCCGCTCCTGGAGGGCTCCGACCTGCGCTTCGCCGCCCGCTACCGGCCCGGCAGGTCCCGGGCACTGCTCGGCGGCGACTTCTACGACGTCGTCCGCACCCCGGACGGCACCGTCCACGCCATGATCGGTGACGTCTGCGGCCACGGCCCCGACGAGGCCGCCCTCGGCGTCGAGCTGCGGATCGCATGGCGCGCCCTGACCTTCGCCGGGCTCTGCGGGGACGAGCTGCTCTCCACCCTCCAGCGGGTCCTGGAGCACGAGCGGGAGAGCGAGGAGATCTTCGCGACCCTCTGCACGGTCGACATCGCGCCCGACGGGCGCCGCGCCGGGCTGTGCCTGGCCGGCCACCCGGCCCCGCTCGTCGCCCACCGGGACGGGACCGCCCGGCTCCTGCCGTACGAGGACGGCGGCCCGGCCCTCGGCCTGCTGCCGCATGCCAGGTGGCCGCGCCGGCAGGTCGAGCTCGGCGGGGCGTGGAGCCTGCTCCTCTACACCGACGGCCTGATCGAGGGCCGGACGGCGGGCCCCGGCTCGCCGCGGCTCGGGCAGGACGGCATGGTCGGGATGATCAACCGGCAGCTGGCCGGCGGCCTGCGCGGCGAGGCCCTCCTGGAGGCCGCGATGGCGGAGGCCCGCTCCCTGAACGGCGGCGAGCTGACGGACGACGTGGCCCTGCTGGCCCTGGAACGCGAGGGGCCCCGGGGCTGACGACGTACGAGGGGCCCGGGAGTCTCGCTCCCGGGCCCCTCGCCTCTGTCGTTCCGCCGGCTACCGGCCGCCGTTGTACGGGCCGTACGGCCCGTCGCTGCTGGATCCGCCGCGCCGGCCACCGCCACCGCCGCCCATGACCTGCTTGAGGGCCGGACGGACGTCCACCATGAAGACGATCGCGGCGATCAGTCCCGCGATCAGGAGGAAGAGGAAGCCGGGGAGGAAGAGGTTCACGGCGAGATTGACCCCGAGCAGGATCAGCCAGAACTTCTTCGTCTTCTTGTCCGCGGCCCGGTAGGCGTCCTCGCGGACCATCGCCGCGATGACGAACGACGCGACCGCGAACCCGGTGAAGACCAGGAACATCAGCAGGCTGAGGGTGCTGTCGAACCGGTCCATCAACATGCTGAACACCGCCTAGGGGGTCATGGGGGTACGGGCGCCTCGCGGTCAAGGTACCCGTTTCAACGCTCCGACCCCCAGAATTCGTGCCCGGATCCGCTATTCGGACTCGTCGGCCTCGGCCGCGGCCTTCTTCGCGGGCGCCTTGCGGGCGGCGGGCTTGCGGACGGGCGCCTTCGCGGCGGGCTCGGGCCCGACGGCCGGCTCGGGCTCCGCGGCAGCCGCCGGGGCCTCCTCCGGCCCCTTCTCCGACTCCGGCTCGACCACGACCGTGATCTCGGTGGCCGGGGCGGGGGTCTCGCCGCGCCAGGCGCGGACGGTCTCCTCGCCGAGGGCGGCGACCTCCTCGTACTTCTCGCGGGCCTTGACGGCGTACTCGGCGGCCACGCCGACCCCCCGCAGGGCCAGGTCCTGCGCGGTCTCCCCGAGCTTCTTGAGGTCGGTGTCGAGGACCTCGACGACCTCGGCGACCTTGGCCTGGACGACGGCCTGGGCCTCCTTGGCCCGGACGGTCACCTTCTCCTGGACGGCCTTGGGGTCGGTGTTCCGCACGGCCTCGATCCGTCCGGGCGCCTCGGCGGCGAGGTGCTCGATCAGGCCGGGCACCTTGCGGGCCTGCCGCACGGCGAGGTCGGCCGTGCCGGCGGCGAAGTAGAGGGGGGTACGCAGTTCGTCGATGATGGCCATGCTGGTGGTCCTCCCGGTGGGACGTACTAGCTAGAGGCTTCCGGCTCCGCCGCGTTCTCAGCCTTGTTCCCGGCGGCGTGCTCCGCCGCGTTCTCCTTGCGGAAGGAGTCGTAGATCTGGAGCAGCACCTGCTTCTGCCGCTCGCTGATCGAGGGATCGGCCAGGATGACGGCGCGCGTCTCCAGCTCCTCCCGGTCCTTCTCGTCGAGGATCCCGGCCCGCACGTAGAGCGTCTCGGCCGAGATCCGCAGCGCCTTGGCGACCTGCTGGAGCACCTCGGCGCTGGGCTTGCGCAGCCCGCGCTCGATCTGGCTGAGGTACGGGTTCGACACCCCGGCGGCGTCGGCGAGCTGCCGGAGCGAGAGCTGCGCGGTGCGCCGCTGCTCGCGCAGGTACTCGCCGAGGCTGCCGAGATTGCCGACGTTGAGCGATGCCATGCTCCGCACCCTGCCACCGTCTGCTAACTATTGCAAGCGGGTGCTTGCAGGAGTGTTCCTGATCCGGGAACGGCGGTACGGGGACGGCGGTACGGTGGCGGCGTGACCCCCGACACCCGCATCCCCCTCGACGACCTCCGGCGCCTGCGCAGGGCGCGGGACCAAATGGACCGCGAGTACGCACAGCCGCTGGACGTGGCGGCGCTCGCGCGGACCGCGCTGATGTCCACCGGGCACTTCGCGCGGAGCTTCCGCGCCGCCTTCGGGGAGACCCCGTACGGCTACCTCATGACCCGGCGGATCGAGCGCGCCAAGGCACTGCTGCGGCGCGGGGACCTGTCCGTGACCGACGTCTGCATGGAGGTGGGGTGTACGTCGCTCGGCTCGTTCAGCTCGCGCTTCACCCAGCTGGTCGGGGAGACGCCGAGCGCCTACCGGGCCCGCGTGCACGGCGCCGACGAGGGCCTTCCCGCCTGCGTCGCCAAGGTGGTCACGCGACCGGGCAGGAACGGAGAAGCACGGCCCGGCGCCGCTCCCTAGCGTGGAGCGCATGGACATCAACCTGCACCAGTGCTTCATCGCCGTCGACGACCACGAGGCCGCCCTCGGCTTCTACCGCGACGCGCTCGGCTTCGAGATCCGCAAGGACGTCGACTTCGGAGGGATGCGCTGGGTGACCCTCGGGTCGCCCGCCCAGCCGGACGTCGAGATCGTCCTCGAACCGCCGCTGGCCGACCCCGGCGCCACCGAGGAGGACCGCGAGGCCGTCGCCGAACTCCTCGCCAAGGGCCTGCTGCGCGGGGTCAACCTCCGCACGGCCGACGTCGACGCGGCCTTCGAGAAGGTCCGGGCGGCGGGTGCCGACGTCCTCCAGGAGCCGATCGACCAGCCGTACGGCGTCCGCGACTGCGCCTTCCGCGACCCGGCCGGAAACATGATCCGGATCGCGCAGGCCTGACCCCGGGCGGGTTCGTCCGCTTCCGGACCGTCCGGAACGGATCGACCCCCTCTACCCTGGCGGACATGACCGCCATGACGCCCCGCCGCAGCGAGCCCGATCTCTCCTACCTCCTCGACCACACCAGCCACGTCCTGCGCACCCGCATGGCGGCGGAGCTGGCGGAGATCGGGCTCACCGCCCGGATGCACTGCGTCCTCGTCCACGCCCTGGAGGAGGAGCGGACGCAGGCACAGCTCGCCGAGATCGGCGACATGGACAAGACGACGATGGTCGTCACCGTCGACGCCCTGGAGAAGGCCGGGCTCGCCGAGCGGCGCCCGTCCAGCACGGACCGGCGGGCGCGGATCATCGCCGTCACGGAGGCGGGCGCACGGGTCGCCGCGCAGAGCCGGCGCATCGTGGACGGCGTCCACGAGGCCGCCCTCGACTCGCTCCCCGAGGAGGAGCGGGAGGTGCTGGTCCACGCGCTGGGACGACTGGCGGACGGACACCTGAAGACGCCCGTCGAGGGGCCGGCGACCGCACGCCGGGCCCGCCAGAAGAGCTGAGCCCGCACCGAGGAACCCGTATCAAGTTCCGTAAAAAATAGTCTGCAACAAAACCTTCTGTTAGCGTCTCTCCTGTCGCCTCCACGGACAGGAGAGATCCCATGCGTGCCCAACCCCGTTCCCTCGCGCTCGCCGTGCTCGCCAGCGCCATGCTCATGACCGTCCTCGACGGCAGCATCGTCACCGTCGCCATGCCGGCCGTCCAGGCCGACCTCGGCTTCACCCCGGCCGGCCTGAGCTGGGTCGTCAACGCCTACCTCATCGCCTTCGGCGCGCTCCTCCTGCTCGCCGGACGGCTCGGCGACCTGATCGGACGGAAGCGGATGTTCCTGGCCGGGACCGGCGTCTTCACCGCCGCCTCGCTCCTCGCCGGCGTCGCCGCCTCCCCCGGCGTCCTGATCGCCGCCCGCTTCCTCCAGGGCGCCGGGGGCGCGATGTCCTCCGCCGTCAGCCTCGGCATCCTCGTCACGCTCTTCACCGAACCCCGCGAACGCGCCCGCGCCATCGCCGTGTTCAGCTTCACCGGCGCCGTCGGCGCCTCCCTCGGCCAGGTCCTCGGCGGGCTCCTCACCGACGCCCTCTCCTGGAACTGGATCTTCTTCATCAACCTGCCCGTCGGCGCCGCCGCGATCGTCCTCGCCGTCCGCGCCCTCCCCGCCGACCGGGGCCTCGGCCTCCGCGCCGGCGCCGACGCCCTCGGTGCGCTCCTGGTCACCGCGGGCCTGACGACCGGCATCTACGCGGTCGTACGCATCGAGGAGCACGGCGCGGCCTCCGCGCACACCCTGGGCCTCGGCTCCCTCTCCCTCGCGCTGCTCACCGGCTTCCTGGTCCGCCAGCAGAGGGCCGCGACGCCCCTGATGCCGCTGCGGATCCTCCGGTCCCGCGCGGTCGCGGGCGCCAACCTCGTCCAGCTCCTCATGGTCGCCGCCCTCTTCTCCTTCCAGGTCCTCGTCGCCCTCTACCTCCAGAAGGTCCAGGGGTACGGCGCCACCGCCACCGGCCTCGCCATGCTGCCCGCCGCACTCGTCATCGGCGCCGTCTCACTCGGCGTCTCGGCCCGGCTCGTCGCCCGCTTCGGGGAGCGCGCGGTGCTGCTCACCGGGCTCGGGCTGCTCGTCGGCGTGCTCGGCCTGCTGACCCGCGTGCCGGTGCACGCCTCGTACACCACCGACCTGCTCCCGGTGATGCTGCTCGCCGCCGGCTTCGGCCTGGCGCTTCCGGCCCTCACCGCGCTCGGCATGTCGGGCGCCGACGAGGCCGACGCGGGCCTGGCCTCGGGGCTCTTCAACACCACGCAGCAGATCGGCATGGCGCTCGGCGTGGCGGTCCTCTCCACCCTGGCCGCCGCCCGCACCGAGACGCTCGGCGCGGCGGGCCGGACCACGGCGGAGGCCCTGACCGGCGGCTACCGGCTCGCCTTCGCGGTCGGCACGGGACTGCTGCTCACCGCCCTCGCGGTCGCGGCGACCGTCCTCCGTACGGCGGCCCAGAAGGCCCCGGCGGCCTCCGAGCAGGCCCGGACGACCGTCGCCGCCTGACGGCTCCCGGCTAGAAGACGTCCGGGGAGAACGGACGCAGCGGCGTCCGGAAGAGGAGGTCCGCCCGGGCCGCGGCGCCCGGCACCGCCTCCTCGATCCGGCCCAGCAGCGCGAGCCGTACCGCCGACTCGTCGCCGAGCACCAGCCGGGACAGGTCGGCCACGTCGAGGACCAGGTCCGCCGAGGCGGTCGTCGGGACGCACGAGGCGCCCTTCGGGGAGGCGTCGAGGCGGTGGCGCCCGGCCGCGTACCCGTCCCCGTCCCGTACGTCGAGGACCAGACCGTCCGTCACCGGGTACGTCCGCTCCTCCAGGACCCGCGCCACGTCGAGGATCCGCAGCCACATCATGTCCGTGTGGGAGACCGTCGTCGCGGCGCGCGGGTCCGGCAGCAGCAGCGGCAGCGGATCGTCCGGCGCCCGGTAGCCGGTGCGCACGAACGTCACCCAGTCGACCGAGCAGACGAACCGCCACAGGGCGTGCTCGGCGGCCGGCGTCACCGCGATCAGGTCCCGCACGCTCAGCGTGCACTCCGGCTGCTTGGCGTCGCCCCACTTGTCGTCGCAGCGGTACGCCACGTACCCCTCGGGCTCGCCCGACGCCGAGCGGTAGACCGCGTAGTACGGCTCCGTCCACGGCTCCAGGCGCTGGCCGCCGCCGGTGCCCACGCTCCAGTCGCGGGCGGAGCGGTCGGTGACGCCGGCCCGGAGGCCCGCGAGCCGCCGGTGCAGCCCAGGGCCGATGCGGAGGACCTCCGCCTTGTCGGAGAGGTCGACGCGGCCGCCGTCCTCGGGGCGGCCGGTGCGGCGCGGGTCGAGCCCGGCCCGGCGCAGGTCCACCCTCCACTCGGTGGACGAGCTCGCGGGACCGAAGCCGTACCGGCCGTAGATCGGGTACTCGGCGGCGATCAGGGTCGCGATCGCGTCGCCCCGCTCCCTGGCGGCGGCCAGGTCCATGGACATCAGCCGGCTCAGCAGCCCGCGCCGCCGGTGCGTCGGCGCCACCGTCACCTGGGTGATCGCGTCGGCGGTGAGACCGCCGCCGCCGACCGCGCTCACCTCCTGCCGGAAGGAGCGGAAGGTGGCGACGACCCGGCCGCCGTCCACGGCGGCGAGGGTGCGGCCGAGGTCGACGTGGGGCAGCCGGTCGGCCACCAGGGCGTCGGGCACGACGGGCTCGTTCAGGAAGCCCGTCCGCAGCGCCCGCAGCCAGTCGGGGAACTCGGACTCGGTCACCGCACGCAGTTCGACAGACATCCTCCGACCCTACGCACGGCCCGCCCCTCCCGGCGCGGCATTTTTCCCGGGCCCGGCGGACCCGGTCAGGCCAGCAGGTCGTCGACCTGCGCCTCGCCCTCCCGGTACCGGCGCGCGATCTCCGCGCCGCAGTCGTCGGCGGTCCGCTGGAGCGCCTGCCGGCGGCGCGAGATCTGCTGCTCGTACCCGGCAAGCCGTCCCATCGCGGTGTGCAGCTCCTCGTCCGTGCGGGCCGTCAGGTCCGACAGCTCGACCTCCGACAGCATCTCGGACGCCAGCCGCCGGTACTCCTCCGCGCGCGGCGTCGACAGCGTCACGTGCCGGGCCGAGGAGCGGTGCCGGGACGGCACGTCGGCGAGGATCTCGGAGAGCCGGTCGAGCACCGGCGCCTCCGGGTCGGCACGGCGGGCCAGCTCGGCCCGCAGGATGTCGATCCGGCCCTGGAGCATCCGCCGCACATAGCTGAGATCGGCCTCGTCGCTCTGCGCGTCCCGGCGCAAGGCCCGCAGTTCGGCAAGCCGCAGCCCGCCGAGCTCGTGGCCGGACCCTTCGGGCTCGGCGGTCCGCTGCACGGGCGGCCGGACGGCCGGCCCGCCGGGCACCGTGCCGGCGGAGCGGATCAGCGGTACGGGACCGGACGGCGTCGGCCCGGTGCTGGATGCACTCATGAGAATCGTCCCCTCGACCGGTGCGGAGCCGCACCGCCTCCAGGCATGGTGCCACTCCCACACGCGCGCGTGCAGGCGCTCTGCACCCGTTCGGCCCCCAGAAATCCCCGATCGGTAGGTTGGGGCGCATGCGAGCTGTGGTGCAGAGGGTGGACGGCGCGAAGGTCGTCGTCGCAGGGGAGACGGTCGGCGAGATCACCGGGGAGGGGCTGTGCGTCCTGGTGGGCGTCACCCACGACGACACCCCGGAGAAGGCGGCCCAGTTGGCCAGAAAGCTCTGGTCCGTCCGGGTCCTGGAGGACGAGAAGTCCTGCTCGGACGTGGACGCCCCGCTCCTGGTGATCTCCCAGTTCACGCTCTACGGCGACGCCCGCAAGGGCCGCCGCCCCACCTGGAACGCCGCCGCCCCGGGCCCCGTCGCCGAACCCCTCGTCGACGAGGTCGTCGCCCAGCTGCGGAAGCTCGGCGCCCATGTGGAGACGGGCCGCTTCGGGGCCGACATGCGCGTCAGCCTCACGAACCACGGCCCGTTCACGGTGCTCGTCGAAGTCTGACGTCCGACGCCGGACCTCAGACGCCGGACCTCAGACGCCAGACGTCAGACGCCAGACGTCAGATGTCAGACGTCCGACGCCTACGGCTCGACGACGGTCTCCTGCGCGGCGGCCGTCGTCCCCGCCACCAGCGGCGCGTCGACCGGCACGTTCCGCTTCACCAGGGCGAGGGCGATCGGCCCCAGCTCGTGATGGCGGGCCGCGCTCGTCACGAACCCCAGCTGGCGCCCCTCGGCCCCGTCCGCGGCGAGCCGCACCGGAGTGCCGTGCCCCGGCAGGGTGACCTCGCTGCCGTCCAGGTGCAGGAAGACCAGGCGGCGCGGCGGCTTGCCCAGGTTCTGCACCCGGGCGACCGTCTCCTGCCCCCGGTAGCAGCCCTTCTGCAGGTGCACGGCGGTGCCGATGAGCCCGATCTCGTGCGGGATCGTGCGGTGGTCGGTCTCGAAGCCGAGCCGCGGCCGGTGCGCCTCGACCCGCAGCGCCTCGTACGCGAGGACGCCGGCGGCCGGGCCGTGCGCGGCCGCGAAGGACTCCAGGTCGGCGCGGGGCAGAAAGAGATCACGCCCGTACGCGGTCTCCCGTACGACCACGCCCTCGGGCGTCCCTGCGGTCGACCCGGCCGGCAGGTGGACGACGGCGAAGGCGTCGGTCCGGTCGGCGACCTCGACCCGGTAGAAGAACTTCATCGACTCCAGGTACGCGAGCAGCTCGCCCTGCGTCCCCGGCTCGACGTGCGCCCACACCGTCTCGCCGTCGTCGACGAGCGAGAGGGCGTGCTCGATGTGCCCGTTGGCGGAGAGGATCAGCGCCTCGGTGGCCTGACCGGCCGGAAGCTCGCTGACGTGCTGGGTGAGCAGCAGGTGCAACCAGCTCAGCCGGTCCTCGCCGGTGACGGTGACGACACCGCGGTGCGAGAGGTCGACGAATCCGGTGCCGTCGGCGAGGGCGCGCTGCTCGCGGAACAGGTCGCCGTAGTGGGCGGCGACGCCTTCGTCACGGCCTTCGGCGGGAACGGCGCCGGGCAGGGACAGCAGAGGGCTCTTCATGCTCTAGAGCCTACGACTCGCCTACGACTCCGCCGCGGCGGCCTTGCGGGAGCAGTCGGCGCACCGGCCGAAGATCGCGAAGTGCTTCATGTCCGTCTCGAAGCCGAAGGTCTCCCGGAGCTTCCCGGTGAACTCGGCGGCCACCTCCACGTCCGCCTCGATGACCTCCGAACAGTCCCGGCACACCAGGTGGAGATGGTGGTGCCGGTCGGCGAGGTGATAGGTCGGCGCCCCGTGCCCCAGATGCGCGTGACTGACGAGCCCGAGCTCCTCCAGGAGCTCCAGGGTCCGGTACACGGTGGAGATGTTCACCCCGGAGGCGGTCTTCCGGACCTCGCCGAGGATGTCGTCGGGCGTGGCGTGCTCCAGCACGTCCACCGCCTCCAGGACAAGCTGGCGCTGCGGCGTCAGCCGGTAGCCACGCCGCCGCAGGTCGCTCTTCCAGTCGGTGCTCACCACGCCCTCAGTGTATGAGGGCGTGGTGGGCCACCGGGGGTCCTACTTGAAGAAGGCGATGCCGTCGTCGGGCATGTCGGGGAGGTTGCGCGCCATCTCGGCGACCTCCTCCGGGGTGACGACCTTCTTCAGGTGCGCCGACATGTAGGGGCGGAGCGGGACCTCGGGGGTCGCCTTCTCGCCGACCCACATCAGGTCGCTCTTCACGTAGCCGTAGAGCCGCTTGCCGCCGCTGTACGGGCCGGAGGCGGCGGTGCGGGCGACGGCGTCGGTCGCCAGGTCGATCTGCGGCTTCTGGTCGGCGAGCTCGCCGTACCAGACCTCGACCACGCCGTCGTCGCGGACCATGACGACCTCGACCTTGCGGTCCTTGTCGATCCGCCAGTAGCCGCTCTCGCTCTCCAGCGGACGGAGCTTGTTGCCCTCCTGGTCGAGGACCCAGGAGTGCGAGCGGTACTCGAGGAAGTCCCGGCCGTCGTGGCTGAAGGTCACGGACTGGCCGAAGTTGCACTTCTCGGCGCCCGGGAAGTCGGACACGCCGGCGCCCTCCCAGGTCCCGAGGAGGAACGCGAGGGGGACGAGGTCCGGGTTGAGGTCGGACGGGATCTGGATCATGTGCGACTCAGACGATCTGTGAAGTGGGGGAGGTGGAGGAGGGCCGACCGGGAGGTCAGCGCTGGCCCTGGTACAGCTTCTTCACGGTCAGACCGGCGAAGGCGAGCACGCCGACGGCGACCAGGACCAGCAGGGTCTCGAAGAAAATGATCACAGGGTGCTCCTCGGCTGAGCGGTGAAGGCATAACGGGCCGGGCCCCAGTTTAGTGGGCGGGGGCCCGGCCCACGTGGTGAGGTGGGTCTCCCGTGGACGACGCTTGCGGACGGCCGGTCAGCCGAGCAGCTGGTTCTGCAGGGTCACCGTCTGCTGGAACGGGACGGCGGGCGCCTCGCCCGCCCGGACCTGCGACACCACGGCCACGATGTCGCCCGCCTGGATGTACGCCCAGCGGGTTGGCGACCGTTGGCTCGGTTGTCGGTCGTGGTTGGGCGGTGTATCCCTCGATCGGGTGAGCGAGGGCAGTTCCCGGGATCCTGGGCTGCCGGGCACGCATGATCGGTGGTGGCAGCCGAGTTCGACGCGTTCAGGGGGTGGGGTGGCCGGTGGCACGCAAGCGCGGCAGGAGGCGTGGACTGCGAGCCATCGCGGCCCCGTTCACGGTTGCCGCGCCCGGTGGGGCCCGTATCCGGGACCGGCTGCGTGTCACCCCGGGTGAGGCGGAGGTGCTCCGGCTGGTCGGTGAGCATCTGGGCCGCCTTCAGCGGACGGATCTCGCGGTGCGGCTCGGGATCGGGCGGGTGAAGACCGGGCAGAATCGGCGGGCGGAGCGGAAGAAGAAGCTCACCGCCGTGTCGTCGTCGCGGTGGGCCGGGGCGATGACCCGCGCGTCGGAGGACCAGTACCAGCTCTCCCTGCGCTGCCTGTACGACGAGAGGACCTCTCTGCGCCGGGCCGTCCGTGCCGTCGAGGCGCGGCTCGCAGTGCCGTGCGGGCAGCGCGAGGGCAAGGCCCGGGGCTATGCGGACCAGGCCGAGCGGTGGGCCAAGCAGCGCCGCCTCGCCGTGCTCAAGACCCGCCTGACCAACGTGGAGGCCCGTATCGAGTCCGGCCGGCCGGGCATCGTGGTCGGTGGCCGACGCCTGGCGAAATCCCGGCACAACCTGGAGAAGGCCCGGCTCACCGAACGACAGTGGCGTGACCTGTGGGACGCGCAGCGGCTGTTCCTGACCGCCGACGGCGAGTCTGGCGCCCCGCACGGCAACTACACCATCAGCCTGGACCCGAGTGACGGCAGCGTGACGATCGTGCTGCCCGAGCCGCTGCGGCACCTGTCGAACGCCCCGCGCGGCCGGTACCGGCTCGCGTGCGCGGTCGGTTTCCCGCACCGGCGCGAGGAATGGCTGGACCGGGTCACCGCGCACCGGGCCGTGCGCTACGACATCGTCCACGACCCGCAGCGCGGCCGCTGGTACCTGGCCGCCTCTTGGGCCGCCGAGACCGCCGCCCTGCCCACCCCCGCCGAGTTCCGGGCCTCCGGCGCACGCATGCTGGGCGTGGACCTGAACGCCGACCACCTCGCCGCCTGCGTCCTCGACCCGCACGGCAACCCCACCGGCCAACCCGTCACCGTCCCCCTCGACCTCACCGGCCCCACGTCCCGGCGGGACGGACGGCTGCGCGCAGCAATCACCCGGCTGATCGCCCTCGCCCGTGAGCATCATTGCGCGGGGATCGCGATCGAGAACCTGGGCTTCGACGACGCCCGTGCCACCGGCCGGGAGACCATGGGACGCGGCGGGCGTGGCAAGACGTTCCGCCGCACCGTGGCCGGTATCCCCACCGCGAAGTTCCGCGAACGCCTGCGCTCGATGGCGTTCCACGCCGGCCTCGTGGTGATCGCGGTCGACCCGGCGTACACCAGTGTCTGGGGCGAGCGGTACTGGAAGACCCCGCTCCAGCAGCAGAACCAGCAGATCACGGTCACCAGGCACCACGGCGCCTCGGTGGCCATCGCACGACGCGCCCTCGGGCACCGGGTACGGCGTCGGCCAGGTGTGACCGCCCACCACCAGCGGATGGCGGGACGGAGAGCTACCGGCCAGGCCGTACCCACCCCGAGGGCACGTGGGACCGCGAGCCCACCCAGGACAGCGAGCACGCCCCTACCGGGCGTCAAGACTCGACCGCGCCGAAGTGACCAGCTCGCGCTGTTCCCCGACCCCGAAGACCGTTCGCGAGGTCACCGGACCATCACCGGTCCGGTCCGCGACAGCTCGGCCGACACCGGCCGACGACGCCAAGAACGGTAGAGGTAGTAGCGGCCGTTGTGGCTGCCCTTGATCGCGTCGCCCAGATTGTCCGCGTGCTCCTCCCCGTCCGTGTAGCCGGGCTGGCCCCGAGTGTGCTCCACGGCGCCGAGCTCGTCGCTGGGGCGAACTGGACGAGCCGAGTGAGCGTGGTGCGGTTCTCGCCGGACTCCCAGCCGCGGAAAGGGCGATCCGCCGCAGGTGGCTCTCGTCCTTGAAGTTCTGCGCCTACGAGGCGAGGTTGCACCAGCCGTCCCTCGGCCCGACCTCGCTGTCGCGAGCCCCGGCCGGGCACGGCAGGAGCAGCTTGCGCAGATTGCCGTCCGTCTTGGCCTGGGCGTCCTCGGCGGCCGGGAGCGGGTCGGGCTCCTGGCCCTTCGGGAGCGGCTTCGCGGGGTAGGCGAGGCCCGGCTGGTTGAGGGCCGGGAGCGGAACGTTCTGGGCGGATTCCGCCGCTTCTGCAGCTTCCAAAGCTGGCCCCCCACAAGATGTGAATCGCGGATTCCGTTCATCCGCGCACTCACCTGACCCGTGGGGTATGCATGAGGTTGCATGGCTTCGCATTACAGTTCGGTATATGGCGAAGAAGCTCGTGATCAAGGTGACCGCCGGGGCCGACGCCCCCGAACGCTGCTCCCAGGCCTTCACCGTGGCCGCCGTCGCCGTCGCGAGCGGCGTCGAGGTGTCACTGTGGCTGACCGGCGAGTCCTCGTGGTTCGCCCTCCCGGGCCGGGCGGCCGAGTTCGGACTGCCGCACGCCGCGCCGCTGCCGGAGCTGATCGACTCGATCCTGGCGGCCGGCCGGATCACCCTGTGCACCCAGTGCGCGGCCCGCCGCGAGATCACCGAGAAGGACGTCCTGGACGGCGTCCGCATCGCCGGCGCCCAGGTGTTCGTCCAGGAGGCGATGGCCGACGGGACGCAGGCGCTCGTGTACTGAGCTACTGAGCCCGACCACCGGTCCTACCGGTCCCGGCGCTTCTTGCCGTCGAGCTCGTCCCACCACTCGTCCGACTGCGGGTCCCCCGAGGGGTCGTCCCACCAGCGGTCCTCGGGCCCGCGCCGGTTCGCGATCATCGCGGCGACCGGCGGTATGACCATGGCGACGACGCACATGCCGATGGCGACCGGCATGGAGAACAGCCGCACGACCGCCCAGGCACCCACGAAGAGGACCAGGCAGGCACCCATCATCCAGAAGTAGACGCGCCGACGCCGTGCGTACACACCTTCAGCGTACGACCGGCGCCCGCGCGCGGGCAGACCGAAGGGCCGTGCCTCAAGTCCTGGTGATGGCGTCCAACCCCCCAGGAGGCACGGCCCTTCGGCCGGTCCGTGTCTACGCGGACTACACCGCGATGGCGACGTCCGTCAGGCTGCCCGTCTCCGTGACGACGACCTTGCGGTCGGCCTGGGCGCCGGGGACGAGGGCCCGGAGGGTCCACTCGCCGGTGGCCGCGTAGAAGCGGAACTGGCCGGTGGCGGAGGTGGGGACCTCGGCCGTGAACTCGCCGGAGGCGTCCAGGAGGCGGACGTAACCGGTGACGGGCTCGCCGTCCTTGGTCACCTGGCCCTGGATGGCCGTCTCACCCGGCTTGAGCGTGCTGACGTCGGGGCCGCCGATCGGAGCTCCACACATGTTCTCTGTCCTGTCCTAGAGGGGAGGGAAGGTCGCGCGACCCGGTCTTACTTGTTGGCGCCGAGCTCGATCGGCACGCCCACGAGGGAGCCGTACTCGGTCCACGAGCCGTCGTAGTTCTTGACGTTCGGGACCTCGAGCAGCTCGTGCAGGACGAACCAGGTGAGGGCGGAGCGCTCGCCGATGCGGCAGTAGGCGACGGTGTCCTTCGCCAGGTCGACCTGCTCGGCCTCGTAGAGGGCCTTGAGCTCCTCGTCCGACTTGAAGGTGCCGTCGTCGTTGGCGTTCTTCGACCACGGGATGTTGCGGGCGGTCGGGACGTGGCCCGGGCGCTGCGACTGCTCCTGCGGGAGGTGGGCGGGGGCGAGCAGCTTGCCGGAGAACTCGTCGGGCGAGCGGACGTCGACCAGGTTCCGGGTGCCGATCGCGGCCACGACGTCGTCGCGGAAGGCGCGGATGGAGACGTCCTGGGCCTGGGCCTTGTACTCGGTGGCCGGGCGGTTCGGGACCTCGGAGCCGTCGACCAGGTCGCGGGAGTCGAGCTCCCACTTCTTGCGGCCGCCGTCGAGGAGCTTGACGTCCTGGTGGCCGTAGAGCTTGAAGTACCAGTAGGCGTACGAGGCGAACCAGTTGTTGTTGCCGCCGTAGAGGACGACCGTGGTGTCGTTGGCGATGCCCTTGGCGGAGAGGAGCTTCTCGAAGCCCTCCTGGTCGATGAAGTCGCGGCGGACCGGGTCCTGGAGGTCCTTGGTCCAGTCGATCCGGATCGCGTTCCTGATGTGGTTCTTGTCGTAGGCGGCGGTGTCCTCGTCGACCTCGACGATCGCGACGGCCGGGTTGTCGAGGTTGGCCTCGACCCAGTCGGCGTCGACCAGTACGTCGCTGCGAGCCATGCTGTTTCTCCTCCGGGGCAGTGTGCGGCGGTGTGGTGCGGGGTGGTGCTGCGTGCGGGTACGCGTCGGGGCGCGGGCGCCCGACGGCGTGGTGCTGCGCGGTGCGGCTCCCGACCTGGGGTCGGCGGGCCGTGGGGAATACGGGCGCGGAGCGCGTCCCGCTCAGACGGAGCGACAGAGCATGGCGGCGATGCGGCACAGGTCTACTGCCCGCCGCTTCGTGAGTTCCGCCTGTCGCTTCATGCGGTCGATCGTAGGGACGGACAGGCGGCCGTGTCACCGGCGTGTCGTATGGTGAGACGCAATCATCCGGAGAGTGAGATCGGAGAGGGGTCGGAGCGGCGCCCGCCGCCCTTGCGGACGGCCGTTCCCCTGGTACTTCTGCGGACCGGACGACGCCGTCTCAGTATGTGAAAACGGGTCCGTTTCAGCCCGCTATGGCGACGTCCCGACCGGTCACCGTCACCGCCAGCCCCTCGGGACGCGGCTCCACCCGCACCACCCGCATGCCGGCGACGCGGCCGAGCGGGCGCTCGAAGTCGGTGCGCTCCCGGACGAGGTCCTCCAAAAGGGGGATGCCCTCGCCGGGCACCTCGTCGGCGCGGACCTTGAGGGTGTCGCCGCGCACCAGCGTGACCGAGGACACGACCGTACGGGTCATCGTGCGGCCCAGGACCTGGACGCTGCCCGTCACCCTCACCTTGCCGGGGCTGTCGTACTCCATGGCGGTGGCCCGCTGGGATGCCTCGACGAGGTCCGCGTACGTGATGAGCGCCGTCCCGTCCGCCGAACCGGCCCGGAACCGGTCCCAGTCGCCGGTCACGGTCACGTCCCGCAGGTCGAGGGCGAGCTCGCCGATCCGTACGGGCTTGCCGCCGGCCTGGGTGCGGACGCCCTTCGCGACCACCTCGACCTCGCCGAAACGCTTGTCGGCGGCCTGGGTGAGGAAGGGGAAGCCCTTGATGTCGACCTCGACGGACTCGGTCTTCCCGCCCGCGAGCGAGGCGCGGCCCGCCACCTCCGACTCCGCCCAGGCGGCGGCCAGGCGGTCGGCGCCCACCAGGAGTCCGCCCAGCACGACGGCCACCACCAGCAGGATCCGCAGTGCTCGCATGGCCGTCTCTTCCCCCGTAACCCGTGTCGTCGGTGCCGTCGGTGCCGTCGTGATGCGTGCCGGCCCCCTGGCACGAAAGATCGACGTGCCAGGGGGCCGGACGGTTCCCGGGCGGGCGGCCGGGCCGCTCAGACCAGAGCCCGGCCGAGCAGGTACACGGCGGGCGCGGCGGCCGTCAGCGGCAGGGCCACGCCGGCCGTCATGTGCACGAACCGGGACGGGTAGTCGTAACTGGCCGCCCGCAGGCCCACGAGGGCGCAGACGCCCGAGGCGAGGCCGAGCAGCGCCCCGGAGGCGCCCATGCCGGTGAGGGCGCCGGCGGCGATGCCCGCGCCCGCGGCGGCGAGCAGCGAGACGACCAGCGAGACCGGACCGGGCAGCGGGAGCGCGCGGGCGAGGACGGCCGCGGCCACCGCCGCCGCACCGGCCACGACCGCGTCCGGCTCGGCGCCGAGGTGCCCGGCGGCGAGGACGGTGAGCGCCGCCGAGGCGACGGTCGCCATCAGGCCGTACATGCGCTCGTCGGGGTCCGCGTGGCTGCGCAGCTGGAGGACGAGGCAGAGCAGGACCCACACGCCGAGCGTGCCGAGGATCGCGGGGGCCGTGTGCTCGCGGCCGGTGGCCAGCAGGGCGGCGTCGGCGACGAGCCCGCCGAGGAAGGCGAGCGCGATGCCCTGCCGGGCGGGCCACATGCCGTTGAGCCGGAACCAGCCGGCGGCGGTCAGCCCCTGGAGCGCGACCAGCGGCAGGAGGAGCCCGTACGAGCCGAGGGCGGCGCCGCCGGCGAGCAGCAGTCCGAGGACGGCCGTCAGCGCGGCGGGCCGCATCCCGGGCTCGATGATCGGCGACCGGCCCTCGGCACGCGCGCGCTGGGCGTCGGTGATCCGGGTGTTCCCGGAGGTGGTCGGCGAGGAGTACGCGGGGCCGGGATCGGGCTCGGGCTCGACGGCGGGCGGCTGGGGCCGCGGGTAGGGATCCTGGGCGTACGCCTGGGGCCGCGGGTACGCCTGGGGCTGGGAGTACTGCTCCGGGGCGTACGGCTGCTGCTGGGCGGCCGCGTACTCGTACCCGTACGCCTGCGGCTGCTCCCTGGGCTGGACCGCGGGCTGGTACGTGGTGTCCCAGGTCTGGCCCTCCCAGGTCTGGGTGACCGAGGGGTCGTACGCGTTCGGGTCGTACGCCGGCGGGTCGTACGGCTGCCCGCCGTGGCCGCCGTACTGCTGGTCGTTGCTCATGGTGTGGGGTTCACCCTCCTGCGAACGGGGGGAGCACCTCGACCGTGCCGCCCTCGGCAAGCCGTACCGTCTCATGGCTCCGGGTCCCGACCGGGTCCCCGTCGACCAGGAACGAGCACCGCTGGAGGACCCGGACCAGCTCGCCCGGGTGGTTCGCCCGGGCCGCGTCCAGGGCCTCGGCGAGGGTCTCGGCGGTGTACGGCTCCTCGGCGACACCGGCGGCGGCCTTGGCCGCGGCCCAGTAGCGGATGGTTCCCGCTGCCATAGCGGCGCTCCCTTCGTTCGTGTGCGCGCCGCCCCCCATGATGGGCTATCGGCGGGTGAGCCAGTCGCCGAGCCGGTCGAGCAGCTCCTCGCCGGCCGCGTTCTCCGCGTGGCCCATGCCGGGCTCCAGCCACAGCTCCACCGGGGCGCCGTCGGTGGCGGCCGCGGCCAGCATGCGGGGGTGGTCGAGGGGGAAGTAGGGGTCCCGGTCGCCGTGGACGAGGAGCAGCGGGGCGGGGGCGATCAGCGGGACGGCCTCGACGGGCGGGAGCGGCACGGGGTCCCAGGGGCGGGCGTCGATGCGGGTGCGGAGCCCGTACCGGCCGACGAGCCGGCCCGCCGGGCGGGTGACCATCCAGTGGAGGCGGCGCATCGGGGCCGTACCCCGGTAGTACCAGCGGGCGGGGGCGGAGACGGCGGCGACCGCGTCGGGTCCGGTGTCCGTGCCGCGCGCCAGGGCGGCCTGCCGGAGGACGACGGAGCCGCCCATGGAGAAGCCGACCGTCGCCACGCGCGCGTGGCCCAGGTCGCGGGCCCAGCGGACGGCGGCGGAGAGGTCGAGGACCTCGCGGTCGCCGAGGGTGGAGCGGCCGCCGGAGCCGCCGTGGCCGCGGAAGGAGAAGGTGACGACGGCCGCCGCGTGCCGCCCGAGGACCTGGGCCGCGCGGCGCACGGCGGGTCGGGCGGCGGAGCCGGTGAAGCCGTGGGCGACCACGATCGCGGTGCCGGTTTCCGTGCCGGTGGCACCATCGGAGGAGGGCCCGTACGAGGGTTCGTACACGGCTTCGATACGGACGCCGTCCTCCGTGCGCAACATTGCGCGCCGGGGCCCGAAAGTGAGCGAGGAAACATCCAGGATGTGAAATCGGCCCTCTGCCTCGGAACTCATGTGGGCTATTCTCCTAGGCAGAGGATCCGGGCGACGTCGCCACCGGGTCCTTTTGCGTTTTCCGGCTGTTGTTACGGACGGATGAACAAAAGCTCTCAGGGCGCGAGAGCGACAGGTGAGACCCGCAGTAAGCGCGGTAAGCGCACAGCAAGCCCGAGCAGTGCCGCAGGAGTCCTCGCAGGGACCGAGGAGGAACCGACGTATGGACGAGCGTACGGAGCACGAGCGTACGAAGCACGACCGACCGACGAGGCCGACGACCCCCCAGGCAGGTGGGACGCGATGAGTTCACTGCTGCTCCTGACCAACGCTCTCCAGCCGTCGACCGAGGTGCTTCCCGCCCTCGGCCTGCTGCTGCACAACGTCCGGGTCGCCCCGGCCGAGGGCCCCGCCCTCGTGGACACCCCCGGCGCGGACGTGATCCTCGTCGACGGCCGGCGCGACCTGCCGCAGGTCCGTTCCCTCTGCCAGCTGCTGCGCTCCACCGGGCCCGGCTGTCCGCTGGTCCTGGTGGTCACGGAGGGCGGTCTGGCGGCGGTCACCGCGGACTGGGGCATCGACGACGTCCTCCTGGACACCGCGGGCCCCGCCGAGGTCGAGGCGCGGCTGCGGCTCGCCCTGGGCCGTCAGCAGATCGTCGCGGACGACTCCCCGATGGAGATCCGCAACGGCGACCTGTCGGTGGACGAGGCCACGTACAGCGCCAAGCTGAAGGGCCGGGTCCTGGACCTGACCTTCAAGGAGTTCGAGCTCCTCAAGTACCTGGCGCAGCACCCCGGCCGGGTCTTCACGCGGGCGCAGCTGCTCCAGGAGGTGTGGGGGTACGACTACTTCGGCGGCACCCGGACGGTCGACGTCCACGTCCGGCGGCTGCGCGCCAAGCTGGGCCCCGAGCACGAGTCGCTGATCGGCACCGTCCGCAATGTGGGATACCGCTTCGTCACCCCTGAGAAGGTCGAGCGGACCGCGGAAGAGGCCCGGGCCGCGGACCGCTCCACGGAGGCGACCGAGACCCGGGGGACGAAGCAGGCGGAAGCGGGGCAGGACACCCGGGAGGAGGCCCGTACCGGAGCCGGAGCCGGCGCCGGAGTCAAGGGCTCCACGGCCGACTCCACTCGTTAGGCGGACGGTAACGTGGCGTATGCCACAGTGCGACCTGCCGGTAGGTAGGTCACCCCGCGTAGACTTCCGCGCGTGGCCAAGGTGACGCGGGATGACGTAGCGCGACTGGCGGGTACTTCGACCGCGGTCGTGAGTTACGTCATCAACAACGGACCCCGGCCGGTCGCCCCGGCCACGCGCGAGCGTGTCCTCGCCGCCATCAAGGAGCTGGGCTACCGGCCCGACCGGGTGGCCCAGGCGATGGCGTCCCGCCGCACCGACCTCATAGGCATGATCGTCCCGGACGCGCGCCAGCCCTTCTTCGCGGAGATGGCGCACGCGGTCGAACAGGCCGCCGCCGAGCGCGGCAAGATGGTCCTGGTCGGCAACTCCGACTACCGCACCGAGCGCGAGATCCACTACCTGAGGGCCTTCCTCGGGATGCGGGTCTCCGGCCTCATCCTGGTCAGCCAGGGCATGAGCGAACAGGCCGCGAGCGAGATCGAGGCCTGGGACGCGCGCGTGGTGCTGCTGCACGAGCGGCCCGAGGCGATCGACGACGTGGCCGTCGTGACCGACGACATCGGCGGCGCCCAGCTCGCCACCCGACACCTCCTGGAGCACGGCCACCCGTACGTGGCGTGCCTCGGCGGCGTCCCCAACACCCCGGCCGTCGGCGACCCGGTCGCCGACCACGTCGAGGGCTGGCGGCGCGCCATGCTGGAGGCCGGCCGCTCCGTCGAGGACCGGCTCTTCGAGGCCCCGTACAACCGCTACGACGCCTACCAGGTGGCCCTGAAGATCCTGGCGGGCCCCGACAGGCCGCCGGCCATCTTCTGCTCCACCGACGACCAGGCCATCGGCGTGCTGCGGGCCGCCCGCGAGCTGCGCATCGACGTGCCGACGGAGCTGGCGGTGGCGGGCTTCGACGACGTGAAGGAGGCGGCGCTCACCGACCCGCCGCTGACCACGGTCTACTCCGACCGCCCGGCGATGGCCCGGGCCGCCGTCGACCTGGTCCTCGACGACTCGGTCCGGGTCTCCGGCTCCCGCCGCGAGCGCGTCAAGCAGGTGCCGTCGACCCTTGTGGTCCGCCGCTCCTGCGGCTGCCACCGGTAAACCCCAGCCAGGTCTTTATTTCGGTCATACAGGGTTCTGTCGGGCTTCTCAGCCGGTCCTCAGACGGTTCTCATCCACCGGTCCAAGAGTCATAGCCATGACGGACCACCAGCAGCCCCAGCAGCCGTACTACCCGCCGCGCCCGCCCTACGAGCCGACGCGGCCGATCACCACCGAGCCGGGCACCACCGTGTGGCCGTCCGGTTCCGGCGGCGGGCCGTCCGGTTCCGGCGGCGGGTACACCCCTCCCCCGGCGGGTCCCGCCCACGCGGCGGCCGCCCCCGGTCCCCGGCGCCGGGCCAGGCGCGGGGTCGGCCTGATGGCGGCCGTGGCGATCGCGGCGGCGGCGGTCGGCGGCGGCACCGCGACCCTGGTGCAGCAGCTGACCACGACCACCCCCGCCGCCACCGCCTCCTCCCCCGTGGTGAGCGGCACCAACGTCTCCGCGAGCAGCACCGGCACGGTCGCCGGGGTCGCCGAGGCCGTCTCCCCCTCCATCGTCGAGATCTCCGCGAGCTCCGCCTCCGGCAAGTCCACCGGCTCCGGCGTGATCCTCACCGCCGACGGCGAGATCGTCACCAACAACCACGTGATCTCCGGCGCCTCCGAGATCACCGTGCGGACCAGCGACGGCAGGACCTACGCCGCCGAGGTCGTCGGCAAGGACCCCGACAAGGACCTCGCCCTCATCAAGCTCAAGGGCGCCTCCGGCCTGAAGGCCGCCACCCTCGGCGACTCCTCGAAGGTCAGGGTCGGCGACGAGGTCGTCGCCATCGGCTCCCCCGAGGGCCTGACCGGCACCGTCACCAGCGGCATCGTCTCCGCCCTCGACCGGGACGTCACCGTCGCGAAGAACGCCGAGGACGCCGACAGCCAGGATCAGCAGCAGCGGTGGGACCCGCGGCAGGGCTGGCCGTTCGAGTTCGGCGGGCAGCAGTTCAACGGCGACACCGGCAGCTCGAAGACCACGTACAAGGCGATCCAGACCGACGCCTCGCTCAACCCGGGGAATTCCGGCGGCGCGCTGATCAATATGAACGGCGAGATCATCGGAATCAATTCGGCCATGTACTCGCCCAGCGCTTCGAGCGGTTCCACGGCGGGCAGCGTCGGCCTCGGATTCGCCATCCCGGTGAACACCCTCAAGGCCGACCTCGACGCCCTCCGCTCCGGCGGCCGGAGCTGAGCACGTGGCACGCTGACCCCATGAGCAGCGGCCAGCCGAACGACTCCGAACGCATCCTCATCGTCGACGACGAACCCGCCGTGCGGGAGGCCCTGCGGCGCTCCCTCGCCTTCGAGGGGTACGCGACGCGGGAGGCCGTCGACGGCGTCGACGCGCTCGCCGCCATGGAGTCGTACGCCCCCGACCTCGTCGTCCTCGACGTGCAGATGCCCCGCATGGACGGGCTGACGGCGGCCCGCCGGATCCGGGCCGCGGGATCGACCGTGCCCATCCTCATGCTCACCGCCCGCGACACCGTCGGCGACCGCGTCACCGGCCTCGACGCGGGCGCCGACGACTACCTGGTGAAGCCCTTCGAGCTCGACGAGCTCTTCGCCCGCATCCGCGCCCTGCTGCGCCGCAGCTCCTACGCCGCCCCGTCGGCCGCCTCCACGGAACCGGAGGACGTCCTCTCCTTCGAGGACCTGCGGATGGACCTGGCGACCCGCGAGGTGACCCGCGGCGGGCGGCCCGTCGAGCTGACCCGCACCGAGTTCACCCTCCTGGAACTGTTCCTGGCCCACCCCCGGCAGGTCCTCACGCGTGAGCAGATCCTCAAGGCGGTGTGGGGCTTCGACTTCGAGCCGAGCTCGAACTCGCTGGACGTGTACGTGATGTACCTGCGGCGCAAGACGGAGGCGGGCGGCGAACCGCGGCTCGTCCACACCGTGCGCGGCGTCGGGTACGTGCTCCGCGGCGGGGGCGGCACCGAATGACGCAGGCTCCCGGAACGCCCCAGGTCCCTGGGACGCCCCCCGCCCGGCGCCGTACGCCCCTGGCCTGGTTCCGGTCCCGGCCGCTGCGCTCGCGGCTCGCGCTGCTCACCGCCTTCGCGGTGGCCGTCGCGGTCGCCGCCGTCTCCACGGCCTGCTGGTTCGTCACCCGGGCGCAGTTGGAGGGCGAGCTGGACTCCGCCCTGCGCAACACCCGGCTCGACGCGAACGACGTCCTCAGCCTGTCCACCCGCTGCCGCCAGGGCGACACCCCGCCGCCGGCCGCCGCGTACACCGTGCAGTTCATCGACGCGGCCGGCGGCGTCTGCACCTTCGGCGAGGCGGCCCTGCCGGTCGGGGACGGCGACCTGGCGGTGGCCCGGGGGACGCTCGCGTACGCCCTGCACACGGTGAAGGACGCCGACGGGCGCGAGATGCGCGTCTACACCTACCCGCAGCCGTTCCCGCCCGGACCGCGCGGCGTCGCGGTCTCCGTGGCCCGACCGCTCGCCGAGGTCGACAACTCGCTCTCCACCCTGGGCTGGGTGCTGCTGCTGGTCTCCGGGATCGGTGTCGTCGGCGCGGGCGCGGCCGGGCTTTGGGTGGCGCGGACCGGCCTGGAGCCGGTGAACCGGCTGACGGGGGCGGTGGAGCACGTGGCCGCGACGGAGGACCTGACGGTCCGCATCCCGGCCGACGGCGAGGACGAGATCGCCCGCCTGTCGCGCGCCTTCAACCAGATGACGGCGGCGCTGGCCAGCTCCCGCGACCGGCAGGCCCGCCTCATCGCCGACGCCGGCCACGAACTCCGCACCCCCCTGACCTCCCTCCGCACCAACATCGAACTCCTGGCCCGCAGCGAGGAGACGGGCCGGGCGATCCCGCCGGACGACCGCCGCGCCCTGATGGCCTCGGTGAAGGCCCAGATGACAGAACTGGCCGCCCTCATCGGCGACCTCCAGGAACTGGCCCGCCCGGACGCGGTCCGCCCCGGCCCGCTGGAGGTGGTCCCCCTCCACAACGTCCTCCGCACGGCCCTGGACCGCGCGAGGCTGCGCGGCCCGGAACTGACCTTCACGACGGACCTGGCGCCTTGGTACGTAAGGGCGGAACCGGCGGCCCTGGAACGGGCACTCGTCAACGTCCTGGACAACGCGGTGAAGTTCTCCCCGCCGCACGGCACGGTCGAGGTGACCCTGATGCGCGGCGAACTGACCGTCCGCGACCACGGCCCCGGCATCGCCCCCGACGAACTCCCCCACGTCTTCGACCGCTTCTGGCGCTCCCCGTCGGCCCGCAGTCTGCCGGGCTCGGGTCTGGGCCTGTCGATCGTGGCCCGCACGGTGAAACAGGCGGGCGGATCGGTGGCCCTGGCTCCGGCGGAGGGCGGCGGCACGGCGGCGGTCCTGCGCTTCCCGGGGGCACCGACGCCGCCGCCGGAGGTGACGGGATGAGGGAGGGCCTGAGCCCTGCCGGAACGATCGCCCGCGAGGGCGCCCTGGAACGGGTGCCGGAGGCGTTCGCGCCGCTGGTGGCGGCGGCCAGGGAGAGGATCGCGGCCACCTTCGGCCCGGACCGCCTGCACAGTGCGTACCTGTACGGAAGCGTGCCCCGCGGCACCGCCGTGCCCGGCGTCTCGGACCTCGACCTCCAGCTGGCGCTGCGCGCGGAGCCGACGGAGGCGGACCGGGCGGACGCGCGGGCGCTGGAGGAGTCGCTGGACGCCGACTTCCCGCAGGTGGACGGTGTGGGCGCGCTGCTGACGTCTGCGGACGTCCTGCTGAGCGAGCGGGAACGGTACGACCTGGGCTTCTTCGTGGCCTGCCTGTGCACTCCGCTGCTCGGCCCGGACCTGGCGGAGGAGCTTCCGGCGTACCGCCCGACCTCCCTCCTGGCGAGGGAGACCAACGGCGACCTGGCGCGGGTGCTGCCCGGCTGGCGGGACCGGTACGCGCGCGGCGAGGAGCTGGGCCGGATCGTGGGCCGCAGGCTCGTCCGTACCGGCCTGACACTGGTGATGCCCCGGTGGGGCGGATGGACGAGCGACCTCGACCGGTCGGCCGAGGTGTTCGCCGCGTACTACCCGGAGTGGGAGGGCCCGATGCGGCTGGCGGTACGGGCGGGCCGCTCGCAGGCGCCGCCCGGCTCCGTCGGCGTCCTGCTGGACGGCCTGGCGCCGTGGCCGGCCGCCGAGTACGCGCGCGTGCACGGCGAGAAGGCGCCCCGCTAGCGCGCGCGTGCTACTGCCCCACGCGGCCGTCGATCCGCTCGCGGAGCAGGTCGGCGTGGCCGCAGTGGCGGGCGTACTCGGTGATCTGCATGGTGAGCAGTTCGCGCAGCTGCCCGCCGTCGGCGATCGGGGCGCCGAGGTCCGGGGAGGCGGCGACGAACCGGTCCGTCAGTTCCGCCTCCTCCCTCCACCGCCGCCAGGCGTCCTCGACGACGGCCGGGTCGGCGACGGCGCCGTTCCAGTCGGCGTCGCGGTCGTCCGGGGTGCGGTAGATCCGGGGCGTGTCCTCGCCGGCGAGGCGGCGGAAGTGCCGCTCGTCCTCGGCCATGTGCCGGATGAGCCCGAGCAGCGACATGGTGGAGGGCGGTACGGACCGCAGGGCCAGCTGCTCGGCGTCCAGGCCCTCGCACTTCAGCTCCAGGGTGAGCCGGAAGTGCCGCAGGGCGTCGAGGAGGGCGCCGCGCTCGTCGACGACCACCGTGCCGCCGCCCTCGCGCGGATCGTCGTCGGGGTCGGCCCACATGTCGGTGTGGACGGTGGAGGTCGTCCACCGCTGTACGTCGTCCGTGCCGCTGGTCCGCATGCGGGCATGGTGGTACGACTCCGCTCCCGCCGCCACCGAATTGCCCTCCGGCCTCAGTTGTGCCGCAGCAGGGCCTCCACGAGCCCGGCGCGGGTGGCGGGGAAGTCCAGCGGGACGATGCCGAGCCCGGTGCGGCCGGCCGCCCAGGAGCCGTCCAGCCAGGAGTGGACGCGGGGGTTGAGGTTGTCGGAGTTCCAGCGGGGCGGCAGGCCGGCGGAGGTGCTGACGAAGTTCACGTACAGAGGACCAGGGCGCTCGACGGCGGCGTGGAAGTGGGCCTCGATCTTCGGGTACTTGGCGTAGGGGAGGGCGTTCCAGTCGTCCTGGACGGAGAAGTGGCGGGAGTCGGCCCACCGCAGCCCGGGCAGCCCGCCGTTGTCGGCGAGCAGCACGACCCGCCCGCGCGCCTCGCCGAGCAGCGGCAGGCCGTCCCCGATCCGGAAGAGGGAGCGCCAGCCGCGCCGGTCGAGGTAGTCGTCGAAGACGCTCCGGAAGACGGCGTCGGACTCCTCGGAGTACTCCTGCTTGACCCGCATGAGCACGGTCTCGGAGGGGTGGGCGGCGAGGAAGTCCCGGCAGGCGATGAGCACGTCGCCGAACATCATGTGCTGGTAGGCGGCGCCGTGGTGGATGGCGAAGGACCCGCCGGTCACCCGGCACCGCACGTCCAGGAACCGCACCCCGCTGTCGAGCTGCTGCGCGATGGTGGTGTTCTGGCACTCCGCCCACGGCCCCCCGAACCGCGCCCCGGAGTCGTGCGTCCCCGGAATCGTGAGCCGCGCGAGCGCGGTCCCGTCCC
Organism: Streptomyces sp. CC208A; assembly: GCF_030010625.1. Taxonomy (GTDB): domain Bacteria; phylum Actinomycetota; class Actinomycetes; order Streptomycetales; family Streptomycetaceae; genus Streptomyces. The sequence continues at coordinate 48,692 of NZ_JASCXN010000031.1, read as the reverse complement.
CGTGCGCCCCCATCCACGCGCGCGTGTCCACCGCCGAGGCCCTCGCGGCGGGCGCTCCGGCGAGCAGTACGGCTCCGGCCCCGAGGGCCCCGGCGAGAAAGCGTCGTCGCTCCATGAGCCCCACCATGACAGGCACACGACAACTTCACCAGAGCGGCGCTCGGCCTCTTTGGTCCCGACCATGAGGATCCCTCAGATCCTGCGCCGGACCTCCTCTGCGAACTGCGGCACGCCACCGGCGGCGAGCCGGTCGAGCAGCCCGTGCAGATCACGCGGCTCACGCCGGTAGCGAGCCGCCTGCGCCCTCAGCACCGCCAGGACGGTGACCGGCGCGAGGTCGAGCATGTCGAGCAGGAAGTCGTCGGGGTGCAGGATCTCGATGTCGTACGGAGCGCCGGCCGCCCGCGGAAAGTCCCGGAGGTTCAACGTCACGACCGCATGCGCCTGCCCCCGCACCGCGGCGGCGAGGACATGCCGGTCCTTGGGGTCGTTCGTCATGGCCGACACGAGCGACTCGCACTCCGTCACCGAGCTGTCGGGAAACCACTCCTCCGGCTTCGCGACGAGCCCCTCGGCCTTGCCGTCTCCCACCTTCTCGGCGATGTTCCGCCGAAGCTCCTCAAGGATGCCGGCCGACAGAGCGGTCACGCCCCACCGCGTACGACACTTCGCCTCAGGCAGCCGCCTTCCGCTCCGCCACGACCCGCACCCGTTCCCCCAACCCGCGCACCGCCCGGCTACCGGGCTGCGAGGCGACGTGCTTCCTGAGCACCCCGAAGTGCTCGTCACCACGTGCCGTCGACAGGACGGTGTAGTCGTCCAGGAAGCGGTCCCAGGTCTCGCACGCCGCCTCGACGTGCCCGAGTTCCCACTGCCGGGCGGCCAGTACGCCGTGCGCGTGCACACGCCCCTGCCGCTCGTGCGACGGCCGTGCCCGGTTGGACCGCTGCATCGCCTTGACCGAGCCCGGCAGGTCGCCCAGCTCGTACAGCACGTGCGAGACGTGGAAGTGGTACGCGGCCTGGTCGTACCCGCCGACCGCGTCGTTGCGGCCGTCCGCCCGGGCCAGCGCCTCCTCTGCCTCCCGCAGCCGGGCGAACGCCTGCCGACGGTCCTTCACCATTGCCGCGCCGTGCGCCTGCTGGCCCCGGAGGAAGGCGACGAGGCGCGGCCCGGCCGACGGGGCCGCCTCGGCGGCGGAGTCCGCGTGCTCCAACGCTTTCGACCCGTGTCCGAGGTTCGACGCCTGAAGCGCCATACCCCGCAGGGTCCGGCAGTACGTGAGCTGGTCGCCGGCCTCCCGGGCGAGGTCGAGGGCCTGCACGAAGTACCGCTGGCCGAGGCCGTGTGCCCGCTCGTACATGGCCATCCACCCTGTGAGGTACACGAAATCCGACGCGGCCGAGCGCATCTCCTCACGCACCTTCGGCGTCGCGTCCGCCTCCAGCCACGACAGCACCGTGTTCGCCAGGAAAGCCGCCGCCATGGGGCGGGCGTGGCCGCCCCCGAGGTCGTCCAGGATCGTCGCGATGTGGTCCGTCATCTTCCGGACCGTGGCCACCTCACCGGCCCCGACACGGACCGTACGCCCCGCCCTCCGATCCTCCTCGGAGCCGTCCAGCCGGTCCCCCAGGTCGGAGAACCGGGGAACCATCAGAGCGGCCGAGTACAACCCCGTAGCGAGTACACCGCGCCGCGAGGGATCCATGTCGTTTCTGACGAGACCGGCCAGACCGCGCGTGCCCCTCTCGCTGTCGGCATCGGCTCCGGTGTCGGGAAACCCGAGCTCCGCACAGGTCACCGGCCGCCGGACACGCCGCGCGAACGCCTCCGCCACGATCACCCGCGCGGGTTCCTTCGGAAGGGAACCCCGGAGCCAGTAAGTCACCGTGCTCGCGGAGTAGTTGAGCGTCAGTCCCGCCTCGGCCCCAGCGCGGTTGACGGCCCGCGCGAGCTGTCCGTTTCCCCAGCCCGCCTCGACCATCAAGGCGGCAAGGGCGGTGTTCGGTGTGCGTCCCATTCCCAGCTCCCTGGCATTCAACGCATTCAACGACCCCTCCAGCATGGACCGTTCTCCTGGGCGGTGTACCCCCGTTGAATGACTATCAGCCATCCAACGCTCACCCTCCGTCGAGAGGACAGCCATGCCCGTCCCCGCCCGCCCCCATGACGAATCCGGCCTACCCGAGCGCCCACCACGTCGGCCCATCGCTCCCGAGCCGTCTCCCGGTGCACCGAGCCGAGCCCTGCGCCTGCGGGCGGCGCGGGGCTGGCTGACGTTCATGCGCCGCGTCGAGGCCGAGACCAGCAACGACCGTCGGCAGGAGGCCGAGGCATGAACCCGGTCGACCCTGCGGGCTACGAGCAGCACCCGCTGCTGCGCCGGAAGGTCCGTGACATCCCCAGCAACGGTGAAGGCGAGCTGATGGCCGTCACGCACGAGCTGCACGACGACGGCCGGGTGGTCCGCATCGCCCACATCCGCCCCGCCTCCGGAGTCGAGTGGTCCACGGCCGTCGACAACATCCAGCCCGTGATCTGAGCATCACGAGAAAGGAGGAACGAGTGAGCGTGTTCGCCACCGAACACAAGGCGACGCCCGGCTACCTCGACGTCGCAGCGAACGCCAACGGCGCCGAGAAGGGGCTTCTCATGCACCGGGCGCTCCAGCGCGTCACGTCGCCGCGTCCGCACCTGGTGGAGATCGGTCCCGGCGGCGGTGCCGCCGTCGCGTACCTCGCGGAACGTCTCCAGATGTCGGACCGCTCGGACCACGCGAACGACATCACCCTCACCCTGATCGAGGTACCCGGAGTCGTGTCCCGTTCGCTCACGGAGGCCATGAACGCCTTCGACCGTACCGGGACCTGCACGCTGGTCGAGGGTTTCGCCCAGGACATCGACACCCTGCTCGACCGCAGGGCGGACGTGATCGGCGCCTCCGCGCTCCTGCACGAGGTGTACTCGTACGCCGGCGGGTACGGCGGCATCCACTCCCTCATGCGGAAGATCCCCAGGGTGCTGACCGGGGAGGGGTACTTCGCCTACCGCGACGTGTACGCCGTCCGGGCCCCTTCCCTGCACGAGCGCGTCACCCACGCCTACGACGGACCGTCCTGGCTCCAGTTCCTACGTATGTTCCTGCCCCACTACATCCGGGAAGGGACGCACCCCTACCACCATGCCGAGGATGAGGTCGTCGCCCGCCAGGGATCCCGGATCACGCCGGTCGACGATCTGTCCCGTACGACCGGCGCCGTCATCGGTGCACCGGTCGGGCTGTTCCGGGAAGTGCAGCGTCACTACATCACCTTCCGCGACCACGTGTGGCGCTCCGGTGTCCTCGGCTTCGTCCCCGTCCTGGACGGGCAGCTCGCGGCCGACTGGCTCGACGCGAGAACGGGGCACAAGCGAGTGCGTTACGTCCTCACGGGATCGGACTGGCTGCCCCGGTCCCACAAGGCCATGCTGCTGGCGGTGAGCGAACCCTACGGAGACCGCTACACCGTCGACGGCGACATCTTCGACGAGTGCACCGACGTGGCCCTGACGGCTTTCCTCACGGCCGCCGAGCGCGGCGACACCGCCTGCCTCGCGATCTGGGAGGCGTGGAGCACGCGAGAGGGCCGGGAGACGTATGCCTACCTGACCCTGGGCGAGCTGATCACAGCGTTCGCCGTGAACTCCGCGACGGAGGAGTCGGTCCTGCTCCCGGTGGAGCCCGAAGACGTACTGGTCCAACAACGCAACTACTACAACCGCTATCTGACCAAACGCCTGCCGAACCCCTTGGACGACGCCAAACAGCTTGTCCTGTTCCGCCGCATCCCCTTCATCGACACCGAGACACTGGGGCAGGCCATGACCACGGTCCAGGGCTGGTGCAGCAAACGGAACCTGACCCGTGTCTACCGCGCGATCAACACCGGAGAAGGCACGTGACCGAGATCGAAGTCGAGCGCAAGCGCGAACTGACCATGCCGTCCGGCGAACTGGAGAAGCGCCTCCGCGACCTCGGCTACGAGAACGCGGGGACGTCGACGGAGACCGACGTCTACTACTCCCGCCCCGACGTCGACTACATGGCGACCGTCGAATGCCTGCGGGTCCGCCGTCGCGGCGACCGTACCGAGATCACGTACAAACCGCCCACCACACGGCACACCCACCGCGCGGACGACGTGATCGCCAAGCCGGAGACCGATCTCGTCCTGTCCGGCGGGCAGGCGCTCCAGGCCGAGGCGCTGCTGACCGCGATCGGCATGGTCGAGCTCGTACGGGTGCTCAAGCACCGCACCACCTACCGTCTCGGCGACGTCACCGTCACCCTCGACGAGGTGGCCGGCGCGGGGGTCTTCGCCGAGACCGAGATCCTGTCCGCCGATCCCGACCGCGCCGCCCGGCTCCTCGACGAGGCCGAGGCCCGCCTCGGTCTGGTCGCGTGCCCCACGGTGGCCCTGCCGTACCGCGATCTGGTCATGCGACGGTGCCGCGACGGCTGAGGCACGGGAAAGGGGGTGACGGACCGTCGAAACGGTTCGCCGCCCCCTTCGTTCCAGAGACCGCCAAGGACTGCTGGAGGATTACTGGACGACCGTGATGCGGTCCGCCGCCGGGACCGGCAGCGGGGTCGCGGCGGTGGAGTGGGCCGCGAGGTAGGCGTTGAGGAGGTCGAGGTCCGAGGCGCCGACCAGCTTGTTCGTGCCGGTGGCCAGGGCCGCGAAACCGTCGCCGCCGCCCGCCAGGAACTCGTTCATCGCGACCCGGTAGGTCTTCGACGGGTCGATCGGCTCGCCGTTCAGCCTGATCGTGGACTCGACGACGCGGTCCGCGCCCGTCTTGGTCATGTCGAGCGTGTAGGTCAGGCCCTCCGAGATCTGGAGGATCTTCGGGGACTCCTCGTTACGGCCGCTGACCTGCTGCTTCAGCGCCTCGATCAGGTTGGCGCCGGTCAGGTCGACCACGTTCATCATGTTGGTGAAGGGCTGGACCGTGAAGGCCTCGCCGTAGGTCACCACGCCGTCGCCCTCGGAGCCCGAGGCCTTGTGGACGAGGTCCCCGCGGATGCCGCCCGGGTTCATCAGGGCCAGCTGGGCGCCGCCCTTGTCCGCCGGGGCCGTGCCCTCCAGCTGCGCGTCGGCGATCAGGTCGCCGAGCGGCTTCTCGTACGCCGTGGAGCCGCGGCCGTTGATGTCGGCGGCGATCCAGCCCTGCGGGCGGTTGGCGATCGGCGCGGAGAGGGTCCGCCAGTCCTCGATCAGCTTCGTCATGTCCGCGGCCTTCGCCACGTCACGCGTGACGACGTGGTTGGCCGAGGCGACCGCGGTGCGGACGATGTCCTTGGTGCGGCGGTCGTAGGTCAGCGTCGTGTCGGTGTACAGCTTGCCGAAGGAGGCCGCCGAGGTGACCAGGCGCGGCTTGCCCGCCGGGTCCTTGATGGTGCACGCGTACGCCTGGTGGGTGTGGCCGGTGACCAGCGCGTCGACCTGCGGCGAGATGTTCTTCGCGATCTCGACGATCGGGCCGGAGATGCCGTCGCCCGGACCGGGGCTGTCGCAGTCGTAGTTGTACGCGGACGAGGCCGGCGCGCCGCCCTCGTGGATCAGGGCGACGATGGACTTGACGCCCTGACGCTCCAGGATCTTCGCGTACTTGTTGATCGTCTCGACCTCGTCACCGAACTTCAGGCCCTTGACGCCCTCGGCGGTGACGATGTTGGCGGTGCCCTCCAGGGTCACGCCGATGAAGCCGATGCGGACGCCGCCCTTCTCCCAGACGAAGGTCGGGTCGAGGATCGGCTTGCCCGTCTTCTCGTTCGTCACGTTGGCCGCGAGGTACGGGAAGTCGGCGCCCTGGAACTTCTCGCCCGGCACGTAGCAGCCGGCCGTCGGGTGGCAGCCACCGTTCTGCATGCGGGCCAGCTCGACCGCGCCCTCGTCGAACTCGTGGTTGCCGACCGAGGTGACGTCCAGGTCGAGCTTGTTGAGCGCCTCGATCGTCGGCTCGTCGTGGAAGAGACCGGAGAGCAGCGGCGAGCCGCCGATCATGTCACCGGCGGCCGCCGTGATGGAGTAACGATTCCCCTGGCGGGCCTTGCGCAGGTGCGTCGCCAGGTACTCGACACCGCCGGCGTCGATCTGCGTCGTCGTCCCGTCCTCGTGGACGTGCGTGACCCGACCCGAGGAACCGGCCGGCGGCTCCAGGTTGCCGTGCAGGTCGTTGAAGGACAGCAGCTGGACGTCGACCATCCGGCCCCAGCCCTTGCCGTTCGTCCCGCCCGCGGCGGCCTCGGCGGCGCCCTGCGAGGCGCCCGCCGGCAGCGCGGCGACGAGCGCTCCGACCGTCGCCAGCCCCGCGCCGGCGGCGAGAATCCGCCGCCCGGCCTTGCTCTTCCTGCGGTTCACTGCCATCTCTTCCGTGGTCCCCTTTACCCTTTGCCCCGATTCACGACGTCGAGCATTCGCCCGCTCCGCGGACGCAGCCTAAGGTCAACGCGCGTAGCGCAACAGGGGGGAGTGGGTTACAAGACAGTTGCCGCTGGCTGACGGGGTGTCGCCGTAGGCTCGTCCCATGACTTCCGACGCGGCACCCGCCCTCGAACCGGGACGGCAGATCCAGACGTACGACGAGCTCACCCCCGAGCAGGTCCAGGAGGTCATGGACCTGCTCACGGCCGCGGACCGCGCCGACGGCGTGCACGCGGTGTCCGAACAGGGCCGCCTCTACCTCCGCCACGGCCGGCGCGAGGGGGTGCGCCACTTCCTGCTCACGGTCGGCACACAGTTGTACGGCTACGCCCAGCTGGAGGAGACCGACCCGGTCGAGGCCCCGGCCGCCGAGCTGGTCGTCCACCCCGAGCAGCGCGGCCGGGGCCACGGGCGCGCCCTCGGCACCGCCCTCCTCGGCGCCTCCGGCAAGCGGCTGCGGGTCTGGGCGCACGGCGGCAAGCCGTCCGCCCGCCACCTCGCCCAGGTCCTGGGCCTCACCCTCTTCCGCGAACTGCGGCAGCTGCGCCGCCCGCTGGCCCCCCTGGACATCCCCGAGCCGGTCCTCCCCGAGGGCGTCACGATCCGCACCTTCGTGCCCGGCCAGGACGACGCCGCCTGGCTGGCGGTCAACGCGGCCGCCTTCGCCCACCACCCCGAGCAGGGCTCGCTGACCCAGCGGGACCTGGACGACCGGATGGCGGAGCCGTGGTTCGACCCGAAGGGCTTCTTCCTCGCGGAGAAGGACGGCGAACTGGTCGGCTTCCACTGGACGAAGGTGCACGCCGAGGAGCGGCTCGGTGAGGTGTACGTGGTCGGGATCCTGCCGGAGGCGCAGGGCGGCGGCCTCGGCAAGGCCCTCACCGCGACGGGGCTGCGGCACCTGGCGGGGCAGGGACTGCCGACGGCGATGCTGTACGTGGACGCCGACAACACGGCGGCGGTGCGGGTGTACGAGGGAATGGGCTTCCGGACCCACGAGGTGGACCTGATGTACCGCTCGGAGTCCTGAACGCGCAGATCGGAGGGGGCGGTTGACACCGCCCCCTTCTTTCCACCACCCTTTCACTACTTGATTAGTGAAAGGGTGGTGCAAAGGAACGTGGTCGAGTACCGCATCGACCGGCGCAGCGGCGTCGCCACCTACCTCCAGATCGTCCAGCAGACGAAACAGGCCCTCCGGATGGGCCTCCTGGAGCCGGGCGACCGCCTGCCCACCGCACGCGAGGTCGTCGAGGCGACGGCCATCAACCCGAACACCGTCCTCAAGGCCTACCGCGAACTCGAACGCGAGGGCCTCGTCGAGGCCCGCCGGGGCCTCGGCACCTTCGTCCGCGCCACGCTCGGCACCACCGCCCCCGCCGACTCCCCCCTCCGGGGCGAGCTCGACGCCTGGGCCCGCCGGGCGCGCGCCGCGGGACTGGACCGCGAGGACGTGTCCGCGCTCTTCACCGCCGTACTGGCACAGCACTTCGAGGGGGACGAGGAAAAGTGACCACGACCAGCGAGGGGATCGCCCTGCGGGCGGATCTCCTGGGCAAGAAATACGGCGGGAAGTACGGCGTCCGGAAGGGCGGCTGGGCGCTCCGGGAGTGCGACTTCGCCCTCCCCGTCGGCCGGATCTGCGCTCTCGTCGGCCCCAACGGCGCCGGCAAGTCCACCCTCCTCGCCCTCGCCGCCGGCCTGCTCCGCCCCACCGAGGGCACCCTCGAAGGACCCGCCCGCGAGGACCTGGCCTACATCGCCCAGGCCAAGCCGCTGCACCCCCGGCTCACCGTCGCCGACACCCTCCGCATGGGCCGCGAGCTCAACCCCGGCCGCTGGGACGACGCCGCCGCGCTCCGGGTCGTCGAGGGCGGCGGCTTCTCCTCCGACACCCTCGTCCACCACCTCTCCGGCGGCCAGCGCACCCGCGTCGCCCTCGCGCTCGCCCTCGGCAAGCGCGCCGGACTCCTCCTCCTCGACGAGCCGATGGCCGACCTCGACCCGCTCGCCCGCCACCAGCTGATGGGCCTGCTGATGTCCGACGCGGCCGAGCGCGGGACGACGGTCGTCATGTCCTCGCACATCCTCACCGAGCTGGAGGGCGCCTGCGACCACCTGATGCTGCTCGCCGGCGGCCGCGTCCGCCTCGACGGCGCCGTCGACGACCTGCTCGCCGCGCACACCCTGCTCACCGGCCCGGTCGCCGACCTCGCCCCGCACACGGTCGTCGACTCCCGTACGACGGGCCGTCAGCTCACGGCCCTGGTCCGCCGCGAGGGCCCCATAGAGGGCCCCTGGGAGACCGCCGAACCCTCCCTGGAGGAACTCCTCCTCGCCCACCTGCGCAACCCCGAAGGAGCCACCGCATGAGCAGCCTCTCCCTGAAGGGCCCGGCCTGGGTGACGGTCCGCCAGTACCGGCGGACGCTGTGGATCGCGGGCGCGGCGGTGGTCCTGGCCTTCGCCGTGATCGGCGGGCTGCGGATCTGGGACGCGCAGTATCCGGACGTGCGCGTGGAGAACGGGGGATGGGTCCCGTCCCCCGACAACAGCGGGTACCACACACTTCGCTGGGCGCTGGAGTACGTCGGCGGAGGCGCGATCCTGCTGCCGCTCGCCGTCGCCGCCCTGGTCGCGGGCCCGATGGTGGCGCGCGAGTACGAGTCGGGGACGTACCAGCTCTCCCTCACCCAGTCGGTGAGCCCGGCCGCCTGGCTCCGGTCCAAGCTCGCCGTCGCGGCCGGCGTCGCGGTCCTCGCCGTGCTCGCCGCCATGGGCGTCTTCCAGTTCGGCCACAGCCGGGTGGAGGAGGGCTGGGGCTTCTTCTGGGGCGACCCGGGCACCTACGCGCTGACCGGCATCGTCCTCTTCGCCCACGTCCTCGCCGCCGTCGCCGTCGGCGCCCTGATCGGCCAGCTCGTCCGCCGCACCCTCCTCGCCATGTCCGCCGCAGGACTGGTCATGGGCGTGGTGACGCTCGCCTTCACCTCGTACCGCTGGTCCATCCTGTCGACGGAGAGGATCACCGGCCCCCTCAGCCACTCCCTCATGGTCCCGGAGGACTATCTGGCCATGGACTCCGGCCTACTCACCCCGTCCGGTGCCCGCTTCGACCGGATGATCTGCTGGGAGCAGGCGAACCGGGCCTCCGGGGTGGACGCCCAGGAAGGGATCTGGGGCAAGGTGGAGGCCCAGTGCCACGCCGAGCACGGCATCACCACGCAGTTCCTCGACTACCACCCCGTCTCCCACCTCTGGCCCACCCAGCTCATCGAGACCGGCATCGTCCTCGCCCTCGCCGCCCTCGCGACCCTCGCGGCCTTCCGGGTCCTCCGCGCCCGGCACCCGTAAACCGACACCCGTAAACCGACACCCGTAGCCCGTACGGGTGAACCCACGGGGGCGGGGCCGTCACAGGCCCCGCCCCCGATTCCCGTACGACATGTCGTCGTTACCGGCCATTCAGACGCGCTTGCGACGCTCACGCAATGAAGCGATCCGTGATCATGCCCGGCGGGGTCCCCTCCCCGGGAAGACTTCCCAAGGGGAGACTGCCCTCCCCCACGGTCCGCTCCGACGCGCCCGAGGGCCCCATCGCGCGGAAGAATGGGGCCATGAGCCAGCAGCCCGCCGAGGTCCCGGTCCAGACCTCCGCCACCGCGTCCCCGCAGCCGTCCCTGGGTTCCATAGCGGCCCACCGCCCGCACGCGGCCCCCGAGGCCGCGGACGGCCTCGACACCGCCCTCGGCACCGGTCTCGACACCGGCCTCGACTCCGAGATCGACGCGTACGACGCGTACGACGGCGGCGACGACGACGGCTCCGGGGAGCTCCCCCAGGGCCGCTTCCTCGACCGCGAGCGCAGCTGGCTCGCCTTCAACGAGCGGGTGCTCGAACTCGCCGAGGACCCGACGACGCCCCTCCTGGAGCGGGCGAACTTCCTCGCGATCTTCGCCTCGAACCTCGACGAGTTCTTCATGGTCCGGGTCGCGGGACTCAAGCGCCGCATCGCCACCGGCGTCGCCACCCGCTCCGCCTCCGGGCTCCAGCCCCGCGAGGTCCTCGACCTCATCTGGACCCGCTCCCGCGAGCTGATGGCCCGGCACGCCGCCTGCTACCAGCAGGACGTCGCCCCGGCCCTGGCCGACGAGGGCATCCACCTGATCCGCTGGCCCGAGCTCACGGAGAAGGAGCAGGCGGGGCTGTTCACGCTCTTCCGGCAGCGGATCTTCCCCGTCCTCACCCCGCTCGCCGTGGACCCGGCGCACCCCTTCCCGTACATCTCCGGCCTCTCCCTCAACCTGGCCGTCGTCGTCCGCAACCCGGTCAGCGGCCACCGCCACTTCGCCCGCGTCAAGGTGCCGCCGCTGCTCTCCCGCTTCCTGGAGGCCTCCCCGCAGCGGTACGTGCCCCTGGAGGACGTCATCGCGGCGCACCTGGAGGAGCTGTTCCCCGGCATGGAGGTGCTCGCGCACCACATGTTCCGGGTGACGCGGAACGAGGACCTGGAGGTCGAGGAGGACGACGCCGAGAACCTCCTGATGGCCCTGGAGAAGGAGCTCATGCGGCGCCGCTTCGGCCCGCCGGTGCGCCTGGAGGTCGAGGAGTCCATCGACCCGTACGTGCTCGACCTGCTCGTGCGCGAGCTGAAGATCTCCGACGCCGAGGTCTACCCGCTGCCGGGACCGCTCGACCTCACCGGCCTGTTCGGGATCGCCGGGCAGGACCGGCCCGAGCTCAAGTACCCGAAGTTCGTCGCCGGCACCCACCGGGACCTCGCCGAGGTCGAGTCCGCGTCCGCGCCCGACGTCTTCGGCGCGCTGCGCGAGCGGGACGTGCTCCTGCACCACCCGTACGACTCCTTCTCCACCTCCGTCCAGGCCTTCCTGGAGCAGGCGGCGGCCGACCCGGACGTCCTCGCGATCAAGCAGACGCTGTACCGGACCTCCGGCGACTCCCCCATAGTCGACGCCCTCATCGACGCCGCCGAGTCCGGCAAGCAGGTCCTCGTCCTCGTCGAGATCAAGGCCCGCTTCGACGAGCAGGCCAACATCAAGTGGGCGCGGAAGCTGGAGGAGGCCGGCTGCCACGTCGTCTACGGCCTGGTCGGGCTCAAGACCCACTGCAAGCTGTCCCTGGTGGTACGCCAGGAGGGCGACCTGCTGCGCCGGTACTCGCACGTCGGCACCGGCAACTACCACCCGAAGACCGCCAGGCTCTACGAGGACCTGGGCCTGCTCACCGCCGACCCGCAGGTCGGCGCGGACCTCTCCGACCTCTTCAACCGGCTCTCCGGCTACTCACGGCGCGAGACGTACCGGCGGCTGCTCACCGCCCCGAAGTCGCTCCGCGACGGCCTGGTCTCCCGGATCACCAAGGAGATCGCCCACCACCGGGCCGGGCGGCCCGCGTACGTGAAGATCAAGGTCAACTCGATGGTCGACGAGGCCGTCATCGACGCCTGCTACCGGGCCTCCCGGGCCGGCGTCCCGGTCGACATCTGGGTCCGCGGCATCTGCGCCGTGCGGCCCGGCGTCCCCGGCCTCTCCGAGAACATCCGGGTCCGCTCGGTCCTCGGCCGCTTCCTGGAGCACTCCCGGGTCTTCGCCTTCGGCAACGGCGGCGAGCCCGAGGTGTGGCTCGGCAGCGCCGACATGATGCACCGCAACCTGGACCGGCGCATCGAGGCCCTGGTCCGGGTCTCCGACCCCGCCCACCGGGCGGCCCTCACCCGGCTCCTGGAGACCGGGATGTCCGACACCACCTCCTCCTGGCACCTCGGCCCGGACGGGAACTGGACGCGCCACGCGACCGACCCGGAGGGCAAGCCGCTGCGGCACGTGCAGGAGATGCTCATCGACGCGCGGAGGCGCCGGCGTGCCCAACCTTGACCCCACGCAGTCCCTTCACGACGTGACCGCGGGGGAGGTCCTGGCCCCCTACCTGCACGCCCGGGCCGCGGACTTCCTCCGCGGCCTGCGGCAGCACGGCGAGAGCGGCGCGGACACGTCGGGAGCGGAGGAGGCCGCCGGCACGCTGCGGGCGGCCGCCCGCCGGATCAGCGGGAGCCTGCACACCTTCCGGCCGCTGCTCGACCCGGCCTGGGCCGACCACCTCCGCACCGAGCTGGCCTGGCTCTCCGGCACCCTCGCCCTGGAGCAGGCCTGCACCTCCCGCCTGGTCCGGCTCATGGACGCGCTGAACCGGCTCTCCCACGGCAGCGGCCCGGTGCCGGCCGCCCGCGGCTCGGAGGGGCCCGGGCTGACCGTCGGCGCCGCCCGGGCCGGGGCCCTCCTGGAGCGGCAGCTCACCCTGGCCAGGACCCGGGCCCACTCGGCCGCCCTCCAGGCCCTCGGCTCCTCCCGCTTCCACGCCGTCGCCGACGCCGTGGCCCTGCTCGCCTCCGAGGTGCCGCTGGGCCCGGCGGGCTCGGCCCCCGCCCCCGAGGTCCTCGACGCCTCCGCCTCGGTCGCCCGCCGCCGCCTCCTCGACGCGGTCGACGCCCTGCCGCTGACCCGCGCCGCCCACCCGTACAACGCGGAGGCGCTGGCCCTGGCCGCCGGCGAGAGCCAGGACGCGCCCTGGCACCACACCCGCCTGCTGCTCCGCCTCCACCGGTACGCCACGGAGGTGACCTCCTTCGGCGCCGACCGTGACGCCCCCCTCTACGAGGCGGCCCGGGCCCTCGACCGCCACCGCGACGCCGCCGAGGCCGCCGCGGCCGCCGCCGCCGCGGCCCGCACCCCCCGGATCGCCCCCGCCACCGCGTACGCCCTCGGCGTCCTCCACGCCGACCAGCGCCACGAGGTCGAGGCCGCCCGCTTCGCCTTCCAGCGCGCCTGGAACGCCACCACCGTCCCCGTCCCATGACCCACGAGACCCCCGAGACCGCTCCGGTACGCGCCGCCGGCTGCGTCCTGTGGCGGCCGGCGCCCTCCGGCCGGGGCATCGAGATCGCCCTCGTGCACAGGCCGAAATACGATGACTGGTCGCATCCGAAAGGCAAGCGGAAGCCCGGCGAGAGCGCCGGGGAGTGCGCGGTGCGGGAGGTCCTTGAGGAGACCGGGCAGTCCTGTGCGCTGGGCGTCCGGCTGCCCACCGTCCGCTACCCGGTCGCCGGCCGCCCCAAGGAGGTCGTCTACTGGGCGGCCCGCGCCCTCGGCGGGAGCTTCGTCCCCGGCCGGGAGGTGGACCGGCTGTGCTGGCTGCCGCCGGAGGCGGCCCGGGCCCGCCTGAGCCAGGCCCGTGACCGCGAGCTGCTGGAGGCTCTTCTGTCCGCCCTCGCCCACTGAGGCCCCGTACCGGGGCGCGGTTTCGCAGCCGGTCAGCCGGTCAGCCCCGCTGCCAGTCGAAGGCGTTCGTCGAGCTGGTCCTTCGCGAGCTTCAGGGTCTCGGCGTTCCTCTCGACCGCGCGCTGCTCGTAGGCCGACAGGACCGCGTAGTGGACACCGACCAGGTTGACCCGGTGCTTGCAGAGCACGTCGGCCTTGGCGGCGCTGATCGCCTCGGGGCCCGACCGCGCCTCGCCCAGCCCGAGCTCCTCGGCCGCGTTGTGCGGATCCCGTGTCCTGTAGCCGGATTCCGCCATGCAGTCGGACCAACGCCGGTCGACCGCACGGACGCGGGAGTCCCCTCGGTACTCGGAATCGGCCTGGTTGCGCAGGTTGAAGACGTACAGCAGGTCGACGGTGCCCGGCTTCGGCGCGTACAGCTTGAGGAAGGACTCGCGCGTGCAGCCGCCGAAGGGGATGCGCTTGCCGTTGGCCTCGGTCGCGCTGCCGCCCTCGCTCTCGGCCTCCTGCTGGCTCGCCGGCAGGTCCTCGGGCTTCAGCCCCGGCTCCCCCAGCAGCACGATCTCCGCGGTCCTGCTCAGCGTCCCCCGCCCGGTGTCCCGCGGCGGCTCGGAGCCCGCGGTCCGCGGATTGCGATAGCCGTACTGCGAGGCGGTCTTCAGGTCGGTGACGCCGAAGCGCCGGGAACCGCCGCGCGGCTGCTGCGGCGAACTGTTCTGAGGGGCCTGGTAACGGAACCCGAAACGGGCCATGCACCGGGAGGTGAGGATTCCCTGCGCCCGGGCGAGGGTGCGGTTCTGCTCGTCCGTCGCCTCGAAGGCGTCCAGCGGGAATCTCAGCGTCGTCGCCTCGGCGATCGTGGGGATGGCGGGCACCGCCGGCTCGGCGGCCGCACCGGCCGGCCGGGCGCCGTCGCCCGAGCACCCGCTGAGCAACGCGACGGCTGCCAGCGCCGTGACCGGGAACGGGGCGCGGCGGTGTGGGGCTGCGGAAAGCATGTGGTCCTCGCAAGCGTGCGCGCAACACCGCGTGGCGGTCGCGCTGATCAGTGGGCGTCGTACGGGAAGGCCGACGAGATCTGGTTCTTGAAGGTGCGGGAGGCGTCGCCCTTGTATCCGGGCGGCAGGGTGCCCTCCGCGCCGTCACCGTCGGCGTCCGTGTACACCCACCACGTGCCGGTGTCGCGGTTGTAGTACGAGGCCGTGTTGTCGTTGGTGGTCTGGCCGTAGCCGTAGCAGGTGCCGCTCGGCCTCCAGAACGTGTCGTTCGAGAAGTCCCAGTCGGAGACGGCCAGATCGAAGACACAGCCCCCCTGACCGGAGTTGTAGTAGAGACCGAACTCGTAGGCCTCCAGGCTTCCGTCCTTGTTGAGGGCGGCTGCGCCGGGCGCCGTGACCAGTCCGATCCCGGCCATGGCCACGACGGCGAGCACGCCGCCGACGAGCCGGCGACGCGTCATGGAGCTGCTGTTCATGTCTTCCCCCCATAAAGTCGACACGATGGCACCCTAGGACGAGGGCACTCAAATGCCGTTCATTTAAAGCGACTTGATGACACACGTCCACCCTTTTATGATCTCTGGACCCGGGCGATGATCGTGAAGGGATCCGGGGGCGGCAGCCCCAGTCGTGGTCGACCACCACAGTCCCGTGACCGGCGGACGGTCATCCCGCAGCAGATCTCCTCACCAGTCCATGGGGGCCAGTTCATGAATGTCGTCCGCGCGGTGCCGAGCCGTGTCCGTGCCGCCGCTGTCACCTGCGTCCTCGCCGCCCTCGCCGTGGGGTGTGCCGGTGCCGGCACGCCGAGCGCCGCCGGTTCCGCCTCGGCCGGCCCCCAGGACGTCGGCTACTACCGGTGCCTGGAGGATCAGGGCGCCGTGCTCGAGAAGCGGGACGACGCCCAGCTGCGGGTGGACAAGGACGCCGCGGCGAAGGACCCCGAGGGCATGGCGCGCGCCGAAGCCGCCTGCAAGGATCTCCTGCCCCCGCGACGGGACGCCGTGCCGCCCGCGGAGAGGCTGGCGAAGGCCCGCGAGTTCAGCGCGTGCGTACGCGGCAAGGGCTTCGCCGACTACCCCGATCCCGACCCCGAGACGGGTGACGTCCCGCTCCCGCCCGGCATCAAGGGCACGGACATGGAGCGGCTGCGCGTCGCCGAGCGTGCGTGCGCACCCGGCGACGGGACCGACAGCGGCCACTTGGGCGGGTGAGCGGGTGAACGAGCCCCAGGAGGGCGCCGCCACACCGCCACGGCCCGGCGCCACCGCACGACGTCGGCGCTGGGCGCTGGCCGTCGCCGGCACGGCCCTGGCCCTGACCGTCGGCGGGGTGCTGGTCGCCGGCACCGTCAAGTCGCCCGCACAGGCGGCCGCGGACGCGGGCCCGCCCCCGGCCGACGTGCTCACCGCCCCGGTCGAGCACCGGGTGCTCGTCACCTCCGTCATCACCCGTGGACAGGTGACGGCCGAACAGTCGCTGCGGATCAAACCCCAGGTCAGCCCCGGTGAGGGTGCGACGAGCCCGGTCGTGACCCGGCTTCCGGTACGCCAGGGCGAGGCCATACGCAACGGCAAGGTGCTCGTCGAGGTGAGCGGGCGCCCCGTCATCGCCCTGCGGGGCTCGCTTCCCTCGTACCGGGATCTGCGTCCGGGCTCGTCGGGCGACGACGTACGCCAGTTGCAGACCGCGCTCGGGCTGCTCGGCCACCCGGCCGGCCGGGACGAGAAGGGCGTCTTCGGCGCCGGCACCCAGGCGGCCCTCGCCGCCCTCTACAGGGACACCGGCTACACCCCGCTGCCCGCGCAGAACGACGAGGGCGCCGCCCTCACGGCCGCCCGGGCAGCCGTGAGGCAAGCCGAACGCGCCCTGGAGGACGCGCGGGCGGCGGCCGCGGACGAGAACGCGGGCGAAGGCGTGGACAAGAACCGGGGCGAAGGCACGCACACGGACGGGACGAGGAGCGCCAGGGACGACGCGGACCGGATCGTACGCAGAGCGGTCGAGGACCTGGCCGCCGCCCAGGAGATCCTGGCCGAGGCGGAGGCGGCCGCGGGTCCCATGCTTCCCGCCGGTGAAGTCGTCTACCTCACCAGCTTTCCCGCCCGGCTCGACGCCGTACAGGGGAAGGTGGGCAGCGAGGCCGCGCAGGCCGCGCTCACCGTCTCGGCGGGCCGGCTGCTCGTCCAGGCGTACGTGCCCACGTACCAGAAGGAGCTGCTGCGCCCGCAGCAGAAGGTCGAGATCCACTCCGAGCTGACCGGCGTGACCGCCTCGGCACGGGTCGCGTCCGTCGCCGACACGCCCACCGAACCGCCACAGGGCGAGTCCGACGGACAGCAGACCGGCCCCGAGGCATCCGGCTACCTGGTGGAGGTGGTGCCGGACCGGGCGCTGGACGAACGGCTCACCGGACAGGACGTACGCCTCACCATCGAGGCGGGATCCACCGGGACGAAGGCGCTCGTGGTCCCCATCACCGCCCTCAGTTCGGAGATCGACGGCAGGACGGTGGTCACCGTGGTCACCGCCTCCGGCGACCGGCGCCGGGTCGAGGTCCGCCCCGGCGCGACCGGCGACGGATACGTCGCCGTGACCCCCCTCGGCGGTACGCCGCTCCGCGCGGGCGACGAGGTCGTCACCGGGATCGCCCGCGACGCCGCGCCGGAGAGCACGACGGGAACGGTCGGCGGCGGACCATGACGCACGGCACCCCGGCGTTCCCGCACGACGACCACACGCCTGTCATCGAGTTCCGGGACGTCGGCCTGACCTACCCCGGGCCCCCGCCGGTCGAGGCGCTGAAGCCGTGTCACCTCACCGTGGCCCCGGGGTCCTTCCTCACGGTGGTGGGACCCTCCGGCTCCGGGAAGTCCAGCTTCCTCAACATCCTGGGTCTGCTGGACACGCCCTCCAACGGCACGTACCTGCTCGACGGCATCGACACGGGCGCGCTGAAGGACAGCGAGCTGACCGCCCTGCGTGGACGCCGGCTCGGCTTCGTCTTCCAGGCGTTCCACCTGCTCCCGCACCGCAGCGCCCTGGAGAACGTCGCGCTCGCCCTGGTCTACAGCGGTGTGCCCCGCAAGGAACGCGGTGACCGTGCCCTCGCCGCGCTGGAACGCGTCGGGCTGGGGGACAGGGTCCACTCCGTCCCGACCACGCTCTCCGGCGGCGAACGGCAGCGCGTCGCCATCGCGCGGGCCCTCGTCGCCCGCCCCTCCCTGCTGCTGTGCGACGAACCGACCGGAAACCTCGACTCGGCCAACGCGTCCTCCGTCATGGCCCTGCTGAGGGAGCTGCACGAGGACGGGATGACCATCGTCGTGATCACCCATGACCCGGACGTCGCGGCCCGCGGCAGCCGTGTCCTCACGATCCGTGACGGGGTCCTGGACGAGGTGGCCCCCGCCGTGGCACGCACGACGGGAGGACGGACGTGATCCGTCGCGGCACGCCCGTCGTGCCACCCTCGGTGTTCGGGTGGCGGGACCTGCTGTCCGAGGCGTTCGCGGGAATGGTGCAGAGGCCGGCGCGCTCGGTGCTGACCGCCCTGGGGACGGTGCTCGGGGTCGGCGCCTTCGTGGCCGTCCTGGGCCTGACCGCCACCGCGTCCTCGCAGATCGACGCGCGCTTCAACGCCCTGACGGCGACGGAGGTCACCGTCCAGGACGTGGCACGGGAGCAGAACGAGTTCGCCGGCCCGGCCTTCCCCGAGGATGCCGACGCGCGCGTCCAGCGGCTCGCCGGCGTACGGCACGCCGGGGTGTACTGGTCGGTGCGGCTGCCACCGACGACCTCCGTCCGGTCGGCACCGGTGGGCAGTTCGGGTCGGCCGGCGGACGGTGAGCGCGCCGAGGTGGTCGCGGCGTCCCCCGGGGTGCTGCGGGCGGCCTCGGTCACGGTCGTCGAGGGCCGGCTCTACGACGAGTTCGCGACGGACCGGTCGCAGCCGGTCGCCCTCATCGGGCGCGGTGTCGCCTCCCGGCTGGGGATCTCCACTCTGCAGACGCGTCCGGTGGTGTTCGTCGGGGACCAGCCGTTCACGGTCGCCGGCATCATCGGCGGCACCGAACGCAAGGCGGACCTCCTGCTGTCCGTGGTCGTCCCGCACCGCACGGCCGAGCGGATCTGGGGCCCGCCGGTCGAGGGCGCCGCCATGCTGATCGCGACCGACCTGGGCGCGGCCCGCCAGATAGCGGCCGAGGTCCCCACCGCGTTGCGTCCCGATCACCCGGAGTACCTCAAGGCCGTGCCCCCGCCGGACCCGCGGTCCCTGCGCGGCAGCGTGAGCGGCGACCTGAGCCAGCTCTTCCTCGTGCTCGCCGCGATCTGCCTCGTGATCGGCGCCGTGGGCATCGCGAACACCACGCTCGTGGCGGTTCTGGAACGCACCGCGGAAATCGGTCTGCGGCGGGCGCTCGGCGCCCGGGGACGGCACATCACGACGCAGTTCCTCGCCGAATCGGGCGCACTCGGCGCGCTCGGCGGGCTGGTCGGCACGTCGCTCGGTGTGCTGACGGTGGTGACGGTGGCGCTGGTCCGGGACTGGACCCCGGTCGTCCACCCCGCCACGGTCGCGGCCGCGCCGACGATCGGGCTGCTCACGGGGCTGCTGGCCGGGCTGTATCCGGCCTGGCGGGCGGCGCGCATCCAGCCGGTGGAGGCGCTGCGGCGCTGAAGCGCCCGGGTGAGCGCGTCCCGGCCCGCAAGCCCGGCGACGCCTGCTGGATCCCGGCCCGTCCTGTCACCCCGTGTCCCGCCCCGTCACCCGTGTCCCGCCCGGCCTCCAGGACCGGCACCGCACACCGGACCGCACCGCGCCTTCCGGCACGGTTCACCTTCCGTTCACTCTCCTCGGTCGACGGCTTCACCTGTTCTGCCTAATTTCGGCCTTACGCGGTGCACGAAGCCTGACGATGCACCGGACAACCCGACACGCGCCGCCTTCGAAGCGACGGACACCCGGTCCGGGCACGGCGGCCTCTGGAAGGAACCCCCGAAAGTGAAGCTTTCGCGCAAGAACGGGCTTCGCGCCTCCGCGATCGGTGCCCTCGTCGTCTCCGGTGCGCTCGTCCTGTCGGCGTGTGGTTCGGACAACAACAGCGAGCCCACCAAGGGTGGCGGCGAGAAGACCACGAACGCCGCCGCTTCGAACATCGCGTGCGAGGGCGCCAAGGGCCAGCTGCTCGCCGCGGGCTCCAGCGCGCAGAAGAACGCGATGGACCTGTGGGTGAAGAACTTCCAGGCCGCCTGTGAGGGTGTCGAGGTCAACTACCAGTCCATCGGCTCCGGCGGCGGCATCACCAAGTTCAACCAGGGCCAGGTCGCCTTCGCGGGCTCCGACTCCGCCCTGAAGGACGAAGAGGTCGCCGAGTCCAAGAAGATCTGCAAGGACGGCACCGGCATCAACCTGCCGATGGTCGGCGGCCCCATCGCCATCGGCTACAAGCTGGAGGGCGTGGACAACCTCGTCCTGGACGCCTCCACGATCGCCAAGATCTTCGACAACAAGATCACCAAGTGGAACGACCCGGCGATCGCCAAGCTGAACCCGGGCGCCAAGCTCCCCGACTCCACCATCCAGGCCTTCCACCGCTCGGACGAGTCCGGCACCACCCAGAACCTGGGCAAGTACCTCTCGACCGCCGCCCCGGCCGACTGGAAGCACGACCCGAAGTCCAAGTCGTGGCCCGCCCAGGGCGGCCAGGCCGCCAACGGCTCCTCCGGTGTCGCCACCGCGGTCAAGGACGCCGAGGGCTCCATCGGCTACTTCGAGCTCTCCTACGCCACCGCCAACAAGATCTCCACGGTCAGCGTCAACACCGGCGCCTCCGCCCCGGTCGCCGCCACCACGGAGAACGCCTCCAAGGCCATCGCCGCCGCCAAGGTCAAGGGCACCGGCAACGACGTGGCCCTCTCCCTCGACTACGCCACCAAGGCCGAGGGCGCCTACCCGCTGGTCCTCGTCACCTACGAGATCGCCTGCGACAAGGGCAACAAGGCGGAGACCCTGCCGACCCTGAAGGCCTTCCTGAACTACGCGATCAGCGAGGAGGGCCAGAAGGTCCTCGCCGACGCCGACTACGCGCCGATGCCGGCCGAGATCGCCGCCAAGGTCCGCCAGATCGTCCCGACCCTGTCCTGACCCCCGGCCGGGGGCGGCCCCTCACCTCCCGTGGAGGCGCCGCCCCCGGCATCCGGTGCACCGCCGCCAGGATCCGTACCCCGTACGGCTCCGCAGACCGGAGAAACCGATGGTTACCACGACACCACCCGCCACAGAGAAGAACAGGAGCAGGCGCGCCAAGGGCGCGGCCCGCCCCGGGGACCGCATCTTCAGCGGCCTCTCCAAGGGCTCCGGCATCACCCTGCTCGTCATCATGGCCGCGATCGCGGTCTTCCTGACCTACCGCACGGTCCTCGCCGTCTCGAAGGACAGCACCAACTTCTTCACCACCTTCGAGTGGAACCCGGCGGGCGACCCGCCGGTCTTCGGCATCGCCGTCCTCGCCTTCGGCACGATCGTCTCCTCGGTCATCGCCATGGCCATCGCCGTGCCGGTCGCCATCGGCATCGCGCTCTTCATCTCGCACTACGCCCCGCGCAAGCTGGCCAAGCCGCTCGCGTACGTCGTCGACCTGCTCGCCGCCGTGCCCAGCATCATCTACGGCCTCTGGGGCGCGATCTTCCTCGTGCCCTACCTGGGCGGCCTCAACAAGTGGCTCGACCAGTACCTGGGCTGGACGTACATCTTCGACAAGTCCAGCGACGGCGTCGCCCGCAACATGTTCACCGTCGGCATCCTGCTGGCGATCATGATCCTCCCGATCATCACCAACGTGACCCGCGAGGTCTTCCTCCAGGCCCCGAAGATGCACGAGGAGGCCGCGCTCGCCCTCGGCGCCACGCGCTGGGAGGTCATCCGCATGGCGGTGCTGCCCTTCGGCCGCTCCGGCATCATCTCCGCCTCCATGCTGGGCCTCGGCCGCGCGCTCGGCGAGACCATGGCCGTCGCCGTGGTCCTCTCGCCCAGCTTCGTCCTCTCCGGCCGGCTGCTCGACCCGGGCGGCGGCACCTTCGCCCAGAACATCGCCGCGAAGTTCAACGAGGCCAACGAGTTCGGCCGGGACGCCCTGATCGCCTCCGGTCTCGTCCTCTTCGTCATCACCCTGCTGGTCAACGGCGCGGCCCGATGGATCATCGCCCGCCGCAAGGAGTACTCGGGGGCCGCAGCATGAGCCACGCCGTCCAGGAACGTCCGGTCGCGTTCGCCAAGCCCCGCGGCCCGCTCTCCCACGCCCGCCTCCCGCGCTGGACGCCGCTCGCCGTCGCCGCCGGCTCCGTCGCCGCCGGCACCGGCATCGGCCTCGCCGCCGGCTGGCACAGCAAGGTGCAGTGGGGCATGATCTCCGCGCTCCTCTTCGTCCTGGCCACCTACGTCCTCACCACCAAGGTCGAGGGCGCCCGCCAGGCCAAGGACCGCGTCGCCACCAGCCTCGTCTGGGTCTGCTTCGTCCTCGCCGTCATCCCGCTGCTCTCCCTCGCCTGGGTCACCCTCAGCAAGGGCCTCGAAGTCCTCGACGGCTACTTCCTGACCCACTCGATGAACGGCGTCCTCGACGCCGAGGCCGGCGGCGGCGTCTACCACGCCCTCCTCGGCACCATCGAGCAGGTCGCCATCGCGACCCTGATCGCCGCGCCGATCGGCCTGCTCACCGCGGTCTACCTGGTCGAGTACGGCACCGGGAAGCTCGCCAGGGCCGTCACCTTCTTCGTCGACGTCATGACGGGCATCCCGTCGATCGTCGCCGGCCTCTTCGTCCTCTCCACCTGGACCCTGATGCTGGGCTTCGGCCCCTCCGGTTTCGCCGGTGCGATGGCCCTCGCCATCCTGATGATGCCGGTCGTCGTCCGCTCCACCGAGGAGATGCTCAAGCTCGTCCCGAACGAGCTCCGCGAGGCCAGCCTCGCCCTCGGCGTCCCCAAGTGGCGGACGATCCTGAAGGTGGTCCTGCCCACCGCCATCGGCGGCATCACCACGGGCGTGATGCTCGCGGTCGCCCGCATCACCGGCGAGACGGCCCCCGTCCTGCTCCTCGTGTTCGGTACGAAGCTCATCAACCCGAACCCCTTCGAAGGCGCCCAGTCCTCCCTGCCGCTCTACGTGTACGAGCAGTACGCGGTCGGCACCGACGCCGCCGTGGCCCGCGCCTGGGCCGCCGCGCTCGTCCTGATCGCCTTCGTCATGATCCTCAACCTGGTGGCCCGCGGCATCGCCCGCTGGAAGGCCCCGAAGACCGGCCGCTGAGCCGAACGGAAGTGAACTAGTTATGGCCAAGCGAATCGACGTCAGCGGCCTCTCCGCCTACTACGGCGCCCACAAGGCGATCGACGACATCTCCATGACCGTCGAGCCCCGCTCCGTGACGGCCTTCATCGGCCCCTCCGGCTGCGGCAAGTCCACCTTCCTGCGCACCCTGAACCGCATGCACGAGGTCACCCCCGGCGGCCGCGTCGAGGGCAAGGTGATGCTGGACGACGAGAACCTGTACGGCTCCGGCGTCGACCCGGTCGCGGTGCGCCGTACCGTCGGCATGGTCTTCCAGCGCCCCAACCCCTTCCCCACCATGTCGATCTTCGACAACGTGGCGGCGGGCCTGCGGCTCAACGGCTCCTACAAGAAGGCGGAGCTGAACGACATCGTCGAGCGCTCCCTCAAGGGCGCCAACCTGTGGAACGAGGTCAAGGACCGGCTCAACAAGCCGGGCTCCGGCCTCTCCGGCGGCCAGCAGCAGCGTCTGTGCATCGCCCGCGCGATCGCCGTCGAGCCGGACGTCCTGCTCATGGACGAGCCCTGCTCGGCCCTCGACCCGATCTCGACCCTCGCGATCGAGGACCTGATCGGCGAGCTGAAGGAGCGCTTCACGATCGTCATCGTGACGCACAACATGCAGCAGGCCGCGCGCGTCTCGGACCGGACCGCGTTCTTCAACCTGGCCGCCGTCGGCCAGCCCGGCAAGCTCATCGAGATCGACGACACCGAGCGCATCTTCTCCAACCCGAGCGTCCAGGCGACCGAGGACTACATCTCCGGCCGCTTCGGATAAAGCAGTCGTACGGCGCTGCATGGCGGTGCCGCCGTACGACGAAGGGCCCGGCTCCCCCTGGGGAGCCGGGCCCAACCACGTTCGGGCGCCTGCCGTCGGCCACCGGCACCCGTCAGCCGAAGAGCAGCCGCACCACGCCGCATCCCCCGGGGGACAACCCCCGGACCCCCGGCGAAACCGGACGGTGACGCCCGTCAGCCGAAGAGCAGCCGCACCACGTAGTAGCTCAGTGCGGCGGCCAGCGCCGCCGCCGGCATGGTGATGAACCAGCCCATCACGATGTTCTTGGCGACACCCCACCGCACCGCGTTGATCCGCTTCGTCGCGCCCACGCCCATGATCGAGGAGGTGATGACGTGCGTCGTCGAGATCGGCGCGTGGAAGAGGAACGCCGAGCCGAACATGATCGACGCGCCGGTGGTCTCGGCCGCGAAGCCCTGCGGCGGGTCCAGCTCGATGATCTTGCGGCCGAGGGTCCTCATGATGCGCCAGCCGCCCGCGTACGTACCGAGCGAGAGCATCACGGCACAGGAGATCTTCACCCACACCGGGATCTCGCTGTTCGGCTGCTCCACATCCGCGATGACCAGGGCCATCACCACGATGCCCATCGTCTTCTGGGCGTCCTGGAGGCCGTGACCGAGCGCCATGCCGGCCGCCGACACCGTCTGCGCGATGCGGAAGCCCCGCTTGGTCTTGTGCGGGTTGGCCTTGCGGAAGATCCACATGATCAGGCACATGACCAGGTAACCGGCGAGCAGACCGACGACCGGCGAGACGAACATCGGGATGACGATCTTGTCGACCACACCTCCCCAGATCACCTCGGTGCCACCGGCCAGCGCCGCGCCCACCATGCCGCCGAACAGGGCGTGCGAGGAGGAGGACGGCAGGCCGAAGTACCAGGTGACCAGGTTCCAGATGATCGCGCCGACGAGCGCGGCGAAGAGGATGCCCATCCCCTTGTCGCCGGTCGGGGTCTCGATGATCCCCTCGCTGACGGTCTTGGCGACCCCCTGGCCCAGGAAGGCGCCCGCGAGGTTCATGACCGCCGCCATCGCGAGGGCCGCGCGCGGGGTCAGCGCCCGCGTCGACACCGAGGTCGCGATCGCGTTGGCGGAGTCGTGGAAGCCGTTGGTGTACGTGAAACCGAGCGCGACGCCGATGGTCACGATCAGGGCGAAGGTGTCCACGAAGCCTCAGGACTCCTTGACCGCGATGGTCTCCACCGTGTTGGCCACGTGCTCGAAGGCGTCGGCCGCCTCTTCGAGCACATCCACGATCTGCTTGAGCTTCAGCACCTCGATGGCGTCGTACTTGCCGTTGAAGAGGTGGGCGAGCAGCTTGCGGTGGATCTGGTCGGCCTGGTTCTCCAGCCGGTTGACCTCGATCCAGTACTCGGTGAGGTCCTCCATCGTCCGCAGGTTCGGCATCGCCTCGGCGGTCAGCTCCGCCGCCCGGGCCAGGACCTCGATCTGCTGCTCGACGCCCTTGGGCAGTTCCTCGATGTTGTAGAGGACGACCAGGTCGACGGCCTCCTCCATGAAGTCCATGATGTCGTCGAGGGACGAGGCGAGGGAGTAGATGTCCTCACGGTCGAACGGCGTGATGAAGGAGGAGTTCAACTGGTGGAAGATCGCGTGGGTGGCGTCGTCACCGGCGTGCTCCGCTGCCCGCATCCGCTCCGCGATCTCGGCCCGGGCGGAAGGCTCCGCTCCGAGCAGTTCCATCAGGAGCTTCGAGCCCGTGACGATGTTGTCCGCGGACGCGGCGAACATGTCGTAGAAACTCGTCTCCCTGGGGGTCAGACGAAATCGCACGTGAGGTCCTCGGGGTGCTGGGTTTCGGTCAGGCTGATGCTAGGCGCATCGTCCGGCCACGGCTAACCGGCGTCCTCTCAGTGTCGCCCATCAGGCACAGTGAGCCGCACGAGACCCCGCCCCGCAAACGGCGGGGATCGGTACCATATACCCACGAGGGGTATACACCCCCTTATCTGGACAACGGGAGGACGCGATGACGACCACCGAGACGGACCAGGTCACCCCCGAGGCCGTCGAGGCCGTCGGGCCGGCCGACCACGCGCACGGGGTGCACGGCTACCACAAGCAGAAGGACGAGCACCTCAAGCGGCTGCGGCGGATCGAGGGCCAGATCCGCGGCCTCCAGCGGATGGTCGACGAGGACGTCTACTGCATCGACATACTCACCCAGGTCTCGGCCTCCACGAAGGCGCTGCAGTCCTTCGCCCTCCAGCTCCTGGAGGAGCACCTGCGGCACTGCGTGGCGGACGCGTCGGCCCACGGCGGCGACCTCGACGCCAAGGTCGAGGAGGCCACCAAGGCGATCGGCCGGATGCTCCGCACCTGAGCCGACGGTTCAGGGGCCGGCCGGTTCGACCCGCAGCACCTCGTCGATCAGGTCGGCACTGAGCCGTTCCCCGTCCGCGGCCGAAGCGGCGATGATCAGCTCGCCGCACAGCTCTATCTCGGCGAGGGCGACGCGGTCGGGGTCGGCGGTCACGGTCGCGGTACCGAGCGGGGCCACGCGCATTCACCTCTTCCTGCCGGAGTCTGCCGGAGTCGGTGTCCCAGCGTAGGGATCGAGCCACGTACCGCGCATGACACGGACGGACCATTTGCCGGTGGCCCGCCCCCGTCCACCGGGGGCGGCGCGTCAGATCTCGACCTTGCCCGCGTAGATGTCCCGCCCCTCCGGCAGCGTCACCTCGACCCGCGTCCCGAAGCCGTAGAGCAGCGTCGTCGAGGCGACGGCCACCGTCTGCCCCTGGTTGCTGAAGCTGAACTGGTGGCGGACCTTCCGCAGCCGCCCGTCCCCGTCGAGATACGCGTCGAAGGGCACCGTGTCCACGGAGAACCCTTTCGCCGCCGCGGCGAGCGAGCCCCGCAGCTGCGGTGCGGCGACCCGGGCCGCCGCGCCGATGTCGGCGACGCCCCGGTAGTGCCGGACCTTCACGCCCGCGAGCTCCGTCTCCCCCACGTACGTCACGTCCCGCGCCCCGCGCAGCAGCTCGGCCGCCGCGCCGGGGTCGGTGGCCCCGCCGGTGACCAGATTGCCGTCGTCGAGGGTGGTGGTGTCGACCCGTACCCACTTGTCGGCGGGGACGCCGGCGCCGCGGTTCTTCATGTAGAGCGCGCCGGGGGTGAGCAGCTCGGTGATCGGCCGGTGCTCGCTGGTGCCGGCCGCGTCCTTGGGGAGCACCACCTGGAGCCGGCCGGTGCGGCGGCGGAAGTCGTAGCCGCCCTCGCCGCGGATGGTGACGCGGGTCCCGCCGGAGGCCATCTCCATCGCGGTCGACGCCTTGGAGGTGCCGGCCCTGACCAGGGCGTCGGCGGCGCCCCGCACGGCACCGCCCGGGTCGGGCAGCGGCCGCGCCTGCTCGGCCGCGGCACACCCGGTGACCGCCGCGGCGACCAGGGAGGCGGTGACGGCGAGCGCGCCGCCGCCGAGCCCGCGCGGACGCCCGTACCGCTGCTCCACCATCGCCCGTCAACCCCCAAGAGCCAGGATTCCCGATGCGGATAACGACGGCACGGGCGAGCCGTCACGCGCAGTACGGTGGGGACGTGTCCGAGCAGCCCGCGCCCAGCCCGCACCACACGACGACCACGGAGCGCGGCTCTTTCGCGCTGGCCCGCTGCACCTGCGGCTGGACGGGCCCGGCCCGCCGCTCCCGCGACCGCGCCCGCACGGACGCCACCGAGCACCTCGGCGCGGAGGAGCACCAGGAGACACGTCCCTAGAGGTACGTCCCTAGGCGGCGAGGTCCTTCTCTCCCCGGCCGTCCTCGGCGGGGCCGCCGAGGCGGGGCTCGGGGAGGCCGATCGTCTCGGGCCGGGTGTCCGCGGGGGCGTCGGCCCGGCGGGAGCGGACGAGCCGTGCGCCGCGGCGCGAGCGGCCGACGGCGGAGACCAGCGGGGTGAGCAGCGCCAGCGTCAGCGGGGCGAGGAGCAGCGTCACGGCGGTGCCGAGGGCGAGGCCGCCGATGACGTCGGTCGGGTAGTGGACGCCCATGTAGACGCGGGCGAAGCCCTCGGCGAGGGCGAGGCCGATGGCGGCGAGGCCGAAGCGGCGGTCGGCGACGAAGACGGCGACGGCGATCGCCATCGCCATCGTGGCGTGGTCGCTGACGAAGGAGAAGTCCGTCTTGCCCGCGACGAGCACCTCCAGGCCCTCGTGGTCGACGAAGGGGCGGGGGCGCTCGACGAAGCCGCGGATGGGGATGTTCACCAGGAGGGCGAGCCCGGCCGCGAGCGGGGCCCAGACGAGCGCGGCGACGGCCGAGGCGGAGTCGGCGGGGGTGCCGCGCCGGCGGACGCTCCACCAGCACCAGAGCACGACGAGGACCATCCCGAGCAGGATGCCGTACTCGCCGATGAACGCCATGGCCCGGTCGGACCACGGGGGAGCGTCCCGGGCGAGCCCGTTGATGTCGTACAGCAGGCCGACATCCGGACTCGAACCGTCCGATGCGAGTTCAGCCATCTGCCGCGGTCCCTTGCTCTCGTGTGCCGGCTTCCAACCCCCGTGGTCAGGCGTGGTCGGACATCGTCGTGCGTGGCGGTACGTGGTGGTGATGCGTGGTGATGCGTGGTCGGGTTCCCCGAAGGGGGAACGAACCCGCTGAGGCACACGTTCCGCTGTCTCCGGTGGATCATGCCGACGTTACCGAAGAGTGACGCCGCCCCGCAGCTCAGGGCCTGCGCCTGACGGAGAGTTCCGGCCGGGCGGACCGTCAGTTCACGCCTGCGCGCCGGGGGAACGGGTGGGGAGGGCGGCGGCACCGTCCTTCGTGACCCGGGTCGCCCCGAAGTAGTCGGGTGTGTCGATCCGGTCGAAGCGGATCACCGCCCCGGTCCGCGGCGCGTCGATCATGTAGCCGCCGCCCACGTAGATGCCGACGTGACGGATCGCCCGCGAGTTCGTCAGGTCGTCGGAGAAGAAGACGAGGTCGCCGGGGAGCAGTTCGTCCCGGTTCGGGTGGGGCCCCGCGTTGTACTGGTCGTTGGCCACGCGCGGCAGCTCGATCCCCACCGAGCGGTACGCGGCCTGGGTCAGGCCCGAGCAGTCGAACCGGCCGCCCTGCGCCGCCGTGCCCGTACCGCCCCACAGGTACGGGGTCCCCAGCTTGCCCTGCGCGTAGTGGATCGCGCCCGCCGCCTGCTGCGAGGGCGCGACCCGGCCCTGCGGACGGGCGAAGCTCTTCTCCAGCGAGCGGATGATCCGCACGTAGTTCTGCGTCTCGCTGTACGGCGGGACGCCCCGGTACTGGATGACCCGGTACGCGCCCGCGTTGTACGCCGCCAGCATGTTGCTGACCGGGTCGCCCGGCACGTTCTTCACGTAACGGGCCAGCGCGCAGTCGTACGAGGCGGCCGACGGGATCGCGTCCGCCGGGTCCCAGATGTCCTTGTCGCCGTCGCCGTCCCCGTCGACGCCGTGGGTCGCCCAGGTGCCGGGGATGAACTGCGCGATGCCCCGCGCGTCCGCCGGCGACACCGCCCGCGGGTTCCAGCCGCTCTCCTGGTAGAGCTGCGCCGCGAGCAGTGCCGGGTTGATCTCCGGGCAGAGGTTGCCCCAGCGCTGGACGAGCCCCTGGTACTTCGCCGGAACCGCGCCCTTGGCCAGCGCCACCGTGCCGGTCGCCGCCGAGCCCGCGCCGCCGAGGAAGCCGGCCGCCGCCGCGTACGTACCGATCAGGAGCAGGGCCAGGAACCCGGCACAGAGCCCGAAGGCCCCGCCGGCCAGCAGCCACGCCTTGCCCGCCCTACGCACCGTCAACCACCCCTCGGCCCATGGCAGTCCACCGGGGGACAAGTCTAGGCGGGGCGCCCGCCGGACGGGGTGGGCCCGCCGTTACACGTTTCGGACAATCCTCCGCAACCGCGATCGGCCGGCCGTACGTCTCCGCTCCCGCACCGCACCTCGGGATCCGTCGGCACAGGGGTAGGGACATGACACGCAGGGGAATCACCGGAACCACGAGAACAAGACATCCCGCACGCGCGGCGCGGCCGGCCGCCACGGGCCTGGCGGCGGCACTGGCCGTGGGCCTGCTGGCCGGATGCGGCCCGGACGAAGGAGCGGCCGAAGACCCGTCAGGAGCGGGAACCCCGACGGGAAGCGCGACCCCGACGACCCCGCACACCCCGACCGCCCCGCACACTCCGACCGCCGCGCCGACTCCGACCGCCGCGCCGACTCCGACCGCCGTGCCGACGTCGGCCGCACCCGCTCCGGGCTCTTCGGACTCTCCGGGCTCCTCGGCGGCCCTGACGTGCGATCAGCTCCGGAACGCCCAGCTGCAGACCGCCCTCGTCAAGCTGCCCGACCACCCGCGCGACTCCATGCGGCTGACCGACGGCCACTGGGCGGGCGAGGACGGCGTCCGGGTCGACCTGGTGGAGCCCGAGTGCGCGACGGGCCGGCTCGTCGGGGACGCCGCGGCCGACGCCGTGGGCGTCGTGAAGATCACCCCGGAGGGCACGGGCCGGTTCTACACCGTGGTCGTCTGGCGCAACGACCACGGCACCCCGGTCCCCGCCGCCACCCTGTCCCTCGGCGACCGCAACCCGGTGGTCGCCCTCACGGTGAGGGGCCCCAACGTGGCCGTGGTCTACCACACCCGACACGACACCGACCCGCCGGTGGCCCACACCGTGACGCGCACCAGCGTCTACCGCGTGGAGGGGACGAGCCTCCGCGAGATCAGCCGCGTCGACGCCCGCTACACCGGGGACTGACGGACACGGGACGGCGGGAGCCGGGCCGGTACGCCCACACCCACGCCCACGCCGCGCGGGCGTACCGGCGATCCCCACGCGGACGCGGCCCCAAGAGTGCAACAACGACAATCATTGCCCGGAGTCACCCCCCGTGATACACAGAGTGACCATACGCTTCTTCGCATGGAATCCGGCCGTACCGCCGCAGGTCAAGACGGTCAGATCGGTCAAGTGTGCGGGGATCGGGTAAAGAGAGCCGTCAAGCCGTCACACGCGAGCGGTTTCATCAGCGAAGATAGTGGCGATGCCCCATGCCGTCCGGCAGGGGTGACCAACGACCCGACAGGGGCGGTGAGTTATATGTACCTGGCGGCCGAGAAGGGCGACATCACCACCATCATCGGTGGAATCGCCCCGAACTGGGGTCCTTTCGGGAGCCTGGGCGCCGAAGCGAAGATCATGATCGAGGTCGTGATGGCCGTGGCCATCCTGCTCTGCCTCGGCATCGCCATCTGGGGAGCGGCGAAACAGCGCATCGGCGCGACCGCGCTTCGCGACACCTTCAGCGCCGAACAGGGCAAGGGCCTCATCGTGGCCGGCCTCACCGGCGTCTTCATCATCGGCTCCCTCGGAACCCTCTTCACCATCGTCTACGGAATGGCGATCTGACCCCGCCTCACCGAGGCACCCCCCGACCCTCCTGACGGGTGGTCGGCCAGCAGCACTGTCGTACCCGCGAACGAATGAGGGGGCGTACCCGGCATGAGTCCCGGCGACGAGCACGACGGCTACGGCGGCTCGGGCCAGACCCGTACCCGCCTGCCCGAGGGCAACACCGGTGACGTCCACGGCGGCACCCGCCGCCCCGCCCGCGGCTCCCGCTCCCTGCTCACGGCCGTGGGCGTGGTGGTGCTGCTCGTGGCCGCCATCGCCTTCGCCAACCGCGGCGGCGACCCGGCGGACACGTCCCCCTCCTCCGACGCCCCCGGCCGCGCCGCCACCGCCCCCACCGGCACCCGCCCGGTCACCGGCACCGACGGCACCGTCCCCACCGGCTACGCCCACGACGAACAGGGCGCCCAGTCCGCCGCCGCCAACTACGCGGTGGCCCTGGGCTCCACGGACATGTTCCAGAAGGGCCCCCGCGAAGCCGTCGTCCGCGCGGTCTACGCCCCCGAGGTCGTCGACGGACTCCTGAAGCGGTACGACGACTCGTACTCCCCCGCCCTCATGGCGAGCGCCGGACTCGAACCGGACGGCACCGCACCCGCCGGCCTCACCTTCGTCGCCCGCACCGTCCCGATCGGCACCCAGGTCACCGCGTACTCCGGCGACAAGGCCACCGTCGAGGTCTGGTACGTCAACCTCACCGGCCTCGCGGGAAAGGGCTCCACCAAGCCGGTCACCTCCGCCTGGTTCACCAGCACCCAGCGGCTCAGCTGGACCACGAACGGCTGGCGGATCACCTCGACCGACGAGCACGAGGGCCCGACGCCGGTCAACGGGGACAGCCGCGCCTCCGTCGCGGAGGAGATCGCCGCCGCCGTCGAGCAGTACGGAGGGTTCACCTATGCCCGCTAGCAGCAGCCGGGCGGGACACGCGAAGGCCACTCTCGCCGTCGCGTTCCTCTCCCTCCCCGTCCTCCTCGCCTCCCCCGCCCACGCGGACCCCACACCCACCCCCACGGCGCCCACCCCGTCCCCCACCCCCACCAGCGACGACTGCCGGCTCCTCTTCGGCCAGGCACGCCAGATCTGCGAACGCGGCCAGGCCGGCGGGGAGACCGGTGGCACCGGTGGAGGCACCGGCGACGCCCCCGCCTCCGCCCTCGACCCCCTCTCCTCCCTCGCCCGCGGCTGCGCCGACGCCGCCGTCGCCGTCATCGACTACCTCTCCAAGGCCGTGAAGGAGACCGCCGAGGTCGACTTCACCAACCCCCAGTTCCTCGGCCGCTACGCCGTCGTCTTCGCCGCCGCCACCTTCCTCACCGTCCTCCTCTGGCTGCTCGCCGTCGCCAAGCGCGCCATGCGCGGCGTCCCGCTCACCACCGCGCTCTCCGAAGCCGTCGGCTTCCTCTGGCTGACCGTCCTCGCCTCCGCCTTCACCCCGCTGATCCTCTACACCGTCGTCAACGCCACCGACGCCATCACCGAGGTCATCGCCTCCGGCACCGGCCAGCAGACCGACGTCTTCTTCGGCGCGTTCAAACAGGCCCTCCAGAAGGGCGACTCCATCAGCGGCGGACCGATCATGCTGATCATCGTCAGCCTGGTCACCGTCCTCGCCGCCGGCGTCCTCTACCTGGAGCTCTTCCTCCGTGCCGTCCTCCTCTACGTCGGCGCCCTCCTCGGCGTCGTCGTCTACTCCGGGCTCGTCGACAAGAACATGTGGGGCCACGTCCGCCGCTGGGCCGGCATCATGATCGCCGTCATCCTGGTCAAGCCGATCATCGTGATCGTCCTCGGCCTCGCCGGCGCCCTCTCCTCCGGCACCGGCCCCGACTCCTTCTCCGCCGTCGTCTCCGGCCTCGCGATCATCCTGCTCGCGATCTTCGCCTCCGCGATGATCTACCGCTTCGTCCCCGGCTTCGGCGACGAGATCGTCGCCTCCCGCAACAACCGCCTCCACCGCGCCGGGGAGAACGCGGCCGCCGCCGTCATCTCCTCCCCCGCCTCCCTCGTCTCCCAGGGCATCAAGACCCACAGCACCCGCGACGGCGGAGCCGGCGGCCAGTCCCCCCAGTCCGCCGCCCCCCGCCCCGCGAACCCGCTCTCCGGCGGCGTCGCCGCCCACAGCAGCCGTACCGCGTCCGCCGGAGGCAACGGCGGCAGCGGCGGCTCCACGCCCCCGCCCCGCAGCAGCAGCCCCACCGCGGGCACCCCGCACGGCAACCGCAGCAACAGCAAGAACACAGGAGCAGGAGGTGCAGGGCGTTGACGACCCAGTCCCAGCCGGTCACGCCCCGCCGCACGTATCTCATCGGCCGCGCCCGGCCGAACGCGATCGTCGGCAAGAACCGCGAGACCGGCGAGATCGCCCTGATCGTCGTCGGCGCCTTCCTCGGCATGATGAGCGGACTCCTCGTCCCCCTCCTCCCCCTGCGGATCGCGCTCCTCGCCGGCCTGCCCATGCTCGCCATCGCCGCCGTGTACCTCCCGTACAAGCAGCGCACCTTCTACAAGTGGTTCGAGATCAACCGCAGCTACAAGCGGATGCTCAAGCGCGGCACCGCCTACCGCTCCACCGCCGCCGAGGCCGGCACCCGCCTCGACGGCCGCGAGGTCGAGGTCGGCCCGCCCCCCGGCATCGGCCGCGTCAGCTGGCTCTCCGCCCCCTTCGGCCCCGACGAGATCGCCGTCCTCCTGCACGCCGACCGCCGCACCGTCACCGCCGCCATCGAGATCGAGGGCCCCGGCGTCGGCCTGCGCGACTCCGAGGACCAGGAAGCCCTCGTCGACCGCTTCGGCACCCTCCTCAAGCACGTCGCCAACGGAGACGGCTTCGTCACCCGCCTCCAGATGCTCGCCCGCACCCTCCCCGCCGACCCCGACGCCCACGCCAAGGACGTCGCCCAGCGCGGCGACCCGACCGCCCCCGACTGGCTCCGCGAGTCCTACGACCAGCTCCAGTCCATGGTCTCCACCTCCAGCGAGCAGCACCGCGCCTACCTCGTCGCCTGCATGCACTACACCCGCGACCTCGCCGCCGAGGCCAACGCCATGGCCCACGCCACCCGGCACGCCACCGGCGCCCGCCGCCTCGACCGCGACGGCGGCCTCGCCGTCGTCATGGCCCGCGAGCTCACCGACATCTGCGCCCGCCTCACCGAGGCCGACATCCGCGTCCGCCAGCCCCTCGGCCAGTCCCGGCTCGCCTCCCTCGTGCACTCCATGTACGACCCGGACCACCCGATCGACCACATCCAGGCCATGACGAAACGAAACGCTTGGCCCGCCGAACTCGACGCCATGGAGCCCACCTACCTCCAGGCCAAGACCCGCGAGTCCTCCACCCGCGCCCCCTGGTGCCACGCCACCGCCTGGGTCAAGGAGTGGCCGATGACCCCCGTCGGCGTCAACTTCCTCGCCCCGCTCCTCGTCCACACCCCCGACGTCATCCGCACCGTCGCCGTCACCATGGACCTCGAACCCACCGAGGTCGCCATCGAGCGCATGCTCACCGAGAAGACCAACGACGAGGCCGAGGCCTCCCGCCAGGCCAAGATGAACCGCACCGTCGACCCCCGCGACCTCGCCGCCCACGGCCGGCTCGACCAGCGGGGTGAAGATCTCGCCAGCGGCGCGGCAGGCGTCAACCTCGTCGGGTACATCACCGTATCGGCGCGCTCGCCCGAGGCCCTGGCCCGGGACAAGCGCACGATCAGGGCCTCCGCCGGCAAGTCGTACCTCAAGCTGGAGTGGTGCGACCGCGAGCACCACCGGGCCTTTGTGAACACCCTGCCGTTCGCGACCGGCATCCGCCGCTGAGGCCGAAGGGGCACCGACCCATGCGAGATCCGCTGTCCGTCCTCACCGAAGCCTTCACCTCGTTCCTCTTCGGCAAGGTGGAGACCACCCGCCTGCCCGTCCGCACCTCCACCGGGCAGGCCCAGGCCGTCTACCTGCCGACCGCCGCCCCCGGCCTCGGCGACTCCGGCGTGATCATCGGCCGCGAGGTCTACAGCGGCAAGGGCTACGTCTACGACCCCTTCCAGCTGTACGGGCAGCAGCTCCCCGCCCCCCACTGGCTCGTCCTCGGCGAGTCCGGCAACGGCAAGTCGGCGCTCGAGAAGACGTACGTGCTCCGCCAGCTCCGCTTCCGCGACCGGCAGGTCGTCGTCCTCGACGCCCAGGGCGAGGACGGCGTCGGCGAATGGAACCTCATCGCCCAGGAGCTGGGGATAACCCCCATCCGCCTGGACCCGATGGTCGCCAACGACGACGGGATCCGCCTCAACCCGCTCGACCCGTCCATCACCACCACCGGCCAGCTCGCCCTCCTCCGCACCATCATCGAGGTGGCGATGGGCCACGGCCTCGACGAGCGCTCCGGCTTCGCCCTCAAGGTCGCCCACGCCCACGTCAACGAGCACATCACCGACCGCCAGCCGATCCTCACCGACATCGTCGAGCGACTCCGCCACCCCGAGGCCGAGTCCGCCGAGGCGATGAACGTCGACATAGACGACGTACGGGCCTGGGGCCTCGACGTGGCCCTCGTCCTCGACCGGCTCGTCGACGGCGACCTGCGCGGCATGTTCGACGGCCCGACCACGGTCGGCATCGACCTCGACGCCCCGCTGATCGTCTTCGACCTCTCCCACATCGACCGCAACTCCATCGCCATGCCCATCCTCATGGCGATCGTCGGCGTGTGGCTGGAACACACCTGGATCCGCCCCGACCGGAAGAAGCGCATCTTCCTCGTCGAGGAGGCCTGGCACATCATCAACAGCCCGTTCGTGGCACAGCTGTTCCAGCGCCTGCTCAAGTTCGGCCGCCGCCTCGGCCTGTCCTTCGTCGCCGTCGTCCACCACCTCTCCGACGTCGTCGACGGAGCGGCCGCCAAGGAGGCCGCCGCGATCCTCAAGATGGCCTCCACCCGCACGATCTACGCCCAGAAGGCCGACGAGGCCCGCAACACCGGCCGCGTCCTCGGCCTGCCCCGCTGGGCCGTCGAGATCATCCCGACCCTCACCCCCGGCATCGCCGTCTGGGACGTCAACGGCAACGTGCAGGTGGTCAAACACCTCATCACCGAGAAGGAACGCCCGCTCGTCTACACCGACCGCGCCATGACCGAGTCCTCGGGACCCGCCGACCCGGACCTGGAGTGGGAGACCGAACAGCGCGCACTGATGATGGAACGCCGGCTGGACGACAACCCGCGGTCGACGGTGGCGTGACGTGACGGAGGCACGGCAGAAGCAGGGCGGCGGCATCTCGGACGGCCTCCTGGTCGGGCTTTTCGCCCTGATCCTCGGCGCCGCCCTGCTCGTCTGGTCCGCGACCGGCCTCGCCGGCCTCCTCGCGCACGGCGCCTGGCCGGCCGGCGTGGACTTCACCCACACCCCGCCGGCCCTCCGCTCCCTGGCGACCGACCCCACCGACCTCCCGGCCGCCTGGCCGGACACCCCGCCCGACCGGCTCTCCGGCTACGGCCTCTTCTGGGGCCTGGTCATCGGCCAGGCGATGGTCCTCGCCGTCCTCGCGGTCTTCCTCCTCGGCACCTACGCCCGCTGGCGCGCGGTCCGCGCGAACCGCAAGGCGGGCGAGTACGCGGCGACTTCCGCCCCGGTACGCGACCCGGCCCCGGTCACGGCAGCCGTACGCGACGAGAAGCCCGAGCCCGTTCCCGTACGGGAAACCCCCGGCACCGCCCCCGTACCGGAGACGCCCGAGCCCGGAGCCGTACCGGAGAAGCCCGCGCCCGTCCCCGTACCCATACAGAAGACCTCACCACCAGGGCCCGCGCCCGAGCCCGCGCTCCGGCCGGAGGCCGCCCGGACCGTCTACGGTCCGCCCGAGGTCCGCCGCCCCCTCGCCGTGCAGGCCGTCCGCGACGCCGAGGGCCCCGTCCTCGTCGTCACCTCCGACCCCACCGTGTGGGCCGACACCAAGGACGTCCGCGGCAAGCTCGGACCGGTCCTCGTCTACGACCCCGGCCACCGCTGCGACACCCCGGCCCGCCTCCACTGGTCCCCCGCCGAGGGCTGCGCCGACCCGGACACCGCCCAGGCGCGCGCCGCCGCCCTGCTCGCACCGGTCCGCCCGCACGCGCGGCTCGACGCGGCCACCGCCACCACCGCGGAAACGCTCCTGCGCTGCTGGCTGCACGCCGCCGCCGTCGACGGCCGTCCCTTCCGCCAGGTCCACCGCTGGGCCCAGGGCACCGACGCCCACGAGCCGGTACGGATCCTCCGCGGCCATCCCAAGGCCGCCTCCGGCCTCGCCGGACTCCTCGAAGCGGCGCTCACCGCCCACCCCGACAGCCGCCGCCTGGCCCAGGAACTGACGGCCCGCGCCTTCTCCGCCTTCTCCTCGGTCCACATCCGCGAGGCCTGCACCCCGAATCGAACGGATTCGCTGGCCCTGGCATCTTTCCTCGCCGAAGGGGGCACCCTCTACGTGGTGGGTGAACCCATCGAGGACCCCCGGACCCACCCGGGCGCGATGCCCCTCCTCACCGCGCTCGCGTCGCACGTGGTCGAGCACGGCCGCCGCATGGCCGCACGGTCATCCGACGGTCGGCTCGACCCACCACTCACCGTGGTCCTCGACGACGTCGCCGCCGTCGCCCCGCTCCCCGCGCTGCCGGCCCTCCTCGCCGAAGGCCCGGCCCGCGGCCTGCCCACCCTGGCCCTGATGCGCTCCCGCGAACAGGCCCGCACCCGCTGGCCCGAGCACTCCCTGGGTTAGACCGCGCGCCGCAGCTCGTACTCCAGATCACGCGGCGCCCCCGACCCCAGCGTGTCCGCACGCCCACCGGTCGGCACGAACCCGAGGCGCCGGTAGACGGCGGCGGCCCGCGCGTTCTCCTCGTGGAGGCCCTGTTCTCCCGAAGGTGCCACGAAGTGACAAGTAACTCAGTGTGTCGTTAGGGCCTTGGCTTCTGTGCGGGGTTCAGGGACTTCGCTACCGGTGAGGGCGGCGAAGTCGGCGTGGGCCTGCTCGACGGCTTCGGGGTATGCCTCGCGCTTGGCGTGTTCGGCGAGCGCCCGGTAGATGCTGGCCACCGAGGGGTTC
This sequence comes from Streptomyces sp. CC208A, assembly GCF_030010625.1. Lineage (GTDB taxonomy): Bacteria > Actinomycetota > Actinomycetes > Streptomycetales > Streptomycetaceae > Streptomyces. The sequence continues at coordinate 10,331 of NZ_JASCXN010000031.1, read as the reverse complement.
TGTCCCTTGCGCTTGCCGGTGGGGATGATCAGGTCGGGCTGGATCTGCTCGACGGACTCGCCGAGCGCCCGGCGCCGGAGCACGGTGTGGAGCATGTCGTCGGTGATGACCGCGGGCCGGCCGCCGTGCTTGCCCTTGCGGGCCGCGGTGTCGAGCCCCTCCAGGGTCGACTCGCGGATGTTCTCCCGCTCGGTCTCCGCCATCGCGGCGAAGAACGCGAACAGCAGCTTGCCGGGGCCGGTGGGGTCGTAGATGCCGGGCAGGGGTCCGGCGAGCATCTCCAGGACCAGGCCGTGGGCGGTGAGGTGGTCGGCGAGCGCGGTGAGCTCGGCGGCGTCGCGGCCGAGCCGCTTCATCTCGTACACGGTGAAGATGACCCGGCAGTGCGGGGCGTGCGCCTTGACCTCCCGCGCGGTCCGCAGCGCCTCCTCGAACTTGGGCCGTACGCGGACGCGGGTGCTGATCTTCTCGCTGAAAATCTTGTCGCGCGGGATGCCGTGCTTGCTGAGCGCGTCGAGCTGGGAGTCGAGTTCCTGCCCGAGCGTCGAGCAGCGGGCGTAGCCGATGCGGATGTCCGCGCTCGGCAGGTCCAGGTCGATCGGCGCCGGCGGCGGGGTGCCGGGCCGCCACGGCCGGCCCGGTCCGCGGTCGGCAGGGGTCGGTACCCGCAGCGCCTTCTTCAGTCGGGGGACCATGGTGAAGCGGCGGGTGTGGTAGGCGGAGGCGACCGCGCCGCCGCGCGAGCGGCACGGCGAGCCGGGCTGCGCGTCACACTTCGGACAGGCGTGCTGTTCGACGTCGTCGGCGTCCGACCGTTCGGCCTGGGAGGGTTGCTGAGGGTCCGTCATGAGTCCAGATTTTCGCACAATGCAAGTCTCAGAAGGGGGTCCGTCCGGCTTTTGAGTGAGAACGGGTTCTGAGAGCGAATCCGGGATCGGCGGGGGTCCGGCGGCTCGTGATTGATCTTGCTCGCGCAAAGGACCGTTTATGAGAAGCGGTGTGCTGGCACCAGTACTGGCCGAGGGCCAGAGCCTCGCCGTGGGATGGCCCTCGGGTGCCGGGTCCTGACCCAGCCCTGTACTTCGTCACCATCTGGGGTGGGCCGCGACGTCTGGAGCGAAGGCCCCCGCACCACGGCCTGGACCGCCTGTGCGGGGGCTGGAATCGACCCCTCAGCGGGAACGGCGGGCGGTGAAGTCCTCGACCTTGAGTGAACGACCGTTGAATTCACGCCCATTCAAGGCTTCAATTGCCTTCTCCGCGTCGGCGTCGTCGTCCATCTGTACGACGCCGATCCGCTTGCCCCTGCCCGTACGGTCGGTGGGCACGGAAACACTGCTGACTTCGCCGAACTGGTCAAAGAGTTTGCGCAGGTCCTCCTCTCCCGTGTGGTCGCTCAAGTTACCTACGAACAACCTTTTCACCATGTCTGCCCGTCCCTTGCTCTCCTGGGCGGTCGGCTCGACCGTCCCGTAGCGACCATTACAGCGCGGTGAGACGCACAACCAGACGTTCTCGGCCAACCCGGCATGCCCTACCACTCGGAAGTGTTGCCCCTGAGCGACGGGACCGGCCGGCCGCGGACCGGGGGACGGATACGGGTTCAGGATGCCGACCCGGCCACCGCCGGTTCGGGAGACTGCGTCTCCGGCGCGGCGCGGGGGTCAGGCACCATTGATGCCACGGCGGCGAGGGCGAGGTGGGAGTTCATGTCCAGCTCGAACCGGCCGTAGGGGTTCACGTGGGTCCAGAACAGCGGTGACAGGGCCCGCCGGTCGGCGTCGGTGAGCCTGTTCTGCCACTTCTCCTCGCTCAGGATGTCCTGAAGCAGCAGGGTGTTGACGTGCACCAGCGCGGACTGGAGCAGGTGCAGGGCGAGCATGGAGACCTCCTGGGATTCCTTGTCGGAGCCGGTCAGGTCGCCGTCCTTGCCGTAGAACAGGTCGTGGTTGGCGGAGTTCCAGTTCTCCACGACCTGGAGCCCGTCGTTGATCTCGCGCCGCAGTTCGGCGTCGGCGAGGTAGTCGCAGATGAACGCCGTACGCACTGCGCGGCCCAGCTCCTCGATCGCCCGGTAGGTGGGATGTTTGGGCCCGCCGCGGGTGAAGCGCCGCAGGACCTGTTCGGCCTCCGCGGTGCCCAGGCGCAGGGCGGTGGTGTACTTCACGATCTGGTCGTACTGCTGGCGGATCAGGTCCCAGTCGATCGTCTTGGTCGACAGCACCGGCGCCAGGTTCGGCCACTTCTCGTCCTGACCGGCTGCCGGCCGGTACAGGCGCGCGGAGCCGACGTTCTTCAACCGGGGGAGCAGGTTGAAGCCGAGCATGTGGGCGAAGGCGAACCCGACGATGGAGGCGCCGTGCGTGTCGGTGTACTGCCGGTCGATCTCCACGTCCGTGCAGTGCCGCAGTACGCCCTCGATCATCGCGGCGACCTCGGAGGCCGAGCAGGACTTGAGCTGGCTGTAGACGCACAGCGACTTCTTCTCGACGTGCCAGTAGATCATCACGCCGGGCCCGCGGTACCGCTGGTGCCACTCGGTCATGAAGTTCGAGGACCAGGAGCCGAACTTCTTGGAGTCGCTCGCGCAGGCGGTGCCCTCGCCCCACCACGCCGCATCGCGGGCGGCGAAGGTGGCGTTGACCAGCCGCACCAGCGCCGCGCGCAGGTTGGTTCGGTTGACGAACAGGTGCCGCACCCGGCGCAGGACGGCCTCGCTCTCGCCGTGCTTGCCGGTGACCGCGACCCGCTTGATGCCCATGTTCGTCCCCAGCGCGAACAGCACCAGCAGCAGCCGGCGCCGCAGCACCGCCTTCGGGACCGCCTCCCTGGAGGCGACCGAGGTGAACTCGCCCGTGAAGCCGGTGGCGAACTCGGCCTCCTTGAGGATGTCGATCAGGTCGATCGTGCCCCAGCGACGCTCGATCTCCGCCTTCAGCGCGACCAGGTTCTCCGGCTCCTCCTGCTTGCCCAGCGGCAAGACCTTGATCCACGGCTCGCCGTGCCTCTTGACGATGTCCACCCCGCCCGTGGTGCCCAGCTCCAGCGCCGTGTCGAAACGGGTCAGGGCCTCGCGCAGCCGATTCTCCAGGGCCTCGATAAACTTCTCCGGGTCCTGCGGCTGGCGGATTGCGTCGTAGTGCACATCGCGGTTGTCCTCGAAGTCCGGCGGCAGATCATCCTCCGGGTTCTGCCACCGGTTCGCGCCCGGCACCCAGATCTCCCGCCGCCGCAGCGCGTCCCGCAGCGCCACGAGCACGCACAGCTCGTACGGGATGCGCTCGACCCGGCCGCGCTCGTCCACGACCGCCTTGCGCCACTCCTCGCGCACCACCCCGGCCAGCGGGATCTTCTCCGCCTCGTCGAAGAACGCCCCCTCCTTCGCGATGGGCTGGTCCAGGTACCGCTTGAGCAGGTCGATCGCGTCCATCACCGGCCGGTAGGCGGTGTTGTTGCACTTCAGCTCCAGCGCGTTCAGCAGCGGCGAGAGCATCCGCCGCCAGTGGCCCGAGTACGACGAGCGCAGCACCGTACGCACCCGGGCCCGGTAACGCGCCTCGTTCGCCGCGGCCTCCGCCGCCAGCGCCTTCAGCGTGGACTCCCCGGCCACCGGATAGATCACCTTGCGGACCGTGCCGCCCGGCTCCGCCACCGCAGCCTCCGCCAGCCGCAGCAGGATGCCCTCCTTGCCGCGGACCCGCTTCAGCTCCTTGGTGAACTCGCCCTCGACCTTCTTCTCCGCCCGCGTGTTGATCTTCTGCACGAGCTGGATGAACAGCTCCACCAGCGAGTCGGTGATCTCCGTCTCCCGCACATGGCACAGCGCCGACAGCAGCGTGTACCGCACCGGCCCGGCCGCCGCCCGCAGGTCCGAGGGATACTCCTTCGCCGCCCGCGCCCGCCAGGCCGCCACCAGCTTCCCCGACACGTCCCCGAACAGCTCCGGCGGCAGCTCCAGCGCCCGCACCCGCTGGAGCTTGTTCACCTCCGCCAGCAGGCTGTCCAGCCCCAGCGCGCCCGGGTCCGCCTTCAGCTCGGTGAAGAACGTGCCCCCACCGCCCGCGCTGTCCGCGTCTGCGCCGGCGTCCTCGGCGATCAGGTCGTCCAGCCGGGACCGGGTCGCCGCAGACAGCCGGCCCACCGTGGCCGCGCAGAACCGCTCCTCGAAGATGCTGACCGCCGAGCCCACCAGCCGGGCGATACGTCCCGGCGTCGGCGGCTCCAGCCGGTCCTTGCGGCAGCGGGCCACCACCGCCTCCGCCAGCCGGTCCCGGTTCAGCTCCACCCCGCACAGCTCGACCGCCAGCCACTCGGCGAGCTGGGTCTGGTCCTCCTTGGTGCACTCACGGAAGCCGAACGCGCCCCGGATCTCCATCCGGTGCCGCTTGATCGCCCGCCCCGACCAGTCATACGCGGCCCACTCCTCCGCGGGCACCCTCACCTGCTGAGCGACGTACGACACCGCCGGCACCGGGATCTCTCCGGCGTCCTCCGGGAACCGGGCCTCCACCTCGAAGAACTTCAGCAACAGCGCGAACCCCAACCGGTTCGCCCCCGACTTGTTCCGCAGCCGCTCCTGGTCCTCCTCCAGTAGCGTCCAGACCTCGATCAGGTCCTCCGGCTCCCACTCCTGCCGCACCCCGGGCTCCTTCCGGTCGTCATGACCGGACCAACCTGGCCGAGCACGGCGTTCGATGAGCCCAGAAGATCCAAAACGCTGACAAGCGCACCCCAGATCCGCTACAGAGAGCTACTTGTCACTTCGTGGCAGCTTCGGGAGAACAGGGCCGTGGACGAAGAGCCGCACCCGCGCCACCGGGGGCTCCAGCGCCCACACCCACTCCACGGCCGCCCGCAGCAGCGCGTCCACGAGCCCGCTCCCGCGCGCCTCGGGCCGCACGTACACGCCCACGACATCGCCCTGAGGTTCCGTCACCTCGTCGCCGAAGAGCGTCCGCCCGTCCTCCGGCCGCTCCACGAGCACCGTCACCGTGCCCGCCCAGCGCCCGTCCGGCGCCTCGGCGACGAACTGCCGGATCCAGGTGCCCCGGTCCTCGGAGCCGCCCTCCGCCCGCTCGCGCCAGAAGGAGTCCGGCCGGGCCGCGCCCTCCTCGTACGACTCCACGAACGCGAGCCCCGCCGCCGGATCCTGAAGGGCCGCAAGCCGCAGCTCCCGCACCCGTTCCCACTCGTCGGAGCGGATCGCCCGGATCACGTACTCCCTGTGCCGGGCCCGGCCGGGCAGCAGCTCGTACTCGACCTCGTACGCGCCCGTGCCCCCCGGCACCGGCACCCTCTCCCCCGACGCCACGAAGCCGAACCGCCGGTAGAAGGCGGCGGCCCGCGGGTTCTCCTCGTGCACGTACAGCCGCACCCGCCGGACCCCCTCCACGGTCCACGACCACTCCACGGCCGCCCGGAACAGCGCGTCCACGAGCCCGCTCCCGCGCGCCTCGGGCCGTACGTACACGCCCACCAGGTGCGCCTGGTCGACCTTCGCCGGCTCCCCGAACCGCACCTCGTCCGAAGGCCGTTCGACGAGCACCGTCACGGTGCCCAGCCACCGCCCGTCCGGCGCCTCGGCCACGAACTGCCGCACGCGCCCCTCCCCGGTGGCCGCGGCGGCGGCCGTCCGTCCCTGCCAGAAGTCGTCCGGACGCGCGACCGCGTCCTCGTGGGCCTCCAGGAAGGCGAGGTGCGCGACGGGGTCCCGCAGCGCGGCGAGCCGCAGCTCGCGCGCCTTCTCCCACTCGTCGGCGCGGACGGTACGGATCTCGAAGGTCATGCCCGGCATCCTCGCCTCCCCGCACCCCCACCTACAAGGGAATTCCCAGCTCAGCGCCGCTCCGTAGTACCCCGGTACGACACCGCCCGCCCGGCTGCCGACCACGGTCGGACGCCCGCCCCGCCCCCGATCCGTAGCGTCGAAGCCATGATCCGAGCAGACCGACTCACCAAGCGGTACGGCGACCGTACCGTCGTCCGGGACCTCTCCTTCACCGTCCGCCCCGGCACCGTCACCGGCTTCCTCGGCCCCAACGGCGCCGGCAAGTCCACCACCCTCCGCATGCTCCTCGGCCTCGACGCCCCCACCCACGGCACCGCCACCGTCGCAGGACGCTCGTACGCCGCCCACCCGGCGCCCCTCACCCAGGTCGGCGCCCTCCTCGACGCCCGCTCCTTCCACCCGGGCCGCACCGCCTTCCACCACCTCATGGGGCTCGCCCACACGCATGGCATCCCACGCGCGCGCGTGGAGCACGTCCTCGGCCTCACCGGCCTCTCCGACGTCGCCGGCCGCCGCGTGAAGGGCTTCTCCCTCGGCATGGGCCAGCGCCTCGGCATCGCCGCGGCCCTCCTCGGCGACCCGGCCGCCGTCGTCCTCGACGAACCCGTCAACGGCCTCGACCCCGAAGGCGTCCGCTGGATCCGCACCCTCCTCAAGTCCCTCGCCGCCGAAGGCCGTACGGTCCTCGTCTCCTCCCACCTGATGAGCGAGATGGCGCTGACCGCCGACCACCTCGTCGTCATCGGCAAGGGCCGGCTCCTCGCCGACACCACCGTCGCCGACCTCGTACGGGACGCGGGCACCGCGTCCGTCCTCGTCGTCACCCCCGACGCCGACCGCCTCCGCGCCCTCCTCCCGTCCCCGGCCCGCACGACCCCCGAAGGCCCCGACACCCTCCGGGTCACCGGCCTCGACGCCCCCGTGATCGGCCGGACCGCCACCGCCCACGGCATCGAACTCCACCAGCTCACCCCCGAGACCGCCTCCCTGGAGCAGGCGTTCATGGACCTCACCCACGACTCCGTCGAGTACCAGGGAGCAGCCGCATGACGACCGCGACCGCCACCGCCACCGCCACCGCCACCGCCACCGCCACGTACGGGATCACCCCGCGCCGGATCCTCCGCTCCGAGTGGCACAAGCTGTGGACGCTCCGCTCCACCTGGATCACGGCCCTGACGGCCGTCGCCCTGGTCCTCGGCGTCGGCATCCTGATGGGCACGACCTACACCTCCGGTGGCGGCGACTCCGACGTCGACACCGTCGTCCTCACCCTCTACGGCTCCCAGTTGGGCGGCATCTCCCTCGCCGTCCTCGGCATCCTCGTCACCGCGGGCGAGTACTCCACCGGCCTGGCCCGCGCCACCTTCACGGCCGTCCCCCGCCGCCTGCCGGTGCTCGGCGCGAAGGCCGCGGTCTTCACGGCCACCGTCCTCGCCCTCTGCCTCACCACGAACCTGCTGACCTTCCTCACCGCCCAGTTCTTCCTCTCCGACACCGACCAGGCGGCCTCCCTCACCGACGACGGCGTCCTCGCCGCCGTTGCGGGCAACGCCGCCGGCACCACCCTGCTCGCCGTCGTCGCCCTGGGCCTGGGCGCCGCCCTCCGCTCGGTCCCCGGCGCGCTCGGCGCCTTCATCGGCGGGGTGCTCGTCCTCCCCCAGGTCCTCGGGATGCTGCCGTACGAGGCGGTCGAGACCGCGCTCCGGTACTTCCCCACCCAGGCCGCGGGCGTCCTCGGCACCGCCACCCCGTTCCCCGGCGCCCCCTCGGCGGGCGCCGCCCTGGTGGCCCTCGTCCTGTGGGCGGCCGCGGCCCTGACGGTCCCGGCGCTGCTGCTCCGCCGCAGGGATGTATGACGGACGACGTCCAGGGATGATGGCCGGGTGACGACGGCGATGACGGAGACGACGGCCCCCAGCCGGTACGCCCACCGCCTGGGGGCCCGCATCAGAAAGGCCGACGCGGCCCGCCCGTGGATCTGGGACACGGCGGTGACGCTGACCTGGACGGTCGCCGCCCTGACGGACGCGGCGGGCGGCTGGCGGAACGTGGCCCACGACCCGTCCGTCCCCGTCTGGCTGGTCGTCACCACCAGCCTGGCGCTGGCCCTCCCGCTGTACTGGCGCCGCCGCCGGCCGACCACGGTCCTCGCCGTGACGGCCTGCGCGGCCCTCGTCAGCGACGTCTCGGGCGCCTTCCTCCAGGCCGCCTACCTCCAGATGATCCCGCTCTTCCACATCGCGCTGAGCCGCCCGCCGCGCCACCTCCTGTGGGCGTCGGCCCTGATCCTGCCCCCGCTGACGGCGGGCGTGCTCAGGTTCCAGCAGGACGCCTGGGACCAGCGGGTCGTCCCCACCCTGTGGGCGTACGCCCTCGTCGCCCTGCTCGGCATCACGGTCCGCTCCCGCCGTGACCACACGGCGGCCCTGGTCGACCGGGCCCGCCGCCTGGAGATCGAACGGGACCAGGAGGTCCGCCTGGCGGCGGCGGCCGAACGCACCCGGATAGCCCGGGAGATGCACGACATCATCGGCCACAACCTGTCGGTCATCACGGGTCTCGCCGACGGCGGCCGGTACGCGGCGGCGAAGAGCCCGGAGCGGGCGGCACAGGCACTGGAGGCCATCGGTACGACGAGCCGCCAGGCCCTGGACGAACTCCGCCGCCTCCTGGGCGTCCTGAGCGAGGAGGCCGAGACGGACGGGGCCCCGGCCGCCCGCGCGCCCCAGCCGACCCTGGCGGACCTGGAACCCCTCCTGGAAGGCGTACGGAAGGCGGGCCTGCCGATCGCCTCGGAACTGCCCGCACCGCTCCCGCCCCTCCCGCCGGGCGCCCAGTTGACCGTCTACCGCGTGGTCCAGGAATCCCTGACGAACACCCTCAAGCACGCGGGCCCCCACGCCACGGCCACCGTCCGCCTCACGACGACGCCGGACACCCTCCGGGTGACGGTCACCGACACGGGCACCCGGTCCGGTCCCCTGGGCCAGGGCCAGGGTCTGACGGGAATGCGCGAGCGAGCGGCCCTCTACGACGGCACACTCGACTGCGGTCCCCTGCCGAGCGGCACCGGCTGGCAGGTGGACCTCCGCATCCCCGTCTCCCTGGAGGAACCCCACCCGTGACGACCGTCCTGATCGCCGACGACCAGCCGATGCAGCGCTTCGGTTTCCGCATGCTCCTGGAGAGCCAGGACGACATGACGGTCGTCGGCGAGGCCGCGAACGGCACCGAAGCCGTCCGTCAGGTCGCCGCCCACCACCCGGACGTGGTCCTGATGGACATCCGCATGCCCGGCCTCGACGGCATCGAGGCCACCCGCCGCATCGTCGCCGCGGGCGCCCGCACCCGCGTCCTCATCATCACCACCTTCGACCTCGACGAGTACGCCTACGAGGGCCTCCGCGCCGGCGCGAGCGGCTTCCTCGTGAAGGACGCCCAGCCGGAGGAACTCCTGGCAGGCATCCGCGCGGTGGCGGCCGGCGACGCGGTGGTCGCCCCCAGCCTCACCCGCCGCCTCCTGGACACCTACATCCACCACCTGCCCTCGACGACCCCGCCCCCCGAGGACCCCCGCCTGACCGCTCTGACGGACCGCGAACGCGAGATCCTCACCGTCATAGCCCAGGGCTGGACCAACACGGAGATCGCCGAACGCCTCCACCTCGCCGAGTCCACCGTGAAGACCCACGTGGGCCGCATCCTCGCGAAAACAGGCGCAAGAGACCGAGTCCAGGCCGTGATCCTGGCCTACGACACCCATCTGGTGAAGCCCGCGCAAGGCTGAACCGGGAAACCGGGTCGACGCAGGTCATGGCGCACAGGACGAATCCCGATCCCTGCGAGTGCCCCATGGACCCATGGATACGCTGGTCCGGGCGCCTATCAGGAGGACACCATGGCCGACCTCACCCCCGAGCAGATGCACCGACTGCGCGATTTCGCGGAGCAGCTCTCGGAGCTGGCCGAACACCAGGAAGACCAATGGAAGGTGCAGACCACCGACGGTCAGATCTTCCTCACCATGATGAGTCCCACGGCTCCGCACGGGCTCAACGTGGTGAGGCTGCGCCGCCAGATCGAGGCCCAGACACCCGAGGCCATCGCCCTCAACGACACCAACATGGGCGATCCCGTGACGGGCCTGACCAAGGTACCCGACCTCATGGTCATCGCAGAGGAGGACACCGACGACACAGCGAAGAGCATCAACTCCCGCGATGTCCTGATGGTCGTCGAGGTCGTCTCCCGCTCCGACTCCCTCACGGACATCCGTGACAAGCTCTACGACTACCCCAAGATGGGAGTCCCCCTGTACGTCGTCGTGGACCCGCGCAAGGACAAGAAGACCGTCACGGTGCACAGCGACCCGTCGCAGGGCCCTGACGGTATCCGCTATCGCAAGGAAGTCCCTTACGCGTTCGGGGACAGCGTCACCGCCGGCCGCTGGACTCTCGACACGACCGGTCTCAAGAGCTACCCGGCCGACTGGTGATGCCTCGGGGCGGGGCGGCTCCTCGGCGTCGGCCCAGAACGCGAA
>NZ_JASCXN010000030.1 GCF_030010625.1 Streptomyces sp. CC208A | reverse complement strand
CTGCGGGCCGGGGCCCTCTTCCGTGCCGGGGTTACAGCGGCGCGCCGTCCTGGGCCGTCTTGAACATCAGATCGGCCAGACGCTCCGACGCGTGACCGTCGTCGAGGTCGCAGAAGTTGTGGTGGAACTCGTCGTACTTCTCCTGGTATTCGGCCGCCACCTTGTCGACGTCGAGGATGGCCTGGATGAGCTCGTCGGAGGTGCTGATGAGCGGACCGGGGGCGTCCTGCTCGAAGTCGAAGTAGAAGCCGCGCAGGCGGTCCCGGTAGTGCTCCAGGTCGTACGTGAAGAACAACATCGGACGACGCAGGTGGGCGTAGTCGAACATGACCGACGAGTAGTCCGTGATCATGATGTCGGCCGCCAGGTACAGGTCCGCGATGTCCGGGTACTCCGAGACGTCGAAGACGAAGCCGTTCCCGGCACCGGGGACGAGGTCCACGATGTTCGAGTGGCGGCGCACGAGGAAGACGTGGTCGTCGCCGAGACGGCGGCGGGCGTCCTCGAGGTCGACGCGGAGGTCGAACTTGAACTGGCCGCGGCTGTGCGACAGGTCGTCACGCCAGGTCGGCGCGTACAGCACGACCTTCTTGCCCTTCGGCAGGCCGAGCTTCTCCTTCACGGCCTCGGCCCGCTCGTCGCGGTCCTCGGCGTAGAGGTAGTCGTTGCGCGGGTAGCCGATCTCGGCGATCAGACCGTCGTAGCCCATGGCGCGCTTGAGGATGGGCGTGCTGAAGCGGTTCGACGAGACGAGGATGTTCCAGTTCGCCGCCTCCTGGACCAGACGCGCGTGGTAGTTCGGGTCGAACTTCGGCGCGTCGATGTCGAGGCCGATCTTCTTCAGCATCGTGCCGTGCCAGGCCTGGACGATGACCTGGCCCTCGCGCCGCTTGATCCAGTGCGGCAGGTGGGCGTTGGTGACGATGTACCGGGCGCGGGCCAGCGCCTCGTACCAGTCGGTGCCCTGGAAACGGACGGCCTTGAGCGTGTCGGGCAGCTCGACCTGGCCGTCGCGGACCGCCCACAGGTGCTCGACGTCCGAGCCCCGGCGCAGCAGCTCCTCGTAGAGCGCGCGCGGGCTGTCCGAGAACTGCTTGCCGTTGTAGCTGATGTAGAGGACCTGGTCGCGCAGCGGCAGCTCGCGGGCGGCCTCGTAGACCTCCTGACGGAGCTGGTACTGGCGGTTGGCGCCGTACTCCCGGTCATTGAGGTCCGGCAGGCAGTGGAGCTGCGGATGGTCCTGCCAGAGGATCTCCAGGCGGTAGTCGCGGCCGTCGGCGGCTCCCTCCATCGGGAACTGCGGCACGGCGAGCCGGTCCGCGACGAGCGTCAGCCGCGGGTCGGTCTCCTCCGGGCCGTCCAGGCGGAAGACCCAGCGGCCGGTCTTCAGCGGCAGGTTGCCGGAGGCGCCCGACATCCGGGAGGGGCGGAAGGAGGCCTCGAAGGTGCCGTCCGCGTGCAGGGTCAGCGGGACCTTCCGCTCGTCGAAGCGGCTCTTCGCGCTGACGACCAGGTGGTAGCCCGTCAGGTCCGCCGGGGCCGTACCGCGGATCGTGAACGTGCCGTCGGACTCCGAGATGCCGGTGATCTTGCCACGCAGCGGACGGCCCGAAAACTTGAAGTAGCCGTTGGTGCCGCCGAGGACCGCGACCTCGTTGCGGTCGGCGCCCTCGCCGAAGGACTTGGGCAGGCGGACCTGGAGGTCGGCGAGACCGTCCTTGATCACGGTCTTGACGTTCCGCGGGGGCTTGCCGGGCTCCTCGATGCGGAGCTGGGTGCTCCAGTTACGGCGCATGGCCTTCGCGGCGTCGGGGGTGAGGCCATCCAGGTGCTCGGGGAGCAGGGCGATGTCACGGAGCGGGACGCGGACGCTGAGCGGCTTGTGCTTGCCGGAGTGGTCGAGGACCTCGGCCGGGTAGAGGAGGATCTCGCCGCTGCTCTGGTTGATGACCCGCAGGAAGAGCTCGGTACCCTCGGCGAGGGCCTCGCGGAAGGTGCCGTCGACGACGAGGTCGTCACCCTCGGGACGGAAGCCCGTGATGAGGGCCGGGACCTTCTCGACGCGCAGCTTGAGCGCGGCCTTCCGCAGCTCGGGGAGCAGGCGGTAGTCCTCGTCGAGCCACTGGTAGGGCGGGTAGGAGAGGCGGTCGGAGCCGTACGAGTGCACGGAGCGGGAGCGCACGAGGCCACCGGACATGACGCGCATGCCGACGTGCCAGAGGCCCTCCTGCCACTGGTCGCCCTTGCGCAGACGCGCCGGGTCGATGACGGTCTCCCAGCCGGCCCAGTCGAAGTTGTGGCCGCGGCCCTTGTGCCCGGAGTCGGTGGTGGCCTTGGGGGCGAAGGTGTTGCCGAGCGGGATGAGCGTACGGCGCTGGGTGCCGTCCTTCTTCAGCTGGAGCACCTTGACGATGCTGTGCTTGCCGCTGTGGTCGACGCGGTCGATCCAGGCGTGGCCGGCCAGCTTCAGCTTGCCGTTCTCCCAGCACAGCTCGGTGAGCGGGGAGCGCAGCTGGAGGTCCTTGTCGACCCGGAGGAGCTTCTTGGGGACCAGGTTCGGCAGGGTCTCCAGCGAGGGGTACTTGGCGTACTTGCGCAGGGTGCCCTCGATGGGGACCGGCTCGCCGATGCGCTCGTCCTGGATGAACGCGATGAGCTCCTTGACCGCGTGCTTGCGGGTGAGCAGCCACTTGACGCGCAGCGGGGTGGGAAGCGTTTCGATCAGGCTGAAGTCGATGCCGTCGAGGAACTTGTTGGCCGTGCGCATGAACTCGGCGTGGTAATCCGCGTCGCCGTCGGGCATGACGTTGAGGAAGATGCGCAGGTCGCCGGTGAGCACCGTGCGGTCGTAGTCGCGCTTCAGCGCCTTGGCGTCCGGCTGCTCGGCGAGGAAGCGGCTGACGCCCTCCACGGCGGACGCGCGGTCGCGGACGGCCTTCGGCACGTTGCGGCGCTGGGTGATCGACGGGTTGGAGACGCCGTCGCGCAGCCTCCAGTAGTACGTGGTCTGGCTGATGATGTCGACGGACTCGGCGAGGTACAGGGCCGGGATGGTGACCGGGATGTCCTCGTACAGCACGCCCTCGGGGAAGCGGAACGCGTGCTGGTCCCAGAAGGAGCGGCGGAAGACCTTGTTGCAGGCGATGCGGTCGTTGAGCAGGATCCGCTTCTTGCGGACGTGCGTCTTGTGGACCGTGCCCTGGGAGATGAAGCGGTGCATCGGCGACTGCCACACCCGGGTCGAGTTGATGTGCTCGACGTTGCCCGCCGCGAAGGAGGACCGGGTCTCGTCGAGGGTCTCGATCATGATCCGGTAGGCGTCCGGCGGGATGACGTCGTCACTGTCGACGAAGGTGAGGTACTCGCTCTCCGGAGCCAGGGCATCGAGACCCGTGTTCCGCGCGGCACCCAGACCGGCGTTCTCCTTGCGGATCAGCCGGAAGCGCTTGTCCCGCTCCGCGAACTCCGTGGCTATGGCGTTCGACTCATCCGTCGACCCGTCGTCGATCATCAGCACTTCCAGGCCCTGGAAGGTCTGGGCAGCGAGCGAGTTGAGGCAAGCGGGTAGGTACTCCGCCACGTTGTAGATCGGGACGATGACGCTGAGCCGGGGTGCCATGAAGTTCTGCGTTCCTTTCCATTTCAGACTCGCTCGACAGGCTCGAGCGTCTGAGGGGGGCGACGGGGCGTGCTTTCGGTTGTTCCAGCGGACCGATGGGGGGGGTGTCTCCCCGCCGAGAAAGACCCGCCTGCCGGCCCGTCCGCCCCGGTGCCGGAGCGCAGCACCGCCACAGCTCTTCAGAATAGACGATGGGCTCCTCGGCCGTTCGAACCCGATTCGCCCCCGCCACACCTCCCGGGAACACGCCGTTCACCCTCGCCCCGGCCCGTCCGGCCGCCCACGGTCCGGGATCCGCGCCGGTACTCCTGTCATACTGCGCTTGAGCGGTTCGACAGAGGAGAGAGACACACGGCATGCCGTCTGCAGCTACCCCCCGTTTCAGCGTGATCATCCCTGTCTACGGGGTCGAGGGCTACATCCGCGAATGCCTCGAATCGGTCATCTCGCAGAGCTGCCCGGACTTCGAGATCATCGCGGTCGACGACTGCTCCCAGGACGGCAGCGGCGCCATCATCGACGAGTTCGCCGCCCGCGACCCGCGGGTCCGCGCCGTCCACCGCGAGCAGAACGGCGGCATCGGCGCCGCCCGCAACACCGGCATCGCCCAGGCCCGCGGCGACTACCTGCTCTTCCTCGACGGCGACGACTCCATACGCCCCGGCTCGCTGCAGGCCATGGCCGACCGGCTCGCCGAGACCGGCGACCCCGAGATCCTCCTCTTCGACTACGTCCGCACCTACACGGACGGCACCGTCGAGGAAAGCAAGTCCGGCAAGCACATCGCCGCCCTCGGCGACCAGGTGGTCCGCCCGGCCGACCACCTCGAACTGCTGCGGATCTTCGCCGTCGTCTGGAACCGCGTCTACCGCCGCGACTTCTTCACCGCAGGCGGCTTCACCGGCGACGGCTTCCGCTTCACCGACGGCCTCTACGAGGACGCGCTCATGGTCTACACGACCATGGCCGCCGCCGAGCGCGTCGCCGGCCTGGAGTACGTGGTCGTCGAGTACCGCCAGCGCCGCCAGGGCAGCTCGATGCGGAGCAGCTCGCCGCGCAAGCACTTCGTGATCTTCGACCAGTACCAGCGGATCTTCGACTACCTCGACGGCCGCCCCGGTCTCGACGAGTACCGCAAGGTCGTCTTCGAGCGGATGATCAGCCACTTCCTCTACACCCTGGCCCGCGGCTTCCGCATCCCGCGCAGCCACCGCCGCGCCTACGTCCGCCAGGCCGGCCGGGTCTACCGGAAGAACGAGCCCAAGGGCTTCACCCCGCCGCCCGGCATCGCCGGAGTGAAGTTCAAGGTGCTGCGGACCGGCTCGTACACCGCCTTCGAATCGCTCAAGGCGGCCAACAACACCCGCGAGTCCGCCTTCCGCGCGCTCGGCCGGTCCAAGCGCTGGGGCGGCCGCAAGGCCCTGAAGACCTACTACGCGGTGCAGCGCCGACTCCCCGTCGACGAGAACCTCGCCGTCTACTCCGCCTACTGGGGCCGCACCCCCGGCTGCAACCCGCTCGCCGTCCACGAGGCCGCCAAGAAGCTCGCGCCCCACCTGCGCGGGGTCTGGGTGGTGAACCGGGCGCACGCCGACCGGTTGCCCGCCGGCATCACCCGGGTGGCCCCGGCGACCTTCGGCTACTGGAAGGCCATGGCCCGGGCGAAGTACCTGGTCAACAACGTGAACTTCCCGGACGCGGTGGTCAAGCGCCCCGGCCAGGTCCACCTCCAGACCCACCACGGCACCCCGCTCAAGCGGATGGGCCTCGACCAGCAGAACTACCCGGCCGTCGCCAGGAGCATGGACTTCGGCAAGCTGATGGAGCGGGTCGACCGCTGGGACTGGAGCGTCTCCTCCAACCAGCACTCCACCGAGCAGTGGGAGCGGGTCTACCCGGCCTCCTTCCGCACCCTCGACGCCGGCTACCCGCGCAACGACGTCTACTACCGGGCCACCGCCGCGGACGTCCGCCGGATCCGCGGGGCGCTGGGCATCGCCCCCGGCAAGAAGGCGATCCTGTACGCGCCGACCGTCCGCGACCACCAGAGGGACGCGTTCGTCGCCCGCCTGGACCTGGCCCGCTTCGCCCGCGAGCTCGGCCCCGAGTACGTCCTCCTGGTCCGCGCCCACTACTTCTACGGCGCCGACCCCGAGCTGAACGCCCTCGCCGAGAGCGGCGCGCTGGTCGACGTCTCCCGCCACCCGTCGGTGGAGGAGCTGTGCCTGGCGGCGGACGTGCTGATCACGGACTACTCGTCGATCATGTTCGACTACGCCAACCTCGACCGGCCGATCGTCACCTACGCCGACGACTGGGAGATGTACCGCACCCTCCGCGGCGTGACCTTCGACCTGCTCTCCGGCCGGCCGGGCGACACCCCCGGCGTGATCGCCACCACCGAGGACGAGCTGATCGACGCCTTCCGCAGCGGCGCCTGGCAGGGCGAGTCCGCCGCCGCCCTCCGCCGGGCCTTCCGCGAGCGCTTCTGCATGTGGGACGACGGCCACGCCGCCGAGCGCGTGGTCCGCGCCGTCTTCCTGGCGGAGGAGGGCCTGAACCCGCCGGTCGTCCCGCTGGACGAGCGCACCCCGGCCCCCACCCCGGAGGCGGCCGAGGCGTCCGCCGCCACGCGGCCGGAGCACGTCGCCGGCTGACCCCGGGAGACCGCGAGAGACGACGAGAGGGGCGCCCGGACGGAGATCCGTCCGGGCGCCCCTCTCGCGTACGGGGACTACTTGACCACGGTCAGCGGCAGCAGCTTCTTGCCGGTGGGGCCGATCTGGATGTGGGTGTCCATCTGCGGCCATAGGGAGACATCCCAATATCTAGACTGTACGCTGCGCGAGCATGAAGACGTACGACATCGAGAGCGAGTGGACCGCCTCGGACCTGGCCCTCTTGGAGGACCTGAAGCGGGCGGAGGCTCTGCTCCCCGAGGACGCTCCGCGCGCACTTCTCTCCGTCCGCCTGTCCGTACTTACGGAAGACACGACATCGCCGGTGCGACAGGAACTCGACCTACGTCTCCTGGCCAGAGAGAAGGGGTACCGCGTCGTCGGCGTCGCTTCCGATCTCAACGTGTCGGCGACGAAGGTTCCGCCGTGGAAGCGGAAGGAGCTCGGGGAATGGCTCAACAACCGGGCCCCTGAGTTCGATGCTCTGCTCTTCTGGAAGCTGGACCGCTTCATCCGTCGTATGACGGACCTGTCCACGATGATCGAGTGGTGCGAGCGGTACGGGAAGAACCTCGTGTCGAAGAACGACGCGATCGACCTCAGCACGACCGTGGGCCGGATCATGGTCACGCTCATCGGCGGCATCGCGGAGATCGAGGCGGCGAATACGTCGACTCGCGTGACGTCGTTGTGGGACTACGCACGCACTCAGGACTCATGGCTCGTCGGCAAGCCGACCTACGGCTACGTCACGACGAAGGTGGACGGCAAGCCGGCGCTCACCATCGAGCCGAGCGCACACAAGGCACTGCTCTGGGCCCGGCGCATGGCGCTCCGGGGCGTCTCCGCCCGGCGCATGGCCCTCTGCCTCGTCCGCTCCGGACTCATGTCGGCAGGACTCACCACGTCGACTCTTCTCCGACGTCTTCGTAACCCCGCGCTCATGGGCTACCGGGTCGAGGAGAACAAGCAGGGCGGGAAGCGACGGAGCAGACTCGTCCTCGGCAACGACGGGAAGCCGATACGAGTCGGCCCTCCGATCTTCACCGAGGAGGAGTTCGAGACCCTTCAAGCGGCACTCGACCGCCGGGGCAAGAACCAGCCCACCCGGCAGACGGGCGGAGCGACACAGTTCCTGGGAGTCCTGATCTGTGTCGACTGCTCGACCAACATGACCGTGCAAAAGAACATGAGCAACGGCCGGAGCTACACCTACCTGCGCTGCGGCAAGTGCAAGGGTGGCGGCCTCGGAGCACCCAACCCGCAGGACGTGTACGACGTCCTCGTGAGCGACGTGCTCCGCGTCCTCGGTGACTTCCCCGTCCAGGTCCGGGAGTACGCGAAGGGAGCCGAGGCACGCGCCGAAGTGAAACGGCTCGAAGACGCCATCTCCTACTACATGGCGGAGCTCGAACCAGAAGGCCGTTTCTCGAAGACGCGGTTCACTCGCGAGCGAGCGGAGAAGACGCTCGACAAGCTCACGGAAGAGTTGAACGCCATCGATCCCGAGACCACGCAAGACCGTTGGGTCCTCGTGCACAACGGCAAGACCTTTCGGGAGATGTGGGAAGCGGGCGGCATGGAGGCCATGGCCGAGGACCTGCGCCGTGTGCGCGTCACATGCGAGGTGACCCGCACGAAGGTCAAGGGGGTGCGCGCCCCGTCCGTACACCTGCGGCTCAAGATCCCGCGCGACGTACGCGAACGCCTGGTCATCAAGGGCGACGACTTCGCCGCAAGGCTCTGAGGAGGGAGTAGGGACGGACGTCTCCGGGCGGCTCGGCCAGCCACGCCCGGAGGTGTTCCGGCTTGACGGCCTGCCCGGGCTCCGGATAGGAAGACTCTCCCGCTCCTTCTGGGAGCGGACACCGTAGCTCCCGCCGTTCAGCGGCGGTAGAGCTGGCCACTCCGTGAGGGGCCGCGATCCCGAGGGGCTCGCAGGGACGTCGAGGACATCCCGAAGCGCAGGACGGTACTGCGCGACTTCCACCCAACGCTGAGGCGCGGCTCCGTGCTGCCCTCAGCCACCGCCAGGAGTCGCCAGCCCTTGAACATCACGATCGAAGTCGTCTGGACCTGTGAGGTCTGCACCTCACCCCTCGTCGAGGGAGAGACGCACGCCTGCGGCCGTGCCCCGCAGGAAGGGGGTGCGACCGGTGGCTATCAGCTTCGGCCGTGACCGCTCGTGGGGCGCAGTCTCCCAGCACGAGTACCGGCGCATGGCGCAGCACCCCGGACACCCGCTCGCCTACCGCGTCCACTTCGCCGCCATCGGGTGGGCGGACCGGCAAGGGCACGCAGCCTTCGCTCCCGGCCGGCTAGCCGCGCTGCTGGGCAAGGAGGGAAAGCCTCTGTCCGGCCAGAGCACCCGCAACGCGGTGGCCCGCGCCAAGGAACTGGACCTTGTATCGCCCCGATCGGGGGCCGCCTGCCTTGTGCTGCCGTCTCACCTGTTCCAGAAGGGCAAGGGTGCGCCGGTCCCCTGCCGTCTCCATCAAGACCGGTAGTGAAGAGGATCTCTGAAACCGGTCAGGGATGCTCTTCCCTCCACTTCGTCGCAGTTTGAAGCGAGTGGGGAGTCGGGGGAGCGAAGAGCGCATGTGAGGGCCCGGCGACCGAAGGTCACCCGCGCCCATGCTGGGCTCTCCGATATGTTCTTCCGGGCTCGCGTCGGCGGGTCCCTCGCGTTTCGAGGGGGAAACATGCATGGTGAGCGGCTTGACGCGGAGTGGGTCCGGTCCTGGTGGAAGCAGGCCGACACGGCGCTGACGAAGCTGATGCAGTCCTTCCTCCCGACGCACGGCTTCCCGCCCGGCCACAACGCCGTGATGCTCGCGACCGACGACAGCCATCAGGCAACGGGCGCACTCGTGGACCTGACGCCGATCCCCTCCGACCTGACCACGCTTTACTGGGTGATCAGCGAGGCTTCCCTGCCCGACGTCGACAGCGGGTACTTCATCCACTCACCTGCGACGGCGGCGGAACACTTCCGTGAGTACGGCCTTGCTCCGATCAAGGACGAATCGATCGCGCTGGTCTTCGCCAGCGACGGCGGGGGCCATCTGATCGCGATCGGAGACAGCGGACAAGTCTGGAAGTCCGCCACGGCTTCATGGTCCGACGACTTCGAGGTTGCCGCGTCCAGCATGCAGGAGTTCCTCGAACAGCTCGGCCGGCGGATCGCGAACCAGCTCTGATTACCGGCCGAAGAACAAACCGGCACCGTGCCCTGCGGTCTCGTTCCGCAGCTGGGGAATCGTGAGCAGGTAGCGCCCTCAGTAGCTACGTGCTGGGCGTGTGGTCGAAGCACGTCCGGCATGTACCGGCACCGCTCCGACCTGCGCGAACGTTCGCGTCCTCTCATATCTATTTGGCGCCAGTGCAGTGCCCTCCGTGGTTACCGACTAAGGCAAGCGGGATAGATCAGCAAGGGGAGCGGGGGCGCGTAGCGCCCCACAAGGGCAGGACAACGGCGAAGAGAGAAGTGGCAAGGGGCGACCTACTGGCCGCCACAGTCGCAGGCGGTCTACGACGGCGCGGCCCCGGAAGGGACCGACAGGAGCAAGCCAGCAAGAGCCAGGGGGGCGCTGCCGCGCCCTCCTGGCTCAGCCATAAGGCCCTGTTCCTTGCAGCCTTCCGCCGCTGCCAGCAAGGGCAGGGCAAGGCCGTGACCAGGCCATACGCTCCTACCGTGACAGTCTGAGGACAGGGCAGACGGACCCTGAATCCGTGGCGGGATCTTGGCTGCCAAGACATGGCGGTTGAGCAAGGACCCTTCAGGGGGTCATACCCCACCCCCTTGCCGTTGCCTCTCTCCCGCGCCGCTGGCCGTCGTGCATGGCTCAGCGCGACCGAGCTGGGCCGTCTCGAAAACCAAGTTTTGCGAGACGAGACAGCAGGCACTCCAGAAGGGGGCGCCATCCTATTCAAAACCCGTCTCGAAACCTCCGTCTCGGACTTGATTTTTTGAGACGAGTTCTGAGACATTCCGTGCCATGACGCCGAACACGATCACTGGCCAGCTCATCGGTTACGCACGCGTCTCCACCGACGACCAGCAAGCGCAGTTGCAGCGCGACGCGCTGACGGCCGCAGGGTGCGCCCGCATCTTCGAGGACAAGGCCAGTGGGAAGAACACCGACCGGCCGGAACTGACGGCCGTACTGGACTACGCCCGACCGGGCGACGTCCTGTGCGTGTGGAAGCTTGACCGGCTCGGCCGGTCGCTCATCGACCTTGTGTCCATCGTCGACGGCCTGCGCGAGCGCGGCATAGGTTTCCGCGTGCTCGACGGTGCGCTCTCCTCTGTCGACACCACGTCGGCCGACGGACGCCTGTTCTTCCAGATCATTGCGGCCATGGCGGAGTTCGAGCGGTCGCTCATCAAGGACCGCACGCGGGCCGGACTGGAAGCGGCCAAGGCGCAGGGCCGTACCGGCGGCCGGCCATCCGTGGTGGACGAGGACGTACTCACCGTGGCCCGCGCCAGGAAGGCCAAGGGCGAGAGTGTCAGCGCCATCGCCAAGGCCCTCGGCGTCTCCCGCGCCACGCTGTACCGACACCTGGGAGAGAGCGCCTGAGGCAGGCGCACAGCAGCGCAGACAGGCCCTCGGCTCTACGCCGGGGTCGTTGTCAGACATGGACGTACAACACTGTCCGACGCCTGCAACGATACTGGCCCCCTGCGACCCCGTGGGGGCGGTCGACAGGGGCCAGCACAGGGGCGCACGTCGCTCACACCGCGCCCCTTCCAGCGCACCGCTGGTCTATGTTGCTTGCCGTCCCTCAGTGCACCGAGGGTCTGTCTTACTCGGCCCGCACCACCATGGCGAACGACGTACAAATCCGCCGGAAGCCCCGATGGTTGCTCAGGCCGGTGTGACTCATGCACTCGACGTCGACCGCCGCACTGTCCGTCGACGGCTCCGCCTTCCACTTGCAGTGCAGGCACTCCGCCTCAAAGGTCACATCCGTGTCCGGATGCTGTGTGATCCGGTGAGCCACGAACCGAAGGGTGGCACGCGCCATCAGCGTCCCCCGTGCTTGCGCCGCAGGTGGGCACGGAAGGCCACGTTCACATCCGAAGCCTTCGAGTAGTCGCCCACAGAGGTGGCGTTCGCCCTGTTCACCGCGAAGCCGAGGCACTCACGGCAACCCGACACAGGGTCCGGAGGTTGAGACGGAAGGGACAGGTGTACGGGTCCCGACATGGTGGTCTGCTCGCTGCTCATCTCGTACGCCTCCCGTGCGTTCTCCGATGGCACGGCATCCTTGCCCGCTGACCGGGGGCGATTCGAGGTTCAGTCGCGTACTGGACTAAAGATCAGGACCGGAACGCCATCGCCCACTCAGCCAGCCGTTCCCGCGCGTCTTCGCCGAAGAGGGCGCGCCCGTCATAACCGGCGAATTCATCGAGGTACATCCGGACGTCTCTCGGGTCGCGGAACACCAACACCCCCGTCGTCGTCTCCACCGTGGCCAGCCGCTCGTCGTACACGGTGAACGTGTTCAGCGGACACCCTGGCAGGCGCGTCTCGATCGGGAGCACGCCGAGACGCACGTTCGGCAGGTGGGTCAGTGAAGCCAGCCGGTCGAGCTGCACGGCCATGGCGTCCGGGGAGACAAACGGGGAGCGGGCCGCCTGCTCGGTGACGATGAAGGTGAACTTCTTCCGGCGGTCGTACAGGACCTCCTGCCGCTCCAGCTTCCTCGCCACGGCCTTGCTGTGGTCTCCGGGGATGTGAGCGAGGCTGGCCCTGATGTACTCCGGGGTGGAGAGCAGGGCCGTGAGCATCGAGAGCAGGAAGAACCGGAACTCCGTCGAGGACGCTTCGAGCCCGGCAAGCTCAAGCTGCTTCTTGTCCAGACCCTTCCGCCGCATCGACCGTGCGTCCTGCCACTCCGTAGCGGCGATGCGGGCAAGCGCTGACACCTCCGCGACCAAGGCCGGCGGGGCGTCCAAAGCTCTGAGGATGCGCTCTATGTCCACCAGGGACGGGCGCACCTTCCCGCTCTCGATCCGGCTCACCTTCGACTGCGACATGTTGCAGCGCGCGGCAAGCCGGTCCCCGGAGAGACCGGCCTGCTTCCGCAGCTTGCGCAGTGTCGCGGCGAGTTCCTGGGAGGACTGGCCGAGTTGCTCGGGCTCGAACGTCACTCGGTCACGTACTCCAGGAACGGGACCGATTCCGCGATGGCGATGCGCTGGTATTCGAGGAACGGGGCGGGGTCACCCTCGTACAGCTCCCGCTCGATCTGCGTACCGTCGGCCTCGTACTTCATGAGGACGACCGTCGAGCGGTCGAACATCCAGAAGTCCTGGACGTCGGGGAGCGGGTTCGGCCGGTCGGTGATGTCGAGGATGCGGATGTCTTCCCCCGCCGGGGCCTGGTGCCGGTAGTAGCGCTCGAACTCGAACCGCAGGTAGTCCGTGAGCGGCCGGGTGACGATGTGGACGCGCCCCACGTTGCGGGTGCGGACCAGGGCCATCCACGCGTCCTCGTACGGTCCGGGGAAACGGGCCCCCGCCTTGAAGGCGGCGAGCTCCTCCGCTTCCTGCGGTACGAGGTACTGCGGCAGGGTCTCAAGCCGCCAGGCTTCGGTCTGGAACGTCTTGAACTTGTCCGCCCAGTCTTCACCATCCAAGAGCACGGACGGCCTCCCTCAGAACTTCCTCGGGGATCTCCACGAGCCCTTCGCCGGCGGGCGGGGTGAAGGCGGTGGACACGTCGCCCTGGACCACGAACGAGCCAGAGGCGGTGCGGTAGACGTTCGGGCAGTCGCCCTGCCCGCAGTTGCCACCCTCGGTGTTGCCGGTGAGCCGTGTGAGTTCTTCGCGCGCCATGCTGAACCCCCTCTTGCGAGCCCTCTGCGGGCCCGGTCGCCACGACCGTACGAGCGGGGTGGACACGCCGTCTATGCGGAAACGCGACTATGCGCGTTGTCGCATAAACAGGACCCCAGGAACGCCGAAAGGCGCCCGGACCAGATCGTCCGAACGCCTCTCGTCGTCTACACCCACTCGACCGCCGAGACGATGCCCGGGTCCCGCCGAGGGGCGGGGAGCGGCGTGCGCCGCGTGGGGCGGGGAGCCTGCTCGCGCTCCTTCGCGCCGAGCCCTCGCAGGGCTTCGGCGCGGTCCGCCTCGGAGATGTCGGCAAGCGCCTCGGCCATCCGCTGGATGGCATCGCCGCTGGTCAAGGCTACTTCTTGACCGTGAGCGGGAGCAGCTTCTTGCCGGTGGGGCCAATTTGTATAGCCGTATCCATCTGAGGGCAGACGCCGCAGTCGAAGCACGGGGTCCAGCGGCAGTCCTCGACCTCGGTCTCGTCGAGGGCGTCCTGCCAGTCCTCCCAGAGCCAGTCCTTGTCGAGGCCGGAGTCCAGGTGGTCCCAGGGCAGGACCTCCTCGTAGGAGCGCTCGCGGGTGGTGTACCAGGCGACGTCCACGCCGTACTCGGGGAGCGTCTTCTCGGCGCACTCCATCCAGCGGTCGTACGAGAAGTGCTCGCGCCAGCCGTCGAAGCGGCCGCCGTCCTCGTAGACGGCGCGGATGACGGCGCCGACGCGGCGGTCGCCGCGGGAGAGGAGGCCCTCGACGATGCCGGGCTTGCCGTCGTGGTAGCGGAAGCCGATCGAGCGGCCGTACTTCTTGTCGCCGCGGATCTTGTCGCGGAGCTTGAGCAGGCGGGCGTCCGTCTCCTCGGCCGACAGCTGCGGGGCCCACTGGAAGGGGGTGTGCGGCTTGGGGACGAAGCCGCCGATGGAGACGGTGCAGCGGATGTCGTTCTGACCGGAGACCTTGCGGCCCTCGGCGATCACGTTGATCGCCATGTCGGCGATCTGGAGGACGTCCTCGTCGGTCTCCGTCGGCAGGCCGCACATGAAGTACAGCTTCACCTGGCGCCAGCCGTTGCCGTACGCGGTGGAGACGGTCCGGATGAGGTCCTCCTCCGAGACCATCTTGTTGATGACCTTGCGCATGCGCTCGGAGCCGCCCTCGGGGGCGAAGGTGAGGCC
Organism: Streptomyces sp. CC208A; assembly: GCF_030010625.1. GTDB lineage: Bacteria > Actinomycetota > Actinomycetes > Streptomycetales > Streptomycetaceae > Streptomyces. The sequence goes on along the minus strand of NZ_JASCXN010000030.1, from coordinate 88,901 downwards.
GGAGCGGCGGCCGTTGCGGGTCAGCTCGTTGGCCAGGTCGACGTTGAAGGCGTCGACGCGGGTCGAGGGGAGGGAGAGGCCGATCTTGTCGTCCTCGTACCGGTCGGCCAGGCCCTTGGCGATGTCGCCGATCTCCGAGTGGTCCGCGGAGGAGAGGGAGAGGAGGCCGACCTCCTCGAAGCCCGTGGCCTTCAGACCGCGGTCCACCATCTCGCCGATGCCGGTGATGCTTCGCTCCCGCACGGGGCGCGTGATCATGCCGGCCTGGCAGAAGCGGCAGCCGCGGGTGCAGCCGCGGAAGATCTCGACGGACATGCGCTCGTGGACGGTCTCCGCGAGCGGGACGAGGGGCTGCTTGGGGTACGGCCACTCGTCGAGGTCCATGACGGTGTGCTTGGACACGCGCCACGGCACGCCCGAGCGGTTGGGGACGACGCGGCCGATGCGGCCGTCCGGCAGGTACTCGACGTCGTAGAAGGCCGGGATGTAGACGCTGCCGGTCTTGGCGAGGCGGAGGAGGACCTCCTCGCGGCCGCCGGGGCGGCCCTCGGCCTTCCAGGCGCGGATGATCTCGGTCATGTCGAGGACGGCCTGCTCGCCGTCGCCGATGATCGCCGCGTCGATGAAGTCCGCGATCGGCTCGGGGTTGAAGGCGGCGTGGCCGCCGGCGAGCACGATCGGGTGGTCGACGGTGCGGTCCTTCGACTCCAGCGGGATGCCCGCCAGGTCGAGGGCGGTGAGCATGTTGGTGTAGCCCAGCTCCGTGGAGAAGGACAGGCCGAAGACGTCGAAGGCGCCGACCGGGCGGTGGCTGTCGACCGTGAACTGCGGCACCCCGTGCTCGCGCATCAGCTCTTCGAGGTCCGGCCAGACGCTGTAGGTGCGCTCGGCGAGGACGCCCTCGCGCTCGTTCAGCACCTCGTAGAGGATCATGACGCCCTGGTTGGGCAGGCCGACCTCGTACGCGTCCGGGTACATCAGCGCCCAGCGGACGTCGGCGGACTCCCAGGGCTTGACCGTGGAGTTCAGCTCTCCACCGACGTACTGAATCGGCTTCTGCACGTGCGGGAGCAGAGCTTCGAGCTGCGGGAAGACAGACTCGGCAGCAGACATCTCGAACCTTCGTGAGCTGGCAGGGGGGCGACTCTCAAGCGTACCCCGGTGCTCAGCGGCTCAGTGCCGCCCGGAGCTCCGGGGCCGCCGCCCGCTCCCACACCTCCGGCAGTTCCCGCTCGCCCGCCGCCGCGGCCTCTTCCTGCTTGGCGTGGAGAACGCCCCAGGTGAAGGAGGGTTCGCCGGCCGCTTCGGCCTGGGCGGCGAGGTCGCGCAGGGCGGCGCGGGCGACGACCGCGTCCTGGTGGTCGCCGAGGAGGGTCTGGACGGCCTTGACCTTCTTGGCGAGGCGTTCGGCGGGCTTGCCGAGGGTGGGGGCGGCGGCCTCGGCGGCGTACCGGGCCCGTTTGGCGGCCTTGCGGGCCTCGTGGAGGGCGAGGTCGCGCTCGTGGCCGGGGTCGAGGGCGAGGGCGGGGGCGATCCGGTCGGCGAGCCGGGCGTGGTCGCGCAGGACCGCCTTCGGCAGCACCTTCGCGGCCTTCTTGCGGGCGGCGGGCTTCAGCGGCGGGTCGGCGAGGAGCCGGTCGAGGGCGTCGAGGAGAGCGAGGTGGCGGGACGAGTCGAGGGCGTCGAGGGCGCGGCGCCGGGAGCCGGCGGAGCGGGCCCGGTCCCAGGCGCGGAGCCGGCCGCGGACCGGGCCGTGGAGCTGTTCGCGGGGCAGGTCGTCGAGGGCGGCGCGCAGCCGGGCGTCCAGGACCTCCTGGTCGCGGGCATGGCCGAGCTCGCCGGCGAGCCACTTCAGCTCGGCGCCGATCGGGTCGGTGACCTCCCGGTCGAGGACCGTGCGGTAGGTCTTGAAGGCGCTGCGGAGGCGGCGGCAGGCGACCCGCATCCGGTGGACGGCGTCGGGCAGGTCGCGGCGGACGGCGGGGTCGAGCCGGACGAGGGCCTCGATCTGCTCCCGTATGTACGCGAGGACCGCCGCGCCCGCCGAACCGTCGCCGCGCGGCTCCGCCCGTTCGGGCGCCAGGCCGGTCTCGTCGAGGGCGCGGGCCAGTTTGGAGGGGGCGTCGGAGGGGTGGATGCCGGCCTTCCGCAGGCGTTTCTCGACGGCGTCGAGGACGGCGGGGTCGGCGTCGTCGGCGAGCTCGACCTCGATCTCGGTCCAGGCGGTGGCAGTGGCGCCGGAGCCTTCGGCATCCTCGGCGTCTTCGGGAAGGAGTCGGTCGGCGTGGACGGTGTCGACGGAGAGCTCCGCCAGGACGGTGCCGTCCTCGTCCCGGAGGTGCCGCACGTCGCGGGCGGAGCGGAGCCGGACGACGGGGACGACGTCGGCGCCGCGGAGCCGGGAGCGCAGGAGTCCCGCCAGGGGGCGCGGGAGCGTGTCCGAGAGCGGGGCCCTGATCTCGTCGCGGACGCCGACGGCGACGGGGAACTTGAGGTGCCAGCCGGCGTCCTTGCCGCCGGTGCGGCGCCGCAGGGTGAGGGAGTCGGCGGCGAGCCGCAGATCGGGCGTGTCGTAGTAGACCGCGTCGAGCTCGGTGACGCCCTCGCCCGTCACCGACGCGACCCCGGCCGCTCGGGTGAGGTCCGGCAGCCGGGTCTCCGCGGTGGCTTCGTACTTCCGCTCGATCTCGCGCTTGGTCTCCGCCATAGGTCGAATCTAGTCGCCGGGGCGGCCGGGCGTCAGGCGGTCATCGGCCGTTGTACGCGGATCGACTGGAGCAGTCCGATCGCCACCCAGACGGCGAACATCGAGGAGCCGCCGTAGGAGACGAAGGGCAGCGGCAGACCGGCGACGGGCATGATGCCGAGGTTCATGCCGATGTTCTCGAAGGACTGGAAGGCGAACCAGGCGATGATGCCGGCGGCGACGATCGTGCCGTACAGCTCGGTGGTCTCGCGGGCGATCCGGCAGGCCCGCCAGAGCACGACGCCGAGCAGCAGCAGGATGAAGCCAGAGCCGATGAAGCCGAGTTCCTCGCCGGCGACGGTGAAGACGAAGTCGGTCTGCTGTTCGGGGACGAACTGGCCGCTGGTCTGGTGGCCGTTGAAGAGCCCGGCGCCCTTGAGGCCGCCGGAGCCGATGGCGATGCGGGCCTGGTTGGTGTTGTAGCCGACGCCGGAGGGGTCGAGGTCGGGGTTGGCGAAGGCGGCGAAGCGGTTGATCTGGTACTCGTCGAGCATGCCGAGGGCGGTGACGAGGACCGCTCCGGCGATGCCCGAGCCGATCAGGCCGAGGACCCAGCGGTTGGAGGCGCCGGAGGCGAGCAGCACGCCGAGCACGATCACGATCATCACCATGACCGAGCCGAGGTCCGGCATGAGCATGATGATGCCCATGGGGAGGGCGGCGAAGACCAGGGACTTGGCGACGGTCCCGTGGTCCGGATGGAGCTGGTCGCCCGCGTCCACCTTCGCCGCGAGCAGCACCGCCATCACCAGGATGATGGTGACCTTCACGAACTCGCTGGGCTGGAGCGAGAAGCCGCCGCCGATCACGATCCACGCGTGGGCGCCGTTGATGGTGGCGCCGAGCGGGGTGAGGACGGCGAGGATCAGCACGATCGACAGGCCGTAGAGGACCGGGACGGCGCCGCGCAGGGTGCGGTGTCCCAGCCAGACCGTCCCTATCATCAGGACGACCCCGATGCCGGTGTTCAGCAGGTGCCGGAAGAGGAAGTACTGCGGGTCGCCGTTGGTGAGCTCGGTACGGCCCCGGGTCGCCGACCAGACGAGCAGCGAGCCGATCAGCGAGAGCGCGAGCGCGGAGAGCAGTATCGGCCAGTCGAGCCGGCGCAGCACCGAGTCGCGGGCGGTCAGCCGGGCGACGGGGCCGCGGTCGGGGGCGTAGCGGGAGACGGAGAAGTTCGTCCGGGCGGGCATCGCGTCAGTCCCTCCTGTTCGGGGGCGTGCCCGCGTGCTGCGGTCCCCCGGCGCCGTTCGCGCCGTTCTTCCCGTCCGGGGCGACCAGCTGGGACGTGGGGTCGTACGCCTTGATGGCGGGGGCGGCGATGGTGCCGTCGGCGTCGATCTTCGGCAGCGCCGTCTGCGGCCGGGGCAGCAGGGCGCGCTTGAGGTCCTGGTTGCCGGCGTCGTCGAGGCCGTAGAGGGCGTCGTAGATGTTGCGCACGGCGGGGCCGGAGGCGCCGGAGCCGGTGCCGGCCTGGGAGATGGTCATGACGATGGTGAAGTCGTCGGTGTAGGTCGCGAGCCACGAGGTGGTCTGCTTGCCGTAGACCTGGGCGGTGCCGGTCTTGGCGCGCATCGGGATCTTGTCCTGGGGCCAGCCGCCGAACCGCCAGGCGGCGGTGCCGCCGGGCTCGACGACGGAGCGCAGGCCCTTGTCGAGGTCGCGGATGGTCCGGGCGTCGACCGGCAGCCTGCCGTGGGCCTTGGGCTTGATCTCCCGGACCTGCTTGCCGTCGGGGCTGATGACGGCCTTGCCGACGTGGGGGTCGTAGAGCGTGCCGCCGTTGCTGATGGCGGCGTAGATGGTCGCCATCTGGATGGGGGTGACGAGGACGTCGCCCTGTCCGATCGCGAAGTTGATGCTGTCGTACGCCTTCAGCTGGTTGCCTTCGAGGCAGCTCTCGTACGCGATCTGCTCGACGTAGCTGCCGCCCTTCTTGCCCTGCTTGCACCAGGCGTCCTTGTTGGCCTCCCAGAACTTCTGCTTCCACTGGCGGTCCGGGATGCGGCCCGTGACCTCGTTGGGGAGGTCGACGCCGGTCTCCGAGCCGAGGCCGAAGTCGCGGGCGGTCACGTAGAACCAGTCGTGCGCGTCCTTGTTCGGGGTGATGCCGCCGTCCTTCTGCCACTCCTTGTGGCCGAGGGCGTAGAAGACGGTGTTGCAGGAGTACTTGAGGGCCTCGCCGAGGGTGATGGGGCCGTGGCCCTGGGACTCGAAGTTGGCGAAGCTGCGGTTGCCGAGGCTGTAGGAGGCGCTGCAGTTGTACCTGTCGTTGAAGTCGTAGCCGGCGCGGACGGCGGCGCTCGCGGAGACCACCTTGAAGATGGAGCCGGCCGGGGCCTGGCCCTGGATGGCGCGGTTGAGCAGCGGGTAGTTGGAGCCCTTGCTGGTGAGGGAGGCGTAGTCCTTGGCGGAGATGCCGCCGATCCAGACGTTGGGGTCGTAGTCGGGCTGGGAGGCCATGGCGACGACCCGGCCGGTCTTCGTCTCCATGACGACGACCGCTCCGGAGTCGGCCTCGTACTTCCGGCCGGTGATCTTGTCGGTCTCGCCGCGGACGGTCTTCATCGCCTGCGCGAGCTCGTACTCGGCGACGGCCTGGACCCGGGCGTCGATGCTGGTGACGAGGGTGGAGCCGGCCACGCCGGGGTCGGCCTTGGTCTGGCCCATGACGCGGCCGAGCTTGTCGACCTCGTAGCGGGTCACGCCGGCCTTGCCGCGCAGCTCCTTGTCGTAGGTGCGCTCGATGCCGGAGCGGCCGACCTGGTCGGAGCGGAGGAACGGCGAGTCGGTGTCCTTGGCCTTCGCGATCTCCTCGTCGGTGACGGGCGAGAGGTAGCCGAGGACCTGTGCGGTACGGGCTCCGCCGAGCGCGGGGTAGCGGCGGACGGCGGTGGGCTCCGCGGTGATGCCGGGGAAGTCCTCGGCGCTCTCACGGATCGTCAGGGCCTGCTGGGTGGTGGCCTCGTCGGTGACCGGGATCGGCTGGTACGGGGAGCCGTTCCAGCAGGGCTTGGGCGTCTGGGAGTCGCACAGCCGGATCTTGTTGATGACGTCCTCGGGCTTCATCTCCAGGACGCCGGCGAGCCGGGTGAGGACGGCCTTGCCGCGGTCCTTCATCTTCATCAGCTCGGTGCGCGAGGCGGAGACCACCAGCCGGGTCTCGTTGTCGGCGAGCGGGACGCCCCGGGCGTCGAGGATGGAGCCGCGGACGGCGGGCTGGACGACCTGCTGGATGTGGTTGTTCCTGGCCTCGTCCGTGTACTCCTTGCCGTTGCGGATCTGGAGGTACCAGAGCCGGCCGCCCAGGGTGAGCAGCAGCGAGACGACGAGGATCTGGATGACGACGAGCCGGGTCTGGACCCGGGGGGTCCGTCCGGTCTCGGGGATGTTGGTCATGCCGCCGGGGCCCCCTCGGTCACAGTCGCTTGACTCCCTTGATGCGTCCGGCGCGGGTGGCGCGGGTGCGGGCCGCCTTGACGCGCAGGCCGCCGCGCTGGGTGCCGATCCTCAGGCCGGTGCCGGAGGAGAGCCAGCCGGAGGAGACGTCGGCGCCGCCGCCCGCCCCGGTGGCGTCGGCGACCGGGTCGTTCTCGGCCCGCCGGGCCAGGGCCATGACGAGCGGCACCGTGAAGGGGGCGAGCAGCAGGTCGTAGACGACGGCGGTGAGGAGCAGGGAGGTGAGGCCGACGTGGCGGGCGGCGGTGTCGCCGACGAGGGCGCCGACGCCCGCGTAGAGCAGGGTGGAGCCGACGGCCGCGCCGACGACGGCGGCCATCGGGCCGACGGCGGAGGTGAACCGGCCGTTCTCGGGCCGGACGAGGCCGACGAGGTAGCCGACCACGCAGAGCACGAGGGCGTAGCGGCCGGCGGCGTGGTCGGCGGGCGGGGCCAGGTCGGCGAGGAGGCCGGCGGAGAAGCCTACGAGGGAGCCGGTGACCGGGCCGTGGACGAGGGCGAGGGCGACGACCGTGAGGAGGACGAGGTCGGGGACGGCACCGGGGAGCTGGAGCCGGGCGAGGACGGAGACCTGGACGACGAGGGCGACCGCGATCAGGGTCGCGGAGAGGAGGATGCGGTTGAACTTCACGGTGTCGCGTCCCCCTGGTCGTTCGGGTCCTGGGCCTGGTTCTGGTCCTGGTTCGGGTTCTGCTGCGCCTGGTCCTGCGGGGTGTCGGCCTGGTTCTGCGCCTGGTCCTGGTTCTTGAGGGGCTGCTCGGCCGCCTCGCCCTGGGGCCGCTCGTTCGCCTGCTCGCCGTCGGCGGGCGGCTTCGCGGTGACCGTGACGGTGACGGTCGGCGCGGGCTTCGGCTTCGGCGGCAGCACCGTGTCGCGCGGGTCGGAGCGGGGGGCCTGGACGACGACGCCGACGATGTCGAGCTTGCTGAAGGCGACGTACGGGCGGACGTAGACGTTACGGGTGAGGCCGCCGCTCGAGGGGTCGACTCGGACGATCTCGCCGACGGGCACGCCGGGCACGAAGGGCTTGTTCCCGGACGAGCCGAAGGTGACGAGGCGGTCGCCCTTCTTCACCTTGGCCTTGCCGTTGAGGAGCTGGACGAGCAGCGGGCGGTCGCCCTGGCCGGTGGCGAAGCCGAGTTCGTCGGTCTTCTCCATGCGGGTGCCGACGGTGAAGTCGGGGTCGTTGGCGAGCAGGACCGTGGAGGTGGTCGGGCCGACGGTGGTGACCCGGCCGACGAGTCCGGCGCCGTTGAGCACGGTCATGTCGCGCTGGATGCCGTCGCGGGCGCCGACGTCGACGGTGACGGTCCAGGAGAAGCCCTGGGCCGCTCCTATGGCGATGACCTGGGCGCCCTTGATGCCGTACTGGCCGGCTCCGGCGGTCCTGAGCAGGGTGTCGAGTTCGCGCAGCCGGCTGCGGTTGCGGTCGTCGCTGCCGAGCTTCGCCTTGAGCTCGGCGTTCTCCTTCTCCAGGGCGGCGATCCTGGTGTGCCGCTCGCCGGAGTCCCGTACGGCGCCTATGGCGTTGCCGATGGGGTCGACCGCCGCCGCGACGCCGTTCTCGACGGGTCCGAAGACGGCGGCGGCGGCCTGCCGGGCGCCGTCGACCGGCGACTCCTGACCGCCGCGGATGTCCACCGTGATCAGCGCGAACGCGATCACGACCAGCAGCACCAGGAGCAGCCGGCTCTCTCGTGTGTCCCTCACGTGCGGCGGCCGTGCCCTTCCTCGTGGTTCGTTGTGCAGATGTCCGTACCGTACGGGCTCGCGCCCGGCCGGCGGGTCAGCGGCGCGGCTGGGCGTCCAGGACCTGCTGGAGCGCCTCGAACTCCTCGACGCACTTGCCTGATCCGAGGGCGACCGAGTCCAGCGGGTCCTCGGCGATGTGGATCGGCATGCCGGTCTCGCGGCGCAGCCGCTCGTCGAGGCCGCGCAGCAGGGCGCCGCCACCCGTGAGAACGATGCCGCGGTCCATCACGTCACCGGAGAGCTCCGGCGGGCACTTGTCGAGGGTGGTCTTCACGGCGTCGACGATCGCGTTGACCGGCTCCTCGATGGCCTTGCGGACCTCGGCGGCCGAGATGACGACCGTCTTGGGGAGGCCCGAGACGAGGTCGCGGCCGCGGATCTCGGTGTGCTCGTCCTGCTCCAGGTCGTAGGCCGAACCGATGGTGATCTTGATCTGTTCGGCGGTGCGCTCACCGAGGAGGAGCGAGTACTCCTTCTTGATGTGCTGGATGATCGCGTTGTCCAGCTCGTCGCCGGCGACCCGGATGGACTGTGCCGTGACGATTCCTCCGAGGGAGATCACGGCGACCTCCGTGGTGCCGCCGCCGATGTCGACGACCATGTTGCCGGTGGCCTCGTGGACGGGGAGGCCGGAGCCGATGGCCGCCGCCATGGGCTCCTCGATGATGTGCACCTGGCGGGCGCCGGCCTGGGTGGATGCCTCGATGACGGCGCGGCGCTCGACGCCGGTGATGCCGGAGGGCACGCAGACCACGACCCGGGGGCGGGCGAGGTAGCGCCGCTTGTGGATCTTGAGGATGAAGTAGCGGAGCATCCGCTCGGTGATCTCGAAGTCGGCGATGACGCCGTCCTTCAGCGGGCGGACGGCGACGATGTTGCCGGGGGTCCTGCCGATCATCTTCTTCGCCTCGGCACCCACCGCGAGGATTCCGCCGGTGTTGGTGTTGATCGCGACGACGGACGGCTCGTTGAGGACGATGCCTCGACCCCTGACGTACACCAGCGTGTTGGCGGTCCCGAGGTCGACAGCCATGTCACGGCCGATGAACGACATGAAGTTCCCCTTGTTTCCCATGGCTGAGGGTGGTGCGGCGAAGAGTTTTCATCGTAGTGCCGCTCACGCGGATGGCGCGCGCTGGTCCACCTCTGTACTAGGTGACGGTAGGACGCGGCGATCCGTTCCCGGGATTGGCGTTCATATGCCTGGGGGCGGCCGAATTCCTTCGGTCGCCCCACACGTGGCAACTGTTCGGCTGACGCGGGGTCAGCCGGGGTCACACGGGACCGGGAGTCACGCGAGACCGGGAGTCACGCGAGACCGGGGAAGAAGATCTTCAGCTCGCGCGCGGCGGACTCCTCGGAGTCCGAGGCGTGGATGAGGTTCTCGCGGACGATGGTGCCGTAGTCGCCGCGGATGGAGCCCGGCGCGGCGGCGATCGGGTCGGTCGGGCCGGCCAGCTGGCGGACGCCTTCGATGACCCGCTCGCCCTCGACGACGAGCGCGACGACCGGACCGGAGGCCATGAAGCCCATCAGCGGCTCGTAGAAGGGCTTGCCCTTGTGCTCGCCGTAGTGCTGCTCCAGCGTCTCCTGGTCCAGCTCGCGCAGTTCCAGGGCCGTGATGGTCCAGCCGGCCTTGCGCTCGATGCGGCCGATGATCTCGCCGATCAGACCGCGGCGGACCGCGTCGGGCTTGAGCAGGACGAGCGTGCGCTGGCTCACGGGGGGAACTCCTTCGGAAAAGACGTGCGGGCCTATGAATCTACAGGGCCCGCACCGATTGCCGTCACGCAGCGTCAGGCCCTGCGGAGCCCTGGGCGGCGTTCGACGCGGCCCAGCGGGCCTTGATCTCGTCCACCTTGCGCCCGTAGTGCACCGAGCACCACCACAGGACGGCGAAGACCGCCCCGAGGAAGTACATGACGGGGACGAAGAAACCGCTGACGACCAGCCCGATCTGGAGCGCCCAGCCGAGCTGGACACCACCGGGACGGGTGATCATCCCGCAGAGCAGCACCGACAGGACCATGGCGACGCCGCACACCCACCAGACGGTGGAGGTGGTGAGGGAGGGGTCCTTCATGGCGACGAGACCGGCGAAGCCGATCACGAAGAACTCGCCGATGAGCGTGGAGGAGCAGAGCGTACGCATGCCGGGTCAGCCCCTCTTGAGCAGCAGCCGGGCGTCGCCGACCGTGAAGATCGAACCGGTCACCAGGACACCGGCGCCGCCGTACTCGGCCTCCTCCTCGGCGAGCGTGATCGCCGTCTCCAGGGCGTCGGGCAGCCGGGGCTCGACGACGACCCGGTCCTCGCCGAAGACCTCGACGGCGGCCGCGGCGAGCGCGTCGACGTCGGTGGCGCGGGAGGTGGAGTTCTGGGTGACGACGATCTCGGCGAAGATCGGCTCGAAGGCCTCCAGGAGCCCCCGGGCGTCCTTGTCGCCGCTGGTGGAGACGACGCCGATGAGCCGGGAGAAGCCGAAGGACTCGGAGACGGCCTCGGCGGTGGCGCGGGCCCCGTGCGGGTTGTGCGCGGCGTCGAGGATGACCGTCGGGGAGGAGCGGACGACTTCGAGCCGGCCCGGCGAGGAGGTCTGGGCGAAGGCGCGCCGGACGGTGTCGATGTCGAGGGTGCGGGCGTGCTCGGCGCCGATGCCGAAGAACGCCTCGACGGCGGCGAGCGCCACGGCCGCGTTGTGCGCCTGGTGGGCGCCGTACAGCGGCAGGAAGATCTCGTCGTACTCGCCGCCGAGGCCGCGCAGGGTCAGCAGCTGGCCGCCGACGGCCACCTCGCGGGAGACGACGCCGAACTCCATGCCCTCGCGGGCCACGGTCGCGTCGACGTCGACGGCCTTCTTCAGGAGCACCTGGGCGGCGTCCACCGGCTGCTGGGCCAGGATGACGGTCGCGCCCTGCTTGATCACCCCGGACTTCTCACCGGCGATCTCGGCGGTGGTCTCGCCGAGCCGGTCGGTGTGGTCCAGGTCGATCGGGGTGACGACGGCGACGGAGCCGTCGATCACGTTGGTCGCGTCCCAGGTGCCGCCCATGCCGACCTCGACGACGGCCGCGTCGACCGGCGCGTCGGCGAAGGCCGCGTACGCCATGCCGGTGAGGACCTCGAAGAAGGAGAGCCGGTACTCCTCGCGGGCGTCGACCAGCTCCACGTACGGCTTGACGTCCTGGTACGTCTCGATGAACCGCTCGGCGGAGATCGGGGCGCCGTCCAGGCTGATCCGCTCGGTGATCGTCTGCACGTGCGGCGAGGTGTAGCGGCCGGTGCGCAGCTCGAAGGCGCCGAGCAGGGACTCGATCATGCGGGCGGTGGACGTCTTGCCGTTGGTGCCCGTGATGTGGATCGAGGGATACGCGCGCTGCGGCTCGCCCAGCACGTCCATGAGCGCCGCGATCCGCTTGACCGAGGGCTCCAGCTTGGTCTCGCCCCACCGGGTGGCCAGCTCGGTCTCGACCTCGCGCAGCGCCTTGTCCAGCTCCGGGTCCTCGGGGCGGGTGGGCACGGGGTCGCCCTGCGGCGGACCGGCCAGGGCACGCAGGGTGCGGCTGCCGGCCTCGATCACCGCCAGGTCGGGGTCTCTCGTCGTCTCTTCGTCGACGATGTCGTCGAAGGCGTCGGCGGGCTCGTCGGCAAAGTCGCGCGGATCGCTCGGGTCACTCACGCCCCCAAGTCTACGGAGACCCACCGACAGGACGGCCGACCCTCCCCTTTCCGGAGTGGGCGGGGCGGCCGGGGACGCAGGAGGGGCCCGGGACCGACCGGTCCCGGGCCCCTCCCCCGTACGCGTTACGCCTGCGGCAGGCGGTCCAGCTGGGCCTGGACGCGGGCGATGTCCTCGTCCGCCTTGGCGAGGCGGGTGCGGATCTTGTCGACCACGTTGTCCGGGGCCTTGGCGAGGAAGGCCTCGTTGCCGAGCTTGCCCTCGGCCTGGGCCTTCTCCTTCTCGGCGGCGGCCAGGTCCTTCGCGAGGCGCTTGCGCTCGGCGGCCACGTCGATGGTGCCCGACAGGTCGAGCGCGACGGTGGCGCCGGCGACCGGCAGGGAGGCGGTGGCGGCGAAGCCCTCGCCCTCCGGCTGGAGGCGCAGCAGCTGGCGGATGGCGGCCTCGTGCGGGGCGAGCGCGGTGCCGGCCAGGTCGAGGCGGGCGGGAACCTTCTGGCCGGGCTGGAGGCCCTGGTCCGAGCGGAAGCGGCGGACCTCGGTGACGACCTGCTGGACCAGCTCGATCTCGCGCTCGGCGGCCTCGTCGCGGAAGCCGCTGTCGGCCGGCCACTCGGCGACCACGATGGACTCGCGGCCGGTGAGCGTGGTCCACAGCGTCTCGGTGACGAACGGCATCACCGGGTGCAGCAGGCGCATCAGGACGTCGAGGACCTCGCCGAGGACGCGGCCGGAGACCTTCGCGCCCTCGCCGCCCGCGAAGAAGGTCGTCTTCGACAGCTCGACGTACCAGTCGAAGACCTCGTCCCACGCGAAGTGGTAGAGCGCCTCGCTCAGCTTGGCGAACTGGAAGTCGTCGTAGTACGCGTCGACCTGCGCGACCGTGGTGTTGAGGCGGGACAGGATCCAGCGGTCGGTCGCCGACAGCTTCTCGGCCGGGGGCAGTTCGCCCTCGGTCGTGGCGCCGTTCATCATCGCGAACCGGGTCGCGTTCCAGATCTTGTTGGCGAAGTTCCGGGACGCCTGGACCCAGTCCTCGCCGATCGGGACGTCGGTGCCCGGGTTGGCGCCCTTGGCCAGGGTGAAACGGACGGCGTCGGAGCCGTACTTGTCCATCCAGTCCAGCGGGTCCACGACGTTGCCGAAGGACTTCGACATCTTCTTGCCGCGCTCGTCGCGGACCAGGCCGGTCAGCGCGATCGTGGTGAACGGGACCTGGCCGTCCATCGCGTACAGGCCGAACATCATCATCCGGGCGACCCAGAAGAAGATGATGTCGTGGCCGGTGAGCAGGACGTCGGTGGAGTAGAACTTCTCCAGGTCCGGGGTCTTCTCCGGCCAGCCGAGGGTGGAGAACGGCCACAGGCCGGAGGAGAACCAGGTGTCGAGGACGTCGGTGTCCTGGTGCCAGCCCTCGCCCGTCGGCGGCTGCTCGTCGGGGCCGACGCAGACGATCTCGCCGTCGGGGCCGTACCAGATCGGGATGCGGTGACCCCACCACAGCTGGCGCGAGATGCACCAGTCGTTCATGTTGTCGACCCAGTCGAAGTAGCGCTTCGACATGTCCTCGGGGTGGATCTTGACCCGGCCGTCGCGGACCGCGTCGCCGGCGGCCTTGGCGAGCGGCTTGACGTTGACCCACCACTGCATGGACAGGCGCGGCTCGACGGTGGTCCTGCAGCGCGAGCAGTGGCCGACGGAGTGCATGTACGGACGCTTCTCGGCGACGATCCTGCCCTGCTCGCGCAGGGCGCCGACGACCGCGGAGCGGGCCTCGAAGCGGTCCAGGCCGAGGAAGGGGCCGTGGACGGTGATGACGCCGTGCTCGTCCATGACGGTCAGCGACGGCAGGCCGTGGCGCTGGCCGATGGCGAAGTCGTTCGGGTCGTGCGCCGGGGTCACCTTGACGGCTCCGGTGCCGAACTCGGGGTCGACGTGGGTGTCGGCGACGACCGGGATGGTGCGGTCGGTCAGCGGCAGCTTGATCTGCTTGCCGATGAGGTGCCGGTACCGCTCGTCGTCCGGGTGGACGGCGACGGCCGTGTCACCGAGCATCGTCTCGGCGCGGGTGGTGGCGACGACCAGGGAGTCCTCGCCCTCGCCGTACCGGATGGAGACCAGCTCGCCGGCGTCTTCCTGGTACTCGACCTCGATGTCCGAGATCGCGGTGAGGCAGCGCGGGCACCAGTTGATGATGCGCTCGGCGCGGTAGATCAGCTCGTCGTCGTAGAGCTTCTTGAAGATGGTCTGGACGGCACGGGACAGGCCCTCGTCCATGGTGAAGCGCTCGCGGCTCCAGTCGACGCCGTCGCCGAGCCGGCGCATCTGGCCGAGGATCTTGCCGCCGTACTCCTCCTTCCACTGCCAGACGCGCTCGACGAACTCCTCGCGGCCCAGGTCGTGGCGGGACTTGCCCTCCTCGGCGAGCTGCTGCTCGACCTTGTTCTGGGTGGCGATGCCGGCGTGGTCCATGCCGGGCAGCCAGAGGGACTCGAAGCCCTGCATGCGCTTGCGGCGGGTCAGGGCGTCCATCAGCGTGTGCTGGAAGGCGTGGCCCAGGTGGAGCGAGCCGGTGACGTTCGGCGGCGGGATGACGATGGTGTACGGCGGCTTCTCGCTCTTCGCGTCGGCCGTGAAGTAACCCCGGTCTACCCAGCGCTCGTACAGCGGCCCCTCTACCTCGGCCGGCGTGTACTGGGTCGGCAATTCGGTGGTGGCTGCTGTCTGCTGCTGAGTGTTCTCGGTCACGGGCCCAGTTTAGGGGTGTCACGGGCCGGTCCTGAAACGCGATTGTTCCGTAACGGTGCACCCCCCACTGCCCCACCGCCGGGCGGCTTCCGACAGGATGTTCGCTACGCATAAACATCCTGTGAGGGGAACCAGTCGATGAGTTACAACCAGCCGGGCCCGTACGGGGGGCAGCAGCCCCAGCAGCCCGGGCCCTACGGTCAGCAGCCCGGCCCGTACGGGCAGCCGCAGGCCCCGCAGCCCGGTTACGGCTACCCCCAGCAGGCCCCGCAGGGCGTGCCGCCGCAGCAGCCGCCGTACGGCTACCCGCAGCAGCAGCCGAACCCGTACGGCCAGCAGCCGCAGTACGGCGCCCCGCAGGGCCCCGGCGGCTACCCGCCGCCCCCGCCGGCCCCGAAGAAGAGCAAGGCCCCGATGATGATCGGCGCGGCGGCGGTCGTGGCCGCGATCGCGGTGGGCGCGTACTTCGTGTTCGGCGGCGGTGGCGCCTCCGTCGCGAACGACGGCCCGCACAAGCTGGTCACGCCGGAGACGGTGCTGGGCGAGTACAAGAAGTCTCCGGACGGCAGCAAGAAGTCGGACGAGGACGACTTCATCAAGGACGCGGAGAAGTACGGCGTCAAGAACCCCCAGCGGGCCAACGGCTCTTACCAGGTGAAGGACACCAGCAACCCGCTGGCGGGCAAGATGCTGATGTTCGGTGGTGCGTACGGCACGATCGACGACCCCGAGAAGACCATCGACAACGCCTTCGCCGACATGAAGGCCGAGGTGGAAGCCGAGAAGGACAAGAACGAGGGCGAGCTCATCGGTGAGCCCAAGAGCGTCTCCCCGGCGGAGCTCGACGGTGCCGTGATGAAGTGCCAGGAGCTCAAGTCCAAGACGGGTGAGGAGTCCGGGGGCCTCGGCCCCAAGGAGGTCACCATGCCGATCTGCCTCTGGGCCGACCACAGCACGCTCGCCTATGTGATGCACTTCAACCTGGCCGACATGATGACCGGCAAGGGCGGCACCGTCGACGAGGTCGCCGCGATCGCCGCCAAGCTCCGCAAGGAGGTCCGCGTCAAGCTCTGACGCGGACGGAACACGACGAAGGGGCGCCCCCACCGGCCTGGTGGGGGCGCCCCTTCGTCGTGCTTCCGGGTTACGCCGACTTCTCGTGGCGGCCGTCGTTCTTGACGATCCTCGGGACCAGGGTCGGGTTCACGTTGTTGCGGACGACGTCCGCCGTGATGACGACGCGGGCCACGTCCTTGCGGGAGGGGACCTCGTACATCACCGACTGGAGGACCTCCTCCATGATGGCGCGCAGGCCGCGGGCGCCGGTGCCGCGGAGGATGGCCTGGTCAGCGATGGCCTCCAGGGCCGGGCGGTCGAAGTCCAGCTCGACGCCGTCGAGTTCGAAGAGGCGCTGGTACTGCTTCACCAGGGCGTTGCGGGGCTCGACGAGGATCTTGAGGAGGGCCTCGCGGTCGAGGTTGTGGACCGAGGTGATGACGGGGAGGCGGCCGATGAACTCGGGGATCATCCCGAACTTCACCAGGTCCTCCGGCATGACCTCCTGGAACTGGTCGCTCGCCTCGATCTCGCGCTTGGAGCGGATGGTCGCCCCGAAGCCGATGCCCTTGGCGCCCGCCCGCGACTCGATGATCTTCTCCAGGCCGGCGAAGGCGCCGCCCACGATGAAGAGCACGTTCGTCGTGTCGATCTGGATGAACTCCTGGTGCGGGTGCTTCCGGCCGCCCTGCGGCGGGACGGAGGCCGTGGTGCCTTCCAGGATCTTCAGGAGGGCCTGCTGCACGCCCTCGCCGCTCACATCGCGGGTGATCGACGGGTTTTCGCTCTTACGGGCGACCTTGTCGATCTCGTCGATGTAGATGATGCCGGTCTCGGCCTTCTTGACGTCGTAGTCCGCGGCCTGGATCAGCTTGAGCAGGATGTTCTCGACGTCCTCGCCGACGTAGCCGGCCTCGGTCAGCGCCGTCGCGTCGGCGATGGCGAACGGGACGTTGAGCATCCGGGCCAGCGTCTGGGCCAGGAGCGTCTTGCCGGAGCCGGTGGGGCCGAGCAGCAGGATGTTGGACTTGGCCAGTTCGATGGCGTCGTCACGGCCCTGCGCGCCGCCGTTCTCGCCGGCCTGGACGCGCTTGTAGTGGTTGTACACGGCGACGGAGAGCGCCTTCTTCGCCGGCTCCTGGCCGACGACGTAGCCCTCCAGGAACTCGTAGATCTCGCGGGGCTTGGGGAGTTCCTCCCAGCGCACCTCGCTCGTCTCCGCGAGTTCCTCTTCGATGATCTCGTTGCAGAGGTCGATGCACTCGTCGCAGATGTACACACCGGGTCCCGCGATGAGCTTCTTCACCTGCTTCTGGCTCTTTCCGCAGAACGAGCACTTGAGCAGATCGCCGCCATCACCGATGCGTGCCACGAGGTGCTTCCCCTTCGCCTGGGAGCGCTTGGTTCAGCGACTCCTGGTGCCTCATATTCGACGGTACCTTGCCGGGCCCCCCGTTCGGGCCCCCCTTGGCACGGTTCACATGGTCGCGATTCGGCCACGCGTACCGTGCCAGGGGAAGGTCGGGCGTCAGTGTGCCGCGGCGGTCGTGCTCTTGCGGGTCGAGACGATCTGGTCGATCAGGCCGTACGCGAGGGCGTCCTCGGCCGTCAGGATCTTGTCGCGCTCGATGTCGTCGCGGATCTTCTCGATCGGCGTCGAGGAGTGCTTGGCCAGCATCTCCTCCAGCTGGCTGCGCATGCGCAGGATCTCGTTGGCCGCGATCTCCAGGTCGGAGAGCTGCTCGCGGCCGGTGCCGCCGGAGGGCTGGTGGATCAGCACGCGGGCGTTGGGCAGGGCCATCCGCTTGCCGGGGGTGCCGGCGGCGAGCAGCACGGCCGCGGCGGAGGCCGCCTGGCCCATGCAGACCGTCTGGATGTCCGGCTTCACGAACTGCATCGTGTCGTAGATGGCCGTGAGGGCGGTGAAGGAGCCGCCGGGGCTGTTGATGTAGATGGAGATGTCGCGGTCCGGGTCCATCGACTCCAGGCACAGCAGCTGCGCCATGACGTCGTTGGCGGAGGCGTCGTCGATCTGCACGCCGAGGAAGATCACGCGCTCCTCGAAGAGCTTCGCGTACGGGTCGTACTCGCGCACGCCCTGCGAGGTGCGCTCGACGAAGCGCGGGACGACGTAGCGGTTGTCCATCGGCGCGCCGGTGTACAGGCCGCTCGGGGAGAGGTTGTTCTGCATGTGGGTGTTCACCGTCCTGGTGGCGTTCGGCGGGGGCTGGGGCTCTTCGGCGGTGCCGGGCTCAGGCGCCCGTGCCGCCGCCGCCGGGAACGCCCGCGGCGTGCGTGATGATGTCGTCGATGAGGCCGTACTCCTTGGCCTCCTGCGCGGTGAACCAGCGGTCGCGGTCACCGTCGCGGATGATCGTCTCGACGGTCTGGCCGGAGTGGTGCGCGGTGATCTCGGCCATGCGCTTCTTCGTCCGGAGGAGGTACTCGGCCTGGATCTTGATGTCCGAGGCGGTGCCGCCGATGCCGGCGGAGCCCTGGTGCATCAGGACGTCGGTGTTCGGCAGGGCGAAGCGCTTGCCGGCGGTGCCGCCGGTGAGCAGGAACTGGCCCATGGAGGCGGCCATGCCCATGCCGATGGTGACGACGTCGTTCGGGATGTACTGCATGGTGTCGTAGATCGCCATGCCGGCCGTCACCGAACCGCCGGGGCTGTTGATGTAGAGGTAGATGTCCTTCTCCGGGTCGGCGGCCAGGAGGAGCATCTGCGCGGTGATCTTGTTGGCGATCTCGTCGTCGACCTGCTGGCCGAGGAAGATGATGCGCTCGCCGAGCAGCCGGTTGTAGACATGGTCGCCGAGGCCGCCACCGATGGACGGCTCACCCGCGGCGTAAGGCTTCAGATTCGTCACGTATCCACCTGCTCGTCTCCGACGGCCCCGGGCCGTCTCAGCGTCTCGTTCTGAGGGCACTGCCCCCGTATCCATGGACCCTAACGCGCAGGTGGGACAACGCCATCCCGGTTCCCGAACTGTTCGCTGGGAGCGCAAGGTAGTTGGCGGCGCATGAAAAGGTCCGCGTACGTCCACGGGCCCGGCCGCACTGCGGTGCGGCCGGGCCCGTGGCTCGGTGGGCGGCGCGAGGCGCGGGCCTCGGCGCCAGCCGGGGTGGGGCTTACTTCTGCTCGGAGCCCTCGGCGACCTCGGCCTCGCCGGTGACGGCCTCGACCGTCTCGGCGGCGGCCTCGACCTCGTCCTCGTCGTCGGAGAGGTCCACGATCTCACCCTTGGTGTCGACGACCTTGGCGGCCTCGACGACGACCGCGAGGGCCTTGCCGCGGGCGACCTCGCCGACCAGCATCGGCACCTGGCCGCCCTGGACGACGGCCTGGGCGAACTGGTCGGGGGACATGCCGGAGGAGGCGGCACGGCGCATCAGGTGCTCGGTGAGCTCGTCCTGCTCGACGTTGAGCTGCTCCTTGGAGACGAGCTCGTCGAGGAGGAACTGGGTCTTGATGCCCTTGACCGCCTGCTCCTTGGTCTCGGCCTCGAACTCCTCGACCGTCTTGCCCTGGAGCTCCAGGTACTTCTCCAGGGTCAGGCCCATCTGGCCGAGCTGGTGGTGCTCCAGGTTGTGCTTGCGGGTGTTGATCTCGTCCTCGAGGAGCTTCTCGGGGACGGGGATCTCCGCCAGCTCCAGGAACTTCTCCAGGACGCGCTCCTGGGCCTGGGTGGCCTGGTCGAACTGCTTCATGTTCTCGAGGCGCTTGCGGCTGTCGGCCTTGAGCTCGTCGAGGGTGTCGAACTCCGACGCCATCTGCGCGAACTCGTCGTCGAGCTCGGGGAGCTCACGGGCGGCGACGGCGGTGACCTTGACGGTGACCTCGGCCTCCTTGCCCGCGGCGGAGCCGCCCTTCAGCTCGGAGGTGAAGGTGGCCTCGCCACCGGCCTCCAGGCCGGTGACGGCGGCGTCGATGCCGTCGAGCAGCTCGCCGGAGCCGATGGTGTACGAGACGCCCTTGGCGACGCCGTCGGGCAGCACCTCGCCGTCGACCTTGGCCTCCAGGTCGACGGTGACGACGTCACCCTCGGCGGCGGCGCGCTCGACCGGGTTCGTGGAGGCGAAGCGCTCGCGCAGCTGCTCCACGGACTTCTCGACGTCCTCGTCGGTGACCTCGACCGCGTCGACCTCGACCTCGATGCCGGAGTAGTCCGGGATCTCGATCGTCGGGCGGACGTCGACCTCGGCGGTGAAGGCCAGCAGCTCGCCGTCCTTCAGCTCCGTGATGTCCACCTCGGGCTGGCCCAGCGGGTTGACCTCGGCCTCGTTCACAGCCTCGGTGTAGAGCTTCGGGAGCGCGTCGTTGACGGCCTCCTCCAGCACCGCGCCGCGGCCGAAACGCTGGTCGATGACGCGCGCGGGGATCTTGCCCTTGCGGAAGCCCTTGACCGTGACCTGCTGGTTGATCTTCTTGTACGCCGCGTCGAGGCTGTCCTTGAGCTCCTCGAAGGGCACCTCGACAGTGAGCCGAACCCGGGTCGGGTTCAGGGTCTCCACGGCGCTCTTCACGGTTCGGTCTCCTTGTGGCTGATTCCTGGATTCCGGCGGAGCCGCACGGGGCGGTTCCGGCCGATGGGCCCGGTCAGAAAGACACACGGGCACGCAGCTTGCATAGTAACCGCACGTGGGACGGCGCCCACAACGTGATCAAGAACCCGCCAGGCCGAAGCCGCGGAGGATCATGATGGTCGGGGTGGCGGGATTTGAACCCACGGCCTTCCGCTCCCAAAGCGGACGCGCTACCAAGCTGCGCCACACCCCGTCGGTGCGACACGTAGGGTACATGTACGGGGACGCTGTGACGCCCCCTCTTTCCGGGACGTGCTCCGGGGTGTGCACGGACGGCTCCGGACCGGCTACGATGCTGTCCGTGCCGTGGTCGCTCCGACCCGCGGCGCGTTCCGTGCGGGCGTAGCTCAATGGTAGAGCCCTAGTCTTCCAAACTAGCTACGCGGGTTCGATTCCCGTCGCCCGCTCTGTGTACGGCTCCGGGCCCGGTTCCTCGTCGAGGGACCGGGCCCGGAGCCGTTTCCGGGCTCCCCCGATCCCCCCCGATCCCCCCTCGATTCCCCTCGGTTCCCCGGATTCCTCAGAACTTGATGGCCGCGATCGTCTGGGTTATCGAGTCCAGGAAGCGCTGGATGTCGTCGGCCATGCCGGTGGAGGCGAGAAAGAAGCCGAAGAGGACGGCGACGACGGCGGGGCCGCCCTTGAGGCTGCCGCCGCGGATCAGCACCACCAGGACGATCGCCAACAGCAACACCACAGACAGCGAAATGGCCACAACTGATCACACCCTCGGTCGGTTCCGCCTAGCCGGCGGAGGGCGCTTCCGGACACCCCCCGTGCCTCCATCGTGCCACCAACCTCCCTGCCCCCGCCGGGGGGTGACGAATCGTGGGGTACCGCACAGCGGCGGAGGGTCAGGACGGGCGGGAGATGAGGAGGAGGGCCCGGTCGTCGTTGACGTCCTTGGCGACGGCCTCGATGAGGTGCCAGGCGACGCCCTCGAAGCCGCCGGCGACACAGCGGTCGGCCTCGCCGGTGAGGCGGTCGATGCCTTCGGCGAGGTCGCGGTCGGCGGCCTCCACGAGGCCGTCGGTGAAGAGCATCAGGACGTCGCCGGGGTGCAGGGTGCCCTTGACCGGGTGGAACTCGGCGCCGTCGTAGACGCCGAGGAGGGGTCCTTCGCCGTCCTTCTCCTCCCAGCGGCCGGTGCCGGAGTGGAGCTGGAGGGCGGGCAGGTGGCCGGCGGAGAAGAGCTCGTAGTCGCCGGAGTCCAGGTCGAGGACGAGGTGGATGGAGGTGGCGAAGCCCTCGTCCCAGTTCTGCCGGAGCAGGTAGCCGTTGGCGGCGGGCAGGAAGCCGTGCGGCGGGAGGGAGCCGAGGAGGCCGCCGAAGGCACCGGAGAGCAGCAGGGAGCGGGAGGCCGCGTCCATGCCCTTGCCGGAGACGTCGGTGAGGACGACCTCCAGGGTGCGGCCGCCGTGGGTGCGGGCGGCGACGACGAAGTCGCCGGAGAAGGACTGGCCGCCGGCCGGGCGGAGCGCCATCTCGCGGTGCCAGCCGCGCGGCAGCCGGGGCAGCGCGCTCTGCACCCGGAGCCGTTCCCGCAGGTCGAAGAGCATGGTGCCGCCGCGCCGCCAGGGCACCCCGACGCGGGCCCGGAACTGGGCGATGAGCAGGCCGAAGAGGCCGCAGGCGGCGACCACCAGGACGGTGCCCGGGGTGACGCGCGCGGGCCCCTCGGCGTACGGGCCGAGGACCACGGACTCGACGATCAGGCCGCCGGCGGCCGCCGCGTACAGGCCGAGGAGGCTGGCGGGCCGCAGCAGCAGGCCGCCGGCCACGATCGGCAGGACGAGGGCGGCGGGCGAGCACCAGACGGAGTCGAGGACGGTGCCGCCGACGATGGCCGGGACGGTCAGGAGCAGCCCGGCGAGGGCGAGGCGGTCGGAGGCGCCGCCGCGGAAGTAGTCGACCCCGGTCCTGCGCAGCGCGACGCGGGCCCGGTGGGCGCGCCTGCGCAGCCGGGCCGCGTACGTGTTCACTCCCGTGCGGTCACCCATTGGCCTGGACCCTATCCACCCCGGCTGTGTCCGTGCAGGGGTACCCCGGTGACAAGGTGCGTGAAATCGCCCCGGGCGGGTGCGGTGCCGTGGTCAGCGCCGCTGGCAGGTCGGGCACCAGAAGAGGTTGCGGGCCGCCAGGTCGGCCGTGCGGATCTCCGTGCCGCAGAGGTGGCAGGGCAGGTTCGCGCGGCGGTAGACGTAGACCTCGCCGCCGTGGTCGTCGACGCGGGGCGGGCGGCCCATGGCCTCGGGGGTGTGTTCGGGGCGGACGGTGTCGATGCGGTTGAGGCGGACGCCCTCGCGCATCAGTTCCACCAGGTCGTCCCAGAGCGCGGTCCACTCCCCCGCCGTCAGGTCCCTGCCCGCGCGGTACGGGTCGATGCCGTGGCGGAAGAGGACCTCGGCGCGGTAGACGTTGCCGACGCCGGCGATGACCTTCTGGTCCATGAGGAGGGCGGCGATCGTCGTGCGGGACCTCGCGATCCGGCGCCAGGCCCG
This sequence comes from Streptomyces sp. CC208A, assembly GCF_030010625.1. Lineage (GTDB taxonomy): Bacteria > Actinomycetota > Actinomycetes > Streptomycetales > Streptomycetaceae > Streptomyces. The sequence goes on along the minus strand of NZ_JASCXN010000030.1, from coordinate 66,374 downwards.
GTCGGGGTCGTCCCCGGCGCGCAGCGGGTCCGGGCCGAGGCGGTCGTGTATCGCCTGCTTCTCGGGTTCGGTGAGGAGGGCGCAGGTGGTGGGGCCGCGGAGGTCGGCGTAGTGGTCCTCGCCGACGAGGCGCAGGCGGACGGTGTCCGTCGGGGGCGGCGCCGGGGTCGTGCCGAAGCCGAGCTTGCCGAAGAGGCCGAGGTGGATGTGGACCCAGCCGGTGTCCCGGAAGCCGAGGAAGAGGTGCTTGCCGTGGGCGTCGGCCCCGTCGAGGACCCGGCCGTCGAGGAGGGCCGCGCTGTCGGAGAACTTGCCCTGCGGGCTGCTCGCGCGTACGGGCCGGCCGCCGAAGCGCTCCAGGTGGTCCTGGGCGAGGCGATGGATCGTATGCCCCTCGGGCACGGCGGTTCTCCTGGGTGAAGGGACGGCATGACCGTGCCGCCGGGCTCGGCCGGCGGCACGGTCGGGCGGGCGGGTCGGCTCAGCCCTGCTGCGGGTGGTGGGCCGGGATCGGGGGGAGCTCGCCGGTGGTCTCGTACGTGCTCAGCATCTCGATGCGGCGGGTGTGGCGCTCGTCGCCGGAGTACGGGGTGTTGAGGAAGATCTCGACGAACTTGGTCGCCTCTTCCTGGCTGTGCATGCGGGCGCCGACGGCGACGACGTTGGCGTTGTTGTGCTCGCGGCCGAGGGCGGCGGTCTGCTCGCTCCAGGCGAGGGCGGCACGGACGCCCTTGACCTTGTTGGCGGCGATCTGCTCGCCGTTGCCGGAGCCGCCGATGACGATGCCCAGGGCGTCCGCGTCGGCGGCCGTCTTCTCGGCGGCGCGCAGGCAGAACGGCGGGTAGTCGTCGAGGGCGTCGTAGATGTGGGGGCCGCAGTCGACGGGCTCGTGGCCGTGGGCCTTGAGCCACTCCACGAGGTGGGTCTTGAGTTCGTAGCCGGCGTGGTCGGAACCGATGTAGACGCGCATGGCCTTGAGTGTGGCACGGCCGGGACGGGGCGGGTGTCAGCGGGGCTCCGTGTGCCGCCCCCGTCGGAGGCGGTACGGGGAAGGGCCCGCCGTTCCTGTCGGAGCGGCGGGCCCTCGGCCGTACGGGTCCCGGGGTGTCAGCCCTTGCGGCCGACGAGCTTCCAGGCGGTGGGGAGGGCGCCCATGGCGAGGGCGGCCTTGAGGGCGTCGCCGATGAGGAAGGGGGTCAGGCCCGCGGCGACCGCCTGGCCGAAGGTCATGCCGGTGGCGAGGGCCAGGTAGGGGACGCCGACCGCGTAGATGATCGCGGAGCCGAGCGCCATGGTGCCGGCGGTGCGCAGGACCGAGCGGTCGGCGCCACGGCGGGCGAGGGCGCCGACGACGGTGGCGGCGAGCAGCATGCCGAGGATGTAGCCGAAGGAGGGCATCGCCCAGCCCGAGGAGCCCTGGGCGAACCACGGGACGCCCGCCATGCCGGCGACGGCGTACAGGCCGAGGGAGAGGAAGCCGCGGCGGGCGCCGAGGGCGGTGCCGACGAGCAGGGCGGCGAAGGTCTGGCCGGAGACCGGGACCGGGGAGCCGGGGACCGGGACGGCGATCTGCGCGGCCAGGCCGGTGAGGGCGGCGCCGCCGACGACGAGGGCGATGTCGCGGGCGCGGCTGGGGGCACCTCCCTGCTCGAGCGAAGCCGAGAGCTTGGGGGAGGGGAGGAGGTCGGCCAGGACGAGGCCCGGGCGGAGGGCGCGGGCGGGGGCGGCGGCGGTGCTCATCGGTACTCCGCGGGGGTGAGGGTGTCGGGGACGGGTTGACGCTATGCCAGGAGTGAACGCGCGCTCACCGTCAGCCGCCGACAAAGCCTCGGGCCGGAGCTTCATCGGATCCCGACAAAGAGCGGATACGGCTCCGAGGCGCCACGTGACGCTTGTCACTTGGGAGTGTGCGCGTGGCGCCCTTTTTGCACCAGGAGGCCATCAGTGGCGAGACTGTGGGGTCCCCATAAAGCGCCGCCTCTCAAGGGCAGCTTCTGTCGGAGTGCGGGCCCCGCTCCCCCGCCCGGGATCGCGCCCGGTCGGCCACGACGAAACGGAGCGGAAACTTCACCTTGCGTGAAGGGGGTGACCGCATAGCGGACACGTGTTCCTTCTGAGCGGTGCGCCCGCCCAGACTGTGGCTTTCCTCCCCCGCCTCAGCCTATGAACAGGGTTGCCCATGTCTCGGACCACCGCGCCCGCGCAGGCCGACCGCCGAGGCGGCGCCGCCGCTCCCGGCGAGGGTCTCTCCCCCGGTCTCAAGCAGCGCCACCTGTCGATGATCGCCCTGGGTGGCGTCATCGGCGCCGGTCTCTTCGTCGGCTCCGGTACCGGCATCGCCGCGGCCGGGCCCTCGATCGTCGTCGCGTACGCGATCTCCGGCGTGCTCGTCATGCTGGTGATGCGGATGCTCGGCGAGATGTCGGCGGCGAACCCGGCCTCCGGTTCCTTCTCCGTCCACGCCGAGCGCGCCTTCGGCCCGTGGGCCGGCTTCACCGCGGGCTGGGCCTTCTGGCTCCTGCTCTGCGTGGCCGTCGGACTGGAGGCCATCGGCGCGGCGAAGATCATGACGGGTTGGCTGCCGGGCACCCCCGAGTGGGCCTGGGTGGCGCTCTTCATGCTGGTCTTCTGCGGCACCAACCTGGCGGCGGTGAAGAACTTCGGCGAGTTCGAATTCTGGTTCGCCGCGCTCAAGGTCGGCGCGATCGTCCTCTTCCTCGGCATCGGCGCCCTCGCCATCGCCGGCCTCCTGCCCGGCACCGCCGCCCCCGGCACCGCGAACCTCACCGGCGACGGCGGCTTCTTCCCGCACGGCTCCGAGGGCCTGATCGTCGGCCTGCTCGCCTCCGTCTTCGCGTACGGCGGCCTGGAGACGGTCACCATCGCCGCGGCCGAGTCCGAGCACCCCGTGAAGGGGGTCGCCAAGGCGGTCCGTACGGCGATGTGGCGGATCGCGCTCTTCTACATCGGCTCGATGGCGGTCATCGTCACCCTCGTCCCGTGGAACGACCCGGCGGTCGTCGAGAAGGGCCCGTACGTCGCCGCCCTGAACCACCTGGGCATCCCGGGGGCCGGCCAGATCATGAACGTGGTCGTGCTGGTCGCCCTGCTCTCCGCGATGAACGCCAACATCTACGGCGCCTCCCGCATGGCCCGCTCGCTGGTCGCCCGCGAGCAGGGCCCGAAGGCGCTCGGCCGCACCTTCGGGGGCGTGCCCCGCCCGGCCGTCCTGGCCTCCTCGGTGGTCGGCTTCGGCTGCGTGCTGCTGAGCTACTGGTCGCCGGACAAGGCGTTCGTCTGGCTGCTCAACACGATCGGCGCGATCATCCTGGTCGTCTGGTTCTTCATCGCCGTCTCCCAGCTGGTGCTGCGCCGCCGCATCCAGCGGGAGGCGCCGGAGAAGCTGGTCGTGCGGATGTGGTTCTTCCCGTACCTGACGTGGGTGGCGCTGCTGGGCATGGGCGCGATCTTCTTCCTGATGGCCCGCGAGGAGGGCACCCGGGTGCAGCTCTACGCGACGGGCGCGCTGACGCTGGCCCTCGCCGCGGCGGGCTTCGCCCTCCAGAGGGCGCGCGAGAAGCGGGTCGCGAAGGTCTGAGCCCCTTCTCCCTTTCCCCCTCTTCTCTCCCGATCGCCCCGCCGGGTCCGCCCGGCGGGGCGATCGGCGTTTCCGGGGCGCGGGGTCCTAGGTCCGAGGACTGATCAACTTTCACCGCAAGTGCTGTTAGCCTGCACCTGCATAGAGGTTGCAATAAGCAGTCGCTCGAAGGGCTCGGCACACATGGCGATCTACACACTTCCGGAGCTGCCGTACGACTACGCGGCGCTGGAACCGGTGATCAACCCGCAGATCATCGAGCTGCACCACGACAAGCACCACGCCGCCTACGTCAAGGGCGCGAACGACACCCTGGAGCAGCTGGAGGAGGCGCGCGACAAGGAGCAGTGGGGAAGCATCAACGGCCTGGAGAAGAACCTGGCGTTCCATCTCTCCGGCCACATCCTCCACTCCATCTACTGGAACAACATGGCCTCCCCGAAGGGCGGCGAGGGCGGCGGTGAGCCGCTCGCGGCCGACGGGGTGGGCGAGCTCGCCGACGCGATCACCGAGTCCTTCGGCTCCTTCGCCCGGTTCAGGACCCAGCTGACCAAGGCCGCCGCGACCACCCAGGGCTCCGGCTGGGGCGTCCTCGCCTACGAGCCGGTCAGCGGCCGGCTGATCGTCGAGCAGGTCTACGACCACCAGGGCAACGTCGGCCAGGGCTCGATCCCGGTCCTGGTCTTCGACGCCTGGGAGCACGCCTTCTACCTCCAGTACAAGAACCAGAAGGTCGACTTCATCGACGCCATGTGGCAGGTCGTCAACTGGCAGGACGTGAACAAGCGCTACCTGGCCGCGAAGGCGAGCGTTCCGCTGATCTCCTTCTGACGGCCTGCGCGCCTCCCCCCTGTCGTCCTGCTCGTGATCGTCTTCTCAACCTTCACCCGCAGGCGGAAAGAAGAAGAACCCCCGTGATGACCCGAATCACGGGGGTTCTTCCGTGGGTCCGTCCGGCCGGAGGGGCAAAGCGCGGGGTCTCCGGCCCCGCATGGGAGGATCGGTGCTGTTTCGAACACGCCACGAAGGAGTGACCGTGCCCGGTGAGAACCTGTCCCGCGACGAGGCCCGCGAGCGGGCCGCGCTGCTGTCCGTCGACGGCTACGAGGTCGCCCTCGACCTGCGCTCGGCGGTCGGGGAGTCCGCGGAGGCGGTACGCACCTTCCGCTCGGTGACGACGATCCGCTTCCGCCGCACGGGCGAGGGCGACGCGACCTTCGTGGACCTGCTCGCGCCGTCGGTCACCTCCGTCACCCTCAACGGGCGCGCCCTGGACCCGGCGGCCGTCTTCGACGGCGCCCGGATCGCCCTGGACGGCCTGGCCGACGAGAACGTGCTGGTCGTCGACGCGCAGTGCGCGTACAGCCGCACCGGCGAGGGCATGCACCGCTTCGTCGACCCCGAGGACGGCGAGGTGTACCTGTACACCCAGTACGAGCCGGCCGACGCCCGCCGGGTCTACGCCAACTTCGAGCAGCCCGACCTCAAGGCCCCGTACCGCTTCGAGGTGACCGCGCCCGAGGGGTGGACGGTGTGGAGCAACGGCGCCGGGGAGCAGGGCGCCGACGGGGTGTGGCGGTTCGCCGAGACGAAGCCGATCTCCACGTACATCACCTGCGTGGTGGCCGGTCCGTACCACTACGTCACCGACACCTACCGGCGCGGGGACGTCGAGATCCCGCTCGGCGCGATGTGCCGCAAGGGGCTCGCGAAGCACTTCGACGCGGACGACGTCTTCCTGATCACCAAGCAGGGCTTCGACTTCTTCCACGACAACTTCGGCTTCCCGTACCCCTTCGGCAAGTACGACCAGGCGTTCGTGCCCGAGTACAACCTCGGCGCCATGGAGAACCCGGGCATGGTCACCTTCACGGAGGAGTACATCTACCGGGGCAAGGTCACCCGGGCGGCGTACGAGCGGCGTGCCAACACGGTCCTGCACGAGATGGCCCACATGTGGTTCGGCGACCTGGTCACCATGGTCTGGTGGGACGACCTGTGGCTGAAGGAGTCCTTCGCCGACTTCATGGGCTCCTTCTCGCTCGCCGAGGCCACCCGCTTCACCGACAGCTGGGTCACCTTCGCCAACAACCGCAAGGCGTGGGCCTACCGCGCCGACCAGCTGCCCTCCACCCACCCGGTCACGGCCGACATCCGTGACCTGGAGGACGCCAAGCTGAACTTCGACGGCATCACGTACGCCAAGGGCGCCTCCGTCCTCAAGCAGCTCGTCGCCTACGCGGGCCGGGACGCCTTCCTGGAGGGCGCCCGCCGCTACTTCCAGCGCCATGCCTACGGCAACACCCGCCTGAGCGACCTCCTGTCCGTCCTGGAGGAGACCTCGGGCCGGGACATGAAGAGCTGGTCGAAGTCCTGGCTGCAGACCTCCGGCGTCAACGTGCTCGCCCCCGAGGTCACCTACGACTCCGAGGGCCGGATCACCGAGCTCGCCGTCCTCCAGGAGGGCGAGGAGCTGCGCCCGCACCGGATCGCCGTGGGCCTCTACCGGCTCACCGACGGGCAGCTGACGCGGTACGCGCGCACCGAGACGGACGTCGCCGGTGTCCGTACCGTCGTCGAGGCGCTGGCCGGCAGCGAGAGGCCGGAGCTGGTACTTGTCAACGACGACGACCTCACCTACTGCAAGGTCCGCTTCGACGAGGGCTCGCTCGACACCCTCCGCGCCCACCTCGGCGACATCACCGACCCCCTGGCCCGCGCGCTGTGCTGGTCGGCGCTGTGGAACCTGACCCGGGACGGGCTGATGCCGGCCCGTGACTTCGTCTCCGCCGTGCTCGCCTTCGCGGGCCGCGAGACCGACATCGGCGTCCTCCAGATGGTGCACGCCTGGGCGCGGACCGCGGTCACCCACTACGCGGCCCCGGCGTGGCGCGAGGAGGGCGGGCGGCTGCTCGCCGAGGGCGGGCTGCGCGAGCTGCGGCTCGCCGCGCCGGGCAGCGAGCACCAGCTGACCTGGGCCCGCTTCTTCGCGGCGACGGCCTCCTCCGACGCCGACCTCCAGCTCCTGGAGGGGCTGCTCGCCGGCACCGCGCGGATCGACGGCCTCGACGTCGACCAGGAGCTGCGCTGGGCGCTGCTCTCGCCGCTCGCCGAGTACGGGCGGGCCGACGAGGCGCGGATCGGCGAGGAGCTGGCCCGGGACGACACCGCCAGCGGCAAGCGCCACCAGGTGCGGCTGCTCGCCTCGCGGCCCTCGGCCGCGGTCAAGGCGCAGGCGTGGGCGCAGGTCGTCGAGTCGGACGCGCTGTCGAACGCGCTGGTCGGCGCCACGATCGCCGGTTTCGCCCCGTCCTCGCAGCGGGAGCTGACCGCGCCGTACGCGGAGAAGTACTTCGCGGTGATCGAGCGGATCTGGGCCGAGCGGTCGATCCAGATCGGCATGGACGTGGTGCGCGGTCTCTTCCCGGCGTACCAGGACCGTCCGGAGACGCTGGCGGCGACCGACGCCTGGCTGGCGGAGCACGCGGACGCGGCGCCCGCCCTGCGCCGGCTCGTCCTGGAGTCCCGCGACGACCTGGCGCGGGCGCTGCGGGCGCAGGAGTGCGACGCGCTAGAGGGCTGACCTCACGCCGAGAGGGGCCCGCGGGGAGCGGGCCCCTCTCGGCAGTCGAACGCGCGTACTTTAGTGCGGTGTTGTCCGGTTTGAGCAACCACCTTGTAACAGGCCGTTAGGGCCGGGCCGGGGAGCGGAAGACCCCCGGCATGAACCACAACACCCCCATCACCCCCCGCCCCCGTCACCTCTCCGCCCCCTCGGGCATCACGGCGGGCATCACGCAACGGCTCGCGTCCACCCAGCAGTTGAGGGCCATGGGCGTGCCCGCCGCCGAGGTCGCCGGACGGTCGGCGGCCGGCGGCGACTGGCAGCAGCTGCTGCCCGGCGTCTTCCTGCTCCGTCCCGGTGCGCCGACCGGCGACGACCGGCTGCGGGCCGCGCTGCTCTACGCCCGCCGGGACGGCGGAGGGTCGCCGCACGGCCCGGGCCCGATGATCACCGGCCTCGCCGGGCTCACCCTGCACGGTTTCTCCTCCGCTCCCCCGCTGACCTCCCTGGACCGGATCGACGTCCTGGTGGGACGGACCCGGCGGCTGCGGTCGACCGGTTTCGTGCGGGTGGTGCGGGCCCCGGAGTCGCCGGAGCCGGTGGAGCTGACCGGGCTGCCGGTGGCGCCGGTGGCCCGGGCGCTGGCCGACGCCGTCTCGGGGCTTCACGACGCCGAGACGGTACGACGGCTGCTGACCGAGGCGGTACGCGGCGGTCACTGCGAACCTCCGGTCCTCGTGCGCGAGTTGAGCCGGTCACGGCTCCTCACCCGGCCGCACGTGGTGGACGCGGTGGACTCGCTCCTGGTGGAGGGGCGGGCCCTGTCGGAGGAGCGGCTGTACGAGATGGTGCGGGACTTCGCGCTGCCGGACCCGCTGTGGAACGTGGACCTGCGGCTGCCGGGCGGCCCGCACCTGGGCGGGGTGGACGCCTACTGGCCCGACCAGGCGGTGGCGGTGGAGCTGGACACCCGGGCGCCCCGGCAGGACGAGGACGCGCTGTGGTCCGAGTACACCCGCAAGCGGGAGCACCTGGAGCGGCTGGGGATCACGGTGGTCCACCTGACCCCGCGCAAGCTGCGGGAGTCGATGGAGCAGCAGGCCACCGTGGTCCGTACGGCGCTGATGGCCGCGTCGGAACGGCAGCCCGCCGCCTATGTCGTCGTCCTGCCCCGGTGAGCTATCCCTTCGGGAGGGTGCCGCAGAACTCGGCCTCGACGATCGCCTGGGTGTCGCCGGTCCAGTCGGCGTTGAGGTTGGCGGCGAGGGTGTGGCGGCCGTCGCGGGTGGTGTACGCCTCCGAGCCCGAGCCGTGGATGCCGCCGCCGTGGCCCCAGACCTCCTTGCCGCAGCTCAGCTTCTGCTTCATCAGGCCGAGTCCGTAGCCGTAGTCGGGGTATTCGGGCGAGACCTCCACGGTGGCGGTCAGTTCGCGCATCTCGGCCCTGGGGAGGAGCCGGCCCTTGAGGAGGGCCCGGTAGAAGGTCTGGAGGTCGCGGGAGTCGGAGATCATCTCGCCGGCCGCGGCGGCCAGGGAGGGGTTGAGCTCGCTGACGTCGTGGACGGGTGCGTCCTGCTCGGCGGAGAGCTTGGAGTAGGCGGGGGAGCTGGGCGTCGGCATGGTCGGGTCGGTGCCGGGGACGCTGGTGGCGCGGAGCTTGAGGGGCTTGACGATCCGGTTCTCGACGGCCTTGCCGTAGGGGCGTCCGGTGACCTTCTCGATCACCATGCCGGCGAGCACGAAGTTGGTGTTGGAGTAGTTCCAGCCGGTGCCGGGGGCGAAGTCGGGGGCGTGGGTCATGGCGATGCCGACGAGGTCGCCCGGGGCCCAGGTGTCGTAGCGGTGCTCCAGGAAGCCGGGGCCGAAGGCCTTCTGCTGGAAGTCGGGGTCGGCGGTGTAGCTGTAGATGCCGCTGGTGTGGTTGAGGAGCTGCCGGACGGTGATCTTCCGGCCGTCGTGGCCGTGGCCGCGGACGACGCCGGGGAGCCACTTCTCGACCGGGTCGTCGAGGTCGATCCGGCCCTCGGCCTGGAGCTGGAGGAGGACGGTGGCGACGAAGGTCTTGGTGATGGAGCCGACGCGGAAGCGGTCGTCGCCGCCGCGCTCGCCGGCGGTGCCGGTCCAGGAGCGGCCGTCGACCCGGGCCTGGGCGACGGCGCCGGGGACGCCGGCGTCGACGGCGGCCTGAAGGGCGGCCTGGGTGGCCGTGTGGGTCTTGCGGTCGGCCTTGGCGGGGGCGGCGGGGGTCGCGGCGAGGGCGGGGGCGGCGAGCGCGGTGACGGTGAGTCCCGCGGCGAGGGCAGCGGCGACGACGGTACGGGCGGTGCGTGCGGTGGTCATGTGGGTCCCCTGTGTGCCTGATGTGTACTGCGGTCGGCGGGGAGGACCACGGGCCGGGGAGGGAGGGTTGAGCGGGGTCGTACCGGTTGAGCGTTTTTCAGCCGTTCGCCGGAGCGGCCGGGTTCGGGGTCGGAGCCAGGAGGCGGGGTGGCGGCGGGCGGTGCGGCGTCACGGGGTGGCCGGATTGGCCGGGGAGTACTCGGGCGCGGACCAGCGCAGGGGGCTGGCGGCCGGGGTCTCGACGACGCTGTCGACCCGGAAGCGGACGAACCGCTCCTCCGAGTGGTATGCCGTTTCCGCCCGGCCGCTGAGCTGGAGGGTCGTGCCGTTCTCCCAGTCCAGGAAGAGGAGACCGGCCCGGTCGTCGGTCACCAGGTTCCCGAGCGTGAGGAACATCGCGTTGCCCGGGTAGTCCCGCCAGAGTAGTTCGCGGGGGTTCTCGGCGCGGACGAAGCCGGGGTTGCCGCCGCGGTGGCTGGCGTCGACGCCGTCCGGTCCCGTGGTGGCGACGAAGAAGGTGTCGGCCGCCCGGACGGCGGCCAGCTGGGCCTCGGTGAGGGCCTCGCCCCGGCGGGCGGGCGAGGGGTGCGGGCCGGCGGGCTCGGAGCCGTACAGCTCGCGCTTCTGGAGGTACTTCGGGCAGTTGGCGAAGACCTGCTCGGCCTCGATCAGCAGGCCGCGGGCGCTGGGGCGGGCGGTGCCGTTGAGGCGCATGCGGCGGCGGGTGCGGGGGTCGAGGGCGATCGTGCCGACGGGGGTGCCGTCGGCGAGGGCACCGGCGAGCGGGTCGCCGGGCCCGGGCCCGCCCGCGACCGAGACCGTGTCGGGTCCGGTGGCGCGGGCGAAGCCGGGCTCGCCCGTGAGCAGGCTCGCCCAGACGCGCCCGTCCGGGGCCGCCGCCCCGAGGACCAGCATGGGCTGGGCCTCCAGGAAGGCGGCGGCGACGGGACGGATGCCGGGGCGGATGCTGGGGGCGATGTGGGCGGCGGCCTGCTGGACGCCGAGCCTCTCCTGGACGGCGAGCGAGCCGTGGTGGTACGCGGTCGTCATGGCGGGCCTCCGGATAGGTGCGGGCGCCGAGGCGCCCCGGACGGTCGTGTTCCGAGCGGTTAGAAGAACCCGCAGGTCGGGGCCGCGGCGACGGGGGCCGGGGCTTCTTCGGCACCCTTGGGGACGGAGATCTCCAGGCGGGTGCCGTCGGGGTCGTGGAAGAAGATGCCGCCGGAGGCCGCGCCCTCGCCGTGGGCGACGACGCCGTCGTAGGCGAAGGTGACGCCCCGCTCCTTCAGGACGGTCTCGGCCTCGCGGACCTTCTCGATGGACTCGGCCTCGAAGGCCAGGTGGTGCAGGCCGGCCAGGCCCGCGTCGTAACCGCCCTCGGCCTGCTGCCAGAGGGTCAGGGTGAGGCGGCCGTCCTGGCCGAGGAAGGCGTAGCGCCGGCCGTCGGCGTCGCCCGCGCCGATCACTTCGAACCCGAGGACGTCTCCGTAGAAGGAGAGCGAGCGGTCCAGGTCGGTGACGTTGATGCCGATGTGCGCCGTGTTCAGCGTGCCGATCGCGGACATGAGGGTCCCCTCGTCGTCGGTCGCCCCCTTCGGGCTAACCGCTTAACTCGACTTTAGAGGTTAGAAGCCTTCGGACGCAACCCGTCACGTACGCTTAAGGGGTTAGATCGCCCGGGGGATCGAGGAGGACGCCCGCCATGACCGCCACCGACCCGCGGCCGCTGACCGGCGAGCCGGTCTCCCTGGACCTGCTCAACACCCACTGGATGGAGGAGGGCGAGCGCCAGGACCTCCTCGCCGGCACCGAGGGGCTCGCGATCTGGCTCGCGGCCAACGGGCTCGACGGGCGCTTCGCCGCCGACGAGGCCACGCTCCGCCACACCCGTACCGCCCGGGAGGCCCTGAAGGGTCTGGTCGACCGGCCCGGCGACCCGGACGCGATCGCGCGGGTCGACGCCGTCCTGGAACACGGCCGGATCCGCGCGGTGCTCACCGCCGAAGGTCCCGGCGAGCGGGCCGAGTTCGCCGATCCGTCGTGGGGGCCGGCCTGGACCGCCGCCCGCGACTACCTGGACCTGCTGCGCACCGCCCCGGACCGGATCAGGATCTGCGCGCACGAGGCGTGCATCCTGCACTTCTTCGACACCTCGCGGAACGGCACCCGGCGCTGGCACTCGATGGCGACGTGCGGCAACCGGGCCAAGGCGTCCCGGCATTACGCGCGCACCAAGGACCAGTAGCCCTCGCCCCCTGGCGAAGCCCCCGTCGAATCGCCCCCGTTGAGGGCGATTCGTCGCGTGTGGCGTATGAGACGCGGTGGCGGATGTACGCCATCGGCGCAACCCGCCCGCCGGGAACTCTCCACAAAGCCCTGTCACTTGCGAAAGGCTGAGCGGTCATCCGGTACCGAAATCCGGACCCTCTTCTTTCACAAACAGGGATGTAAATGACCACCCCCGAAACCCAGAGCTCCATACCCGGGCGCTCGACCGGGACCGGACGAGCGGCCCGGATCGCCGCCGCCGCCGGCCTGGTGACCGCGCTCGTCGCGGCCGGTGCCGCTCCGGTCCTCGCCGCCGACGACCCGGCGACGACTCCCCCGGTGAAGACCGCGGAGCCCGCCGACAAGCTCGGCGCCACCGACGCCCAGCGCCTCGCCGAGGCCGAGGCGAGCGGCGAGAAGAACGTCACCGTCCTGATCGCCACCGCGCCCGGCGCGACCGAGCAGGTCGCCGGCCAGCTCGACGCCGTCCCCGGCGGCTCGGTGGGCCACCGCAACGACGAGCTCGGCTACGTCCGCGCGACCCTGCCGACCGGCAAGGCCAAAGCGGCGATCAAGGCCGCCACCAAGCTCTCCTCCGTCCAGTCGGTCGACCTCCAGGCCGAGATCATGCTGGACGACCCGACCCCCGCTGCGGACACCGCGGCCGGCGCCGTCGAGGGCACCACGGTCAGCCGGACCTACCCGGCGCCGTCGAAGTACACCCCGGCGAAGAACCCGTACAACCCGTCCCACGAGACGGGCGCGGTCGAGTTCGTCGAGGACCACCCGCGCGCCGACGGCCGCGGCGTGACCATCGGCATTCTCGACTCGGGTGTCGACCTGGCCCACCCGGCCCTCCAGAAGACCACCACCGGCGAGCGCAAGATCGTCGACTGGGTGACCGCCACCGACCCCATCACCGAGGGCGACCGCACCTGGCGCGCCCAGGTCACCGAGGTCACCGGCCCGGTGTTCACGGGTGCGGGCCAGAGCTGGAAGGCTCCCGAGGGCTCGTTCCGGTTCAGCCAGTTCGCCGAGTCCGTCACCGAGGGCGGCGACCCCAAGGGCGACATCAACCGGGACGGCGACACCACCGACGTCTTCGGCATGCTGTACGACCCCGCCGCCGGCACCGTCCGGGTCGACACCGACCAGAACGGCGACTTCACGGACAACGAGCCGATGAAGCCGTACAAGGACGGGTACCAGATCGGCTACTTCGGTACCGACGACCCGGCCACCGAGGTCGCCGAGCGCACCCCGTTCGTCGTGGAGATCCGCAAGGACGTCCCGATGGACCCGTACGGCGGCCCTTGGGTCGGCCAGAAGCGCGACTTCGTCAACATCGGTCTCGTCGAGTCCTCGCACGGCACCCACGTCGCCGGCATCACCGCCGCCAAGGGCCTCTTCGGCGGCCGGATGAACGGCGCCGCGCCCGGCGCGAAGATCGTCTCCTCGCGCGCGTGCACCTGGACCGGCGGCTGCACCAACACCGCCCTCACCGAGGGCATGGTCGACCTCGTCGTCAACCGCGGCGTCGACATCGTCAACATGTCGATCGGCGGTCTGCCCGCGCTGAACGACGGCGACAACGTCCGCGCCCGCCTCTACACCCGTCTCATCGACGAGTACGGCGTGCAGCTGGTGATCTCGGCCGGCAACTCCGGTCCCGGCACCAACACGATCGGCGACCCCAGCCTGGCCGACAAGGTCGTCTCGGTCGGCGCCGGCGTCTCCAAGGCGACCTGGGCCGCCAACTACGGCTCCGCCGTCGAGAAGAAGTACGCCATGTTCCCGTTCTCCTCGCGCGGCCCGCGTGAGGACGGCGGCTTCACCCCGACCGTCACCGGCCCGGGCGCGGCCGTGAACACCATCCCGACCTGGCAGGCCGGCGCCGGCGTCGCCGAGTCCGGCTACACGCTCCCCGCCGGCTACGGCATGCTCAACGGCACCTCGATGTCGTCCCCGCAGGTCGCGGGCGCGAGCGCGCTGCTGCTCTCCGCCGCCAAGCAGCGCGGCATCGAGCTCTCCCCGCTGACCCTGCGTACCGCGCTCACCTCGACCGCGAAGCGGATCCCGGGTGTCGGGGCCCACGAGCAGGGCGCCGGTCTCGTCGACGTCGTCGAGGCCTGGGAGTCGATCAGGGACGGGGCCACCGCCCACTCCTACAAGGTCGAGGCCCCGGTCGACACCGTGATCTTCCCGGCCCCGCGCACCGGCACCGGCGTGTACGACCGCGAGGGCGGCCTCAAGGTCGGCCAGAAGAAGGTCTACGACGTCACCATCACCCGTACCAGCGGCCCGAACCGGACCCTCTGGCACGAGCTCGACCTCAAGTACAACGACGGCACGTTCCGGATCCTCGGGAGCGACTGGGTCGCCCTGCCGCTGAACAAGCCGGTCACCGTCAAGCTCCAGGCCCAGCCGCGCACCGCCGGTGTGCACAGCGTGATCCTGGAGGCCGACGACTGGTTCACCGAGGGCGTCGACAAGCAGATCATGTCGACGGTCGTCGCCGCGAGCGACCTGACCGCGCCCGGCTACACCTTCTCCGCCTCCGGCTCGGTCCAGCGCAACAGCACGAAGTCGTACTTCGTGACCGTGCCGAAGGGCGCGACCTCCCTGGAGGTGGCGATCGGCGGCCTGAAGGAGAAGAGCCAGACCCGGTTCATCGCCATCCACCCGTACGGCGTCCCGGTCGACTCGACCTCGACCATCAACTGCTACCCGCACTACAACCCGGCGAACACCTGCCGCCCGGACCTGCGTTCCTACACCAACCCGCAGCCGGGCGTGTGGGAGATCGAGGTCGAGTCGCGCCGCACCTCGCCGGACCTGGACAACCCGTACAAGCTGGACGTCGCCGTCCTCGGCGCCTCCTTCGACCCGGCCGTGCAGACGGTCGCCGAGGCGAAGACCGGCACCCCGGCCCCGGTCGAGTGGACCGTCACCAACGGCTTCGCCGGCATCGACGGCAAGCTGAAGGGCGGCTCGCTGGGCTCGGCCAAGACCGATACCCCGACCATCCAGCACCACGAGACGCAGACCAGGACCGTCACCGTCGGTGAGGGCGTCGAGCGGCTCGACGTCGTGATCGGCAACACCTCCGACAAGGCCGCCGACCTCGACCTGACCGTGCTCCTCGACGGTGTCCGGGTCGGCCAGTCGGCCGACGGCGACTCGGAGGAGAGCGTTTCACTCGTCAAGCCGAAGGCGGGCACCTACACCGTCGTCATCGAGGGCTACGCGGTCCACGCCGAGGGCGGCACGACCTACGACTACAAGGACGTGTACTACTCGGCGGCGCTCGGCACCGTGAAGGTCGACGAGGCGAAGACCCACCCGCTGGCCCACGGCGCGAGCACCAAGGTCGCGGCCGAGGTCGTCGTCGCCGGTCCGGCCCCCGAGGGACGCCAGTTCTTCGGCCAGGTCCAGCTGCTCAACGCCCGCGGCACCGTCGCGGGCACCGGCAGCGTCCTGATCGGCTCCGTCACCCCGTAACACCCGCGGTACGAGAAAGGGGCGGGCGCCGGAACCGGCGTCCGCCCCTTTCTCGTCCCGATCCCCGGACAAAGGATTGGACAAAGCGTCACGGGTGATACGCATCATGGAACGCAGCACCCTGCACAAACGTACGGAGGAGTCCCCGTGAAGGTCGGAATCGTCGGAGCCACCGGTCAGGTCGGCACAGTCATGCGCAAGATCCTGGCCGAGCGGAACTTCCCGGTCGACGAGCTGCGGCTCTTCGCCTCCGCCCGGTCCGCGGGCACGGTCGTGGACGGCGTCACCGTCGAGGACGCCTCGACCGCCGACTACACCGGCCTGGACATCGTGCTCTTCTCCGCCGGCGGCGCCACCTCCAGGGCCCTCGCCGAGAAGGTCGCCTCCCAGGGCGCCGTCGTGATCGACAACTCCTCCGCCTGGCGCCGCGACCCCGAGGTCCCGCTCGTCGTCTCCGAGGTCAACCCGCACGCGGTCAAGGACCGCCCCAAGGGGATCATCGCCAACCCGAACTGCACCACGATGGCCGCCATGCCGGTCCTCAAGCCGCTGCACCAGGAGGCCGGCCTCACCGCGCTGATCGCCACCACCTACCAGGCCGTCTCCGGCTCGGGCGTGGCCGGTGTCGCCGAGCTGGACGGCCAGGTCAAGGCCGTCGCCGAGCGCGCCACCGAGCTGACCCACGACGGTGAGGCCGTGGCCTTCCCCGAGCCCGGCGTCTACCGCCGTCCGATCGCCTTCAACGTGCTGCCGCTGGCCGGCTCGATCGTCGACGACGGCACCCACGAGACCGACGAGGAGCAGAAGCTCCGCAACGAGTCCCGCAAGATCCTGGAGATCCCGGACCTCAAGGTCTCCGGCACCTGTGTCCGCGTCCCGGTCTTCTCCGGCCACTCCCTCCAGGTGAACGCCCGCTTCGAGCGTCCGATCAGCGTCGAGCGCGCCTACGAGCTGCTGAAGGACGCCGAGGGCGTCGAGCTGTCCGAGATCCCGACCCCGCTCCAGGCGGCCGGCAAGGACGCCTCGTACGTGGGCCGCATCCGCGTCGACGAGACCGTCGACAACGGCCTGGCGCTCTTCCTCTCCAACGACAACCTCCGCAAGGGCGCCGCGCTGAACGCGGTGCAGATCGCGGAGCTGGTGGCGGCCGAACTGCGGGGCTGACACCCGTACGCGCGAAGAACGGCGGCCGTCCCCCCGGATGGCCGCCGTTCTTCCGTGTTCGCCCTGGGAAATGCGCGATGCGCGGGCCGCGGGCCCCGTGGAAGGATGGCCCAAACGTCACGAAACCGAGGAGTTGACCGGGTGCCTGGGACGAACCTGACCCGTGAAGAGGCCCAGCAGCGGGCGAAGCTGCTGACCGTGGACGCGTACGAGGTCGACCTCGACCTCACCGGTGCGCAGGAGGGTGGGACCTACAAGTCGGTCACCCTCGTCCGCTTCGATTCCGCCGAGGCGGGCGCCGAGACCTTCATCGATCTCGTCGCCCCCGCCGTGCACGAGGTCGTGCTGAACGGGCACGCCCTCGACGTCGCCGCCGTCTTCCGCGACTCGCGGATCGCGCTGCCGCACCTGGCGCAGGGCCGCAACGAGCTGAAGGTCGTCGCGGACTGCGCGTACACCAACACCGGCGAGGGCCTGCACCGCTTCGTCGACCCGGTCGACGGCCAGGCGTACCTCTACACCCAGTTCGAGGTGCCGGACGCGCGCCGGGTCTTCGCCTCCTTCGAGCAGCCGGACCTGAAGGCCACCTTCCGGTTCACGGTGAAGGCGCCGGAGGGCTGGAGCGTGATCTCCAACTCGCCGACCCCGGAGCCGAAGGACGGGGTGTGGGCCTTCGAGCCGACCCCGCGGATCTCCACGTACATCACGGCCCTGATCGTCGGCCCGTACCACTCGGTGCACTCGACGTACGAGGGCCCCGACGGGCAGGTCGTGCCGCTGGGCATCTACTGCCGTCCGTCGCTGGCGGAGTTCCTGGACGCGGACCACATCTTCGACGTGACCCGGCAGGGCTTCGGCTGGTTCCAGGAGAAGTTCGCGTACGCCTACCCGTTCGCCAAGTACGACCAGCTGTTCGTGCCGGAGTTCAACGCGGGCGCGATGGAGAACGCGGGCGCGGTCACCATCCGCGACCAGTACGTCTTCCGCTCGAAGGTGACGGACGCGGCCTACGAGCGGCGCGCCGAGACCATCCTCCACGAGCTGGCCCACATGTGGTTCGGCGACCTCGTGACCATGGAGTGGTGGAACGACCTGTGGCTGAACGAGTCGTTCGCCACCTACACCTCGGTCGCCTGCCAGGCCGCCGTCGAGGGCACCCGCTGGCCGAACGCCTGGACCACCTTCGCCAACGCGGAGAAGACCTGGGCCTACCGCCAGGACCAGCTGCCGTCGACGCACCCGATCATGGCCGACATCAACGACCTGGAGGACGTGCTCGTCAACTTCGACGGGATCACGTACGCCAAGGGCGCCTCGGTCCTCAAGCAGCTCGTCGCCTACGTCGGCCAGGACGAGTTCTTCAAGGGCGTGCAGGCGTACTTCCAGCGTCACGCCTTCGGCAACACCCGTCTGAGCGACCTCCTCGGCGCCCTTGAGGAGACCTCGGGCCGCGACCTGAAGACCTGGTCGAAGGCGTGGCTGGAGACGGCCGGCATCAACATCCTGCGCCCGGAGATCGAGACCGACGAGAACGGCTCGATCACCTCCTTCGCGGTGCGCCAGGAGGCCCCGGCGCTGCCCGCCGGCGCCAAGGGCGAGGCCGTGCTGCGTCCGCACCGGATCGCGATCGGCTTCTACGACCTGGACGCCACCGGCAGGCTTGTCCGCACCGAGCGCCTGGAGCTGGACGTCGAGGCGGCCGGGCGGACCGAGGTGCCGGCGCTGGTCGGCAAGTCCCGCCCGGCGGTCGTCCTCCTGAACGACGACGACCTGTCGTACGCGAAGGTCCGCCTCGACGAGGTGTCGCTGCGGAACGTGACGGCGCACCTGGGCGACTTCGCCGAGTCGCTGCCGCGGGCGCTGTGCTGGGCCTCGGCCTGGGACATGACCCGGGACGGCGAGCTGGCCACCCGCGACTACCTGGACCTCGTGCTGTCGGGCATCGCCAAGGAGTCGGACATCGGCGTGGTGCAGTCGCTCCAGGGCCAGGTGAAGGCGGCTCTTGAGCTGTACGCGGCGCCGGAGTGGCGGGACACGGGGCTGACCCGCTGGACCGAGGCGGCGCTCGACCACCTCAGGGCGGCCGAGCCGGGCAGCGACCACCAGCTGGCGTGGGCGCGGGCCTTCGCCGCGACCGCGCGGACGCGGGAGCAGCTCGACCTGCTCGCCGCGCTCCTGGACGGCCGGGAGACGATCGAGGGCCTGGCCGTCGACGCCGAGCTGCGCTGGGCGTTCGTGCAGCGGCTCGCCGCGACCGGCGTCTACGACGAGCCGGAGATCGCGGCCGAGCTGGAGCGGGACCGCACCGCCGCCGGTGAGCGGCACGCGGCGACGGCCCGGGCGGCGCGTCCGACCGAGGCGGCGAAGGCGGAGGCCTGGGCGTCGGTCGTCGAGGACGACAAGCTGGCCAACGCGGTGCAGGAGGCGGTGATCGGCGGCTTCGTCCAGGCCGACCAGCGCGCGCTGCTCGCCCCGTACACCGAGAAGTACTTCGCGTCGATCAAGGGCATCTCGGAGACCCGCAGCCACGAGATCGTCCAGCAGATCGTGGTCGGTCTCTACCCGACGCTCCAGGTCTCGCAGGAGACGCTGGACGCGACGGACGCGTGGATCGCGGCGAACGACCCGGTGCCGGCGCTGCGGCGCCTGGTGACGGAGTCGCGCGCGGGCGTCGAGCGGGCCCTGAAGGCCCAGGCGGCGGACGCGGCGGCGGCCAGGTAAGGCCCTGCGTGCGGAGAAGGGGCGCCCTCCCCCGTGAGGGCGCCCCTTCTCCTGTCCCCGGGCACTTACCGACTGGCGCTGTCGAAGCGGGCGCGCAGGTCGGCGGCACCCTCCTCGGTGAGGGAGCCGTGCAGGCGCATGCGGGCGACGCCGCCGTCGGGGAAGGCGTCGAGGCGGACGTGGGTGACGACCGCCGGGGCGGGCAGCGGGAAGCGGTGAAGGGTGTCGGGCTGGAGGCGGGTGCGCGGGAGGATCTCGAACCACTCGCCCGTCTCGCCGTCGCGGCCCTGGAGGGCGATCCAGCCGGCCGCGTTGCCCTTGAGGTAGGCGGTGTCGATCTCGACGGCGCGGACGGCGCCCTGGGCGGGGAGGCGGAAGCGGACCCAGTCGTGGGTGCCGCGGACGCGGCGGCGGCGGGTCTCCCAGCCGTCGTCCATCTTGCGGGAGGTGCCGGGCAGGATGATCTGCGTCGGCGAGGAGTAGAACCGGTCGGAGGCGTCCTCGTACGTCCCGCCGTTGAGGACGGAGAGCAGGTCGACCGTGCCGAGGAGGTCCAGCCAGGCGGGGTCGGGCAGCACCTCGCCGTGGACGCGGAAGCGGGCGACGCCGCCGTCCGGGTGCTGGCAGAGGCGTACGTGGGTCCAGCGGCGGTCGCTGTCGACGGTGAAGCCGTTGGCGGCGTGGCCGCGGACGGGGGTGGGCGGGACGAGCTCCTCCCACTCGGCGGCGAGGAGTTCCCCGGGGCCGGGGCTGCCCTCGACGGCGGTGGCCTGGACGCTGATCCTCTGCGGGTAGTTGCCGCGGAAGTGGGCGGTGTCGACGATCAGGCCCCTGATGACGCCGGGGGCGCCGAGGCGGACGATCGCCCAGTCGTGGTCCTCGGGCGCGGGGAAGGGGTCGTCCCCGTCGGTGCCGCGGCGGCGGCGGGTCTCCCAGCCGTCCATGATCTTGCCCTTGTGGCCGAAGCGCTCCGGGTCGAAGACGGCCCGCTCGCGGACGAGGAGGTTCTCGCGCTCGGCGAAGAACTCGTCGTTGGCGGCGACGACACCGGCGCCGAGGCGGCGGTCGGCGAGGTCGACGAGCTCGGTGAAGGGGAAGTCGCCGGTGCGGTAGTCGGCGTACGGGTCGCCTCCGGCGTAGGGGGCGGCGTCGTTGGCGTGCGGGTCCTGGGTGTCCTCGAAAGTGGTCATGTCCTGACTCTCCCGCGCCGGAAGCCTCAGGTCCATCGAATGTTTTCGACGGTTCTTTTCAGTTTTCCTGAATGATTGCCGACCGGTCCCCGGCCTCCCGGCCCCCGGCCTCCCGGTCCCCGGTCCCCCGGTCGGCGGCGACGCGGTGGAGGGCGGCGAGGACGGGGGCGAGCGCCGGTCCTTCCTCGGCGCCCCGGCGGACGGCGGCGACCACATGGCGGCGGGGCTGGTCGGCGGAGAGGACCCGGGTGACGACGCCGGTACGGCGCTCGGCGGCGGCCATCCGGGGGACGAGCGCGACGCCCATGCCGGCCTCGACGAGGGCGAGGATGGCGGTCCAGCCGGCGGCGCTGTGGGCCTGCTCGGGGACGAAGCCGGCGGCCTCGCAGGCGGCGGTGGTGATCTCCGACCAGGGCCCGGAGCCACCGAAGATCCAGGGCTCCCCGGAGAGGTCGGCGAGCCGGAGGCCGGGGGCGTCGGCGAGCGGATGGCCGGCGGGGAGGGCGAGGTCGAGGGGGTCGGCGAGGAGCGGGACCCGGGTGAAGCGGGCGTCCCCGGCGGTGGGGGCGTGGGCGGCGAGGGAGAGCGCGAGGTCGACGTCACCCGCCGCGAGGAGCTCGTACGCCTCCGCCGCCTCGGCCTCGCGGACCCGCAGGTCGAGCCCGGGGCGCTCGGCGCGGAGCCGGAGGACGGCCGGGACGACGAGCGCGGGAACGGCCGTGGAGAAGGCGGCGACCCTGACCCGCCCGGCCTCCCCGCGCCGCTGCGCGTCGAGCTCCGCGTCGGCCCGCTCCAACTGGGCGAAGACGGCCTCGGCGTGACGCAGCACCAGATGCGCGGCACCCGTGAGCCGCACCCGCCGCCCGTGCGCCTCCAGGAGCGGCACCCCGAGCTGCTTCGCGAGGTTGGTGAGCTGCTGCGAGACGGCCGAGGGGGTCATGAGCAGCGCCTCGGCGGCGGCGGTGACGGTGCCCCGGTCCCGGAGGGTACGCAGGATCCGGAGCTTCTTGATGTCCCACTCGGTCATGGGCGCAACCTACGGCACCGGCCCCCGGGGGGGGCGGGGGCCGGTGGCGGTCGTACGGGGCGGGCGGGGCGGTCAGCGGTGTGCGGGTGCCGGGGCGGGCGCGGCGGGGGCCTTCAGGGCCTCGGATGCCTTCGGTTCCTTCGGTTCCTTCGGGGCCTTCGGGGTGAGCTGGCCGGCGAGGGTGGCGCCGAAGGCGAGGGCCATGCCGAGGAGCTGGACGGGGCCGAGGGACTGGCCGAGGGCGGCCCAGCCGATGACGGCGGCGGTGATCAGGGAGAGGGGGCCGAGGAGGGTGACCGAGGCGGCGCTCAGCCGCTCGATGCCGCGGAACCAGAGGAAGTACGAGATCGCGGTGTTGCCGAAGGCGAGGTAGGCGTAGCCGGCCAGGTGGGTGCCGGTGAGGGCGGGCGGGGGGCCTTCGACGAGGAGGGCGACCGGCAGGATGACCAGGCCGCCCGCGGTGAGCTGCCAGCCGGTGAGCGCGAGGGCACCGACGCCCTCGGGGCGGCCCCAGCGCTTGGTGAGGACGACGCCGACGGACATCGAGAGGGCGGAGAGCAGCCCTGCGGCCACCCCGACGGCGTCGAACGCGGCCCCGGCCTTGAGGACGACCAGGCTGACGCCGAAGGCGGCGGCGACGGCGGTGGTCAGGGTCCTGACGGTGGGCCGGTCGCCGAGGAGCAGGGCGGCGAGGCCGACGACGAGGAGCGGACCGACGGAGCCGACGACGGCGGCGACCCCGCCGGGGAGCCGGTAGGCGGCGAGGAAGAGCAGCGGGAAGAAGGCGCCGATGTTGAGGGCGCCGAGGACCGCCGACTTCCACCACCAGGCGCCGCTCGGCAGCTTGCGGGTCAGCGCGAGGAGCAGGAGACCGGCCGGCAGGGCCCGCAGGAGGCCGGTGAGCAGCGGCCGGTCGGGCGGCAGGAACTCGGTGGTCACGAAGTAGGTCG
Organism: Streptomyces sp. CC208A; assembly: GCF_030010625.1. Lineage (GTDB taxonomy): Bacteria > Actinomycetota > Actinomycetes > Streptomycetales > Streptomycetaceae > Streptomyces. The sequence goes on along the minus strand of NZ_JASCXN010000030.1, from coordinate 44,050 downwards.
AGCCCCAGGAGACCGGGGCGAGGGCGGTGAGTGCGACGACGGCGGCCTTGCGGGACATGGCGGGACTCCCCCTGAAGCGGTGCGGCGCCAGTGGACCGGAGTCCGACTGGCTTGGCAGTAATTAACTTAGCACTAAGCTAATTATTGGCAAGAGGCTTGCTGCTGAGTCGCTTACTTTCAAGTCGCTTGCTTGTCGTCGAGCCGGAGGAGCGGGAGACTGGGGCCATGGAGAAGCACATCCCCGGTCCCGGACACGTCCCCGGCCCCGGACACGACGCCGTCGACGCCATCGCCGACCAGTGGGCCGCGGTCCGCCCCGACCTGGACACCCTGCCGATGGCGGTCTTCGGGCGGATCTACCGGCTCGCCGCCGCCATGCGCGCCAAGGTGGACAAGGCCTACGCGCCGTACGGGGGGATGTCGCTGGGCGAGTTCGACGTGCTCGCCACGCTGCGGCGGTCAGGAGAGCCGTACACGCTCTCGCCGCGCGAGCTGACCGCCACCCTGATGATCACCACCGGCGGGATGACGGGCCGCCTCGACAAGCTGGAGAAGGCCGGACTGCTCACCCGCAGCCCCGACCCGAACGACCGGCGGGGGCTCAGGGTCACCCTCACCGAGCAGGGCCGCTCCCTGGTGGACCAGGCCGTCGGCGCCGGTCTGGAGCGGCAGCGCGCCGCGCTGGAGGCGGCGCTCACCCCCGACGAGGCGCACCAGCTCGAAGGACTGCTGCGCAAGCTGCTCGCCACCACGGCCTGAGCCGCCCACCCGCGGACGCGCGAGGGCGCCGCACGGCCTGCGTGGCCGTGCGGCGCCCTCGGGAACGAACGGGGGGAGGCGGGTGCGCCTCCCCACGGGGCTTACGCCTTCTTGCGGGACTTGTCGAGGACCATCACCAGGCCGACGATGCCCAGGAACAGCGCCAGCGGGAGGGCCACGAACAGGCCGATGGTCTCGATGACCTCCAGCTTGGGGGCCGGGTCGTCACCGTCGTCGCGGGTCAGCGCGAGCGCGGGGGACGACATGAGCAGCATCATCAGCGTCGTACCGGCCGCGACGGCGCCGGCGCGCAGGGCGTTCTTCTTGTCCACGGTGCCAAAGTAGCGAACGCCTAGACGGCCCGCGCGCCCGGGGGTGCCGTACGGGCTCCGGCCCCCTCCGCGGCGGTCCGCAGCAGGGCGTGCGCCCGGGGCGAGGCGGCGAGCTGCTCCAGGGTGAGCGGCTGCCCGCCGGGGCCCGCGACCGGCAGCCGCCAGTTGGGGTACTCGTCCCAGGTGCCCGGCAGGTTCTGCGGCCGGCGGTCGCCCACCAGGTCCGGCAGCCACACCCCGACCATCCGGGCCGGGGTGCGGGCCAGGAAGCGGTGGACGGCCCGGATCTCGGCCTCCTCGTCCCCCGGCCCCTCCGGGAGCAGCCCGAGCCGCTGGAGGAGGCCGAGCCACTCGGCGGTCTCCGCCGCGTCGGCGGTCCGCTCGCGCTCCAGGTCGCCGCCGAGCAGCCCGAGCCGGTGGCGCAGCAGCACGTGGTCGCCGGAGAGCCGGGCGGCGGTGGACGGCAGGTCGTGGGTGGTGGCGGTGGCCACGCAGTCGGTGCGCCACGCCCCCGGCGGCAGCGGGGCGCCGCCGCCCGCCCAGTCCCGCTCGAACCAGAGCACCGAGGTGCCGAACACCCCGCGCCCCGCGAGGGCCTCGCGGACGCCCGGCTCGACGGTGCCCAGGTCCTCGCCGACGACGAGGGCGCCGGCCCGGTGTGCCTCCAGGACGAGAACGGCGAGCATCGCCTCGGCGTCGTACCGGACGTAGGTCCCCTCGGTGGGCTCGCGGCCCTCCGGCACCCACCAGAGCCGGAACAGGCCCATCACGTGGTCGATGCGCAGGGCCCCGGCGTGCCGCAGGAGTTCGCGGAGCAGACCGCGGTACGGGGCGTACCCGGCGGCGGCGAGGGCGTCGGGGCGCCACGGCGGCAGGCCCCAGTCCTGGCCCCGGGAGTTGAAGGCGTCGGGCGGGGCGCCGACCGACATCCCGGCGGCGAAGTCGCCCTGCCGGGCCCAGACGTCGGAGCCCTCCGGGTGGACGCCGACGGCCAGGTCGTGGACGATCCCGACCGTCATCCCGGCCTCCCGGGCCGCGTCGGCGGCCTCGGCGAGCTGCCGGTCCGTCAGCCAGGCGAGCCGGCAGTGGAAGTCGACCCGGGCGGCCAGCTCCGCGTCGGCGCGGGCCGCCGCCGCGGCGCCCTCGGGGGTGCGCAGCGCCTCGGGCCAGGAGCGCCAGCGGGGGCCGTGCCGTTCGGCGAGGGCCTGGTAGGTGGCGTGGTCCTCCAGGGCGCGGCCGCGCTCGGCGAGGAAGTCGTGGTACTCGGCGCGGCGGCCGGGGCCGAGGTCGACGGCGGTGACGAGCTCCAGGGCACGGAGCTTGAGCGCCCGGACGGCGTCCAGGTCGATGGTGGCGCCCTTGGCGAGGACGCCCTCCCGGAGTTCGGCGGCGGCGGTGAGGAGCCGGTCCATCTCCTCGCGCGGCCCGGCGTCCAGGTGGGCGTACTCGGCGATCCGCTCGATCCGCAGGTGGACGGGGTCGGGGAAGCGGCGCGAGGAGGGGCGGTACGGGGACGGGTCGGAGGGCGCGCCGGGCACGCCCGCGTGCAGCGGGTTGACCTGGACGAACCCGGCGCCGTGCGCGCGGCCCGCCCAGGAGACGAGCTCCCGCAGGTCGCCGAGGTCGCCCATGCCCCAGGAGTGCTCGGAGAGCAGCGAGTAGAGCTGGACGAGCAGGCCGTACGCGCGCGTGGCGGGGGCCGGGACCCGCGCGGGGGCGACGATCAGGGTGGCGCGGCCGGTGCGCCCGTCGGGCGCCTCGGCGTCCACGGTGTGCACGCCGAGCGGCAGCCGGGCCCAGTCGTCGCCCTCGTGGAGTTCGCCGGTCTCGGTGGCGACCCGCAGCAGGGTCCCGTCGGGCAGTCCCGCGGGCGGGCGGAGCGGCCCGTCGTCGGTGTGCCGGACGAGGGTGGGCGGGAGCAGCCGCTCCCGCTCGGCCCGCTCCGCCGCGCCGAGGGAGGCGGCGACCGCCTCCGGGGTGGTGGCGTCGACCCCGAGGGCGCCGAGCACCGCGATCACGGTGGTCTCGGGCACGGGCACGGTGACGCCCTCGGACGGGCTGAACGCGGTGGCGACGCCGTGTCGGGCGGCGAGGCGGGCCAGGGTCACTTCACACTCCTGGGGGCTCCGTGGCGCCCCAGGCGGCGGGGGCGGTGGGCTCGCTGGTGAGGGGGGCCGCGCCGGTGTGGGGCGGCTCGCTGATGAGGGGCGCGGCGGTGGCGAGCGGCGGCTCGCTGGTCAGCGGCGCGGTGGCGTCCTGCGCGGGCTCGCCGGTCAGCGGCGTGCCGCCGGCGGTGGGCTGGCGCGGGATCCGTATCCGTCCGGACGGGTGACGGGCGGTCGTGGTCACGGGGGTCTCCCGGTTTCGTCTCGACAGGGTGGCCGGCCGGGCGGCTGGTGGCCGTCGGCCGCGGGGTGCGACGAGTGAGCCCTACCCACCGCGCCGCACTTTGCCCCTTTTACCGGGGGAACGCGGCGAAAGGACGACAGCTCGCCGGTGGTTCACCGGGCAAAGCCGACACTTCGCCCTGTCGCATTGACACCTCCGTACGACGGGTGGTGGGCTCGTGATCCGCCCGTGACCAATCGGCCGGGCAGGGCCCGCCCCTGACGTTCCGGCGGGTCCCGGACCTGGTGAAGGGAGACCTCCGTGACCCCCGTGCGTCCGGGACGCGGACCGCGTACGGCGACCGCGGTCGCCGCCGCCGTCATCGGCGGATTCCTCGCCGGCGCCGTGCCCGGCTCCGCGGCCGCCGTCCCGCCGCCCGCCGCGGTGCCCGACCTGGCCGCCTCGCCCGCGGCCCCCGCGGGGCCCTTCGCGCTCCCCGCCGTGCCCGCGCCCCGGACCGGGGGCACGCGCGCGGAGACGCCCGCCGTGCCCGCCGTGTGGCCCCGGCCGCAGTCGCTGACCGCCGCGGGGCCCGACGTGCGGCTCGGGGAGCGGGTGACCCTGGTGGCGGACGAGGACGCCGACCCGTACGCCCTGATCGCGCTGCGGAGGCTGCTCGCCGACGCGGGGGTGCGGACCGTGCACGAGGGGCTGCCGGGCGCGGGCCCGGTCGTCCGGGCCTCGGGGCCGTCCGGGGAGGCCGCGCAGGAGGCGCTCGCCTCCTTCGGGGTGGCCGAGCGGGCCGACCTGCCGTACGGCGGCTACCGGCTGGCCACCGGACGCTTCGGCGGCCGGGACACCGTGGTCCTGGACGGGACGGGCGAGGACGGTCTGTTCCACGCGGTGCAGACGCTCCGTCAGCTCCTCGGCGAGGGTCCTGACGGCGTCGGCGGCCGGGTGCCGGGCGTCGTCGTCCGGGACTGGCCCGGCACCGCCGAGCGGGGCGTCGCGGAGGCCTTCTACGGCACGCCGTGGACGACGGAGCAGCGCCTGGCGATGGTCGGCTTCCTGGGCCGCACCAAGCAGAACCGGTACCTCTACGCGCCCGGTGACGACCCGTACCGCAAGGCGCAGTGGCGCGAGCCCTACCCGGAGGCGCAGCGGGCCGGGTTCCGGGCGCTGGCCGAGCGGGCCAGGGCCAACCACGTGACGCTGGGCTGGGCGGTGGCGCCGGCCCAGTCCATGTGCCTGTCCTCGGACGCGGACGTGGCGGCGCTGACCCGGAAGCTGGACGCGATGCGGGAGCTCGGCTTCCGCTCCTTCCAGCTCCAGTTCCCGGACGCCGGGTACGGCGAGTGGACCTGCGACGAGGACGCGGACGCCTTCGGGCGGGACGCGGCGGGCGCGGCCCGGGCGCACGCGCGCGTGGCGAACACGGTGGCCCGGCACCTGGCCGGGTATCCGGACGTGGAGCCGCTGACCGTGCTGCCGACGGAGTACTACCAGGAGGGCACCAGCGAGTACCGGTCGGCGCTCGCGGAGGCCCTCGACGCGCGCGTGCGGGTGGCGTGGACCGGTGTCGGGGTCGTGCCGCGCACCATCACGGGCCCCGAACTGGCCGGGGTGCGGGCGGCCCTGGGGCAGCGCCCGCTGGTCACGATGGACAACTACCCGGTGAACGACTACGCGCAGGACCGGCTCTTCCTGGGCCCGTCCACGGGCCGGGAGCCGGCCGTGGCGGTGGGGTCCGCCGCCTATCTGGCGCACGCCATGGAGCAGCCCGCCGCCTCCCGGATCCCGCTCTTCACCACCGCCGACTTCGCCTGGAACCCGCGCGGTTACCGGCCGGGCGAGTCCTGGCGGGCGGCGGTCGCCGACCTGGCGGGGCCCGAGCCGGCCGCGCGGACGGCGCTCGGTGCCCTGGCCGGGAACGCGGCCTCGTCGATCCTGGCCCCGGACGCCGAGTCGGCCGGGGTGAAGCCGCTGATGAGCGCCTTCTGGTCGGCCCGCGCCTCGGGCAGGGCGGCGGAGCGGGAGAAGGCGGGGCGCGAGCTGCGGGCCGCGTTCACCGTGATGCGGGAGGCGCCGGAACGCCTCGCGGAGACGGCGGACGGCGCCCTGCGGGCCGAGTCGGGGCCCTGGCTGGAGCAGTTGTCCCGGTACGGGGCGGCGGGCGAGGCGGCCGTGGACATGCTCCTGGCGCAGGCGCGCGGCGACGGCCCCGCCGCCTGGCAGGCGCAGCTGCGGCTCGAACCGCTGCGGCCCCGGATCGCGGCGAGCGGGGTGACCGTCGGCGCCGGGGTCCTCGACCCGTTCCTGGACCGGGCGGTGAAGGAGGCTGCGGCCTGGACGGGCACCGACCGGGACCCGGAGCGCGCGGTGGACCGGGCCACCGGCTCGTACACGCTGCGGCTTGACCGGGCGCGGCCGGTGGAGGCGGTGACGGTCCTGACCGGCAAGCCTTCCGACGGCGGGAAGCCGGACGAGGGCGAGGCCGCGCACGCGCGCGTGGAGGCGTATGTGACGGGCGAGGGCTGGCGGCCCCTGGGGCCGCTGTCCTCCACCGGCTGGACGCAGACCGAGCTGAAGGGGCTGCGCGCCGAGGCGCTGCGGATCGTCTGGGACGGCGAGGGGCCGGCGCCCGACGTGCGGTCGCTGGTGCCGTGGTTCGCGGACGGGCCGCGGGCCGGTCTGGAACTGGCCCGCACGGAGACCGACCTGGAGGTCGGCGGCCCGGCGGGCCGGGTGGACCTGAAGCTGACCGGGCGGCGGGCGGGCGAGGTGCGGGGCCCGCTGACCGCGAAGGCGCCGAAGGGGATCACCGTACGGCTGCCGAAGGAGGCGGCGGTGGAGCGCGGCGGCACCACGACGGTGCCGATGGAGGTGTCGGTGGCACCGGGCACGGCGTCCGGTGAGTACCGGGTGCCGGTCTCCTTCGCGGGCGAGGAGCGGGTCCTGACGGTGCGGGCCTTCCCGCGCACGGACGGCCCGGACCTGGCCCGGTCGGCGACGGCCTCCTCCTCGGGCGACGAGACCCCGGACTTCCCGGCGGCGCTCGCGGTGGACGGCGATCCGGCGACCCGCTGGTCCTCGCCGGCCGAGGACGGGGCATGGTTCCAGCTGGAGCTGGCCGAGCCCGCCCGGATAGGGCAGGTGGTGCTGCGCTGGCAGGACGCGCACGCCGCCCGCTACCGGGTGCAGGTCTCGGCCGACGGCCGGAACTGGCGGACGGCGGCGACCGTGGCGGACGGCCGGGGCGGCACCGAGTCGGTGCGGATGGACGCGGCGGACACCCGCTTCCTGCGGGTGCAGGGCGAGAAGCGGGCGACCCCGTACGGCTACTCGCTCTGGTCGGTGGAGACCTACGCGGTGGCGCAGGAGCCGAAGGAGGAGGCCCCGGCGGAGGAGACCACGCCGGAGACCGCCCCGGAGGAGGACACGCCGGAGGAGGACGCCGCCCCCTGAGCGGCGCCCCCGTCTCCGTACCCCGTCCGCACCGGCCCGGGGACGCGGAAGGCCCGGTTCTCAGCCGGTCGTCAACGCCCGTGTGGGGGTGTCGGCGACGGAGTCGATCCGGGCCATCGCGTCCTCGGCGCCGTACGGTCTGAGGTAGGGCAGCCATCGGGGGTCCCGGTGGCCGGTCCCGATGATCCGCCAGGCCAGGCCGGTCGGCGGCGCGGGCTGGTGGCGCAGCCGCCAGCCGATCTCCCGCAGGTGCTTGTCGGCCTTGAGGTGGTTGCAGCGGCGGCAGGCCGCCACCACGTTCTCCCAGGCGTGGGTCCCGCCCCGGCTGCGCGGGATGACGTGGTCGACGCTGGTCGCCACTCCCCCGCAGTACATGCAGCGCCCTCCGTCGCGTGCGAAGAGGGCCCTGCGGGTGAGGGGAACGGGCCCCCGGTAGGGGACCCGCACGAAGCGCTTCAGGCGTACCACGCTGGGCGCGGGGACGACCTGGTGTTCGCTGTGCAGGAAGGCGCCGGACTCCTCGATGCAGAGGGCCTTGTTCTCCAGTACGAGGACGAGTGCGCGGCGGAGCGGTACGACGCCCAGGGGCTCGTACGACGCGTTGAGGACCAGGACATGCGGCACGGATGCCTCCTATGGCGCCGGCGGCGCGTGGCTCGCGCCGGGACGAACTGCTCTCAGTCTCTCCTCATGCCTGGTCGGAGCGCCACCACGTTCCCGCGATCTCCGGGGAGGTGCCCGACGTGTTCTCGACCACATCGGCATGTCTGCCGGGTATGTGCCCGGGTGAGACCGGTCTCTCCCTCGAACAGGGCAACGGGTGCCGGTCCGCTGCCCCGTTAGTGTGGATGGTCTGCGTACGCGATGCCTGGAGGTTGTCCCGTGTCCTGGTCCGTCCTGGCGGCCGCCACCGAACCCGATACCATCCCGGTGACTCTGGACGAGGCCGCGGAGAAGGCCACCAACGCGGCGAGCTGGGTGGAGCAGAACTGGTCCACCTGGCTGAACACCGGCCTGCGGATCCTGCTGATCGTGGTCGTCGCCGTGCTGCTGCGGATGGCCGTGCGCCGCGCCCTGACGAAGCTGATCGAGCGGATGAACCGCTCAGCCCAGGCGGTGGAGGGGACGGCGCTCGGCGGGCTGCTCGTCAACGCGGAGCGCAGACGGCAGCGGTCCGAGGCGATCGGCTCGGTGCTGAAGTCGGTGGCGTCCTTCCTGATCCTGGGCACGGCGGGGCTGATGGTCCTGGGCGCCTTCGACATCGATCTGGCGCCGCTGCTCGCCTCGGCCGGTGTGGCCGGTGTGGCGATCGGTTTCGGTGCGCGGAACCTGGTGACGGACTTCCTCTCCGGCGTGTTCATGATCCTGGAGGACCAGTACGGCGTCGGCGACTCGGTCGACGCGGGCGTGGCCTCCGGCGAGGTCGTCGAGGTGGGGCTGCGGGTGACGAAGCTGCGCGGGGTCGACGGCGAGATCTGGTATGTGCGCAACGGCGAGATCAAGCGGATAGGGAACCTCTCCCAGGGCTGGGCGACGGCGGCGGTGGACGTGACGGTCCGGCCGACGGAGGACCTCGACGAGGTGCGGTCGGTGATCGTCGCGGCGGGCGAGTCGATGTCCAAGGACGAGCCGTGGAACGAGCGGCTGTGGGGTCCGGTGGAGGTGCTCGGCCTGACCGAGGTGCTGCTCGACTCGATGACGGTCCGGGTCTCGGTGAAGACCATGCCGGGCAAGAAGCTGGGCGTGGAGCGCGAGTTGCGCTGGCGGATCAAGCGGGGCCTGGACGAGGCCGGCATCCGGATCGTCGGCGGGCTGCCGCCGCAGGCGGAGGAGGGCAAGGCCGATCCGACGGCGGGCATGGCGGCGCCCTCGGCCTTCGCGAGCACGGTCTCGCCGCAGTCGGTGGCGGCCACCCCGCTGCCGAAGCCGGACCTCGGCAAGCACTGACCCTTCCCCTTTCGCGGGTCTCCACGCCCTCGCCGGTGACGCTTCGGTCGCCGACGGGGGCGTCTCGCGTTCCCGGTATTGACGGTCCGGCGGCGGCCGTCCTACCGTCTCCCCACCAGACAGGAAACTTTCCTTACAGTCTTCCCGGCGGTGTGATGAGGGCAGGTGCGAGCGTCATGGCAGGTACCCAGGGAACCCCTGGCACCCCGCGCGTCCTGCGGGCCATGAACGACCGGGCCGCGCTCGACCTCCTCCTGGAGCACGGCACCCTCTCGCGGACCCGGATCGGCGAGCTCACCGGCCTCTCCAAGCCGACCGCCTCCCAGCTCCTCGCCCGCCTCGAAGCCGCGGGCCTGGTCCGCGTCACCGGCACCACCGAGGGCCGCCCCGGCCCCGGCGCCCAGCTGTACGCCCTCGACCCGGGCGCCGGGTACGCCGCCGGGCTCGACGTCAACCAGCACCGCATCCGCGCCGCCGTCGCCGACATCACCGGAGCCGTCGCCGGCGAGTACGAGCTCCGCACCGGAGGCCGTACCGGGGAGGGCGTGGTCCGGCAGGTCACCGACGCCCTCGACGGGGCCGTCAAGGCCGCCGGCCTCACCCGCGCCGACGTGCGGCGCCTGGTCATCGGCACCCCCGGCGCCTTCGACCCGGCCACCGGACGGCTCCGGTACGCCTCCCACCTGCCCGGCTGGCACTCCCCCACCCTCCTGGAGGAGCTGGCCGCGGTCCTGCCCATGCCCTTCGAGTACGAGAACGACGTCAATCTGGTGGCCGTCGCCGAGCGGGCCCTCGGCGCGGCCCGCGGCCACGAGGACTTCGTCCTGCTGTGGAACGAGGAGGGCATCGGCGCCGCCCTCGTCCTCGGCGGCCGGCTGCACCGCGGCTTCACCGGCGGCGCCGGCGAGGTCGGCTTCCTGCCGGTCCCCGGCACCCCGCTGGTCCGCCAGGTCACCAAGGCCAACTCCGGCGGCTTCCAGGAGCTCGCCGGCGTCCGGTCGGTGGCCGGGATCGCCCGCGCGGCCGGCATCGAGACCCCCGACCACCCCCTCGTGCCGGTGGCGACCGGGCTGCTCGCCCGGGCCGCCGAGACCCCGGACGGGGGGCCGTACGCGGAGCTGCTCGACCGGTACGCCGAGCGGCTCGCCACCGGTCTCGCCTCCCTCGTCGCCGTCCTCGACCCCGAACTGATCGTGCTGTCCGGCGACGTCCTGGTCGCCGGCGGCGAACCCCTGCGGGCCCGCGTCCAGGCCGAGCTCGCCGAGCTCGCGGCCTCCCACCCGCGGCTCGTCCTCACCGCCGTCCCCCGTGACCCGGTGCTGCGCGGCGCCCTCGAAAGCGCCCTGGCCACCACCCGCGACGAGGTCTTCGACACCTCCCGCTGACCGGCACGTCCCGCTCCACCCCCGTCATGCCTCCGTCCCGGGGAGACATCGCCGTGCCCGCGCACCCCCACAGAGCCACAGCCTCGCGGCTCCACCTCAGGGAAGCCGTTCCCCCTGGACCACAGCCTCCGGTCTCCCGACCACGAACCAGAGCGAAAGGGTTGACGCATCCATGAAACTTGCTGTCGTAGGGGGCGGATCCACCTACACCCCCGAACTGATCGACGGATTCGCGCGGCTGCGCGACACCCTGCCCCTCACCGAACTCGTCCTCGTCGACCCGGCCGCCGACCGGCTCGAACTCGTCGGCGGGCTCGCCCGGCGGATCTTCGCCAGGCAGGGGCACGAGGGGACGATCACCACCACGACCGACCTCGACGCCGCCGTCGAGGGCGCCGACGCCGTCCTCCTCCAGCTCCGGGTCGGCGGCCAGGCCGCCAGGAACCAGGACGAGACCTGGCCGCTGGAGTGCGGCTGCGTCGGCCAGGAGACCACCGGCGCCGGCGGCCTCGCCAAGGCGCTGCGCACGGTCCCCGTCGTCCTCGACATCGCGGAACGGGTCCGCCGCGCCAACCCGGACGCCTGGATCATCGACTTCACCAACCCCGTCGGCATCGTCACCCGGGCGCTCCTGAAGGCCGGGCACAAGGCCGTCGGCCTGTGCAACGTGGCCATCGGCTTCCAGCGGAAGTTCGCCGGGCTCCTCGGCGTGGCACCGGCGGACGTGCACCTCGACCACCTCGGCCTCAACCACCTCACCTGGGAGACCGGGGTACGGATCGGGGGGCCGGACGGCGAGGACGTGCTGCCGCGGCTGCTCGCCGAGCACGGCGACACGATCGCCGCCGACCTGCGCCTGCCGCGCCTGGTGATGGACCGCTTCGGCGTCGTCCCCTCGTACTACCTGCGCTACTACTACGCGCACGACGAGGTGGTGGAGGAGCTGCGCACCAAGCCGTCGCGGGCCGCCGAGGTCGCCGCGATGGAGAAGGAGCTCCTGGAGATGTACGGGGACCCGGCGCTCGACGAGAAGCCGGCGCTGCTCGGCAGGCGCGGCGGCGCCTTCTACTCGGAGGCGGCCGTGGACCTCGCGGCTTCTCTGCTGGGGGGCGCGGGCTCGCCGTACCAGGTGGTGAACACGTACAACCAGGGCACGCTGCCGTTCCTGCCGGACGACGCCGTCATCGAGGCGCAGGCGGCGGTCGGGCCCGGCGGGGCGGTGCCGCTGCCGGTCGCGCCGGTGGACCCGCTGTACGCCGGGCTGATCGCGAACGTGACGGCGTACGAGGACCTGGCGCTCGACGCGGCGCTGCGGGGCGGCCGGGAGCGGGTCTTCAAGGCGCTGCTCGCGCACCCGCTGGTCGGGCAGTACGCGTACGCCGAGGGGCTCGCGGACCGGCTGATCGCGCACAACCGGGAGCACCTCGCGTGGGCGTGAACGGGGCGCTGCCGGCCGCCGACGCCCTGCTCGCCGTGGACGCCGGCAACAGCAAGACCGACGTGGCCGTGCTGTCCCGGGACGGGAAGGTCCTGGGAGCGGCCCGCGGAGGGGGGTTCCAGCCGCCGGTGGCGGGGGTGGCGGCGGCGGTCGACGGGCTCGCGGAGATCGTGGGGCGGGCGGCGGCGGACGCCGGTGTGCCCCTCTCCTTCGCGCACGTCACCGCTTGTCTCGCCAATGCCGACCTGCCGGTCGAGGAGGCCGGTCTGGAGCGGGAGTTGCTGGGGCGCGGGTGGAGCCGTTCGGTACGGGTCCACAACGACACCTTCGCGCTCCTGCGGGCCGGGCTCGACGAGCCGCGCGGGGTGGCCGTGGTCTGCGGGGCGGGCGTCAACTGCGTGGGCATGACCCCGGACGGGCGGACGGCCCGCTTCCCGGCGATCGGGAGGATCTCCGGGGACTGGGGCGGGGGCGGGGGCCTCGCCGAGGAGGCCATGTGGTTCGCGGCCCGCGCCGAGGACGGCCGGGGCGAGCCGACGGAGCTGGCCCGGGCGCTGCCCGCGCACTTCGGCCTGGGGACCATGTACGCGCTGATCGAGGCCGTGCACCTGGGCCGGATCCCGCACGCGCGGCGGCACGAGCTGACGCCGGTGCTGTTCCGGGTGGCGGCGGAGGGGGACCCGGTGGCGCTGTCCCTGGTGCACCGGATGGCCGAGGAGGTCGTGGCGCTGGCGGCGGTGGCGCTGCGGCGGCTCGGACTCCTCGGCGAGGAGGCGCCGGTGGTCCTCGGCGGAAGCGTCCTCGCCGCCCGGCACCCGCAGTTGGAGGCCCGGATCCGCGAACTCCTCGCCGAGCGGGCGCCGAAGGCGGTGGTCCGCTTCGTGACCGCGCCGCCGGTGCTCGGCGCGGGGCTGCTGGCCCTCGACGAGTCGGGGGCGGGGCCGGAGGCGGCGGAGCGGCTGCGGGGGCACTACGCGGGCTGAGGCTTCGTCGTGGTGGGGCGCTTCCCGGTGGGGAGGCGCCCCACCGGCATGTTCACCTGTTCGAGCGACTCCCGGGGTGGAACCGATCGGGGGCGGCCGTCGTATTCAGAGTGACACTTGTTCGAAGAGACGGTGCAGGAGACGGTGAGGGGGCGGTGAGGGGGGCTCGCCCGGGGAAGTCCCGTGGGCGTACGGCACGATAGGCACAAGATCGTGTCATTCCCGGTGTGCGGGCGGGCCGCCTGCGGCCATACTGCTCGCCTGGGCCGATCGACGTCGAGACCGAGGGGGAGGTCACGTGACACACCCGCCGAGCGCGCCCGCCGCGGCGCAGGGCCCGGCGCCCGCGCCCGCGCGGCCGGCGGTGCCGGGGCAGGTCTCGCGCGCCGCCGCCGTCGGTGCCGCTCCGCCGCCCGCGCGGGGGGCATGGGCCACCGGGCGCGAGGTGCTGCGGGCCGCCGCGACCACCGAGCCGGGGCGGCTGCGGGTCCTGGGGGCCGTACTGGCACTGCTCGTCCTCGCCCTGGGCACGGTCGCGGGCCTGGAGGCGGCCGACCGGGCCTCCTCCGCCGAGGACGTCGTGGGGCGCAGCCAGCCGCTGAGCGCGGACGCCGCCGCGATCTACCGCTCGCTGGCCGACGCCGACTCGACGGCCGCGACCGGCTTCCTCGCCGGCATACAGGAACCGGCCGAGTCCCGCGCCCGCTACGACCGGGACCTCGCCACCGCCTCCCGGCTGCTCGTGAAGGCGGCGGCGAGCACGGACGGTTCGGGCGAGTCGGCCCGCGAGATCACCGCCCTCAACGAGCTGCTGCCGCGCTACGCGGGCCTGGTCGAGCGGGCCAGGGCCGCCAACCGGCAGGGCCTGCCGCTGGGCGGCGCCTATCTGCGGTACGCGAACCAGGAGATGACGACCCGCCTGCTGCCTGCCGCCGAGCGGCTCTACGCGGCGGAGACCGCCCGGCTCCACCAGGACGACGACGAGGCCCGCGCCTGGCCCTACCTGGCACTCGGCGCCGGGGTGCTCGCCCTCGGCGTCCTGGTGTGGGCGCAACGGCGGGAGTACCGGCGGACGAACCGGGTGTTCAGCCGGGGGCTGCTCGCCGCCACCGCCGCCACCGTGGTGGTGCTGCTGTGGCTGGCCGGGGCCCACACCGTGGCCCGCTCCGGGCTCGGCTCCGCGCAGGCGGAGGGCCAGCGGTCGCTCCAGCTGCTCAACGAGGCCCGGATCAGCTCCCTCAAGGCCCGCGCCAACGAGAACCTGACGCAGGTCGCCCGGGGCGCGGTCCTCACCGAGGACGGGAAGGACGACAAGTACGAGGCGGAGTACGCGCGAGGCATGACGGCGCTCGCCGACGCGCTCGGCCGGGCGACGCGCTTCGCCGACGACGAGGCGGGACGGGCGCCGCTGGCCGAGGCCACGGCCCGGGTGGCCGAGTGGCGCGAGCGGCACGCCGCCGCACGGAAGCTCGGCGAGGCGGGCGACTACCAGGGCGCCCTCGACCGGATCATCGGCCCGAAGGGGGCGGGACCGAAGGAGGCCGAGCAGTCGGCGGGGTACTCCTTCGACCAGGTCGACGCGGCCCTGGAGCGGGCGCTCGCGCACGAGCAGGACGAGTTCACCCGCTCCGCGCGGGGCGCGGTGGACGCGTTGACCGGGCTGCCGCTGGGCGCGGCCGCGCTCGGCGCGCTCGGCGCCCTCGGGGCGGTGCTCGGCGTCAACCGAAGACTGGCGGAGTACCGGTGAGAGGAGGCGGAATGGCACACGACGGCGAGCCGGCGGCCCGGCGGGCGGTCCGGCGGCTGCGGGGCTGGGGCGGCGTGGCCGCGATGGGCGTGGCCTGCGCGCTCACCGCTTCCCTGACCCTGCTGCCACTGGCCCGGGACACGGGCGGGACGCCCGCGCCCGCCGGCCCCTTCGGGGCGGGCCCCGGCGTGGGCACCGGGATCCAGGTCAAGGCCGTCGCCGACAGCTGCGAGCACCCGGAGGCGTCGCTGCGGCCCTCGACGGAGGACGGGCCCTCGGTCACGGCGATCAAGCAGCGGGGCAAGCTGGTCGTCGGCGTCGACCAGTCCAGCTACCGCTGGGGCTTCCGCGACCCGGAGACCGGCACCCTGGAGGGCTTCGACATCACGCTCGCCCGGGCGATAGCCAAGGACCTCCTCGGCAGCGAGGAGGCGGTCGTCTTCCGGGCCGTGCCCACCAACCAGCGGATCGCGGCCCTCGACAGCGGCTCCGTCGACCTCGTGGTCCGCACGATGACGATCAACTGCAAGCGGATCGAGCAGGTGGCGTTCTCCACCGCCTACTTCCGGGCCGGACAGCAGGTCCTCGCGCCGAAGGACTCCCCGGTCACCGGCTACGACGACTCGCTGAAGGGCCGGCGGGTCTGCACCGCCGAGGGCTCCACGGCCCACGAGGCGCTGGAGGAGAACTCGTTCGGCGCGGTGTTCAAGGACGAGGGCGACGGCACCCCCGCCGACCGGGACCTGCTGACCGTGCCCAACCAGCTGGACTGCCTGGCCCGGCTCCAGATGGGCGAGGTCGACGCCGTCGTCACCGACAACGCGCTGGCGGCAGGACAGGCCGCGCAGGATCCGGCGGTGGAGCTGAAGGGGAAGCCGTTCACCGAGGAGTACTACGGGGTGGCGGCGAAGCTCGGCAACGACGACCTGGTGCGCCGGGTCAACAAGGTCCTGGAGGACTACCGGAAGGGCCCCTGGCAGGAGGCGTACGGGATCTGGCTGGAGGCGGGGCTCGGAAAGGCAGGGCCGCCCGCCCCGCTGTACAAGTAGCGGCACGGCCGCTGGACGGGTAGCGGCACGGCCGCTGGACGAGCAGCGGCACGAGCAGCGCCGAGGGACGAGCCGCCCCGTACCGGGGGCGAGGAGAAGAGGGAGAGCGATGGGCGTCGCGGGACCCCCCGGTCCGGTGATGGACCGGGACGAGGTGGACCGTGCGCTGGCGCGCCTCGGCGCGGAGCACAAGGCGGTCGAGGACTCGCTCCTCGCACTCCAGGACCACGCCGGGCGGCGGCTCCTCGAAGGGGCCGCGCTGACCGGCACCACCCGGGAGCGCTGGGCGTCGACGGAGCGGACCATCACCGTGCTCTGGAGCTGCTTCGACGCGTACACGGCGGCGCTGCGGGAGGCCCGGGAGGTGCGGGCGCGGCGCACGTGGCCGAACCGCGAGGAGCTGGCGGAGCTGACCGAGCGGCTGCGCGGCGAGGCGGTGCACGTGCCCGGCGGCTCCGGCGAGGAGGCGCTGCTCGCCGAGCGGTTCACCCTCGACGGGCTCGTGCGGCGGATGAACGAGCTGTACGCGGCCTCGCTCGACGTGGTGGTGACGGCGGACGCCGTGTGGTCGGCGCTGCCCGCCCGGATAGACCTGCTCGCCGCCGAGCTGGGCAGGACCCGTTCGCTGGCGCACTCGGTCGGGGTGCGGCCCGGCGAGCATCCGGCCGGTGACGAACTGGAGTCGATCACGGCCGAACTGGCGGAGCTGCGGGAGTCGGTGGTGACCGATCCGCTGGCCTTCTGGCGTCCCGCCGAAGGCAGTTCGGCGCCGGGCGGGGGCCGGCCCGACACCACGCGGTACGACCGGGCGGCGCTCGCCCTGGAGGACGTACGGCGGGAGATCGAGGCGGTCCTCGCGGTGCGGCAGGACTCCGAGGAGCGGCTGCTGCGGCTGCGGGACGTGCTGTCCCGGGCGGACCGGACCCTCTCCGAGGCGCGGGCGGCGCGCGGCGAGGTCCTGGCGAAGATCGCCGCCTCCGAGGTGCCGGCCGTCAGCGGGCCGCCGACCGCGCTCCAGGAACGGCTCCAGGCCGCCGCCGAGCACCGCAGGCACGCCCGGTGGCACCGGCTCTCGCCGCTGCTGGACGCGCTGGAGCGGGAGGCGGAGGAGGAGCTGCTGCGAGCCCGTGACTCGCTGACGGCGGTGACGGCGCCGCTCGCGGTGCGGGCGGAGCTGCGCGGCCGGCTCGACGCGTACCGGGCGAAGGCGGCCCGGCTCGGCGGGGCGGAGGACCCGTTCCTGGCCGAGCGGTACGACACGGCGCGCCGGATGCTGTGGAGCGCGCCCTGCGACCTGCGGGCCGCGGAGCAGGCCGTGCTGCGCTACCAGCGGGCGGTGGCGGACCTGGCGTCCGGTCCGTCGGAGACGGGAGGACGACAGTGGTGAGCGGTCAGGCCGGGGCGGCGGCGAGCTGCCAGCGGCCCGCGTGCGAGGGCGCGTACGAGGACGTGGGCGGCGGCGAGCTGTACTGCGACACGTGCGGGCTCGCGCCGGTGGTGGCGCCCAGCGGGCGGCTCCAGGCCAATCCGACCGGGGTCGCGGTGCCCGGGAAGCGCGGCACCGGCACGGGTCCCGGGACGGGCGCGGGCTTCGGGACGCCGTCGGAGGCGGCGGCCTGGGGGCCCGACTCGGCGTCGGCGCGCAGCGGTTCGCGGGCCTCGTCCCGCTCCTCGTCCTCGCGCCGCTCGGTGTCCGGGCGGCTGTCGCGGTCGCTGTCGGGGCGGGCCACCGGCCGTTCGGTGTCGGTGCGCAGCTCCGGGTCGTCCAGTGGGCAGTCGGCCCGCAAGCGGCTCGGCGCGGGGCTCGTCACGATCCCGGAGGTGCCGCGCCCCGACCCGCGCGGCGCGGTGATGGCGCACCCCGAGGTGCCCGAGCGGAAGCGATTCTGCTCCCGTTCCGACTGCGGTGCGCCGGTGGGCCGTTCGCGCGGTGACCGGCCGGGCCGCACCGAGGGCTTCTGCACCTCGTGCGGGCACCCGTACTCCTTCGTGCCGAAGCTGCGGGCCGGGGACGTGGTGCACGGGCAGTACGAGGTGGCGGGGTGTCTCGCCCACGGCGGCCTCGGCTGGATCTACCTCGCCGTCGACCGGGCGGTCTCGGACCGGTGGGTGGTCCTCAAGGGCCTGCTCGACACCGGCGACCAGGACGCCATGGCGGCGGCGATCTCGGAGCGCCGCTTCCTCGCCGAGATCGAGCACGCCAACATCGTCCGGATCTACAACTTCGTCGAGCACCTCGACCCGCGCACCGGCTCCCTGGACGGCTACATCGTCATGGAGTACGTGGGCGGCAGCTCGCTCAAGGAGATCGCCAACGCCCGGCGCACGCCGGAGGGCCGGCGCGACCCGCTGCCGGTCGAACAGGCCTGCGCCTACGGCATCGAGGCCCTGGAGGCGCTGGGCCACCTGCACAGCCGCAACCTGCTGTACTGCGACTTCAAGGTGGACAACGCGATCCAGTCCGAGGACCAGCTCAAGCTCATCGACATGGGCGCGGTCCGGCGGATGGACGACGAGGAGTCGGCCATCTACGGCACGGTCGGCTACCAGGCGCCCGAGGTCGCCGAGATCGGCCCCTCGGTCGCCAGCGACCTGTACACGGTGGCCCGCACGCTCGCCGTGCTCACCTTCGACTTCCAGGGCTACACCACCGTCTTCGCGGACTCGCTGCCCGACCCGCGGCACATCGAGGTCTTCCAGCGGTACGAGTCGTTCTACCGGTTCCTGGTGCGGGCCACCGACCCGGACCCGGCGCGCCGCTTCGCCTCCGCCGAGGAGATGGCGGAGCAGCTGACCGGGGTGCTGCGGGAGGTCGTCGCCCTCCAGTCGGGGCGGCCCCGGCCCGCGCTGTCCACGCTCTTCGGCCCGGAGACGCGGGTCACCGACACGGTGCTCTTCGCCGAGGACTCCGGGGACGTCTCGGTGCTCGGCGCGCGCCGCACCGGCCGGGCCCGGCGCTCCGCTCCCCCGGCGGCCACGGGCCTCCCGGCCGGGCAGGGCCTCGGGTCGCTGCTCGCCCCGCTCGACGTGGCGGCGACCGCGCTCGCGCTGCCGGTGCCGCGGGTGGACCCGGCGGACGCCAACGCCGGTTTCCTCGCCGGTCTGCAGGCCGCCGCCCCCGCCGAACTCCTCGGTGCGCTGCGGGCCGCGCCCGCCGACACCCCCGAGCTGCGGCTGCGCGCCCTGCGGGCCCAGCTCGACCTGCGGGACCTGGTCTCCGCGGGGCAGACGCTGGGCGCCCTGGAGCAGTGGGACGCGGACGACTGGCGGGTGGTGTGGCACCGGGGCGTGGCCTCCCTCGTGGGCGGCGACCTGACACACGCGGCGGTCGCCTTCGACGCCGTCTACGACGCGTTCCCCGGCGAGCCCGCGCCCAAGCTGGCGCTCGGCGTCTGCGCGGAGGTGCTCGGCCAGTTGGACAACGCGGCCGAGTACTACCACCTGGTGTGGGCGGCCGACCCCGGTTTCGTCAGCGCCGCCTTCGGGCTCGCCCGGGTGCGGCTGGCCGCCGGGGACCGGGCGGGGGCGGTCGCCGCGCTCGAATCCGTACCGGAGTCCTCCATCCACTACACGGCGGCCCGGGTCGCGGCCGTCCGGGCGCGGCTGCGGCGGCGCCCGGCGCACGAACCACTCGGCGCCGACCTGACCGCGGCCGCCGCGCAGGTCTCGGCGCTCGGCGGCTTCGGCCTCGACCCGGTGCGCCGGGAGCGGTTGGCGACGGAGGTGCTCGGTACGGCCCTTGACTGGGTACTCTCCGGGAGTCCCGGTGCCGCGCCGGGCGGCGGCGAACCGCTGCTCGGGAGCGCGCTGGACGAGAGCGGGCTCCGCTCCGGCCTGGAGCGCGCCTACCGGGCGCTGGCCCGGCTCGCCCAGCGGGGCGAGGAGAGGATCGAACTGGTGGAGCGGGCCAACCGCTACCGCCCCCGGACGTGGGTGTGAGGATGTCCCAGAAGCCCCAGCCGCCGTCACACGGACTCGCCGCCTGCCCGAACCCGGAGTGCGGCGAACCGGTGGACCCGAGGGACCGCTACTGCGGGGCCTGCGGATACGACCTGTCGGTCGCGGCGGAGCCGCCGGCCGGGCAGGACCGGCCGACCATGCCGATCGCCGCGCCCGTCTGGCCCGAGGCCCCGCCCCGGGACCCCGGCTCGCTGTCGACGGCGACCCAGCACCCCGGCGAGCTGCCGGGCACGGACTCGGGCGGGCACGAGCTGCCGACGGTGCCGGCGGCCGGGGCGGACGCCGCCGGGGCCGTACCCGGGCGGGCGGACGGTCCTGTGCCGCCGGGCGGGGAGACCGTACGGGGCGGGGGCGGGGGCGACTTCGAGCTGGCCGCGCCGGATCCGCGGGCCGCCGTGCGGGCGGAACCCGCGGCCGGGTCCGGTGCTTCCGGGGAGGTGCCCGAGGGGACCTGTGTGGCCTGCCGGGCCGGGCGGGTCGACGGGGACGGCTACTGCGAGAACTGCGGGCACGCCCAGCCCCGGGAGCGCGACCACATGGAGCGGGAGCTCGGCGGCGTCGCCGCGGTCAGCGACCGCGGGCTTCGCCACCACCGCAACGAGGACGCGTTCGCGATCGGCGAGACCACCCTGCCCGGCGGGGTGCCGGCCGCCGTCGCGATCGTCTGCGACGGCGTCTCCTCCGCCCACCGCCCCGACGAGGCGTCCGCCGCCGCGGCCCGCGCCGCGGGGAAGGTGCTCGACGAGGCGCTGCCGCGCGGCACCCACCCGCAGCAGGCCATGCACGAGGCGATCGTCGCCGCCGCCGAGGCCGTCACCGCCCTGGCCCGCACCGGCGGTCCCGACGGCGGGGGCGCCGACCCCGCCCCCGGCGGCAACTCCCCGGCCTGCACCATCGTCGGCTCCGTCGTCACCGACGGGCTGCTCGTCGTCGGCTGGGTCGGCGACAGCCGCGCCTACTGGGTGCCCGACGACCGCACCGCGCCCGCCGCCCGGCTCACCGAGGACGACTCCTGGGCCGCCCAGATGGTCAAGGCGGGCCTGATGAACGAGGAGCAGGCGTACGCGGACGAGCGCGCCCACGCCATCACCGGCTGGCTCGGCGCCGACGCGTACGAACTGGAGCCGCACACCGCCGCGTTCAAGCCGGACCGGCCGGGTGTCGTCGTGGTCTGCACGGACGGGCTCTGGAACTACGCGGAGGCCGCCGAGGCGATGGCGCGGACCGTCCCCGCCGACGCGGCGCTCCGGCCGCTGCACGCGGCGCGGGTCCTCGTCGGCCACGCCCTCGACGGCGGCGGACACGACAACGTCACGGTCGCGCTGACGCCGTTCGTCCCGTCGCCCGCGGGGGCAGGCTCCTCCTGACCCCCCGTCACCAGCCGTATCCGTGCCGCCGCCGCAGCCGCCGAGGAGCCGGAACCAGAGGAGCCGAAACCAGATGGCGAACTTCGCCAAGCCGTCCGTGCCGCAGTTCTCGGTGGACGTCTACCAGAACGAGTACCTGCCGGCCGGCGGGCGGGACGTCGACGCGGTCGTCACCGTCACGGCGACCGGCGGCGGCACCAGCGGCACGGCGGGCGTGACGGGCGTGACGGCCGGGGGACCCGCCGGAGTGGTGATCATGGTCGACTGCTCGGGCTCCATGGCCCACCCGCCGGCCAAGATGGAGGGCGCCCGGGCCGCCACCGCCGCCGCGATCGACACCCTCCGCGACGGCACCTCCTTCGCCGTCGTCGCCGGCAACCACACCGCCGTCCCGCTCTACCCTCCGCACGGGCGGCTCGCCGTCGCGGGCGCCGGGACCCGCGCCGAGGCCAAGGAGGCGCTGGCCCGGCTCACCCCCGACGGCGGCACCGCGATCGGCACCTGGCTGCGGCTCGCCGCCGCCCTCCTCGACGGCGAGGACCTCGCCATCCGGCACGGCGTACTCCTCACCGACGGGCGCAACGAGCACGAGTCCCCCGAGGCGCTGCGGGCCGCGCTCGACGCCTGCGCGGGCCGCTTCACCTGCGACGCGCGGGGCGTCGGCACCGACTGGGAGGTCAAGGAGGTCACCGGGATCGCCTCGGCGCTGCTCGGCTCCGCCGACATCGTCGCCGACCCGGCCGGGCTCGCCGCCGACTTCACGGCCATGATGGAGAACGTCATGGGCAAGGGCGTCGCCGACGTGGCGCTGCGGCTGTGGACGCCGGTCGGCGCGGAGCTCGTCTTCGTCAAGCAGGTCGCGCCGGTGGTCGCCGACCTGACCGGCCGGCGGACCGACACCGGGCCGCGCACCGGGGACTACCCCACCGGCTCCTGGGGCGACGAGTCCCGCGACTACCACATACGCGTCCGGGTCCCGGCGAACGCCGTCGGACAGGAGATGCTCGCCGCCCGGACCTCCCTGCTCGTCCCCGACCCGGCGGGCGGCGACGCCCGGCCGGTGTCCCAAGGGCTGATACGGGCGGTGTGGACGCACGACGTGGCGATGACCACGGCGATCCATCCGCAGGTCGCGCACTACACGGGCCAGGCGGAGCTCGCGGACGCCATCCAGCAGGGCCTGGACGCCCGCAAATCGGGCGATCGGGACGGGGCGACGGCGAAACTGGGCCGCGCGGTGCAGCTCGCGGCGGCCTCCGGGAACGCGGACACCGCGAAACTCCTTTCGAAGGTGGTGGACGTGGTCGACGCGGCGGCGGGTACTGTGCGGTTGAAGGCGAAGGTCGCGGAGGCGGACGAGATGACACTCGAGACCCGTTCCACCAAGACCGTTCGCGTCAAGAGGTAGCCCGGTCCGCCGGGCCGGACGACGAGAGGGGGAAGCACCGACATGCCGACCTGCCCGAACGGACACCAGTCGGTCTCCGACGACTGGTGCGAGGTCTGCGGCCATCGCATGGCCGGGGCGGGTGCGCCGGCGGGTGCCACACCGCCCCCTCCCGGCCCCCCACCACCCCCTCCGGGCCCACCCCCCGCGTACGGCTACCCCCACCCGGCCCCCCCGAACGGCCCGGGCACCCCGGGCTTCCCGCCCCCGCCCGGCGCCCCGGGCAACGCCGACATCCCAGGCTTCCCGCCCCCGCCCGGCGCCCCGAACGGCCCCGGCGCCCCGGGTGGCCCCGGCCGCCCCGGTTTTCCTGACGGCCCCGGCCGAGCCGGTGGCCCTGGTGGTGCCCCGGGTGGTCCCGGGTTCTCCGGCGGCCCTGGTGCTCCGGGCGGCCCCGGCCGCCCCGACTTCCCTGGAGGCCCCGGCCGAGCCGGTGGCCCCGGGTTCCCTGACGCTCCCGGCGGATCCGGTGGCCCGGCCTTTCCCGGAGGCCCCGGTGCTCCGGGTGCCCCGGCCGGTGGGCCCGGCCCCGGTCCCGGCCACCCCGGCGGCCCGAACGGTCCCGGCCCGGGCAACGGCCCTGGCTTCCCCGGCGGCCCGGGCGGCCCCGGCAGCTCGGACGGCCCCTCGTTCCAGGGTGGTCCTGGCGGATCCGGCCGAGCCGGTGGCCCCGGTGCGCCCGGCTTCCCCGATGCTCCCGGCACGTCCGGCGGTCCGGGTGGCCCCGGTGCACCCGCCGGCCCGGGTAACGGTCCTGGCTTCCCCGGTGGCCCGGGCGCGCCCAGCGGCTCGGGCAACCCCCCGTTCCCGGGCGGTCCCGGTGCTCCGAGTGGCCCCGGCGCGCCCGGCAGCCCCGCCGCTCCGGGCGGCCCCGGCGCGCCCGGCGCTCCCCGCGGCTTCGGCCCCGGCGGCGATCCCCACGCGACCGCGCAGGCGGAGCTGTGTCCGCAGTGTCGTACGCCGCGGGAGCACATGGCGCCGTACTGCGAGGAGTGCCGCTGGAACTTCCTGACGGGGACCGCGACCTCGTACACGCCGATCGCGCCCGCTCCGCAGCCGAACCGGTCGGCGGGGGCGAACCTGCCGCCGGGGTTCCAGACGGCGCCTCCGGCGCAGGACGCGTTCGGGTACCACGACTCCCGGCCGTCGCAGGTGAACCGGCCGGCGGAGCCGCTGGGGGCCGAGGCCACGCATCAGCAGGCGCCGCCGCAGCGGCCGCAGCCGCCCGCGTACCCCCAGGGACGGGCCGACGACGACTGGGTGCTCTCCCCGCCGTCCCAGACCCAGCCGCCTCAGGCGCCTCAGGCACCACCGGCGCCGCAGGGGTGGACCGCTCACATCGGGCCGGACCGCGACTACTTCATGGCGATGATGCGCCGCAGCGGGCCCGAGGCCGCCGGGCTCAACCTGCCCGCGTACGCGCCGCCGAAGCAGCTGCCGCTCCAGGGCAACCAGGTCTCCATCGGGCGCCGCCGGCACTCCACCGGCGAGGCTCCCGACATCGACCTGTCGGTGCCGCCGGAGGACCCGGGCGTCTCGCACCAGCACGCGGTGCTCGTGCAGCAGCCCGACGGCTCGTGGGCGGTGGTGGACCAGAACTCCACCAACGGCACCACGGTCAACGGCGGCGAGGAGCCGATCCAGCCGTACGTGCCCGTCCAGCTCCAGGACGGCGACCGGGTGCACGTCGGCGCCTGGACGACGATCACCGTCCGGCGCGGCTGAGCCCGCGCCCGCCCGGGGACCGGAGGTCCTAGACCTCCGGTCCTCGTCCGCCCCGTCTGAGACGATGGAGCGGTGAACGAGATTCCCGGGGACGACACGATGCAGGAGCAGACCTTCTACGAGCAGGTCGGCGGCGAGGAGACGTTCCGCCGTCTCGTCCGGCACTTCTACGAGGGCGTCGCCGAGGACCCGCTGCTGCGCCCGATGTACCCCGAGGAGGACCTCGGCCCCGCCGAGGAGCGGCTCGCGCTCTTCCTGATGCAGTACTGGGGCGGCCCCCGCACCTACAGCGACCACCGCGGCCACCCCCGGCTGCGGATGCGGCACGCACCCTTCGTCGTCGACCAGGCCGCGCACGACGCCTGGCTCCGCCACATGCGCGCGGCGCTCGACGGGCTCGGTCTCGCGCCGGAGCACGAGGCCCAGCTGTGGCGCTATCTGACGTACGCCGCCGCCTCGATGGTCAACACCGCCGGCTGATCGGGCCACTCCTCGCCACCGGATGAACACATTCCGGGGATCGCTCGCCGGATAACGGTCACGATCGCGTCAAGGTCGGCCCGCAAGCGCTTCCGAACGGTTCCGAACGACCCGTGGCCGATGAAAGCATTCCCGGAACGTTGCGGAAGTCCGGCCCGCGTCCGGCGGGGTGCGGACGCGCGGGGAACGGCCAGGGGGATGGGTGACGGGGTTCGTACTTCTGCGCGTCAGGGCTCACCGGCTGCTGCTCGGCGCGGCGCTGCTCGCCGTCGTCCTGACCACGACCGTGCTCGCCACCCTCGCCGGGTTCTCCGGCTCCATCGGGAACGCGGCGCTCCAGGCCGGACTGCGTGACCGCTCGGCCGCCGCCGCGACCCTGAGCGTCTCCGGGCAGATACCGGCCGAGCGGCGGGCCGCCGCCGACCGGGCCGTGGCGGAGAGCGCCCGGCGCGCCTTCGACGGGCTGCCCGTCACCGTACAGCGCCTGGAGAAGTCGGGGTCGTACGCCCTGCCCCGCTCGCTCAAGGCCGCCGCCGCCCGCTCCGGCGACCCCGACCTGACGCTCTTCGCGGCGCTCGACCGCTCCCGGCTCACCCTGGTCCGCGGCGCCTGGCCGACGGCCGCCCGCCCCGGCGGCGTCCTGGAGGCGGCGCTGCCCGAGGAGGCGGCGAACCGGCTGCGGACCGGGCCCGGCGCCGTCCTCGAACTCACCGACCAGCTCACCGAGAAGAAGGTGAAGGCCCGGATCACCGGCGTCTACCGAGCGGCCGACACCGCCGACCCGTACTGGCAGCTCGACCCCGCCGGCGGCCGCGGCGTGCGGACCGTCTCCTTCACCACGTACGGGCCGCTGCTCGCCGACCCGTCGGTCCTCGCCTCCGGCGCCCTCGCCCCCGGCGAGACCTCCTGGCTCGCCGCCGCCGACTTCTCCCGCCTCGACACCGGCGGGATCGCCTCCCTGCGGGACGCGGCGACCCGGGAGCCGGAGCGGCTCCTCGCCGACACCACGACCTTCGGGACCACGCTCGACGCCTCCACCGGCCTGCCGACCGTCCTGGCGCAGACCGAACGCGCCCTCGCCGTCTCCCGCTCCACGCTGCTCGTCGTCGCCGTCCAGCTGGTGATGCTCGCCGCCTACGCGCTGCTGCTCGTCGCCCGGCTGCTGAGCACCGAGCGCTCCGGCGAGACCGCGCTGCTGCGCGCCCGCGGCGGCTCCCGGCGCCGGATCGCCGGGCTCGCCGCCGCCGAGGCGCTGCTCCTCGCGGTGCCCGCCGCGCTCCTCGCCCCGCTGCTCACCGGGCCGCTGACCCGGCTCTTCGCCGAGCGGTCCGCGCTCTCCTCGCTCGGGGTACGGCTCGACACCTCGGCAGGGCCGCTGGTCTGGCTGGTCTCCGCCGGGGTGGCGCTGGCCTGCGCGGCGGCGGTCGTCGCCCCCGCGCTCGCCGCCCGGGACGGGGACGCCGTCTCACTGCGCAAGGCACGCGCCGGAACGCTCCCGTGGCCGGTGCGGGCGGGCGCGGACCTCGCGCTGCTGCTCGTCGCGGGCATCGCGCTCTGGCAGCTCCAGCGGCAGCCGGAGGCCACCGCCGACGGCGCCTCGGTCGACCCGGTGCTCGTCGCGGCGCCCGCGCTCGCGCTGCTCGCCGGCACCGTCCTGACGCTGCGTCTGCTGCCGCCCGCCGCCAAGCTGGCCGAGCGGCGGGCCGCGGGCGGCCGGGGCCTGTCGGCCGCGCTGGCCGGCTGGCAGTTCAGCCGCCGCCCGCTGCGGGGCGCGGGCCCGGTGCTGCTGCTCGTCCTCGCGGTGGCGATGGGGATGCTGGCGATCGGTCAGAGCCGTTCCTGGGAGCGGTCGCAGCACGACCAGGCCGACTTCCGGGCCGGCACCGAGGTGCGGGTGATCGGGGTCGGCCCCGGCGACCCGGACCGGGCCGCGCGGCTCGCCGCCGTCCCCGGGGTGCGCGAGGTCGCGCCGGTCTTCCGGGCCGGCATGGACGTCGCCGGCCGCAACGCGACCGTGCTCGCCGCCGCGACCGACCGGCTCGCCGGCGGCCTGCTGCTGCGCGAGGACCTGACCGGCGGGACGGCGGCCGAGCTGCTCGCCCCGCTCGCGCCGGAGAGCGGCGCGCGGCCCGGCTTCGCGGTGCCGGAGGGCAGCCGCACGCTCGTCGTCGGCCTGCGGAGCACGGCCCCGCGCGGCACCGCCGACGGGCAGGTCACGCTCACCCTGGAGGACGCGTACGGGATCCCGCACCGGCAGCCGATGGGCCGACTGCCCGCCGACGGCCGCACCCACCGGTTCACTCTCGACCTGGGCCGGCTGACCGCGGTCGGCGTCCGTACCGGCGCCGGCCTCGTCCTCACCGGCATCGACCTCACCGCCCGCTTCTCCGAGGGCGGCGAGCGCGCCCAGTCCCTCCACGTCGACCTGCTCGGCACCACCGGGAAGGACGGGTCCCCGCGCCCCGCCGACCCGGCGGGCGCCCTGTCCCGCTGGTCCGCCGCCTCCGAACAGACCCACCACGGCGAGCGGGAGACGCTGCGGCTGTCGGGCTCGGCCGGCTCCCCCGCGGCGGGCGGCGAACCGGCCCCGTACTCCGTCCCGTACACGCTGAAGGGCGAGTTCACCGGCGTCCACGCCACCCGGTCCGAGGAGTACGCGGTGCGGCTGACCGCGCCCGTGCCGAAACGGCCCGAACACCTGCCGGCGATCGCGTCCGAGGCGTTCATGGCGGCGTCCAAGGCGAAGCAGGGCGACCTGGTCCAGCTCTCCCTCGGCGGACGGCGGGTCGACGTGACCGTCACCCGGGTCGTGGCGGACCTGCCGACGACCGGGACCTCGGGCCGGACCACCGACGCGGCGGCCGCCGGAAACATCCCGGCGGACGGCGGCGGCGTGCTCGTCGACCTGACCACCGTCAACCGGTACCTGTCGACCGCCGACGTGGCGGACCCGGTGGCGCCCACCGAGTGGTGGCTGACCCCGGAGTCCGGCCGGGCGGCCGCCGTCGCGGCGGCGCTGCGCGAGCGCGCCGGCGAGGAGACCGGCGAGGTCGTCGTCCGCGACACGATCGCCGACGACCTGCTCGGCGACCCGCTCGGCGCGGGCCCGGCCACTGCCCTGATGGCGGTGGCGGCCGCCGCCGCGACGCTCGCCGCGGTCGGTTTCGCGGTCGGCTCGGCCGGTTCCGTACGGGAGCGGTCCGCCGAGTTCGCGATCCTGCGGGCCCTCGGCGCGCCGCGCCGCCGGCTCGCCCGGCTCCTCGCCGCCGAGCAAGGCGTCCTGATCGGGGTGGGGCTCCTGGTGGGCGTCGCCCTGGGCGCCCTGCTCGCACGGGTGGTCGTCCCGCTGGTGGTGCTCACGAGCCGGGCCACCCGGCCCGTCCCGCCGGTCCTGGTCGAGCTGCCCCTCGGCGAGGTGGCGCTGCTGCTCGCCGGGGTCGCCGCCCTGCCGGTCGCGGTCGTCGCGGCCATCGCCCTGCGCCGCAACGACCCGGCGGTGTCCCTGCGCCACCAGGGAGACAACTGATGTCCGACGTCCCGCGCGAGGAGTCCCGCCCGATGCAGCCCGCAGGCGAGTCCCCCGACCACCGGCCCGCCCCGGCGGCGGGCGTGTCCGGGAAGGCCCGCACCCCGGCCGTCGCCCCCTGGGTGCGGACCCGGCTGCGGGCCTCGCCGGGCGCCGCGGCCGGGCTCGCGCTGCTGGTGTTCGTCACCGCGCTGCTCGCCGCCGCGCTGCCGCGGGTGGTCGACGCGTACGAGACGGAGGGGCTGCGGCACGGCGTCCGTACCGCCCCCGCCCACCAGGCGCAGCTGGAGATCACCACTCAGCTCGAACAGGCCGCCACAGTCGGAGCCTCCGGGCTGCGGGAGGACCAGGAGAAGTTGCGGGCCCTGCTGCCCTCACCGCTGCGCACCGTCCCGGAGCAGACCACGCACGGCATCCGGACGACGGTCCCGGTCACCGGCCTCGACCCATGGCTGCCCCAACCGGACAACGAACCGGTCCAGTTCTCCCTCTCCTCGCCCTCGGACCTCGCCGCGCACGCGGCCCTGCGGCAGGGCCGGATGCCCGCCGGGGACCCGAAGCGGCCGGAGGCCGCGGTGACGGCGATGACGGCCGAGGCCCTCGGGATCAGGCCCGGGTCCGTCGTGCACGTGCCCGGCATCACCGGCGACCCCGTCGCGATCACCGTCACGGGCGTCGTGGAGCCGCGCGACCCCCAGCGGCCGTACTGGACCGTGGAGCCCCTCCTCGGGACCCCGATGCTCGTGCAGGTGCGGGACCCGGCCCAGGTCAGGTTCTACTGGCGGGCGACGCTCCTCCTCTCCCCGGAGTCGGGTTCCGCCCTCACTTCCACCACGGGCCAGCCGGAGGTCTTCTGGCGCTTCCCGCCGGCCTTCGACCACCTCACCGCCCAGGACGGCGGACCGCTCGCCGCCGCCCTGGACTCGCTGGCCGGCGGCCCCGCCCTGGTGGAAGTCCTCGGGATCACGGGCTCCACCGGCCGGTTCGCCACCGGTCTCGACGACGTCGTCGCCGCCCACGCGGCGACCGGCGCCGCCATCTCCCCCGTCGTCGCCGTAGCCGTCTTCGGCGTCGGCGCGGTCGCGGCGGTCGTCGTCGCCATGACCGGCGGGCTCTTCCTCTCCCGCCGGGACGGCGAGCTGACCCTGCTGCGGGCCCGCGGCGCCTCCCTGCCCGGCATCGGCCTGCGGCTCCTCGGCGAGACCGCCGCGGTCGCCGTCCCGGCGGCCCTGCTCGGCCTGGTGGCCGCGGTCGCCGTGGTCCGCGGCCCGGACACCCCCGGCGCCCCGGCCCTCACCGGCTCCGCGCCGCTCCTCCCCTCGGTTCTCGGCGCCGCCCTGGTGGCGCTGGTCGCGTCGCTCGTCCTGCCGGTCCGGGCCGTGCTGCGGCACCGGGCGCCGCGGCTGCACGGGGCCCGCGAGGACCTGGTGGACGCCAAGCCGTCCCGGCGCCGTCTCGTCGCCGAGCTGACCCTGCTCATCCTGGCGGCGGGCGCGATCGGCTCGCTGCGGCTGCGCGGCACCGCCGACGCCGGTGATCATCTGGTCAGTGCGGCCCCGGTGCTCGTCGGGGTGATCGCCGCCCTCGTGCTCGTACGGGTCCAGCCGCTGCCGCTGCGGTGGCTGGCCCGCCCGGCCCGCCGGATGCGCGGGGTCGTCGGCCCGCTGGCCATCGCCCGCGCCGGACGCTCCTCGACCACCGGCGTACTGCCGCTGCTCGCGCTCGTCCTCGCGCTGACCACGGCCGCCTTCGGCGGCTCGGTCCTCGCCGGGGTCGCCGGGGCCCGCGACCGGGCGGCACTGCTCGCCACCGGCGCCGACGCCCGGATCGAGGGCCGCATCGAGGGCCTGCCCGTGCCGGCCGGGACGGTCGAGGCGGTGCGCGGAGTGAAGGGCGTCCGGGAGGCGCAGCCGGTGCAGATCGAGTACGGGGTGGCGCTGCCGTCCCCGGTCGCCACCGACCGGCCGATGAGCGCCCCGCTCGTCGCCGTCGACCCGGCCGCCTACGCGGGGCTGGCGCGGCGGACCGACAACGGCGCGTTCCCCGCGGAGCTGCTCGCCTCCACCGGGAAGGGCGGCCCGGAGGCGGTCGGCGACACCGAGCGGGTGCTGCCCGCGATCGCCTCCCCGAAGGTCGCGGCGCGCCTCGGCGACCGGCCGATGGCGCTGGCCGCGGCGGCCGGCAGCTTCCGGGTGAAGGTGGTGGCGGTGCGGGAGTCCACCCCGGCGGTCCGCGGCGAGGAGTTCCTCGTGGTCAACGCCGCCGACCTCACCAACCGGCGGCCGAGCACCGTCCTGGTGAGCGGCGCGCCCGACGGCACGGCGCTGCGGGCGGCGGTCGCCGCGAAGTCCGAGGAGCTCGCGGTGACGCTGCGCACCGAGGCGCGCGGCTCGTACGTGGACTCGCCGCTCCAGTCCGGCGCCGAACGGCTCTACTCGGCGGCGATCGGCGCGGGCGCCGTCTACGCGGTGGTCGCCGTGCTGCTGGCGCTGACGCGGAGCGGGCCCGAGCGGACGACGCTCCTTGCCCGGCTGCGGACCATGGGCCTGACCCGGAAGCAGGGGCGGCGGCTGCTCGGTCTTGAGGCACTGCCGCCCGCGGTGTTCGCCGCACTCGGCGGGGTGCTGGCCGGATGGGCGACGGTGCCGCTGCTCGCGCCGGGCGTCGACCTGCGCCGGCTTGCGCTGGCCACGGCGGAGAACAGTGCGGCCCTCGGCGGCGTACCGCTGCGGGTCGACCCGTGGTCGCTGGCCCTTCCCGCTCTGGCGGTGGTCCTCCTGACGGGGGTGGCGGCGGCCGTGCAGGCGTGGTGGACGGGGCGGAGGAGCTCGGTGAAGGAACTCAGGGCAGGAGACGCACGATGACGACGACCGCGCACACGACCCTGGAGGAGCTGGAGCGGCGGGCGAACGCGCACCGCGACCGGCCCTCGTACGGCCATGACGCCCTGATCGCCTGCGACCGCCTCGTACGGATCTTCACGGCTGACGGGGTGGAGGTGCAGGCGCTCCAGGGGCTCGATCTCCTGGTCGAGGAGGGTGAGTTGATGGCCCTGGTCGGGGCGTCCGGTTCCGGCAAGTCGACCCTGATGAACATCCTGGCCGGTCTGGACGTGCCCACGGCGGGCGCGGCCCGGGTCGCGGGCTGCGATCTGCTCGCGATGACCGGGAAGGACCGGCTGCGCTACCGGCGCGAGGTGGTCGGCTTCGTCTGGCAGCAGACCGCCCGCAACCTCCTCCCCTATCTGACGGCCGCCCAGAACGTGGCGCTGCCCATGCAGTTGGCGGGCGGCCGGAGGAAGAAGGCGGAGCGGGTCGGGGAGCTGCTCGCGATGCTGGACATCGCGCACCTGGCGGACCGGCGGCCGCACCAGCTCTCCGGCGGCCAGCAGCAGCGGGTGGCCATCGCCGTCGCGCTCGCCAACGGGCCGTCGGTGCTCCTCGCCGACGAGCCGACCGGCGAGCTGGACTCGGTCACCGCCGAGCAGGTCTTCGCCGCCTTCCGCCGGGCCAACGAGGAGCTGGGCACGACGATCGTGATCGTCACCCACGACCAGGCGGTCGCCACCGAGGTGCGCCGCACGGTCGCGATCCGCGACGGCCGCACCTCCTCCGAGGTGCTGCGCCGCACCGAGGTGGACGAGGCGGGCCGGGAGTCGCTGGTGGCGCGGGAGTACGCGATGCTCGACCGCGCGGGCCGGCTCCAGCTCCCGGCGGACTACACCAAGGCGCTGGGGATGGAGCACCGGGTGGCGCTCGAACTGGAGCAGGACCACATCGGGGTGTGGCCGGACGACACCGGGCGCTGAGGAACCGGCGCGCGCGACAGGCTCGTCCCCTCCGAGGGGGGTGGTCGGGATGGGGACCGGGAAGTTCGGGAGGGCTCTCCCGTACGCCGGGGCGGTGGCCGTGCCGCTCGGCTCCGGCGTCCTGCTGCACTGGTGGGCGGGCTGGTCGCTGCGGAGCCCGCTGGGCACGCCGACGGCGCTCGCGGTCCTCGTCGGGCTGCTCCTCGCCGGCCTGGCGGTGGTGGCGCACAACGCGCTCTTCCGCGAGGGCGGCAGCATCCTGGCCCTGCTCGTGCTGCTGGCGGGCCTGGGCGCGGTGTGGGTCGAGGCCCGGGACGCGCGGGTGCGCGGGGCGACGGCGAGCTGTGTGGTGGTGGGGAAGGTACGGGTCACCGACCATCCGACCTTCGGCGAGGGCGCCCCGCGGGCGAAACGGCTCCACCACCACACGCTGGACTGCCCGGACGGCGGCCCGAAGGAGTTCTCCTGGGAGCGGCGGCTCGGCGACACGGGGTCGCCGGTCCGGATCGCGTACGACCCGGCGGGGCGGATGGACCCGGTCCCGGCCGACGAGAACACCGCCCGGGGCGCCCCCTACGTCCCGGCGGGCCTGCTGCTGCTCGCGGCGGGCCTCTCGGCGGCCTCGGTCCGGTACGAGGGGACGGGCAGACGGATCTGGTGAGACGGCTCTAGGAAGCGGGGGTCACCAGGAGCGAGGCCGGGGCCGTACGCAGGGCGACGGAGCCGTACGGGGTGCGCAGCCGCAGCCACGGTCCGGCGGCCATCAGGGCGACCGGCGCGTCCCCCGGGGGCAGGAAGCCCAGGGACTGGGCGGCGTGCACGGCCCGCAGCGGCAGCCCGGTGGCGCCGAGGGTACGGGACCAGATCTCGCGGCCGATGCGGTCGCGCTCGGCGCGGGTGCGCCGCTCCTCGGGCAGCTCCCCGTCGCGGCGGCGGAACTCGGCGACGGCCGCTGCGACCGCCCCGCGCAGTTCGCCGGCGCCCGGCAGGCCCTCGACGGGCCGCCAGCCGGAGCGGGGCGGGAGGACGCCGGCCCAGGGCGGGCCTGTGACGGCGGCGGGGACGACGGCCTTGCCGGCCGCCTCCTCGATGCCGTCGAGGAGTTCCCCGGCGGAGACGGTGACGTCGAGGTCGACGGCGTCCACCAGCCGGGCCGTGCGGATCGCGAGCACCTCGAAGGACGGCGGGCGTCCGAACACGGCGAGCGCGCCGCCCCCGGCCTGGAGGCGGACGGCGGCGGCGCGGTCGTAGTGCACCAGCCGGGTCAGGAAGGCGGCGAGAGCCGCCGCCTCCCTGGGGTCGGCGAAGTGCAGCGGGGCGAGCACGGTCATGCGGCGGACGTCATCCCGTCGTCGACGTACTCCTGGAGGAAGGAGCGCTCCTCCTCGCTGATGCGGCGCGGCCGCTGTGCCTCCAGGTCGAAGGGCACGACGACCGTGGACGCCCGGACGTAGGTGACGCCGGGGTCCTTGATCTCGTACGCGATCGTCAGCGAGGCCGCGCCGATCTTCGTGACCCACGACTCGATGGTCACCGGCTCGTGCCGGTGGACCAGCGGGCGCAGGTAGTCGATCTCGTGGCGGGCCACGACGGACCCGCCGGAGAAGGACGGGCTGCCGTCCCCGGGCGCGAGACGGAACATGAAGTCGATCCGCGCCTCCTCCAGGTAGCGGAGGAAGACCACGTTGTTGACGTGCCCGAAGGCGTCCATGTCCGACCAGCGGAGGGGACAGCTGTAGATGTGCCTCGCCACGACCGACCTCAGCCCCGGGTGAGCTTCTTGTGGGTGGCGCGGTGCGGACGGGTGGCGTCCGGGCCGAGCCGCTCGATCTTGTTCTTCTCGTAGGACTCGAAGTTGCCCTCGAACCAGAACCACTTGGAGTCGCCCTCGTACGCCAGGATGTGCGTGGCGACCCGGTCGAGGAACCAGCGGTCGTGGGAGACGACCACGGCGCAGCCGGGGAAGTCGAGGAGCGCGTTCTCCAGCGAGGAGAGGGTCTCGACGTCGAGGTCGTTGGTGGGCTCGTCGAGGAGCAGCAGGTTGCCGCCCTGCTTGAGGGTGAGCGCGAGGTTGAGGCGGTTGCGCTCACCGCCGGAGAGCACGCCGGCCGGCTTCTGCTGGTCCGGGCCCTTGAAGCCGAAGGCGGAGACGTAGGCGCGGGACGGCATCTCGACCTGGCCGACGTTGATGTAGTCCAGCTCGTCCGAGACGACCGCCCAGAGGGTCTTCTTCGGGTCGATGTTGGCGCGGCCCTGGTCGACGTAGGAGATCTTGACCGTCTCACCGATCTTGATCTCGCCGGAGTCGGGGGTCTCCAGGCCCTGGATCATCTTGAACAGCGTGGTCTTGCCGGCGCCGTTCGGGCCGATGATGCCGACGATGCCGTTGCGGGGCAGGGTGAAGGACAGGTCCTCGATGAGGACCTTCTCGCCGAACGCCTTGTTGAGGTTGTTCACCTCGACGACGACGGAGCCCAGGCGCGGGCCCGGCGGGATCTGGATCTCCTCGAAGTCCAGCTTCCGCATCTTCTCGGCCTCGGCGGCCATCTCCTCGTAGCGGGCGAGACGCGCCTTGGACTTGGCCTGGCGCCCCTTGGCGTTCGACCGCACCCACTCGAGCTCTTCCTTGAGGCGCTTGGCGCGCTTCTCGTCCTTCTTGCCCTCGACCTTGAGGCGCTCGGCCTTCTTCTGGAGGTAGGTCGAGTAGTTGCCCTCGTACGGGTGGGCGCGGCCGCGGTCGAGCTCCAGGATCCACTCGGCCACGTTGTCGAGGAAGTACCGGTCGTGGGTGATGGCCACGACGGTGCCCTTGTACTTGGCGAGGTGCTGCTCCAGCCAGTTCACCGACTCGGCGTCGAGGTGGTTGGTGGGCTCGTCGAGGAGGAGCAGGTCGGGGGCCTCAAGGAGCAGCTTGCAGAGCGCCACGCGGCGCTTCTCGCCACCGGAGAGGTTGTTGACCGGCCAGTCGCCGGGCGGGCAGCCCAGGGCGTCCATGGCCTGCTCCAGCTGGGCGTCCAGGTCCCACGCCTCGGCGTGGTCCAGGGCCTCCTGGAGCTTGCCCATCTCCTCCATGAGCTCGTCCGTGTAGTTCGTGGCCATCTCCTCGGCGATGGCGTTGAACCGGTCGAGCTTGCCCTTGATCTCCGCGACGCCGTCCTCGACGTTCTGCAGGACGGTCTTGGACTCGTCGAGCTTCGGCTCCTGCATGAGGATGCCGACCGAGTAGCCGGGGGTGAGGAAGGCGTCGCCGTTGGACGGCTGCTCCAGACCGGCCATGATCTTCAGAACGGTGGACTTACCGGCACCGTTCGGGCCGACCACACCGATCTTCGCACCGGGCAGGAAGCTCAGCGTCACGTCATCGAGGATGACCTTGTCGCCGTGCGCCTTGCGCGTCTTGCGCATCGTGTAGATGTACTCAGCCAAAGGAAACCGTCCGGCAAAGAGTGAGTGGGCAGATACACCCATCTTGCCGCACCGCCACCCCCCGACGGAAACCAGTGCCGTCCGGCGCCCCCGGAAGGCCCCTCCGACGTACGACGGCCCCGGGCGCGGGTGCGTCCGGGGCCGTCGGGGTCACGGGGTGTGGTCACCCCGTGACGTCATGCCGCGGGGTGGTCACTGACCGGCGGCCTTCTTCTTGCGGAGGAAGAACACCGCGCCGCCACCGGCCAGGACGAGCGCGACGGCGATGCCGGCGATCATCGGGGTGGCGTTGGAGCTGCCGGTCTCGGCCAGGCCGCCGCCGGTGGTGCCGGTGGTGCCGGCCTCCGTGGTGGTGCTGGGGGCCGGGGTGGAGGGGCTCGCCGAGGGGGTCTCCGAGGGGGTGCCGGTGGAGGGGGTCTCAGACGGGGTGGCCGACGTGGCCGGGGTCTCCGACGGCGTGGCGGTGGACGGCTCCGGGCTCGGGGCGGTCTTGCAGTCCAGGACGCCCTCGAAGGTCTTCGAGAAGCCGTTCGGGCCGGTGATGGTGAAGTCGTACGCCGTGTCCTCGGGGACCGGGACCGTGACCGTCTTGGACTCGCCGGCGGCGATCGTGAAGGACACGCCCTTCACCTCGAAGGTCCAGTCCTCGTCGCCCTCGTTGGAGGCGGTGATGTCCAGGCCGCCCTTGGCGCAGTTCTCGGTGACGGTGACGGCCGGGATGGCGCCCTTCTTCGCCCAGGCGGCGGTGACCTCGGCGTTGACCGTGGACTTGCTGCTGCCGGCCAGGATCAGGGTCTGCTCGTGGCCCTCGACGCTGCCGAAGACGCGGCCGATCGCGACCTCGGTCTCGGTCTGCAGGCTGATCTTGGTCGTGCCGTCGGGGGTGCCCGCCGGGACGTCCAGGAAGAGCTCGGTGTCGTTGCTCGCGGAGGTGACGGCCTTGCCGTCCTTGTCCACGACCTTGACGTCCGCCGGGGCGTCGGCGGGCAGGGAGACCTTGACGGCGCCGTCGGCGGCCGTGGTGCTCACCTTGACCGGGCCGAGCCTGTCGCCGGCCTTGCCCGCGACGGAGGCCGGGGCGGCGGCCAGGGAGACCTTCGGCTCCTCCTGGTCGGGCGCCTTGGCGGCCTCGGCGACCAGGTACTCGGCGAGCGCCTTGGCCTCCGGGTCCACCGGGGTGGCCTTGACGTTGTCCGAGTACTTCCAGATCGCGGCCTGGGTCGCCGTGGCGGCCTCGTCGCCCGTCAGGGCGGCGACGCCGGCCTTGCCGGCCAGCATGTTGAGGTCGTTCACCTCGGGGTAGGAGTTCTGCAGGATCCAGCGGATCTTGCCGGCGTTCGGGTTGTCGTGGAGGGTCGACTTGTCCCAGTCGGTCTCCCGGTACTTCGTCCCCGCGTCGGTCGGCGTCAGCAGGTCGATGCAGTACGCCTGGAGCGAGCCGCCGCCGTCCACGGACAGGTCGAAGAGACCGCCGTTGATCGGCTTGCCCTTCTCGTCCCCGATCCAGATCTTGCCGGACTCCTTGAGGCCGCCCAGCGTCGCGGTGGCGCCGCCGTCATCGGCCGTCGCGGGGCCCGCGAAGGCTATCGCTCCGGAGACGGCCAGAGCCGACACCAGCGTCGCGGCGGTCAAGCGGGCAGCACCGCGCCCACGAACTGAAAACATTGCTTTCCCCTCCGGGCGAGCCGCTCCGCGAACGTGGTCGATTCGCGTGGGGGGAGCGCCCGCCTGCAGACTCACTGACTCGATGGGCTCACGTGCCTCTCACGTGCCTCATGAGTATTCGGGAATCCTAGGGAGGCGGAAGAGCCCGGTCTCCGGTACAGCGGTGAGACAACCATTCCGTCTCGGAATCGTTATGTCCCCGGCGAGTTGGTCGACAAATCCCCACAACTCAAGGTCAGGAAGCGGTTACCAGCTGGTGAGCGGCGGCCGTCCAGGGGTCTTTCACGTCCGCCGGGACGAGTCCCGGCGTCTCCTCGCGATCCGTCAGGTCACCCTCCGCCAAGCCGCTTCCCCCCGCCCCCGGAGGAGCCTGCGCGGCGGGCCTCGGTTCGTTCCGCGCCGTCTCGTTCCGCACCGTCCGGCGGAAGGCCGAGGTCCCGCGCGTCAGGTCGTGGCCGACGGCGAGCGCGTCGATGTCGACGAAGGTCTTGCGCTGTCCTTCGCGCTCGTCCTCACGGACCTTCAGCCGTCCGTGCACCACCAGGGGTTCCCCCACCGAGACCGAGGCGGCCAGGTTGGCGCCGAGCGTCCGCCAGGCCGAGACCGTGTAGAAACTGGTGGCCCCGTCGACCCACACCGCGCGCTCGCGGTCCCACCGCCGCGCGGTCACCGCGAACCGGAACCGGGCCACGGCCCCGGCCACCGTGTCCCGGTACTCCACCGCCGTCGCCACGTTCCCCACCAGCGTCACCGTCGTGTCGTTCATCTCCGTGCCCCTCTCCGACTCCTGCGGCCCCTCTTCGTGAGACCCATGCTGACGGGACGAAGCAAAGCCCGCCGGCGCCTGTGGACGGCCGACGGGCTGTGGACAACTCGCCCACCCGACAGAGGGATCGGCAGGGGCGCCGGACCGTGCTAGCGCAGCCGGGCGCCGGTCCTGGTCGCCCCCAGCCGGGCACCGCCGGAGCGCCGGCCGCCCACGCCGACGATCCGCGGCGAGGGCCGGGGCCCGGCCACCTTCGCGTACTGCTCGCGCACCTCGCGGTACCGCAGCAGTTCGGCCGAGACGGGGTCGAGGACCCGGGCCCGGCCGCAGGCGGCGGCCGCTTCCGCGAGCTTGCGCCCGGCCTCCTGCCCGTACCTCCTGGCCGGTCCCTTCACCGCGCTCTCGCAGGCCCATTCGATGAGCGGACCGCCGGCGATCCCGGCCACCATGATCAGTACCGGCGGCAGCAGCCCCGGTTCCACGACGCCGAGGATCTGGCCCACCAGCCACAGGGCGCCGAAGAGCTGGAGGAGCGTCATCAGGGCCTGGGCGAGGACGGCGGCCGGCCACCAGGCGGGGCGGGGCGGCCGGGCGGCCGGGTCGCCGAGGGTGACGGTCAGCTCGTCGAGCGCCTCGGGCAGCCCCTCGGCGCCGCGCGTGGCGGCCTCCCGTACGGCGTGGGCCCAGGGTGCGGGGAGGCCGCGCGAGGCCTCGTCGGCCACGATCCGCACCGCCTGCTCGACGCGCTGCCGGGCGGTCAGTTCGTCCTCGACGGGCGAGGTGAGCCGGGGGTCGGTGGAGCCGTGCGCGCGCCGGCGCTCGTACCACCGGTAGAGCCGCAGCCAGGGCGAGCCGCAGGCGCGGATGGCGCCCCGCCGCCAGACCCGCTCGGCGGCCTCGCCTGCGGCCTGGGCGCCGACGGCGACGGCGAGCCGGGCCGCGAACTGCTCGCGGCTCCGCTCCCCGAGGCCCGGCCGCCCGTCGGCGACGTAGGAGGGCCGCAGCTTGGCCGCGGCGGCGTCGATGTCGGCGGCGATGCGCCGCTCGGGGGCGGTGCGTTCCTGGACGAACCGGGCGAGGAGTTCGCGCAGTTCGGGCACGCCCTCGCCGGTGAGGGCGGAGACCGGCAGGACGGTGGCGCCGGGTTCGCCGTGCTCGCCGAGGGCCATGCCGTCCTCGTCGAGGAGCTGGCGCAGGTCGTCGAGGACGAGTTCGGCGGCCTCCGCGCCGAGCCGGTCGATCTGGTTGAGCACGACGAAGGTGACCTCGGCGTGCCCGGCGAGCGGCCGCAGGTACCGCTCGTGGAGGGCGGCGTCGGCGTACTTCTCGGGGTCGACGACCCAGATGACGGCGTCGACCAGGCCGAGCGCCCGGTCGACCTGGTCGCGGTGGGCGGTGAGGGCCGAGTCGTGGTCGGGCAGGTCGATGAGGACCAGGGACTGCAGCTCGGCGTCGGCGGCCCCGCCGGCGAGGGGGCGCCGTCGCAGCCGGCCGGGCACGCCGAGCCGGTCGAGGAGGCCCGCGGCCCCCTCGGACCAGGTGAGGGCGAGCGGCGCGGAGGTGGTGGGCCGGCGCAGCCCGGTCTCGGAGACGGCGACGCCGGCGAGGGCGTTGAAGAGGGTGGACTTGCCGCTGCCGGTGGCGCCGGCGAGGGCGACGACGGTGTGCCGGGAGGAGAGCCGCTGGCGGGCGGCGGCCTCGTCGAGCACCCGCCCGGCCTCGGCGAGGGCGTCGCTCTCGACCCGCGTACGGGAGAGGCCGACGAGCTCGTGGAGGGCGTCGAGCCGGGTCCGCAGCCCGCCCCCGTAACTCCCCCCGAACCCCTCGGAGTCCTCCGCCCCTCCCCCGCTCTCCCCCACGGGCGAAGCCTCCGGAACGACCCGCTGGGCGGCCCGCCGAGCGATCAGCCCGTCGTCCCACCGCTCCGGCCCGCCACCCCCCTCCTTCTCCCGCTCCCGCTCGCGCACCCGGTCCCGCTCGCGCTCCCGGGCGACCTTCTCCGGCTTCAGGGCCACGTCACTTCTCCTTCTGCAGTACGGAGAGCGCGGCGATCAGCTCCGCCTGCGGCTCGGGGGTGACGTCGAGGGCGTCGAGGGGCGCGAGACGGCGGTCGCGCTCGGCGTGCAGGACGCGGTCGACGTGGGTGAGGACGAGGTCGCCGCCCTTGTCGCGCAGGCGCAGGGCGGCCTGGGCGCCGAGGAGTTCGGCGAGGCGCTCGCCGGCGGGGCGGGCACGGCGGCCGCCGAGGAGGGAGGCGGCGAGCAGGGCGGCGACGGTCTCGGCGTCGGGCAGGGCGGTACGGGCGGCGCCGCGGCCCGCGGGCTTCTCCACGTTCCGCACCTCCTCCTCGGCCAGCTCCTCCAGGACCCGCCGCCAGCGCCGTGCCTCCAGACCGATCCGCTCGGCGACCTCGCGGTCGCCGACGACGGGGGCGGCACGGAGGGCGCCGGCGGCGGGCTCGCGGCGGTGGACCTCGCGGATCGCCTCCTCGGCGGCGGAGACGGCGCAGTGGAGGAGGGCGGCGAGGGATTCGGTGAGGGCGTCGAGGAGTTCGTCGGCGGTGCTGTCGCGGGGATAGGCGCGCCAGCGGGCCCGGGCGTCCCCCGCGAGGACGGCCCCCCTCCCGAGCTCCTTGCGCACGCGTGCCCCCTGCCGGCGGTAGGCGTCCTCGACGGCGGTCCCGAGCCGTACGGCGGCGGCGTACTGCGCGGCGACGGCCCCGGCGAGTTCGGGGAGCCGGGTGTCGAGGGAGTCGATGACTCCCGTGGCGGTACGGGAGACGGCCTGCTGGCGCGCGGCGGGGTCCTCGGCCCGGTGCGCGAGCCACCCCCGCAGCCCGGCGACGGCGCTCTCGGGCAGCAGCCCGCTCCCGCCCCCGGTCGACTCGGGCAGCTCGGGGATGGTGAACCGCGGCACGTCCCCGAGCCCGGCCTTGTCGAGCAGCGCCGCGTACTGCCGGGAGACCTCGCCGATGACCTGGTGGGGCACCCGGTCGAGGACGGTGACGAGGGTGGCGTCGTACTCCTTGGCGGTACGGAGCAGGTGCCAGGGCACGGCGTCGGCGTACCGGGACGCGGTGGTGACCATCACCCAGATGTCGGCGGCGCACATCAACTCGGCGGCGAGCAGCCGGTTCTCGACGACGAGGGAGTCGATGTCGGGAGCGTCGAGAAGCGCGAGCCCACGAGGCAAGGTGCCGGCGGTCTCCACCCTCAACGCGTTGTCCTCACTGTCGACGTCCCGGCCCGGATGATCCTCGTCGGCCTCGTCGGCCTGCGGCAGCCAGACACGGGTGAGCTGCGGCAGCACGCGCAGCCCCGCGAACCAGTGGTGGTCCTGGGGATGGCAGACGAGCACCGGCGTCCGGGTCGTCGGCCGCAACACCCCCGCCTCGCTCACCCGCCGCCCCACGAGCGAGTTCACGAGCGTGGACTTCCCCGCCCCGGTCGACCCCCCGACGACGGCGAGCAACGGCGCGTCCGGGTCCTTGAGCCGCGGCACCAGGTAGTCGTCGAGCTGGGCGAGCAACTCCGCCCGGGTCTGCCGGGCACGCGGCGCGTCGGGCAGGGGCAGCGGAAGACGCACGGCCGCGACTCGGTCGCGCAGGGCGGAGAGTGCGTCGATCAACTGAGGCCGTTCGTCCAAGGTCACCACATGCGAAGAATGCCCAATTTATGAGCATTTTTGAAGCGTATGAGGACCCTGCGCGCCGAAGAAGGGGAGGGCGTTCGCAGCCCCGGGCATAACGACTGCACAACACCCGCCGTGAGCGATGCGAAAAGCGCTGCGCGAATCGCACCTGCCTGCGATTATCGGTTCGCTTCACCGAACCTCCACATCGTGCCACGCAGGCGAAGCAACCGGGCCGCGGCGACAAGACCCCTATCCTTGTCCCCACAAGCCCACCCCACCCACCCGGGCCCCCAGGCCCACCGGGCCCCCGTAGCTCAGCGGATAGAGCAGGTGCCTTCTAAGCACTTGGCCGCAGGTTCGAGTCCTGCCGGGGGCGCACGATCGAGGACCCTCCTTCGGGAGGGTCCTTTTTGCTGGTCAGGGGTGGTTCTCGGTCGGGGTTCAGGGGGCCGGAGGGGCCACCCCGATGGCTGGGTCTGTCCGGTCGAATCCGGTCGGAGGCGGTCTCTGGCGGCTGGTTCTCCCGAAAGCTTCCCGAAGTCCTCGGGGCGCCCGCTGCCCTGCCTCGACTCCGGTCCGCGCGCTTTCCTCTGCCGTCGGGTTCCCGGACGGATGGCAGTGAGCTGCCCCTCGACTCCAGAGGGCGGGCAGGAACGCCGCACGGGGTGCGGCGACGCGAGGGAGGAAGCGAAGACCGCAACCAGGTCGTGCGGTGTGCTGCCGCTGAAGGTCGCACACCGCGGATACGGATCACCGACGGCCGGTTCGGCCCACGCCTGCCGGCCGGACCTCCCCGGCCCCGGGTCGGCATCGCGAACGAGCGGGGCGCTTCCTCCAGCGAGATGCCGGCGGAGAGTCCGGGGGCGAGGGCGGCGGTATGCGGACGGTCGATGTCGCGGGCCCGTCCCTGGGCACAGACCGCCGCGAGAACGGTCTCGGGGCTGCCGAAGGAGAAGGCGGGTACCACGCGAGCGTCGAGGGCGAGAAGGAAGTCGGTCGGCGCCTCGTGGGGGACGCAGGTGGTGAAGTACGCGTTCCGCTCCGGCAGGACATCGGCGGGATGCGAGCGCGCGGAGATCTGCCAGGCCACCGGTAGGTCTCCCGGTTCGAAGGAGCAGGCGGCGCGTGTTCATTCGGCGCCGCACAGCCCGTCGGGGCTCGTGTGGAGAAGGGTGTCGCGAGCGGTCGGCCGCATCCGCCGGCCCATGGCGGCGAGTGTGCGGCCCACTCGGTCGGCGAGGGCGTCGTCGTCGACGGCCAGGTAGCGAGGGGGCCCAGAAGGCCGGTTCGGGGGCGGGTGAAGCGTGGGAGTGCTCAGGGTGCAGGTGTTCCTCCTGGGGCGGGGAGCTGGGCGGTCGTCCACGTCGACATCGCCAGGCCGCGATCCCCAGGCCCGTGGGGTTGTTCTTCGTCCGCCGTCGGCGAACCGGTCCTTGGAGGTCGCCTGGCTCGACGCGTCGCCTCCCCTCCGGAGTCGTCCGTGGACGGCGGGGAAACGCGGGGTGGTCAGTACGATGAACCGCGCTCGCGGCGGTAGGCGGCGCCTGGACGGTGGGAGGCCGATGGCATGACGGACCACAGGGGCGCCGGCGGGGCGGCTCCGCGCAGGCGGGGGCAGGGGGAGCTGGAGACTCAGGTGCTGGCCGCGCTGCGTGCGGCGCCGGGGCCGGTCCCCGCCGGGTGGGTGCAGGAGCGGCTCGGCGGCGATCTCGCCTATACCACGGTGGTGACCATCCTGACCCGGCTTCACGTCAAGGGAGCGGTCACGCGGGAGCGGTCGGGGCGTTCGTTCCAGTGGACCGCCGTCGCGGACGAGGCAGGGCTGGCCGCGCTGCGGATGCGGCGGGTGCTCGACTCCGAGGCCGACCGCGAGGCCGTGCTCGCGAGTTTCGTGAGCACTCTGTCTCCGGGCGACGAGCGGCTGTTGCGTGCACTGCTGGACGCCACGGAGGACTCGGAGGAGGGAGACTAGGGCCATGGGGGTCTTCGTCTTCCTGCCGCTGGTACTGCCGTTGACGGCCTGGCCCGTCGCCCGACTCGCCGAGCACCATCTGCACCCCAGGGCCGCGACGTGGCTGCTGAGCGCGGTGGCGGCGGTGCTCGCCGTGTGCAGCACCCTGTGCCTCGGGCTGCTCATGGTGGTGGGGACCGCCCAGCTTCCCGGGAACCCGCTGCCCGACGGCTGGTCGGATCCCGAGGTCCGCGCGGCCGTGCCCTACGACGAGGTCGCCGGCCGGATCGCGATCCCCGCCCTCGTCGCCGTACTGGTCGCGTGCGCGGGGACCGCCTGGCGGCACCTGCGGGTGCGCCGGAGGGCCGAGCGGGCCCTCGCCGGGCTGCCGGGTTCACCGGTGGCGGTGCTGCCCGACCCCACCCCGTACGCCTACGCGCTGCCCGCCAGGCGGGACCGGATCGTCGTCACCACCGGCATGCTGGCCGGGCTGAACGCGGGTGAGCGGCGGGCGCTGTTCGCGCACGAGCGGGCGCATCTGGCGCGCCGCCATCACCGCTTCCTGCTGGCCGTCCAGCTCGCGGCCCGGGCCAATCCCTTCCTACGGCCGCTACGTACGGCCGTCGTCTACTCCACCGAGCGGTGGGCGGACGAGGAGGCGGCGCAGGCCGTGGGGAGTCGGCGGACCGTGGCACGGGCGGTCGGCAAGTCGGCGCTGATCTCCCGGGGTTCGCCCGTTCCCACGCTGGCACACTTCGCCGGCGCGGCCGGGCCGGTGCCGCGCCGGGTGGCGGCGCTGCTCGGGCCGGCCCCGTCTCTCCGGATCTGGCCGCCGGTGTTCACCGCCGTCGGGCTGGCCGTCT
>NZ_JASCXN010000029.1 GCF_030010625.1 Streptomyces sp. CC208A | reverse complement strand
TTGGATCTGACTTCCGCGCACAAGGGGTACGGGGAGGGACCTTGGCGCGTACTGACCCGCCCCGGACACAGGGCCATTGCCGTGGGGGAGCGGCGTAACTCGTCCGTGTCCGGGGCGGGGGTCTAACGGCGGCGCAGGAGCCAGCCTTGGCCGCGGTGTTTGCCTGTTCGTCGCGGGGTGGGTGGTTCGGCGGCTGGGGGCTCGTCCTGCGACGGGGCGCCAGCCGACGTGTCGCCGAGGAGTAGGGACTCCCAGACCAGCTCGTGGAGCGTGCTGATGCACGGACCGCAGGCGTACATCGGCGCCTGGGCACCGGCGACGGTTGCCGGGCCGATCCAAAGAACGCGCGTCCACCTCCGCCCGCAGTAGAGCCAGCAGAAGCCGTCGACCCACGTGTTGGCATCGTCCGTGGTCGCCGGGGCCGGACGACCGCCGCGGGCGAAGTCGGCGATGCCGGGGATCACCCGATGTCCCAAGGCGAGTTCCGTGAGCACGTCGGGCTGCCTACTTGGTCGCGATGACGTAGACACTCGCCCACTGCCGTTTCGGGTTGGCCATGCTCGGGTCGAAGGTCCAGGGCTCGA
Organism: Streptomyces sp. CC208A; assembly: GCF_030010625.1. Classification (GTDB taxonomy): domain Bacteria; phylum Actinomycetota; class Actinomycetes; order Streptomycetales; family Streptomycetaceae; genus Streptomyces. The sequence continues at coordinate 111,181 of NZ_JASCXN010000029.1, read as the reverse complement.
CGGTGGCGAAGCCGGCCTCGGTGAAAAGCTGGCTGAGCTTCTCGAAGTCGTAGGCCCAGTAGTGGGGGTTGTACGTGGGGTCGTCGTCCTGGTCGCGGAAGACGTAGTTGATCAGGTCGAGGTAGGTGTTGATGTCCTTGCGGCAGTCCCGCTTGGCGTACCAGCGGGCGATCATCTCCTCGGCCTGTTCCGGGCCGGCCGGGTACTGGCTGAGCACGAAGGCCGCGTCCGGGACCCCGGTGATGAGTCGGCCGCCGGGCGTGAGCACGCGGAACGCCTCGCGGGCGTAGGTCTTGGCGGAGCGGGGGTAGTCGATGTGCTCCAGGAAGTGCTCCGAGAAGATCTCCTGGGTGCTCTCGTCGGCGAGCGGCAGGCCCTCGCGGACGTCCCACAGGAGGTCGGCCGGTGGGACGATGTCGATGTTGAAGAAGCCGTCGATGCGGTGACCGCCACCGCCGATCTGCACCTTGGCGGGGCTGGGCTGGAGGACACCGTCGGGCAGGCCGGCGAGGCTGGCTCGGTGGTGGCGGTGCAGCTCGGCCTCCTTGGCGGCCGCCCTGAGCGTGCGGGCGAGGCCGTGCGTGGTCGCCGGGGAGGCGAGGGCGCGGTCGAGCTGGTCGAGGAGGGACGCAATCTGGGCGTCGTGTGTGGCCATCGTGTCTCGCTTCCTGGGTCGCCGTGGGTGGGTGGTTCAGGTGCTTCGGGTGCTGAGCTGCTCGATCCGCCACAGCCCCAGGCCGTTGCCCGGGTGGTGTCGCCCGTTGTCGGTGAAGTCGGTGACGAAGTGCTCGATGGGCGGCGGGAGGTGGAAAGGGGCCGCCTGGAGGTTGAGCGGGCGCCAGTGGCCGTCCGTGGTGTCGCGGTTCTCCGCCAGGTCGGCGTACGTGGTGGCGAGGAGGTAGGCGGAACCGCTGGCGGCGATGCGGGCGAGGAACGCCAGGACCTCGTGGTGGGTGAGGTGGACCATGCAGTCGCGGGTGAGGACGAGATCCGCGGCCGGGATCTCGTCGCGGCTGAGGTCGGCCTGCTGGAAGGACATGCGCTCGCTGCCGTACCGCTTCTGGTTCAGCTCGACGAGGTCAGGGACGACGTCCAGGCCGACGTACGCGTCCAGCCGGTCGAAGCCGTCGACGTGGCGGATCCAGTTGACGTCTCCGCAGCCTGCGTCCGTGATCGTACGGATCGGGTACCGCGCCAGGACGGATGCGAGGGCGCTGCGGACCGCTTCGGTCTGCCGCAGCTCGGATCCGGGCCCGGAGAACGACTCCGGCGATCCCCAGTGGTTGGTGCGGAAGACCTCGGTGAAGATCGTCTCGGCGGTCTGCGCGGGCGCCGGCCAGCTGCGGGTGGGACGTGGGTGCTCGTGGGTCGACATGCCTCTCCACTTCGGCAGGGTGAGGGGGACAGGGGGGGGGCGGGCGATCTGCCGTGCTGGCTGGCCCTGATCAGCGGCTGTTGTTGCGCATGAGCGTGTACTTGATGTCCACCAGGCGCGGGGCGATGGTCAGCGCGAGTTCCTCGGCGGGGTGGAGTCGTCCGTGGTCGTCCCGCTCGGCTCGCCAGACGCGGTAGTCGAGGTCGGGGTACGCGGGGTTGATGCCGATCTCGCCCTTGGGGATCGTGCCGTTGAAGGGCGCGATGATGTCCATGTGGTTCCAGTAGTTCCACGCCTGGAGCGCCTTGTGCTGGTCGTAGTAGAAGTAGAAGTCCGGGTACCGGCCGAAGGTGCGGAGCTCTCGGTGGATGAGGTGGCCGAGGAGTGGTCCGAGCTGAGTGGAGAGGCCGTCGAACTCCCAGCGGGTGCGGTGCCAGGCTTCGGGGATCTGACCGGGGGTGAAGAGGCGGGCCGCGACGAGGTGGCTGATCCGCTCGGTCAGGTAGGCGCGGGCGTGACGCGCGTCGAGGCTCGGGTCGATGCGGGCCAGGAGCGTGGCCAGGCCGGTGGGCGAGGGCCGGAACCGCGCGAGGTCGAACTTGCCGGCCATGTCCGGGAAGGACGCGAACAGCATGTCCTTGTAGAGCCAGTTGTTGAACTCGCCGTGCTCGGCCCGCTCGCGGGTGTCGTCCGTGGTGGAGTGCAGCATCAGGTACTCGGCCAGGGCCTCGAAGTACACGTAGCCGAGGATCGGTAAGCGGGGGATCGTCTCGTCCAGGAGCCGGAGGAAGTTCTCCGGGGAGACCGTGGCGCCCTGGTGGGCGACGGCAGCCGCCAGGGCGAGGAAGGCCGCGGAGTTCTTGATCCGGCTGACGATCGTCTCGCGCAGCTGGTGGCGTTCGGCCTTGGAGAGCAGGTACTCCAGGCGGCTGTAGATCTGCAGGTGGATCGAGCCGAGACGGAGGTAGTCCACGCCGGCCAGGCCCCGGTACGCCTGCGGCGGGAGGGAGACCTCGAAGATCAGCGGGGTCGGCTCCCGCCTCGGCTCCCCGGCCTTCGCCACGAAGGCCGGGGCCTCCTTGGTCAGGATGTACTCGCCGAGGTTGTGCATGCGGAAGCCGCGCTCGGAGGCCGTGAGCGGCGCGCAGTAGACGCTTCCGACCAGGCAGCCCCCGGAGGGGTACAGCGCGCCGTGCTCGCTGATCTGCTCCAAGGCGTGCGTGACGTGGAGCAGGTGGAGCTTGTCGCCCGTCCCCAGGGCCCGGAACATCGCGTTGTCCCGCAGGAGCCGGCCGTTGGGCGTGTCGGCCAGGCGCTTGTCCCAGGCTGCGGTCTGCGCGGCGAGAGGGTCCTGGCCGTCGGCGGGGCTGGGGACGAGGGTGGTGTCGAAGAAGGAGTGGGCGTCGGCCCACTGCTCGTAGGCGTCGAGGAAGTCCATCAGCCGATCAGCTCCATGATCGCCAGGCTGCTGAGAACGGCTTCCGCGCTGTCGGCACCGGCCAGCCACGCGGACTCGGACCGGACGACGAGCTCGAAGGCGGTGGTCCGCAGGACGCTGAACGCCTCGGCCCGGACACGGGCGGGGTCGGGCCACCAGGTGAGCTTGGGCAGGCGGTAGCGGTCCAGGGCGTCGGCGGCCTTGAGGAGGTCGGTGATCGTCCTCGTACGGGCGTGGTCGGCGTGGTCGTCCGGAGAGAAGTGCTCGTACGGCAGGTCGTGGAGCCGGACCGCCGTGCCGACGGCGGTGACACGGCTGGGCGTCGGGGTGAGGCCGAAGCGGTCCCAGACGGCGCCGGCGTTCTCCGTGAGCCAGATGGCGGCGCGGGCGCCGTGGCCGGCGTCGTCCTTGTCGTGGAGCCGACGGCAGTCGTGGACCGCCGCGGCCAGGATGAGTGTGGCGGTGTCGTCCTCGCCGAGGCCGGTGGCCTCGGCGAGGAGGGCGGCCATGGCAGCGGTCCGTACGGCGTGCCGGATGCCGTGGAGCGAGTCGTGGCACCTGGCCTCGGCCAGCCAGTCGGCGGGCAGGGCCGCGCGGGCCACGAGCTGCCGCGAGCTCGGTCGCAGGGTGGGAGGAGGCGGGCCGTCGGGGAGCTCCGGCCGGTTGGCGGCGATCCAGCGGACGGTGGCGGGATCGGTGTACTGGTGGTGCGGGAGCTGCTTGCGCGCGGCCAGCTCGACCAGACTGTCGGCCGGCAGGGTCGTGCTCATCGGGCCCACCCCCTCATGGTGGTCTGCGACAGCGGATGCCTAGCTGGCAGTGGCGGCGGTCGCCGCCTTCTCCTTGCGCTCCTGTTCGGCGGCCTCGAAGGCGGCCGTGAAGTCGGCGAGCTCCTGTTCGGTCATCAGGTGGATGCCGAGCTCGTCGGCGACGGCGCTGATCCGGGCGGTGGCCTCCTCCTGAGCGGTGGCGCCGGCACCCTCGTCGAGGAGGACCTCGAACTCGGCGTGGTGTCCCCACGCCTCGCTCCACTTCACGGCGATCTCGACCCCGCGGAAGCGGAAGTTGTGCCGCTGGTTGAACGCCTGGTGCATGGTGTCCTCGAAGCCGAGGGCGTTGAAGATGCGCACGGCGGCGGGCACGTCGTCCTGGCCGATGGCGATCTCCGTCTCGGGGAAGGCGGCGCCCTGGCCGATCTTGCTGGCCTTGAGCGTGATCTTCGCCGAACCGGCGGCGGTGTTGTCGGTGACCTTCAGCAGCTGGTCGGGCAGCACGTAGAAGTAGATGTTCTTGTCGTCGCGGCCGAGGTCCTCGGCCTCCGCCGCGAGGCGGACGAGGAGCTTCTCGTACGTCTCCTCGTCGAACCGGGCGCGCATCTCGATCTCAATGGCCACAGGGGCTCCCTTCTGGAATCAGGCATGGGGGATCCGCCCGAGCCGCCCCATGTATGGGGGCTGGCTCGGTTGGACGTGATGTGTGGTTGGTCAGCGGTCGGCGGGGTGCGGCCCGTCGCCGGGTGCCGCACCGCCGCCGGGGTCGTGCGTCAGTCGAAGTCGCCGAAGCGGTCGCGCAGGACGCCCTCGTGCAGGTAGTTCGGCAGGAGGACGCCGCCGACGGACATCCTCTTGGTCGCGACGTCACCCTCGGTGTCGCTGGGGAAGCCGGCGAGCAGGGTCAGGCACTGCCTCGCCCACTCGCGGGACTTGTCCCAGTCGCCGGCGTCGCGGCTCTGGATGGCGAGGGCGAAGGCGGTCTCCGCCGCGGCCCAGCGATCGGTGGCCAGCTCCTGCTGGAAGACGCTCTCCAGCTCGGCTGCGGAGGCGACGCGGGTCGGGTTGGTCATGGGTCTTCTCTCCTACGTTGGTGCTGGGTGGTGTTCAACGCGTCGGCTTCCGAGAGGTGACCTCGGTGCGGGTCAGTACGTGAAGATCTCCGCGAGGGTGCGGTAGTCGTGGAGCTCGTCCTTGTCGAACCAGAGCGCCACCTCCTGGTCGGCCTCCTCCTTGTTGCCGGAGGCGTGCACGAGGTTCGCCACGGCCTTCCCGGAGGCGGCGCTGGCGCCACGGCTGTAGTGCGAGAAGTCGCCCCGGATGGTGCCGGCGGGGGCCTCGTTCGGGTACGTGCTGCCGACGATCTTCCGTACGGTCGCGACCGCGTCGAAGCCCTCCAGGACGAGCGCGATGACGGGGCCCTGCTGCATGAAGGTCGCGGTGAGGTTGTAGACCTCCGGGCCGAGCCGCTCCTCCAGGTCGAAGTAGTGGCGCCGGGTGAACTCGGCGTCCATCTGCTTCATCTTCACGCCGACGATCTTCAGCGCGGCGTCCTCGAACCGGCTGATGATCTTCCCGCCGAAACCGCGGACCAGAGCGTCGGGCTTGAGAAGGACGAGCGTGCGCTCCACGGTGTTTTCCAGATCCTGGGCCATCGATTCCCTTTCAGCTTTCAGGCAGGCCAGATGGCGGGCGCTCAGCGCCTCGCCCGCCCGAGGTTACCGGCGGCGTAACCCCTTTCCGCGCAAGGCAGTTGAGCGATTGAAGGCTTATCGGCCAAGTGGCCGAGACCATCGCCCGAAGGGGGTCGGCCGGCCAGTGGTGAGCCCGGCTGTCGCCCCTCGTGCCAGGTCACGTCGCACGGGCATGGGCGGTATCGGCGAAGAGGAGGGTGGGTTCGGCAAGCACGTTGCGCCTGGTCGCGTTCAGGTAGATCTGCTCGACGCTCCCGGCTTGGGCATCGCCGAAGTCGAACCCGATCAAAGCCGCCGCCTGCCGGACGGACGCCTCATCGGGGCCGGCGACCGCGACGAGCACGGGGAGGTCGGGCCACGCCTCGATTGAGAACGCCGCTTCCCCCAGCCGCCACTCCTCGCGGAAGTGCTCCTGATAGCGGGTCTCGCGCAGGCCCAGCTTGCGAAGGATCTCCACCGCGGACGCGCGGTCGGACACCACGGTCTCGACGACCGCGCTGCCCTGGAGCGTCGAGGAGGCACAGGACGAACCCAGCGCGAGGCTGACGCGGGCGCCCTGTCCACAGAGGCGCAGACAGAGACCGGGGTCCAGAACCTCCCCCTCGAAGATCCAGCACGTACGCAGCGCCCAGGGGATCCTCTGGACGGCCCCCACCTGGCTGAGCCTGGTGCGGATGTCGGCGGCGTCGACATCCAGGAACCGGACTTCGTGTTCGCGCTTCATGGCCCCCTTCTCTCATCGTGAGGCGAGCGACCGCCCGTTCGAGCGATCACAGGCTTGCGATCCGTGCTGAGACCGATGATGGGGAAGGAGAAGGGGACACCGTCACCGCGTCTGCGGACGCCAGGCAGGACGTCCTGGGACGTTTCACCGTCGCCCGGCGCGCTCCAGCAAATCCAGCACCCGAGAGGTCTCGGACAGATCCCTCAGGACCACGGAGGCCCCCGCCGCTCGCAGCTCTTCCTCACTGTGGATGCCGGACGCGACCGCGAGGATCTGCGAGCCGGTCGTGAGCGCGGCTTCGACGTCCCGAGGCGTGTCACCGACAAGCACCACCGGAACGTCTTCTCCAACGCCTCGGAGCCGGCGCGCCCGCTCCCGAGCCACTTCCACGAGGTCCGGTCGCAGATCCGCGTCGGCGCCGTACGCGCCCACGGACAGGTCGAGAAGCGTGTCCAGCCCGAAGGCGGAGAGCTTCACGACGGCGTTGGCCGCGATGTTCCCCGTCAGAACAGACGAGATCCAGCCATGCCGGCCAGCCGCTGCGGCGAGTGCCTCACGCACCCCAGGCAGGGCGGTCCCACGACGGCGCAGATCCTCCTCACGCCCTTCCCCGGCCTTGGCGAGAGCCGCTTCCACGGCGGACCAGTCCGGCACGGGGACACCGTGCCGGACAAGCAGCTCCCGCATGATCAGGCGATCTGTACGGCCCTCCGTCCGCGCCGGCCCGTCCGGATCCCGCCCCGCGAGGAGGGAGAACGCGCTCGCGTAGATCTCCTTGCTCACCCCGGCGTTCTCGACGAGCGTGTGGTCGATGTCCCACAGAACAATGAGCTGCATGGCGCCAGCGTAGAGAGACGGCCGAGAGCGGCTCGGTGAAGACGTCCCAATACGTCCTTGCCCTGCCTACCCAGCTCGCGCTTGCATGACCAGCGTGAACGAGCGACTGCATTCCGTACTCGCCCAGCGTGGCGTCTCCATCGCGTCGCTCGCCGAGATCTGCGAAGTGGACCCCAAGACCGTAGGTCGCTGGCTCGGTGGGCGCGTCCCCCACCGGCGCCACCGTTTCGCCGCAGCTCAACACCTGCGCGTCGAGGAGTCCTTCCTCTGGCCCCCGCAGCGGTCCCGCGCGACGCAAGCCGCGCTGGCTTCCGACGGCGAACTCGTCGGCACCTATCTGAACCGAGCGAGTGTGCCCCGGGAGATGTGGATCTCACTGCTTCGAGGAGCACAGAAGGAGATCAGCGTCCTCGTCTTCTCGGGCACCTTCTTCGCCCAGTCCAACCCCGACGTGGCCCGGATGCTCGCCGAGCGCGCGCACGCCGGCGTCCGCGTACGGCTGTGCTTCGGCGACCCCACCGGCGGGGCGGTCGCCGTCCGGGGACGGGAGGAAGGGATCGGCGACACGCTCGCGGCGAAGATCCGCGCCTCGCTGACCTACTACCGCCCTCTCTTGGGCAAGCCGGGGTGCGAGGTACGACTGCACGACACCACCCTGTACACCTCGCTCTTCCTCTACGACGAGAACCTGCTGGTCAACCCGCACGTGTGGGGACGCCCAGCCAGTGCCAACCCGCTGCTCCACCTCAGACAGGGCACCGAAGGCGGCTGGTTCGACAACTACGCTCAGAGCTTCGACGCCGTCTGGGCCGGCGCACGGCCCTGGACACCCGACCAGGAGGGGACCGCCGCACATGGGCAGGACTGAGTACTACAACGACCCGGACGCCCCCAAGGCCAACACCCTCATCCCAGCCAGCAACCTCCTGGTCGTCGACGGCAGCGGCGCCATCCTGCTCCAGCGCCGCCGTGACACCGGTCAGTGGGCACTGCCCGGCGGCGCCCAGGACATCGGCGAGACCGCCGCCGAGTGCGCGGTACGCGAGTGCCTGGAGGAGACGGGGATCGTCGCCGAGATCACCGGCTTCCTCGGCGTCTACACCAACCCGAACCACATCGTGGCGTACACCGACGGCGAGATCCGCCAGCAGTACGAGAACACCTACATCGGCCGCCCCGTCGGCGGCGAGCCCACCATCAACGACGAGGCCGACGGCGTCCGCTTCGTCCAGCCGGCCGACCTCGACCAGTACGACATCCACGCCAGCATGCGCCAGCAGATCGGCGACTACCTCGCCGGCACCTACCCCTACCTCGGCTGAGCCGCCAGCGCCGCCTCCACCCGCCCCACGGCGGCGAAGATCTCCGGCGCCGCCCGGCGGATGAACCGCCCGACCACACTGTCGTCCCCGTAGCGGCCAAGGATCTCCGCGACCCGCTCCTCTGCGGTGGTCCGGCCGCCGTCGGGCGTGGTCGTCATGTCGCAGTACACGAGCGCGTCCACCAGCAGCGGCTCCTCCAGCAACGGAAACTCGCTCGCGAGCTCCTCCCGCAGCCCCCGTTCCTCGGCCTCCAGGAGCGCGAACGAGTGGTTTGCCACCAGGCGCACCAGCCGATTGTCAGCCCCGTGCTCTTCGCGAAGGAACCGGGCCCCGTCCAGCGGATGGAACCCAGTCGTGGCCAGGCGCGGCGCGTACCCGACATCGTGCAGCGTGGCGGCAGCGATGAGGAGGCCAGCGTCTTGGCCGAGGACCTGACTTACTTCGACCGCACGCTGGGCTACACCCTGTGTATGTGCCCACCTCCGGGGAAGCGTGCTGCTGAGCTCGGCCTCCGCGACCTGCGCCGCCCACTCCTCGATCAAATCACCCATGCGAGCTCTTTGCCCCAGGCATGGCTCGCACAAGCCTGACCAGGTCCGTGATTCACCTTGGCTTCGGTCGATGACGGCTATACCCGTGTCACCGCCGCTGACCTGCCCTTCCTGGCCTGCCCCACGAAGCCCCAGCGCTGCTGACCACTGCCGAGCGCGCCCAGGATGAGGCCGGAGCGCTGGCGCGTCATTTCCGCCTCTACCTTGGCGCTAGCCTTGATCTGGTCATGAGAGGACGACGGCGCAGAGGGCGGGACCGGCATGAAGTACGAGCTGTTTGACTACCAAGCCGTGGCGAAGTCTGCCATCACGAACGCTATTTCCAGCCTAGCGCTCTCGCACGGGCAGAACCCGGAACACCGGGGTGCCATCGTTCTCGGCGCACCGACCGGCGCCGGGAAGACTGTGATCGCGACTGCCGTCATTGAGGCGGTGCTAGACGGCGACGAATCGACCCCTCGCCTCGATAGCGCAACCTTTCTCTGGGTCACCGACGATCCGTCACTTAATAACCAGACGCTCCGCAAGATGATGGCGTCGTCTTCCGGTCTGGATCTCAATCGGCTGATCACTATTGAGAACGATTTTGATCAGGAGGTTCTCGATCCAGGTCGGGTCTACTTCCTGAATATTCAGAAGCTAGGCTCAGCAGCCACTCTCTCGAAAGCGGCGGGCGACGGCCGTGTCTACTCCCTCTGGGACACTATCGCTAACACTGCGTCACGGCGTCCGCACGGGTTTGTCGTGGTCGTGGACGAAGCGCACCGTGGCATGAACACTGCCCGGAACACCCGTGACACGATTGTCTCGCGCATCATCGGTGGTAAGTCCGACGGGCGCCCGGAAGTTCCGATCGTTTGGGGGATCTCGGCTGTTCCAAGGCGATTCCGGGAGGAGATGGCGCAGCGCGGTCGCACTGTGATCTCACACGACGTGGCCATCGAAGATGTTCGATCATCCGGACTTCTTAAAGATCAGATCATTCTTGGTCACACGAAAGGAGTGGAGGCGGCCGAGTCCACTCTCCTTAGACATGCCGTGGAGAAAATTCACGAATATGAGCGGCGCTGGGCTTCCTACTGCACCGAGAACAGTGACCCACGGGTCAACCCGATTCTTGTTGTCCAGGTCGGCGATAAGCCGTCGGTGAAAGAACTGGGCGAGATGGTGGCCACCATACTCGAGGAGTGGCCGGGTATCACGGTGGCGAACATCGTGCATACCTTCGCTTCGCATGCACCGGAGCAGGCTGGAAATCATCGGATTGCGTACTGCTCGCCCGAGGATGTGCAAGATCGCGAGGACGTGAGGGTTGTACTGTGTAAGACGGCCATCACGACAGGCTGGGACTGCCCTCGCGCGGAGGTGCTCGTCTCCATGCGTGTGGCTAAGGACGTCGACCTCATCACTCAGATCATGGGACGGATGGTCCGCACGCCGCTGGCCCGCCGTGTCCTGACGGACGAGACGCTGAATACCGTCCACTGCATCCTGCCGAAGTTCGCTGCCGAGGCAGTCGACTTGCTGGCTAAGGAATTTGAGAAGGGGGACGAGGGCAACCTGGCTGGCGGCACGGAGGTCGTGACCGAGCCCATCCACCTGACCCGGAATCCTGTCTTGGCGCCCCGCCAGCAGGAAGTCTCCACCGAGGCCGAGGAAGACATCTCCTGGTTTGGTGGTGCAGACGACGCGGGGGCAGCTGAGCGGACACTGTCGACCGACGGTGCCGGCGATCGCGCGACGCCGGAGCCTCGCCATACGACGGACGTGCCGGATTCGACCACGCCCAGTCTGTTCGATCCGGCGACAGCGGAGCAGAGCATTAGCGTCCACGCCGGTCAGGACGTATTTGCCGTACTGCAGAGTCTGCCGTCGTACACGATCCCTCGGCGCTCCACCCGGTCGGCGGTCACCCGGCTGTCCGCGCTGGCAGCGCTACTCACCGAGAAACATGACGGCCAGGCGATCGAGCCAGGTGCCATTAAGCTGGCCCGTAAGGCGCTGCTCGCTGAGATCGACTTGTTTCGAGAGGAAGTTGACAGTGCCGGCCGCCTGGAAGGCATGATCGAATCCGTGAACAAGACGGCACTCTATGAGCGGGCGGTGACCTACGGTTCTCCCAGTGAGCACGCCGCTGACACACAGACGCTGATCGCCCTCGATGCGCGGGGCATCGGTCTGCTCTGGGATCGGACGAAGCGTCATCTCCCTGAGGGGCTGGCCGCCAGTTACGTCAGCCAACTCGCGGTCAAGGATGACGAGGTGAGGGAGGCGATGGTTGTCACGATCGCATTGGCCCGTGAAGTGGAGCTGCCGACCCGTATCGAGGAACGCGCATCCCACCTGGTCGCGCAGTGGCTGCAGCGGTACAACTCCGCGACCACGCGCCTGAGCGCCGCTGCCCAGGAGAAGTTCGACAGGATCCGTCGGGAGTCGGACCGCCCGCTGCTCACCTCCCTGAGCCTGCCCACGAGTCGTACTGAGGAAGCCGCGGGTGAGGTATGGGACCGCCATGTGCTGTCTGCCCCGGACGGTACCTTCCATGCCACATTCCAGGAGTGGGAGAAGTACGTCCTTACGGAGGAGCTTGGCCATGGCGCGGTGGCTTGGTACCGGAACCCTTCCAGTGGTCGGCATTCGCTGCAGATCCCTTACACGGCGCCGGACGGTATCAGGGGTCTGGCTCCCGACTTCGTGTTCATCCACGATGTCGGGGGAGAGCTACGTGCCTCTCTAATCGACCCGCACGGCACCCACCTGGTCGATGCCGTTCCAAAGTTGAAGGGTATTAGCGCTTACGCGTCTGACCACGCGGAATCATTCCACCGCATTCAGTCCGTCGCTAAGGTCGGCGGAAGGTTCTTGATGCTCAACCACCTGGACCCGAATGTCCGAGAGGCCATCCGGGCCCATGACGGGCCGGAGGCTTCCGACCTCTTCCACACGCACGGCAGCGACTACTGACAGGCGTTTCGATTCCATGGCCCACATCGACAACCTCATCGCATCGGTCCAGGACCCAGCGTTGCGTGCGGCACTCCAGGCGGAATACCGCAAGGTGCTACGGACCCGTCAGTTCGGACTGGTCTTCAACGCCCACAAACCTGAGTCCGTGTTGTTGCCAAAGTTCGCTGTGCGTCGCGGCGACAAGGTCTGCCTGGTACGGGAGGGCTCGAAGGATCGGACGGACGTGGATGAGTCCGGGGTCTGGACCGTGATCAGTCTGTGTGACGGGACGGCAACTATCCAGTCAAGGACCGATCCTGCGCAGGTTCTTCAGGTGTCGCATGAACGGGTCGTGATAATCCGTGAGTTCGGTGATCCGATCTATCCGGGCCTTCGGTCGACTGGCAGGATTGCACGAGCCAGCGACCGGCCGTGGCACGCCGTGATTAACGCGGAAAATTACCATGCACTGGAGGCCCTGCTCTACCCCTACGAGGGTAGAATCGATGCCATCTATATCGACCCGCCGTATAACACGGGGGCGCGCGACTGGAAGTACAACAACGACTTTGTCGACGATCAGGATCCGTACCGCCACTCGAAGTGGCTTTCCTTCATGGAGAAGCGCCTCCAGCTCGCCAAGCGGCTGCTCAATCCGTCCAGCTCGGTGCTGATCGTCACCATCGATGAGAAGGAGGTCCACCGACTCGGATTGCTGCTCGGACAGGTCTTCCCCGGTGCTAAGTGCCAGATGGTCACGTCGGTCATCAACACCAAGGGGGTGGCGCGAGGTCGAGAGTTCTCCCGGGTCGAGGAGTACCTCTTCTTCGTCTACATCGGGCAGGCCGGCCCGGCTCAGACTCCAGACAACATGCTGACCGCCGAAGGTAGTTCCTCGGCGAGTTCCAAGACGATCTGGCTCTCCATGCTGCGCCGGGGTACCGATGCGCGCCGGGTCGACCGGGAGAAGCAGTTCTACCCGATCTTCGTGGACGAGGCAGCCCAGCGAATCGTCTCTGTGGGTGAACCGCTGCTCCCAGTCACGGCAGACAGGTCGACGGTCGTACCTCCGCCCGGGACCGTGGCAGTGTGGCCGCTGCGCACCGACGGCAGTGAAGGGCGTTGGCAGATTGGCAGGGATTCCTTCATCGCCGCCCTGGCCGACGGCACCGCGCGCCTGGGACGCAGGAGCGCGAAGGGGCAGTGGGCAATCAACTACCTCAATGAGGGCGCGAAAAAGCGGATCGAGGCCGGCGAGATAACGGTTTCTGGCAGGGACGAGAACGGCGCTTTGGTGCTGACCCACTCGGAGGATGCGGAGCGGGCGCAGACTGCTCGCACGGTTTGGAACCGCCCGTCGCATGATGCAAGTACCCATGGCTCGACGATGCTTCGATCCTTGATCCCGGGCAGGAAGTTTAACTACCCGAAGTCTCTCTATGCAGTCGAGGATGCGTTGAGGTTTTTCGTCTCGGACAAGCCTGATGCGCTGATCCTTGACTTCTTCGGTGGATCAGGCACCACGGCTCACGCCGTGGCCCGTCTCAACCATCAGGACGGTGGTCGCCGCCGCAGCATCGTGGTCACGAACAACGAGGTCTCCGACGAGGAGGCCGCAGACATGCGGGCGCGAGGTGTCTACCCAGGAGACCCGGAGTGGGAGAGTCTTGGCATCTGCCAGCACATCACCGTTCCGCGCATCAGGGCGGCGTTCACTGGTATCACCGCAGACGGTAGACCCGTGGACGGGGCGTACAAGTTCAACGAGCAACATCCAATGAGTGATGGCTACGAGGAGAACGTCGAGTTTTTCGAGCTCACCTACGAGGATCCTGCCCTTGTATCGCTGGGGCGGAAGTTCAGCGCCATTGCGCCGCTGCTGTGGTTTAAGGCTGGCGCGACAGGCGAGCGTATCGAAGCGGTTGCCGATGAGGGCTGGGTCGTGCCCGAGGAAGCGGTATACGGTGTCCTGTTCGACACTACGGAATGGTCCGACTTCGTCGATGCCGTGAACGCCCGCCATGATGGGGGGCGGCAACTGCGGCATGCATTCATCGTCACGGACTCGACGGCCGAGTACCAGCAGATCGTCGCGAAGCTCGATCCGTCCCTGGCCACAACCCGGCTCTACGAGGACTACCTCCGAACCTTCCAGATCAACACGTCTGGCCATGTCGAGGAGTGAGGAAGTTGCACCAGTCGGTTCACCCCCGCCTCTGCCGCGATGTACGGGTTGGGGCTGGTTCGACCATGCGCCGCGACGGTCAGGCTCGCCAAGTGCGAGCCGCCGGTCGTCGTATGGAGGCTTGCAGCACTGACAGTCTGCGTGAGCGCTGCGTGAGCGGACGGGGTGGGACAGAGTGGATTGGGCGGCACGCGGGTCGAGAGCTGTAGGTACCTGACCAGGGGAAACGGGATTCGGCAGCACTAGCCAACACCAGCCGGGATGATCTTGCGGGCCCTCGTAATGCGTAGGTCTCGGGTTCGAATCCCGAAGGCGGCTCACTGGAAACCCCAGGTCAGATCTTCTCTGACCTGGGGTTTCGTGGTTCAGGGCCCTCGGCGGCCGGTGTGCCTCTTCGTGAGCCGGGCTCGCCACGCCCAGCGGGTGAGCCCTCCGACGGCGAGGGCGGCGAGGACGGCGCCCCCGTCGATGACGTGCGGAAGCCCTGGGAAGAAGGCGAAGAAGACGAGGGTCGTGGCCGCGCCGACGAGGAAGGCGATGATGCCGGCGCGGCGGAGCTCGGCTTCCCGGTCGGGGTCTTCGGCCGTGGGCTGGGGGCTCATGTGTGGCTCACTTCGTGATGTGGTGGCACTGGGAGACCCGGCGGACACCGTTGATGTTCAGGTGGGCGCACGCCTTGCCGTAGTGGGGGAGTGTCTGGGGCGCGTTGTTCCGCATCGGGTCGATCTTGCACTCGCTGTGGGTCCTGCCCCGGGAGGTGCGGTACGTCTTGTTCCCGGTGTCCGCGTAGGTGAAGTCGATCCGCCAGTTGCAGAAGCCCGCGTTGAGCGCTCCGACGAATCCGCAGTCGACGCCTGCGTTCTGGTAGGTGATGTTCTTGCCCTCGCCTCGGATGATGTGGGTGAACATACAGCCGGTGGGGACCTTCATCGTGACGCCTCCGACCTGGTAGTCGAAGCTGGCCACGGGTGTGGAACCGATGGCCGTGGCATGCGCCTGTGCTGGGATTAAGAGCGCCAGGGCAGTTGCAGCGGCGACGGCTGTGGTGATTCGGGACGTGAGGTGGGCGAGCATGCTTCGTGTTCCTTGGGTCGAGGGTCTCTGCGGAGGGAAAACGCCCCCTGGCCGACTCTCGGTTCGTTTCAGCGTCACAGTCCACTACGAAGAGTGATCAACTGGCAGGCGCGCTGACCCTGCGCCGGAGTGGAGAACCCGGGTTCGGCGCGCGTGGCCGGACGGGGGATGTGGGTAGGTTGGGCGGTGCGCAGGGTGTTAGGTGCGGGTGTCTGAGCTGGGGGAACGGGCTCGGGCTGGTTTCGGGAGTGAGGGGGAGCCGTGGGTGGGAGCGAGTTGGTGGTGACCGGGCGGACTCGGTTGCGGCGGGCGCGGGAGAAGGGGTCTCATCGGCGGGAGGATCTGGACGCGGTCCTTGGTGCCGGGTTCCTGTGTCATCTCGGGGTGGTCGTGGACGGGGCGCCGATGGTGGTGCCGACCGTGTACGGGGTCGAGGGGGACCGGCTGTACGTGCACGGGTCGGTGGCCAGTCGGAGTCTGGTGCGGGCGCCGGAGGGCACGGTGTGCGTGACGGTGACGCATGTGGACGGGCTGGTGCTCGCGCGGTCGGTGTTCGAGCACGGGGTGAACTACCGGTGCGCCATGATCTACGGCGTTCCCGAGGTGGTGACAGAGCCGGAGGAGAAGCTGCGGGGGCTGCGGGCGCTGACCGAGCAGAGCAGTCCGGGACAGTGGGAGTACGTGCGCCGGCCCAGCCGGAAGGAGCTGGCGGCCACCGCGCTGCTCGCGCTCGACCTCGGCGAGGCGTCGGTGAAGACGCGCGTCGGGCCGCCGGACGACGGGGACTCCGAGGACGCGGAGCTCGGGCTGTGGGCGGGGGTGCTTCCGGTGGTGACCACCTTCGGTACGCCCGTGCCCGATCCCGCGCTGCCGCCGGAGCTCGCCGCCGCCGTGCCCGGGCACATCGCGGGGCGGGCCGGGGCGCGGGCCGATGGCGGGGCGGTCGGGTAGGGGAGTCTAGGGCGTTGCTATCGCCAGGCGGGCGAGGTGGGGCGGGTCGGCCAGGACGTCGACCGAGGTGATGGGGCCGGACGGGGCCGTGAAGACGTAGACCGCGTCCGGGGCGCCGATCAGGGCCGGGGCGCCGTCCACCAGGACGGGGCGGGCCACCGCCGCCCGCGCGGCGAGGATCCGGGCGACCGCCGGGGCGCCGTGGGCGGGCCGGACTCCGCCGCGTACGGCCCCGGCGTCGGCCCGCAGGACCGCGTCCGGGTCGAGCAGGGCGCGCAGTGCCGCCGTGTCGCCCTCCTGGGCGGCGGCGAGGACCGCGTCCACCGCCGCCCGGAGCCGTACCGGATCGGGTTCGGGCATCTCCTCGGCGCCCTTGGCCCGGGCCCGCGCGCGGGCGCCGATCTGGCGGACCGCCGCCGGGCCGCGTTCCAGGGCGGGGGCGAGGTCCTCGTACGGGACGCCGAAGCGGTCGTGGAGGACGAGGACGAGCCGTTCCGCCGGGGTCAGGGCGGGCGTGTTCGGCTTGTCCGACCAGGGATCCCACGGGTCCGTGCGGCGGGCCTCGCGGGCCCGGAGCCTGCCGAGGCAGACGCGCGCCAGGACCGACTCCGGGGACGGCCCGGGATCGGGGACGGGGCCCGGGCCCCGGCGGGCGCCGGGGCGGGGGCCGTACGAGGCGAGGAGGCGTTCGGCGGTCCGTACCGCCCGGTCCGCCGCGGGGGCGGAGCCGAGCAGGCCGCGGGCCATCGCCCGCAGCCGGGTGCGCGTGGCGGCGTCCACGTCAGTCGCCGTGTCCGGTGCCCCCGCTGCCGAAGCCGCCGCTGGAGATGCCTCCCCACTTGCGCTTCTCCTCGCTGGGCGGGTCGGGCGAGGTCTCCGTTCCGGCCGTGCCGCCGTCCTTGAGCTGGTACGGCATGAGCCGGTGCTCGCCGTCGGTCTGCGGCATCTCGGCCGGGCGGCGGTACTCCGTCATCTCGCCGGGGAGCGCGTCGGTGTCCGGTCGGTGTGGTTGTTCCTCGGGCTGCGGTGGACGGGGCTCGCGGGTGCGGACCCGGTAGCCGAACCAGAAGGCCGTGATCAGGACGGCGACGAGGATCAGGCCGCCGAGCACTTGTGCCAGGCCTGACTGCCAAACTCCAGCAGCCAGGACCTCTGCTGCGCCGAGAGTGTTCATATCAATAGGATTACCCGATTCCGCTTTTTTGGATGCGTGGGCGGTCGAGTTCGCTGAAACATTTCCCCGGGCCCACCGCGTCGAAGGGGTGTACGGCACGACAAGCCAACACGGCGGTCGCACAGGGCGATCGCCCGTGACCACGCGCGACCGCCAGGGAGGGGAGAGGCATGAGAACGTCCCGCGTGGACGGGTTCCTGGAGTTCGCCTCCGCCCGCACCGGCCAGCTGTTCCGCTCGGCCTGCCTGCTGACCAGCGGCGACGTCCACCTCGCGGAGGACCTCACCCAGGAGACGCTGGGCAAGATGTACGCCCTCTGGGGGCGGGCGTCCCGGATCGGCAACCCCGCCGAGTACGCGCAGACCGTCCTCGTCCGCACGTTCCTCAGCCATCAGCGGCGGCGCTCCGCGACCGAACGCCCGCTGGGCGAACTGCCCGATCACACTCCGGCCGACGGCAGCGACCCGCTGCTGCGGATCGCCCTCCTCGACGCGCTCGCCGCACTGCCCCCGAAGGACCGGGCCGTGGTGGTGCTGCGCTACTGGGAGGACCGCAGCGTCGAGGAGACCGCCGACGCGCTGCACACCAGCTCCGCGGCCGTCCGCACCCGCTGCACGCGGGCGCTCGGCAAGCTGCGGCAGCGGCTCGGCGGCAGCATCTCGGAATTCGCCGTCCGCTGAGTCTCCGCTGAGCCTCCACCGAGCCTCCGCTGAGCCGCGGGCTGGACCTTCGGCCCCTTCCGGGGCCCGACACCTGTTCTTCACGGTACTTCTGAACTCCCGAAGCAGAGACGGTGATCTCGCCATGTCCCAGAACGAAAAGCACGACCCCGACGCCGGGTTCGCCGACGAACTCGGCTCCGCCCTGCGCAGCACCGGCGAGAGCTTCGCCCTCGACGGCCGGCCCGAGCTGGTCTCCGGCGGTCTCGCCCGCGGCCGGCGCCGGCTGCTGCGCCGCCGGCTCGCCGTCACCGGCGGAACCCTCGCGCTCGCCGCCATCGGCGTCGGCGGCGTGTACGCCGGCTCCCTGGTCACCCCCGCCGGACCGGCGGACAAGGCGTCCGTGGCGGGGGCCCCCGAGGGCGGCGGCAAGAGCGAGGGCGGTGGCACGAGCGAGACCGTGGCGGCGACCGAGGCGCCCGAGAAGCCTGGCACGGCGAAGATTCCCGTCTCCGACATCGCGGACATCGTCAAGGCCAACACTCCTGCGGGGCAGTGGCGGTTCGACAATCTGGACGGCGAGGGACAGGGCGTCGGCGGGTACTACGACGACGGCCACGGCGAGGCCGCCGTCGGCGTCTTCCTCAGCCACGCCGGCCACGCCCCCGACGCGGGCGTCGACATGGTGACCTGCCCCGCGAAGGCGTACGTCCCCTACGACGCCTGTGAGGAAGGGCGGCTCGCCGACGGCTCCCGGTGGATGGTCTTCCAGGGGTACGAGTACCCCGACAAGCGCGAGGAGACCAAGAACTGGCGGGCGGTCCTGCTCACCGAGGACGGCTTCCTGATCGACGCGAGCGAGTACAACGCGCTCGCCGAGAAGGGCGCCGCGATCAGCCGGGAGAACCCGCCCTTCACCGCCGCCCAGATGAAGGCGCTCGTCACCGCCGAGGCGTGGCGGCCGCTGCTGCGGCAGATCCCGCAGCTGCCCACCGCGCCCACCGAGCCGGGGGAGGTGCGCCAGGCCCCGCCGGAGATCGTCGGCGACGGCGTCTCCGCCACCCTGCGCGCCCTGCTGCCGAAGGGGCTCCGGGTCGTCGACAAGGGCGGCGAGGGCGAGTTCGCCTTCCTGGTCGTCGACGACGGCAAGGGCAAGAGCCTCGTCCAGGTCAACGTCCAGCACGGCATGGGCGACGTCGCGGGCGACCTCTTCGGCTCCGGCGACGTCACCACCCTGCCCGACGGGCGCAAGGTGAAGCTCACCCAGCAGCCCGGCGAGAAGGGCGGCGCGGGTGTGGTCTGGTGGACCGCCGACACCATCACGAAGGACGGCTTCCGGGTCGTCGTCTCCGCCTTCAACACCGGCGCCCAGCACGAGGCGGCCACCCGGCCGGAGCCCGCGCTCACGATGGAGCAGCTGAAGACGATCGCCCTCGACCCGAAGTGGGCGAAGCTGCCCACCAAGTAGGGGGACCGGTACGCGGGCGCTACTTGGCGTCCGCGTACCGCTCCACCGTCGCCGTCGTGAACGGGAAGCGGACCGGCGTCGGGCCGAAGGCGATCCTGCCCGCCTCGTCCCCGGCCGCCCGGATCGCCTCCGTCACCGCCCCGGCCTCCTCCGCCGGGCAGTGCACGATCACCTCGTCGTGCTGGAAGAAGACCAGCTCGGCCCGCATCCCGGCGGCGGAGAGGGTACGGCGCAGGGCCGCCAGCATCAGGAGGGCCCAGTCGGCGGCGCTGCCCTGTACCACGAAGTTACGGGTGAAGCGGCCCCGCGCCCGTGCGTTCCCGGAGGCGTACCCCGGGGTGAACCCGGCTTCCGGCACGGGCTGTTCGGGGCCCTCCTGGGGGAGTCCCGCCTCGTCGTCGTCCCCGGCGCCGACCGCCCTCGGGCTGGTCCGGCCCAGCCAGGTGCGGACCAGGCGGCCCTCCTCGCCGGCCTTCGCGGCCTCGTCGACGTAGGCGACCGCGCGGGGGAAGCGGCGGCGCAGCGCCGCCAGGTTCTTCAGGCCGTCGCCGCTGGTCTGGCCGTAGACCGCGCCGAGCAGGGCCAGCTTGGCGTGCTCCCGGTCGCCGGAGAACGCCCGGTCGGACAGGCGGGTGTACAGGTCGTCGGAGTGCCCGGCGACCTCCATCAGGCCGGGGTCGCGGGAGATCGCGGCAAGCACCCGCGGCTCCATCTGGTCGGCGTCCGCGACCACCAGCCGCCACCCCTCGTCGGCGACGACCGCGCGCCGGATCACCTTGGGGATCTGGAGCGCCCCGCCGCCGTTGGTCGTCCAGCGGCCGCTGACCGTGCCGCCCGGCAGGTACTCCGGCCGGAACCGGCCGTCGCGCACCCAGTCCGCCAGCCAGGACCAGCCGTGCGCCGTCCAGATCCGGTACAGCTTCTTGTACGCGATCAGCGGAGCCACCGCCGGATGGCCGAGCTCCTCCAGCTCCCAGCGGCGGGTGGACCGCAGCCGGATCCCGGCCCCCGCGAAGGCCCGTATCACGTCGGCGGGCAGGTCCGGCCGGACCCGGCGGCCGAAGGCGGCCGACACCTCGTCCGCGAGCTCCGCGAGGCGGCGCGGCTCGCCCCCGCCCGCGTACCGCTCCCCGAGCAGCTCGAGCAGCAGCTCCCGGTGCACGTCGGCCCGCCAGGGCAGCCCGGCCCGGTGCATCTCGGCCGCCACCAGCATCCCGGCCGACTCGGCGGCGGTGAGCAGCCGCATCCTGCCGGGGTGCTCGGCCCGGTCGTGGCGGCGCTGCTGCTCCGCGTAGACCGCGAGCAGGCCCTCGAAGGGGACGGAGGCGGCGGGCGCCGGCTCGAAGAGGGAGTCCTGCGCGCCGGGCCCGGCCGCGCGCTGCGGCGGGTCGGGCGGCACCGGCGCGTTCCGCAGCCGGGCCCAGGCCGCGGCGGCCGAGCGGGGCTCGCCGAGCCGGCCCTCGTGCCCGAGGAGCAGCTGCTCCGCGTCCTCGACGTCGTAGCACCGCTCGACGCGGACCCCGGCGGCGAGCAGCCGCGGGTACACCTCGGCCGTCGACCGCCACACCCAGCGCGCCACGCCGGGCCGCTCCCGGACGGCCGCGACCAGGTCCGGCTCGCGGCGCACCTCCCCGGCGGGCGCACCGTCCGGCCCGAGGGGGACGAGCAACACGCCCTCCCCCTCCGGCTCCGGCGCCAGCGCCCACCTCTCGCTCATGGGTGCGAGTCTGGCACCCGCCACTGACAGGGCGGACGGGGACAGGCCGGGGAGAGTCGGAGGAAGGCCGGGGCGGGAACAAAGTCGCCCGGCGCGCTCTTGATCACGTCGAGAAGGCCGAGAAGCCGGTACGCGGTCGTCGCCGTGAGGGAATCCGGGGCGAACGCGCTGACGCAGGGGGAGACATGGCGACGATGGAAGCGATCGTGTTCGAGGAGTTCGGCGGCCCCGAGGTGCTGCGGCACGAGACCGGCGCCGAGGTGCCGCGGCCGGGGCCCGGCGAGGTGCGGCTGCGGGTGGCGGCGATCGGCGTCAACCCCATGGACTGGAAGGTCCGTCGGGGCCTGCTTGAGGAGTTCTTCCCGACGACGTTCCCCGCCGTGCCGGGAATCGAGGTGGCGGGCACGGTCGACGCGGTCGGCGAGGGCGTCACCGGACTCGCCGTCGGCGACGAGGTGTTCGGCTGGTCGAAGACCGGCGCCTACGCCCAGTACGTCCTCGCCGGCAACGTCCTGCCGAAGCCGGACGGCCTGTCCTGGGAGGCCGCGGTGGGCCTCCCGGTCGCGGGCGAGACCGCGGCCCGTGTCCTCGAACAGCTCGGCGTACGGGCGGGCGAGACGCTGTTCCTGCACGGGGCGGCCGGGATCGTCGGCACCATCGCGGTGCAGCTCGCGGTCGCCGCCGGCGTCACCGTCGTCGGCTCCGCCTCCCCGTCCAACCACGCCTATCTGCGCGAGCTCGGCGCGGTCCCCGTCGCCTACGGGGACGGCCTCGCCGACCAGGTGCGGGCCGCCGCTCCGCAGGGCGTCGACGCCGTCTTCGACGCCGCCGGGCACGGGGTGCTGCCGGTCGCGATCGCACTGCTCGGCGGCGAGGGCACCGCCCCCAAGGAGCGGATCGCGACGATCGCCGCCACGGACGCGGCCGAGCACGGCATCGCCTACAGCGTCCCCGAGCGGGACTTCGACCGGGTGCGCGCCTGGCTGGCCGCCCAGGCGTCGGCCGTCCTCGCGGGCACCCTGCGGCTGCGGCACGCCGAGACCCTGCCGCTCAAGGAGGCCGCCCGCGCGCAGGAGCTGAGCGAGACCGGGCACGTGCGGGGGAAGATCGTCCTCGTCCCGTAGCGCCGCAGTCCCGTACGTACGCGGGCGGGGGCGGTGGCCCGGCTCCGACCCCGGCCACCGCCCCCGTCCCACCATCGCCGCTCGGCGGCCGGGTCGCCACGCGGGGAGGGCCGACGCGGCGACGGCGACCGGCGCGCGCCCGCCCGCCGCCGCCCTGAGACCATCGGAGGGAGCCGTACGGGGAAGGCACCGGGGCCAGGGAGAGGGCAGGGTCATGCAGGAGGAGGAGCGGGGGTCGACCGTCGAGCGGGCGCTGCGGGAGGCGCTGCACACGCGGGACGACCGTTCCCTCGACACGGCGGCCTCCCTGCTCGCCGCCGATCCGGCCGCCGACGCCGGTCTCGCCCGGCGCGGCGAGGAGTTCGTACGGACGCTGTGGGAGCGCGGCTGGCAGCCGGCCGACCTCGCGCGCACGGTCCGCCGCGACCTGGCGGAGGAGCACCTGCGGCTGCTCGGCGGCCTGGTGCGGGCGGAGACGGCCCGGTACGCGACGCTGCCCCGGCGCTGGCGGGAGCAGGTCGACGCGCTGGAGGCCGGGGGCGGGAGCGCCGACCGGTTCTCGTACGCGACGACCGTCCTGGAGCTGTACCGGCTGCTGGTCCGGCTGCCCCGGCTCGACGCGGTGGGGCCCGTACCGGGCGAGGCGCTGCCGCCCGCGGCGGCCGGGGAACCGCGGATGCTCACCCGGATCCGGGCGCTGCTCGCCAAGGCCGAGGCCACCGGCTACCCGGAGGAGGCGGAGGCGCTGACCGCGAAGGCGCAGGAGCTGATGGCCCGGCACAGCCTCGACGAGGCGGGGCTCGCGGCCGGTGCGCCGTCGCCGCGGACGCCGGGGGCGATCCGGATCGGGGTCGAGCCGCCGTACGAGCAGGCGAAGGCGATCCTGCTCGACGCGGTGGCGACGGCCAACCACTGCCGGGCGGTGTGGAACGAGACGTACGGCTTCTCGACCGTCGTCGGCTTCGAGGCGGACCTCGACCCGGTCGAGCTGCTGTACACCTCGCTCCTCGTGCAGGGGACGGCCGCGATGACCCGGGCGGAGGCGGAGCAGCGCAAGGGCGGCCGCAAGCGCACCAAGTCCTTCCGGCAGTCCTTCCTCCTCGCGTACGCGAACCGGCTCGGCGCCCGCCTGGAGGCGACCTCCCGCCGGGTGGCCGCCGAGGCCCCGACCCTCCTCCCGGTCCTCGCCTCCCGCGAGGTCGCGGTGACGGCCCGCACGGACGAGCTCTTCCCCCGGACGCGGACGACCCGCGTCCGCGCGATGTGGGACGAGGCCGGCTGGACCCACGGCTCCACCGCCGCGGAGAGCGCCGCCCTCACCCCGGAACGGGAGCGGCTCGACCGGGGGGCGGGCGGGTAGCACCTCCCGGCCCCGCCGGACCCCGGGCCTTCGCCGTGCCCCAGCCCCTCGCAGGCTGGGCGAAATGCCGGTTTCCGGCGTGATCGTCGCTACGCTCGGGGAATGAGCTGGCTCCGGGCGCTGAGGGAGACCGCGCGCTCGGGCCTCGCCGTCGAGCGGCGGCGGCTGAGTCCCCTCGCCGCCGCCCGGGGGGCCCTCGGGCTCGCTCTGGTCATCGGGTTCTCGCTGGCAGTCTTCGGGCCGGTCGTCGCCGCGTCGTCCGCCTTCGGCGCCTTCCAGGCGGCCATCGCGACCTTCCAGCGTTCCTGGCGGCCCCGGCCGACCCTCGCGCTCGCCTCCGGGGGCAGCCTCGCCGTCTCCACCTTCCTGGGGTACCTGGTCGGCTCGCGGACGGCCCTCTTCCTCGCCCTGCTGCTCCTGTGGACCTTCCTCTCCGGCCTCGCCTGGGCGGCCGGGCCCACGGCCGGTCTCATCGCCTCCTCCAACGTGGCGATCATGCTGGTCACGGTCACCCTGCCCACCTCCGTCGCGACCGCCGCCGGCCACGCCGCCATGATCTTCGCGGGCGGGGCCGTCCAGGCCGCCCTGGTCGTACTGCTGCCGGTCCGGCCCTGGGGCGCCCAGCGGGACGCCCTGGCCGACGCGCTCGCGGCGGAGGCGGACTACGCCCGCCGGCTGCGCCACGACCCGGTCGCGCCCTTCGACCCGGTGCCGCTCATGACCGCCCGCAGCGCCGCCGCCGTCACACCCCGCCAGGCCCGCCGCCGCCCCGCCGAACTCCACGGGCCCCGGCGGCTCGCCGAGCGGATCCGGCCCGTGCTCGCCTCGCTCGCCGACCCGGCCGTCGGCGCCCCGGCCGAGGGGCCGCAGCGGGACCGGGTCCGCGAGCTGCTGGCCGCGGCGGCGGAGGTCCACGACACCGGCGACGACGCCGACTTCGCCGCGTTCGCCTCCGCCGCCTGGCCCCGGCTCGTCCGTACGGCCCAGCTGCTCACCGGCGACTTCCACGAGGCCGAGGACCTGGTGCAGACGACCCTCGCGAAGGTGTACGCCCGCTGGCGCAAGGTGCCACGCGCCGAGATCGACCTCTATGTGCGCCGCGCCCCCGTCAACAACAACAACCTCAGCCGCCTCCGCCGCCGCCGGGTCGCCCACCTGCTCGTCCCGGTGCTGCCGGAGACCGCCCGGCACCGGGACGCGGGCCACGCCGAGGGCGTGGAGGAACGGGCCGTGCTCTTCGAGGCGTTAGCGGACCTGAGCATCCGTCAGCGGACCGTGATGGTCCTGCGGTACTGGGACGATCTGACCGAGCAGGAGATCGCGGACGTCCTCCAGTGCTCGCTCGGCACGGTCAAGACCCACGCCAGACGCGGCCTCGCCGCGCTGCGGGCCCACCCCCGGCTCGCCTCCGGCCCTCCGCCGCTGTCCGGCCCGCCCCTCCGCACCCCCTACGGAGCCCGCCCATGACCCCCGCACCCGACGCCGAGCCCGGCGCGGAGCCCCCCACCGGGCCCTTCGCCGGATCCCTCGCCGAACCCACCGGGCCCTTCGCCGGATCCCTCGCCGAACCCGCCGGCGAAGGCGCGTCCTCCGCCGCCGACGCGTGGGACGAGCTGATCCGCGCCGAGTTCGCCCGCGCCGCCCATGACGTGACGCCGGGGCCCGCGCCCGTGGCGGCGGTGCTCCGGGCGGGCCGCGCGCGCCGCCGGCGCCGTACGGTCGCCCTCTCCGTCCTCGCCGTCCTCGGCGTCTCGGCGGCCGTCGCGGCCGGTACGGCCCTGGTCCGCGCCCCGCACCCGGCCGCCGGGCTCGCCGCTCCGCCGGTCCCCGCCGTCACCCGCACCCCGACCGTTCCGCCCGCTCCCGCCGCCCCTTCCGCTCCCTCCCAGGTCTCCGTCCCCAGGGCCTCGGCGTCCGAGCCGCGGTCCCTCTTCCCCGTGCGGACCGTCGCGGCGGGGGAGCGGGTGGAGGCCGCGCCGGGCTGGACGGTGTGGCTCACGGAGCAAGGCAAGCACTGGAAGGGCGGTGCGGACGGGATCGAGGAGTTCCGCAGCGTCACCGACGGCAACATCGACCTGCGCCGCCCCGACCTCAGCCACCAGAGCGAGGGCACCTTCCACTCCGGCCTGTACTACGGGACGAAGGACGCGGGCCGGGTCGAGCTCGTGGGCGCCGGGGGCCGGGCCACCCCCGCGACCCTCCTCGAACTGCCGGGGAGGCCTGGCTGGGGCGTCTGGTACGCGGTCTCGCCCGACGCGAACCCCGTGGCCGCCCGCCTGTACGACCGCGCGGGCCGCCTCCTGGCCGAGCTTCCGGCCGTCTGACCCGCCCCCGTGTGTCCCCCGTCCGACCCGCCCCGTCCGGCACGTCCCACCCCGCCGCCGACCCGTGCCGGGAACCATCCTCCCCGCCCCTCCGTCCACCCGGGTGGGGAGATCGCGGGGCGTCTCCGTGCGCCATGACATCGTTCGCACGCTGTGTGGCGTAGTGGCTACGCCACGCGCCGTGCACGTGCATCTGCTCATGCATCGGCATATGAACGCAGCTATGATCCGGGGAAGTTGACACCTGTACCAAGCAACTCGGGGAGCTTCCAGTGCATCAGGCGCATCACGCGTACAACGGCATGGCGGCCACGGAGCTGCGGGGCGTCGTCTGGCAGAAGAGCAGGCACAGCAACTCCCAGGGTTCGTGCGTCGAATTCGCCAAGCTGCCGGGGGGGAACGTTGCCGTGCGCAACTCCCGCCACCCGGACGGTCCGGCGCTCGTCTACACGCCGGCCGAGATAGAGGCGCTCCTGCTGGGTGTCAAGGACGGGGAGTTCGACCACCTCGTATGAGGGCCGCGCGCGCAAGCACGGGGAGGGGCCCCGGCGGTCACCGCCGGGGCCCCTCCCCGTGCTCTTGCGGAAGCCCTACTCCTCCGGGCCGACCCGGAAGAGCGCCCACACCACCTTGCCCTGAAGGGTCCCGGCGAGCGGGTGCCAGCCCCAGCTGTCGCTGAACGACTCCACCAGGAACAGGCCGCGCCCCGACTCGGCGGAGAAGTCCTCCTCGCCGCCGCGCGCCTCCGGGCTCTCCCGGCTGGGGTCGCGCACCGCGCACACCAGGCGGGAGGCCCAGCGCATCAGGTGCAGCCGCACCGGCGGGCCCTGCGGCTCGTCAGGACCGCCGCCGTCCGGGACGGCGTGCCGCAGCGCGTTGGTGACGAGCTCGGAGACCACGAGGGCCACGTCGTCGAACCGGTCGGCCAGGTCCCAGCGGTCGAGCGTCGCACTGGTGAACTTCCGTGCCCCGCGCACGGCTTCGTACCGGGCGGGCAGGGCGCAGGAGGCGGAGGTGGAGACGGCACCGGGGTCGATCGGCGGGAGACCCTGCCGTAAAGGCTCGAGCACGGTCGATCCATTCGTCCCCATGCGAGGCACTCCCGGGAATCGCGGTGGTGGTGCGACAACGGTGTGACAGCGGTGCAACAGCGGTGCGACAACGGTGCGAAGCGACGCGACGACACGACAGCACGAGTGCGCGGCTGCGCGGGGTCCATGGTTCCGAATGCGCCCACGGGATGCAAGGGCAGATGCACGTGCACGCGGTGAGAGGGTGCCGGACCTGTCCGATCCTGTGGCGAATCTGTGGAAATCTTCTTGACGGAGGCGTGTCCGGTTCTCGTCCGGCGCGAGTCCCACGAGTCCCCTTCCGTCACCAGATGTGTACGGGCGGAAGCGTTTGGTGGCAGAATCCGGGGCTCGACGGGGGCTCGTCACCGTGAAGGGGAGGCTGGGAGCCGTGACCGCAGGCGAAATGAACGGAGCGGGCGGGAGCGTCGTCCGGCGCATTCTGCTGGGCTCCCAGCTGAGGCGCCTGCGCGAGTCCAGGGGCATCACCCGTGAGGCGGCCGGCTACTCGATCCGCGCCTCCGAATCCAAGATCAGCCGCATGGAGTTGGGAAGGGTGAGCTTCAAGGCCAGGGACATAGAGGATCTGCTCACTCTCTACGGCGTCACCGAGGAGAACGAGCGCGGCGCCCTCCTCGGGCTCGCCCGCGAGGCCAACCTCGCCGGCTGGTGGCACAGCTTCGGCGACGTCCTGCCGGGCTGGTTCCAGACGTACATCGGCCTTGAGGCCGCCGCCTCCCTCATCCGCGTCTACGAAGTGCAGTTCGTGCACGGCCTGTTGCAGACGGAGGAGTACGCCCACGCGGTCGTCGCGCGAGGCATGCCCGGCGCCTCGAACGCCGAGATCGACCGCCGTGTCGCCCTCCGCCTCGAACGCCAGAAGGTCCTCGTCTCCGAGCGCGCCCCGCACTTCCACGTCGTCCTCGACGAGGCCGCCCTCCGCCGCCCGTACGGCGACCGGGCCGTCATGCGCGGCCAGTTGAAGCACCTCATCGAGGTCTCCGAGCACCCCGGCGTCACCCTCCAGGTGATGCCCTTCAGCTTCGGCGGGCACGCGGGCGAGAGCGGCGCCTTCACCATGCTCGGCTTCCCCGAGTCCGACCTCTCCGGCATCGTCTACCTGGAGCAGCTCACCGGCGCCCTCTACCTCGACAAGCGGGAGGAGGTCGCCCAGTACGCCGGGGTGATGGAGAAGCTGGCGAAGGACAGTCCGGATCCGGCCGAAAGCCGCGATCTTCTCCGCGGCCTCCTTCAACTCTCCTGATACATCAGTACGATGACGCCACATCAGTAGCGCGCCGGTCACGAGCCGTCGTGCTCACAGGCAGCGGGTAGAGGGGTCCCCACCATGTCGCACTTCACCGACCTGGCCCACCAGTACATCGACGGCGAGTGGAAGCCCGGCAGCGGTTCGTGGGACATCATCGACTTCAACCCGTACACCGGGGAGAAGCTCGCCTCGATCACGGTGGCCACCGCGGAGGAGGTCGACCGCGCCTACCGCGCCGCCGAGCGCGCGCAGGAGGCGTGGGCGGAGACCAACCCGTACACCCGCCGGCTGGTCTTCGAGCGCGCCCTGCGGATCATCGAGGACCGCGAGGAGGAGCTCGCCGCGACGATCATCGCCGAGCTGGGCGGCACCCGCCTCAAGGCCGCCTTCGAGCTGCACCTCGCCAAGGAGTTCCTGCGCGAGGCGATCCAGCTGGCGCTGCGCCCCGAGGGCCGCATCCTGCCCTCCCCGGTCGACGGCAAGGAGAACCGCGTCTACCGCCTGCCGGTCGGTGTCGTCGGCGTCATCTCCCCCTTCAACTTCCCCTTCCTCCTCTCCCTCAAGTCGGTCGCCCCCGCCCTCGCGCTCGGCAACGCGGTCGTCCTCAAGCCGCACCAGAACACGCCGATCTGCGGCGGCACCCTGGTCGCGAAGATCCTGGAGGAGGCGGGCCTCCCCGCCGGTCTGCTCAACGTCGTCGTCACCGACATCGCCGAGATCGGCGACGCGCTGCTGACCCACCCGGTCCCGAAGGTCATCTCCTTCACCGGCTCCGACAAGATCGGCCGCCACGTCGCCACCGTCTGCGCCCAGAACTTCAAGCACGCCGTCCTCGAACTCGGCGGCAACAGCGCCCTGATCGTCCTGGACGACGCCGACCTCGACTACGCGGTCGACGCCGCCGTCTTCAGCCGCTTCGTCCACCAGGGCCAGGTCTGCATGGCCGCCAACCGCATCCTGGTCGACCGCCGCCTGGAGGCGGAGTTCACCGAGAAGTTCGTGACCAAGGTGAAGACCCTCCGCGTCGGCGACCCGGCCGACCCCGCCACCCACATCGGCCCGCTCATCAACTCGCAGCAGGCCGAGTCGGTCTCGGCGGCCGTCGAGCAGGCCGTGGCGGCCGGCGCGACCGCGCTGCTGCACGGCACGGCCGAGGGCAACCTCGTCTCCCCGTCCGTACTGGCCGACGTCCCCGCCGACGCCCCCGTCCTCGGCCAGGAGATCTTCGGCCCGGTGGCCCTGATCATCCCCTTCGACGGCGAGGACGAGGCCGTACGCATCGCCAACGACACGCCGTACGGGCTCAGCGGCGCCGTCCACACCGCCGACGTCGAGCGAGGCGTACGGGTCGCCCGGCGGATCCACACCGGCATGATCCACATCAACGACGGCACCGTGCACGACGAGCCGATCGTCCCCTTCGGCGGCGAGAAGCACTCGGGCATCGGGCGGCTCAACGGCGACGCGATGGTGGAGGCCTTCACCACCCAGAAGTGGATCTCGATCCAGCACGGGCGCAGCCGCTTCCCCTTCTAGGACGAGAACTGTCCTCTTTCGTTCATAGGGTGGGCCTCGCCCGAGAAACGCACGGACGGAAGGCGGACATCATGGTGGCTCTTGTTCCCGCGGAGGCCCCCGGCGACGAGCGCGGCGCGTTCCTCAACTTCGTGGAGGCACAGCGCGCCGCGCTCCGGCGCGCCCTGAACGGTCTCACCGAGGAGCAGGCGGCGAGCCGGCCCAGCGTCAGTGAGCTGAGCCTCTCCGGCCTGGTCAAGCACGTGGCCGAGGTCGAGCTGAACTGGCTGAGGCTCGCGCAGGAGAGGGAGAACGAGCGGCAGCGGACCGAGGAGACCTGGGGCGAGGCGTTCCGTCTGGTCGACGGCGAGACGATCCCCGACATCCTGTCCTTCTGGGACGGGGTGGCGAAGGAGACCGAGGAGTTCGTCCGTACGGTGCCGAGCCTGGACGACACCTTCCCGCTGCCGCCCGCGCCCTGGTTCCCCGAGGACGGGCGGGTGTCGATCAGGTGGATGCTGCTGCACCTGGTGCAGGAGATGGGCCGGCACGCCGGGCACGCGGACGTGATCCGCGAGTCCCTGGACGGCAAGGTCTCCTTCGCGCTGATCGCCGAGGAGCGCGCCCGGGAGGAGCAGCAGACCGACTGAGCGGACCGGCGGGCGGGGAGCACGAGGGCGGTGAACGGGGTATCACCAGCAGGTGGTTCACCGTGAACCGCCCAAGGGACAGGGGGGAAGTCCGATGCGCGTTCCCGTTTCCCGGGCGCCGGCCCCGCTCCGCGCACTCGTGGCCCTGCTGCTGCCCTGGCTGCTGGCCGCGTGCACACAAGGGGCCGAGCCGACCGGCGAGCGTCACCCGCCCGGCAGTGACGGGAAGTTCGGTGCGCCGCCGCGGATCGCGGACGGGTCGGAGCTGCCCGGCCGGGTGTCGGGCGTGGACTTCGCCGCGGACGGCAGCGGCTTCGCGCTGCTCGCGGAGTGCGTGAGCGACCCCGCCACACCGGAGAACGGCTTCTGCCGGCAGTGGATCGCGGTGCTCGACCCGGGCGCGGAGCGATGGGAGACGCGGAGCTCGCCGCTGCCCGAAGTGCGCGGTACGGACGGGGTGTCGGCGGAGCTGAGGGTGCTGGGCCCGGGGCGGGCGCTCGTCGAGGACGGCGGCGGGGAGCGGCAGCGGCGGGGCTGGTTCACCGGCGACGGCGGCCGGAGCTGGCGGGCCGTCGACCCGCGCACGGACGGCCGGACCCCGGACGTACCGGCGGGCGGCGTGCTCACCACCGAGTGCGCCACGGAGCCGGAGGCCGTACCGGAACAGTGCGCCCGGGAGCGACTGGTGGCGATCTCGCCGGTGGACGGCCGGCGGCGGACGCTGGTGCGGCAGCCGCCGCTGGGACCGCATCCGCGGCCCGGGGAGACGGCGGAGCCGGACGGGTCCTGGTGGGTGTCGGGGACGGAGCCGTCGACCGGGCGGCCGGCGGTCGCGGTCTCCCGGGACGCGGGCCGGAGCTGGACGGTGAGCCGGCTGCCGAGCCCGGCGGACACACCCGGCCGGTACGTACGGGTCGTGGTGGGGCCGGACGCGGTGTACGCGGCGGAGATGGGCGAACCGCCGGGCGGTGAACCGGTGCTCAACGGGCTGCGGGCGCTCCACCGCTCCCAGGACGGCGGCCGGACCTGGCGGCGGACGTGGACCACGGGCTCGGTGGACGAGCCGCGCTCGCTGCACGGGCTGCCGGTGCCGGGCCCCGGCGGCCGGCTGGAGATCGCCGCCCAGTCGTCCGGCCACCGCAGCCTCGACGGCGGCCGGACCTTCCGGAAGATCCCCGACGGCACCGGCTACGTCCGCCGGACCGCGGCCGGCCTCCTGCGGGAGGACACCCGGTGCCGGTACGGGCTGACGCGCGACGGGGTCCGCTGGACGGAGTTCCGGCTGGCCTGCGGGGACGACCCCTCCCTGGACGGGCCCTAGCGGTGCCCTAGTGGTGGAAGGCGGTCGCTGCGGCCTTGTCGTGGGTGAACGGGTGGGGCTGGCGGCGGAGTTCGGGCAGCAGCCGGTCCAGGTCCTCGACGAAGAGGCTCGCGAGGTCGGCGGAGAAGCCGTTGCGGCAGACGACCCGCAGGACGGACAGGTCCTCGCGGTGGGCGGGGAAGGTGTAGGCGGGGACGAGCCAGCCCTGCTCGCGGAGCCGCCGGGACACGTCGAAGACGTCGTAGGAGGTCACCTCGGGGGCGGTGGTGAAGGCGAAGACGGGCAGCTGGTCGCCGCGGGTGAGGAGACGGAAGTCGCCCATGGCGTCGATGCGTTCGGCGAGACCCCGGGCGACGTCCCGGCTGGTCTGCTGGACGGCCCGGTAGCCCTCCCGGCCGAGCCGGAGGAAGGTGTAGTACTGGGCGACGACCTGGGCACCGGGGCGGGAGAAGTTGAGGGCGAAGGTGGGCATGTCGCCGCCGAGGTAGTTGACCCGGAAGACCAGCTCCTCGGGGAGCTCCTCGGCGCCCCGCCACAGGGCCCAGCCGACGCCGGGGTAGACGAGTCCGTACTTGTGTCCTGAGGTGTTGATCGAGGAGACGCGGGGGAGCTGGAAGTCCCAGACCAGGTCCTCGTCGAGGAAGGGCGCGACCATGCCGCCGGAGGCGCCGTCGACGTGGACGGGGATGTCGAGGCCGGTGCGGGCCTGGAGGTCGTCGAGGGCGGCGCAGATCTCGGCGACGGGCTCGTAGGAGCCGTCGAAGGTGGAGCCGAGGACGGCGACGACGCCGATGGTGTTCTCGTCGCACAGCTCGGCGGCGGAGGCCGCGTCGAGGTGGTAGCGGTCGCCCTCCATGGGGACGAGACGGGGCTCGACCTCCCAGAAGGTGCAGAACTTCTCCCAGCAGACCTGCACGTTGATGCCCATGACCAGGTTGGGCCGCGCGGTGGACGGGTAGCGGTCGGCGTTCTTCATGGCCCAGCGGCGCTTGAGGGCCATGCCGGCGAGCATGCAGGCCTCGCTGGAACCGGTGGTGGAGCAGCCGACGGCGGCGTTCGGGTCGGGGGCGTGCCAGAGGTCGGCGAGCATGGCGACGCAACGGCGTTCGAGCTCGGCGGTGCGCGGGTACTCGTCCTTGTCGATCATGTTCTTGTCACGGCACTCGCTCATCAGGACACCGGCCTGGGGCTCCATCCAGGTGGTGACGAAGGTGGCGAGGTTGAGCCGGGAGTTCCCGTCCAGCATCAGCTCGTCGTGGACCAGCTGATAGGCGCTGGACGGCGGCAGCGGCCCGTCGGGCATCCGGTGGCGGGGCGGCGCCTGGGTCATCCCGCCGACCGGATCGGCCTGGCCGAAGAAGGGGTTGAGGGCGAGCCGGCGGAAGGGAGCGGACTCGGTGTCTTCGGTTCCCTTGTGGAGGGGGGCCATGGGGGACTCCTTCTTCTGGGGGACTTCTGGGGGGCTTCTGCGGGGCTTCTGGGGGTGGGGTGGCGGTCGGAGGGTCAGCGGAGGGGTCGGCCCCGGTGGTCGAGCTGGAGCTGCGGGCGGCCGGTGACGACCAGCCAGGCGGGCAGGGTGGCCAGGCAGAGCAGCGAGAGCATGGCGGGGGAGGAGGCCAGGACGGCGGCGACGAAGAGGCTCACCCACCCCTGCCGGGTGGTCGCGAGGAGGACGCCGAGGACCGCGGAGGAGACGGCGACCGCCGGGTGGATCTCCGGGACGAGGGCCTGGGCGGCCAGACCGAAGGCGGCACCGACGAAGACCGCCGGGAAGACCCGCCCGCCGCGGAAGCCGCAGGCCGCCGCCACCAGCAGGGCGGCGAGCTTCACGACGGCGAGCCTCGCCAGCTCGCCGGAGGAGTACACCCCGACGGATCCGGCCAGCTCCCTGGTCTCCTGGAGCCCCTTGAAGAGGGTCAGCGGGCCGCCGAGCGCGCCCAGCAGCCCCAGGACCAGGCCGCCGGCGGGCAGCATCAGCAGGGGGTGCCGCAACCGCCCGAAGAGCCGGTGGAGAAAGGGGAGGGCCGAGCAGGAGAGGAGCCCGAAGAGGGCGCCGAGGGTGGCCACGGCGAGGGCGGCGAGAAGGTCCCCCCAGCCGGGGTCGGTCAGCGGGGGAAGGCCGATCGCGAAGCTGGGGTCCGCGAGGAGCTGGGTGGTCGTCGCCCCGGCCCCGGCGGCGACCAGCGGGGCGAAGAGCCGGTCCCACAGCGCGCCGCCTCCGGGCCGTCCGGCGAGCGCCTCGGAGAGGACGAGGGCGGCGGCGACGGGCGTGCCGAAGAGGGCGCCGAAGGTGCCCGCCACGGCGAGGGAGGCCCAGAAGGCGCCCGGCACCTCCGGCAGGGCCCGCAGCCCCAGCCAGACGGCGAGCGCGACCGCGGAGGCGATCGTCGGCTGCTCGGGACCGAGCGAGACACCGCCCGCGAGGGCGAGGGTCCCGGCGAGGAGCAGGCCCGGCACCACACCGGGCGGCAGCGGCGGCCCGCCGAGCCCCTCGGAGGCCGGGTCGGGGCCGGCGTGCCCGGGGACCTTCCAGACCACGAGCCCGACCGCGACCCCGGTCGCCGTCAGGACGCCGATCACCCACGGCGAGGAGTACCGCCCGATGCCCAGGGCGTCGGGCAGGGTCTCCCAGAGCACTGCCTGGAGCTCCTCGGCGACCGCGCTGACCCCGAGGAAGAGGAGGGCCGATCCGACGCCCACGCCGAGAGCGGGCAGGACCTGCGGGAGCAGGAGCCGTACCGGTGCTTCGGCGGGGGCGGTCGTGTCACGATCGGTGGCCACCGCCCCACCATAAGTGAGTAAAAGCCGCGCAACACCTCAAAAGGGACGGGTGTGGGGGCCTGCGCTTCACGCGCCGGGGCTCAGGTGCGCGGCGCGATGACTACGGCTGTGCCGTACGCACAAACCTCCGTGCCGACATCCGCGGCCTCCGTCACGTCGAAGCGGAACATCAGCACGGCGTTCGCGCCGCGCGCCCTGGCCTGCTCCACCAGGCGGTCCATCGCCTGGTTCCGGGTCTGCACCAGGGTCTTCGTCAGCCCCTTCAGCTCGCCGCCGATCATCGACTTCAGACCGGCGCCGATCTGGCTGCCCAGGTGCCGGGACCGGACCGTCAGGCCGAAGACCTCGCCGATCACCTGCCGCACCTCGTAGCCGGGGACGTCGTTCGTCGTCACCACCAGCACATCGGGATGCGGCCCCTGGCCGCCTCCGTACTCCTCGATGCCCATCCGCGCACGCCTTCCTCTCGCACCTGCGGAGACCGGGCGATCCCCGCCAGCAGCTTCGCGCGGCGGGGACGGGACCGCACCCCGAACCGGTACGGAGGTGCCGGCGGGTACGTCAGTCGTTCGCGCCGACCGACGCGGAGGGGACCCGGGCGTGCCGTCCCCGCGCGGGGCTCACGCTCTCCCGCCTGGCCCGGGCCCGGTGCTCGACCACCAGGACCGCCACGACCACGACCACGCCCAGCGCCATGAGGGCGAACGTCAGGCCGACCGACCCGGCCGGGGCCAGCAGGTTCCGGTCGTCGTCCTGCCAGGGCCACAGGGCGCGCAGCGAGCCCGCCATCAGGCCCGTCATCACCACGATGGTCATGTGGTGGTAGTGCTCGAGCAGCCACTTGAGCAGCTTCACGAAGAGCGCGAGACCGGTGAGGCAGCCCGCGCCGAAGGCGGCCAGGTAGCCGAAGTCCCGCTCGTTGACCGCGGTCATGGTCGGCTCGTACAGACCGAAGGTCAGCAGCAGGAAGGAGCCCGAGACACCGGGCAGCACCAGCGCGCAGATGGCGATCGCGCCCGCCAGGAAGACGATCACCGGGTGGGTCGGCATGTTGCCGGGCGGAAGCCCCGTCAGGACGAAGGCCCCGGCCGCGACGACCAGACCGAGCAGGTAGTTCCCCGCCGTCCACCGCTTCCCGGAGCTGGAGTACGGCACCCACAGCGAGGCCAGCACCAGACCGAAGAAGATCGCGTAGGCGAACTGCGGGTTGTCCTTCACCACCGGGGCGAGGAGCTTGGCGCCGAGCACCAGCGCGGCGGCCATGCCGACGAGCAGCGGCAGCACGACCCCCCAGTCCACCCGCCGGACCTCCTCCATGGCACGGCCGCCGCCCCGCCCCCGGGGCACGTCGGCCACGGCCTTGCGCACGGCGCTGGTCAGGAACCCCGCCCCGCCGATGAGCTTCTCGTAGACGCCCGTGATGAGCGCGACGGTGCCGCCGCTGATGCCGGGGACGACCTCGGCCGCGCCGATGAGGACGCCGCGGAAGGCGTTGAACAACTGGGGTCCTACCGGCTTTGCCATGGTCTCCTGCTTTGTCGGGCCTCCGAGGGGCTCCATCCTAGAAGGCCCGGGAAAACGCCCGCCGCGACCACCCCGCTCCCGTCGGCCGGGCCCTCAGAAGCCCCTGGTCCGCTTCGCCGCGCTGCGCGCCGAGACCGCGCCCGGGGCCCGCATGAAGAGACGGGCCAGCTCGCTCCCCAGGTTCACCCCGATCGCGATCGCCAGGGCCAGGGCCGCCGCCTTCGCCAGGTAGCCGAAACCCTGGTCCAGGTTGTTCTGGGCGATCGAGAGCACCCCGAAGTACGTCGCCGAACCGGGCAGCAGCGGCCCGATCGCCGCCGTCACGTACGGCAGCGAGGACGTGTGGTGGTAGCGGGCCATCAGCTGCCCGAAGAGGCCCACCAGACCGGCCGCCACCGCCGTCGCCATCACCGCCGAGCCCTCCCCGGTGATCGCGATCGCCGCGAAGACCACCCACGCCACCCCGCCGTTCAGCATCGCGAAGAGCACCGTCGCCCGCGACTGCTGGAGCAGGATCGCGAAGGTCGCGCACAGCACCACCGCCGACGCGATCTGCGTCACCGGCCGCTCCACCGGGCTCAGCGCCCCCTCCGGGTTCAACTGGGCGCCGAACTGCACCGCCACGTACAGCACCGAGAGGACGCCCACCACGATCGCCACGAAGAAGTACGCGACCTCCAGGAGCCGCGCCGAGGCCGTGATGTAGAAACCGGTCAGACCGTCCTGCACCGCCGCCACCAGGGCCCGCCCCGGGATCAGCGCGAATAGGCCGCCCGTGATCACCGCCGACGGCCGCAGACCCGCGTGGAGCAGTGTGAGCAGCACCCCCATCGCCGCCGGAGGCATCGCCGCCACCAGGAACTGGTAGAACTCCGGCAGCCCGCGCCCCGCGCACAGCCACGCCAGCCGGTCGCCGAGCACCGCGCCCAGCGCCGCCACGAAGAAGACCCACACCCCGCCGCCGAGCAGCGTCGAGGCCGAGCCCGCGAGCACGCCCGCCGCCGCCGTCAGCACCCACCCCGGGTACGGGTGCCGGTTGCGCCGGATCTCCGCGAGCCGCCGGTACGCCTCCTCCGTCGACACCTCGTGCGCGGGGGCGTCGATGTCCGCGAGCAGCTGGTAGACGGCCGCGAGCCGGGTGTAGTCGGTGCCCCGGCGGCGTACCGTCCGGTTCGCCGTCACCGGGTCGTCCACCAGCGACGGCTGGTACGTGATCGACAGCAGCGTGAAGGTCACCGTCGGCTCGCAGCGGTCGAGGCCGTACGAGCGGCAGATCGCGAACATCGCCGCCTCGACGTCCTCCGCGCCCTCCCCGCCCGCGAGCAGCAGCTCGCCGATGCGCAGGGTCAGGTCGAGCACGCGCGGCACCGAAGGCCCCGTCTCGCCCTTCTCCGCGGCCGTCTCCGCCACCACCGGCCGGTCGCCCACCGGCAGCCGCAGCATCGTCCGCATCCGGTCCTGCCACGGCGCGTTGTGCGGCAGCCGCGCCAGCGGCACCCCGTAGGCGGGGGTGAAGGCGGGCGGGGAGTCCTTCACGGAGTAGGTCGAGGGCGGCGCGAACGCGGAGCCCTCGGGCTCCTGCGGCGGCTCGGGCACCAGCCCCTCCGGCAGCGCGAACGCCGAGCCCTCCGGCTCCGACGGCGGCTCCGGCACCACCCCCTCCGGGAGGGCGAACTCCGAGGTCGCCTCGTCCGACAGCGGCTTCCGGTCCTCCGGAGCCTCCTCGGGGCCCTCCGGCTCCGCCACCACTCTCTCTCCGTCTCCGTCTCACACCCAGGGAATCAGGGAATCGCGGATTCCAGTATGGGCATCCGACGGATGTGCGAAAGGCGGTGCACCCCGAAAGGTGCACCGCCTTCACGCGACGATCGGACGATCAAGCGTCAGTGAGCGCCCTGCTCCTTGGCGCGCGCGATCGACTTCTCGATCTCGGCCTCGGCCTCGGCACGGCCCACCCAGTCCGCGCCCTCGACCGACTTGCCCGGCTCCAGGTCCTTGTAGACCTCGAAGAAGTGCTGGATCTCCAGGCGGTCGAACTCCGGCACGTGGTGGATGTCGCGCAGGTGCTCCATGCGCGGGTCCGTCGCCGGCACGCACAGCAGCTTGTCGTCGCCGCCGGCCTCGTCCGTCATGCGGAACATGCCGATGGCACGGCACTTGATCAGGCAGCCCGGGAAGGTCGGCTCGTCGAGGATGACCAGCGCGTCCAGCGGGTCACCGTCCTCGCCGAGGGTGTTCTCCACGTAGCCGTAGTCGGTCGGGTAGGCCGTCGACGTGAAGAGGCGACGGTCCAGGCGGATGCGACCGGTCTCGTGGTCGACCTCGTACTTGTTCCGCGACCCCTTCGGGATCTCGATGAGAACGTCGAACTCCACGGGTGGCTCCTCCTGAATCAACACAAGTGAATGCTCGCGACGACGCGCGGTGATTAAGTGTCCCTCACGCACGTACGTGATCGCGAAAGGGGCTGGTCAGCAATGCCCGAACCGAGGGTGTGGCGGCTCACGGCGGGCTCCGCCGTGCTCGGTCTGGCCATCGCCGCCGCGGCGGCGACCGCGGCAGGACCCTGGGACGGAGGCCAGCGTACGGCCGAGCGGGCCCGCGCCGCCGCCCCCGCGACGGGTGGCGAGCGTCACCCCGCCCCGGCCGCCGCCCCCGCCGCCCCGGAACCCGCCGGGCCCGCCCCCGCCCCCAGCGCCCCCGGGGTCCTCGCCGCCCTCGCGCTCCCCGCCGCCCCCGGCACCCGCCCCGCCGACCTCGCCCCCACCCTCGTCCCCCTCCTGGCCGACCCCGGCCTCGGCACCTCGCGCACCGCCTCCGTCGTCGACACCGCCACCGGGAAGCAGCTCTACGGGGAGGGCGCCGCCACCCCCATGACCCCGGCCTCCACCATCAAGATCGCCACCACCGTCGCGGCCCTCTCCGCCCTCGGCCCCGACCACCGCATCGCCACCACCGTCACCGCCGCCCCCGACGGCACCGCGGTCACCCTCACCGGCGGCGGCGACCCCACCCTCGACCCCGCCCGCCTCAAGGCCCTCGCCGCCGACACCGCCCGCGCCCTGAAGGAACGCGGCCACACCTCCGTACGCCTCGCCTACGACACGAGCCTCTACAAGGGCCCCGCCCTCCACCCCATCGGCCCCAACGAGAACCTCGCCCCCGTCACCGCCCTCATGACCCGCGAGGGACGCCTCGACGACAGCGACAGCGGACCCGCCCCCCGCTCCGCCGACCCC
Organism: Streptomyces sp. CC208A; assembly: GCF_030010625.1. Taxonomy (GTDB): domain Bacteria; phylum Actinomycetota; class Actinomycetes; order Streptomycetales; family Streptomycetaceae; genus Streptomyces. The sequence continues at coordinate 72,118 of NZ_JASCXN010000029.1, read as the reverse complement.
GCCCGCGACACCGCCACCGCCTTCGCCGGCCACCTCTCCGCCGCCGGAGTGAAGGTCACCGGCGCCCCCGCGCCCGGCCGCACCCCGAAGGGCGCCCCCCTCGCCCGTACCGTCTCCGCCCCCCTCGCCGACCTCGTCGAGCGCACCCTCACCCACAGCGACAACGACCTCGCCGAAGCCCTCGCCCGGCAGACCGCCCTCGCCCACCGGCAGCCCGCCTCCTTCCGCGGCGCCGAGCAGGCCGTCCGCGACGAACTCGGCCGCCTCGGCCTCCCCCTCACCGGCGCCCGCTTCGCCGACGGCAGCGGACTCGACCGCCGCGACCGCGTCTCCGCCGCCCTCCTCACCGGCCTCCTCACCCGCGCGGCCGACCCCGCCCGCCCCGCCCTCAGGCCCGTCCTCACCGGCCTCCCCGTCGGCGGCTTCACCGGCACCCTCGCCGGCCGCTACGGCCAGGCCCCCGCCGGCGCCGGACTCGTCCGCGCCAAGACCGGCACCCTCACCGGCGTCAACACCCTCGCCGGCACCGTCGTCACCCCCGACGGGCGCCTCCTCGCCTTCGCCTTCCTCGCGGGCCGCACCCCCTCCCCGTACCGGGCCCAGCCCGCCCTCGACCGCCTCTCCGCCGCCCTCACCGGCCAGAAGTGACCCCCACGCCACCCGCAGGAGAGGGCCCGGAAGGGCCCCGAACCCGTACGGTTGACGCATGACGAGCATCGGTGGTGCAGGCACGTCCGGAATGGTCGACTGGAACCTCGCGGTCGCGACCGCGACCAGGCTGGTCCGCCCCGGCCCCGACGTCGGCCGCGACGAGGCCCGCGCCGTCGTCGCCGAGCTCCGCCGCCACGCCAAGGCCGCCGAGGAACACGTCCGCGCCTACACCCGGATGCTCCCCGAGGCCACCGCCCCGCACGACACCCCCGTCCTCGTCGTCGACCGCACCGGCTGGATCAAGGCCAACGTCGCCGGCTTCCGCGAGCTCCTCACCCCGCTCCTCGCCAAGATGCAGGAACGCCGCGCCGCCACCCCCGGAGGAGCCGTCCTCGGCGCCGTCGGCGGCAAGGTCACCGGCGTCGAGCTCGGCATGCTGCTCTCCTTCCTCGCCTCCCGCATCCTCGGCCAGTACGAGACCTTCGCCCCCGCCACCCGCGACCTCCCCGGCTCCCCCGAAGGCGGCGGCCGGCTCCTCCTCGTCGCCCCCAACATCGTCCACGTCGAACGCGAACTGGCCGTCGCCCCCCACGACTTCCGCCTCTGGGTCTGCCTCCACGAGGAGACCCACCGCACCCAGTTCACCGCCGTCCCCTGGCTCCGCGACCACCTCCAGGGCGAGATCCAGACATTCCTCGCCGCCACCGACGTCGACCCCGGCACCTTCCTCGAACGCCTCCGCGAAGCCGCCCAGACCCTCGCCGGCGGCCGCCCCGAGGCCGAGGAGGGCGACCCCGCCCCCTCCCTCGTCGAACTCGTCCAGACCCCCGAGCAGCGCGAGATCCTCGGCCGCCTCACCGCCGTCATGTCCCTCCTCGAAGGCCACGCCGACTACGTCATGGACGGCGTCGGCCCCCAGGTCGTCCCCTCCGTCGCCGAGATCCGCGAGAAGTTCAAGGAGCGCCGCGCCCGCGGCGCCTCCCGCCTCGACCTCGCCCTGCGCAAGCTCCTCGGCCTCGACGCCAAGCTCCGCCAGTACCGCGACGGCGAACGCTTCGTCCGCGCCGTCGTCGACGAGGTCGGCATGGACGGCTTCAACCGCGTCTGGACCTCCCCCAACACCCTCCCCACCAAGAGCGAGATCGCCGCCCCCGCCGACTGGATCGCCCGCGTCCACCGCAGGGCGGACTCCTGACCCAGGAGCAGTACGGGGGGCATCAGGGCGGGCCGGAACACGCCGGAGCGCACCACCAATCACCCATCCGAGGGACCCTGGCCGTGGGGTGAGGCGTGCAATGCTCGGGTAAGGGCGACGTTTCTGTCACCATCGACGCACTCTGAGTGACCGAACACCCCATTCCGATCGTCCGTCCCGATCGTTAAGACTCCGACCGAGGCACCCCACCCCATTCACGAAGGGCACCGAACCATGGGTCCCCATCCTGCGGTCGCGGCGATACGCCTGGCGGTCCGCCGCGTACTCCACGACGTCCTCACCGAGCACCCCACCGGCCCCTCCGCCCCCCGCGACACACACCCCCTCGTGCTCGTCGCCTGCTCCGGCGGAGCCGACTCCATGGCGCTCGCCTCCGCCCTCGCCTTCGAGGCCCGCAAACTTCCCGTCCGGGCCGGCGGCGTCACCGTCGACCACGGCCTCCAGGACGGCTCCGCCGACCGCGCCGCCGAGGTCGCCGACCGCATGACCGCCCTCGGCCTCGCCCCCGTCGAGGCCGTCACGGTCACCGTCGGCCGCGAATCCAGGGCAGCGGCGCACGGCGCCTCCTACACGGGCGGTGGTGGGCGGCGGGTCGGGCCCGAGGCCGCCGCCCGCGACGCCCGGTACGCCGCCCTCGACGCCGCCGCCGAACGCCACGGCGCTGCCGCGGTCCTCCTCGGCCACACCCGCGACGACCAGGCCGAGACCGTCCTCCTCGGCCTCGCCCGGGGCTCCGGCATCCGCTCCCTCTCCGGCATGGCCGCCGTCTCCGGCGCCCGCGGCCGCTACCGCCGCCCCTTCCTGCAGCTCGACCGGCAGACCGTCCGCAAGGCCTGCATCGCCCAGGAACTCGCCGTCTGGGACGACCCGCACAACAGCGACCCCGCCTACACCCGCTCCCGCCTCCGCCACGAGGGCCTCCCCGCCCTGGAGAAGGCGCTCGGCAAAGGCGTCGTCGAAGCCCTCGCCCGGACGGCCCAGCTCTCCCGCGACGACGCCGACGCCCTCGACACCTGGGCCGCCGACGCCGAGACCGCCGTACGCGACGAGACCGGCACCCTCGCCTGCGACAAGCTCTCCGGCCTGCCCCCCGCCGTACGCCGCCGCGTCCTGCGCCGCGCCGTGATCGCCGAGGGCGCCCCCGCCGGCTCCCTCTTCGCCCGCCACATCGAAGAACTCGACCGGCTCATCACCGGCTGGCGCGGCCAGGGCGCCATCAACCTGCCCGGCCGGGTCGAAGCCCGCCGCCAGGGTGGCAGACTGGTCATCCGGCAAGGCTGACGCACGCTGCAACGAAAGTGACCCGGGTGAACGAGAAGGACATGGGCACCGACCTCCAGTCGGTGCTCATCACCAAGGAAGAGATCGACGCCAAGCTGGCCGAGCTGGCCGCGAAGATCGACGCGGAATACGCGGGCAAGGACCTGCTCATCGTCGGAGTCCTCAAGGGCGCCGTGATGGTGATGGCGGACCTGGCACGCGCCCTGTCCACCCCCGTCACCATGGACTGGATGGCCGTCTCCTCCTACGGCGCCGGCACCCAGTCCTCGGGCGTCGTCCGCATCCTCAAGGACCTCGACACCGACATCAAGGGCAAGCACGTCCTGATCGTCGAGGACATCATCGACTCCGGCCTGACCCTGTCCTGGCTCCTGTCGAACCTCGGCTCGCGCGAGCCGGCCTCCCTGGAGGTCTGCACCCTGCTGCGCAAGCCCGAGGCCGCCAAGGTCGCCATCGACGTCAAGTGGATCGGTTTCGACATCCCCAACGAGTTCGTCGTCGGCTACGGCCTCGACTACGCCGAGAAGTACCGGAACCTCCCCTTCGTCGGCACGCTCGCCCCCCACGTCTACGGCGGCTGAACGACCGCCCCCGTACGTTCCCCGCACGGAGGACGTACGGGGAACCCGCGCCGCCTTCCCTCCGTTGAACCACGGGAAGGCGGTCGCGGGCGACGAGGCTGAGGTACCTTCCGAAGAACAGCTTTTTCATACTGCGGCTCTCACAGCAGCATTTACCTACGGGCAGGAGGGACGGGGCGTTCTCGCTCCGTATGGATGGACGTGAAGCGATACTTCCGTGGGCCGGTCATGTGGATCGTGCTGGCCGTCCTCGCCGTGGTCGTGCTGATGCAGGTCGTCGGCTCGTCCGAGGGCTACAAGACGGTGGACACCGGCAAGGTCGTCCAGGCGATCGACAAGAACCAGGTCAAGCAGGCAAAGATCACCACCGGTGACGAGCAGACGATCAAGATCGAGCTCGTCGACGGCCAGAAGATCGACAACAGCGGCAAGGTCCAGGCCAGCTACATCGGCAGCCAGGGCGTTGACATCGCCGACAAGCTCCAGGAGAAGTTCGAGGCCGGACAGATCGAGGGGGGCTACACCGTCTCCCCGACGAAGCAGTCGCCCTTCGTCTCGATCCTGCTCTCGCTCCTCCCCTTCGTCCTCATCGTGGTCGTCTTCCTCTTCCTGATGAACCAGATGCAGGGCGGCGGCAGCCGGGTCATGCAGTTCGGCAAGTCCAAGGCGAAGCTCATCACCAAGGACACGCCCAAGACCACCTTCGCCGACGTCGCCGGCTCCGACGAGGCCGTCGAGGAACTCCACGAGATCAAGGAGTTCCTCCAGGAGCCCGCCAAGTTCCAGGCCGTCGGCGCCAAGATCCCCAAGGGCGTCCTGCTCTACGGCCCGCCCGGCACCGGCAAGACGCTCCTCGCGCGCGCCGTCGCCGGCGAGGCCGGCGTGCCCTTCTACTCGATCTCCGGCTCCGACTTCGTCGAGATGTTCGTCGGCGTCGGCGCCAGCCGCGTCCGCGACCTCTTCGAGCAGGCCAAGGCCAACGCCCCGGCCATCGTCTTCGTCGACGAGATCGACGCGGTCGGCCGCCACCGCGGCGCCGGCCTCGGCGGCGGACACGACGAGCGCGAGCAGACCCTCAACCAGCTCCTCGTCGAGATGGACGGCTTCGACGTCAAGGGCGGCGTCATCCTGATCGCCGCCACCAACCGCCCCGACATCCTCGACCCCGCCCTCCTGCGCCCGGGCCGCTTCGACCGCCAGATCGCCGTCGACCGTCCCGACATGCAGGGCCGCCTGGAGATCCTCAAGGTCCACCAGAAGGGCAAGCCGGTCGCGCCGGACGTCGACCTCGGCGCCGTCGCCCGCCGCACCCCCGGCTTCACCGGCGCCGATCTCTCCAACGTCCTCAACGAGGCGGCGCTGCTCACCGCCCGCTCGGACAAGAAGCTGATCGACAACCAGATGCTGGACGAGGCGATCGACCGCGTGGTCGCGGGCCCGCAGAAGCGGACCCGGATCATGTCGGACAAGGAGAAGAAGATCACCGCGTACCACGAGGGCGGCCACGCCCTGGTCGCGGCGGCCTCCCCGAACGCCGACCCCGTCCACAAGATCACCATCCTGTCCCGCGGCCGCGCCCTGGGCTACACGATGGTCCTACCGGACGAGGACAAGTACTCCACCACCCGCAACGAGATGCTCGACCAGCTCGCCTACATGCTGGGCGGCCGCGCGGCGGAGGAGCTCGTCTTCCACGACCCGACGACCGGCGCCGCGAACGACATCGAGAAGGCGACGGCCACCGCCCGCGCGATGGTCACCCAGTACGGCATGACCGAGCGGCTCGGCGCCATCAAGTTCGGCGGCGACAACACCGAGCCCTTCCTCGGCCGCGAGATGTCGCACCAGCGCGACTACTCGGAAGAGGTCGCCGCGCTCGTCGACGAAGAGGTCAAGAAGCTCATCGAGACCGCGCACAACGAGGCGTGGGAGATCCTGGTCGAGAACCGCGACGTCCTCGACAACCTGGTCCTGGCGCTCCTGGAGAAGGAGACCCTGGGCAAGGAGGAGATCGCCGAGATCTTCGCCCCCATCGTCAAGCGCCCGGCCCGCCCCGCCTGGACCGGCTCCGCCCGCCGCACCCCGTCCACGCGCCCGCCGGTCCTCTCCCCCAAGGAGCTGGCCCTGACGAACAGCGCCAACGGCACGGCGACCCCGGTCGTCGACACCACCAAGGGCCTCGACATCTCCCCCGAGGAGACCCCGGAGCCCTGACCCCGGAGCCCCGGCCCCGGCCCCGGAATGGAAGCCGCGCCCCGCAGGTTTTAGCGTCTCTGATCAGTTGAGCGAACCCGAGCAGACCGTAGAGTTTGGCTCGGGTTCGGTCCACCTGGGTGGGGAGGCGTGGGCGTGGAGGTGGAATCCGGCGCCCCGTGCTGCTCCTCGTGGCCGGTGTCGGCCGGTGGTGGGTGTGCTGATCGTGGCCACGTCCTGGTGCCGGTGGGCCGCGCGGGGCAGCCGGGGCCGGTCCGTTGGTGCGTGTCCCTCCGGACGCCGGCCGGCGGGGCCGCATGAGGGGCCCGCCGGGGAGGGAACCCCGCGTCGCCTGGGCGCGGGGCGGTTGGTACGCGGCCAGGTCGGGCCGGTCTTGGACCGGTCAGCCCGGCTGGTCCTCGGGGCGGTCGTGATGACCGCTGCGGTTTCGAGCTTGTCCACCACCGTGCGGATGACCGTCTGCCCGCTGGTGCGGTCGGTGACGGTCCGGGCCTGGTGGGTCAGGCCACGTGCGGCGATCCGCCGCCAGGCGCCCTGGTCCCGGTCGCCCTGCCAACGGCATGCGGGGTTGGGGCAGATGGCCCATTTCCAGCCCGCCGTGGTGGGCCGGTCGGGGGCCTTGCGGTGCCGCAAGGGCGTGAGGCAGTGCGGGCAGTGTTTGGAGGTGTTGCGGGGCGGGACGGTGACCACGGCGATGCCCGCTTCGGCGGCCAGGTGCCGCATCCGGTCGGCGATCTTCCCGCGCACCGTCTGGGACAGGCGGGTGTTGTGGGTGCGGCCCATCCCTTTGGCTTCCAAAGAGCGCAGGTCTTCCAGGTAGATGACCGTGGCCCCGGCCGCGACGGCCTGGTCCACGGCCCACCGGGCGGCGGACCAGGCCAAGGCGTCGTTGAGATGGGAGCGGCGCTGCGAGACACGCCGGGTCTCCTCGGCCAGTTGTTCCGCCTTGGTGTTCAGGGCGGGGTCGGCAAGCCGGGTGTAGTGGCCGGTCTTGGCGTGCAGGTGCTCGGAGATGCGGCGCAGCCGGTGCTGTTTGGCCAGCACCCCGGCGGCCCGGAACTGCGCCCCGGCACCGAGGGCGGTGATCCGTCCGTCGCCGTGCAGCCGGGCCGCACCTGCGGACAGCAGGGTGTTCAGGCCCCAGTCCACGCCGAGGGCCACGGTGTGGCCGGTGCGCTTCGTCCTCGGTACGGGGTGGGTGAAGGCGAGGTCGGCGCGGACTCTTCCGCCGGTGGGGCGCAGGGTGGGCAGGTGGAGGAGCGCGTCCGCGGGGACCGTGGACGGCAGCTGGACCGGGCAGGCGACCCACGTCCAGTCGCGGTACGAAGCGGGGTCGGGCCGGAGGGGGAGCTGGAGGCGCAGTAGCGCCCGGTGCCTGTCGTCGGAGCGTTCGAGGGTGGCCTGCTGGCCGTCGCACGCGGCGAGCAGCAGCATCCGCGCCGCACCCGGCGAGGGTTCCAGCTCGAACACACCGGCCGGAAGGTGCCCGTGCCTGCACACGAAGGAGACGATCTGGCGGGTGCGGGAACGGATCACACTGGAGGGCAGGTGCTCCCCGCCCGGGACCGCGGCCCGTACCTGGTCCCACTCCTGCGGGATGCGTTTGTCCGGGTCGGCGGGCCAGGCCGCCAGCACACCGGCCACGACATCGGCGCGCCATTTCACCGACCGCAGCACGCGTCCGGCCTGCTCCTGGGCCATCCGCACGATCCGGTCGTTGACCCGTACCCCGTCCGGCGGGGCGACACTCCAGCCCAGGCGCCGCAGCGCCATCCACGCCTGCGACGGCAGGCTGCGTCCGCCACCGTCCACGCCGGAGGCCAGCGCATCGACGTCGGCGGCGTTCCAGTGCCCGGACAGCAGCGCACCGGTCATCCCGGCCACCAGATCGGCGCACCAGCCCACGCGTTCGGCCAGAACGGCCGCGGTGAGGACCTCCCCGGTCTTCTCGTCCACACCCGCCCGGAGCAGGACGGGCGCGCAGGCGGTACGAGCCGCCTCCCCCTCGCCCAGCGGCAGCCTCCGGCCCACCGGCACCCCTCCCCTCACTCCTGGTGCTGTCATCCGATCAACGACACCACCACGGAAGGGTCACGCATTCGGCCCACGAACTCCCGAACGACACCAGTACGCCCTCCGTGGGTGCGTGGCATCAGGCCGGCGAGCAGCACATCACAGCGGACCTCGAAGAAAACCGGCTAGCCTCGATGGGGGTGCGGGCTTTCCGCGCCAAGCTAGACAGACGGAACGAGGCACAGATGACCGACCCGGTGACGCTGGACGGCGAAGGCACGATCGGCGAGTTCGATGAGAAGCGCGCCGAGAACGCCGTACGAGAGCTCCTTATCGCGGTCGGCGAAGACCCGGACCGTGAGGGCCTCCGTGAGACGCCGGCGCGCGTGGCGCGGGCGTACAAGGAGCTTTTCGCGGGTCTGTGGCAGAAGCCCGAGGATGTCCTGACGACGACGTTCGACCTGGGGCACGACGAGATGGTCCTGGTGAAGGACATCGAACTGACGTCCCAGTGTGAACATCATCTCCTCCCATTTCATGGCGTAGCCCACATTGGTTACATTCCTGCTGAAACGGGCAAAATTACCGGCCTGTCGAAGCTGGCCCGTCTGGTGGACGTCTATGCTCGGCGTCCGCAGGTGCAGGAGCGTCTGACGACACAGATCGCCGATTCGCTGATGCGGATCCTTGAGGCGCGCGGCGCGATCGTCGTCATCGAGGCCGAGCACATGTGCATGGCGCTGCGGGGAGTCCGCAAGCCGGGCGCGAAGACGACGACCTCGGCGGTACGTGGCCAACTTCGTGATGCCACCACGCGTGCCGAGGCCATGTCTCTGATACTCGCCCGCTAAGAGCGCACCGTCCCCGCCGGACCGCCTGGGGGGGCCGTCGGGTCAGGCCCGGGCGCCGCCCGGGCCGTCGTCGTCTTCGGGGAGCTTGCAGACGCGCTCCAGGAAGAGGGCGGCGGCGATGACGCCGAAGGCTGCCAGCACCGCGGCGGCGGCGTAGAGGGCCTGGTCGCGGCGGGCGGGGATGTCGAGGGAGCCCAGGAGGAAGACGCCCACGCCGCCGTAGAGGCCGGCGACGAGGGCGGCTACCAGGGCGCTGGCCTGGCCGAAGACGACCGCGCGGGCGGCCATCAGGGGTTCGACGCCCTTGGCGCCGGGGCGGCGCTCGCGCTGGGCCCTGAGGCGGGCGCGGAGCGAGAGGGCGGTGGCCGTGAGCACCACCGCGATCACGGCGAGGACGATGGGCGCGGCGAGCGGCACGCTGGGGAGGGTGCCGACGGAGTCCCAGAGGCGGGCGCCGCCCCAGGAGAGGATGCCGGCGACCAGGAAGAGTCCGGCGAGCACCTTGAGCCGCAGTTGTTTCACCGGGTGTCCTTCACGTGGTCGCGGGCGGTCTGCCACGTAGCGTAACGATTACTCGGGGAGGCGGAGTTCCAGGTCGGGCCTGGGCGTGACGCCGGCGCGGTCGACGGCGGCCAGGAGGTCGGCCACGGCGCCGTGGCCGGGGAGCTGGGCCTCGGGGTCCATGTCGTGCCAGGGGGCGAGGACGAAGGCGCGCTGGTGGGCGCGGGGGTGCGGGAGGGTGAGGACGGGGTCGTCGGAGACCACGTCCGCGTACGTGATGATGTCGACGTCGAGGGTGCGGGCGCCCCAGCGTTCGTCCCGGACGCGCAGGAAGGCCTCCTCGACGGCCTGGGCGCGCTCCAGGAGGGAGGAGGGCGGGAGGGTCGTCTTCAGGAGGGCGACGGCGTTGAGGTACGAGGGCTGGGTGCCGGGCTCGACACCCCAGGGCTCGGTCTCGTACACGGGGGAGACGGCCTTGACGCGGAGGCCGGGGGTGTCGGCGAGGGCGTCGACGGCTCCCTGGAGGTTCTCCAGGCGGTTGCCGAGGTTGGCGCCGAGGGCGACGACGGCCCAGCGGGGGTTGGAGAGGGTGGTGTCGGCGGCGTCGACGGTGGCGACGACGGAGGCCGGTACGGGCTGGACGGTGGGGTCGCTGTGGGTCGGCTTCATCGTCGGCTCCGGGTGATCGTGACGGTGACGTCGTCGAAGGGGACGGTGATGGGGGCGTCGGGCTTGTGCACGACCACCTCCACCTCCTGGACGCCGGCGTGGCTGAGGCACTGCTGGGCGATGCGCTCGGCGAGGGTCTCGATCAGGTCGACGGGCTCGCCCTGGACGACGTCGACGACCTCCTCGGCGACGACGCCGTAGTGAACGGTCTTGGTGAGGTCGTCGTCGGCGGCCGCCGGGCGGGTGTCGAGGCCGAGGACCAGGTCCACGATGAAGGTCTGCCCCTCCTCGCGCTCCTTGGGGAAGACACCGTGGTGGCCTCGGGCCTTGAGGCCGCGCAGCGCGACACGATCCACGCGAATCACTCCTGCTGTCGTAGTTTCGGGGGCACGCAGCCGGGTGCGGACGGCCGGGTGTCCTTCATCGAATCTACCCGCGGGCACCGACAGCGCTTGCTGTCGGGTCCGTCAGGCGGAGGGGCCGGGGTCGTCGTCGGGGGCCGCGGGGGGCGTGTCGTCGTCGGGGTCGGCGATGACGGGGGAGGCGTGGTGGGACCAGATCCGCCAGCCCTCGGGGGTCCGGCGGAAGGTGTTGGTGGCGACGACGAGCTGGCCGACGAGGGGGCCGAGCTCGGCGCCGTCCTCGGCTGGGCCGCCGCTGAGGATGTTCTCGGTGCAGGTGACGAGGGCGGTGTCGCCGGTGAGGGAGACCCGTACGTCGGTGAGGAAGAACTGGATGTAGTCGGTGTGCGCCATGATCAGCGCGTACGAGCGGAGCACCTCGGCGCGGCCGGTGAGGACGGGCCAGCCGGGGTGGACGCAGGAGATCTCGGTGGCGTCGTCGAGCCAGAGGTCTTCGAGGCGGTCGAAGTCGCCTTCCTCCAGCGCCGTGTAGAAGGCGGTGTTGGCGGCTTCGACGGCTGCCTGGTCGGCCTCGCGGGCGGCCCCGCCGCCGGCTCCGCGTCCGTGGGTCATCGGGCTCCTTCGTCGGTCATCGGGCTCCTCGGGAGGTCATCGGGCTCCTTCGACGGCGCGGGCGACGCGGACGGCGTCGGCGGTGGCGCGGACCTCGTGGACGCGGACGGCCCAGGCGCCCTCGTGGGCGGCGAGGGCGGAGACGGCGGCGGTGGCGGCGTCGCGTTCGCGGGCGGGCGGCGGGGCGGCGCCGGGCTCGCGGGTGAGGACGTGGCCGAGGAAGCGTTTGCGGGAGGCGGCGACGAGGAGGGGGCGGCCGAGGGCGCGCAGCTCGGGGAGGTGGGCGACGAGGGCGAGGTCGTGGGGGGCGAGCTTGGCGAAGCCGAGGCCGGGGTCGATGACGATCCGCTCGGGGGCGATGCCGCCGTCGACGACGGCCTCCATCCGGGTGCGGAGCTCGGTGACGACCTCGGTGACGACGTCGTCGTAGACGGCGAGGCTGTTCATGGACTCGCTGAAGCCGCGCCAGTGCATGACGACGAAGGGGACCTCGGCGGCGGCGACGGCGGGGACCATGCCGGGGTCGGCGAGGCCGCCGCTGACGTCGTTGACGAGTGCGGCGCCCGCCGTGACCGCTGCGGCGGCGACGGAGGCGCGCATGGTGTCGACGGAGACGGTGACGCCTTCGGCGGCGAGGCCGCGGACGACGGGGACGACCCGGCGGAGCTCTTCCTCCTCGTCGACGCGGGTGGCGCCGGGGCGGGTGGACTCGCCGCCGACGTCGACGAGGTCGGCGCCCTGGGCGACGAGGTCGAGGCCGTGCTTGACGGCGGCCGTCGTGTCGAACCAGCGGCCGCCGTCGGAGAAGGAGTCCGGGGTCACGTTGACCACGCCCATGACCGCGCAGCGGTCCCACTCGGGAAGGCCGAGGGGAGCGCCCCGGTCGATCGTCGTACTCATACGACCAGCGTAGGGCCCGCCGGGGCCGGGGGCGGTTTCAGGCCGCTCCCGGCTGCTCTCGGCCGGTTCACGCCGCTTCGGCCGTACGGATCTCGTGCTCCCGGCCGGTGCGCTGGGGGATGACGTGGGCGCAGGGGCGGGGTGTGCGGGCGGGGCGGCGGGCGAAGGGGCGGGGCAGGGAGAGGGTGAGGAAGCCTTCGGCCTGCATGGCGGCGAGGCCGATGCGGGGCAGGTCGCGGCCGGCGCGGTAGACGACGAAGCGGGGTTCCCAGCGTGGCTGGAACTTGGCGTTGAACTTGTAGAGGGACTCGATCTGGAACCAGCGGGAGAGGAAGAGGAGGAGTCCGCGCCAGAGGCGGAGGACGGGGCCCGCGCCGATGCGTTCGCCGCGGGCGAGGGTGGAGCGGAACATGGCGAAGTTGAGGGAGACGCGGCGGATGCCGAGGGTGGGGGAGGCCTGGAGGGCGGCGACGATGAGGAGTTCGTTCATGCCGGGGTCGGCGGTGCGGTCGCGGCGCATGAGTTCCAGGGACATGCCGTCGGTGCCCCAGGGCACGAAGTGGATCATGGCTTTGAGGTCGCCGTAGGGGCTGTCCTCCGTGCTGGTGCCGTTTTCGGGGTCGGCGAGGTGGGCGGTCGCTATGACGGCGTCGCCGTCGCCGGGGGCGCCGATGCGGCCGAGGGCCATGGAGAAGCCGCGCTCGGTGTCGGTGCCGCGCCAGTCGGCGGCGGCCCTGCGGACGAGGTCGAGTTCGGCGGGGTCGAGGTCGCGGACCCGGCGCACGCGCGTGGTGTAGCCGTTGCGCTCGATCCGCTTGACCATCTGGCGGACGTTGCGCATGGCGCGGCCGGAGAGGGAGAAGGCGTCGACGTCGATGACGGCCTCGTCGCCGAGTTCGAGGGCGTCGAGTCCGGTCTCGCGGGTCCAGACCTGGCCGCCGGTCTCGGAGCAGCCCATGACGGCGGGGGTCCAGGAGTGGGCGCGGGCCTCGTCCATGAAGCGTTCGATGGCGCCGGGCCAGGCCTCGACGTCGCCGATGGGGTCGCCGCTGGCGAGCATGACGCCGGAGACGACGCGGTAGCAGACGGCGGCCTTGCCGCTGGGGGAGAAGACGACGCCCTTGTCGTGGCGGAGCGCGAAGTGGCCGAGGGAGTCGCGGCTGCCGTGCCGGTCGAGGAGGGCGCGGAGCCGGGTCTCGTCCTCGTCGGTGAGGCGGGCGGCGGGGTGTTCGGGGCGGAGGGCGAGGTAGAGGGTGGTGAGGGCGGTGAGCATGCCGAGGGCGCCGAGGGAGTAGCCGACGGTCCAGTCGACGCCGTGGGTGTAGGCGACGGGGCCTTCGACGCCGAAGAGTCCGAGGAGGACGTGTTCGAGGCGGTCGGTGAGGCTGGGGTCGCCGACGACGCGGCGGGGGTGGGCGCTGACGACGACGAGGCCGAGGGCGAGGGAGCCGGCGCCCATGACGACGAAGTTGGCGAGGGCGCGCCAGCGGCTGCGGGGGTCGGGGAGGGCGGCGAACTGGTCGCGGTGGCGCAGCAGCAGGGCGAGCAGGCCGAGCGAGAGCAGGGAGCCGAGGATCGAGTGGCGCCAGACGAACTGGGCGACGGCGCCGAGCGGGAGGAGGAGGACGACGGCCCGCCAGGCGCGGCGCTTGTGGCGCTTGAGGCCGTGGGCGAGGAGGAGCAGGAGGACGCCCGCGCTGAGCGAGACGGCGGCGGAGAGGGGGCCGAGGGTGCCGGGGAGGACTTCGGCGAGGGCGTGGATGCGGCTGGTGCGGAACCGGGGGAAGACCCCGGCGGCGATGTCGACGAGTCCGATGAGGGTGCAGGCCGTACCGATGAGGGAGGGGACCTTCTCGGGCGGGGGGCCGCTCAGAATTCGTCGGACCCGACCCGGAACCGATGATGTTTTGTCCCCATCTACCGTGACAGACATCGCTTCCCGCGCTTCCCGTGCTTCCGTGGTCTTTTTCGGCCCTGTTCGGGGCGTTCCTTAGGACGTGGCTGCGCGGGGGCGGGTTCATTCAGGCACAGGAAATTCTCAGGAAGTCGTCGGGGCGTCCGGGGATGTCCCAGGAAGGAAGGTTCGGCCGTCTCATGGGTCTCACCAGTAGAACGGTCCTCGTCACGGCGGTGGCGGTGGCCGTCGTGCTGTTCTCGGTCACGGTGCTGCTGTGGCCCCGGCTGGCCCGGCGGGGCTGGCGGGCGGTGCTCGGCAGGGTCGGGCTGCTGTTCGCGACGCAGCTGGCGCTGTTCGCGGCGGTGGGGCTCGCGGCGAACCGTTCCTTCCTCTTCTACGGTTCGTGGGCGGACCTGTTCGGCCAGGAGCAGGAGATGGGCGTGGTCGTCGACCATCCCGCCGCGGCGGGCGGGCGCCCGAAGGACGTACGGGTGGTGGGGACGCGCACCCTGGACGTGCCGGGCGGGGGGCGGCCGTCGGTGGGCGGGCAGATCCAGGAGGTGGTGATCCGCGGCGAGCGGTCGGGGATCACCTCGCCGGCCTTCGTCTACCTGCCGCCGGAGTACTTCCAGGAGCGGTACGCGGAGCGGTCGTTCCCGGCGTCGGTGGTGCTGACGGGGTACCCGGGCACCGCGGAGAACCTGATCAAGGGGCTGAAGTACCCGAGGACGGCGTACCTCCAGGCGAAGGAGGGGCGGATGCAGCCGATGGTCCTGGTGATGCTGCGGCCGACGGTGGCGCCGCCGCGGGACACCGAGTGCGTGGACGTGCCGGGCGGTCCGCAGACGGAGACCTTCTTCGCCGAGGACCTGCCGCGGGCGGTCTCGGAGACGTACCGGGTGGGGACGAAGCCCCGGAACTGGGGGTTCATGGGGAACTCGACGGGCGGGTACTGCGCGCTGAAGATCGCGCTGCACCACCCGGACCGGTTCGTGGCGGGGGCGGGTCTCTCCGCGTACTACAAGGCGGCTGAGGACGTGACGACGGGCGACCTCTTCCACGGCGACCAGGGGCTTCGGCAGCGGGCGAACCTGTTGTGGAGCCTGGACCACCGGCCGCAGCCGGCGTCCTCGTTCCTGGTGACGACGTCGAAGACGGGCGAGGGGAACCTGAAGGCGACGCGGGAGTTCATCGGCAAGGTGAAGAGTCCGGCCCGGGTCTCCTCGATCACGCTGGAGAGCGGCGGGCACAACTTCACCACCTGGAAGCGGGAGATCCCGCCCGGCCTGGTGTGGATGAGCGGGAAGCTCCGGGCGGACTGATCCTTCAGGGGGTCCGGGAGGCGCGGCGCAGGGCCCGGTGGACGCCGGCGGGGGTGAGGACGCCGGCCGGGCGTCCGTCCGCGCCGGTGACGGTGAGCCGGCCGGAGTCGTCCTGGAGGAGCAGCGCGAGCGCGTCCTTGAGGGTGCCTCCGAGGGGTACGGAGGGGGGTACGGGGACGGGGGCGCCGTCCGTGCGGGGGGCGGGGGCGGCGTCGGTACGCGCGCGCGTGGCGGGGGTTCCGGCGTGGTCGTCCGGCAGGGGGTCCAGGTCCTCGGCGGTGACGGGGGTGACGGCGAGCCGGGTGAGGGCGCGGTCGCCGCCGACGAAGTCGGCGACGTACGGGGTGGCGGGGGAGGCGAGGACGGTGGCCGGGGTGTCGAACTGCTCGATGCGGCCCTGTCCGTAGACGGCCATGCGGTCGCCGAGGCGGACGGCCTCCCCGATGTCGTGGGTGACGAGGAGGACGGTCTTGCGGACGGTGGCCTGGAGGGCGAGGAACTCGTTCTGGAGCCGTTCGCGGACGACCGGGTCGACGGCGCCGAAGGGCTCGTCCATGAGGAGGACCGGCGGGTCGGCGGCGAGGGCGCGGGCCACGCCGACGCGCTGGCGCTGTCCGCCGGAGAGCTGGGCGGGGTAGCGGGGGCCGTGGACGGCGGGGTCGAGGCCGACGAGTTCGAGGAGTTCAGCCGCACGCGCGCGTGCGGCGGCCTTCTTCCAGCCGAGCAGGGCGGGGACGGTCGCGGTGTTGTCGAGGACCGTGCGGTGGGGGAAGAGCCCGACCTGCTGGATGACGTATCCGATCTTGCGGCGCAGGGCGACCGGATCGGTCCCGGCGACGTCGCGGCCGTCGACGAGGACCCGCCCGGAGGTCGGTTCGACCAGCCGGTTCACCATCATCATCGTGGTCGTCTTGCCGCATCCGGAGGGGCCGACGAGCGTGACGAGCTCGCCCTCGGCCACCTCGAAGGAGAGGCCGTCGACCGCGGTGGTGCCGTCCGGATAGCGTTTGGTCACCTGTTCGAACCGGATCATGGGGCCATTCTGTCCCCCGCCTCTGTCACTCCGTCACCCGGTGGGTGTGAAGACGGTGTTGCGGAGGCGTGGCGAACCGGCGGTGCGGGACCGGGGGCCGCCCCGTTGTCGGTGGCGGGGGTTAGGGTCGTCAGACGTACGTTCTAGCGGCGGCGGCCTGGGGGGAGGTCCGGATGAACCCGTCGAACTGTCTGGTCGCCAACGACTGGATCTGCGGTGAGTATCTGCGCACCCGCCGCGAGGAGCTGACCGACGCCCTGGTCCAGCACGTCGGCATCACCGCCGCCTCCGTGGCGATCGCGCTGCTCGTCGCCGTGCCGCTGGCCCTCCTCGTGCGGGCCCGGCCGCGCCTGGCCGCCCCGGTCCTCGGGCTGACGACCCTGCTCTACACGGTGCCGTCGCTCGCCATGTTCTCGCTGCTGCTGCCCGTCTTCGGGCTCTCCTCGGCGCTCGTCGTCACCGGCCTGGTGCTGTACGCGCTGACGATCCTGGTGCGCAACACGCTGGCCGGTCTCGAAGCCGTCCCCGCCGAGACCCGGGAGGCCGCCCGCGGCCTCGGCCTCGGCCCCTGGCGGCTGCTCTGGCAGGTCGAACTCCCTCTCGCGCTCCCGGTCCTGATGGCCGGCGTCCGGATGGCCACCGTCTCCACGGTCGCGCTCACCACCGTCGGCTCGGTCGTCGGCCGCGGCGGCCTCGGCAACCTCATCGAGGACGCCCTGCCCACCTTCTTCAAGGCGCAGGTGCTCGCCGCCTCGGTGCTGTGCGTGCTGCTCGCCGTCACCGCCGACCTGTTGCTCCTGGGCGTCCAGCGGCTGCTCACGCCCTGGACCCGGGCCACGCGCGCACCGGGGGGTGAGTGAGGTGGGGGTCGTGACGGACGCGTGGACCTGGCTCACCACCGGTGCGCACTGGACCGGCGAGGAGGGCGTCGGCGCCCGCCTCGCCGAGCACGTGTACGTGAGCGGCCTCGCGCTGCTGATCGCCGGCGCGGTCGCGCTGCCGCTCGGGCTCTGGCTCGGCCACCTCGGGCGCGGCGGTGCCCTCGCGGTCAACGTGTCGAACGTGGGGCGGGCCGTCCCGGTCTTCGCCGTCCTCGCCCTCTTCATGGTCTCCCCGCTGCGGAACGCGGGCCAGGTGCCGACCGTGGCCGCGCTCGTCCTCTTCGCGATACCGCCGCTGCTGACCAACGCGTACGTGGGCGTGCGCGAGGTGGACCGGGCCGCCGTCCGGGCCGCCCGGGGGATGGGCATGACGGGCGGTCAGGTCTTCCGCCGGGTCGAACTGCCGCTGGCGGCCCCGGTGGTGATGACCGGGGTCCGCTCCGCCGCCGTGCAGGTCGTCGCCACCGCGACGATCGCCGCCATGGCAGGGCAGGGCGGTCTCGGTCGGATCATCACGGCCGGCTTCGCGCTCTACGACACCGCCCAGGTGGTCGCGGGCGCCGTGCTGGTGGCGCTCCTCGCCCTCGTGGTGGAGGGCCTTCTCGTCGGCCTGGACCGCCTGATGGTCCCCCGGCCGCCCCGGACCTGACAGGGATCCGGAGCCGACGTGGACACCGGGCAGCGGCATCTGACGTGGATAACAGACATCGGACATCGGACATCGGATACCGAAGGCGAAGGACTGATCTCGTGAACAGGATCTCGCGCGCCACGGGCGCGCTGCTCGGCACCGTAGCGCTGGCCGTCTCGCTCGCCGCGTGCGGCGGCGACAGCCTGGAGCAGGGCAAGGAGAAGGCGTCCGGCGGCTCCGGCGGCGGCAAGGGCTCCCTGGTGGTGGGCGCGGCGGCCTTCACCGAGTCGAAGGTGCTCGCCGAGCTGTACGCGCAGCTGCTGCGCGACGCGGGCTACACGGCCTCGGTCACCACGGTGAAGAACCGCGAGCTGTACGAGCCCGCCCTGGAGAAGGGCGAGATCGACGTCGTACCGGAATACGCGGCGACGCTCGCGGAATTCCTCAACGCGAAGGTGAACGGGCCGAAGGCGCCCGAAGAGAAGCCGGTCGCCTCGGGTGACGTGAAGGCCACCGTGGACGCGCTCCGCGCGCTCGCGGAACCGCGTGGACTGAAGGTCCTGGAAGTCGGGGAGGCGGTCGACCGGAACGCCTTCGCGGTGTCGAAGGAATTCGCCGAGAAGAACGGCCTGAAGACCCTTTCCGATCTCGGCGCGGCGAAGCTGAAGGTGAAGATCGCGGCGGGCGACGAATGCGCGGTCCGCCCCTTCTGCGCCCCCGGCCTGAAGAAGACCTACGGGATCGACGTGACGGGCGTCGACCCCAAGGGCGTCGGCACCCCGCAGGCCAAGCAGGCCGTCAAGGACGGCGTCGACCAGCTGGTCCTGACCACCACCACGGACGCAACGGTCGAGAGCTTCGGCCTGGTCTTCCTGGAGGACGACAAGCACCTCCAGAACGCCGACAACGTGCTTCCGGTGGTGAACGCGAAGGAGGCCGGGACGCCCGAGGTCGCCGCCGCCCTGGACAAGATCACCAAGGTGCTGACCACGCGGGATCTCGCCGAACTCAACCGCAAGGTCGACGCCGAGCGGGCGAAGCCCGAGGATGTCGCCGCCGCGTATCTGAAGGAGAAGGGGCTGGTCGGCAAGTAGGCGCCGGAGTAGGGGAAGTCGGCCCGAAGCGGAAGCGGAACGCGGTCTCTCCGATTTCGTTGCCGAGAAGTGGCCAAGAGATTGCCGGGCCGACCCCCCACACCGTGCCTACGCACGGTAAATTTCAGGCCATGCCACGTGGACGTCACCGCCATTCCCCGCCTCTGCACAAGCTGCTGCCGCCCTCCGCGGTCGCCGGCACCGCGGTCGTCTGCGCCGCGGCCGCCTGGATCCCCGGGGAACTCGTGGTCGTGCGGCTGCTGGCCGCCGCGGCGGCGGCCGCCGCCGTCACCGGTGCCGTCCTCATGCGCGGCTGGGACCGCGGCGCCGGCCGCCAGGTCGCCGAGCTGACCCGGGCCCGCGCCGCCGACCAGTGGAAGGCCGAGGAGCGCCTCGCCGAACTGGAGGCGGACCTGGAGGAGTCCCGCGCCCTGCGCATCCGCCTGGACGCCAAGCTCCGCGCCAAGCGCGTCGAACTGGCCGGACTGCGCGGCGAGCACGCCGACCTGCTGCGCCGCTACGCGACCGCCGAGACCGAGCGCGCCAGCGCCCTGGAGACCGGCCGCGTCCTCGCCCGGGCGAGCGCCGAGGCCCCCAAGGAGCTGCCCGCCGCCGGTTCCGCGCCCACCCCGGAGGCGTACCGCCGCGCCGCCGAGGCCCTGCGCGACCTGCCCCGCAACGCCGCCGCCCAGCAGGCCCGGCGCACCGCGGAGGCGGCCCGCGCCCGCGACCTCGCCGAGCGCGCCGCCGAGACGGAGGAGCTGCGCGGCCGGCACGCCGCCGAGCAGCACGCCCGCCCGGCGGCTCTGGGCCCGGCCGCGGCCCCCGCCGCACTGCCCCCGGCGGCGAGCCCGGCGGCCCCGACCGCCCCGGCGACCCCGGCGGCCCCGACCGCCCCGGCGGCCCCGACCGCCCCGGCGGTTTCGTCGGTTTCGGCGCAGGCCCTGACCCCGGTGGTCCCGGCGGCCAGCGCGATCGTCCCGTACGCGGCCCGTCGGCCCGTCCCGCGCACCGAGGGCGGCTTCGACTTCTTCGGCACGCAGAAGGCGGCGGCCATCGAGGCCGCCCTCGACACCGACCTCGCCGACGTGGTGGGCGAGGAGGTCCTGGAGGAGGCCCGCGCGGCAGCCGCCAGGAACGCCCTCCCGGCCTCCGCCCCCGCTCCGGCCCCGGCCGGTGACGACGAGCCCGCCGTGGCCCGCCCGGCGGCCGCCGGCGCGATCGGTCAGGTCATCGACCTGACCGCGCACGACGAGACCGAGCAGCTCGACGTCGCCGAACTGCGCGGCGCCGTCAACCAGTGACCCGTCACCCCGTGACCCACCGCCTCGGCCTCCTCCTCCCGGAGGAGGCACGGGCCCGCCGCGACGAGCTGATCGCCCTGTGCGCCCAGGCCTTCGCCGGCGCTCCCTGGCACGAGCCGCCGCTCGGCGCCGTACGGACCGTGGACCGGCTCCTCCAGGCCGCCGGGCGGCACCCGGACTTCCACGCCGTCGCCGCCCTCGACGCCGACGGCGCCCTCCTCGGCCTCGCCGCAGGCTGGACCGACACGGCCCTCTCCGGCGGCGCGCCCGCCTTCGAACTCGCCGAACTCGTCGTCGCCCCCGCCCACCAGGGCCGCGGCCTCGGCCGCTCCCTCCATGACGCCCTCCTGGTCGCCGCCGGGGCCGGGCCCGCGCTTCTGATGACCCTCGACGTCCCGGAGCTGACGGACCGGTACGCGCGCTGGGGATGGACGGTCACCGACCGCCGCCGCCCCGACGGCGAGGACCGCGACTACGTCGTGATGCGCAACCCCTGAAAGAAGGCGGGCGCGGCCGTCACTTGTCGATGTCGCCGACGACGAAGAAGAACGACCCCAGGATCGCGACCATGTCCGCGACCAGCGTCCCCGGCAGCAGCTCCACCAGCGCCTGGATGTTGTTGTACGAGGCCGAGCGCAGCTTCAGCCGGTACGGCGTCTTCTCGCCCTTCGACACCAGGTAGTAGCCGTTCAGGCCGAGCGGGTTCTCGGTCCAGGCGTACGTGTGCCCCTCCGGCGCCTTCAGCACCTTCGGCAGCCGCTGGTTGACCGGGCCCTGCGGCAGCTCGGCCAGCCGGTCCAGGCAGGCGTCCGCCAGCGCCAGGGAGTTGTGCGTCTGCTCCAAGAGGCACTCGAAGCGGGCCAGGCAGTCGCCGTCCTCCCGGACCACGACCTTCAGCACGTCCGCCAGCTCCCCGTACGCCAGGTAGGGCTCGTCGCGCCGCAGGTCGAAGTCGACGCCGGAGGCGCGGGCGATCGGCCCCGACACCCCGAAGGCGTGCACGGTCTCCCGGCTCAGGACACCGATCCCGCGCGTGCGGCCCCGGAAGATCTCGTTGCCGAGGACCAGCCGGTCGTACACGTCCATCCGCGAGCGGACGTCCGCGACCGCCTGCCGGGCCCGGCCCTGCCAGCCCGCCGGCAGGTCCTCCTTGAGGCCGCCGACCCGGTTGAACATGTAGTGCATCCGGCCGCCGGAGACCTCCTCCATCACCGTCTGGAGCTCCTCGCGCTCCCGGAAGGCGTGGAAGACGGGCGTGATCCCGCCCAGCTCCAGCGGGTACGACCCCAGGAACATCAGGTGGTTGAGGACCCGGTTCAGCTCCGCGAGCAGGGTCCGCAGCCACACGGCCCGCTCCGGCACCTCCATGCCGAGCATCCGCTCGACGGCCATCACCACGCCGAGCTCGTTGGAGAACGCCGACAGCCAGTCGTGGCGGTTGGCCAGCATGACGATCTGCCGGTAGTCGCGCGCCTCGAAGAGCTTCTCGGCGCCCCGGTGCATATAGCCCACGACCGGCTCGGCGTGCCGGATCACCTCGCCGTCGAGGACGAGCCGCAGCCGGAGCACGCCGTGCGTGGAGGGATGCTGCGGGCCGATGTTCAGCACCATGTCGGTGCTCTCCGCCGCGCCGCCGATGCCGACCGTGGTCTCCGTCATGCCGGACAGTATCCCCCGCGAGGCGCCCCACCGACGGGCCAGGTCCCCGCCTGTGGACAACCCGCCGTGGACCTGTGGACGGCCCCGCCCGTCACACCCGCTGGCTCAGCCACAGGAAGTCGCCGAGCCCGCCGCGCGCGGTCAGCTCGGCCGCCTCCCCGGCGGCGGCCAGCGCCCGCACGTACGCCGCGGGATCGGTCGAGGCGAGCGCGAGCGGCGGCCGGCCGCCGGAGACCCCCAGCCGGCGCAGGGCCTCCCGCTGGGTCGTCAGCTCGGCCGGCACGCGCGCGTGGACCGCCGCCGCGCAGGCGTCCAGGGCCACGTGCGAGGTGAGGTCGCCGTTCCCGTCCGGGACCGGGGCGACCTCGCGGCCCGCCCGGAAGCCGGTCAGCGTGCCGAAGGGCGGCCGGGAGCCCCGTACGTGCCCGTAGTCCACGGCCACCGCCAGACCCGCCGCGAGCGAGCCGACCGCCGCCGCCCACGCCTCGTCCCGGGGCCTGCCGATCTCGGCCCGCTCGCCGGGCCCTGACAGCGGCCACCAGCGGGCCAGCCACTCCGCGTCCGCGCCCCCGACCGGGGCGCCGAGCCGCTCCGTACCGTCGGCGCGGACCTCCACGTACCGGACGGTGCCGTCCTCGTCGGCCTCGGCGACGTCCACCGGCACGTTGTCGAGCCACTCGTTCGCGAACAGCAGCCCGCGCACCCCCTCGGGCGGCCGGCCGGTCCACTCCACCCGGGGGTCGAGCCCGTCCGGCCGGGCGGCCCGCTCCACGGCGTACGCCCGCACCCGCAGCCCCGCGGGGACCGCCGCCAGCACCCCGGCCGGCAGCTCGCCCCGGCCCGCGCCCACGTCCACCAGGGCGACCTCGTCCGTGTCCAGCTCCTCCGCCGTCGCCGCGAGCAGCCGCGCCACCGCCGCCGCGAAGAGCGGCGAGGCGTGCACCGAGGTGCGGAAGTGGCCCGCCGGGCCCTCCGGGCGCAGGAAGAAGCCGCCGGGCCCGTACAGCGCCCGCTCGGTCGCCTCCCGCCAGCCCAGCCAGCCCCGCCACCCCCGGCCGTCCCCCGGCGGCCGACCCGTCCCGTCCGTCACGTCATCCGTCACGTGCCCCAGTCTCCACCCCGGGGTGTACGGGTCCCGCCGCAAGGATCGACCACACGGTTGATCCCCCAGCCGTACCCGTTCCCTACTCTGGGTTACGTGCAGCGCCTCTACGACTTCCTCCGCAGCCACCCGACGGGCGTCGACGTCTTCTGGGCCGTCGTCCTCCTCGGGCTCTCCGCGCTGTGGATGCAGTCGGTGTACCCGCCCCTCGGCAACGTGGTCGCCTACGCGGCGGTCGCCGCGCTGTTCTCCCTGGTCGTCGCCCTGCGGCGGCGGGCGCCCGAACGGATGCTGGTCCTGGCCGTCGTCCTCGGCGTCGCCCAGCTGGCCCTCGACGTCATGCCGTTCATGGCGGACTTCGCCATGCTCGTCGTCATCTTCACCGTCGCCGCCCACGACGGCCCCCGCTGGGCCTCCCGGCTCGCCCTCGTCGGCGGCCTGTGCGCGGCCCCGCTCTCCCAGCTGAGATGGCCCCTGGAGGGGAACGTCTCGGTCCCCGCCCAGGTCTTCTTCACGGTGATCATGGCGGTGCCGTTCGCCCTCGCCTGGGTCCTCGGCGACTCGCTGCGCACCCGCCGCGCCTACTTCGCGCAGCTGGAGGAGAAGGCCGCCCGCCTGGAGCAGGAGCGGGAGGCGCAGGCCAAGGTGGCGGTGGCCGCCGAGCGGGCCCGGATCGCCCGCGAGCTGCACGACGTCGTCGCGCACAACGTGTCGGTGATGGTGGTGCAGGCCGACGGCGCCGCCTACGTCATGGACTCCTCCCCGGAGACCGCCAAGCAGGCCCTGGAGACCATCTCCACCACCGGCCGGCAGGCGCTCGCCGAGATGCGCCGGCTGCTCGGCATCCTGCGCACCGGCGAGCACCAGGAGGCGGGGGAGTACGTGCCCCAGCCCGACGTGGAGCAGATCGAGGAGCTGGTCGAGCAGGTCAGGGGCGCCGGCCTGACCGTCGACCTCACCGTCGAGGGCACCCCGCGCGAGCTGCCCACCGGCGTCGGCCTGACCGCCTACCGGATCGTGCAGGAAGCCCTCACCAACACCCGCAAGCACGGCGGCCCCGACGTCGGCGCCACCGTCCGGCTCGTCTACTTCGACGACGGCCTCGGCCTGCTCGTCGAGGACGACGGCCGGGGCGCGCCCCAGGAGATGTACGAGGACGGCGGCGCCGACGGCCGCGGCCACGGCCTGATCGGCATGCGGGAGCGGGTCGGCATGGTGGGCGGCACCCTGGACGCGGGCCCCCGACCGGGCGGCGGTTTCCGGATCAGCGCCCTGCTGCCGCTCAAACCCGCACACTGAGAGCTTCCGTCCCCCTCACCGAAGGAACCGCATGTCCATCCGCGTGATGCTCGTCGACGACCAGGTACTCCTCCGTACCGGTTTCCGCATGGTGCTCGCCGCCCAGCCGGACATGGAGGTCGTGGCGGAGGCGGGAGACGGGGCGGAGGCTTTGGAGGTGCTGCGGACCACCCAGGTCGACGTGGTCCTCATGGACGTCCGGATGCCGCGCCTCGACGGCGTGGAGGCGACCCGCAGGATCTGCGCCGAGCCCGACGCCCCGAAGGTGCTCATCCTGACCACCTTCGACCTCGACGAGTACGCCTTCTCCGGGCTCAAGGCGGGCGCGAGCGGCTTCATGCTGAAGGACGTGCCGCCGGGCGAGCTGCTGGGCGCGATCCGCTCGGTGCACAGCGGCGACGCCGTGGTCGCCCCCTCGACCACCCGCCGGCTCCTCGACCGCTTCTCCCCGATGCTCCCGTCCTCCGGACGGGAGCCCGAACACCGCGAGATCGAGAAGCTGACCGACCGCGAGCGGGAGGTCATGCTCCTCGTCGCCCAGGGCCTCTCCAACGGCGAGATCGCCGCCCGCCTCGTCCTCTCGGAGGCCACGGTCAAGACCCACGTGGGCCGCATCCTCACCAAGCTGGGCCTCCGCGACCGCGTCCAGGTCGTCGTCCTCGCCTACGAGACGGGCCTGGTCCGCGCGGGCGGCCGCTGAGGTGCTGGTCTGGCTGAACGGCCCCTTCGGCGGCGGCAAGACCCAGACCGCGTACGAGCTGCGCCGCAGGCTGCCGGGCAGCGTCGTCTGCGACCCGGAGCACATCGGCTTCGGGCTGCACCGCGCCCTCCCGGCGGGGCTGCGCGGCGACTTCCAGGACCTGCCGGCCTGGCGGCAGGGCGTGTACGAGGTCCTTGACCTGGCGCTGCGGCGGCACGACGGACCGGTCCTCGTGCCGATGACGGTCGTGGACCCCCGCTGCTTCGCGGAGACCGTCGGACGGCTGCGGGAGGCGCACGGCGAGGAACGCGTGCGGCACGTCTCGCTGCTCGCCGAGCGGGAGACGGTGCTGCGACGGCTCGCGGAGCGGGGCCTCGGGCGCGGCCTCAAACGGGAGAGCTTCGCCGTGGCCCGCCTCGACGGCTGCCTGGCCGCCCTCGCCGCCCCGGAGTTCGCCCACCACCTCCGTACCGACGACCTCACCGTCCCGCAGGTCGCCGACCGGGTCGCGGACCTCGCCGGCCTGCGGATCGCGCCGGACACCGACGGCCCGCTGCGGCACCGGCTGCGCCGGATCCGGGTGGGGCTCGCCCACATCCGCTTCGACTGACACGGTCCGACTGACACGGTCTAACGGAGCACCGACTCCAGGAAGTCGCTGCCCAGGCGGGCGACGACGGAGAAGTCCAGCTGGTGGAGGACGTAGCGGCCCCGGCGGCGGGTGGTGAGGAGGCCGGCCTTGCGGAGGACGGCGAGGTGGCGGGAGACCTCGGGGGCGGTGATGCCGTACGCGTCGGCCAGCTCGCTCGTCGAGTACGGGCCGCGCGCCAGGCTGCGGCACATGCGCATCCGGACCGGGTGGGCGAGTGCGTCGAGCCGGCGCTCCACGGTCTCGACGGACTCGGTGCCGCCGACCTCGCGGCTCGCCGCCGGGTACATGATCACCGGCTGCCAGCCGGGCGCGTACAGGGCGATGAGGTGGGGCCGGCCGAAGGCACTCGGCAGCAGGGTCAGGGCCCGGCCGCTCGTGCGGGCCTCCAGCAGCTTGTCGACCACGATCCGGGTGCCGTCTCCGTCCTCCTCCAGGCGCAGCGCCCCCGAGGCGTCCGCGAGGGCGGCGGCCAGACCCTTGCGGCGCATCAGCTCCGTCTTGTGGCGGGCGTCGGCGGCGAGCTGGAACCGGACCCGGCGCCAGGTCTCGGCGAAGAACGCCTCGTCGCAGTCCTCCAGGAGCCGCCGGATCCACGCGCGCGTGGCGGTCGGCGCGGCGAGCATCCGCTCCACGAACGCGGCCTGGCGCGGACCGCGCGCGGCGGCCAGATCGAGGGCGCGCCGCCGGGCTCCCTCGTCGACCAGCGGGGACGGGACGCCGCCCCGGGCATAGAGGGCGCTGCACGAGATCTCCAGGGCGGTGTCGACGAACTTCTCGTCGTCCATGCGGTCGAGGTCGTCCAGCTCCTCTGCCAGGGTCTCGCGGGGCCGCGCGGGCAGCAGGAAGTCGGAGCGCGCCGACCGCCACATGAAGTCGGCCTCGAGGAGCCGGTCGGCGAGGCCGGGGTCGAGCGCGGCGGCGGTCGCCGCCGCCCACGCGTGGTGCCCGGGATGGTGGCCCGGCTCGGCCAGGACGTGCACGGCGTTGCCGAGCTCGGCCAGCGGCGAGGGGCTGAAGACGATCCGCTCGGCCGGCACTCCGGTGATGTCGATGGTCACGCTCACGCCCCCATGGTGCGGGACGCCCCGGGGAGGCCGTCGCCCGATTGACGAGGCCCGTCAATCGGGGCGCGGACGGGCCGGTACGCGCCCAGGGTGGGTGCATGGACGCCTTGCAGCAGCACCTCTTCGACAGCTACCGGGCGGCGCGGCGCGGCGAGCCCGCGCCGCCCGCCCCCGGCACCCACGACGCGGCCGTGCTGCGGGGACTCCGCGACCGCCGCCGCTTCGAGCGGGTGGTGGCCGGCCGCCCCGCGACCGGCCGCCTGGGCACGGCCCTGGGCCGTCGGCTCAGGACCCTGGGTTCCCGACGAGCGTCAGGAAGTCGCGTACGGCCGTCCTGACCTCCTCGGCCGTCCACTCCAGGCCCGCCGCCGCCACCGTCACCTCGGTGACGGCGACCCCCGGCGGGCCGCCCGCACCCGGGGCGAACCAGCGGCGGAAGAGGCAGACCCCGGTCCGCTCGGTCTGGGCGACGGCGGCGGCCGTGAGGACGTCCGGCTCGTACGGGAGCCACACCTGGAACTGGTGGGTGTGCGGCACCTCCGGGTGTACCCGGAACCAGCCGGGCCCGTCCTTCCCGGCGAGCGCCTCCCGCAGGGCGTCGGCCACCACGCGCGCGTGGGCCACGTACGACGGCAGCCGGGGCAGCTCGGTGTCCAGGCCGCGCAGGGCGGCGAGCGCGGCCGGGTACTGCTGGAAGAGCAGGCCCCCGTACCGGTGGAGCCAGACCCTGGCCTCCTCCACCAGGTCCTCGGGCCCGGCGAGCGCGGCGCCGGAGATCCCGTCGAGGGACTTGTAGAACGAGACGTACACGCTGTCCGCGAGCCCGGCGATCTCCGCGAGCGGACGGCCGAAACGCGTCGGGGACTCCCACAGCCGGGCGCCGTCGAAGTGGACCACCGCGTCCCGCTTCTGGGCCGCGTCGACGGTCGCGGTCAGCTCCTCCCAGGTCGGCAGCACGAAGCCCGCGTCCCGCAGCGGCAGCTCCAGCATGAGCGTCCCGAAGGGCTCCGGGTGGTCCCGTACCTCCTCGGCCGTCGGCAGCCGGGGCGCGTCCGTCGGGTGGACCGTCCGCAGCCCCGACACGGCCCCCAGGGCGCCGCCCTCGTGGACCTCGGGGTGGGCGAGCGGATGGAGGGCGACGACCGGGCTGCCGGTGCGCCCGGCCCAGCAGCGCAGCGCCACCTGCTGGGCCATGGTGCCGGTGGGGAAGAAGACGGCGGCGGGCATGCCCAGCTCCGCGGCGACCCGCTCCTCCAGGGCCTCCACGAGGCCGGTGCCGTACGTGTCGAGGGCCGCGTCCGCGAGCCCGGCCGTCTCCGCCCAGTCGGCGAGCGCGCGCAGGCGGCCGCCCACCGTGCCCTCCGCGGAGGGGCGCCACAGCGAGCGGGCGGCCCCGCCCCACACACGGCTCCGGTGCTGCCGGGCCGCCTCCTCCGCCGACGGTTCATCCACATCCATGGACAGATCATCACACCGCCGCCCGCTGCCTGTGGACAGCCAGGGGGAGGGGCGAAACGCTGGCGTAGCATGACCAGAAATCGTCCGGTACCCGCCGAGGACTGGAACGGGAAGGCCGTACCCACCGTGAACGCACCAGCAGCGCCAGAGCCCAGGGCCGAGGACCGGCCCGCCCGGCTCACCGTCGGAGTCGTCGGCGCGGGCCGCGTCGGCCCCGCCCTCGCCGCCTCCCTCCAGCTCGCAGGGCACCGCCCCGTCGCCGTCTCCGCGGTCTCCGACGCCTCCCGGCGCCGGGCCGCCGAGCTGCTGCCGGGCGTGCCGGTGGTGGAGCCCGCGCGCGTGCTCGCCCTCGCCGACCTCGTGCTGCTCACCGTCCCGGACGACGCCCTGCCGGGCCTCGTCGAGGGACTCGCCGGGACCGGCGCCGTCCGGCCGGGACAGCTGATCGTCCACACCTCGGGGCGGTACGGGGCACGGGTCCTGGACCCGGCCCGCCGCGCGGGCGCGCTCCCGCTGGCCCTGCACCCGGCGATGACCTTCACCGGCACCGCCGTCGACGTGCAGCGGCTCGCCGGCTGCTCCTTCGGGGTGACCGCGCCCGAGGAGCTGCGGCTCGCCGCCGAGGCGCTGGTCATCGAGATGGGCGGGGAGCCCGAGTGGATCGCGGAGGAGGCCCGGCCGCTGTACCACGCGGCCCTCGCCCTCGGCGCGAACCACCTGGTCACCCTGGTGGCCCAGTCGATGGAGCTGCTCCGCACGGCCGGGGTCGCCGCTCCGGACCGGATGCTCGGCCCCCTCCTGGGCGCCGCCCTCGACAACGCGCTGCGGTCCGGCGACGCGGCCCTGACCGGCCCCGTCGCGCGCGGCGACGCCGGCACGGTCGCCGCCCACGTGGCCGAGCTCCGCAAGCACGCGCCCGGCACCGTCGCCGGCTATCTGGCGATGGCCCGCACCACCGCCGACCGGGCGCTCGCGCACGGCCTGCTCAAGCCGGAGCTGGCCCAGGACCTGCTGGGCGTTCTCGCCGCCGACCCGCCGGCGGGCGCGACCGGCACCACTGGTACCACCGGGCCCGCCGACGGGCCGCAAGGAGACGACCGATGAGCCTGTTCGACCGGAAGGGCCCCGCGCGCCACGAGCCCGCGGAGCTGATCTCCACGGCCGAGGAGCTGGAGGACACGCGGTCCCACTTCGGCGGCAAGTCGGGCGAGAACGCCGTCGTCATGACCATGGGCGCCCTCCACGAGGGTCACGCCACCCTGATCCGGGCCGCCCGCGAGCGGGTCGGCGCGAACGGCTTCGTCGTCGTCACCGTCTTCGTCAACCCGCTCCAGTTCGGCGCGGGCGAGGACCTCGACCGCTACCCGCGCACCCTCGACGCCGACCTGGAGCTGGCCTTCGCCGCTGGCGCCAGCGCCGTCTTCGCCCCCTCCGTCGACGAGGTCTACCCCGGCGGGCAGCCGCAGGTCCGGATCACCGCGGGCCCCATGGGCGAGCTCCTGGAGGGCGCCTCCCGGCCCGGGCACTTCGACGGCGTCCTCACCGTCGTCGCCAAGCTGCTCCACCTCACCGGGCCCGACCTGGCCTTCTTCGGGGAGAAGGACGCCCAGCAGCTGGCCGTCATCCGCCGCATGGTGACGGACCTGAACTTCCCGGTGGAGGTCGTCGGCGTCCCGACGGTCCGCGAGACCGACGGTCTCGCCCTGTCCAGCCGCAACCGCTACCTGTCGCCCCGCGAGCGGCGCACCGCGCTCGCCCTGTCCCGGGCCCTGTTCGCCGCCCGCGACCGGCTCGCCGCGCAGGAGGCGCTGCACGCGCGTGCCGTCGCCCTGCCCGGCGCCCAGGGGCGGGCCGAGACCCGCGCGGAGGCGCTGTCCCGGCTCGGCGAGGCGCGGGCCGCCGCCGACGCGCACGCGGTCGCGCAGGCCGCCGAGGGCGGCGGCGCCGGAGCCGTACGGGCGGCCGCCAGGGCGGTCCTGGACGAGGCCGCGAAGGCCGAGCCGCCGCTGGTCCTCGACTACCTGGCCCTGGTCGACCCGGCCGACTTCACCGAGGTCGAGGACGCCCACCAGGGGGAGGCGATCCTCGCGGTCGCCGCGCGCGTGGGCACCACCCGGCTGATCGACAACATCCCGCTGACCTTCGGAGCCACCCAGGGAGCCGCCTCGTGACCGGAATACGGCTGCACGCCCCCGAGCCGGGCTGGGCCATCGACGCGGACGTGGTCGTGGTCGGCTCCGGCGTCGCCGGGCTGACCGTCGCCCTGCGCTGCACCGCCGCCGGGCTCCGTACGGTCGTCGTCACCAAGGCCGACCTGGACGCCGGCTCCACCCGCTGGGCCCAGGGCGGCATCGCCGCCGCGCTCGGCGAGGGCGACACCCCCGGCCAGCACCTCGACGACACCCTCGTCGCCGGTGCCGGGCTCTGCGACGAGCCGGCCGTCCGCCTCCTCGTCACCGAGGGCCCGGACGCGGTCCGCCGCCTGATGGCCACCGGCGCCGACTTCGACCGCACCGACGACGGCGAGATCGCCCTCACGCGTGAGGGCGGCCACCACCGCCGCCGGATCGCCCACGCGGGTGGCGACGCCACCGGCGCCGAGATCTCCCGCGCCCTGGTCGAGGCGATCCGCGAGCGGGGGGTGCGCACCATCGAGCACGCCCTCGTCCTCGACCTCCTCAAGGACGGAGAGGGCCGTACGGCCGGTGTCACCCTGCACGTCATGGGCGAGGGACAGCACGACGGCGTCGGCGCCGTCCGCGCCCCCGCCGTGGTGCTCGCCACCGGAGGCATGGGGCAGGTCTTCTCCGCCACCACCAACCCGGCCGTCTCCACCGGCGACGGCGTCGCCCTGGCGCTGCGCGCCGGGGCCGAGGTCTCCGACCTGGAGTTCGTGCAGTTCCACCCGACGGTGCTGTTCCTCGGCGCCGGCGCGGAGGGCCAGCAGCCGCTGGTCTCCGAGGCGGTACGCGGCGAGGGCGCCCACCTGGTGGACGCGGACGGCGTCCGCTTCATGGTCGGGCAGCACGAGCTGGCCGAGCTGGCGCCCCGGGACGTCGTCGCCAAGGCGATCACCCGCCGCATGCGGGAGCAGGGCGCCGAGCACATGTACCTGGACGCCCGGCACTTCGGCGCCGAGATGTGGGAGCACCGCTTCCCGACGATCCTGGCCGCCTGCCGGGCGCACGGCATCGACCCGGTCACCGCCCCGATCCCGGTCGCCCCGGCCGCGCACTACGCCTCCGGCGGCGTCCGCACCGACCTGCGCGGCCGCACCACCGTCCCCGGCCTGTACGCGTGCGGCGAGGTCGCCTGCACCGGTGTGCACGGCGCCAACCGGCTCGCCTCGAACTCGCTCCTGGAGGGCCTGGTCTTCGCCGAGCGGATCGCCGCGGACCTCGCGGAGCACGGCCCGCACCGCGAGGGCGCGCCGCGGACGGACGCCGAGCCGACGGTCCTCGCGCTGCTCGCGCCCGAGGTCCGCCGCGAGATCCAGCGGATCATGACCCGGTACGCGGGCGTGCTGCGCTCCTCCGCGAGCCTGACGGCCGCGGCCGACGCCCTGGAGGCGCTCCGGGAGGGCGCCGAGGAGGAGCGCAAGGCCGCCGAGCCGGGCGTGGAGGCCTGGGAGACCACCAATCTGCTGTGCGTGGCCCGGGTCCTGGCCGCGGCCGCCCTGGCGCGCGAGGAGACCCGGGGCTGCCACTGGCGCGAGGACCGCCCGGACCGGGACGACGAGCGGTGGCGCCGCCACCTGGTCGTCCGCCTCACGCCCGACCGCAGGCCGGTGGTGCGCACCACCGAGACCGCGGACTTTCCGCCCGTAACCCCCGCAACCCCCGAAGCCCCCAGGGAGCCGCAGCCGTGAGCACGCCCGAGGAAGCCCGTCCCGAGCCCGTGGACGTCCCTCTCATCCAGATCACCTCCTCCGAGGAGGAGGAGGAGTCCGCAGGCGGCTGCGGCGACGGCTGCGGCTGCGGCGACGCCGAGGAGTACGAGTGCGGGCTCGACCCCGCGCTCGCCCAGCTGCTCGCCGACGCCGGCCTCGACCCCGTACAGGTCGAGGACATCGCCCACCTGGCGATCGCCGAGGACCTCGACGGCGGGGTGGACGTGACGACCGTGGCGACCGTCCCCGAGGACGCCGTCGCGACCGCCGACTTCGTGGCCCGGGAGGCCGGTGTGGTCGCCGGTCTGCGGATCGCGGAGGCGGTCCTGTCGATCGTCTGCACCGAGGAGTTCGAGGTCGAGCGGCACCGCGAGGACGGCGAGCGCGTCGAGCCCGGCGACCTGCTGCTCAGCGTCACCGCCCGGACCCGCGACCTGCTCACCGGTGAGCGCAGCGCGCTGAACCTCCTGTGCCGACTCTCCGGCATCGCCACCGCCACGCGCGCGTGGGCGGACGCCCTGGAGGGCACGAAGGCCAAGGTCCGCGACACCCGCAAGACGACGCCGGGCCTGCGGGCCCTGGAGAAGTACGCGGTCCGCTGCGGCGGTGGCGTCAACCACCGGATGTCGCTGGCGGACGCCGCCCTGGTGAAGGACAACCACGTGGTGGCGGCCGGCGGGGTCGCCGAGGCGTTCCAGGCCGTCCGGGAGGCCTTCCCGGAGGTGCCGATCGAGGTCGAGGTCGACACCATGCACCAGGTCCGCGAGGTCCTGGACGCGGGCGCCGACCTGATCCTGCTGGACAACTTCACCCCGGACGAGACCGAGGAGGCCGTGGCCCTGGTCGACGGCCGCGCCATCCTGGAGTCCTCCGGCCGGCTGACCCTGGAGAACGCGGCGGCGTACGCGGCGACCGGCGTGGACTACCTGGCGGTCGGCGGCCTCACGCACTCCTCCCCGATCCTCGACATCGGCCTGGACCTGCGCGAGGTGCGCGGCTGATGCTGCTCACCATCAACGTCGGCAACACGTACACGGTTCTCGGGCTCTTCGACGGCGAGGAGATCGTCGAGCACTGGCGGATCTCCACGGATCCCAGCAGGACCGCCGACGAGATGGCGGTCCTGCTCCAGGGCCTGATGGGCACGCACCCCCTGCTCGGCGCCGAGCTGAGCGACGGCATCGAGGGGATCTCGATCTGCGCGGCGGTCCCCTCGATGCTCCACGAGCTGCGCGAGGTGACCCGCCGCTACTACGGGGACGTGCCGTCGGTCCTCGTGGGCCCCGGGGTGAAGACGGGCGTGCCGATCCTCACGGACAACCCGAAGGAGGTCGGCGCGGACCGCGTGGTCAACGCGGTGGCGGCGGTGGAGCTCTACGGCGGCCCCGCGATCGTGGTCGACTTCGGCACGGCGACGACGTACGAGGCGGTCACCGCGCGCGGCGAGTACGCGGGCGGCGCGATCGCCCCGGGCATAGAGATCTCGGTCGAGGCGCTCGGCGTGAAGGGCGCGATGCTCCGCAAGGTCGAGCTGGTCCGGCCGCGCAGCGTGATCGGGAAGAACACGGTGGAGGCGATGCAGTCCGGCGTCGTCTTCGGCTACGCGGGCCAGGTGGACGGGGTGGTCGCGCGGATGAGGCGCGAGCTGGTCGGCCCCGACGGCGACCCCTCGGACGTCACGGTGATCGCGACGGGCGGGCTCGCGCCGGTGGTCCTCGGGGACGTGAAGGAGATCGACGAGCACGAGCCCTGGCTGACCCTGATCGGCCTGCGTCTGGTGTACGAGCGGAACGCCTCCCGTATGTGACCGTTCGCGATCGTTCGCGACCGCGTATGACCACTCATGGTCGTGCGCTGTCCGCGATCTTTTCGGGGCGGGAATCCGCAGGTGAGGGGGTGTTCCGGGCCGACGCGCCGGATGATCGCTAAGCGAAAATTGTCCGATTAGCGCGTATCGTCGGCCCATGCCCACGCCATACGGAACCCGCGGCGGCATGGCGTTCAGCGCGGTCGAACTGCGTGTGCTCCGCCGTGCCCTCGCCAACGCCCTCCACCCCGCCCCCCTCCCGGATGAGGACGTCCGCGACGCCCTCCGTCTGGCCGATTCCGTGGACGAGGCCGTGCGCGAGGCCGCCCGGCTGCGCGCCTTCCTCCTCGACGACCTGGCCCGCTACCGCGCGGCCCTCCCCGGCTCGCTCGGCGGCTACCTGGAACTCCTGGAGGGCGCCCTGGCCGACGGGTACGACCCCGGGGCCGACGACCTCGCCGCCCTGCGCGCCCTGCGCGGCAACCCCGCCGCCGCCCGGCTGCTCGCCCGCTGCCAGGTCCTCGCCGAGCGTTCCGTACGCGCCCGCCTCGCGCGGGTCTCCCCGGCCGGTACGGGCACCCCGGCCGCCGCCTCCCGGGCCCGACTGCTCGCCCTGCCCGGCGGCCGCGCCGGCCAGGAGCCCCGGCCCAAGCCGTCCACCCCCGCCCCGACCGAACGCCCGGTGCCCAAGCCCTCCGAGGTCTTCCCGCCGCGCCGCCGCCCCGTACCTCCGCCCCCGCCCGAGGAACGGGCCGCGGGCTAGCTACTCTGGTCGGCATGGACTACGTATCCGCGCTTTTGCCCCCCGTCGTGATGGCCGCGTTCTTCATCGGTCTCATCGTCGTGATCGTCAAGAGTCAGGGCGGCCCCAACAAGGCCAAGGAGGACGCGGTGGTCGACGCCGCGCTCGCCCGCGCGGAGGCCGCCCGCCAGGCGGACGGCTCCTCCTCGTAGCAGCCGCGCTCGTAGCATCCGCAGGACCCCGAAGGGCGTGCGACCGTCACGGTCGTACGCCCTTTTTGTCAAGTTATCGCCCTCAATATCCCTAATCTCCCTCTTCTCCCACTAGGGTGGGCCCGTGCCCCGCCCCTTGGGAGAACTCGAAGACGCCGTCATGACGCGCGTCTGGCAATGGAACCGCCCGGTGACCGTCCGGGAAGTCCTGGAAGACCTCCAGCAGGAACGCTCCATCGCCTACACCACCGTCATGACCGTCCTCGACAATCTCCACCAGAAGGGCTGGGTGCGCAGGGAAGTCGAAGGCCGCGCCTATCGATATACGGCGGTCTCCACCCGCGCCGCCTACTCGGCGGCACTGATGAACGAAGCCTGGGCACAGAGCGACAACCCCGCGGCCGCCCTGGTCGCCTTCTTCGGGATGATGTCCCCGGAACAGCGCGAGTCCCTGAACGACGCCATCCGGATCGTCCAGCACGACAGCCCGCTCCCCCCCGACCCGGAGGAGGGCGGAGAGGAACCGGCGGCCTCCTAGCGGTACCGTCCCCCCATGTCGAAAGCCGTCACCGTACGCCGTGCCCGCACCTCCGACGTCGCCGCCGTCCGGCGACTGGTCGACCCCTACGCGCGCCGCGGCATCCTCCTCGACAAGGCCACGGTGACCCTTTACGAGGACATCCAGGAGTTCTGGGTCGCGGAACGCGACACGGACGCCGAGGTCGTCGGAGTCGGCGCCCTGCACGTCATGTGGGAAGACCTCGCGGAAGTCCGCACCCTCGCCGTCGATCCCGAGTTCAAGGGCGCCGGCGTCGGCCACCAGCTGCTCGCCAAGTTGTTGGAGACCGCCCGCTGGCTCGGCGTGCGCCGGGTTTTCTGTCTCACCTTCGAAGTGGACTTCTTCGCGAAGCACGGCTTCGTCGAGATCGGCGAGACCCCGGTCGACGGAGATGTCTACAGCGAGCTCCTCCGCTCCTATGACGAGGGCGTCGCCGAGTTCCTCGGTCTCGAACGAGTGAAGCCGAACACCCTGGGCAACAGCCGCATGCTTCTCCACCTCTGAGCGGAAGCCCCGGGGGGGAAGCCGCACGGAACCCTATGTCCGAATCGCGCACGTTTCCCGCGTTGCCGGGGTTCCGAACCTCTCCCAGGGGTTTGTGTTTTTCCGGGAAAAGCGGTTTCCTTTCCGCGTACTGCATTTTCGATGAAAGGAAATCCGGTGGCACAGAAGGTTCAGGTCCTTCTTGTCGACGACCTCGACGGTGTCGAGGCGGACGAGACCGTGACGTTCGCTCTGGACGGCAAGACCTACGAGATCGACCTCACCACCGCCAACGCGGAAAAGCTCCGTGGCCTGCTCGAGCCGTACACCACGAACGGGCGTCGTACCGGCGGCCGTGCCGCCACGGGCCGCGGAAAGGGCCGGGCCGCCGCCGCGGGCAGCCCGGACACGGCGAAGATCCGCGCCTGGGCCAAGGAGAACGGCATGGAGGTCAACGACCGCGGCCGCGTCCCCGCGCACGTGAAGGCGGCCTACGAGGACGCGAACCGCTGAGGCGTCCCCCGCTGAGCCGCCGGTCCTCCGGCACGGGCGCTCAGCAGTCGCAGCCGATGGCACTCCACCGCGGCCGCGGCCACCAGGCGCGTCAGACACGGGGCCCCCGCACGGCCCCACGGCCCGGACCGCGGAGCCGGCAGCGAGGACTCCACCTCGCGGCCCGGCTCGGGGGCCCGCAGCCACATGGCGGCGCCCGGCGCGCCGGAACCGCCCCGCCCCGGCGGTGGGGGAGCGGTCATCCGGCCGCCGGCGCCCAGCACCGCGAGATCCAGTGAGATCCCGCCCCATTCCAGCCACTCCAGCAGACCCGGCAGCTCCTCCGCGCTCCCCGCGGCCACCAGGAGCCGCATACGGCGCCCCATCAGGGCCACCGGCCCCGTCGCCGCGCCCACCCGGCGCAGCACCCCCCGGCCGGCCGCCGCGGGCAGCTCCAGGACGTCGAAGCGGAGCCCCGTCACCAGCTGCACCGGCGGCCCCGGCACCGTCGCCCAGCCGAGCTCCCGCTCGTACCAGAGCACGGACTCCCCGCCGCC
The DNA here is from genome assembly GCF_030010625.1 of Streptomyces sp. CC208A. Taxonomy (GTDB): domain Bacteria; phylum Actinomycetota; class Actinomycetes; order Streptomycetales; family Streptomycetaceae; genus Streptomyces. The sequence continues at coordinate 35,430 of NZ_JASCXN010000029.1, read as the reverse complement.
GAGCGGCGACCGGGGAAACGGGACGGTGAAGGCCATGCCCGGGGAACTCCCGCGGAGCCGAGGAGGTTACGGCCCCGGGCGCGACCGGTGACGTAACGTTCCGGTCCGGGGACCCGAGGTGTCCGGTAATGGGGTGTACGAGTGCATTCGACGCCGGGATGTTGTTCGCTGGTAGCGGAGGGACCCCGGGTGCGCCGCATGGAGTGTCGGACCCTACGGGTAAGACATTCCTAGTGGAGAGGGGTGACTCGCCGGACCGAGCCGTCTCACGTTCGCCATCGGCGTACTCAAGGCGGGGGTAACTACTTGGCCTGCGGGAACATCGTCTCGCACCATCGAGTTGGAGCATTTGTCGGCTGTTCGGCAGCGGACCACCCCACCGACAAGGGGGTGATCCGGACGGATGTCGGCAGTTGGAATGAGCGGTCCCCGCTTGCGGGACTAAGCTGCGGAAGGACAGGGAGGGGATCGACCCCTAACTGACTGACCGCTCTGAGGAGCGATTAACGATGTTCGAGAGGTTCACCGACCGCGCGCGGCGGGTTGTCGTCCTGGCTCAGGAAGAAGCCCGGATGCTCAACCACAACTACATCGGCACCGAGCACATCCTTCTGGGCCTTATCCACGAGGGTGAGGGTGTCGCCGCTAAGGCCCTGGAGAGCCTCGGGATTTCGCTCGAGGCGGTCCGCCAGCAGGTGGAGGAGATCATCGGCCAGGGCCAGCAGGCCCCGTCCGGCCACATCCCCTTCACCCCTCGTGCCAAGAAGGTCCTGGAGCTGTCGCTCCGCGAGGCCCTCCAGCTCGGCCACAACTACATCGGCACGGAGCACATCCTGCTCGGCCTGATCCGCGAGGGCGAGGGCGTCGCCGCCCAGGTCCTCGTGAAGCTGGGCGCCGATCTCAACCGGGTGCGGCAGCAGGTCATCCAGCTGCTCTCCGGCTACCAGGGCAAGGAAGCCGCCACCGCCGGCGGCCCCGCCGAGGGCACCCCCTCGACGTCCCTCGTCCTCGACCAGTTCGGCCGCAACCTCACCCAGGCGGCCCGCGAGTCCAAGCTCGACCCGGTCATCGGGCGCGAGAAGGAGATCGAGCGGGTCATGCAGGTGCTGTCCCGCCGCACCAAGAACAACCCGGTCCTCATCGGCGAGCCCGGCGTCGGCAAGACCGCCGTCGTCGAGGGCCTGGCGCAGGCCATCGTCAAGGGCGAGGTGCCCGAGACCCTCAAGGACAAGCACCTCTACACCCTGGACCTCGGCGCGCTGGTCGCCGGCTCCCGCTACCGCGGTGACTTCGAGGAGCGCCTGAAGAAGGTCCTCAAGGAGATCCGCACCCGCGGCGACATCATCCTGTTCATCGACGAGCTCCACACCCTGGTGGGTGCGGGCGCCGCCGAGGGCGCGATCGACGCCGCCAGCATCCTCAAGCCGATGCTGGCCCGCGGTGAGCTCCAGACCATCGGCGCCACCACGCTCGACGAGTACCGCAAGTACCTGGAGAAGGACGCCGCCCTGGAGCGCCGCTTCCAGCCCATCCAGGTCGCCGAGCCGTCGCTGCCGCACACCATCGAGATCCTCAAGGGCCTGCGCGACCGGTACGAGGCGCACCACCGCGTCTCCATCACCGACGAGGCCCTCGTCCAGGCCGCGACCCTGGCCGACCGGTACATCTCGGACCGCTTCCTCCCGGACAAGGCGATCGACCTGATCGACGAGGCCGGCTCCCGGATGCGCATCCGCCGGATGACCGCGCCGCCGGACCTCCGCGAGTTCGACGAGAAGATCGCCGGCGTCCGCCGCGACAAGGAGTCCGCGATCGACTCGCAGGACTTCGAGAAGGCCGCGTCCCTGCGCGACAAGGAGAAGCAGCTCCTCGCCGCGAAGGCCAAGCGGGAGAAGGAGTGGAAGGCCGGCGACATGGACGTCGTCGCCGAGGTCGACGGCGAGCTGATCGCCGAGGTCCTCGCGACCGCCACCGGCATCCCGGTCTTCAAGCTGACCGAGGAGGAGTCCTCGCGTCTGCTCCGCATGGAGGACGAGCTCCACAAGCGCGTCATCGGCCAGAAGGACGCCGTCATCGGCCTCTCGCGGGCGATCCGCCGCACGCGCGCCGGCCTGAAGGACCCGAAGCGTCCCGGCGGCTCGTTCATCTTCGCCGGCCCGTCCGGTGTCGGTAAGACCGAGCTGTCCAAGGCGCTCGCCGAATTCCTCTTCGGCGACGAGGACGCGATGATCTCCCTCGACATGTCGGAGTTCAGCGAGAAGCACACGGTCTCCCGTCTCTTCGGTTCGCCGCCCGGATACGTCGGCTACGAAGAGGGCGGCCAGCTCACCGAGAAGGTGCGCCGCAAGCCGTTCTCCGTCGTCCTCTTCGACGAGGTCGAGAAGGCCCACCCCGATATCTTCAATTCCCTGCTCCAGATCCTGGAGGACGGTCGCCTGACCGACTCCCAGGGCCGGGTCGTGGACTTCAAGAACACGGTCATCATCATGACGACCAACCTCGGGACCAGGGACATCTCGAAGGGCTTCAACCTGGGCTTCGCGGCCCAGGGCGACACGAAGTCCAACTACGAGCGGATGAAGGCGAAGGTCAGCGAGGAGCTGAAGCAGCACTTCCGCCCCGAGTTCCTCAACCGTGTGGACGACATCATCGTCTTCCCGCAGCTGACCCAGGACGACATCCTCCAGATCGTCGACCTCATGATCAGCCGCGTGGACGAGCGCCTGAAGGACCGGGACATGGGCATCGAGCTCTCCCAGTCCGCGAAGGAGCTCCTGGCGAAGAAGGGCTACGACCCCGTCATGGGCGCCCGGCCGCTGCGCCGGACGATCCAGCGCGAGATCGAGGACAGCCTCTCGGAGAAGATCCTCTTCGGCGAGCTGCGCCCCGGCCACATCGTGGTCGTGGACACGGAGGGCGAAGGCGAGGAGCGCAAGTTCACCTTCCGCGGCGAGGAGAAGTCGGCCCTGCCGGACGCGCCTCCGGTCGCGGCGGGCGAGACGGGACCGAACCTGTCGAAGGACGCGTGACGCACGCGCTGAGCGTGTAGCGGTCAAAGGGGCGGCCCCGGAACCAGCACGGTTCCGGGGCCGCCCCTTTTCGTCATACCACCGGGGTGACCTGGACGTGTGGCGGCAGGTGCTCGGCTCCTTCGAGGGGCGGGCGGAGCGCGGTGACGAACCGCAGGCAGGGAAAGATGCGAGCCAGGGGGGCTGTGGGGGTGATGGAGTGGAGGTAAAGGTGTGTGACCGACGGCAGCGTGACGTCATCGGGGCAGGAGACGGCGAGGGAGGTGTCGAGGTACAGGGATTCCAGGTGGGGCAGTTCCGTCAGCGCTCGCCAGCCCTCCTCATTCCTGGGATCCGACCACGGTGAGAGATGCCGCAGCTCCGGGAACCGGGCGAGGCCCGCGAGACCGTCGCTGGGGGAAGACTGGAGGTACAGCTCCCTCACAGGCGCCGTCGGCAGGTCGGTGAGCCTCCATGGCACCTGAGCGGGCAGCATGAGCGAGAGTTCTTCGAGGTTCTCCTGCGAGCTCAGAGCAGCCGGGAAGACACTTCCGGGCGCACGGGTGAGGGCCAATGTCTTGAGGTCACAACGAGTGAGCAGCGCGGCCACTCGGCCGTCTGAGACTTCTTCATAGATCTCCAGGCGCTCGGGTGCGAGCCCGAGGCGGAGGAGTTCGTCCGCCTGGCCGTCGTCGCTGACGATGTAGCGCAGCTCCGCCGGGTCCAGACGGGCTATGACCGCCTCCGCGTACGGCCGGGTCTCGAAGCGCTGCCACGCCCAGACGAGCTGGGCCCGTACGTCCAGCTTCGGGTGATCGGCGAAACGCGCCAGATAGGGGACGGCTGCGTCCACCGTGACGTGACTCGCCGCGATCACCACCATCTCCGCCGCTTCGCCGCTCAGTCCCTCAGGGCCCGGCAGCAGGTCCAGAACCATGCGCCCCACCCCCGCCAGCTCCCTCGCCTCGTCCGGCGTACGGGGCGGGATGACCTCCCCCGTACGCCGCACGATCTCCTCCCGGACCTCCGCGGAGACCTCCGTCGCGTGGTCCAGGGCCGTCGCAGCCAGGAGGACCAGGCGCAGCCGCGTACGGCGGTCGGCGGCGGCGTCCGCCGCCTTCAGCAGCTCCCGCAGGATCTCCGCCGCCTCGCGGGGGCGGGCGTGGCCGACGGCCATGCGGATGACGTCCTCCCAGCGGTCGTCCGTCGCGTGGCGGACGAGGACGCCGATGTCCCAGTGGTCTACCAGGGCCTTGGCCGCCAGGTAGTCCTGGAAGGTGCGGTGGACGAAGTCGACGGTGTCGGCGGTGGGCTCACGGAGGAGGCCGCTGCGGTGGAGGAGGTGGGTGAAGACCTGGTCTGGTGGGGCATCACGGAGGCCCATCGCCGGGAGGGCCTCCGTGACCAGGGACTCCGCGTGGGCGCGGTCCATGACGAAGCGGTCGTTGAGCGTGAGCCAGTACGCCAGGCGCTGGACCAGCTGGATCTGGGGGGCCTCGTCGAGGGCGACGCCGTAGGGGGCGCCCATGCCGCGTTCGCGGTCGCGGCGGGAGAGCAGCATCGCGAGAGCGGCCTCGTACAGCGGCTTGCGGCCCCGGGGGAGGTAGCCGCGGCGGTCGCGGTGGAGGGCGCAGATCAGGCCGCACATGAGGGGGTTCGTCGCCAGTTGGGCCACGTGTTCCGTCGTACGGAGGGAGTCCAGGAGCTGCTGTTCGTACGGTGCCGCCGACGGGCCCGCCGCGCGGTGCCAGCGGCGTACGAAGGTGGCGACTTCGGCGGGGGACATGGGGGAGAGGGTCAGCTCGGTGAAGCCGTCGCGGGCCAGCCAGTCGTCGCGTACGGCGGTGGGGCGGGAGGTCACGAGCCAGCGGTTGCCGCCGTCGTACGCGGCGAGCAGCCCGCGCAGCCAGTCGCGGGCCCGGCCGCGCTCGGCCTCGGGGATCTCGTCGATGCCGTCGACGAGGACCAGGCCCCGGCCGGCGGCGAGGACGCGGTCGGCCCAGCCGTCGGGCGGGGTGAGGGGGCAGCCCGCGGCGGAGAGGAAGCGTCCGGCGTCGGGGAGGCGTTCGCCGTGGCGGGTGAGGGTGCGCAGGGGGAGGACGAAGGGGATGCGGCCGTAGAGGTACGCCGTCCCGTCGTCGCCGCCCTCCCCGGCGTTCGCCGCGCACGCCGCGACCGTCAGCCACTGGACGAGGGTCGTCTTGCCGGAGCCCGCCTGGCCCCGGAGCAGGATCCGGTCGTGGGCGGCGGGGGCGAGGTCGGCGCGGAGGGACACGTACTCCTGGTGGTCGGGGCGGTGGCCGCGGGGCTCGCCGGTCGCCTCCAGGGACAGGTAGGCCACGTCGAGCGGCCAGTCCTCCTCCGTGTCGTGCAGGTCGATGCCGTAGATCGTCAGGTGGCCGTGCTTCTTCGCCAGGTGCGCCAGGTAGCGGCGCTCGAAGGCGGCGTCCTCGGCGAGCGGGCCCGGGTTCGCCGCCGCCACCGCGTCGAGCTTCGCGGCAAGCCCGGCCTGGGCCCGGGTCTGCTCCACGAGGGTGCGGGCGACGAAGGAGGGGCGCTGGGCGAAGAACTCCAGGATGTGGCGGCAGGCCCCCTCGGTGGCCGTCTCCAGGTAGAGGACCGCGTCCGCGGAGAGGCCGTCGGGGGCGGGGGCGGCTTCGCGCAGGCGCCGGGCGAGGTCGCGGTGGCCGAGGTGGACGGCCTGGACGTCGTCCATGTCGAGGTCGCCGAGGGCCAGCAGGTTCGCGGCGAGGGCATCGGTGACGGCCTCGGTCTCGTCGGTGGGGAACGGCCGCTCGCCGGGGCCCTCGCAGGTCCGGGCCACCAGCGTCGCCGCCAGCTTCCGCACGTCCTTCTCGGTGAGGGTGCGCTTCTCGCCTCGGAAGGAGAGGAGCGAGGCGAGCCGTACGGGGCGGTCGGCGCCCGTGAGGCCGGCGCCGGGAGCGCCTTGGGCCAGCAGTCTCCTCAGCAGCGGGCCGATCGCCGCCGACGCGAGCCGGGTGCCGATGAGTGCCGGTTCCATACCTGTCCCCCCGTACGTCCCTGATGTACGTCCCCGATCGGTCAGCGTAGTGCGGGACGGCCTTTCGGCGGCTCCGGTTGCGTGACCCAGGTCGCAATGGCAGGCCCCGCGTGGTGACAAGGCGCACAGGGGTTTCGAGGGGTACTAGAGGTGGTCGTAGTACCGATGTCGGATGAATCTGGACGTTTAGGGGTCAACCACCGGGACCTTGGTCCCGACCGGGTCGAATCGGGCGTCGCGCTGCCTTTCCGGCCTTTTCCGGCCCCATCGGCAGGCGACTCAACCTGAAAACTTGAGCCCTTATGTCCGATTTCGCAGGTGGGCTCCCGGGAGGACGAGGGGTGTGTTCCGGCGGAGATCGCTACGACCTTCTGTCGTAGATGGGGTGTTTTGGGATGGCCTGGGTGGCGGGTTACCAAGGAACAGCCAGCCCGGCGCAACGCACCGATCGCGTCGGGTCCCGTTCTGTCCGGAGGTCTTCCCCCGTATGTCGAAGCGCGTCATGAACCCCGCCGTCCGAGTCACCGCCGTCGCCCTCGCCACCGCGGGTCTGGGAGCGTCGCTGGTGGCCGGAGCCGGGTCCGCCTTCGCCGCCGAGAGCAAGGCCGTCCCGGTCACCGGCACCGCGGCCGCCGTCATGGCCCAGGCCGAGACCCAGGCCAAGGTCGCCGCCCAGGTCAAGGCCGCCGCCCAGGCGCAGGCCGCCAAGGCTCAGGCCGCGAAGGCCGCGAAGGCCGCTCAGGTGAAGGCCGCGGCCAAGAAGGCCGCCGCCAAGCCGGTCGCCGCGAAGAAGGCCAAGGGCTGGGTCAAGCCGGTCACCTCGTACACCCTCACCGCCAGCTACAACCAGGGCGGCGCCATGTGGGCCCACAAGCACTCCGGCCAGGACTTCGCCGTCCCGGTCGGCACCCCGGTCAAGGCCGCCGGCGCCGGCACCGTCGTGAAGGCCGGCCCGAACGGCGGCGGCGACGGTCCCGCGTACGGCAACGCCATCGTCGTGAAGCACGCCAACGGCACGTACTCGCAGTACGCCCACCTGTCGAAGATCAAGGTGTACGTCGGCCAGAAGGTCGCCGCCGGTCAGCAGATCGCCCTCTCGGGCAACACCGGCAACTCCTCCGGCCCGCACCTGCACTTCGAGATCCGTACGACCCCGAACTACGGCTCCGCGGTCAACCCGGCCGCCTTCCTGCGGACCCACGGCGTCTCCATCTGACGCTGAGCGTGTCCGGCCGAGGCCGGCGGGTGTCAGGCCCGCCGGGCCTGTTCGATCAGATCGAGGGCGACCTCGAGGACGGCTTCCTGCTTTTCCTCGGGGTCGCCCTCGACGTTCTGCATGAAGAAGGTCCCGGCGTGCAGCGCGAAGATCGCGCTCACGGCGCGGACCTTGTTCTTCATCGGGTCGTCCGGCTCCTGGATGAACTCGTTGAGCGCCATGAAGCGCTCCTTGAAGGTCAGGCCGATGCTCAGGTCGCGCACGGTCGCCTGGTTCTCGTGCATGAAGCGGAACAGCGGGGCCGCGGCGAGCAGCGCCCGGTGGTAGCGGCGCAGGATCTCCTGCTTGGTCTCCAGGGTGCGCGGCTGCTCGGCCGCCCAGGCCACCAGCTCGTCGATCGGCCGGGCCAGGTCCTGGAAGATCCCGATGATGATGTCTTCCTTGGTCTTGAAGTGGTAGTAGAGCGCCGCCTTCGTGACGTCGAGGCGTTCGGCGATCTCGCGCAGCGAGGTCTTCTCGTAGCCCTGCTCGGCGAAGAGTTCGAGGGCCACGTCCTGGATGCGCTGCCGGGTGTTGCCTCGGGCCATGGCTGTTCACTCCCACTTTCCACAAAACTTACTTGACGACCGGCAAGTGACACCCCTACCGTCCCCAGTGTAGTAACTAGCCGGTCGGCAAGTAAGGGGACGGCTCGTGACGGACGCCGCGTCATCGACCACGCGACAGGCCCAGGGGGAGCCGGAGGCGCCGCGCAGCGTGCGGGTGGTCCTCCTCGCCCTCATGATCGCGATGCTCCTCGCGATGCTGGACAACATGATCATCGGCACCGCGATGCCGACGATCGTCGGCGAGCTCGGCGGCCTGGAGCACCTCTCCTGGGTCGTCACCGCCTACACCCTGGCCACCGCCGCCTCCACCCCCGTCTGGGGCAAGCTCGGCGACATGTACGGCCGCAAGGGCGTCTTCCTCCTCTCGATCGTGATCTTCCTGATCGGTTCGGCGCTCAGCGGCATGGCCCAGGACATGGGCCAGCTCATCGGCTTCCGGACCGTCCAGGGCCTCGGCGCCGGCGGCCTCATGGTCGGCGTGATGGCGATCATCGGCGACCTGATCCCGCCCCGGGAGCGGGGCAAGTACCAGGGCATGATGGCCGGCGTGATGGCCCTCGCCATGATCGGCGGCCCGCTGGTCGGCGGCACCATCACCGACCACTGGGGCTGGCGCTGGTCCTTCTACATCAACCTGCCGCTGGGCGCCGTCGCCCTCGCCATGATCACCACCGTCCTCCACCTGCCGAAGAAGCGGCGGGCGGTCGGCACCCGGATCGACTTCCTCGGCGCCGGGCTGCTGACCGTCGGTATCACCGCGATCGTCCTCGTCACCACCTGGGGCGGCACCGAGTACGCCTGGGGCTCGGCCACCGTCGTCGGCCTCGCGGTCGGCGGCGCGGCCGCCCTCGCCGCCTTCCTGTACGTGGAGACCCGCGCGAGCGACCCGATCGTGCCGCTGCGCATCTTCCGCAGCCGCAACTTCACCCTGATGTCCCTGATCGGCTTCATCACCGGCTTCGTGATGTTCGGCGCGGTCCTCTACCTGCCGATCTTCCAGCAGTCGGTGCAGGGCGCCTCGGCCACCAACTCCGGGCTGCTGCTCCTGCCGATGCTGCTCTCGATGATGGTCGTCTCGCTGGTCGTCGGCCGCGTCACCACCAGCACCGGCCGGTACAAGGCCTTCCCCGTCGCGGGCGGCGCGCTGATGACCGCCGGCCTGTTCCTGCTCTCCACGATGGACACCGGCACCTCCCGCCTGGTCTCCGGCCTCTGGATGGCCCTCCTCGGCGCCGGCATGGGCTTCCTGATGCAGATCACCATGCTCGTCGCGCAGAACAGCGTCGAGATGAAGGACATGGGCGTGGCCTCCAGCTCCACCACCCTCTTCCGGACCCTCGGCTCCTCCTTCGGCGTCGCCGTCATGGGCGCGCTCTTCACCGGCCGGGTCCAGGACGAGATGGCCGCCCGCGGCGGCTCCGCCCTCACCGAGCGGACCGCCCAGCTCGACGCGGCGAGCCTGGCCAAGCTGCCGGAGGCGCTGCGCGAGGCCTACCAGCACGCGGTCGCGGCGGGCACCCACTCCGCCTTCCTCGTCGGCGCGGCGGTCGCGGTCCTCGGCTTCGTCCTCGCCTTCTTCGTCAAGGAGGTGGCGCTGCGAGGCGCCGGCCCGGCGCCGGAGAAGCAGGTCGGGGAGAAGCAGGCCGACGCCGACGCCGACGGCACGGCGAAGGTCGCCGAGACGGTCTGACCGGTCCTGGTCCTGGCCCGGTGCCCGGTCCTGGTCCGGGCCCGACGGCCCCTGCCGCCCCCTCCCCGGGGACGGCAGGGGCCGTTGTCGGTGCCGCGTGCGACGCTTTCGTACGTGGAGACCAACAGCCCCGAGGGGGCGCGGCAGGCCCTGCTCCGACGGCTGCCGGGGGGCTACGAGGCCTTCCGGGCGAAGGGGGTGGAGTTCGTCCAGGAGCCGCAGGAGCGGCCGTACGGCATCGAGGCGATCTTCCGCGACGACAACGGCAACTGGTACTCGCTGACCCAGCGCAACGAGGAGCTGGACTTCTCCAAGGAGTTCGGAAACCCCGGGCGAAGTGACCGGCGACGGCCGGCCGGGCCGGTGGCTGTGGGCCGGCAGGCCCGGTGGGCGCGGTGGCTCTGGTGGCTACCGGTCGGCCCGGCCCCTCCGGGGGTCGACGCCGCTCCGGTGGCCGTCGGTCAGTTCGGCGGTCGCAGGATCGGGAAGCTTCCCGTGTTCGTCGGGGCGTGGTCCGGGAGCCACAGCACCGCCACCGCGCCGCCGACTCCCTCCGGGGCGGTCTCCGAGGCCACGTTGCGGAAGGTCAGGCGGGCGCCGAGGACCCGCGCCTGGCCGGCCGCGATCGTCAGGCCCAGGCCGTGGCCCTGGCCCGCGCGGTCGCTCGTGCCCGTACGGAAGCGGCTCGGGCCCTCGCGGAGGAGCGCCTCCGGGAAGCCGGGGCCGTGGTCCCGTACGCGTACCACGCGGCCCTCGACGGTGACTTCCACCGGGCCCTTGCCGTGCTTGGCCGCGTTGGCCAGCAGGTTGCCGAGGATCCGCTCCAGGCGGCGCGGATCGGTCGACACCCACGACTCGTGCACGACCCGGACCTCCACCTCCGGGGCCACCGACCGCACCCGCCGCTCCACGAACTCGCCGAGCGCGATCTCCTGGAGCTCGGCCCGCTCCGAGGCCCCGTCGAGCCGGGCCACCTCAAGCACGTCCTCGACCAGCGTCCGCATCGCCTGCGCCCGGTCCCTCACCAGCTCGCTCGGGCGGCCGGGTGGCAGCAGCTCGGCCGCCGTGAGCAGCCCGGTCACCGGGGTGCGCAGCTCGTGCGCGATGTCCGCGGTGACCCGCCGCTCGGCCTCGACCCGTTCGTTGAGCGCGTCGGTGAGCGCGTCGATCGCCCACGCCAGGTCGTCGGTCTCGTCCCGTACGACCCCGCCCACGGCGTCCCGGACCCGGACGTCCCCGTTGCCCTGGGCGACCCGCCCGGCCGCCGCCGCGGCCTTCCGCAGCCGCCGGGAGAGCTGTCCGCCGACGAGGATGCCGAGCGCGGCCCCGCCGAACACCACCGAGACCGAGCCGATGACCAGCGCCCGGTCGAGGTCCTTCATGATCGTGGCGCTGCGGTCGGCGAAGGGGATGTGGAGGGAGAGCACGTCGCCGTTGGCCAGCGGCACCGCCGCCCACACGTCCGGCGGCCCGCCGTGCGGGTGCTCCTGCACGTACGTGCCCCGCCGCTGGGCGCGCATCAGCCGGTCGAGCTGGTCCGGCAGCGCCGGGTCGTTGAGCTTCGCGCCGAAACGCGGCTCCTTCGGCTTCGAGGTCTCGTACAGGCGCTGGGCGAAGAGCAGACGCTCCATCTGCACCTCGCGCGCGTTGTCCAGCATCGAGATGCGCGCGGCGTTGTGCACGACCACGCTGAGCGTGACCGCGATCAGCGCGCCGACCCCCGCGATGGCCAGGGCGATCTTCCAGCGGACGCCGGTGCGGAGCGGAAGCGCTCTCACCGATCAGCCCCTGAGCTTGTAGCCGAAGCCGCGGACCGTCTCGATCCGGTCCTGGCCGATCTTGGCCCGCAGTCGCTGCACGTGCACGTCGACGACCCGGGTGTCGCCGCCCCAGCCGTAGTCCCAGACCCGCTCCAGGAGCTTGTCGCGGGAGAGCACGGTGTTCGGCGCGGAGGAGAACTCCAGGAGCAGCCGCATCTCGGTCGGCGTCAGCGCCACCGGCTCGCCGTCCCGGCGCACCTCCATGCCCTCGGTGTCGACCTCCAGGTCCCCGTCGCCGAAGACCAGCAGGCCGCCGTCGGCGCCCGGCCCCTCCGCCTCGGCGCCCGCCCCGTTGCCGGCGGCGTGTCCGAAGCGGCGCAGCACGGCCCGGATGCGGGCCATCAGCACGGCGCCGTCGAAGGGCTTGGTCACGTAGTCGTCCGCCCCGGCCTCCAGGCCGAGGACGACGTCGATGGAGTCGGCGCGCGCCGACAGCATGATCACCGGCACGGTCGACTCGTCACGGATCCGGCGGCACAGGCTCACCCCGTCCATGCCCGGCAGCATCACGTCGAGCAGCGCGATGTCCGGCCGGTGGGCGCGGAAGGCGTCGAGGCCGGAGAGCCCGTCGGGCATCGCGGTGACACGGAAGCCGTCCCGCTCCAGGGCGAGCTGGGTGGCCTCACGGATGACGTCGTCGTCCTCGACGAACAGGACATGGGTCTCGGCCATCGTGCGGTCCTTCGGTGGTGGGTGCGGGGTGTGCGTGCGGGGGAGGAGGCGGCGGTGGGCGGCGGTGGGCTCAGCCGGCGTCGGACCGGCCCGGCACCGGCTGGGGCAGTCCGGCGGTCCCGTCGACCTCGCCGACGGCCCGGCTGTACTCGTTGTGCACCCAGTCGTGCTGGACGAACCGGCTCCCCGACCAGCGGTACGTGAGCACGTCCTCGCCCGACGGGTACGCGACCGGGTCGTTCTCCGCGTACACCTGCTTCGTCACGACCAGCTCGCCGCGGTCGATCGTGCCGAAGACGGCCGCGTCCTCGGCCATGAACACGTTCTCGTAGCCGTCGGCGGAGGCGCCCCCGCCGGACTGCTTGCGGTACACGTACGTACCGATGCCGACCGCGTCGCCGCAGGTCATCACATTGACGACCACGTCGGGCGCGGCGCCGTCGGTGAGGTTGCCGTACGAGGTGTCCACCGGGTACGCGTCGGCCGCGCAGGGCTTCAGATCGGCCTTCAGGCGGTCGCCGATCTTCGGATCGCCCTTGAGGAGCGCGATCGGATCCACCCACTCGACCGCCTTCTCCGAACCGGAGACCGCGGTGGACGGGGTGGGGGCGGCGGCCGTCGTCGAGTCGGCGCGCGCCGCGCCCTCGTCGCGCGAGCCCGTACCGCCCGTGGAACAGGCGGCCACGAACAGACCGAGGGCGGCGAGCCCGGCCACCGCCGTGACACCCGCCGCCGTGCTACCGGTTCCCCAGGGCGTCCCGCCCCGGCCACCGCCGGTCACGCCGTCCCCGCCGACGCCGTCCTTGGGCCAGGGGCCGCCGGTTCTGGCGTCTCCGGCGTCTCCGGCGTCTCCGGCGTCTCTGGCGTCGTCGACTTCGCCGTCGTCTAGGCCGCGCACCGCTGGTGCCCTCCCTCGTCACCTCGCACGGCCGCCGCAGCCGACCGCTGTCCACCGGTCCGCTCCCCGGGCCGCCCCAGGGCGAGGGCGTTCAGATCGCGGCTCTCCAGCTCCTGGCGGAGCCGGGCGAGCGCGCGGTGGAGCGTGGACTTCACCGTACCGGTCGACATGCCGAGCGCCGCAGCCGTCTCCTCCGTGCTCATCTGCTCCCAGTGCCGCAGCACCACGACGCTGCGCTGCTTGGGCGCCAGCACCTTCAGGATGTCCATGAGCAGGGCCCGGTCGGCGTGCTGCTCGGTCGCGTCCTCCACGCTCGCGTCCGGAAGCTGCTCGGTGGGCACCTCCTCCAGGCGGCGTGCCCGCCACCACTCCGTCCGCGTGTTGATCATGACCCGGCGCAGGTACGCGTCGGCCAGCGACTTGTCCGCGATCCCGTCCCACCGGCCGTACGTCCGGACCAGGGCCGTCTGCAGCAGGTCCTGCGCGTCGACCGGATCCGGGACGAGCCGGCGGGCGCTGCGCAGCAGCGCGTCCTGCCGTGTGCGTACGTACTCCTCGAAGTCGAGCACCTCGCCCTGGCTCATCCCAGCCGCCTCCGCATCCCCGTGACCTGCTTGTTCTCCGTGTCGACGACGACGCTACGGAGCGGTTGTCACGGGGTTGTGCGGGGCAGCCGTCGGTGGACGCACGGCTACCCATCGGTTGTGTAACAGCCGGGAGATCGGATCCAGGACATCGGATCCGGGATGTTGGATCCAGGACATCGGATCCAACGGACTGGATCCAGGCGATTGGATCCGATATCCCGGACATGGGATCCGGCCTCGGGATATCGGATGCCGGATATGGGATATCGGATCCAAGCGGCGGATATCGGATCCAATCGCCTCAGGTCAGCGGGAGCCGATACCGCCCGCCGTCCAGCGGTTCCACCAGGCCGTCCGAGACCAGGCCGTCGAGGGCCCGGCCGCGCTGGACGGGTTCGTCCCAGACGGCGTCGAGCGCGGACTGGGGGACGGGGCCGGGGGCGTCGCGGAGGACGGCGAGGAGCCGGCCGCGGACCTGCCGGTCGGTGCCGGCGTACGTCTGGCCGCGGCGCGGCGGGCCGTCGTGCGCGGGCTTGCCGGAGAGCAGCCAGTTGCACCGGTCGGCGATCGGACAGCGGGCGCAGTCCTCGTTCTTCGCCGTGCAGACCAGGGCGCCCAGCTCCATCGAGGCGGCGGCCCAGCGGGCCGCGGTGCCCTCGTCGTCGGGGAGCAGTGCGCGCGCGAGCCGCCGCTCGGCGGCGGTGGTGGCGTTCGGCGGGTACTGGACGCCGCTCGCCGCGCGGGCGAGGACCCGGCGCACGTTGGTGTCGAGGACCGCGTGGCGCTGCCCGTACGCGAAGGAGGCGACGGCCGCGGCGGTGTACTCGCCGATGCCGGGGAGGGCGAGGAGCTGCCCGTGGTCGCTCGGCACGTCACCCTGGTGCCGGTCCCTTATGGCCACGGCCGCCGCGTGCAGCCGCAGGGCCCGGCGCGGGTAGCCGAGCCGACCCCAGGCGCGGACGGCCTCGCCGGGCGGCTCGGCGGCCAGGTCGGCCGGGCGAGGCCAGCGTGCCAGCCACTGCTCGTACACCGGGAGCACCCGGACGACGGGCGTCTGCTGGAGCATGAACTCGCTGACCATGACGCCCCAGGCACCGGCCTCGGGGCGGCGCCAGGGCAGGTCACGGGCGTGCCGGTCGAACCAGGCGAGGACCGGCCCGTGCAGCTCGGCCGGGACGACGGACGAGCCCGTGACGGACGAGCCCGCCGCAGGGCCCGGGGCGACGGACGAGCCCGGGACGGAGCTCGCTGCGGACGGGGCCGTACCAGCGGGGACGGACAGGGAGGCGGGGGCATCGATGGAAGTCATGGCACCTCCGATCCTGGCACGTCCGGGGAGTGATCAGCGCGCGCCGTGACGCGCCCGCGAACGGCGCACGGGGCGCGCGGAGGTGTGTTCCGGGGTCGCGGGCCCCCTTCCCGCGCACCACACGACCGCCGCGCTCCGGCTGGAGCGGGCCGTCTCCACCAGCGCGCACACCGGCTTACGCCCGGCCCGGACCGCCACGAAGGCGACGAGGCCGCCGATCAGCAGGCCCGCGGTCACGTCGTGCGGGTAGTGGACGCCGACGAAGACGCGGGAGAAGGCCATGAGGATCGCCATGGGGACGGTCAGCCAGACGATCCCGCGCCAGGAGAGGGCGAGCGCGACGGCGGCGGCGCCGGCGATGGCCGAGTGGTTGCTGGGGAAGGACCAGTCGCCGTACACGGGGCAGTCGATGAGCGCGGCCGGCGCCCCCGCGACGGCCCGGCACGGACGTTCCTCGTCGATCAGCGACTTCAGGCCCTCGCTCACCACGTATCCGAAGGCGGTGGCGAGCGGGGCGAGGAGGGCGAGGGTCATCGCCTGGCTCGATCCGGTCCGTGAGCGCCACCAGCCGGCCAGGAACAGCGCCCCGAAGAGCAGCAGTCCGAGCTCTGTCCAGACTTCCGCGAGCCACTGGAACCAGTGCGGTGTGGTGTGTGCGAAGCCGAGGACGTCGAGGTAGAGACGGTCGGAGAGGTCGAGGAGGTTGTCCATGGTGCATGACGCTAACCGGAATCCGGACCGCCGTGCCCGGCGCCGGGGGACGACGAGCGCCTGACGAAAAGGGGAGAGAGATGCGGAGAGGGGTGATTTCCGGCCGCCGCAGGGGGAGTTCCCGCTCTCGCGGGAATGCGAGCGGGATGTGATCATCGGCAAAACTTGGCCTCTCGGGCGGCGGGTGGGGCGGGAGTTGGGCCGGATCTCTCGTAAGGTTCGGGGCGTGGGATCTTTGCGCAATCCGGTCGGGCCGCTTCCCTCCACCATCTACTGGCGACGGAGGGCGGTCGCGCTGTGCCTGATCGTGCTCCTCGCCCTGCTCACCGTGTGGGCTCTCACCTCCGGTGACGGCGGCGGGAAGAAGACGAACGACGCCGCCAACGGCTCGTCCCCCGCGCCCTCCATCACCCCCGGCCCCTCCGGAACCGGCGAGGCCATCAGCCAACAGCCGGGCGGCCGCGACGAGTCGGACGACTCCGGAGACTCCGATGACGGGGCCGCGGGCTCGGGCTCGGGCGGCACCTCCGGCTCCGGTTCCGGTTCCGGTACGGGCGGGGGCGCGGATTCCGGCGGCTCCGCCACGGCCGGTTCGGGTACGACCGGTTCCGGCACGGAGGGTTCCAGCACGGAGGGTTCCAGCACGGAGGGTTCCGGTACGGCGGGGAAGAACGGCGACACCGACGGCGCGGGCGGCGACGGGGGCGCGGGCAACGGCGCAGGACAGCGCGTCCCGGCCGACTCGCCGCTTCCGAACTGCCCCGCCGGATCGCTGGAGTTCACGCTGCGCAGCGCCAAGCTCGAGTACGAGCCCGGCGAGAAGCCCCGCTTCCACCTCGTGGCCGAGAACACCTCGGGCACCGACTGCAAGGCCGACCTCGGCCCCCGCAACGCGGTGCTGACGATCAGCGATCCGCAGACCGGCCGGCTGTGGGCCTCCGACGATTGTCCGAGCGCCGGCGACCCGGTGCTCCTGAAGATCCCCGCGCACACCACGATCACCCACACCGTGGAGTGGGACCGCAGGCGCAGCGCCCCGCGGTGCGCCACCGCCCCCGCGGGCGAGGCGGGCCCGGGCAACTACCTGGTGGAGGCGTCCGTGTCCGGAGGCAAGGTCGTCGCGGCGCCGTTCACCCTCGCCAAGGACTGACCCGAGGACTGCCCCAAGGACTGGCCCAAAGGCTGCCCCAAGGACTGACCCAAGGACCGATCCAGGGGCAAGGGCTGATCAGACGTACCGCTCCAGGATCGACGACTCCGCCAGGCGCGACAGGCCCTCGCGGACGCTGCGCGCCCTGGCCTCGCCGACGCCGTCCACGGTCTGGAGGTCGTCCACGCTCGCGGCGAGGAGCTTCTGCAGCCCGCCGAAGTGCTCCACCAGACGCTCGATGATCGCGCCAGGCAGCCGCGGCACCTTGGCGAGGAGCCGGTAACCGCGCGGGGAGACGGCCGAGTCGAGGGTCTCGGGCGAGCCGCTGTAGCCCAGGGCCCGCGCCACGACGGGCAGTTCGAGGAGCTCGGTGTGGGTCAGCGCGTCCAGCTCGGTCAGCGCCTCCGCGACCGTGCGGGAACGCTTCGCCGTCGGCTCCGGCACGTAGTCCCGGATCACCAGTTCGCGCTCCGGCTCCACGCCCGCGATCAGCTCGTCGAGCTGGAGCGAGAGGAGCCGGCCGTCGGTGCCGAGCTCGACCACGTACTCCGCGATCTCGGTGGCGATCCGGCGGACCATCTCCAGGCGCTGGGCGACGGCGGTGACGTCCCGGACGGTCACCAGGTCCTCGATCTCCAGGGCGGAGAGCGTGCCGGCCACCTCGTCGAGGCGGAGCTTGTACCGCTCCAGGGTCGCGAGCGCCTGGTTGGCCCGGGACAGGATGGCCGCCGACTCCTCCAGGACCCGCCGCTCGCCGTTCACGTACAGCGCGATCAGGCGCATCGACTGCGAGACGGAGACGACGGGGAAGTTGCACTGCTTGGAGACCCGGTCCGCGGTGCGGTGCCGGGTACCGGTCTCCTCGGTGGGGATGGAGGCGTCCGGGACCAGCTGCACGCCGGCCCGGTGGATCTTGGAGATGTCCTTGTCGAGGACGAGCGCCCCGTCGAGCTTGCACAGCTCGCGCAGGCGCGTGGCGGTGAACTCGACGTCGATCACGAAGCCGCCGGTGCACATCGAATCGACCGTCTTGTCCATGCCGAGGACGATCAGACCGCCGGTGTTGCCCCGGAGGATGCGCTCCAGGCCGTCGCGCAGGGCGGTGCCGGGCGCGACCGCGCTCAGGGCCGCGCGCATCAGCGCTTCGTTGCCGGAGCCCGCGCCGGACTTTCCAGGAGCTGCTGCCCCGTCCTTGGCTGCCACTGCACTCCTCCGGCTCGTACGGATGGGCGAGACCAGGGCAAAGTCTAACGACACCGCCCCGCCGCCCTGGGCCGCACGCCGGTTCCGGCTGCTCCGGACGGGCGCCCGCCGGGACGACCCGGTCGCGATCCGCCCTACCCGCCCGACCGTCCGCCTACCCCTTCACCGCCCTACGGGGTACCTCCCGCACGCGCGGCCGGAACCGCCCCCGGGGCCGTTCCGCGGTCGGTCCCGAACCGCCCCGCGGCCGATCCGGCCGCCGCCTTTCGCCCGTCCCGGAACCTGCTCACGCCCGTCCCGGAACCTGCTCACGCCCGTCCCGGAACCTGCTCACGCCCGTCCCGGAACCTGCTCACGCCCGTCCCGGAACCTGCTCACGCCCGTCCCGGAACCTGCTCACGCCCGCCCGGAGCCGTCTCCCGACCGCCCCGAAACCGTTCCGCAGCCGGCTCCGAGCCGCTTCGCCACGGGGGTCCGTTCAGCCCCCTGACTCCTCCCCTCAGCCCCCGGCCTCCTCCGTCCGCCGCTCCGCGCGCTTGCTGCGCGGCAGCACTCGCAGGGCGTCGCCCATGTCCGCGACCTCTGTCACCTTCATGCCCGGCGGCACCTTCCCCGGGTCGCCGGGGACCAGGGCGTGGGTGAAGCCCAGGCGGTGCGCCTCGGCGAGACGGCGCTGTACGCCGGTGACCCGCCGCACCTCGCCCGCGAGGCCGACCTCTCCGATCGCGACCAGGTTCTTCGGCAGCGGGGTGTCGCTCGCGGCGGAGGCCAGGGCGAGCGCGATGGCCAGGTCGGCGGCGGGCTCGGAGAGCTTCACGCCGCCCACGGTGGCGCTGTAGATGTCCCGCTTGCCGAGCGCGCTGATCCGGCCCCGCTGCTCCAGGACCGCCAGCATCATCGAGACCCGGGAGGTCTCCAGGCCGGAGGTGGTCCGGCGCGGGGACGGGATCTGCGAGTCCACGGTCAGCGCCTGCACCTCGGCGACCAGCGGCCGGCGGCCCTCCAGGGTGACGGTGAGGCAGGTGCCCGGCACGGCCACGTCACGGCGGGTCAGGAACAGCCCGGACGGGTCGGCGAGCCCGGTGATCCCTTCGTCGTGCAGCTCGAAGCAGCCGACCTCGTCCGTCGCCCCGTACCGGTTCTTCACGCCCCGGACCAGCCGCAGACGCGCGTGCCGGTCGCCCTCGAAGTGCAGGACGACGTCCACCAGGTGCTCCAGGAGCCGGGGACCGGCGATCGCCCCGTCCTTCGTGACGTGGCCGACGAGCAGCGTCGACATCCCGCGCTCCTTGGAGGCCCGGATCAGCGCGCCCGCGACCTCGCGGACCTGCGCCATGCCGCCGGGGGCGCCGTCGATCTCCGGCGAGGCGACGGTCTGCACCGAGTCCAGGATCAGCAGCGAGGGCTTGACCGCGTCCAGATGGCCGAGGACCGCCGACAGGTCGGTCTCCGCCGCCAGGTACAGGTGGTCGCTGAGCGCGTTGATCCGGTCCGCGCGGAGCCGGACCTGGCTGGCGGACTCCTCGCCCGTCACGTACAGCGTGCGGTGCTCGTCGCTGGCCGCCTTCGCCGCCACGTCAAGGAGCAGCGTGGACTTGCCGACGCCCGGCTCGCCCGCGAGCAGCACGACCGCGCCCGGCACCAGACCGCCTCCCAGGACCCGGTCCAGCTCGTCGACGCCGGTCGAGCGGGCGGTCGCCTGCCGGCCGTCGACCTGGCCGATGGGGAGGGCGGCGGTGGAGACCCGGCCGGCGGCGGTGGTCCGGACGGCGGGCGCGCCGTACTCCTCGACCGTCCCCCATGCCTGGCACTCGGGGCAGCGGCCGAGCCACTTGGCCGTCTGCCAGCCGCACTCGGTGCAGCGGTAGGACGGACGGTCCTTGGCGGTTTTCGTACGGGCAGCCATGTCCCCCACCGTAGCCGCCGCCACCGACAGCGGACCGCCGCCCGTCCCCGGCCTGTGGACGGAGCCCCGCGACCTGTGGACAGTCCGCCGCCACGGCAGCGGAACACCACCCTCCTGTCCCCTTTCGAGTGACGCCTTCACTCGTAAGGCTGAGAAGAGCGGATCCGGTATGAAGAGTGCGCCCCTCCGCGCCTACGGTCGCCCAGTGACGAGCAGCAGGCTGGAATCCTCCCGCACCCCGGGCGCCCACCGGGCGCGCCGCGGCCCGCAGCAGGGACCGCGCACGCTCGGCCAGCGTCCCCCCGCCCGCTACGAGGCCGCTCTCGACGGGCTCTTCACGTACTGCCTCTCGGTCCTCTGCGACCACGACACGGCCACCGCCGTCCTCGGCGACGTCCTCGCCGCCGCCGAGCGCCACCACCATCGCTGCCCCTCCGACGAGGAGGGCCGCACCGCCTGGCTGTACGCGCTGGCCCGCTGGGCCTGCCTGCGCAGCCTCGGCGAGCGCCGCCGTCGGCGCCGGGGCGCCCACACCGGCCGCCCCGCCGCCACCCCGCCCGGGCCGCCGCCCGTCTCCGCCGAGACCGCCGAGCGCCGCCGCGCGGAACTGGCCACCCTCGCCTGGCCCGAGGCCGCCGGCACCACCCCCGAGCAGCGCGAGGCCCTGGAGCTCTCCGTCCGGCACGGCCTGAGCCCGCGCCAGGTCGCCGCCGTCCTCGCCCTCGACCCGCAGGCCGCCCGCGACCTGCTCGCCACCGCCGGCTGCGAGGTCGAGCGCACCCGGGCCGCGCTCGCCGCCGTCTCCGCCGGCGGCTGCCCCACCGTCGCCCGGCTCCTCACCGGCGACCAGCAGGTGATCCTCTCGGCGGCCCTGCGCGCCGAACTCGTCCGGCACGTCGACGACTGCCCCGTCTGCCGCCGCACCGCCGAAAGGGTCGGCGCCACCGCCCCCTGGCCCGGCGGCGGACCGCGCGCCGTCCAGGACCGCCTGCCGCTCGTCGAAGCCCCCCGGGCCGCCGCCTACATGGCGATGCTGCACGTCCCCCGCGCGCGTGCCGGCGCCCCCCGCTTCGCCCCGACCGGCTTCCCGATCGACCCCAAGGACCTCGTCGCCCGGCGCGACCGGATGCGGGCCCGCGCGGTCACCACCACCGTGGTCGCCGCCGTCGTCGCCGCGCCGGTGCTCGCCCTGTGGACCTCCTACCGCGGCGTCCCGGCGGGCGCCGATACCGGCAGGGACGGCTCAGGCGTCAGCGCCAGCGAGAGCAAGGACGGTACGGGCGGCGCCGACCGCTCCTACGACCGGTACGAGAACGCCGGCAACGCCCGTACGAGCCCCGACCCCCGCTTCACGCGGGGGAGCCGGGCCCCCGACGTCTCCGTCGAGGTCGTCACCCCCGCCCGGCCCGCCGCCCCGGCCGCCCCCGTGCGGTCCGGCGCCCCGGTCCCCGGCTGGATCGACGTCACCGCGCGCTGCCTCGGCGACGTCACCCTCATCACCCTCACCGGGCAGGGCGGCACCCCGGCCGAATGGTCGCTGTGGACGGACGCGCCCTGGCTGTACGTGAGCCGCGCCTCCGGCACCCTGAACCCCGGCGAGACCGTCACCGTCGCCGTCCACGTCGACCGCGCCCGTGAACCGCGCGGTCCGTGGAGCGCCCGGATCGGCGTCCACCCCACCGGGGCGGTGCTCCGGATCAGCGGCCAGGGGCCCGTCGCCCCGATCGACGACCGGGTCATCCCGCCCCCGCCCGTCACCACGGACCCCACCACCCCGCCGACCGCGCCGCCCCCCACCGACGGGCCGGTCGATCCGCGGCCGACCGACCCGACCGGTCCGGCGGAACCCACAGAGCCGACCACGCCACCCCCGACGGAGAACCCCACCACCCCGCCGCCGACCACGGACCCCACGACCCCGCCGCCGACGCCCGACCCGACGGACCCCCCGCCGCCCACGGACCCGCCCCCGACCACGGAACCGGGCACCCCGGACCCCGGCACACCCCCGCCGGGCAGCGGTGAACCGGTGCCGGAACCCTCCTCCTGAGCTCCTCCTGAAAGGAGGAGCTACGGCTTCGGGTCGGCCGGGTGCGGCGCCACCATCGGCAGCGTCGAGGCGAGCCGCGCCTCGCAGAACCCGACCAGCACGTCGTACGCCTCCTCGCCCATCATCTCGATCAGCTCCGGCCGGTACGAGACGTAGACCGGCTCCCCGCCACCGTGCGCCGAGGTCGCCGAGGTGCACCACCAGTGCAGGTCGTGACCGCCGGGACCCCAGCCCCGCCGGTCGTACTCGCCGATCGACACCTGGAGCACGCGCGTGTCGTCGGGGCGGTCGATCCAGTCGTACGTCCGGCGCACCGGCAGCTGCCAGCACACGTCCGGCTTCGTCTCCAGCGGCTCCCGCCCCTCCCGCAGGGCCAGGATGTGCAGCGCGCAGCCGGCGCCGCCCGCGAAGCCCGGCCGGTTCTGGAAGATGCACGAGCCCTTCCAGCGGCGGGTCTGCCGGTCGCCGTCCTCGTCGGTCTGCGTCCACCCCGTCTCGCTGCCGATGTCGTGGAACTGCCACAGCTCCGGCGTCAGCCGCGCCACGTGCTGCGCGACCCGCTTCTCGTCGTCCTCGTCGGAGAAGTGGGCGCCCAGCGTGCAGCAGCCGTCCGCCGCCCGGCCCGCCCGGATGCCCTGGCAGCCGCTGCCGAAGACGCACGTCCACCGCGAGGTCAGCCAGGTCAGGTCGCAGCGGAAGACCTGCTCCTCGTCGGCCGGGTCCGGGAACTCCACCCACGCGCGCGGGAAGTCGAGCCCCTGCTCGTCCGGCTCCGCGCCCTTGCGCTGCTTCCGCACGCCCTTGACGGGCGGCTTCTCGCCCTCCACATCCCGCGCGTACTTGACGTCCCGCACCTCGTGGACGGCCCCGTCACCGCCCACGGCGCTGTCTTTGTCCGGCTTCGTCTTTTTCGTCTTTGGCACAACGCCAAGCGTATGCGGGCGGGAGCAGTAGCGTTTCCGCCATGAGACTCGGAGTCCTCGACGTCGGTTCGAACACTGTGCACCTGCTCGTGGTGGACGCCCACCCCGGCGCCCGCCCGCTGCCCGCCCACTCCCACAAGGCGGAGCTGCGGCTCGCCGAGCTCCTCGACGGGCGCGGCGCCATCGCGCCCGGCGGCGTCGAGCGGCTCATCGGGACCGTCCGGGACGCCCTCCAGGCCGCCGAGGACAAGGGCTGCGAGGAGGTCCTGCCGTTCGCGACCTCCGCCGTCCGCGAGGCCACCAACGCCGATGACGTCCTCGCCCGGGTCAAGGCCGAGACCGGCGTCGACCTCCAGGTCCTCACCGGTGAGGAGGAGGCCCGGCTCACCTTCCTCGCCGCCCGCCGCTGGTTCGGCTGGTCCGCGGGCAAGCTGCTCCTCCTCGACATCGGCGGCGGCTCCCTGGAGGTCGCGTACGGCATCGACGAGGACCCCGACGCGGCCGTCTCGCTGCCGCTCGGCGCGGGCCGGCTCACCGCCGGCTGGCTGCCCGGCGACCCGCCGGACATGGACGACGTCAAGGCGCTGCGCCGCCATGTGCGCGCCCAGATCGCCCGCACCGTCGGGGAGTTCAGCCGCTTCGGCAAGCCCGACCACGTCGTCGCCACCTCCAAGACCTTCAAGCAGCTGGCCCGGATCGCCGGCGCGCCCGGCTCCAGCGAGGGCCTGTACGTGGAACGGCTCCTCACCCGCGCCTCCCTGGAGGAGTGGGTGCCGCGGCTCGCCGCCATGACCGGCGGCGAGCGCGCCGCCCTCCCCGGCGTCTCCGAGGGCCGCGCCGCCCAGCTCCTGGCGGGCGCCATGGTCGCCGAGGGCGCGATGGACCTGCTCGGCGTGGAACAGCTGGAGATCTGCCCCTGGGCCCTGCGCGAGGGCGTCATCCTGCGCCGCCTCGACCACCTCCCGGAGCCGACCGGCGCGTGACCGGAGGACGTGCGAGGGGGTCACGCCCGTGCGGCCGGCGCGTGACCGGAGGTGTACGGAGGGAACCACGCGCGCGTGCGACCGAAGCGTGACCGCAGGGCTCACGAAAGGGACCACGCGTGTGCGGCCGGAGCCGCCTGCGCGTGACCGCGGGGCGTACGAGGGGCCGCGCCGCGGCGTGCGGAGGGTGACCGGAACCACCCTCCCGCGCCCAGGTGCGCCCCGTACCCTGTCTGTCGTGGCAGAACCAGTGGTGCGCGTCCCGGATGCGAAGGTCGCCCTGTCGACGGCCTCGGTCTACCCGGAGTCGACGGCGACGGCCTTCGAGGTCGCCGCGCGCCTCGGTTACGACGGCGTCGAGGTCATGGTGTGGACCGACCCGGTCAGCCAGGACGTCGAGGCGCTGCGCCGGCTCTCCGACTACCACCAGGTCCCGATCCTCGCCGTCCACGCCCCCTGCCTGCTCATCACCCAGCGCGTCTGGTCCACCGACCCCTGGGTCAAGCTCCAGCGGGCCCAGTCGGCCGCCGAGCGGCTCGGCGCGTCCACGGTCGTCGTCCACCCGCCGTTCCGCTGGCAGCGCCAGTACGCCCGCGACTTCGTGACCGGCATCTGGCGGATGGCCGACGAGACCGATGTCCGCTTCGCCGTCGAGAACATGTACCCGTGGCGGTACAAGGACCGCGAGATGCTCGCGTACGCCCCCGAGTGGGACGTCACCAAGGACGACTACCGCCACTTCACCCTCGACCTCTCGCACGCGGCGACCGCCCGCACGGACACCCTCGCGATGATCGACCGCATGGGCGACCGGCTCGGCCACGTCCACCTCGCCGACGGGCGCGGCTCCGCCAAGGACGAGCACCTGGTGCCGGGCCGGGGCACCCAGCCGTGCGCCGAGCTCCTGGAGCGGCTGGCCGTGAGCGGCTTCGACGGGCACGTCGTCATCGAGGTCAACACGCGGCGCGCGATGTCCGCCGCAGAACGGGAGGCCGACCTCGCCGAGGCCCTGGCCTTCACCCGGCTCCACCTCGCCTCGGCGGCCCGGGGCACGCGCGCGTGAACGAGGTCTTCCCCCGGCGCCGGGGCCGCCCCGCGCGCGACGGCGGCAGCGGCCCGGGCGCGCGCGAGCGGATCCTGGAGGCCGCGCGGACACAGTTCGCGGAGCGTGGCTACGACAAGACCTCGGTCCGCGGCATCGCCAAGGCCGCCGGGGTCGACCCGGCCCTGGTGCACCACTACTTCGGCACGAAGGACGAGGTCTTCGCGGCGGCGATCGAGGTCTCCTTCGAACCGGCGCTGGTCCTCCCGGCCATCCTCGACGGCCCGCGCGAGGAGGTCGGCGAGCGGCTGGCCCGCTTCTTCATCGGGGTCTGGGAGAGCCCGGCGACCCGCGCCCCGCTGCTCGCGGTCATCCGCTCCGCGGTGACCCACGAGGCGGCGGCGAAGGTACTGCGCGGCTTCGTCCTGCGCCGCCTCCTGGAGCGGATCGCCGGCGACCTGGCCGTACCGGACCCGAAGCTCCGCGCCGAGCTGGCCGCCTCGCAGATGATCGGGATCGCGATCCTGCGGTACGTGATCCAGGTCGAGCCCCTGGCCTCGGCCGACCCCGAACGGATCGTGGCGGACGTCGCCCCTACGCTCCAGAGGTACCTGACGGAGGCGTGAACGGGCGCCCCGCGCCCCCCGGCCGGGCCCCGCGCCCCGCGCCCGCCCCCCGGCCCCGCCCCCCTGACCGACCCCGACCAGCCCCGCGGCCAACCCCGACCGCCCCCTGATCGAACCCGGACCGGACCCCGAAGCGCCGCCCGGGCGAACCTCGGCCGAACCCCGACCGAACCCTGAAATCACGTCCCGTATAGCGGACAGGCTGTCCAGATCTTGGAGCGGCAGCGTACGCTCGAAGCAAGCACACCCGTCACGAGGAGCGAGCGACGATGCCCGAGCTGAGGTCCCGCACTGTCACCCACGGCCGCAACATGGCGGGCGCCCGCGCCCTTATGCGCGCCTCCGGTGTACCGGGCGCGGACATCGGACGGAAGCCGATCATCGCCGTCGCCAACTCCTTCACCGAGTTCGTGCCCGGCCACACCCACCTCCAGCCGGTCGGCCGGATCGTCTCCGAGGCCATCACGGCCGCCGGCGGCATCGCCCGCGAGTTCAACACGATCGCCGTCGACGACGGCATCGCCATGGGCCACGGCGGCATGCTCTACAGCCTGCCCTCCCGCGACCTGATCGCGGACAGCGTGGAGTACATGGTCGAGGCCCACTGCGCCGACGCCCTGATCTGCATCTCCAACTGCGACAAGATCACCCCCGGCATGCTGATGGCCGCCCTGCGCCTCAACATCCCGACGGTCTTCGTCTCCGGCGGCCCGATGGAGTCCGGCCGCGCCACCCTCGTCGACGGCACCGTCCGCACCCTCGACCTGGTCGACGCGATCTCCGACGCCGTGAACGACAAGATCTCGGACGAGGACATCCTCCGCATCGAGGAGAACGCCTGCCCGACCTGCGGCTCGTGTTCCGGCATGTTCACCGCCAACTCGATGAACTGCCTGACCGAGGCCATCGGCCTCTCCCTGCCCGGCAACGGCTCGCTGCTCGCCACCCACACCGCCCGCCGCGCCCTGTACGAGGCCGCGGCCCGGACGGTCGTCGAGATCACCCACCGCTACTACGACGAGGACGACGCCTCGGTCCTGCCGCGCTCCATCGCCACCCGCGCGGCCTTCGAGAACGCCATGGCGCTCGACATCGCCATGGGCGGCTCGACCAACACGATCCTGCACCTGCTCGCCGCCGCCCAGGAGGCCGAGCTGGACTACGGCCTGTCCGACATGGACGAGGTCTCGCGCCGGGTCCCCTGCCTGGCCAAGGTCGCCCCGAACGTCGCCCCGCGCGGCACGTACTACATGGAGGACGTGCACCGGGCCGGCGGCATCCCCGCCATCCTCGGCGAGCTGTACCGCGCCGGACTGCTCAACGAGGACGTCCACTCGGTTCACTCCCGCTCCGTCAAGGAATGGCTGGGCACCTGGGACGTGCGCGGAGGCTCGCCCTCCGCCGAGGCCGTCGAGCTGTTCCACGCGGCTCCCGGCTGCGTCCGCTCCGCCTCCGCCTTCTCCCAGTCCGAGCGCTGGGAGAGCCTCGACCTGGACGCGGCGGGCGGCTGCATCCGCGACGCGGCCCACGCCTACTCCAAGGACGGCGGCCTCGCCGTCCTGCGCGGCAACATCGCCGCCGACGGCTGCGTGGTGAAGACCGCCGGCGTCGACGAGTCGATCTGGACCTTCGAGGGCCCGGCCGTCGTCTGCGAGTCGCAGGAGGAGGCCGTCGAGAAGATCCTCAACAAGCAGGTCAAGGACGGCGACGTGGTCGTCATCCGGTACGAGGGCCCCAAGGGCGGCCCCGGCATGCAGGAGATGCTCTACCCGACCTCCTTCCTCAAGGGCCGGGGCCTGGGCAAGACCTGCGCCCTGGTGACCGACGGCCGCTTCTCCGGCGGCACCTCGGGCCTCTCCATCGGCCACGCCTCCCCGGAGGCGGCCTCGGGCGGCACCATCGCCCTCGTCGAGGACGGCGACCGGATCCGCATCGACATCCCGAACCGCTCGATCGAGCTGCTCGTCGACGACGAGACCCTCGCCGCCCGCCGCGAGGCGCTGGGCGGCGTGTACGCGCCGAAGAACCGCGAGCGCAAGGTCTCGGCGGCGCTGCGGGCGTACGCGGCGATGGCGACGAGCGCCGACAAGGGCGCGGTCCGGGACGTGTCCAAGCTGGGCTGACGCCCCCGCCCCTCCCCGGAATCTCCCCCCACGCGCGTGGGGAGCGGCCCGAGAAGCCCGCTCCCCACGCGCGTGCCGGTCCGGTGCGAAGACGGTGCTCTCCACCGGCCCGTAGCCGCCGCTCCCCGCGCGCGTGCCGCCGCAGCGCGGCTACCAGGCCTCCGCCACGCGCGCGTCCACCGCGAAGACCGAGCCGTCCGGGGCCGTCCCGAACACCCGGTCCCCGGCGACCAACGGCGCCGGCACCAGCGTCGCGTACCCGAGCCGCCCGTTCCGCAGCCGGGGGCGGGTCTGCCCGACGACCGCGCCGCGCGCGGTGTCCACGGCGAACAGCCGCCCGTCCGCCGAGGAGAGGTAGAGCCGGTCGTCGGGGCCGAGGACCGGCGCCGAGACGTTCGACGCCCCCGTCACCAGGTCCCACAGCCGGCTGCCCTTCTCCGCCGCCGTGTCCAGGGCCACCAGCCGCCCGTCCAGGGAGAGCAGGTACGCGACCGAGCCCCGTACGGCGATGCCGCCGAGCTGCATCCGCTCCTGGATCTCGACCCGGCGCTCCGCCCCGGCCGCCGGCCCGCCGGCCGGGTCGCCGGGGTCGCCGGGCGCGAGCAGCACCAGCGCGTCGACCAGGCCGCCCTGGTAGAGCGAGGCGAGGACCAGCGTCCCGTCGCCGGTGCGGCCGACCGGAGAGACGTCCCCCGTCACCACCCGGCTCCAGACGACCTCGCCGGTCGCGGGCAGAATCGCCCCCACGCGCGTGCTGCGCCCGTCCGCCGCCGTCTCGGAGACGGTGAGCAGCCCGCCCGGAGCGTCGTACGAGCCGATCTGCGGCACGTCGAACCCGTCCAGGCGGTGGGCCCACCGCTCCGCCCCGGTCCGCGCGTCGAGCGCCCGGAAGCCGCCGTGGCCGTCGGACAGGACCACCACCTCACCCGCGGGGCGGTACGTCTCGGGCACGTCCGCCCGCGCGGTCCAGCCGGGCGTCCCGTCCTCGGCGGCGTACGCGCGCAGGGGACCGGGCTCCGCCGCCGCACCCACCATCGGCCTCGCCCCGCCGGCCAGGGGCACGGGCGCGCCCGGCGGCTCCGACGTCACCGGCCCTGTCCGTTTCCACAGCACCTCGCCGGTCATCGGATCGAGGCGGGCGAGCGCCACTCCCCGGGCCGCGCAGTAGAGGGAGCCTGCCTCGTGGAGACAGGCGGGCGCGGCGGAGCCGCCGTGCTCCTGGAGGGGGGTGTGCCAGCCGTCGAAGGCGGTGGCGACCTCGGCGGGGCGGGCGGGCCCCTCGACCGGGGGCCGGGCCGGCGGCCGCAGCGCCGCGTACACCCCGGCCCCGGCGAGGACGAGCACGACCGCGGCGGAGACCGTGAGCCGCGACGCCAGCCGGGAGCGACCGCGCCGCGCGGGCACGGAAGCCCCGGCGGGCCGGGTCGTGGTGTCACCGCGGGCGAAACCGTCCCCGATGTCTCCGGCGGAGTCGCCGGTCCGGCCCTCCGGCGCGAAGGGGTCCGCGGGCAGCGAGGGCCGCCTCCGCTGGGACGGTATGAAGGCCTCGGCCTCGTACGAGGGCGGGAGCAGGGCCGCCATGATCTCGGCCGGCGTCGGCCGCTCGGCCGGCTCCTTCGCGAGGCAGCGCGCGACCAGCGGGGCCAGCTCGGCCGGTACCCCGGTCAGGTCCGGCTCGTCGTGGACCACCTGGTACGCCACGATGTACGGGCTGTCCGAGTCGAAGGGCCCGTGCCCGGTCGCCGCGTGCACCAGGACCGAGCCGAGCGCGAAGACGTCGGCGGACGGCCCGACCTCGCGCGGCCGCTGGAACTGCTCGGGCGCCATGAACGGCGGCGAACCGATCAGCTTCCCGGTCTCCGTGTGCAGGTCGCTGTCGACGGGCCGGGAGATCCCGAAGTCGATGACCTTGGGCCCGGCGTCGGTGAGCAGCACATTGCTCGGCTTGAGGTCCCGGTGCACGACCCCGGCCCGGTGGATGTCGCGCAGCGCCTCGGCGAGCCCGGCGGTCAGCCGGCGCAGCTCGGCGGGGGAGAGGATGCCGCGCTGGCGGACCTGGTCGGCGAGGGTGGGGCCGGGGACGTAGAGGGTGGCCATCCAGGGGCGCTCGGCGTCCGGATCGGCGTCCACCACGGGCGCGGTGAAGGCGCCGCTGACCCGGCGGGCGGCGGCCACCTCCTGCCGGAACCGGGCCCGGAAGTCGGGATCCTCGGCATAGCGCGCGTGCACCACCTTCACCGCGAGCCGCAGCCCGGACGGCGAAGAGGCGAGGTGGACGACGCCCATGCCGCCCGCGCCGAGCACCGCCTGCAGCCGGTACTCACCGGCGTACTCGGGCCCCTCGGCGCCCCGGCCGGCGTCGGTACTGCTCAACGGCGGCATCTCCCACCCCCGTGTGGTTCCGCGTCCACGCGCGCGTGCGCGACGCGACGGAGCCTAGTCGATGGGGGCTGCGATGTCGGAGGGGCTTGCTAGCGTCTCTGATCGGCTTGATGGTTCCCTGTTGCTCAGGGACGTGAGCCGATCGCCTCGTGCCCTGGTGCCGATGACAGAAGCCATCAGTCCTCGTGACACGTCCCCCCGGACGCCGGTCGGCGAGGTCATGTGAACCTGCCGAGGAGGGAACCCCGCGTCGCCTGGGCGCCGGGCCTGTGCGTCACAGACTGCCACAGGATCACTACGGATGGCGAATCGAATCGGGTAGCCTGCGCGCGTCGCACAGAGTGAAGCCAGGGGGAGAACAGCATGACGGTCAAGTACTACCCGGTCGCGCCCGGCTACCGGCTCAACGTCCGCTCCGGCCCGAGCACCCAGTACCCGGTCGTCCGGGTGCTCTCCGAGGGCGCGACCGTCCCCGTCTACTGCCAGAAGGCGGGCGAGTGGGTCTCGGGCCCGTACGGCACCAGCCGCATCTGGGACAACATAGCCCCGGGCCAGTACGTCTCCGACGCCTACGTCAGGACCGGCAGCGACGGCTACGTCGCGTCGCGCTGCGCCTGAGGACCTTCGCCCCGGCCGTCCGCGCGCCGCTCCGGGGATAATCGACCTCGTGAGCGAGGACAAGCAGACCCCTGAGAACGGCGCGAGCGGACCCCGGCCCGAGGAGATCCGTTTCTTCGGGACGACCTGGGTCGACCACAGCGCCCACTACGGCCTGCGCCGCGCCGGCCTCGCCGTCGGCGCGCTCGCCGCGGCCGTCGCGGGCGCCTTCGTCCTGCGCTTCGCCTACCAGGGGCTCCAGGTCGCCGCGGTGGGCGGCCTCGTGAACACCCTGGTGATCCTGATGTTCGCGATCTGCTCGGCCATCGCCTTCGCCAGGACCTGGGAGGGCTTCGGCCGCCGCCCCGTCGACCAGGCCCGCGAGGACTCCCTCAAGAGCCTCAAGGCCATCGGCTTCATCGGCGGACTCCTCGCCTACTTCCTCCGCTGCTTCCTGGAGGCCCCCGGCGAGAAGCTCCGCCGCGAGGAGTACGAGACGGCCCTCGCCCGCCACGAGAAGCGGCGCGGCACCCGCACCGGCAACCCGGCCCGCCGCAAGAAGCCCAAGCGCCCCTGACGCCACCGCCAGGACCCGCCCCACAGGCCGGTCCGCACGCCCGAAGCCCCCGTGGTCCTTGACGCGGGGGCTTCTCCGTCCCCACTATTCATCACATGATGAATTACGCGCCCGGGGCACCCGAACCCCCCGATCCGCACCCCGCCGTCACCGCCCGCGCCCTCACCGCCGTACGCGGCGACCGCACCGTCCTGCGCGGCCTCGACTTCACCGTCCCCGCCGGCCGCGTCACCGGCCTCCTCGGCCCCTCCGGCTGCGGCAAGACCACCCTCATGCGCGCCGTCGTCGGCACCCAGGCCAAGGTCACCGGCACCCTCACCGTCCTCGGAAGCCCCGCGGGCCACGCCGACCTCCGCCCCCGCATCGGCTACGTCACCCAGGCCCCCTCCGTCTACGACGACCTCACCGTCCGGCAGAACCTCGACTACTTCGCCGCCGTCCTCCTCCCCGGCCGCGCCCACCGCCAGGACCGCCGCACCGCCGTCGACCACGCCCTCGCCGACGTCGACCTCACCGACCACGCCGACGCCCTCGCCGGACGCCTCTCCGGCGGCCAGCGCAACCGCGTCTCCCTCGCCGTCGCCCTCCTCGGCACCCCCGAGCTGCTCGTCCTCGACGAACCCACCGTCGGCCTCGACCCCGTCCTCCGCCGCGACCTGTGGGACCTCTTCCACCGCCTCGCCGCCGACCGGGGCACCACCCTCCTCGTCTCCTCCCACGTCATGGACGAGGCCGAGCGCTGCCACCGCCTCCTGCTCATGCGCGAGGGCGAGATCCTCGCCGAAGGAAGCCCCGACGCCCTCCGCCGCCAGAGCGGCACGGACACCGTCGAAGAAGCCTTCCTCCACCTGGTCGACACCGCCGCGGCCCGCACCGCCCACGGGGAGTCCCGCCCATGACCACCGCACGCACCCTCGCCACCGCCGCCCGCGTCCTGCGCCAGCTCCGCCACGACCCGCGCTCGATCGCCCTGATGCTCCTCGTCCCCTGCGTGATGCTCTTCCTGCTCCGCTACGTCTTCGACGGCAGCCCGGGGACCTTCGACAGCATCGGCGCCTCGCTGCTCGGCATCTTCCCCCTGATCACCATGTTCCTGGTGACCTCCATCGCCACCCTCCGCGAACGCACCTCGGGCACCCTCGAACGCCTCCTCGCCATGCCCCTCGGCAAGGCCGACCTCATCGCCGGCTACGCCCTCGCCTTCGGCCTCGTCGCCGTCGTCCAGTCCGTCCTCGCCACCGGCCTCGCCGTCTGGTTCCTTGGCCTCGACGTCGTCGGCTCCCCCTGGCTCCTCCTCCTGGTCGCCCTCCTCGACGCCCTCCTCGGCACCGCCCTCGGCCTCTTCGTCTCCGCCTTCGCCGCCTCCGAGTTCCAGGCCGTCCAGTTCATGCCGGCCGTGATCTTCCCCCAGCTCCTCCTCTGCGGCCTGTTCACCCCGCGCGACAAGATGGCCCCCGCCCTCGAAGCGATCTCGAACGTCCTGCCCATGTCGTACGCCGTCGACGGCATGAACGAGGTCCTCCGCCACACCGACATGACCGCCGCCTTCGTCCGCGACGCACTTGTCGTCGCAGGCTGCGCCGTCCTCGTCCTCGCCCTCGGCGCCGCCACCCTCCGCCGTCGCACCGCGTGACCGCCTCTCGGACACCCCGCGCGCCGGCCGCCCCGCCGGTGCGAGGATGACGACACGTACCCCCCTCCGGCGAGGTGAACAGAGCCATGACCCAGACCGTCGCAGTCCTCGGCACCGGCAAGATCGGTGAAGCGCTCCTCAGCGGCATGATCCGCGCCGGCTGGCGCCCCGCCCACCTCCTCGTCACCACCCGCCGCAGCGAGCGCGCCGAAGAACTCCGCGACCGCTACGGCGTCGAGACCGTCACCAACGCCGAGGCCGCCAAGCGCGCCGACACCCTCATCCTGGCCGTCAAGCCCCAGGACATGGGCCGCCTCCTCGACGAACTCGCCCCCCACACCGCCCCCGACCGCCTCGTCATCAGCGCCGCCGCCGGCATCACCACCGCCTTCATCGAGGAACGCCTCAGCCCCGGCACCCCCGTCGTCCGCGTCATGCCCAACACCCCCGTCCTCGTCGACGAGGGCATGTCCGTGATCTCCGGCGGCAGCCACGCCACCGCCGACCACCTCGCCCACACGGAGGAGATCTTCGACGGCGTCGGCAAGACCCTCCGCGTCCCCGAGTCCCAGCAGGACGCCGCCACCGCCCTCTCCGGCTCCGGCCCCGCGTACTTCTACTACCTGGTCGAGGCCATGACCGACGCAGGCATCCTCCTCGGCCTGCCCCGCGCCCAGGCCCACGACCTCATCGTCCAGGCCGCCATCGGCGCCGCCGTGATGCTCCGCGACAGCGGCGAGCACCCCGTCAAGCTCCGCGAGGCCGTCACCTCCCCCGCCGGCACCACCATCTCCGCCATCCGCGAGCTGGAGAACCACGGCGTACGCGCCGCCCTGATCGCCGCCCTGGAAGCGGCCCGCGACCGCAGCCGCGAGCTCGCCTCCGGAAACGGCTGACCTACCCGGCTGCCCCCTCACACGGCGGGCAGCAGCCCGATCGCCCGATAGGCCCGGTCCACCAGCGGCCGCGCCATCCCCCGCGCCCGCTCGGCCCCGTCCCGCAGCACCCCGTCCACGAACCCGGGATCCGCCGCGAGCTCGGCATGCCGCGCCCGCACAGGCCGCAGCAGTTCGACGACCGCGTCCGCCGTGTCCTTCTTCAAAGCGCCGTACGACGCGTACGCACCGGCCAGCTTCTCCGGGTCCCCACCCGTCGCCGCCGCCAGCAGATCGAGCAGATTCGCGACACCCGGCTTGCCGTCCCGGTCGTGGACGACCTCCCGCCCGCTGTCCGTCACGGCCCGCATGACCTTCCGCCGCACGGTGTCCGCGTCGTCGAGCAGATAGACGATCCCGGCCCCGTTCTCATGGGACTTCCCCATCTTCGAGAGCGGGTCCTGCAGATCCATCACCCGCGCCGCCACCGCCGGCCGCGTCGCCCTCGGCACGGTGAAGGTGTACCCGTACCGCTGGTTGAACCGCACCGCCAGGTCCCGCGTCAGCTCCACGTGCTGCGTCTGGTCGTCGCCCACCGGCACCTCGTCGGCCCCGTAGGCCAGGATGTCCGCCGCCATCAGCACGGGATAGGTGAGCAACGACAGCCGCACGCTCTCCCCGGCCGCCCGGGCCCGGACGCTCTTCTCCTTGTACTGGATCATCCGCCGCAGCTCCCCGTCGGTGGCCGTGCACTCCAGCAGGTACGACAGCCGGGCGTGTTCGTCCACATGACTCTGCACGAACAGCGTGCAGACCTCCGGATCGAGGCCCGACGCCAGCAGCAGCGTCGCCGCCTGCCTGCTCAGCCGCCGCACCCGCGCCGGATCGTGCTCCACGGTCAGCGCGTGCAGATCCACCACGCTGAACAGTGCCTCGCCCCGGTACTGGTCCACCTCTGCCCACCGCCGTACGGCTCCGAGGTAGTTGCCCAGCGTCAGATGCCCCGTCGGCTTGACCCCGCTGAAGATCCTCGTCATCGCGTTCCGCTCCTTCTCCGTTCCGCGCCGACCCGACGGCCCGGCTCCCGGAGGGGGATACGCGAACGGCCGCCGAGGCGGCGGCCGTGTGCATGCGTCAGTACGGGCCGCCGTCAGGCGGCCCACCACTGGGTGGTGTGCGCATGCGTAGTCATGCGGTCAGGGTACGCGCCCGGGCCCGGGGTTGACATGGGTTTGCACGCTCCGTACTGTTCTCCGAGTTGTCCGACGTGAGCACCGACCCCGGTCGGCCCCGGACAGCCATTCCGCAAGATCCACTCAGCCTGACGGCCACGATTCTTCGTGCCGTTCTGCTTTCCGTGCGCTTTTGCGAAATGAGGAATCCGCGTTCGAAGTTCGGGCGCATGCCGCTCGATTCGCATCGGGGGCGGGGAATCCGCTAAAGTCTCACCCGTCGGAACGGCCCAACAGCCGCGAAGACAACCCCCTCTGACTGGGAATCAGACGCCGAAAGGATCTGATAGAGTCGGAAACGCCGGAAGGCCCCGAGGAAAGCAAGAATTCGGGACCGGAAAGCACCGGGGAAATCGGATCGGAAAGATCTGATAGAGTCGGAAACGAAGGAAGCGCCCGGAGAGCCTGGAAACAGGAACGAAGGAAGCGTCCGCACCTTGAGAACTCAACAGCGTGCCAAAAATCAACGCCAGATTAGTTGATACCCCGTCCATCTCCGGATGGTCGAGGTTCCTTTGAAACAAAACACAGCGAGGACGCTGTGGACGGCAGGTCACATTCCGACCTGTCCGTCCCGCTCAACGCGA
>NZ_JASCXN010000028.1 GCF_030010625.1 Streptomyces sp. CC208A | reverse complement strand
ATTGAATGTCGGCACTGCCGTTCGCGTCATTGACGGTTGATCGCTTGCCCTCTCGATTTTCTTGGGCTGCCGGTAGGCGTATGTGGACCGAAAGTTCACGGCAATGCCGCTCAGCGATCCCGGCCCCAGCTCGCCTTTTACGTCCGTCCCGGACACAGAAATTCCAGAGTGTCCGCCAAATCCGAAGGGAAACCGATTGAAGAGACGATGTGCTCACGCTCCTTGCGGCGCGGAACTGCCCGCCGACGCTGACCGGCGCACCCGGTATTGCAGCGACGCTCACAGGAAGGCAGCGGCACGCGCCCGCAAGTCCACCGCCAAGACCAGCGTCACGAAGTCCACCGCACCCGCTGAGATCGACGGGGAACGATACGAGGAGCTTCGGGCCGTGTGGGGTGCCTTGGTGGCTCAGATAGCCGCTGACGGCGTTCTCGTGCCCGGTAGCGCCGGGGCACCGGTCGCCCATCCCGCGCTCCGCTTCCTGGCCCAGCTCGACGCCGCCCTGTCCGCCCACGAACGCGCCACCGACACGGGCGACGCCGACCCGCTGACCGTCATGAGAGACGCCGCCCGAAGGGCAGTTGAGGAGTCCCGCCGTGTATGAACATCTGGGTGAGTGTCTGGCCGACCGCCAACGCCGCTGGGCCGACACGCTTCCGCCTCTGAGCGATGAACTTCGGGAGCTGGCCTGCCTGTTGGCCGACGAGGAGCCCCGCAAGATCGGCGCGCACCCTTTGTGGCCGCTCTTCAGGAACCTGTTCCGCGCCGAAGCCGGCACGGACCCCGACCCAGCGGCACTCGGCGTGATCTGCGAGTGCCCCGAACACTTCTGAACGACCCTGCCCCCGGCAGCCGCCCAGCGCGGCAGTCGGGGGCTTCGGCGTTTCGGCCCTCGTCCGCTCGTCTTGACTGATCGGCGTTGCTCAGGTAGCGGACGGGCATACGCTTGTCGTGAGGTGAGCGCTGATGTCCACAGGGTTGGCAGACAACATCCGGAAGTACCGGCGCACGGCCGGACTGAGCCAGGAAGGGTTGGCCGAATCGGCCGACCTTTCGCTAAGTACCGTTCGCAAGGTCGAACAGGGCGGGGACGTACGGGTTGAGACCCTGCACGCCCTTGCCCGCGCGCTGGGGGTCAGCACGTCCGCGCTGTTCGCTACCGAAGCGCCCCGTTCCGTGGTCGGCCCGCAAGACGACGCCAACCGGCGTCACCTGGTTGAGTTGCGGCGGGCTCTCATGCCGCCCATCGGGCTTGCCGCCCCTCTCACGGCGGACCCGGTGGAACCTGCGGGGTTGAATGCGACGCGCCAGAAGGTTCGGGACGCAAGGGCGCTGTATGACCAGGACCGATATTCGTCCGTGGCCAAGATGCTTCCTCCGCTGTTGCGTAGCTCTGAGGCTGCCGTGAATGCCCTTGACGGCGAGGATCAGCAGCACGCAGTGATCGCACGCTCTCAAGTGCTGTTGATGACTGGCCAGTTCCTCACGCAGGTACGGCAGTACGACATGGCCTACTACGCGCTGGCGGAGGCGATCCGCCTTGCCAGGGAGAACGGGCAGACCCTCACGGCGGCAACTGGCGTCGTCGGCATGTGCTGGTTGCTGCTGCGGCAAGACCGGTTCGACGAGTGCGAGCAACTTGCAGCGCAGACGGCCGCCGAGATCGAACCCCGGCTGTCCTCAGCCTCCACGGATCATCTGGCCGTGTGGGGTGAGCTGTGGCTCAGGGTGGCAGCGTCCAGCGTGCGCAACAACCGCCCGGACGTAGCCGCTGAGGCCCGACGGATGGCAGCGACAGCAGCAAGCGCCATGGGGCGTGAGGACATGGGCTTTCCCGACCACTGGGGCGGGTTCGGTCCCGCAACGGCTGAGATGAAGGCGATCGAAGACCTGTCGCTGATCGGCGATGCGCGCGGAGTCCTGCGGCGCGCTGATGAAGGCCCCGTGAGCGGTAGCGGCTTGCGCAGTCTCGGCGGGGTCACGCCGAACAACTGGAACCGTCACCGCCTGGACGTGGCCAAGGCGTACGTCGCATCCGGCGAACACCAGGACGCCATGGGTGAGTTGATGCAGATCAAGCAGCGCGCAGAGGGATGGATCACTCATCAACCCATGGCCCGTTACGTCATGGTCGACATCCTCAAGACGCGTAAGCGCACGCTGACCGAAGAAATGCGAAGCATGGCGGCACACCTCGGGGTCGCTGGCTGAGCTACTGCGGAGCGCGGTACTTCGGTCCGCTGGCCTCCCGAACTACCCCACAGTGCACGTGGATTGGCCCCCTCGCCGCTCGTACCGTCACCACATCAACCGAGCGGACCGAGGGGGCCGACGTGACACGCAGGACTGAGGGAGACCGGGAGCGACGGCGCGACCTGGCCGACGCAGCGGCGGGCTTACCGCCTCGGTTGCTCCCGTGGGCCAGGGACGGCAAGTCGTGCTATCTGAGCACGGACGGCGGGGCGAACAGTGTCCTGTCCCGTCTCGCTGACGAGATGGAAGCCGTTCAGCTCGGGATGGGCGCGAGCGTCCTGGAGTCGGCGGACAAGGTTCTGTCTGACCCCAAGTCGCCCCACTCTGAGATCAGGTATACGGCCCTGCGCCTGTCCGAGTGCCTGAAAGACGCGCTCAGGGTCGCGGAGAGCCGAGGGAACCGCATCCCGGAGCCGGACGACGATGACGCCGAGGACGGCCCCACGCTGCCCGCTGAGGCGTTCGGATGACCACCCGTGCTGTCTACCGCTACGTGACCCACACGATCCAG
This sequence comes from Streptomyces sp. CC208A, assembly GCF_030010625.1. Taxonomy (GTDB): domain Bacteria; phylum Actinomycetota; class Actinomycetes; order Streptomycetales; family Streptomycetaceae; genus Streptomyces. Next base: position 116,473 of record NZ_JASCXN010000028.1, on the reverse strand, counting down.
CACGCACCCGAGGGTGGCGTTACGGCGGAACTGTTCTGCACGTCCATCGGATGCGGCGAGTCATCCGGCCCGCAGGATGATCCCGAGACCGCCCAAGACTGGGCGCTGAGACATACCGGCCTGAACCCCGGCCATGACCTCTTCCGGCGCGAGTACACCGACCATGCGCGAGTGACCCGCGCTGACCCGACCCCGGCCCGCTGAGCGACGGCGAGCAAGACAGTTCAGCGGTTCGGCCCGGCCCCGTTCGTACGCTGCCCCCGTGGCGTGCGGGCGGGGCTTCCGCGTGCCACTGACCGGCCGATACCCTAGAACCGCTAGTTAGACGCGTTCGGGTCCGTGAGGACGGCCCAGCCCGTGCCGTCGGGCTCCCGCCGGTCGGCGACCAGGGTGGCACCGAGTCCCCGCAGCCGCTCGACCTCCTCCTCTCGCGAGGTCGTCGGGCGAAGGCACAAGCGGATCCGGTTCTTGACCGTCTTCGGTTCCGGCACCTGGTTGAAGTACAGCGCCGGGCCCTCCGGGAGCGTCACCTGCGTCTCCCGGTCGCCCGGCCTGGCCTCCGGATGCAGCGGACCACCGGTCACCGCACTCCAGAACCGGGCCATCTCATAGGCGTCCGCACAGTCGATCGCCACGTTTTGCACGACAGAGAACATGCGGGCGATCCTGCCCGAGCGCGGACGGAGCCGCCACCCGGTTCCGTGCCCCCGGTCCGGACCGCATCCGGACTCACCCCGCCGCCCGCCCCTTGAGCCGTTCCACCAGGAAGGAGACGATCTCGTCGCGGGCCCGTACGGTGGGATGGCCGGCCTCGTCCACGAGATGGGCCGTCACGACGCTGTGGGGGCAGCCGACGACCTCGCGGAAGAAGGGCGGCGGGTCGGTGTTCGCCGCCTCGGCGGGCAGCACGCGGCCGTCGAAGGCGTCGCCGAGCAGCGCCCGGTACGCCGCGAACCGCTGCCCCGTGCACCACCGGTCGTTCTCGAAACGGTAGGCGAGCACCTTCAGTCGGTCCCGCCGCACACGCTCGGCCACGGCAGCGGCGTCCGCCTCGTCCAGTTCGATCCCGGCGGGATCGTCGAGCGGCAGGGACGGGTGGTTGACCACCGGCGCCACGACGGCGGGTTCGAGCGCCATGGAGAGGGCGAAGTTCCCGGTGAAGCACAGACCGACGGCCCCGACCCCCGGCCCGCCCCGCTCGGCATGCGCCGCACGCGCCAGCCCCCGCAGCCATCCGACGACGGGACTGGTGCCACCGCCGGCGAACGCCCGGAACTCGGCACTGACACAGGCGCGCCGGACGACGGTCTCACCCGCTCCGGCACGGGGATAGGCCCCGTCGACACCGAACAGCGACGGCACGTACACCGAGAACCCGGCCTCCCGGATCCACCGCGCGAACCGGGCGACGTCCGGACTGATCCCCGGCATCTCGGGCATGACGACCACCGCGGGCCCCGCCCCCGTCACGTGCACGCGCTTGCGGACGCCCTCCACCTCGACTTCCCTGCACGCGAAGTCGTCCAGCGGGTCGTCGTCGTACTGCCGTCTTGTGGTTGCCATGACAGGAAGGATGAAGGGACCCTGAGCACTCGGAGAACCGGAGATACCGCCACGTCTCCCGGGAATACCGCCGCCCGTCCGCCCGTCCGCCCGTCCGCCCGTCCGCCCGTCCGTCCGCCGGAGGTCCCCATGAGCCCGCTGCGGGTCAGCGTGCTGGCCTACCCCGACTGCTTCGCGTCCGAGGTCTTCGGCGTGCCCGACATCCTGACCATGGCCGCCCACGTCGCCGCGGCCCAGGGCGCGGCGGAGCCCTCGTACACGACGTCGGTGGTCTCGCCGCGCCGCCGCGTGACCGCCTCCGGCGGCGCGCGCATCGACGTCACGGCGGTCCGCCCGACCGACGTCCTGATCGTGCCGGGCTTCGAACTGCCCTCCGCTCTCGACCCGGGCACGGCCCTCGCGAAGCTCATGCCCGAGATCGCCGCGATCCGGGCCCAGGCGGCGTCGGGAACCGCCGTGGTGTCGATCTGCGTCGGCGCCTTCCTCCTCGCGGAGGCCGGGCTGCTGCACGGCCGGGACGCGACGACCTCCTGGATGTACGCGGACCGCCTCGCCCACCGCTACCCCGACGTACGACTGCGCCGGGAGGAACTGGTGGTGACCGACCGCGGGGTGACGACCACGGCCGCGTTCAGCGCCATGTACGACTTCGCCCTGCGGTTCGTCCGCGAGCACGACGGCCCCCGGATCGCCCGGAGCACCGCCCGCCTGGCCCTCCTGGACGACACGAGGTCGAGCCAGGCGCCGTACGTCGACACGGACCTCCTGCCGACGGCGGGACACGGCTTCTCGGCCGGCGTCATGCGCCGCCTCGACCAGAACCTCGCCGCCCGCTACGACCTGCCGGCCCTCGCCCGGGAGTTCGGAGTCAGCGCCAGGACCATGCTGCGCCGCTTCGGCGCCGAGACCGGCCGGACACCCCTCGCGTACCTGCACTCCGCACGGGTCCGCCGGGCCGGCCACCTCCTGGAGACGACCGACCGGACCGTCGCCGCCATCGCCGCCGACGTCGGCTACCGCGACCCGGGCACGTTCACCGCCCTCTTCGTCCGCCACACGGGACGACGACCGAGCGCCTACCGGGCGACGCTGAAGGAACGCCGCGACGAGGAGGACGAACCGCCCGGCACGCCGTGAGAAGCCCCGGGGCAGGCACGCGGCGCGCGGCACACCGAGCGTCGCGTGCCCGATGCTCGATGCCCGTATCCGGTCCGGGTCCCGGCCGGACCGAGGGGAGGGCGGTCGTCCCACCGGTACCGGTACTCGTCCGGGTACAGGCACAGCCCTGCCGAGGCGCGACCTCGATCAGGGCGAGCGGCTGGGGCAGGGACGCCGGCAGCGGCAGCAGCGTGACACACCGGCCGGCTTCGTTCGTCTGCGTCCGGCGTGCCGGCACGGTCGCACGCACCCGGTCCCGGTGGGCGACGCGACCCAGGCCCGGAAAGCCCCGGGGTCCTGAAGAGGCCCGTCGAAATACCGCACGGCGCCCAGGAGCAGGTGGGGCCGACGCTTCTCCTCGGGCAACCGCTCGATGAGCGAGAGCAACTCCTCGTCGCGGGCGACCCGGTCGGCCACTTCCTCCTAGAGGGGGAGTGCCCGCGGGCTTCCCGCACCGCGAAGTCCCTGTACCGGCCTGCTGTGTCCATGCTCCGCACCGCACAGCCAGGAAGGCACGACGGGCTCCTCCTCCCCCTACGACCTCCGGGGCTCAGGACCTCCGACTCCGGTGCCTGAGCGGCCCGCCGCGAAAACGCCTCGACACCGGCCCGGGAAGCGGGAATGCTTCGTGCGATGACTACCACGATCGACGACACGCCGCCCGCGTGGGACGAGCGCACCCAGCTCACCACGTTCCTCGACTACGCACGTGACACCGCCCGCGCCAAGTGCGAAGGCGTCTCCGAGGAGAACGCCCGCAAGGCGCTCCTGCCGGGCTCTCCGCTGATGACGCTGAGCGGACTGATCAACCACCTGCGCTGGGTCGAGTACTACTGGTTCCAGGTGGTCTTCCTGGGCGAGGAGGACCAGGGCCCCTGGACCGCCGAGGACCCCGACCGCGAGATGCGCATCGCCGTCGACTTCCCGCTCGCGCAACTCCTCGACGAGTACGCCGAACAGAGCGCCCGCTACCGTGAACTGGCCGCCGCCCACAGCCTGGACACCAAGGCCAAGGGCACCGTCCGCAACGGCCTCCACGTCGACCTGCGCTGGATCCTCCTCCACCTCACCGAGGAGACGGCCCGTCACAACGGCCACCTGGACATCCTGCGCGAGATGCTCGACGGCACCACCGGCTGAACCGGCAGACGTCGCCCCCCGCATGAGGAAACGATTGCATGAAGAAACGATGCTGTCCGACGGGGCCATCACGCTGACGCTCCTGCGCCTGGACGACACGGAGGCGCATCTCGCGGGAACGGCCGACCTGCGTCAGCGCAGTCGGCGGGCTCGTAGCACGACGTCGTGGGTGTGGTGCGCACCGGCGCCGCCTTCCGGCACCAGGCGGGGACGCTGCTCGTCCACCTCCACCCGCCAGTCGGCGTCGAGGAGCGCGGAGACCATCGAGGGCCAGACGTAGTCGGCGGGGTCGAAGGCGCTGTCGTGCGAGGAGTGGGTGTCCATGCCCGCGTGGTGGACGAGCAACAGCACGCCCCCAGGCGCGACGGCCGCGAGCAGCGCCCGTTCGGCCGCGGCCTCAGGGGTGCGCAGCAAGGCCGGGTACTGGGCGGAGACCAGGTCGAAGGAGGCCGGCGGAAGCGCCGCCTCGGTCAGCCCCGCGTGGACCCAGCGAACGCCCACACCGGCCTCCCGCGCATGGGAGGCCGCCCGCCGCAGCGCCACCCCCGAGACCTCGAGGGCGGTCACCTCCCAGCCCGCGCGGGCGAGCCAGATGGCGTCCGCCCCCTCGCCGCAGCCGACGTCGAGCACCCGCCCGGGAGCCAGGCCGGCGACCTCCTCCACGAGCGCCCCGTTGGGCTGCCCGCTCCAGAGCTGCTGCCGCTCGGCGTACCGGTTGTCCCACTCCTCCCGCACGGCGGGGTCGCCGACGTAACCGTCGGACAAGGACGGGGAGGACTCTGCTGTGATGTCATCGGGCATGCCCCTACCGTTACGCCGTCCTTCCCCACCGGACCACTCATGTTGCCGATCCGGCAAAAGCGCGGCCGCGTCGCGCCTCGCGGAGGCCGCACCGGGATCCCGCCCGGACCAGGAGCCAGTCCCTACTCCGCCCCCTCCGCCCCCTCCGGTCCCGCGTCGAGGTCCGGTTCGGGCACGACGTGCATCGCCGCCTCCTCCGCCCCCGCCGCGCCGCCGTCGATGCCGACGTCCGAAGCCAGGGGCGCCTGCTCGACGTCCTCCCGAGTACCCTCGTCCGGTGCGACGAGGCGCCCGGCCCTGCGGTCGCCGACCTCGCTGTCGAGGGGCTCCCCGGCACCCCCTGGCAGGTCGCCGACGCCGTCGGCATCCGTCTCGTCGGCGGTACCGGTGTCGGGCGTCTCCTCCCGGAGCCGATCGTCGAGGGGCTCGCCCTCCCGCTGTTCTCCGGCGGTCGTACCGGCCTTCTCCACGCCGAGCGGCCTCTCCGGGGGTGAGTAACCCTCGTCGAGCATGGCGTCGTAGTCGCGTTCGTCCAGGACGTTCTGGAGGTCCAGGGGCGCCGCGTCCTCCTGTTCCTCGTTCCCGCCGGTCTGTTGGTACACCTCGTCGCCCATGGCCTCGTCCGACATGGCGGACACCCCTTTCCGGCGGCTGCCGCACCGGCTTTGGGCACCTTCTACGACGACGCCGCCCCGCGAGGCCCGTGCGCCGCCTGCCGCGGCCATGCCCGGCATCCCCGGTCTTCGGCAGCAGCTTCGGTCGTTTCTCGTACGACACCGCCGCTACCCGCCCGGACGCACTTCAATCCCGTCGCCACCGGCCCCGCCAGGGCATCCGGCCAGAACGTACGGGGCGATCAGCCGACCGGACCAGGCGGACGCGCACCTGCCGTGCCCGGTTCCGTACGCTCCCGCCCATGGCCCGAGCACCGGTCCTAGGATCGGACCCATGATCGACCATGCGCTGCGGATCACCGTGCTCGGCTCCGCGACCCCCTTCCCCCGGCCGGGAAACGCCTGCTCCGGCTATCTCGTCGAGGGCGGCGGCGCCCGCGTGTGGGTGGATGCCGGAAGCGGCACGCTCGGAGAGCTCCAGAGGCACGCCCGGCTCGGCGAGATCGACGCCATCTGGATCTCCCACCTGCACGCCGATCACAGCGCCGACCTGCTCACCGCCTACTACGCCCTCCTGTACGCCGGACTCGATCTCGACCTCCCCGTCCCCCTCTTCGGACCGCCCGGCACCGCCGACCGGCTGGCGGCCTTCCTGACCAACGGCCCCGAACGAAGCCCCGTCGAGCGGGCCTTCGCCGTCGAGGAGCTGTACGACGGGCATGCCGCCGCCATCGGAGGACTCACCCTGCGCGCACGGGCCGTCGAGCACGGCATGCCCGCCTTCGCACTCCGCGTCGAGGACGATCAGGGGCGCTCCCTCGCCTACTCGGGCGACTGCGCGCCCTGCCCCGCCCTCGTCGAACTCGCCCGGGACTGCGACCTCTTCGTCTGCGAGGCCGACGGTGAGGGACCAGGCCACCACTCGGCCGCCCAGGCCGGCCGGAGCGCAGCCCAGGCCGGTGCCGGACGGCTCGTCGTGACCCACGTCGGCCCCGGTACGGAGCCGGCCGAGGCCACCGCACACGCCGCCGCCGAGTTTTTGGGGGAGGTCCGGCACGCCGATCCCGGCGCGTGCTTCACGGTCGGGGAAACCGGAACCCGGAAGCCGAAGGCGGACAGCCGCTAGCAGGTGGCCGCGCCGCAGGGAAGACGAGCGCGACGATACGGCCGCTCCGCCCCCGCCGCCTGGCCCGCCGGCCCACGGAACCCGCTCGCCGTGACCGTCCGGCGTCCACCGGCTACGGGACGCTCTCCAGCCACGTGATCCGGGTGATGGTCACCGCGTCCGGATCCCCGGTGAACCATTCGACGAGCACGGGGTGACCAGGGACGTCGAGGTCGTACACATCGCCCCACTGGTCGGTGGGGCTCGCCCCCGGCGGCACGGTGCCCCGCTCGTGCGCCGCCGCGACGACGGCCAGGACCCGGACGGTGGCGGTGAACGTCTCGGGCGCCTTGGCGGACATGGCCGAGAGGACCGCGGCGGCCTGATCGGTCAAGCCGTGACTCACCAGGCCCCGCTCAGCGAGCCCAGGACATCGTCGAGCGTGCGCACCCCACCACGGTCGCCGGTCCGCAGCGCGGCCGCCTGAGCACGGTCGGCGTCCGTACGACGGGTGTCGGCGACCGCCCGCAGATGCCAGCGCTCCATCACGGCCAACTGCTCGTCCCCCGCCTGAGCGGCAAGCAGCTCCTCCAGGAACACCCCCTTGCGGCCCGGCGCGAGAGCGGCCGCGATCGCGTTGGCGGTACGGGGGATCCCGGGCTCGCCAGGACGGGGCAGGGCACCCATGACAGGCTCTCCTTCCGGTCGGCCGAAGCCATCTGAGCAGGCGTCCGATCTCACCGTAGACCAGCACACCACCCGTGAGGCGCCCCGTGCGTGAACTGCCGTCAGACCCCTTCGAGCGCGTTCGACCACGACGGGTGGCGCGGGCGACGAAGACCGGCCGTCCCGCGGACGCCGACGCGATCCCCGCCGGTGGCACCGACTCCACGGAGAGCGACCATGGCGGCTTCGTCGAACAGGCCGTGGAGGAGTCGCGAACCGGACTGCTGCGGCCGCCGGTTGCCGTCGTACACCTTGAAGGCGTACGGGCGACCGGTGTTTTCGTCCGGATCTCGTGGACCGGTTCCCTGAAGCGTTCCCACCGGCCATGCTTGATCATCCATGGGGCCGGTAGCAGGGCCACCATGATCGGCTACCAGCGATGTTCTTGGGGGATGCATGCCGCGTATAGGGGTCTATCTCGCGCACCCACGGCCTGGCAGTTTCAACCACGCCGTGTTCGACACGGTGGTGCGACACCTGCGTGACCTCGGATGCGAGGTTCTCGCGCACGACCTCTGCGCCGAGGAGTTCGCAGCCGGGCTGTCCGCCGATGAGACGGACACGGTCCGGTCCGCCACGCGTGCTCACGATGCCCAGGTGGCGCTCCATCAGGCGGAGGTGGCCACGCTCGACGCCATGGTGTTCGTGCACCCGAACTGGTGGGGCATGCCACCCGCTGTCCTGGCGGGTTGGGTGCAGCGGGTGCTCGCGCCCGGAGTCGCCTACAAACTGGGAACCGCGGAGGGGGAGCCCGTGGGGCTGCTCAGAGCCGGCCGGGCGCTCGTCCTGAACACCTCCGACACTCCCGCCGACCGAGAGGAGACCGAGTTCGGGGACCCGCTGCAAAGGATCTGGGCGGCATGCGTACTGCCGTACATAGGAGTCGCCGACGTCCGCCGGGTCGTCTTCCGGACGGTCACCGACTCGTCCGGTGAAACCCGCGCCTCCTGGCTGGACCAGGCACGTCACCACGCCGCCGCGCTCCTGACCTGACCGCACGGCCTGCCGCGCCCGTCCGCTGTACCGCGCCGGGCGCCCGTACGGGAGCCCGGCAACGGTTCGGGTCAGCGGCAGGCTCCACCTCGGAGCACCGCCAGGCGGACGTGGACCCGGCGCCTGTCACGGCCGGAGAAGGACCGGGACGCGACACGGGCGGCGAGGGGGCCGGCCACCCCGCCGCCCTCAGAACCGTCGAACAGCACGGTCGGCCCTGTGCCGGCCTTCAGCGGTCCGCAGAGTGCGGAGTGCCCCGGTTACTGAAGAACGACGGTCGCACCGTAGCTCCTGAGCAGCCGAACGATGTCCTCGACAGAGGAGAGCCCTTCATCAGGGTCCGAGACGACGTCCGCCAGTGCTCGGCGCGCGGTGTCTGCTTCGTGCCGGACCCGGGTGAAGGGAAGGGCCACACCGAAACCACCCAGGCAGTCCTTGAACGCGTTCCACTCCCGGCCGAAGCAGCCCCCGGGCCCCACGAGGGCCTCCGCCATCACGCGGTGAAGGCCGGGGACGTCGGTGACGGGCGTCGCCGCCCGCTGAGACAGACGCGCCTGCGTCCTTCGTGGCACCAGCACCACAGCCGCCATCAGACGCCGGCTCCGCGCATGGACCGTCGGACAGGACTCGGAGCCGGTTCACCTCGGCGGGTCCTCTCCCGTGAGCCCGTCGACGGATTCGCGGATGAGGTCGGCGTGACCGGCGTGGCGGGCGTACTCCTCGATGAGGTCGAGAAGGATACGGCGGAGGTTGGGGCGTCCGCCGCTGCGGGTGGTGTAGGCGCCGAGCTGGTCCAGCCCGCCCGTGCTGAGCGCTTCGTCGACGATGGCACGGGAGCGGGCGACCGCTTCCTGCCAGAGGGCGAGCAGTTGTTCCGGTGTGTCCCCGGCGGCGGAGCGGTAGTCCCAGTCGGGAGTGCTGTCCCAGTCGACCGTGTCCCAGGGAGCCCCGACGGGGGCGCCGAGCCACAACCGGGCGAAGTGGCTGTCCTCCACGTGCGCCAGGTGCTTGAGGAGGCCGCCCAGGGTGACGGCGGACGTGCCGAGTGTGGCGCGAAGGCCGGAGGCGTCCAGGCCGGAGCACTTCCAGGCCAGGGTGGCCCGCTGGCGTTCGAGGGCGCCGAGGACGGCTGCTGCCTCGGTGCCGGCGAGCGGAGGTTCCGGCCACGCTTCGGCTGCGATCTCAGTCATGGCCGCAGACCCTAGCCCACGGAGCTGACAGCGCGGCCGACGGCTGAACTCCGACGCTCTGCTCCAAGGCGTCGACTTCGCGCACTTCCCCAGGGCGGCAGTCGCTCCGTGTCACCCGGCTCCGCGGGACCGTCCACGCCCGGGGCCCCGCAGCCTCCGGAACGCGCATCGGAAACCGGCCCTGGAGTCGGGCTTGACCCTCACGTCGGGTGAGGCTGGAAGGTGGGCGCATGAGCGACTACTACAACGGCGGCCCGGAAGCGAACCGGCTCGTCGAACGGCACCGTGAAGCCTTCACCGCCTCGTACTTCCCCCTCACCCGGCAGATGCAGGTCTGCCTCGGCCGCACGTACGAGACCGATCCGGGTTTCGCCGCCCACTACGACGCCATCCGCCCCGGCCTCGCCGCCTGGTTCCGCCGCATCATCGACGCCGGCGCACGTGCCCACGGCATCGACCCCGACACCGCGACCTGGCAGTAGGACATGGGGAGGGCCGCCGCCCGGCCCTCCCCATCCGCCGCGCCACGTGAGGCCGAGAGCTCGGGGACGCCGGACGCGAAGGCGAACGAGCAGGCCGAGGAGTCGCTCCGGGAAGAGGAGGGACGGCGTGCCACCGGGCCCCGCACCGAGCGGGGACGCGGTCCCGAGGGTGAACGGGGCGCCGGGACCCGATCCGCGTACCCACCCGCCCCGGCAGCACCTCGTCCCCTCCTGCCTCGGCCCGCCCTCTCGGCCTTTGCCGCCTTCGGGTGACGGATTCCGGATCCGTGGAGCGTCATTCAGCCGGCGGCCGGGCTCGTCGTGGGGAGGGACCTGAGCCGCGGGCGCGCGGACGGCAGGCTCACCGGGCGCGGGGAGCGGCCCGGGCGGTCGTGGTCGATGTGGTGAAGCAGGCGGCGCAGGGCGGTGTGGGCCTGCGGGGCGTCGAGTCGGGCTTCCAGGTGGGCCAGGGCGCGGTGCGCGCGGCGGCGGGCGCGGCCGGGGTGGCCGGCTCGGTGGTCCGCGAGGGCCCGGGCGGAGTGGGCGAGGGCCGTGGCCCAGGTGTCGTGGCCGCCGGCCGGTTGCGCGAGGGCCTGGCGGGCGGTGCGGGCGGCCAGGGCGGGGGAGGTGTGGGCCTGGACGACGGCCAGGGCGGCGAGGCTGACCATGGGGCCGGGGCCGCCGGGGGCGTGTGCGGGGACGGTGTCGGCGGCCTGCCGGTAGTGGGCGGCGGCCGCGGTCAGATCGTGGCGCTTCCAGGCGAGTGTGCCGTGCGCGTGGGCGATGCGGCCGATGAGCGCGTCGTCCCCGGCGAGCACGGCCGTCGGCCAGGCGAGATCCAGGAGGCGACGGGCGGTGGCGGGGTCCGCGTCGGCGGCGAGCCACCCGGCCAGCCACTGTCCGCGGGCCGCCGACGGGCTGTTCGCGGGCAGGAGAGGGAGCAGGGCGAGGAGGCGGATGACGGCCTCCGGGCCACGGCTGTGCGCCGCCCACCAGAACCAGACGTGGAGGACCGTCTCCACGGCCGTCTCGGCGTGACCGGGATGGCGGACGGCGTGGTCGAGGAAGGCGTGGAGGTCGTCGAGCGCGTCGCGGACGAGCCGGACGGCCTGCTGCTGAAGGCCGGCGTCCCACAGCGCTTCCGCGACCGCGGCCGTGCTCCGGCAGTGCCGGGCGTACCGGGCCCGCGCCGCGGGGGACTCGCCCGTCGCCGTGAGGCGTTCGGCGCCGAAGTCGCGGGCGGCGCGGGCCATCCGATAGCGCGGCTCGGGAACGGTGCCGGTCCCGCCGTCGGGGTGGAGCACGCCGACCGCGCTCAGCTCGGCGAGCGCGGGAGGAACCTCGGCAGGGGAGAGGTCGCCCCCTTCGCACACGAAGACCGCCGCCTGCTCGGTGAAGGTGCCCGCGAACACGCTCAGACGCCTCCAGACCGTACGTACGGCCGTGTCGCACAGCGCGTGTACGGCTCCGATCGACGCCCGCACCGACCGGTGACGCCGGAGGGGCGCCCCGGCAGCCGACAGCCAGCACTGCCCGCCCCGGAGGCGGTCGGCGAGCCGGCTCACGGTGAGGTCGCCCAACTGCGCCACGGCCAGTTCGAGCGCCAGGGGTACCCCCTCCACCAGCGCGCACACCCGGTCGACCGCTCCTCGGTCCGCCTCCTCCGCCCGGCCCCGCCGGGCCGCCAGGGCGTGGAACAGCTCCGCCGCCGGCGAGAGGCCTCCTCGTGAGGCGTCGGACGCCAGCGGGCCGAGCCGCAGCACGTGCTCGCCATCGAGCCCCAGCGGCCGGCGCGCCGTGACCAGGACCCGTAGAGCCGGGACGTCCCTCAGCAGCGACCGGACAAGACCGGCGCACTCGGCGAGCACGGGATCGACGTCGTCCAGGACGAGCAGCAGCCCGCCGCCCGGCAGAGACCGTACGGCGGCTGCCAGGTCCGGAGCCCCGTGACCGCTCTTCGTACCGGTCACCGCGTCCAGCGCCCGGGCGATCCGCGCCGCCGGCGCCCAGGGCCCCACGGGAACACCGTCATGCCACCGGACACGCGCCACGGCCTGCCGCGGACCGTCCTGCGGACAGGCGACCGCCTCCAGTGCCAGACGGCTCTTCCCGACCCCGGCCGCGCCCGTCACGGTGACGAGCCGGCACACCGCCAGCGCCGCCCTCAGCGCCGCGAGTTCACCCTCCCGTCCGATCAGCCCGACGCACCCGTGGGAGGACGCCACGGACCGGACGCCGTCACCCTGGCCTGCTGCCCACACGTTCGCCACTCCCACCGTCGTCGGATCGGTTCACCGCTGTGACGCCGGCCCAGGACCGTCGAGGTTCCTGCCGGGAACCCGCAGGTCTCCGCTGCAGAACCGTCACTGCAGGGCTGCAGAACCGTCACTGCAAAGGCGTCACCGCACCCCAACGCCCCACCGCCGTACGAGGTAGCGCCAAGACGCCGGACATCACCCGTCCCAGTGAAGCCGGAACCGCTGCGGGGCCGGTCAGTGGCCGCGCGGGGCGTACATGATGACGGCCATGCCGACGAGACAGACCAGGGCGCCGATGACGTCGAAGCGGTCGGGGCGGTAGCCGTCGGCGACCATGCCCCAGGCGATCGACCCGGCGACGAAGATCCCGCCGTACGCGGCCAGGATGCGGCCGAAGTGGTCGTCGGGCTGGAAGGTGGCCACCACCCCGTACAGGCCGAGTGCGAGGACGCCGGCGCCGATCCAGATCCATCCCTTGTGCTCGCGGATTCCCTGCCACACCAGCCAGGCCCCTCCGATCTCGAACAGGGCTGCGACGACGAACAGGGTGACGGAGCGGGCGACGAGCACGGTGCGGGTCCTTCTGAAGAGCAGGGAGAGCGGAGGGGCGGGGAGGCCTGGTCCGGGCTGGTCGAGGCGGAAGCCGGAGCCTTCGGCGAGCCGGGGATCCACATCGTGCCCATCCCACCCACGCTAGACCTTCGCCCCGACGCGAAGGCCAGGGAGGTGGTCCCTGAAGGAGCGGGCGCCTGCGACGTACCGCTCCTGACGGAGGACGGGCCTTGGCGGTCATGAACGTGGCTGCGGCCGACGGCGGTTTCGACACGTCGCATACGCGCGGGCGGAGCCGGTCCTCGGCGGGGCGGACCACCGACAGCGGCGCCCGGCCTTCCTCGCCCCCACCGATCGGCCCGGCGCGGCCGGCACCGGAACCTTCCGGCGGGGGTTCCGGTACGGCCGGGTGGCGCAGGACCGGACGCCCGAACCGGCGCTCCGGGGGCCGTCGGCCGAAGCTGGACGGGCCGGCGCATCCGGTCGCCGGCCCGTCCAGGAGGTCCCGCATGCCCCGATCCGCCCCGGCCCCGTCTCCGTACCGGCCGCGCCGGGCCGCCCTCACCGCCCTGCTCCTCGCCGCCGCGCTGACCGGCCCCACCCTCCCGTACGCCACCGCCGCCGGCGGCGAGAGGCCCGCGCCGCGCACCGGCGTCACCGGCACCTCGGACCAGGAGCTGCGGCAGGCCCTCGCCGGCCTTGTCGCCGCTCCCGGCGGACCGCCCGGTGCGATCGCCGTCCTGACCCGGGACGGCGCACCCCGGGTCTACCGTGCCGGCACCGCGGAGACCGGCACCGCCCGTCCGCCCCGCGCCCACGACCACATGCGGATCGCGAGTGTCGCCAAGGCGTTCAGCGGCGCCGTGGCCCTGAGCCTGGCGGACCGGGGCGCGCTGGGCCTGGACGACACCCTGGGCAAGCGCCTGCCGCATCTGCCGAAGGCCTGGCACGCCGTGACCCTGCGCCAGCTCCTCCAGCACACCAGCGGCCTGCCCGACTTCAGCCACAGCGCACGGTTCCAGGCGATCATCCGGGCCGACCCGCGGCACCGCTTCGACTCCCGGCGCCTGCTGGACTTCGCCGCCGGCCAGGACCTCGCCTTCCCGCCCGGCAGCCGCTACGCCTACTCCAACTCGGACAACGTCGCCGTCGCCCTGATGGCCGAACAGGCCACCGGCCGGCGCTACGAGGACCTCCTGCGCGAGCTGGTGTACCGCCCGCTCGGCCTCCGCGACACCAGCCTCCCCTCCGGGTTCCGGCTGCCCCGGCCCTTCCTCCACGGCTACGCCACGTCCCCCGGCGAAGCGCCCGAGGACGTCAGCGAGGCGATCAGCGCCTCCGGCGCGTGGGCCTCGGGCGGCATCGTCTCCACCCCGGCCGACCTGAGCGCCTTCATCGGCGGCTACACCGGTCCCACGCTGCTGTCCCCGTCCGCCCGGCACGCGCAGCGCCGATTCGTCCCCGGTGAGTCCCAGCCGGCCGGCCCCGGTGAGAACGCGGTCGGCCTGGGCCTCTTCCGGTACACCACCCGCTGCGGCACGGTCCTCGGCCATACCGGCAACACCCCGGGCTACACCCAGTTCGCCGCCGCCACCCGTGACGGACGGCGCACCGTGACGGTCTCCGTCACCAGCCAGGTCCCCCTCGACCCCGCCCTGCTCACCCGGCTGCGCGCGGTCGAGGAACGTTTCGTCTGCGCTCTCCTGGAGGACGGCCACCACGGCGGGTACGGCGACCGGACGGCCTGACCACCACTGCTCCGCCGGACTGCGACAGTCCGGCGGAGCAGGCCCCCAGAGGGGAGGGGAAGCGGTCAGGGACAGCTGATGCGGATGCCGCCGGAGTCCGTGGTGCAGGTGTCCGTGTGATAGCCGCCGTTCGCCGTGTCGTTGCCGTAGCCGCCGATCAGCGTGTCGGAGCCGGGACCGCCGATCAGCGTGTCGGAGCCGGGACCGCCGATCAGCGTGTCGTTGTGGTAGCTGCCGTCCACCCGGTCGTTGCCGGGCCCCGCGTGGACCGTGCCGTTGCCGAAGCCCGCGTCGACGGTGTCGTTGCCGCTGAGGGCGCAGATCACGTCGCTCCCGTACGTACCGTTGAGGGTGTCGTTGCCGCTGGTGCCGATGATGGTGCAGCCGCGGTTGTTGTTGACCGTCGTGGCGCGGGTCCGCGGTGTCGTTGCCCGTCGCCGGGTCGGTCTGGGCCGCGGTGACGGTCGTCGTGTCCGTGAGGGTGCCGGTCCGCGAGGGCTCGGCGGCGATCGTCACCGTGGCGGTGGAGCCGGAGGTGCTGCCGGTGGGGTCGAGCGTGCCGATCGCACAGGTGACCCGGCCCGGGGCGGTGGTGCAGGTGCCCCGGTCGGTGGTGGCCGGCAGGATGGTGGCCGTACCCGTCAGGACGTCGGTGAGCTGCACGTTCGTCGCCGTGGTCGTGGTGCTGTCGTGCGTCACGCGTGCGGTGTACGTGGCGGTGTCACCGATGCCGACCGCGCTCGGCCCGGTCTTCGTCATCGACAGGTCCACGCCGGCCGGCGGCTCGGCGCCGCCACCGCCCAGGTAGCGGGCCAGGCCGCGGTGGGCCTCGAAGCTGCTGGAGATGCCGGCGAGTCCGGCGGCGACGATCTTTCCGTCGGGCTGCACCACCGCCTCGGCGGTCTCGATCGCGTCGACGCCGATCTCGGTGAGCACCTTGCCGCCCTCACCGAAACTCGGGTCGAGGCTGCCGTCGGCGCTGTAACGAGCCGCTGCCCAGGCGCCGTTGCCGCCCCAGTCGGTGGACCCGCCGACCGCGACGATCTTGCCGCCGGGTTGCAGCGCCACGCCCCGGCCCTCGTCGTCGTCGGCGCCGACGGAGCCGGTGGTGACGATGCCGTCGCCGCCGAAGGCAGGGGCCGGATCACCGGGGCGGCCGTCGCCGCCGCGGGCAGCCCGAGGACGAGCGCCAGTGCGGTGGCGCTCGCCGCGCCGGCAAGCCCGGCCCGGTGTCATGGGGTTCTCAGGGACATGCGTGACCACTCCGCCGTCGGATCCTGGGGGCCACAGCTTTCTGGTACGGCGACGGGGACCGGCCCGTGACGGGCCGCACTGCGCCTACTGGACGGTGACGCGCCACCCCCAGGGGCGAGCACCGAAGACCTCTGCGACCGGTGGTGAGGGAGGGGCAGGAGCGGGCCCCGGGTCGCACGGGACACCTGGTGCGGCCGGCGCGCCGGCGGGCTTCCGTCCGGCCGGGAGAACCTGTGGTGACCCGGCAGATGGGCATCGGCGTTTCGGCCACCGGCGGCACCGCTCACGACCCGTGCCCCGCACGGATCGATGTACACGGAACGAACTCACTTTCGCCTGCTCCCGGGGTTCGAACACCGTCCGAATCGGATGTGCTCGGCACCCGGCGGCACGTCGTTGAGCCACACGACACCCCGACTCACCTGCCTGGAGGCCGTGATGCGTCCACACTCCGCCCCTTCCCTTACGAGGTGGGTGGCATGAGCGAGCACGCCGATGAGAAGACCCCGGTCGGCGGAGCCCCGGCCGGCCCGGTCCCTTCACCGCGTACGGCGACGCTCGGCCCGCCACCGCCGTCGGTGTCCACCGGGCGCCGGCCGGACGGCGGGGACATCACCGAGGAGATGGAGGAGGCGTACTGGTCCGTCCATGACGGAGCCGCCGCGCAGGCGACCGTCCGGGAGATCCTCGGCGGGCTGCCGCGGATCACCCGCCGGATCGGCCTGCTCGCCTGGCGGGCGGACCCGCGCGCCACCCTCGCCGTCGTCGTGGGCCAGCTCGCGTCCGCCGCCATGACCGCCTTCGGGCTCCTCGCCTCGGTCGCGGTGCTGCAGGAGCTGTTCGCCCAGGGCCCGACACCCGACCGGGTCCGTGCCGCGCTCCCGCAGATCCTGCTCGTCGTCGCCTGCCTCGCCCTGCGGGCCCTGATGGAGGCGGGGGTGGCGATGGCGCAGGCCCGGGTCACCCCCAGGATCCGGACCGAACTGGAGAAGGAACTCTTCCGGTTGACGGCCCATGTGCGGCTGGAGGCGGTGGAGGACGCCGACTGGCACGACGAGGTGTTCCGGGCCCACGACCGCGGGCTGTTCTACGCCCGCGAACTCGTCGGCCAGGTCGTCTCGCTCGCCTCCGCGACCCTCGGCCTGGCCGGCACCGTCGGCGTCCTCGGCCTCCTGCACCCCGCCCTGCTGCCGCTGATGCTGCTGTCCGTCCTGCCCGTCGGGGTGGCGGCGGTCCGCAGCGCGCGTGCCCGGTTCCACTCCTTCAAGCGGTGGAACGCCCTCCAGCGCCGTGTCCGGGTGTTCACCTGGCTGCTGCTCGACCAGGACGCCGCTGCCGAGGTGCGCTCCGACACCGTGCAGACCGCCCTCCTCGACGAGCACGACCGGCTGATCACCCGCATCGCCGAGGAGGACACCCGGCTCCGTGCGCAGGCGGCATGGCTCAACCTGGCCGGCCGCGGAGTCGGCGGACTGGGCACCGGGATCACCTACGGCGCGCTCGCCGCCATGCTGGTCGCGGGCTGGCTCCCCCTCGCGGCCGGCGCGGGCGCCGTCCTGGCGGTGCAGGCCGGGCAGGCCGCGCTGACCCGGCTCGTCGAGGTCGCCCACCTCGTGTACGAGCACGCGATGTGGGTGTCGGACCTCGAAGCCGTACTCGAACGCTGCCGCGGCCTGCAGCTGCGCGGAGGCGAGGTCCTGGCGCCCGAGCGCGTCAGGACGATCCGGCTGGAGGACGTGTCGTTCACCTACCGCGGGAAGACGGAGCCGGCCCTGTCCGGGGTGTCGATGACGCTCAGGGCGGGCGAGACGGTCGCGTTCGTCGGCTCGAACGGCGGAGGCAAGACCACGGCCTCGAAGCTCCTGGCCGGACTCCACGAGCCGCAGAGCGGGACGATCCGCTGGGACGGCGTCGACGTGCGGGCGATGGACGCCAAGTCCCTCCAGCGGCAGGTCGCGTTCGTCCTGCAGGAGCCCGTACGCTTCCCGTTCAGCGCCCTGGCCAACGTGACCGCCTCCACCGGAAGCCTCACCGACGCCGACCCGGAGCGCGCCCTGGCCGCCGCGCGGGCCTCCGGCGCCGACCAGGTCATCGCGCGGCTGCCCGAGCAGTGGGGCACGCTGCTGTCCAAGCGGTTCCGCGGGGGCCAGGACCTCTCCGGCGGGCAGTGGGCCAAGATCGCCGTGGCACGCGGCCTGTACAACAACGCTCCGCTGCTGCTGCTCGACGAACCGACCGCGAGCATGGACCCGCCGTCCGAGCACGCCGTCTACGAGGCGGTCCTCCGCGGACGGCTGCGCGAGGACCAGATCACCGTCCTCATCTCCCACCGTCTCGCCAGCGTCGTCGGCTGTGACCGGATCTACGTCTTCGACGCCGGCCGGATCGTCGAGGAAGGCTCCCACGAGGAACTCATGGCACACGACGGGCTCTACGCCCACATGTTCACCCTCCAGGCCGCCGGCTACCAGGCGTCCTCTCCGGCCGGCGTCGAGGGAGCGGGCCGATGACGGACACGAGGTCTCACGCCCCTTCGAGACGGCGACGCCGCCGACCTCCGCCGGACCGAGGCCGCACCGTGGGCGCGCTTCGGTCTCGCGCCCGAGCCGGACCGGCCGTAGTGTCCTGACCCGTACGGACACGACCGGAGGAAGGACGGACACATGCCGAGGCCGCCCGCCGTCGAATTCCTCGACACCGCCGTCGGTTTCGTCGAGCATCCGACGCCGGAACTCACCTCCTGGGAGCAGAGCGAGGTGGACCGCCTCTGGGAGGAGACCCGGTCGCGCAACCCGGCCGTGTTCGACGGGCCGATCGCCGCGGCTCTCGGGGTCGACCGTCCGGACACCGGCCCGCTGCTGGTGAAGTGGGCCCCGATGACCTACCGGTACCGAGCGCTGCGACGCCTCCGCCCGCCCGAACAGGTCCCCGGGTCCCTGTACGTCACCGTGCTCGTGCCGACGGAGCGCGGGATCCTGGTCGGCCGCGGGTCGCCCGGCACCGCGCGTCCCGGCTGCTGGACGCTTCCCGGCGGAGCGGTCGAACCCCCTGCGCCGGGCAGGGTCCTGGACGTGGCCGGGCTGCGTCGGCATGCCGCCCGTGAACTGCTGGAGGAGGTCGGTCTACGGGTCCCCTCCGGCGAGTTGCGGTTGTGGGCCCTGGCGCGGGGACGGCGGTTCGGCAGCCTCGGTTTCCACTTCGTGTGCCCCGCCACGTCCAGCGAGCTCGTCCGCCGGCATCATGCGGGCCTCCCCGAGGCGCCGGACGGCCACGGTGCGGGGCCGGAACTCGACGAACTAGCCTTCGTCACCTCGCAGTCCGAGGCCACCGGTCTGGGACCGACAGCGGACTACCTCCCTCAGGTCCTCCACAGGTACTTCTCCTCTCCCTGACCGGTGAACCTGGTCAGGGGGAGGGGGAGGGGGAGGCGAGCCGCTCCGCCTCGGTGAAGCGCTCCTTCAGGTTCCGTACCCACGCCCGCGGGGCGAGCGCGTAGCGCTCGCGCGGGGCCTCCAGGTCGCAGACCTCGAAACTCCCGGGGCAGCCGGACCGCGACGGCCTTCCTTGCGCTGCTGCGGCTCGAGGTCACGTCCGGCGAGGCGCTGAAGACCGTCACCGAGGGCTACGGTATGGGGACTTCACGGCCGGTCGTACCCCGGTCGGTACCACCCCACGCCGCTGGCCCCTCCGGTGTACGCCTCGTCCCGGCCCGGCCCGACCCGATGGCGACGGGGCAGGCCGGGCTGTCGATCTTCGGCCGTGATGCCTCGTGACGCCTGCGAACGGTGCGTCAGGAGAGCGGCTCCAGGGCGTCCTGTCTGCTGTCGTACGAGGCGCGGGCCACCGCGATCTCCTCCTGATGGTCCTCGGTCCAGTCCACCAGGGCCTGGATCGTGGAGTGCAGGGTCACGCCGAGCGGCGTCAGCGTGTACTCCACGCGGGGAGGAACCACCGGATGGACCGTACGCGTCACCAGCCCGTCCCGTTCCAACTGACGCAGCGTCACGGTCAGCATGCGCTGGCTGATGCCTTCGATCCGCCGGCGCAGCTCGGAGAAGCGCAGGGTCTGGCGCTCCAGGTGCGCTATGGCGAGCAGCGACCACTTGTCGGCGACCCGGTCGAGGATCTGCCGCACCTCACACCCCTCACGGGTGTCCCATTGGCGAACCGCGTAGTCCTGCTCGGTACCCGTGCAGTGACTCGGTGACTTTAAAGTGCGTTCTTCCATGCCTCCCCACAGTGCCCCATGCTGCGAGTGGTTACAAGTGGGAACCGGCAGGCTTTTCCGTAACTCACCCCGCCTGCCCGGACGTCACGTGGGTCTCATGGGAAATCGAAGCGCATACGGCAAGGATGCGGATGGTTCCCCGCGACTGTTCCTCCGCGTATGACAAGGAGAAATTCTGTGTCCACACTGCATTCCCCCTCGAACGGCGGCACCGACCGCATGAGCGGGCGCGCGTGGGGCGTGCTGTTCGTGCTGTGTGGCGCGATCTTCCTCGAAGGCATCGACGTCGCCATGCTGAACGTGGCCCTGCCTTCGATCCGCGAGGACCTGGGCATGTCCACGGGCATGCTCCAGTGGGTGATGAGCGCCTACGTGCTGGGGTACGGCGGCTTCATGCTGTTGGGCGGCCGGGCCGCCGACCTGTTCGGCCGCCGTCGGATGTTCGTCTTCTGGCTCGTGGTCTTCCTGCTCTTCTCCGGCCTGGGCGGTCTCGCCACCGAGGGCTGGACGCTGATCGTCGCCCGGTTCGTGACCGGTGTCGCCGCGGCCTTCATGATCCCGGCGGGCCTGTCGATCATCACCACCGGTTTCGAGGAGGGGCCGCAGCGCAACAAGGCCCTGCTCGTCTACTCCGGCACCGCGGCCGGCGGCTTCTCCCTCGGTCTCGTCGTCGGCGGTCTGCTGGCCGCCATCAGCTGGCGCTGGGTCTTCTTCGCCCCGGTCATCCTCTCGCTGCTCGTCCTCGTCGCCGCGGTGGCGCTCATCCCCAGGTCGCCGCGCCCGGAGCGTACGGGCGAGGGCGTCGACCTGGCCGGCGCCGTCAGCGTCACCGCCGCCATCCTGCTCCTCGTCTTCGGCGTCGAGCGCGCCGCCCACGCCTCGGCGGCCATGACGACCGGCACGATCGCCGCCGGCCTCGTCCTCTTCCTCGTCTTCATCGCCATCGAGCGCAGGTCGTCCTCGCCGCTGGTGCGCCTGGGCATCTTCCGCCACGGGGGGCTGGTCCGCGCCAACCTGTCCGGCATGCTCCTCGCCGCCGGCTTCTTCGGCTTCCAGTTCATCGCCGTGCTCTACCTGCAGGAGCTGCGCGGCTGGTCGACCCTGGAGACCAGCTTCGCCCTCATCGTCATCGGCGTGGACGCGATCCTCTCGCCGACCCTGACGCCCAAGCTGGTGGCCAGGTTCGGCAACACCCGGGTCATCTTCGGCGGCCTGCTCCTCGCCGCCCTGTCGTACGCCCTGTTCCTGCCGGTCGGCGCGGACTGGACGTACATGGCGATGTTCCCGAGCCTGATCATCCTGGGCCTGGCGTTCTCCCTGGCGTACGGGCCGCTCACCATCGTCGCCACCGAGGGCATCGCCGAGGAGGAACAGGGCGTCGCCGGCGGTCTGCTGTACACGTCCTTCCAGTTCGGCGCCGCGCTCGGCCTGTCCTCCGTGGCCGCCGTGAACATCGGGGCCACCCACGGCACCACACCCGCGGCGCTCCTGGACGGCTACCAGGCCGCCCTGATCGTGCCGCTGGCCGCCGCCCTGGCCGCCGCCTTCGTCAGCGCCTTCGGGCTGCGGAGCCGGCCCGGTACCGAGGACGCCCAGCCGGCCGCTGCGGAGGCCACCGAGGTCGGGGTTCCGGCCGTCGAAGCGTCGCGGTGACAGGCTGGTACCGCAGAGACGAAGTCCGGACGGCGATTCGGAACGTGAACCGCATTTCCCTGGCCCTCGTATCCTCCGGGGGCCAGGGTGGTGCCTTTTCGTTGCCGAGTTTTTCTGGCGGTGCGGTCCGACCTTTCGCGAATCGTCCGCACATGGTTTTGTGGAATTTCCGGAAGGGCGCCTGGTCGGCTGGGCACGACATCGAATCCGCAAGAGCAAGGGCGCCGTCGGGGTGGCACGGTGAGGGAGACGTACGGCGTCTCGGCCCACCGGCACGGGAGCCTCGTCGGTTCCCCTCCTGCCACACTCGATCGACCAGGCCCGGGTGGGGCCGGATCTGCTTGAGGCTGCGTCTGGCGCGCGGGTGATCTGGCCGAGGGCGGCTGCGGCGAGGCTGTGGATGTCGCGCCCGACCGGCGGTCAAATGCTCTCGTTTCGGTTCAAGTTCGGTGTACGGATTGGGAGTCGGGGGCAGGTGCGTACGCCGGTTGTTCCGCACGAGCACGATCGGGCCGCCGAGCCGATGGGTGCTCTGACCGGCGGGCCGCGCAGGCCGCGCCCTCCCGATGTCCTTGGGCTTGTCCTTGCGGCCCCCGGTGGCCGCAGGCCGAGGAGAAACATCCTGGACCGCTTCCTGGCGTGGGCAGGCCAGTCCGGCCACAGGTATTCGGCCCGAGCTCCGGCCACGGATCCGGTCCGCCAGGGGGCGGTCCTTGCGTCCGCAGCTTCTTGCCTGTGGCCAGGTCTCCTTCTGCCGGAGCGCCACCGCTGCGTCATCGCGTTCGACCGCCCGCCGGGCGGGCTGCTGCCAGGACCGGCCATGCCGTTCCAGCAGGAGCATCCGAGTGCCTCCGCTTTCGCCGCGCTCGTGCCACCGGCGGCGTCACTGCTCCACGGGCCGATCGCCGACTCGCAGGGCGGCAGCGATCTGCCGCCCTGCGCGTATCTCACGGTGCGGGCCCGCCGGAGCGGGCCGGCCGCCGTCAGACGAACGGCTCCGACATCACCCAACCGTCTTCAGCGGTGGGTCACGGCCGTGACCAGCCTGCCAGCCGGCCATATGCCGGGCCTGCTCGGAGGTTGTCTCACGTGGCAGGTTTCGCGAGCCGCTTGCAGCGGACCAGGGCGGCGGTCGTGGCCAGGCCTCGGCCCTGCCGGTCGTCGCGGACCGCGTACGGGATCTTGAGAGCGTGAGCGGCCCGTGGCAGAGTCGTGCCGCATGATCGATGCACGCGCGAAGGGCAATCTGCACGGGAGACTGCGGCGGGACCGTGAGGCGCTGCTCTGGAAACTCGACGGCCTGTCCGAGTACGACGCCCGTCGGCCTTTGACGGCGACCGGGACCAACCTCCTCGGCCTGGTCAAGCACGTGGCCACCGTCGAGGCCAGGTACTTCGGCGAGGTCTTCGGCCGTCCTTCCCCGGAACCGCTGCCCCGGTGGCAGGACTCCGACGGCAGCGATCTGTGGGCGACCGCGGACGAGACCCGCGATCAGATCATCGGGTTCTACCGGCGCACGTGGGAACACTCGGACGCGACGATCGAGGCGCTTGCCCTCGACGCCCCCGGCCGCGTGCCGTGGTGGCCGGAGCCTCATGCCGACACGAACCTGTTCGCCGTCATGGTCCACGTTCTCGGCGAGACCATCCGGCATGCCGGGCACGCCGACATCCTGCGCGAGGGCCTCGACGGCCGGACCGGGCTGCGCCCCGAACACGAGAGGCGGATCGACGAGGAAGCCCGTGCGGCCTACCGCGCGAAGATCGAGCGGGCCGCCAGGTCGGCCGCACCGGTCAAGGAGTCAGAGGTCGGCCCCGTGACGTGATGTTCGTGCGGCATGCTGCCGGGCGTGGGTGCCGATCCGTCGACGCGTCTGGTTCCTGCGGAGCTCTGGGGCGGCCGCTCCGTTGCTGCCGTCGTTCGCTGCTCGTCCGCAAGGCGGTGGAACCGCTCCGTGCGACGCGCGGGCCGTGTCCGCGGCAGTGGTGTACGCGCTGACCGGCGGCGGTGCCTGGCCGGATCTGCCGCCGACGTCCGGCGCGCCGCCCGCCACCGCGCATCGCCGCTTCACGGTGTGAACCGGGGCCGGCCTGCGGCGTCGGCCCGTCGGACGCCGCGCGGACAAGGCGTACTTCTTCGTCGGACACCTGGCCTAGCTGCGCGAGCGCGGCCGGCATCGAGTCCGGCGGGCGCCTCGGTCGGCAGCGCTGGAAGACCGAGCGGTCGCTCGCCCGGCTCCTCGGCCACCGTCGCCTCACCGCCCGATACGAACGGAAGGGCCTGCACTTCCTCGCCTTCCTCGACTTGGCCGCCCTACGAGACTGCGCGAGCGCGATCCGGAGGCCGTCCAGCCGGAGACGTACCGCTCGGCCAAGCACCGTCCGAACGTTCACCCCGTGCCGTTGATGCTTGTGGGAGTGGTCCGCGCGTGAGTCGCCGACCCGGTCGTACTTGGCGAGGCTGCCGTCCAGCGGAATGAAGTCGGGGTCGGCCTCGCGCAGGGTCTTCAGCAGGCCCGGTGCTCGTTCGGCGAGAGGCCGAGGGCCGCGCTGGTGCGGGTGCGGGGCCGCATCAGCGCCGTCCGCCCGGTGGGCGTCGTCGATGACGCCCACGACTGGTTCGAGATCGTGGCCCGGTTCCAGGCCCGAGGCCCCCGGCCAGGGCCGATCCGGGCCCGCTCGTAGACGGTGAGGATAGGCCACCCCGCAGGCCGAGTCCCTCCCGCAGCAGCCGTGCCGCCGCCTCCGGCGAGGGCGTGACGCGCGCGGCCCGGCCCTCGGCCACCCGCCGGCGGTGGGCCGGCGGGTCCACGTCCTCGGGGGCGACACACAGCACGTGGCCCGGTGCCCCCGCCCCGCCTCCCGTGCGGCGGGGCGGAGGTCGGGGCCGGCCTCCGCGGCGTGGGCGCGTGGGTGTTCAGCGGAGGGTGAGGGGGGTCGTGGAGGTGACGTGGGACAGTTTCTCGGGGTTGCGGACGTAGTAGAGACCGGCGATGCGGCCGTCCTCGACGCTGACCGCCATGACGCCGTCGATCTCGCCGTCCAGGCGGACGAGGAACGCCGGGCTGCCGTTGATCACGGTCGGTTCGACGCCGATCGTGCCACCGACCTTGCCGATGCCGCCGGCGAACATCCGGGACACCCGCTCGGCGCCGGTGACCGGACGCAGCGCGGCGTGCTTGACGCCGCCGCCGTCGCTGATCAGGACGACCCCGGGGGCGAGGACCTCCAGGAGGGCCTGCGGGTCCCCGGTCTCGACGGCCCGCCGGAACGACTCCAGGGCCGCCCGGCCCTCCTGCGAGGAGACCGCTCGGCGGGGGCGGCGCGCCTCGACGTGCCGGCGGGCGCGGTGGGC
The DNA here is from genome assembly GCF_030010625.1 of Streptomyces sp. CC208A. Classification (GTDB taxonomy): domain Bacteria; phylum Actinomycetota; class Actinomycetes; order Streptomycetales; family Streptomycetaceae; genus Streptomyces. The sequence goes on along the minus strand of NZ_JASCXN010000028.1, from coordinate 91,654 downwards.
GATCTGGCGGACGGCCGCGGGGCTTCTGTCGACGGCGGCCGCGATCTCGTCGTATCCGACGTCGAAGACCTCGCGCAGCACGAAGACGGCCCGCTCGGTCGGTGACAGCGTCTCCAGGACGAGCATCAGCGCCATCGACACGGACTCGGCGAGCTCGACGTCCTCGGCCACGTCCGGCGCGGTGAGCAGCGGCTCGGGCAGCCAGGGGCCGACGTACGCCTCCCGGTGGCGCTTGATGGTGCGCAGCCGGTTGAGCGCCTGACGGGTGGTGCTGCGGACGAGGTACGCCCGCGGGTCGCGGACCTGTCCCCGGTCGGCCCTGACCCACTGCAGCCAGGTCTCCTGGAGGACGTCCTCGGCGTCCGACGCCGAGCCCAGTACCTCGTAGGCGACGGTGAAGAGCAGGTTGCGGTGGACGAGGAACGCCTCGGTCACCTGTTCGACGGCCTCGTCGCTCATCTCTCGTCCCCTCTCCTCGTCCCTCGGGAGATCGTCGCGGCACCGCACCGGTCAGACCGCCCGGTCGGCGGCGGCCGGAGCGTCGACGCCCTGGGTACGCAGCAGCTCCCGGCGCTTGGCGACGCCACCCGGCGCGCGGTGCAGGCGGAACGAACCGGGCTTGCGCGCCTCTCCGGACAGGTGCCCGGGGATGCTCTTGCAGACCATTTCCTTGATCCGGGCGCCCATGCCTTCGTCGACGTGCAACCACACGGCGACGTCGGACCGGTTGGCGAACTGGTAGATGCCCGCCTTCCGCCCCAGGCTGATGCACTGGGCGTAGAACCCCTGGTGGATGTGGTCCGGCTGCTCGCCCGCGAGCCGGCTGAGCAGCGTGTCGGCGGCCCGCGCGCCCAGCGGCGTCGCGTTCAGGCAGCTCATCCGCAGCGGCAGGCCGGACGGTGCCGCCGAGTCCCCGGCCGCGAGGATGCGGTCGTCGTCCACGCTCGTCAGCGTCTCGTCCGTGAGCAGGCGGCCCGCGGCGTCGGTGCTCAGCCCGCTGCGCGCGGCCAGGTCCGGGACGCCGAAGCCGACGGTCCAGACGGTGACCTCGCTCGGCAGCTCACGGCCGTCCGCGAGCCGCACGGTGTCGTGGGTCACCACCGTCACCTTCGCGTCGGAGCCGTCGACGACCGTCGCCCCGAGCGCGGCCAGCCGCTTCGCGACCGAGCGCCGGCCCCGGGTGTGCAGATACGGTCCGAGGACGCCGCCGCAGACCAGGGTGACCCTGCGCCCCTGCTCCGCCAGCTCGGCGGCGGTCTCGATCCCGGTGGGACCGGCCCCGACCACCGTCACCGGGGCCGTCGCGGGCGTGGCGTCGAGGACCGCGCGCAGCCGCCGGGCCTCCTCCAGGGTGGCGAGCGGATGGGCGAACTCGGCCGCCCCGGGCACCTCCGGTACGGCGCTGCCGCTGCCGACGGCGTAGATCAGGTAGTCGTAGTCGAGCGTGCCGCCGGCCGCCAGCGCCACGCCGCGCCCGGCCGCGTCGATCCGGGTCACGGCGTCGACCACCAGCCGGACGCGCTCGGACAGGACGTCCTCGTAGGCGACGACCGCGTCGTGGGATCCGCCCACCAGCTGGTGCAGACGGACCCGGTGGACGAAGTCCGGGCGCGGGTTGACCAGCGTCAGGGTCACGTCCTCGCGCTGCGTCAGCCGGTTCGCGGCCATCACGCCCGCGTATCCGCCCCCGACCACGACCACATGCGTGTTCCCCGTCATGATGCCTCCTCCGGTTCCAGGTGTTCGCCCTTAAGTCACCGCCTCCTCGTCCGCTGTGACACGATGTGAACCAGATCACTCCGATGGGTGTCGCGGGTCTGCCGCAGGACGCGAAGAGCCCCGGCGTTCGCCGGGGCTCTTGCGGCTGCTCGGATCGCGCACCGCCGGTCGGTCAGTCGGTCCGCCGGCCAGTCGGGCCGTCAGTCCGTCGTCTCGTCGACGAGCAGGCCGGTCCTGAGCTCGTCGAGGATGCGGGCGAGGATGCGGGAGACGTGCATCTGGGAGAGGCCGACGCGGCGGCCGATCTCGGCCTGGGTCAGTTCCTGACCGAAGCGGAGGGAGAGGATCTCGCGGTCGCGGTCGTCGAGGTGGGCGATCAGCGGCTGGAGGGATTCGAGGTCGTCGATCAGTTCGTAGGCGGGTTCGGTGACGGCGGCGCGGCGGCCCGCGGTGCCCTCCGGGGCGCGCGAGTCGTCGTCGGCGTCGCCCACGGGGGCGTCGAGGGAGTGGACGGTGTGCGCGTGGGCGGCCAGTTCCGCCTCGGCGACCTCCGCCTCGGTCAGGTCGAGCCGGCCCGCCAGCTCCGCGCGGCTGGGCCGGTGGCCCGAGGACTGTTCGAGGGCGTCGCTCGCCTTGGCCAGGTCGATGCGGAGTTCCTGCATGCGGCGGGGGACGTGGACGGCCCAGCCGGTGTCACGGAAGAAGCGTTTCATCTCGCCGACCACGGTCGGCAGCGCGAAGGTGGAGAAGTCGGTGCCGCGGCCGGGGTCGAAGCGGTCGATCGCCTTGATCAGGCCGATGGTGCCGACCTGGATGATGTCCTCCGTCGGTTCGGGCCGGCCGCGGAAACGGCGGGCGGCGAACTTCACCAGGCTCAGGTTCAGCTCGATCAGCGTGCCGCGCAGGTAGGCGTGCTCGGGGGTTCCTTCGTCGAGTTCGGCCAACCGCTCGAAGAGTGCCGCGGACAGGGTGCGGGCGTCGTCGGTGGAGACGGCTGTGGGGCGTTCCGGCGCGGGCAGGCCGCCGAGCGCGCGGCTGCGGACGGCCGCTGCCTGATGGGGGTCGCGGCGCCGGATGGTGGTTCGGCCGGTGGTCATGGGACTCCTCCCGGGGTTCCGGCGGACCGGCGCCGTCCGGAAGGAGCAGGGCGCGGCCCGACGGTGGAATGTCCCTGAAAACGTCTGCCTAGGGTGCTGCGGAGAGGGCCTCCGGGGGGCGGAGGGCTGTACTCCGAGTTTCCGCCCCTGCGACATATACGTCAATAATTACCTGAAAGTCATCTCGTGTGATCGACAGGGGCGGCGACGGCCGCCGACACCGGCTCGCGCGTACTCTGGCCGGATGGACGGCACGAGCGTGTTCTGGTGGGTGGCCGCGGCGGTGGTCGTCGCGGCCACCCTGGCGGTGGCGGTCGTCCTGGCCGTACGTCTGGTCCGGGCGCGCAGGCTGCTCGGCGACTCCGGCATCCCGATGTCCCGCAAGGTGCTCTTCTGGGGCGCCCTGCTCTACCTGGTCAGCCCGGCAGACCTGCTGCCCGACCCCGTGCTCCTCGACGACATCGGCATCCTGCTGGCAGCGCTCCGCTCCCTGAAGCAGGCCGGAGCGCGCGCGGACGCGCGGGAACCCGGCGGGACGGGCTGACCGGGCCCCAGGGGCCGTGCCCTTCCGGCCCTCGCCCCGCGCGGGCCGTCAGCCCGGCCACGTACCCGTCAGACGCCGGGTGGCGACGGCCCCGGAGCGCTCCACGGCGGCCTTGACCACCGCGAAGATCGCGCCCTGGAGGGCCGAGGCCACCAGGATCTCCTTCCACGCGCGGTCCTCGTCCGTCGAGTGGGGCGCGTCGTCGTCGTGCCCCAGCAGTTTCCACGCCTGCTTGAAGACCACGCCGGCGATCAGACCGCTCGTGGCGCCGAGCGCGAGCCCCACCGGCTTGTAGGCGATCTTTCCCTTGTTCATCCGTTCACTCCTCCGCCGTGACGCGTACGGTCCCGGCCTCGGGGTCGGCGGCGTCCGGGACGACCGTTCCCGCCTCGACGCCGCTGCGCAGACAGCGCAGGACCTCGGAGGCCGGCCTTTCCCCGGGCGGCGCGGCCGGGATGCCGGGAGGGCAGGGCGTCAGCATCTCCGTGCTCACACGGCCCACGGCCTTCCCCCACGGCACCTGCTCGGCCCGCCCGAAGAAGGCGTCGCGCGGCAGCGTCACCCGCTCCAGCCGGGGCCGGGCGGGATCCGGCACCTCCACCACGGCGACCCTGACGTCGGACCGGAGCACGGCCTCGCCGAGGACCACCCGCCCGCGCGGGTCGGCGCCCCGCCCCTGTGTGTGGCCGGGCGGGGTGAAGGGGGTCTGGTTCTCGGCGTGGTACGAGACGAGCGCGTCGAGCACGGGTGCCTGTGAGTGATCCATGCCCCTGCGGCTTCCCCGGGAGGCCGGGGAACACGCGGAAGGATCTCGTACGGCCCACCCCGACCCGGGCACGGGAGCGGGCGCGCCCGGCCCTCACCCACCGCGTCCGGCCCTCACCCACCGCGTCCGGCCCTCACCCACCGCGTCCGGCCGTCACCCACCGCACCCGCTCCTCGACCGGGAGTCCGTTCCGCTACCGGGAGTCGCACCAGGAGCACGGCACGTCGGCGGTCCCGCTCCCCAGGCGCGCCCCACCCGACGGACCGGCCGGAGGAGGCATGGTTCGCGCGAGCCGGGGCATCCGGACGGGCACGAGGGACCCCGCCACCGGACTCCGGACCGCGCGGTGGGGAAGCAGCCCGACCGCAGGGAGTCACCGTGATCGTCCGCATCGGGGTCGAGGAAGAGTTCCACGTGATCGACATCGAGAGCGGGCAACTGGTGCCCCGAGCCGCCCTCCTGCTGCGAGCGCTGGAGCGCTACGGGGCCACCTTCACCGGGGAACTGCCGCAGTCCGTCGTGGAGTCGAACAGCGGGGTCCACGCGACCCTGGACGGACTCTTCGCCGACCTGACCACCACCCGCGCACGGCTCGACCGGGCGGCCGCCGCCGAGGGCCTCGCGGTCGCCGCGGCCGGCACCGCTCCCCTGGCGCGGCTCGGCGCCGTGCCGGCCGCCGACGTCCCGCGTTACGCGCACATGACCGGCGAGTACCGGCGGCTCGTGGACGAGCAGCTGATCTGCGGTGTCCACGTGCACGCCGACGTGCCCGACCGGGACACCGCGGTCCGCGCGATGTGCGCCGTCGCTCCCTGGCTGCCGGTCCTCCTGGCGCTGTCCGCGAGCTCGCCGTACTGGCTCGGCGAGGACACCGGGTACGCGAGCTGGCGCACCATGGTCTGGCAGCGCTGGCCCACCTCGGGCCAGCCCGCCTGCTTCCCCGACGCCGACGCGTACGACCGGACGGTGCGGGAGCTCGTCGACTCGGGCGTCATCAGCGACCCCGGCATGATCTACTACGACGTCCGCCCCTCCGCGCACCTGCCCACCCTCGAACTGCGCGTCTGCGACGCCTGCCCGAAGGCCGAGACGGTGGTGCTGATCGCCGCGCTCTACCGCGCCCTCGTGGCCGACGCCCTCGCGTGCCTCGCCGCCGCCGGGGAACCCGGCTGCGACGGGAACCACACCTGGCTGCGCGCGGCGAGCTGGCGCGCCGCCCGTTCCGGCATCGAGGGCGACCTCGTCGACCCCCTCACCCGCCTCCCCGCCCCCGCCCCCACGGTGGTGCGCGGCATGCTCCGTCACCTGCGCCCCGTCCTTGAGGCGTACGGCGACTGGACGGCCGTACGGATCCTCGCGGAGGAGGCCCTCGCCCGGGGCAGCGCCGCCGAGCGGCTGCGCGCCACCGCGGCCCGCGAGGACCTCCTGGCAGGAGTGGACCACCTCCTCGCGGAGACCCGGGGCCGGGCCCGTCCGGTCGCCGGCGACCGGCTCCCGCACCACCCTGCGAAGGTCCCGGCCGGCCTCCGGGACGGGCGTGCGGCGGCGCGAGCCCCGTGAACCCGGGCCGGCCGAGACGGCCGGTGTGGGAACGGTGAAGAGGGGAAGGCGGAGTACGAGGGGCCCAGCGCGCCCACCCAGCCGTACGAGGGGAGCACCGGGCCATGACGGACGCGATCACCGCGGAGCGCGCGGCACCGGCACCCCTGCTGTCCGCGAGCGCCGTCTACGGCGACGCGGCCGGCGGCGGCACGATCGCCTCCGCTCGCGCCCTCACCGCCGACTTCCTCGCGGCCGCCCCGGCCGTCCGGCACGGACCGGTGGCGGACGACCGCGTCGAGCTGGCGAGGCTGGTGGTCAGCGAGCTGGTGACCAACGCGGTCCTGCACACGGACGGCCCCTGCCGGCTGCTCCTCGAACTGCGCCGGGACGCCCTGGAGATCACGGTGTCCGACCGGGCGGCGGCCGCCCCCGTGCTCCGCGGCCACGACCCCCGCCGCATCGGACAGCACGGCGTCGAGATCGTCGTCGCCGTCTGCGAGAGCGTGACCGTGGAGCCGACCCCGGAGGGGAAGCGGGTCAGGGCGCGCCTCTCCCTCCTGCCCGACCCGCCGGGGCGGGGCGGCTCGTTCAGCCGCCCGTAGGGGCCGGGCCGAGGAAGCGGATGTGGGGGCGGCCGTCCGGGCCTGGCCGTGACACCGCCGCGCGTACGCCGTAGACGTCCGCGACGAGCCGCTCGGTGAGGACCTCCTCCGCCGGTCCCGCCGCCACCACCCGCCCGTCCCGCAGGACCACCAGGTGGTCGCAGTACATCGCCGCGAGGTTGAGGTCGTGCAGTGCCAGGACGGAGGTGAGGCGCAGCCCGGCGAGCAGGGCCAGGAGGTCCAGCTGGTGCTGGATGTCGAGGTGGTTCGTCGGCTCGTCGAGCAGCAGCTCGCGCGGTTCCTGGGCGAGGGCGCGGGCGATCTGGACGCGCTGCCGCTCACCGCCGGAGAGGGTGCGCCAGGTCCGGTGGGCCCGGTCGGTGAGCCCGGTGCGGGCGAGGGCGGAGCGTACGGCCTCCTCGTCGGCGGCCGTCGACGGCGCCCACGCCCGGCGGTGCGGGATCCGGCCGAGTCGTACGGCGTCCGCGACGGTGAGGTCGACCTGGGTGTCGGCGTGCTGTTCGACGACGGCGACGCGCCGGGCGAGCGCGCGGCGCGGAACGGCCTCCAGCGAGGCGCCGTCCAGGGTGACGACACCGGCGTCCGGCGCGAGGACGCCGGACAGGATCCGCAGGAGGGTGGACTTCCCCGAGCCGTTCGGTCCGAGCAGCCCGGTGAGCGTGCCGGGGCGCGGCGCGATGGTCACGCCGTCCAGGACGAGCGCGCCGCCGGCGGTGCGGGAGACGCGGTCGGCCCGCAGCCCCGTTCCGCTCCCGGTACGCGTCGTGGTCTCGGTCATCGGACGCTCCGGGTGCGGTACAGGACGAGGACGAAGGCGGGGACGCCGACGAGCGAGGTCACCACGCCGACCGGGACCTCCTGCGGATCGAGGACGGTACGGGCGAGGGTGTCGGCCCACACCAGGAAGACCGCCCCGGCCAGGGCGGCCAGGGGCAGCAGCCGGGCGTGACCGGGACCGGCGAGGGCGCGGACCGCGTGCGGCAGGACCAACCCGACGAAGCCGATCGCGCCGGCCGACGAGACCAGGACGGCGGTGAGCAGGGCGGTGACCGAGAGGAGGACCAGACGGGTCCGCGCCACCGGGACGCCGAGCGTCGCCGCCGCGTCCTCGCCGAACGCGAAGGCGTCGAGGGTACGGGCGTGCCCGCCGCAGACCAGCAGCGCCACGGCGAGGACGGCGGCGCACACGCCGACGTCCGCCCAGCCGGCGCCGGTGAGCGAACCGAGCAGCCAGAAGAGGACCCCGCGGGTGGTCTCGGCGTCGGCGGCGGTCATGACCACGAAGGAGGTGAGCGCCGAGAAGAGCTGCATCGCCGCGACCCCCGCCAGGACCACGCGGTCCGTCGCCCCGCCCAGGGTGTGGCTCAGGAGCAGGACCAGGGCGAAGGAGCAGAGGGCGCCCAGGAAGGCACCGCCCGCGACGGACACCAGACCGCCGCCCACGCCGAGGACGACGACTGCGACGGCGCCGGTCGAGGCGCCGGAGGAGACACCGAGGACGAACGGGTCGGCGAGCGGGTTGCGCAGCAGGGACTGCATCACCGCGCCGCACACGGCGAGCCCCGCCCCGCACACGGCCGCCAGGAGTGTCCGGGGCAGCCGCAGGTCCCAGACGATCCCGTCCCGGATGGGGCTGAGACCGGACGGGGCCCCGCCTAGGTGGGAGACGACCACGGACCAGGTGTCGGCGACGCGGAGGTCGGCCGGCCCGACGGTGACGGCGAGGGCGACGGAGAGGCACAGCAGGACGATCCCGACGGCCCCGGCGAGCGGCGTGACCGCCGACGAGGAGCGGGAGATGCGGCGGATCCGCGGGCTCCGGGAAGCGACCTCCCCGGAGTCGGCGGGCGACCCCGTACGGTCAGGAGATCCCGTACCGGTGGGCGATCCCGCGCGGCCGGGAGGCTCTGCGCGGCCCGGGCGGCTCACTTCGCGAGTCCGTACGTCCGCAGCGCGGCCGCCACCTTCTCGATGCCCTCCACGGTGCGGATCGTGGGGTTCATGGCCTGGCCGCTGAGCACCACGTACCGCTTCTTCCGCACCGCGCTCATGTTCCGGGTGACCGGGTGCGACTCCAGGAACTCGATCTTCTTCGCGGCGCTCTCGGCCGACTGGGCCCGGCGGGTCAGATCGGCGATCACCAGCACGTCGGGATCGCGGTCGGCGACCGTCTCCCAGTTGATCTGCGGCCACTCCTCCTTCGTGTCGTCGAAGACGTTCTTCACCCCGAGCGCCCGGCTGACGATCCCGGGGGCGCCGCAGCACCCGGCCATGTACGGCCCCTGCGAGTCGGAGAACCAGTAGAGGACGGACGCGTCGCCGAAGTCGGAGCCCGCCGTGGCCTTCTCCACCCGGGCGCGGAGCTCCCCGACGAGCTTCTCGCCGCGCTCCGGCACGCCGAACACCCGGGCCAGGTCGCGGATCTCGCCGTACACGGTGTCCATGGTCAGCGGCGCGGTCCGCACGCCGTCGCCGTCCCCGCTGTTGTCCTTGCCGACGCAGTCGGCGGGGGAGAGGTACGTGGGCACGCCGAGCTTGGTGAACTGCTCGCGGGGCGCCACCCCGCCCTTGCCCAGCGTGTAGAGGAAGGAGGCGCTGACGAAGTCGGGCTCGGTGTCGAGCACCTTCTCGAAGGACGGGTAGCGCTCGGCGAGCCGCGGGACCGAGGCGTTCGCCTTCTCAAGTCCCTTGAGGACGGGGTCCGTCCAGGTGGCGGTGCCCGCCATGCGGTCGGCGAGCCCGAGGGAGAGCAGGATCTCGGCCGACCCCTGGTCGAGGGCGACGGCCCGGCGGGGCGCGCGGTCGACCTCGACCCGCTGACCGCAGTTGTCGAGGGTGACCCGCTGGTGGCCGGAGTCCGGCCGCTTCGCCTCGGAGGGGGCGGCGGGGCCGCCGGTTCCGCAGCCGGCCAGGAGGACGGCGCAGGCGACGGCCGGCACGGCGGAACGGACGGGATGCGCGTGGGGCATGGAGGAGTCCTCTGCGTCACGGCTCATGCGCGGAGCCTGTCGTACGGTGCTCCCCGGACGACGGCGTACGACGCCGGGGCCGCCAGCAGGTCTTCGGACTCGGGATCCTCCGGACGGAGCGCCTTCCCAGACCCCTCGGGGCCCAGTGGCCGATGCTCCGCCCGTCACCCTCACCGCTGCGCGTCAGCTCCGGATTCCCACCGGATTCCCTGACCCGTGCGCATGCCGCTTCGACACGCGCAGAGGTACGACTGGCCCGCGCAAGCTACCACAGGAGGACCACGCCCCTACCGGGGCCGGTCGCCCGCGAGCACGCACAGGAGACGTGCCACCTCGTCCGCCACGGCGGCGCGCGCGGGATCGAGGTACCTGCGGGGGTCGACCGTGTCGGGGTTGCCGTCGAGGTGGCGGCGTACGGCACCGGTGAAGGCCTTGTTGAGGTGCGTGGAGACGTTCACCTTGGTCATCCCGGCGGCGACCGCCCTGACCAGACCGTCGTCGTCGACGCCGGAGGAGCCGTGCAGGACGAGCGGGGCGGCGATCGCGGCCCGCAGCCGCGCGATGAGGCCGAAGTCCAGGACGGCGTCGCGGGTGAGCATGGCGTGGGAGCTGCCGACGGCGACCGCCAGGGCGTCCACCCCGGTCGCGGCGACGAAGGCCCCCGCCTCGTCCGGGTCCGTACGGACGCCCGGGGCGTGGGCGCCGTCCTTGCCGCCGACCTCGCCCAGCTCCGCCTCGACCCACACGCCCGCCCGGTGGCAGTGGGCGGTGATCTCGCGCGTCGCCGCCACGTTCTCGTCGTAGGGGAGCTTCGAGGCGTCGAACATCACGGAGGTGAGGCCGAGTTCGACGGCCTGGTGGACCAGGTCGGCCGATTCCGCGTGGTCGAGGTGGACCGCCACCGGGACGGACGCGCCGTCGGCCAGGGCGAGCGACGCCAGGGCTATCGGGGCGAGCGCACCGTGGTAGCGGGCGGTGTTCTCGCTGATCTGGAGGATGACGGGCAGTCCGGCCCGCTCCGCCCCGGCGACGATGGCCTCGGCGTGCTCGATCTGCACGACGTTGAACGCACCGACCCCGGAGATTCCCGCGTACGCGGGCGCGACGATCTCATGGGTGGTCGACAGGGGCATGGGTTCCCTCCTCCTCTCACGCGCGCGGAGCCTTGAGGACCACGGACCGGGTCAGGTTGCGGGGCCGGTCGGGGTCGTAGCCGCGCGCCTCGGCGAGCCGGACGGCCAGGCGCTGGACCAGGATCAGGTCCGCCAGGGGGTCGAGGGCGTCGGAGCCGTCGCCGGACCCGGCGACGAACGTCCCCCCGACACGGGCGACGTCGTCGGCGAGCCCGGCCGGGGGCCGGCCGAACAACCAGGCCACACGGCCGGGGCCGGTGATGCTGATCGGCCCGTGCCGGTACTCCATGGCCGGGTAGGACTCGGTCCACGCCCCGGCGGCCTCGCGCATCTTCAGACCCGCCTCCAGCGCCAGACCGTAGGTCCAGCCGGTGCCCAGGAAGGTGAACTGCTCCGCGGCGCGCACGGCGGGGGCCAGGTCCCGGGCGATCGCCTTCCGGGCGTCGGCGACGGCCTCGTCGAGGGGGCGCACGCCCGCCGGGAGGGCGTCCTCCGCCTCCAGGTGGGCGCGCAGCAGCGCCAGTACCGTCGTGGCGAAGCGGGTCTGCACCACCGACTCCTCGTCGGCGAAGTCGAGTACGGCGACCTCGTCGGCCACGCGCATGACCGGGGTCCGCGGGTCGGCGGTGAGAGCCCCCGTGGGGACGGAGCCCTTCAGCCGGCGCAGGAGGTCCAGGACCTCGGTGGTGGTGCCGGAGCGGGTGATCGCGAGCACGCGGTCGTAGCGGCGGCCGTGCGGGAACTCCGAGGCGGCGAAGGCGTCCGTCTCACCGTGACCGCCGAGCTCGCGGAGCGAGGCGTAGGCCAGGGCCATGAACCACGAGGTGCCGCAGCCGACGACGGCGACGCGCTCACCGCGGCGGGGCAGGACCGACGCGTGGCGGCCCGGCGATTCCTTCGCCCGCGCCCAGGTGTCCGGCTGCGAGGCGATCTCGAGCGCGGTGCGGGACGACGCTGTGGTGGTCATGGCACGACTCCTCAGGACAGGCCCGTACAGGAAACCGTCATGCGTGAAAACGCGCACACAGGGCGACCTCCGAGCATTTTCGAGCAGATTCGATGCGAGGAGTATGGTGGACGGGCAGCGCGTGGGTCCAGAGGCCGAAGGAGTTCCGAGCCATGTCCAAAGGCGAGCGGTGGCATGCTCTGTTGGAGATGCTGGCCGCCGAGGGCAGGCTGGACGTCGAGGAGACCGCCGCCGCCCTGGACGTCTCCTCCGCGACGATCCGGCGGGACCTCGACGAACTGGCGGAGCAGCGGATGCTGGTCAGGACGAGGGGCGGGGCCGTCGCGCACGGCGTCTCGTACGAACTGCCCCTGCGCTACAAGTCCTCCCGGCACGCCACGGAGAAGCAGCGCATCGCGGCCGCCGCCGTCGAACTCGTCGGGGACGGGGACGTCGTGGGGCTCAACGGGGGGACGACCACCACCGAGGTGGCCCGCGCGCTGTCCCTGCGGGCCGCCGGGGGGCGGCGGGGCGCGCCGGCGACGGACGGCACGGCGCCCGTCTTCACCGTGGTGACCAACGCCCTCAACATCGCCGGTGAACTCGCCGTGCGGCCCCAGGTGAAGCTCGTGGTCACCGGCGGAGTGGCCCGCCCCCAGACGTACGAGCTGGTCGGCCCCCTGACGGCGGGGGTGCTCAACGAGGTCGTCCTCGACGTCGCGGTCCTGGGCGTCGACGGGCTCGATCCCCGGCTCGGCGTGATGACCCGGCAGGAGGACGAGGCGAGCATCAGCCGCCTGTTCGCCGAACGCGCCCAGCGGGTCGTCGTGGTCACCGACTCGTCGAAGCTGGGCAAGCGGGCCTTCGCCCGGATCTGCGGACTCGACGCCGTCGACGTCGTGGTCACCGACTCGGCGGCCCCCGCGGACCTCGTCGCCCGCCTCGACGGCATCGGCATCAAGGTGGTCACGGTCTGAGGACCCGTGTCCTCCGCCGGCCGTGTCCTCCGCCGACTGACGGAGGGCACGGAGGCCGGGAGGTCAGGGGGCGATGGCCATGTCGAACAGATGGATGTTGCCGTTGTTCGGCAGCACCACGAACTCCACCCGCTTGGCGGGGTCGAGCGGGATCGCGTGGGCGAAGACCCGGTACGCGATGCCGGCGTTCCCGTATCCGCTCGGCCTGTTGCGTCCGTCGCTCGACGCCACCAGGGTCGCCCCGTGGGCGTTCACCGGATCGAACGACCAGTTCGGGAAGCCGAACGAGCCGGTACCGCTCGTCCCGTCGGTGTAGTACACGGTCGCGGTGCCCGAGGCCCCGCCGGTGACGCCCGAGCCGAGCAGGACGAGCCTGCTGCCGCTGCCGTCCAGGGCGATGGCCTGCCCGGTGGTGGAGACGTTGCCCGGGGTGCCGCTGGGGACGTCCGGCCAGCGCAGTTCCGCGCCCAGGGCGTGCACCGTCGCGCCGGGCCGCAGTCCGACGTCGGCGAGCTTCTGCGCGGAGAAGCTGTTGCCCTCGCCGTCGTAATCGCCGGGCGCGGTGTCGCTCTCGTCGGTCACCCCCACGTTGTCGTACGCGGCGGCCAGGTCCGCCAGGGGAGTGCCGCTGCGCTGCGTCCTGGTGACGGTGGCGGAGCCGGCCCCGTCACCGCCGCGGTACGTCGCGGTCGCGGTGAACGTCCGGACGGTGAAGCCGGAGCGCCGCTCCGGCACCTGGATCCGGAAGACGGCCTCGGCGGTGGCGCCCCGGGCCAGGGAGCCGTCCACCCGGACGGCGGAGGGCTGGACGGCCCAGCCGGCCGGCCCTCCGAAGGTGACCTCCAGCGCGCGCATCCGGTCGGGACCGGTGTTGGTGACGGTCACCTTCACCGTCGATATGGCGGGCCCGTCGAGATCGACGGGGGAGAGGGCCATCCGCGTCCCCGTCTCCGCCGCGGTGACCGCGGCGGGCGCGCTCCCCGGGGCGGTGGCGGTGGCGGTGGCGGTCGAGGCAGGGAGGAGGAAGAGCGCGCCCGCCACGGCCATGGCGCCGAGCGATCCGATCAGTCGTGCTGGTCTCACGTGCTGCTCCTTCGAGGGAGGGGCGGAGGCTGCGTCAGGCGACGGGAGGCATCTCGGAGGTGCGCGAGTCGAGGCCCGGGCGGAGGTTGACCCAGGCACCCCGGGTGAAGTCGGGGACCTCCACCGGACGCCCCTTCGCTGCCAGGGACATGACACTCAGGGGGACGGGGGCGCACCAGGCGGCCGAGTCGTACACGTCGATGTCGGGCACGAGCCCTGCCCGCATCAGCTGGACGGTCCGCCACTGGAGGACGTAGTCCATGCCCCCGTGACCGCCGTTGTTCGCGGCGTCGTCGCCGATCTTCTTCCACAACCAGTGGTCGAACTCCTTGCGGTAGGAGCCGAAGTCCCGCCAGGTGTGGCCGCTGTGGTCCGGTTCCACATAGATGCGCCCGCCGCCGGCCGACACCACGCCCGCGTAGTCCTCGAAGATCCCCCGGCTGCCGGCGAGGGTGTTGATCCGGCTGTACGGCCGGGGCGAGCTCACGTCGTGCTCGGCGCGGATGATCCGGCCCCTGGCCGTCTCGATCAGGCAGGTGACCAGGTCGCCGTTGACGTACGTCTCGTTCCACGAGGGGTGGTGGCGGGGGACGAACCGGGCCCGGTAGTCGGCCAGCCCCTTCGGTTCGGTCGCCGTGGCGGTCAGCGTGGCCATCCGGTCGCCCCGGTTGACGTCCATGGCCGCGGCGATCGGCGCGAGGCCGTGCATGGCGTAGAAGGAGGCGGTGCTGCGGGTGTGCCACAGCCGGCGCCACGCGTCGGTGTAGTACGTGTCGGAGAACAGCAGCGCGCGCAGGTCGTGGAGGTACCCGCCGTGGCCGTTCGTGATGTCGCCGAACAGCCCCTCGTGCGCCATCTTGAGCATGGCCAGCTCATTCCGTCCGTAGCTGCAGTTCTCCGCGAGCATGAGGTGCCTGCGGGTGCGCTCGGAGGTGTTGACGAGGTCCCACAGTTCGTCGAGCCCGGTGGCGATGGGCAGTTCGACGGTGACGTGCTTCCCGGCAAGGAGAGCGGCCCTGCCCTGCTCGTAGTGGAACTCCCAGGGCGTGGCGATGTAGACGAGGTCGATGTCGTCGCGCCGCAGCATGTCCGCGTAGGAGTCGGCGGAGCCGCCGTACGTGGCGGGCCGCGGCTTGCCCGCGGCGGCCAGCCGGTCGGCGGTCCGCCCGGCGCGGTCGGCGCGGATGTCGCAGACGGCGGTGACGGCGCAGCCGGGGACGACGGACCAGCCGGTGGTCATGCCGGACCCGCGGTTGCCCAGTCCGATCACGCCGACGCGTACCGTCCGGTGGACGGGGTAGGGCACGTCGATCATGGACGTCTGACCCGGCCGCCGGCCCGGGGCGGGCGCCGCCCCCGGTGCCGCGGCGGCGACGGCGGAGGACCCCGCTCCGGCCGCGAGGGCCCCGGTGGTCGCCAGAGCACCTCCCAGGAGCAAGCGGCGTGAGACTGCGCGGATTTCTGGCATGTTCGTCATCGCTCCTCGATCCGTACGGGCGGAGGGTGCGGCAACGACTCTGGCGGGGTGCTCACCGGCGTGTCAAGAGATGCTCATTCAGTGCTTGTTTGACGCATTCTCGCGCAAGGAAGGTCCGATTCCCGCATGGGTCGGGCCCGGGCGGAAACGTCCGCCCGGGCCCGACCGCAGAGGGAGAGGGGTCAGACGCAGGCACCTCCGTCGAGCGCGAAGCCCGTGGGGGAGGGGTTCGAACCGGTGTGGGTCCCCTGGACTCCGAAACTCACGGCCGCGCCGGGGGCGATCGTCCGGTTCCAGCCGGCGTCACGGGCGTCGACGGCGGTGCCGTCCTGCGTGACGGTGGCGTTCCAGGCGCTCGTGACGCGCTGGCCGCCCGGGTAGGCCCAGGTCAGCCGCCAGCCGTCCACGGCCGTCGGGCCGGTGTTCCTGACGGTGACGGTCGCGGTGAAGCCGGTGTTCCAGACGTTGTTCACCGTGTACGTCACCGCACAGGCGGCGGTGGGCGGTTCTTCGCCGCCGGTGGAGGACCGCTCGGCGGCGTAGGCGGCGAGCCAGGCCAGCGGGGCGTTCCAGTTGACGGCCACTTCGTTGGTCGAGTACGAGTCGATGTGGTCGATGTAGCAGGCGGCGGGGGCGCAGCCGGCCAGCTTCTCCGCCGCGATCGGGTCCTGGAGCGCGCTGTTGGGGCCGCCCGCCAGTGAACCGGCCGGCGGGTGGGGCAGCGAGGCGTCCAACTGGTGCGCCCAGAAGCGGTGGTGCTGGTTCTGCGCGGAGGTCTCTCCGTGGCCGGTGACGTACGACAGGCCGAGGGCGTTGCGGCCGAGCAGGTAGTCCATGGTCTCCAGGGCTCCGGCGCGGTAGCGCTCGTCGCCGGTCAGCTCCCCGGCGACGGCCATGACGATCGCGTCGTTGGCGACCTCGCCGTTCGAGCCCCAGAAGTACCCGTCCGCCGGGACGGGCACCGCGTAGCCCTGGGCGGCCATCCGGGCGAGGTAGCCGTCGGCGGCCGCGGTCACCGAGGCGCGGATCCGGGCCACGTCGGCGGCGGGCAGGCCGTTGGGGACGGTGGCCAGGACGATCCGGCCGAGCGCGGCGGTGTCCGCCCAGCCGAAGCCGTACGCGCTGAAGGCGTCGGCGGAGGTGTGCCAGGGCGAGGCGGTGACCGCGTCCCGGTAGGAGCCTTCACCGGTCGCCGCGTACAGCTCGGCCGCCGCCCAGTAGAACTCGTCGGTGACCCGCGAGTCCTCGTAGGCGCCGCCGCCCGTGCTGTCCGAAGCCGGCGCGTACAGCGCAGGGTTGGCCCGGGCCGCGGTCCATGCCTTGCGGGCGGCGGACAGGCAGCGGTCGGCGTACGCCGGGTCGTACGGCCGGAAGACCCGGGCGCACTGCGCGGCGGCCGCCGCGAGGTTGAGGGTCGCCGCCGTGGACGGGCGGTGCAACTCGCGCGGCTGGGGGTCCTGTTCGGGGCGCATCGGCATGGCGGTCCAGGCCGCGTCGTGGATCTTGTGGAACACCATGCCCGCGTACGGCTTGCCCTCGGGCACCTGCATCCGCATCAGGAAGTCGAGCTCCCAGCGGGCCTCGTCCAGGACGTCGGGCACGCCGTTGCCGCGCTCGGGGACGCGCAGGGTCGAGTCGCCGAGCGCCGCCTCCTTCCCCGCCCGCTGGGCCCGCTCGAAGGAGTTGACGACCAGCCAGGTGGAGATGCCGCCGTTCACCACGTACTTGCCGTGGTCGCCCGCGTCGTACCAACCGCCCCGCACGTCCTGGGTGTAGTCGCACACGGTGGCCTGGCAGGGGACGGCGGTGTCGCCCTTGTTGGGCGCGATGCCGAGGTGCCCGGCCGGGCGGGCGTAGGCGGAGCCCACCAGGGAGGCGTCGATGGCGATGCCGCTGCGCTGGTGGTGGAAGAACGCCATGGAGTCGGAGCGCAGCGCGTCGTAGAGGTCCGCGCGGATGTCGAAGGGCGCGCTGCTGTGGCCGTCCACCGTCAGGACGTAGCCCGCGCCCGTCTCCCGGTACGAGGAGAAGTCGGCCACCTGGAGGGACTGCCCGGAGGGGGCGTCGGCGCCGCGCGGGGTGGTCGGGCCGGAGGCCACCACGGTGCCGGAGGCGTTCCGCAGCTGCCAGGTGAGCGACTGCGTCGCCGTGGTGACGACGGTGGCGCGCTTGGGTCCGTCCGGCAGGTAGCCGACCTGGTTGACGCGTACGGCGGCGGTCGCCGCCGCGGCGGCGGGGGCGCCGGTGGCCGCCGGCGCCGTCATGAGGCCGCCGAGGAGAAGGGCGCCCGTCAGCAGGGTGGCGGGGAGACGTAACGACGGGGAGAGTGACATGTGCGGCTCCTGTAGGGGGTCATGGGCGATCGGCAGGGGGAGTGGGGCTCGTCGCTGCTCGCTGATCGCGACGGATCGTATGGGAGCGCTCCCAAACGACGGAATGCCGAACGCGGGTCGATGGGCGGGGATCTGGAGCGCACAGTAATCACGCCCGCCGTCACCGTCAACGGCTCCACCGCGGCAGCGGGATGACCGGGGCGCCCGGCCACGGGCGGGAGGCTTCCGTGGCCGGGCGGGGGAGAGGGACGGGGCTCAGCGGTTGAAGGTCAGCCGCGGTGCCGCGTTGCGCGCGAGGGTGTGGGCCTGCTCGGGCCACCAGGTGCCAGCGGGCGGGTCGACGATGCCGTACTCGGGGTCGATCGTGCCGCCGGTGTTGCGGGTGCAGCTGCCGTCGGACTCGCCGGGGATCTTGATCCACAGGTAGGCGTCGACGAGCGGGACGCCGGTGTCGGCGGTCGGGCGCGGGCCGAGGCCGCGGCCGGGCGCGTTGCACCAGATCTCCGGGTCCCCGGTGTACTTGCCGGGCTCCGGGGTCCAGGCGCCCAGACCGTTGCGGCTGGTGTCGATGACGAAGTGGTGCAGCGCCTCGCTCGGCGGAGCGCCCACGCTCTGGTCGAACCAGGCGTCGGTCCAGCGCCAGGTGGCGGGGTCGGCGGAGTCGACCGCGTTCCCGGGGGCACCGTCGTTCGGGGCGGCGGGCGAGTAGTACTGGGTGGCGCACCAGTCGGTGTGGCCCCGGGCGTGCTCGGGCCCTTCGGTGGCGAACCACATGCACTTGGCTATCCAGGTGCCGTAGCGCGCGTTGTGGTCGGTGGGGTGGGTGTTGGACACGTTGAGGGCGAAGCCATCGCTGTCCTGGACGCCGGCGTCGAGCAGGCGCCGCGCCATCTCGCCGACCGGCCGCCACAGGACGTTGCCCGCGTCGAGGTAGACGGCGGTGCGGGACTTGGACTTGATGGTCCTGACCGCGTACGCGAGATCGGCGATGCGGGCCTCCGTGAGCTCGCCGGTCGGGTCCACGTCGGGGCCGCAGTCGTCCGGGAGGAGGGCCAGGCCGTCGGGCTCGACCACGACGACGGCCTTGCTGTCGCCGATGCCGGCGGCGAAGGCGTCGATCCACTGCCGGTAGGCGGCGGAGGAGGCGGCACCGCCGCTGGAGTACTGGGTGCAGTCCCGGCCCGGCACGTTGTAGGCGACCAGGACGGGGGTCCGGTTCACCGCCCGGGCCTCGCGGACGAGGCGCTTCACCTTGCCCCGGACCTCGTCGGGCGTGCCCTCGGTGAACCACTCCGCCTGCGGCCAGCTCGCGAGCTTCGCCATGTTCACGGCGTTCGCGAAGTCGCCGTTCCGGAGATCGGTGAGGGCCTGCTTGGCTGCCTTGCTGTGCGGGTCCACGTAGAACTTCGTGGCCGGGGTGAGCGTGTCCCCGGCGGGCGCGGCCTGCGCCTGCCCCTGCGTCGCGGTGAGGGCGGCACAGGCGGCGAACGCCGCGAGGGCGGCGGTGGCGCGGCGCCGTAGGCTGCGTGGCTTCATTGAGGGCTCCTGGTCGGAGGGACGGGGGAGGAGAGGGGTCGGTGGTACCTGTGGCCCGGTCGCGGGGCGGTGGTCACCGGGCCACAGGAGTCGGATGTCAGCGGTCGCCGGTCAGTAGCCGTAGATCATCTTGTAGGCGACCTCCGGGAGGAACTGGCCGGCCGTGGAGCCGGTCCCGACGCCGCAGTTGCCGTCGGACTCGCCCGGGGCCTTGATCCACAGCAGCATCTCGGCACCGCCGCCCAGCCGGGTGGGCGTGCCGATGCGGCGGCCGGCCGCGTTGCACCACTCGCCGTTGGAACCGTTGCCGTTGCGGCTGGTGTCGACGACGAACGGCTTGGTGTAGCCGTAACGGGCGGCCAGTTCGCTGTTGACCGCGTTGCCGTAGGCGGTGTTCTGAGCGGTGGTGTAGTAGTTCGAGATGTTGAGGGAGAAGCCGTGGGCCTGCCGCAGGCCGGCCTCGTGGAGGCGCTGGGCCATCGTCCCGGCGCTCACCCAGCCGGGGTTCCCGGCGTCGAGGTAGACCCAGGTGTTGGGGGCCTGGCGGTTGAACTCGGCGAGGGCGCCGCTGATCATGCCCTGGCGTTCGCGGATCTGGGCCTGGTTCATGCAGCCGTAGTCCGCGAGGGAGTCCGGTTCGAGGACGACGACGGCCGGCCGGTTGGCGATCCCGCCGGCGAACTGGGCGATCCAGCTCGCGTAGGCGGACGGGGAGGAGGCGCCGCCTCCGGAGTGCCCGCCGCAGTAGTCGCGGTGGTAGATGTTGTACGCGACCATGATGGGCAGCTTGTCGTGGTAGTCCGCCGCCCCGGCGTACGCCCCCGTGGCGGTGCCGATGGTGCCGCTCCAGGAGCCGAACCAGCGGGCCATGGGGGTGTTGGCGAGGGACGCGTTGATGGCGGGCGCCCGGCCGTCGCCGGGGTTGGCGGCGACCCACTGCTTCGCACTGGAGTTGGGGTCCACGTAGAACCCGCTGGTCATGGTGGTCGGGTCCGCCGCATGGGCGGACGGCGCGACGGCGAGCGCCAACGGCAGCGCGGAGAGGGCTGCCACGAGGGCGCGGATTCTGCGGCGCATGACTGTACCTCGGTTTCCTGACGGCGGATGCGGCGCGCGGTCTCGTCCCGACCGGGCGACGCACTGAGGAAGTGCGGTGGTACGGGGACCCATGGAAGCGCTCCCATTGGAAGCGGTCCCAGTGCGCGTTCTGTGGGTCCGGAGCGTGGCCGTATCGTGTGACGCACTGATCGGCACTGTCAAGTACCGTCCCGTAACCCACACTTCACATGACGGCGGGAAGGCTTTACAGTCCTGGAACTGGAAGCGCTTCCAGCCTTCCGGGTGTTCAGGCCGCGACAGGAAGGCGGATCATGGCCGAAGGTGTGCCGCGTCGGCAGTCGACCCTCGACGAGGTGGCCGAACTGGCCGGAGTCTCACGGTCGGTGGCCTCGCGTGTGCTCAACAACGCCCCGCACGTCAGCCGCGCCAAACGCGAGGCGGTCGAACGGGCCGTCCACCAGCTCGGTTACGTACCGAACCCGACCGCCCGGGCGCTGGCGACCCGCCAGACCGGCGCGGCGGCCCTGGTCGTCTCGGGAGAGGATCCGTCGATCTTCGCGGATCCGTTCTTCGCCCAGGTGATCGTGGGCGCCTCGGCCGCCCTGGAGGAGGCCGACCTGCACCTGATGCTGTGTCTGGCCGCCTCCGACCGGGGGCGCGGAAGAGTGGAGAAGCTGCTCCGCTCCAAGGGCGCCGACGGTGTGATGCTGATGGCGCTGCGCGAGGACGATCCGCTGGCCCACATGGCGGAGGAGGCGGAGATGCCCGTCGTGTTCGGCGGCCGCCCGGTCGGTTTAGACCCCCGGTGGTACGTGGACGTCGACAACCTCGGCGGAGCGCGTGCCGCGACCGAGCGCCTGATCTCGCTCGGCCGGACCCGGGTCGCCACGATCTGCGGACGGCTCGACACCGAGGCCGGGCGAGCCCGGTATCGCGGGTACCAGGACGCCGTCCTGGCGGCGGGCCTCGAACCGTATCCGCCGGAAGCCGGTGACTTCACGGAGTCCAGCGGAGCGGCCGCCATGGCCGCGCTGCTGGCGCGGCACCCGGACCTGGACGGGGTGTTCGCCGCCAACGACAACATGGGGGCGGGGGCCCTGCGCACCCTGCGCGAGGCCGGCCGCCGCGTCCCCGCCGACGTCGCCGTGGTCGGCTTCGACGACCTGGCCGTGGCCCGGATCGCCGATCCGCCCCTGACCACGGTGCACCAGCCCATAGAGGGTCTCGGCCGCGAGATGGCGCGCATGCTCGTGGCGCTCATCAACGGACAGGCCCCCACCCCGCTGATCCTCCCCACGCGTCTGGTCACCCGCGCCAGCGCCTGACGGCCCGCTTCGCCGCCTCTCGACCCTGCCTGACCTGCCGCCTTGACAGACCGTCAACGGGGCGGCAGGGTTTCGACGCCACCTTTTGGGAGCGCTCCCAAACCGGGAAGGGACCCCGAGAGCGTGGCCTCACCCCGGCCTCCGAAAGCCGAATCCCAAGGCCCCATTCGTAGGCCGAATCCCAAGGCCGCATGCGTAGGCCGAATCCGAAGGGCGAACCCCAAGGCCGCCCCTTCCGCGCCGACCACCGACCGCCGACACGGCGATCTTCCGGCGTACCCCTCACCCTCCCCCGACGCATCGAGGAGATGCCATGCCCCGCCCGTCCGTGCCGCGCGCCCGTGTCCGCTCCGCCGCCCTCGCCTCCGCGGCGGCGACGCTCGCGCTCGCCCTCGCCGGCTGCTCGTCCTCCGACACCGGATCCACCTCCGCCGACGGGAAGATCACCCTCACCGTCGGCACCTTCGGGACCTTCGGGTACAAGGAGGCCGGCCTGTACGACGCCTACATGAAGCAGCACCCGGAGATCGTCATCAAGGAGAACCCGACGACTGCCGAGGGCAACTACTGGACCGCCCTGCAGACCCGGCTGTCGGGCGGCGGCCTGGACGACGTCCAGGCCCTCGAAGTCGGCCGCATATCCCTGGCCACCTCCGAGGACCTCGCCGACGCCTTCGCCGACCTGTCCGACGCCCCCGGCGTCGAGAAGAAGAACTACCTGCCCTGGAAGTGGGACCAGGCCACCACCGCCGACGGCAGGACGATCGGCCTGGGCACCGACGTCGGCCCGATGGCCATCTGCTACCGCCAGGACCTGTTCAAGGCCGCCGGCCTTCCCTCCGACCCCGAGGCGGTCGGCAAGCTGTGGGCGGGCGACTGGGCGAAGTTCGTCGAGGTGGGCAAGGAGTACCAGGCCAAGGCACCCAAGGGCACCTCCTTCATGGACAGCGCCACCGGGCTGTTCAACGCCGTCGTCGCCAGCAGCCCCGTCCAGTACTACAAGGACGGCAAGCTCGCCTACAAGGACTCGCCGAGCGTCAGGACCGCCTGGGACCTGGCCGTCAAGGCCGTCCAGGGCAAGACCAGCCAGGGCCTGAAGATGTTCGACACCCCCTGGCAGACCGCGTTCTCCAAGTCCACCTTCGCCACCACCGTCTGCCCCTCCTGGCAGCAGGCCAACATCCAGCAGTTCTCCGGCCCCGGCAACAAGGGCAAGTGGAACGTCGCCCAGCCCCCGGCCGCCGGCAACTGGGGCGGCTCCTTCCTGGCCGTGCCGGCCTCCGGCAAGCACGTCGACGAGGCCAAGAAGCTCGTCGCCTGGCTCACCGCGCCCGAGCAGCAGGCGAAGGTCTTCCAGAAGGTCGGCAACATCCCCGCCAACCAGGCCGCCTACGACCTGCCGGGCGTCGTCGACTACAAGAACCCCTACATCGGCCCCGACGCCGCCACCGGCCAGGTCTTCTCCGCCGCGGCCAAGGCCATCAAGCCCGCCGAGATCGGACCGCGGGCGGGCGACCTGACCGGGGCGTTCAGCACCGGAGTCCAGCTCATGGAGCAGAACGGCAAGAGCGCGGAAGAGGCATGGAACGCCACCGTCCGCCAGATCGACAGCACCATCCAGTAACCCTTCCCGCCTCGCCCGCCTCTCCCCGGCCGCCGTCGCGAGGGGAGGGGCCGGCCGGCCGCAGGGGAGCCGGCCGCCCCTCCCCGTACCGATGCGCCGTACCGATACGACGCACCGATGTGACATACCGGCACGCCACACCGACACGACGTACCGGCACGCCACACCGACACGACGCACCGACAAGCCCCGCCGACACGGCCCGCCGTGACCACCGAAGGAACCCGCCCGTGGCCTCCACGACCGCACCCAGCCGCAACGGCCCCGCAGACAGGAAGGACACCCAGCCGCCCCCGGCCCGCCCCTCCGGCCCCTCGGCCTGGCGCAGCCGTCTGCACCGCTGGGACACCAAGGGCACGCCGTACGCCCTCGTCGCCCCGTTCTTCCTCGTCTTCGCCGCCTTCGGGCTCTTCCCGCTGCTCTACACGGGATGGCTCTCCTTCCACCGGGTGAGCCTGTACAACGTCGACCGCACCGAATGGGTGGGCCTGCGCAACTACACGGACCTGTTCACCGGCCAGGTCAGCCACTACTTCTGGAACGCGCTCCTCAACACCTTCACCCTCGGCGTCCTGTCCACCGTCCCCCAGCTGCTGATGGCACTGGGCCTCGCCCACCTGCTCAACTACCGGCTCCGTGCCCGCGGGTTCCTGCGCACGGCGCTCCTCGCCCCGTACGCGACCTCCGTCGCCGCCGCCACCCTCGTCTTCGCCCTGATCTTCAGCCCCGAGGGCGGCATGGCCAACTGGTTCCTCGGCCTCTTCGGCGCCGGGCCCGTGCACTGGGAGGCCGGACGCTGGAGCTCGCAGTTCGCGATCTCCGTGATCGTCACCTGGCGCTGGACCGGCTACAACGCCCTCATCTACCTCGCGGCCATGCAGGCCGTGCCGCGCGAGCTGTACGAGGCCGCCGCCCTGGACGGCGCCAACCGCTGGCAGCAGTTCCTGCACGTCACGGTCCCCGCCCTGCGCCCCACGATCCTCTTCACGGTGATCGTCTCGACCATCGGCGCCACCCAGCTCTTCGGCGAGCCCTACCTCTTCGGCGGCCAGAGCGGCCACCAGGGCGGCACCGACCACCAGTACGAGACCCTCGGCATCCTCATGTACGACCAGGGCTTCCACTCCAGCATGCTCGGGCGCGCCAGCGCGGTCGCCTGGATCATGTTCGGCCTGCTGCTGCTCATCGGGCTCGTCAACGCGCTGATCACCCGCCGCCTGCGCGCCTCCCAGTGACGTGGAGTACGACATGACCACCACCGCACCCGTCTCCGACCGCCCTCGCCCGGCGGCGCGACCGTCCACCCGCGCCGGCCGGGCCGGCGGCCAGCACCGCGCCGGGCCGCTCGCCCACATCGTCCTCGGACTCGCGGCCCTGGCCTCGCTGTTCCCGCTGTACTGGACGCTGGTCGCCGCCTCCACCGACAGCCACGCCGTCGTCTCCAGCCCGCCGCCGATGCTGCCCGGCGGCAACCTCTTCGACAACCTCACCTACGTGTGGCACAACGCCGGCGGGCGCGGCATGGGCGTCGCCCTGCTGAACTCCACGCTCGTCGCGGGGACCGTCACCGTCAGCACGGTGACCTTCTCCGTCCTCGCGGGCTTCGCCTTCGCCAAACTCCGCTTCCGGGGGAAGAAGGTGATGCTCGGCCTGGTCCTGTCCACCCTCGCCGTGCCCGCGCAGCTCAGCGTGGTACCCCTGTTCATCCTCACCAAGAACCTGGGCCTCGCCAATCACCTCGGGGCGCTGATCCTGCCCGTCCTGGTCACCGCCTTCGGCGTCTTCTTCATGCGCCAGTTCCTCTCCCAGGCCCTGCCCACCGAACTCCTGGAAGCCGCCCGGGTCGACGGCGCCAACTCGCTGCGCGTCATCTGGCACGTCGTCTTCCCCGTCGCCCGCCCGGCGATGGCGGTCCTGGGCATGCTGACCTTCGTCCAGTCCTGGAACGACTTCCTGTGGCCGATCATCGTCATGAACGGCTCCACCAACCCCACCGTCCAGGTCGCCCTCGCCGGCCTCGGCACCGGCTGGTCGACCGACTGGTCCGTCATCACGGCCGGAGCGCTCATGGGCACCCTGCCCCTGCTCCTGGTCTTCGTCCTCTTCGGCCGTCACATCGTCGGCGGCATCACCCAGGGCGCCGTCAAGGGCTGACCTCCGCCCGCTCTCCTCGTCCCGCACCCTCCGTCAGCTCTGTCAAAGGGAGACACCACCATGACCGCGACCCCCGTCACCACCCCCGCCTCCACGGCCGTCGACCGACTGCACTTCCCGCCCGGCTTCCTGTGGGGCGCGGCCACCGCCGCCTACCAGATCGAGGGCGCCGTCGCCGAGGACGGCCGCACCCCCTCCATCTGGGACACCTTCTCCCGCACCCCCGGCAAGGTGGTCAACGGCGACACCGGCGACATCGCCTGCGACCACTACCACCGCTACCGCACCGACGTCACCCTGATGTCCCATCTCGGCCTCCAGGCCTACCGCTTCTCCCTGTCCTGGCCCCGCGTCCAGCCCGGCGGCCGGGGCCCCGCCAACCGGGCGGGCCTCGACTTCTACAGCCGGCTCGTCGACGAACTCCTCGACGCCGGCATCCAGCCCGTCGCCACCCTCTACCACTGGGACCTCCCCCAGGAACGGGAGGACGAGGGAGGCTGGACGGTACGCGAGACCGCCGAACGGTTCGGAGAGTACGCCGCCCTGGCCGCCGACGCCCTCGGCGACCGGGTCGCGCTGTGGACCACCCTCAACGAACCCTGGTGCTCGGCCTTCCTCGGTTACGGCTCCGGCGTCCACGCCCCCGGCCGTACCGACCCCGCACTCGCCCTCCGCGCCGCCCACCACCTGAACCTCGCCCACGGCCGCGCCACCGCCGCGCTGCGTACGACCCTGCCCGCCCACGCCCAGGTCGCCGTCACCCTCAACCTCCACCAGGTCAGGGCACTGACCTCCGACCCCGCCGACCTCGACGCGGCCCGCCGCGTCGACGCCGTCGGCAACCGGATCTTCACCGGTCCGATGCTCTCCGGCGGCTACCCGGCCGACCTCATCGCCGACACCGCCCACCTCGTCGACTGGGACACCCTCGTCGCACCGGGGGACGAGGCCGCCATCGCGGCCCCCATCGACCTCCTGGGCATCAACTACTACACCCCCACCGTCGTCTCCGCCCCCACCCCCGGGGCCGCCGCGGCCGCCCACGCCCACGGCGAGAGCGACCACTCCCCGTGGCCCGGTTCCGAGAACGTCAACTTCCACCTGCCGCCCGGCGACACCACCGACATGGGCTGGGCCATCGACCCCACCGGCCTGTACGACCTCCTCATGGCCGTCTCCCGCGCCCACCCCGGCCTCCCGCTGGCGATCACCGAGAACGGCGCCGCCTTCCCCGACCTCCCCGCCGAAGACGGCCGGATCCACGACCACGACCGGATCGACTACCTCCACCGGCACCTCGCCGCCGTCCACCGGGCCATCGCCGACGGCGCCGACGTGCGCGGCTACTTCCTCTGGTCCCTGCTCGACAACTTCGAATGGGCGTACGGCTACGGGAAGCGGTTCGGGGCCGTCCACGTCGACTACGCCACCCAACTGCGCACCCCGAAGCGCAGCGCCCGCTGGTACTCCAGGGCCATCGCCGCGAACTCGATCCCCGGCCTCTAGGGGCACTGTGGCTGTTAGCGCTCACAAATCTAGTCCTCCCGCTCCTCGCCTCCTCGTATCAAGAACGGGTAACTGCCGTGAAAACCCTTGAGTTACATCTCTGTTAGCGCTCACAATGTCTCGCACTCGCCAGCCAGCCGGTCGCCGGGGCCCCCTTGTCTTCAGGGCCCCGCCTGGTACGACGCACGTCCCGAGAGGAACCACGCCATGGCCCACAGAGCCCTCCGCGTCATCGCCGCCGCCGTCCTGGCAGGCGGTGCGCTGACCGCCTGCACCACCGAACCCGCGACCACCGGCACCACCGGCGGCAAGGGCTCCTCCGACGGCAAGCTCGTGCTCGGGTTCGCCCAGGTGGGGGCCGAGAGCGGCTGGCGTACCGCCAACACCACCTCCATCCGCGAGGCGGCCGAGAAGGCCGGCGTCACGCTGAAGTTCTCCGACGCGCAGCAGAAGCAGGAGAACCAGATCAAGGCGATCCGCACCTTCATCCAGCAGAAGGTGGACGTCATCGCCTTCTCGCCGGTGGTGGAGTCCGGCTGGGACACCGTCCTGAAGGAGGCCAAGAACGCCGGCATCCCGGTGATCCTCACCGACCGCGCGGTCGACTCGCAGGACACCTCCCTCTATCGGACCTTCCTCGGCTCCGACTTCGTCAAGGAGGGCCAGGAGGCCGGCAAGTGGCTCGTGAAGGAGTACGAGGGCACCTCCGAGCCGGTCAACGTGGTGGAGCTCCAGGGCACCACCGGCTCCGCACCCGCCAACGACCGCAAGGCCGGCTTCGCCGAAGTCGTCAAGGGCGACCCCAAGTTCAGGATTGTCGCCTCCCAGACCGGGGACTTCACCCGCGCCAAGGGCAAGGAGGTCATGCAGGCCTTCCTCAAGTCCCACAAGGACATCGACGTCCTCTACGCCCACAACGACGACATGGCCCTGGGCGCCATCCAGGCCATCGAGGAGGCGGGCAAGAAGCCGGGCACCGACATCAAGGTGATCTCCGTCGACGGCATCAAGGACGCCTTCGTCGCCATGCAGGAGAAGAAGATCAACGTGGTGGTCGAGTGCAACCCGCTCCTCGGCGACCAGCTCATGGAACTCGCCAAGAAGGTCGCGGCCGGCGAGACCGTCCCCCGCCGGGTCGAGGTCAAGGAGGGCGTCTTCACCCAGGACCAGGCCGCGGCCGCCCTGCCCGGCCGCCAGTACTGACCCTCCGTCCGCACCGGGGGCGGCCCTCGTGCCGCCCCCGCTCCCTCAGGAGAATCCTCAGGAGAGGAGGGCGGATGGCAGCCCCACCCACCCCTCGCACCCCCACCGACCGGCCGGTCCTGGAAGCCCACGGCATCCGCAAGGCCTTCCCCGGAGTCCTCGCCCTCGACGGCGTGGACCTGCGCCTCTTCCCCGGCGAGGTCCACGCCCTGATGGGCGAGAACGGCGCCGGCAAGTCGACCCTCATCAAGGTGCTCACCGGCGTCCACCCGCCCGACGCGGGAACGGTCGCCGTCGACGGCGGCCCCCGGCGGTTCGCCGCGCCCCTGGACGCCCAGCACGCCGGAATCAGCACGGTCTACCAGGAGGTGAACCTCTGCCCCAACCTCTCGGTCGCCGAGAACATCCTCATCGGCCGTGAACCCAGGCGCCTGGGCCTCGTCCACTGGTCGGCCCTCCACCGGCGCGCGGCACGGCTCCTCACCGAGCTGGAACTCGACCTCGACGTCCGCCTGCCGCTGAGCGCGTACTCCCTCGCCGTCCAGCAACTCGTCGCGATCGTCCGCGCCGTGGACGTCCAGGCGAAGGTCCTCGTCCTGGACGAACCCACCTCCAGCCTCGACCGGGACGAGGTCGCCCAGCTGTTCGCCCTGGTGCGCCGCCTCCGCGACCGGGGCGTCGCGATCCTCTTCGTCACCCACTTCCTCGACCAGGTCTTCGACCTGTGCGACCGGGTGACCGTCCTGCGCAACGGACGCCTCGAAGGCGAGTACCGGATCGACGAACTCACCCCCGTCACCCTGGTGCACCGCATGGTCGGCAGCGAACTGGACACCCTCGACGAGCTGGCCGAGACCTCCCGCCCCGACACCACGGCCACCCCCGAGAGCGCGGACGCCCCCCTCCTGAGCGCCCGCGGCCTCGCCAGGACCGGCTCCGTCCAGCCGTACGACCTGGACATCCACCGCGGGGAGGTCATCGGCCTGGCCGGACTCCTCGGCTCCGGCAGGACCGAGGCGGCCCGGCTGCTCTTCGGGGCCGACCACGCCGACGGAGGCGAACTGCGGATCCACGGCGAACGCGCCGTCCTGCGCTCGCCGCGCGCCGCGATCGCCCACAAGATCGCCTTCTGCTCGGAGAACCGCAAGGCCGAGGGCCTGATCGGCGAACTCACGGTCCGCGAGAACATCGTGCTCGCCCTCCAGGCCGCCCGCGGCTGGACCCGGCCCCTCTCCCGCGCCCGGCAGGACGAGATCGCCGCCCGGTGGACCGAGGTCCTCGACATCCGCCCGGCCGACCCCGAGGCACAGGTCCGCAACCTCAGCGGAGGCAACCAGCAGAAGGTGCTGCTCGCCCGGTGGCTGCTCACCGACCCCGAGCTGCTGATCCTGGACGAACCCACCCGGGGCATCGACATCGGCGCCAAGACGGAGATCCAGAGGCTCGTCACCCGCCTGGCCGCGGAGGGCACCGCCGTCCTGTACATCTCCGCCGAACTGGAGGAAGTGCTGCGGCTGAGCCACCGGATCGGCGTCCTGCGCGACCACCGGCTGGTCGCCGTCCTCCCCAACGACACGACCCTGACGCCCGACCGGATCCTGGGCGCCATCGCCACCGGAGCCACCTCATGACACCACCCGACGACACGGGCGCCGGGGCGCGCCAGGGCCGGGCGCCCGCCGCCCGGCGGCTCACCGAGCACCGCCTGTTCTGGCCCGCCGCCGCCCTCGCCGCCCTGCTCCTGGGCAACCTCGCGCTCACCCACGACTTCTTCGCCGTCCGCGTCCAGAACGGACACCTGTACGGCAGCCTCGTCGACATCCTCCAGTTCGGCGCCCCCCTGATCCTGGTCTCGCTCGGCATGACGCTGGTCATCGCCACCCGGGGCATCGACCTCTCGGTCGGCTCGACGGTCGCCATCGCCGGCGCCCTCGCCTGCGAGCACATCGCCACCGCGCAGGATCCCGGCAGCCTGTCCACCGTCCTGTCGGCGGTCGCGGTGGCGATCGCCGCGGCCGCCGCGATCGGATTCCTCAACGGCTTCCTCGTCGCCCGGCTCGGCGTCCAGCCCATCGTCGCCACCCTGGTCCTCATGGTCGCCGGGCGCGGCGTGGCCCAGCTGATCACCGACGGCCAGATCATCAGCGTCTCCAGCGCCGCCTACAAGATGATCGGCGGCGGCTACTGGCTCACCCTCCCCTTCGCCGTCCTCCTCGCCGCGGCCCTCGTCGCCGTCGCCTCCCTCGTCACCCGCCGGACCGCGCTCGGCATGCTCATCGAATCGGTGGGCGGCAACCCGGTCGCGAGCCGGCTCGTCGGCATCAGGGCGGGCGGCCTCCTCGTCATGGTCTACGTCGTCAGCGCCGTGTGCGCCGCGGTGGCCGGCCTGATGATCAGCTCCAACGTGTCCAGCGCCGACGGCAACAACGCCGGCCTGTGGATCGAACTGGACGCCATCCTCGCCGTGGTCATCGGCGGCACCGCCCTCACCGGCGGCCGCTTCTCCCTCGGCGGAACGGTCCTGGGCGCGCTGATCATCCAGACCCTCTCCACCACGATCTACACCCTCGGCGTACCGCCGGAGACCACCCTCGTCTTCAAGGCCCTCGTCGTCATCGTCGTGTGCCTCGTCCAGTCGCCCGCGTTCCGTGCGCGGCTCCCACGCCGTCGCCGGCCGGCCGCCCCGGCCCCCGCGGCTGGCGACGTGGGAGCCCGCCGGCAGGAGGTCCACCCGTGAGCACCACCCTCGACTCCCTCGGCAAGCCGCTCCACCGGTTCTCGGCACGGCACGCCGCCCGCCTGCCGCTCCTGGTGACGGCCACCCTGCTGGTCGCGATGTTCTCGATCGGCTCCCTGCGGTACGAAGGCTTCTTCTCCGCGCAGGTCCTGCTCAACGTCCTGATCGACAACGGCTTCCTGCTCGTCGTGGCGATCGGCATGACGTTCGTCGTCCTCACCGGCGGGATCGACCTGTCCGTCGGCTCCATGGTGGCCCTGTCGACCATGCTGACGGCCTGGCTCGTCGAACAGAACGGCCTGCCGCTCGCCCTGGCGGTGCCGCTGGTCCTCCTGGTGGGGGCCGGAGGCGGCGCCCTGATGGGCTGGGTGATCCACACCTTCGAGATCCAGCCCTTCATCGTCACCCTCGCGGGCATGTTCCTCGCCCGCGGCCTCTGCTACATGATCAGCACGGAGTCCCTCTCCCTCACCGACCCGACGACCACGCGGATCGCCCAGACGCGGGTGCTCCTGCCCGGCGGCCTGTTCGTCTCGCCCGCCGTGGTCATCGCCCTGGTCGTGCTCGTGCTCGCCTTCCTCGTCCTGCACCACACCCGCTTCGGCCGCACCGTCTACGCCCTGGGCGGCAACGAGTCCTCGGCCCGTCTCATGGGCCTGCCGGTGGGACGCACCAAGGTCGCGGTGTACGCCGTGAGCGGCCTGTGCTCCGCCCTCGGCGGCCTGCTGCTGACGTTCTACATGCTGTCCGGCTACGCCCTGCACGCCGTCGGCATGGAGCTCGACGCCATCGCGGCCGTCGTCATCGGAGGGACGCTGCTGAGCGGCGGCTCCGGTTTCGTCCTGGGGACCGCGCTTGGCGTGACGGTCCTCGGCCTGATCCAGACCGTCATCAGCTTCCAGGGCACGCTCAGTTCGTGGTGGACGCGCATCGTCATCGGTGGCCTGCTGTTCGTCTTCATCCTCCTCCAGCGCCTCTTCGGCGGATCCCGCCCGGCGCGATAGCCCCGCCAGGGGGCGTACGCACACACCGAAAGGGCCGTGCCCGCCGGGTTCCTCCACCGGCGGGCACGGCCCTGTCAGGGAGCGGTGTCAGGCGCCCGCCCTCCGCTTGTTCCACACGTCGAAGCCGACCGCGGCGAGCAGCACCAGGCCCTTGATGACCTGCTGCCAGTCGGTGCCCACCCCGACCAGGTTCATGCCGTTGTTGAGCACACCCAGGACCAGGCCGCCGATGATGGCCCCCAGGACGGTGCCGACGCCCCCGCTCATCGACGCCCCGCCGATGAACGCGGCGGCGATGGCCTCCAGTTCGAAGTTCACGCCGGCCTTCGGCGAGGCCGCGTTGAAGCGCGCGGCGAAGACGAGGCCGGCGAGCGCCGCGAGCATGCCCATGTTGAGGAAGACCGCGAAGGTCACCTTCCTGTCCTTGACGCCGGACAGCTTCGCGGCGGGCAGGTTCCCCCCGATCGCGTACACATGACGGCCGATCACCGCGTTGCGCATCACGTAGCCGAAGCCGACGAGCAGCACGGCCAGGATCAGGAGGACCACGGGGGCGCCCTTGTAGCTGGCGAGCAGCAGGGTCGTGACCAGGACCGCGGCGACCAGCGCCGTCACCTTCAGCGCGAACAGGCCCGTGGGGAGCGTCTCCAGGGCGAACTCCCGCTGGCGGCGGCGGTCCCGAACCTCCTGGA
This sequence comes from Streptomyces sp. CC208A, assembly GCF_030010625.1. Classification (GTDB taxonomy): domain Bacteria; phylum Actinomycetota; class Actinomycetes; order Streptomycetales; family Streptomycetaceae; genus Streptomyces. The sequence continues at coordinate 59,605 of NZ_JASCXN010000028.1, read as the reverse complement.
ACACGACGTAGGCGATCAGCCCCAGACCGAGGAGGAGGGTCAGGTTGTGGTAGTTGGTCCGCGGCCCGACCTCCGGCAGGAAGCCGTTGGCGACCTTCTGCAGTCCCTCCGGGAAGGGGCCGAGGGTCTGTCCCTTGAGGAAGATCTCCGTGAGCCCGCGGAACAGCAGCATCCCGGCGAGGGTCACGATGAACGACGGTATGCCGACGTACGCGATGAAGAAGCCCTGGAGGGCGCCGGCGGCGGCGCCGAGCAGCAGGGTGAGCAGCACCGCGACGGGCCAGGAGAGCCGGTGCTCGACCATGAGCACCGCCCCGACGCCACCGACCAGGGCCATCAGGGAGCCCACCGACAGGTCGATGTGGCCGGAGACGATGACGATCATCATGCCGATGGCCAGGATGAGGATGTAGCTGTTCTGCAGCACCAGGTTGGAGACGTTGCGCGGCAGCAGGAGGTCGCCGCCCGTCCAGACCTGGAAGAGGAGCACGATCAGGCCGAGCGCGAAGAGCATCCCGTACTGGCGCATGTTCCGCCGGACGCCGTCCAGGAGCACCCGGACCACCGGCGCCCCGGTGGACGGGGAGCCGCGGCCCGGGGGTGCCGGGGTGGTCGTCTTGCTGCTGACGTCGGTGCTCATGCCTGCTGTCCTTCGCTGGAGGCGGTGGCGGCGGGTGGGGCGGGGGTGTCCTGCGTCATGTGCCGCATCAGGACTTCCTGGGTGGCGTCCTCGCGGCCGACCTCGCCGGTCAGCCGTCCCGCGGCCATGGTGTAGACGCGGTCGCACATGCCGAGGAGTTCGGGCAGTTCGGAGGAGATGAGGAGGATCGCCTTGCCCTCGGCGGCGAGCCGGTCGATCACGGTGTAGATCTCGAACTTGGCTCCCACGTCGACCCCGCGCGTGGGCTCGTCGAGGACGAGGACGTCGGGGCCGGCGAGGATCCACTTGCTGAGGACGACCTTCTGCTGGTTGCCGCCGGAGAGGCGGCCGACCGGTTCGAGGACGCTCGGCGTCTTGATGTTCATGGTCCGCCGGTACCGTTCGGCCACCTTGCGTTCCTCGTGCCCGTCGACGATCCCGCGGCGGGCGAGGGCGCCGAGCGAGGCGAGCGAGATGTTCCGGCTCACCGAGTCCCCGAGGTCGAGCCCGTAGTGCTTGCGGTCCTCGGTGACGTACGCGATGCCGTGGGCGACCGCCTCGGGAACCGTACGCGTCCGCACCTCGCGGCCGTCCCTGAGCACCGTGCCCCGCTCGTAGTGGCCGTAGGAACGGCCGAAGACGCTCATGGCGAGTTCGGTGCGGCCGGCCCCCATGAGCCCCGCGACGCCGACGATCTCCCCGCGGCGGACCCGGAGCGAGACGCCGTCGACGACCTTGCGGCCGCGGTCGAGCGGATGGCGCACGGTCCAGTCCCGGATCTCCAGGGCGGGCTCGGCGTCGGCCGGGCCCTCGTACGGCGTGCGCTCGGGGAACCGGCTGTCGAGGTCCCGCCCCACCATGCCGCGGATGATGCGTTCCTCGGTGGTGGCCGGGTCCCGGACGTCGAGGGTCTCGATGGAGCGTCCGTCGCGCAGGATGGTGACGGAGTCGGCGATCCGGGCGATCTCGTTCAGCTTGTGCGAGATGAGGATCGAGGTGATGCCCTGGTCCTTCAGCTCCCGCATCAGCCGCAGCAGCTTCGCGCTGTCCTCGTCGTTGAGCGCCGCGGTGGGCTCGTCGAGGATCAGCAGGCGGACGTCCTTCGCGAGCGCCTTCGCGATCTCCACGAGCTGCTGCTTGCCGACGCCGATGTCGGCGACCCGGGTCTCGGGGTGCTCGTCGAGACCGACCCGCCTGAGCAGTTCGGAAGCGCGGCGCAGCACCTCGCGCCAGTCGATCACCCCCCGCCGGGACGGCTCGTTGCCGAGGAAGACGTTCTCGGCGATCGACAGGTGGGGGACGAGCGCGAGCTCCTGGTGGATGATGACGATGCCGTGCCGCTCGCTGGCCCTGATGCCCTTGAAGCGGCACGGTTCGCCGTCGAGGAGGATCTCGCCCTCGTAGGTCCCGTGCGGGTGGACGCCGGACAGGACCTTCATGAGGGTCGACTTCCCGGCGCCGTTCTCCCCGCACAGGGCGTGCACCTCGCCGCGCTCCACCGACAGGGTCACCTCGGAGAGGGCCCTGACGCCGGGGAAGGTCTTGACGATGGACCGCATCCGGAGGAGGGGGGTCACTTCAGCGCCCCGGCGTCGATGTAGCCGGAGTCGACCAGGACCTTCCGGTAGTTCGACCTGTCGACGCTCACCGGGTCGAGGAGGAAGGCCGGGACCACCTTCTTGCCGTTGTCGTAGGTGGTGTCGTCGTTGATCTCGGGCTTCTTGTCGGCGAGGACGGCGCTCACCATGTCGGCGGCGACCTGCGCGAGGGCGCGGGTGTCCTTGTAGACGGTCTGGGTCTGCTCGCCCGCGATGATCGACTTCACGGAGGCGACCTCCGCGTCCTGGCCGGTGACGACGGGCAGCGGCTTGGCGGCGCTTCCGTAGTCGTCGGACTTCAGGGCGGAGAGGATGCCGATGGAGATGCCGTCGTAGGGGGAGAGCACGGCGTCGACCCGGGCGTCGGAGTACGCGGAGGTCAGCAGGTCGTCCATGCGCTTCTGCGCCGTCCCGCCGTCCCAGCGCAGGGTGGTGACCTGGTTGAGCTGGGTCTGGCCGGAGCGCACGACCAGCTGCTTCTTGTCGAGGTAGGGCTTCAGCACCTTCATGGCGCCGTTGAAGAAGTACTTGGTGTTGTTGTCGTCGTTGGACCCGGCGAACAGCTCGATGTTGAAGGGCTCCTTCCTCGCGCCGGTCTTCAGGCCCAGCTTCTCGACGATGTACGTGGCCTGGAGCTCGCCGACCTTCTCGTTGTCGAAGGAGGCGTAGTAGTCGACGTGCGGGGAGCCGAGGATGAGCCGGTCGTAGGAGATCACCGGGATGCGGGCGTCCGCCGCCTGCTGGAGGACGTTGGAGAGGGCCTCGCCGTTGATGGCGGCCACGACGAGGGCGTCGACGCCCTGGGTGATCATGTTCTCGATCTGGGCGACCTGCTGGTCGGGGTCGTCCTCGCCGTACTGCAGGGTGGTGGCGAAGCCGGCCTTCTTCAGGCTCTCGGTCATGTTCCGGCCGTCGGCGATCCACCGCTCGGAGGACTTGGTGGGCATGGCGATGCCGATGGTGAGGTCCTTCTTGTCCTTCGACTCCTGGCTGCCTCCCTCGCTGTCCTGGCCGCAGCCGGTCAGGAGCAGGGCACAGCTGGTGGTCACGGCCAGGAGGGCGGATGCGGAACGGAACTTCTTCATGGGCGTCACCGGGGGATCCCGTCGTCGAGGGCGGCTGCGACCGGGACGGGATCGGCGGCAGCGCGTGTCCCCGCACCACCGGGACGACACCGTTCCGGCCGGGTGGCCGGGGCTTCGGCGCCCCGGTCGAGCTAGATTGTTAGCGCTCACAACAGCGTGATACAAGAGGCGCTAAGGTTTTTCTCGCATCGATGCGCAGCCGTGAGCGATGCACAGCCGCAAGCAGGGAGAAGGGAGGCGAACGTGACGCATCCCGCGGAAGACGTCCGCCCGCCGACGATGGCCGACGTCGCACGCGAGGCGGGGGTCTCCCACCAGACCGTCTCCCGGGTCCTGAGCGGCCACCCCAACGTGCGCGCCGCCACCCGGGAACAGGTCACCGCGGCCATCGAACGGCTGGGCTACCGCCGCAACTCCGCCGCCCGCGCCCTGGTGACGCGCCGGACGAGGACGCTGGGCGTCATCGCCGTCAACACCTCCCTGTACGGCCCCGCCAGCACCATGACCGGCCTGCAGGAGGCGGCGCGCGAAGAGGGCTACCTCGTCTCGACCGTCAGCCTGCGCACCGGATCGGGGCAGGGGCTCAAGGACGCCATCGACCACCTCGCGGCCTGGGGGGTGGAGGGCGTCGTCGCCATCACCCCGCAGCGCTCGCACGTGCAGGCGCTCGCCGAACTGGACGCGCCCTTCCCCGTGGTGACGGTGGAGGGCGGCCATCAGCTCGACCTGCCCGGCGTCTCCCTCGACCAGGAGCTCGGCGCCCGCATGGTCACGGAGCACCTGCTCGCCGCCGGGCACAGCACCGTCTGGCACGTGGCGGGCCCCGGCGACTGGCTGGAGAGCGAGGCCCGTACGGCGGGCTGGCGAGCGGTCCTGGAGGAGAGCGGCATCGAGCCCCCGCGCGTCCTGGAGGGGGACTGGAGCCCGCTGTCCGGGTACCGGGCGGGACAGGAGCTCGCCGGGCTCGCCCTGGCCCGTCGCGGGACGGCACCGGTCACCGCCGTCTTCGTCGCCAACGACCAGATGGCGCTCGGCGTCCTGCGGGCGCTGCGCGAGGCCGGGATCCGCACCCCCGCGCAGGTGGCCGTCGCCGGCTTCGACGACATCCCGGAGGCCGAGTACTTCCCCCCGCCGCTGACGACGGTCCGCCAGGACTTCGCCGCCATCGGGCGCCGGAGCATCGGGCTCCTGGTGGACCACATCGAGGGCCGTGCCCGGAAGGCCGAGCACCTCCTGGTGGAACCGCAGCTCATCATGCGCGCGAGCACGCGCCCTTCGACCGAGGGCTGACGCCGGCCCACCGCACCGTGCCGGCCGAGCCGGGCGCGGTGCGGTGGGCTGCCTCCGGCGCGTGAGCGAGCGCTCACTTCGAAGTGGCTCACTTCTTTCCCGCAGGTGCCGCAGAACTGTCCGGAACCCTTGTCCAACCCAATTGTGAGCGTTAACAATCAGGGTGCTCCTCCGGCCCCGCCCCCGACGAGAGAGACCGCACCGTGACCCCACACGCCCTTTCCGGCCCCGCAGCCCCTCACCACCCCGAGGCCTGCACCATCGGAGTCGACTTCGGCACCCTCTCCGGACGCGCCGTCGTGGTCAGGGTCCGGGACGGAGCCGAACTCGGCTCGGCGGTCCACGCGTACCGCCACGCCGTCATCGAGGACCGCCTCCCCACCACCGGCGCCCCCCTCCCTCCCGACTGGGCCCTGCAGCACCCCGAGGACTGGCGCGAGGTCCTGCGCACCGCCGTCCCGGAGGCCCTCGCCGCCGCCGGGACCGACCCCGCCCGCGTCATCGGCATCGCCACCGACTTCACCGCCTGCACGGTCCTGCCGACCACCCCCGACGGCACCCCGCTCGCCCTCACGCCCGAGTGGGCCGACCGCCCGCACGCCTGGCCCAAACTGTGGAAGCACCACGCGGCCCAGGAACAGGCCGACCGCATCAACGCCCTCGCCCACGCCCGCGGCGAGAAGTGGATCGCACGGTACGGCGGCAGGATCTCCGCCGAGTGGCAGTACGCCAAGGCCCTGCAGGTCCTGGAGGAGGACCCCGCCGTCTACGCCGCCTGCGCCCGCTGGATCGAGGCGGCCGACTGGATCGTCTGGCAGCTGACCGGCACCGAGTCCCGCAACACCTGCACCGCCGGCTACAAGGGCATCCACCAGGACGGCGCCTACCCCTCGCCCGACTTCCTCGCCCGACTCCACCCGGACTTCGCCGACTTCCCCGCCACACGCCTGGAACACCCGCTGTCACCCCTCGGCTCCCGCGTCGGTCCACTGAGCGGCCAGGCCGCTCAGTGGACCGGCCTGCCCGAGGGCATCGCCGTCGCCGCCGGCAACGTCGACGCCCACGTGGCCGCGCCCGCGGCGGGCGCCGTCGAGAACGGCCGGATGCTCGCCATCATGGGCACCTCCACCTGCCACGTCCTCAACGGCGCCGCCCTCGCCGAGATCCCCGGCATCTGCGGAGTCGTCGACGGCGGCATCGTCGAGGGCGCCTACGGCTACGAGGCCGGACAGAGCGCGGTCGGCGACATCTTCGCCTGGTGGCTCCGGCAGGGCGTCCCGGACCACTACCGCGCCGAGGCGGAGGCATCCGGCGAGGACCTCCACCAGCTCCTGACCCGCAAGGCCGCCGACCAGCCGGTCGGCGCGCACGGCCTGGTCGCCCTGGACTGGATGAACGGCAACCGTTCCCCCCTCGTCGACCACCACCTCTCCGGAGTCGTCGCGGGACTCACCCTCGACACCCGGCCCGAGGACGTCTACCGGGCCCTGCTCGAATCCACCGCCTACGGCACCCGGATGATCGTCGAGGCCTTCGAGGACGGCGGGATCCCCGTCGAGGAGTTCATCGTCACCGGCGGCCTGAAGAAGAACGCGCTGCTCATGCAGATCCACGCCGACGTGCTCCGCCGCCCCGTCTCCCTCAGCACCTCCGAACAGGGACCGGCGCTCGGCTCGGCCATCCACGCCGCCGTCGCCGCGGGCGCCCACCCCGACGTCCGTGCCGCCGCCTCCGCCATGGGCAGCGTCCGGCGCCACGCCTACCTGCCCGACCCCGCCCGGGCGGACGCCTACGACGCGCTGTTCGCCGAGTACCGCGCCCTGCACGAGCACTTCGGCACCGGTACGGACCTCCTCCTGCACCGCCTGCGGAGGATCCGCAACACCGCCCGGACCTCCACCCCCGCCACCTGACCGGCCCGCCTCCCCGGCCGCGCCTCCGGCACCGTCGGACCGGCCGTGCCTTTACCACCTGACCGGCCCGCCTCCCCGGCCGCACCGGTCCGCCCCCATGGGACCCGCCCCCACCGGCCCGCCCTCCCGCCCCCGTACCTTCCGAGGAGCACACCCGACATGACGCCCGCCAAGACCGACCGCGAGATCTGGTTCCTCACCGGCAGCCAGGCCCTCTACGGCGAGGACACCCTCGCCCAGGTCGCCGACCAGTCCCGCGCCCTCTGCGAGACCCTCTCCGACCAGGGCCGGATACCCGCCCGCCTCGTGTGGAAGCCGGTCCTCACCGACGCGGCTGCCATCCGCGCGGTCTGCCTGGAGGCCAACGCCGACGACCGCTGCGTCGGCCTGATCGCCTGGATGCACACCTTCTCCCCGGCCAAGATGTGGATCGCGGGCCTCGACGCCCTGAGCAAGCCGCTGCTGCACCTGCACACCCAGGCCAACCGCGCACTGCCCTGGTCCACCATCGACATGGACTTCATGAACCTGAACCAGGCCGCCCACGGCGACCGCGAGTTCGGCTTCGTCCAGACCCGCCTCGGCGTCCCGCGCAAGACCGTGGCCGGCCACGTCTCCACCCCCGGGGTCACAGGCCGCATCGCCGGCTGGGCCCGCGCCGCCCTCGGCCGCTCCGAACTGACCACCCTCCGGCTCGCCCGCTTCGGCGACAACATGCGCGACGTCGCCGTCACCGAGGGCGACAAGGTCGAGGCACAGCTGCGGTTCGGGGTCTCCGTCAACACCTACGGCGTCAACGACCTCGTCGCCGCGGTCGACGCCGTCCCCGACGCCACCGTCACCGCCCTCGTCAAGGAGTACCAGGACCTCTACGCCCTCGCCCCCGAGCTGCGGCCCGGCGGCGAGCGCCACGACTCCCTGCGCTACGCCGCACGCATCGAGGCCGGCCTGCGCGCCTTCCTCACGGAGGGCGGCTTCCGCGCCTTCACCACCAACTTCGAGGACCTCGGCGGCCTGCGCCAGCTGCCCGGCCTCGCCGTGCAGCGCCTGATGGCGGACGGCTACGGCTTCGGCGGCGAAGGGGACTGGAAGACCGCCACCCTGCTGCGCACCCTGAAGACGATGGCCCACGGCCTGCCCGGCGGCACCTCCTTCATGGAGGACTACACCTACGACCTGACGCCCGGTCAGGAGCTCATCCTCGGCGCCCACATGCTGGAGGTCTGCCCCTCCCTCACGACGGCCGTGCCCGCCTGCGAGATCCACCCGCTCGGCATCGGCGGACGCGAGGACCCGGTCCGCCTCGTCTTCGACGCGGACCCCGGCCCGGCCGTCGTCGTCGGCCTCGCCGACATGGGCGACAGGTTCCGCCTCGTCGCCAACCACATCGACGTCGTCGCCCCGCCCGAGCCGCTGCCCCGGCTCCCCGTCGCCCGCGCCGTCTGGCGCCCCCGTCCCGACCTGCGTACCTCCACCGAGGCATGGCTGACGGCCGGGGCACCGCACCACACCGTCCTGACCACCGCCCTCGGCGGCGAGGAGCTCGACGACCTCGCCGAGATGCTGCGGACCGAACTCGCCGTCATCGACGAGGACACCACCGTCCGGCGCTTCACGCGCGAGCTGCGCTGGAACCAGGCCTACCACCGTCTGGCCCAGAGCCTGTGAACACCTCCGCGGCCCCCGCCGCCACCCCGACCAGGACGGAGTCCTCCGTGAGCACGACCGTTTCCGAGAAGCTGCGCAGCGAGGTCCTGGAGGCCAACCTCCGCATCCCCCGAGCCGGGCTCGCCACACTCACCTGGGGCAATGTGAGCGGTGTGGACCGGGAGGCCGGCGTCTTCGTCATCAAGCCCTCCGGGGTGGCCTACGACGTGCTGACCGAGGAGGACCTGGTCGTCGTCTCCCTGTCCGACGGGAGCGTCGTCGACGGCCGTCTGCGCCCGTCCACCGACACGGAGACCCACCGCAGCCTCTACCTCGCCTTCCCCTCCATCGGCGGCGTGACCCACACCCACTCCACCCACGCCGTCGCCTTCGCCCAGGCCCGGCGCCCGATCCCGGTGCTCGGCACGACCCACGCCGACACCTTCAACGGCCCCGTCCCCGTCACCGAGGCCCTCACCCCCCAGCAGTGCGCCACGGACTACGAGTACAACACCGGCCAGGTCATCGTGGACCTGCTGGACCGCGACGACACCCGGGCCAGGGAGGTCCCCGGTGCCCTGGTCGCCCACCACGGCCCCTTCACCTGGGGCCCCGACGCCACCACGTCCCTGGAGCACGCCGTCATCTGCGAGGCGGTGGCCGAGATGGCCCTCCACACCATCGCCCTGGGCCCGGTCGAACCCCCGCGGCACCTCCTCGACCGCCACTTCACCCGCAAGCACGGCCCGGACGCCTACTACGGCAACTCCTCCGCCGTGTGACCGCACCCCCCCGCGAGCCGGCCCGGGGACGTGGTGGCCGGGGCGGGCGCCGTGCGCGAAGGTGGAAGGGCGGGCGCACGGGAGGAGGCGAGCCCCCATGACCGGTGCGGACGTGGTCGTCATCGTCGTCGCCGCGGGACTGATCGCCCTGCTCGGCCGGTACTTCTTCGGCCCCCGCAAGGCCGGCACCGCCCGCCTGGAAGGCGGGGTGCAACGGGTCGACGTGACCGTGCGGGGCGGCTACAGCCCGAGCCTGATCAAGGTGCGTGAGGGAACGCCGGTCGAGCTCGTGTTCGACCGGCAGGAGGCCGGTGAGTGCACGTCGAGGGTCGTCTTCCCCGACCTCAGGGTCGGGGCGGGACTGCCCGCCCACACCCGGACGACCGTACGGCTCGACCCCGGCCGGCCGGGAACCTTCGGGTTCGCCTGCGGCATGAACATGATCCACGGCACGCTGGTGGTCGAACCCGCCGACGGAACCGGCGAACCCCCGCCCCCGTCCCCGACCGCGCCGGCGACCGCCGAGCCGCACGAGGACGCCGCCGCCGAGGAGGACGCGGACACCGCCGAGCGACAGGCGGAGATCAAGGACCTCACCCGCCGGGTCACGGTCGGCGCGGTGCTCACCGCGCCCGTCCTGTTCGCCGTGATGGCGCACGAACTGTTCGGCGCGGACCAGGTGCCCGGCTGGATGCTGAACCACTGGTTCCAGCTGGCTCTCGTCACCCCCGTGATGGTGTACACGGGATGGCCGGTGCACTCCATCGGCTGGGCGGCGCTCCGGCACCGCTCGGCGGACATGAACTCCCTGATCACCCTGGGCACGAGCGCCGCGTACGGCTTCAGCCTCTTCGTCACCCTCGCCCCCGGCCTGCTTCCCGAGGACGTGCGGGAGGTCTACTTCGAGGCCGTCGGCGTCATCCTCACCCTGATCCTGCTCGGGCGTCTCCTGGAGGCCCGGGCGAAGGCCGGCACCGGCGAGGCCATCCGCGCCCTGATCGGCCTCCAGGCCCGCACCGCACGCGTCGTCCGCGACGGCACCGAGACGGAGATCCCCATCGGCGAGGTGGCCGTCGGCGACGAGCTCGTGATCCGCCCGGGGGAGAAGATCCCCGTCGACGCCGAGGTGCTGTCCGGCTCGTCCGCCGTGGACGAGTCGATGGTCACCGGCGAGCCGATGCCGGTGACCAAGCACGCGGGGGACTCCGTCGTCGGTGCCACCGTCAACACCACCGGCTCCCTGCGGGTACGCGCCACCAGGATCGGCGCCGACACGACGCTCGCCCAGATCATCCGTCTCGTACGGGCCGCACAGGCCTCGAAGGCGCCGATCCAGCGCCTCGCCGACGCCATCTCCACCTACTTCGTCCCGGCCGTCATCGCCGTCGCGATCGCGACCTTCGCCCTCTGGTACACCATCGGGCCGTCCCCCGCGCTCACCCTCGCCCTGGTCTCCGCCGTCGCCGTCCTGATCATCGCCTGCCCCTGCGCCCTCGGCCTCGCCACCCCGCTGTCGGTGATGATCGGCACCGGCAAGGGAGCCAGAGCCGGCATCCTCATCCGCTCCGCCGAAGCCCTGGAGACCGCCCACGCACTCGACACGGTCGTCCTCGACAAGACCGGCACCGTCACCGCCGGACGGCCCGCCCTCACCGACGTACGACCCGCCGACGGCACCACCGGGACCGAACTCCTGCGCCTGGCCGCCGCCGTCGAGGCCGACAGCGAACACCCCCTCGGCCGGGCGATCGTCGCCGGCGCCCGCGACCGCGGCGTCCGCCCGCCCACCGCGACCGGCTTCGAGTCGGTCACCGGCAAGGGCGTCCGCGCCCGGGCCGACCACCACATCGTCCTGGTCGGCGCCGCCCGCCTCCTGCACGACGCCGGCGTCGACACCACCCTCCTCGACCCCGTCGCCGCCGAACTGTCCGCAGCGGGCAGGACCCCCGTCCTCGCCGCGGTCGACGGCCGCCCGGCCGGGGTGCTCGCCGTCGCCGACCCCCTCAAGGACGACTCGGCCCAGGCCGTCGCGGCCCTCCGCCACCTGGGCGTCGACGTGGTCATGATCACCGGCGACAACGCCCGTACCGCCGCCGCCATCGCCGAACAGGTCGGCATCACCCGGGTCCTGGCCGAGGTGCTGCCCGAGCACAAGGCCGACGAGATCCGCCGGCTCCAGACCGAGGGCCACACCGTCGGCATGGTCGGCGACGGCATCAACGACGCACCCGCCCTCGCCCAGGCCGACGTGGGCCTCGCGATCGGCACCGGCACCGACGTCGCCATCGAGGCCGCCGACATCACCCTCATCTCCGGTTCCCTCACCGGAGTCGTCACCGCGATCCGGCTCTCCCGCGCCACCCTGCGCAACATCAAGCAGAACCTGTTCTTCGCCCTCGTCTACAACGCCGTCGGCGTCCCCGTCGCCGCCGGCGCCCTCTACCCCCTGTGGGGCGTCCGCCTCAGCCCGATCATCGCGGCCGCCGCCATGGCCCTGTCCTCCCTGTCCGTCGTCACCAACGCCTCCCGGCTGCGCCGCTGGCGACCCCCGCCCCTCCCGGAGGCCCCGGTGGAGCGGGCACGGCCGGAGGTCGAGACGGCGGCCGACCGGGCCGACCGGGCCGAAAGCGGCGCCGGTGCGCGGGAGACGGCCGTCGACCCGGTGTGCGGCATGGAGGTCGACCCCGCCACCGCCCCCGAACACCGGGACGGCCCGACCGGCCCCCTCCACTTCTGCTCCGCCCACTGCGCCGCCGCCTTCGACGCGGACCCCGACCGCTACACCACCCCCTCCCCGAGCTGAACCGGCCCGAAGGGAACGCCATGGCCTCCGTGCGGATCCTGTACGCCTCCGAGCACCACTCCACGCGGGAGATCGCCGAACGCATCGGCGCCCGCCTGACCGCGCACGGCCACGAGGCCGACGTCCGGGCGCTGCGCACGGCCCCCGACGCGCAGGACCTCCCGCCGGCCGACGCGCTGGTGATGGGCAGCGCGGTCCACGACGGGGCCTGGCTGCCGGTGGCGGAAGCCGCCGTCCGGAACGGTGCCGAGCGACTGCGCGGCCAACCGGTGTGGATGTTCAGCGTCGGCATGTCCGCCGCCCTGCCCGGACCCCTGCGCCGACGCGCCGAACGCTCCGTGCAGCCGCGGATCGCCGCCCTCGTCGACCTCGTCCGTCCCCGGGAACACCGGCGCTTCTCGGGAGTGATCCGGCGCGAGCACCTCGACCGCAAGGGCGCCGTGCTGTTCCGCCTGCTCGGCGGCCGTTACGGAGACCACCGGGACTGGGCCGCGATCGAGGAGTGGGCCGACGGCATCGCCGGGCAGCTCGACCCCTCCGGCCCCTGACCGGCCCCCCGGAGGGGCCGGTAGGCCCTGTGCGCCGCGCCCCGGCCGGGGCACCGTGGGACGTACAGGCCCGACCGGGCGGGGACGGCCCGCCCACCGGTCCGGCCGCCGGGAGCGTGAGCGGACATGATGTTCTGGTACGGCAACGGCATGAACGGCTGGGGCTGGTTCGCCATGACGGCCGGGATGGTCCTCTTCTGGGGCCTCCTCATCACCGCCGTCGTCCTGGTCTTCCGCACCCTGGACCGGGCCACGGAACGCCCCCCGCGCCAGGGTCCCACGGCGCCCGAGCAGATCCTCGGCGAGCGGCTGGCCCGCGGCGAGATCGACGAGGAGGAGTACCGCAGGCGCCTGAACGCGCTGCGGAGCGGGGAGCCGCGCGGCGGACCGGCGGAGTGAACCGGTCCGGCGCCGATCGGCCCGACCACCACGTCACCACGCCACGCCACGCCTCAGGTCCTTCCCCCGCCCGGCGGGAGGTCGTCCTCGTGGCCGAGGCGGGTGCGGGAGACCGAGACGACTCCGTCGACCGTCGCGCACAGGCGCTCGATCACCGGGATCATGCCCCGGTACGGCACCCTGCCGCCGAGCTCCACCCGGCCGTCCCGCACCTCGACGGTCACCCCGGACGGATCGAGGCCGAGCGTGCCGCCGAGGACGTCCTCGACGATCTCGCGGCGGATGTCGTCGTCCTCGCGGAGGAAGATCCCCAGCAGGTCCCGGCGGCTCACGACGCCGACCGGCCGGTCCTCGTCGTCGACCACGACGAGCCGCTTGACGCCCTGCACCTCCATGAGGCGTGCCGCCTCCACCACGGTCCACTCGGGACGCGCGCACACCGGCGGTGCCGACATCAGCTCCTCCGCGCGCGTGCCCTCCGCCTTCGCCCGCTCCCACGCCTCGACCCCCGGCACGGCCGGCAGGTCCCCGGGAACGGCGACCCGGTCGGTGGTCTTCCGCAGCAGGTCGCCCTCCGACACGACCCCGATCACCCGCCGCTCCCCGTCCACCACCGGCACGGCGGTGACCCGGTGTCCCGACAGCACCCGCACGATCTCCTTGAACGGCGCGTCGCCGCGGACGCTCACCACCTCGCGGGTCATCAGCTCGCCGATCCTGCGATGACGCATCGCCCACTCCTTCCGGACACGGACACCCCGGCCCAGCGGCCCAGCCGTGGAGCCGGCCCCCGCGGATCCCACCCTGCCGACGCCGGTGCTCCCGCCAGGAGTGCCGAACGGTCCCCTTCCGGGCCCGATGGGCCCCTAGGAGACCGGCCGGGCTTCCCCGCAGGGTGAAGGAAGGAGTCCGATGTGAGCGTGACAGCGCGCCACCCGGTCGTCGGAAGGCGGTGGGGACGATGGAAACGCCCGTGACGGGAGGCCCCGTGGTGGTGGGCGTCGACGGTTCCGACGCCAGTGTCACGGCCCTGGACTGGGCGGTCGACGAAGCGGTACGGCACGGGCACCCGCTCCGTATCGTGTACGCCTCGCTGTGGGAGCGGTACGAGGGCGTCGCCCCGGCCAGGACGGCGGACCGGCCCTGGGGCCAGGCCCTCGCCGACGACATCCTCAGGACGGCCGCGGACCGGGCCCGGCACCGCGCACCCGGTCTCCCGCTCACCACGGACGCGCTCGCCGAGGACGCGGCGAGCGCACTGCTCCGGGAGGGGCGGAAGGCGACGGTCCTGGTCGTCGGATCCCGGGGCCGGGGCGAACTGGCGGACCTCCTGCTCGGATCCGTCGGCCTCGTCGTGGCCGCCCGGTCCCACGGCCCGGTCGTCGTCGTCCGGGGGGACGGCGACGCCCTGGAGGCCCGCCGCCGGAAGGTCCTGCTGGGCATCGGCGACCACGACGTGGACGCGCCCGCCGTCGGCTTCGCCTTCCGCGAGGCGGCGGCCCGGGAAGCGGAGCTCGAGGTCGTCAGCGCCTGGCGGCGGCCCGCCCACGAACCGGTCGACCACCCCCTCCTGAGCGGCGGGCCCGCCTCGGCCTTCGAGCACCGGGCCTCGGAACTCCTCGACGAGGCCCTGGAAGCGACGGCGGGGGAGCACCCAGGGGTCCGGCTGCACAGAACCACGGTCGAGGGCCCCGCCCACCGTGTGCTGACCGAGCGCTCCGCCACCGCCGACCTGCTGGTCGTCGGGGCGCGTCGCCAGGACCGCCTGGTCGGCCTGGAACTCGGCAGGGTCGCCCACCGCGCCCTGCACCACGCCTCGTGCCCGGTCGCCGTCGTCCCCCGGCACCGCCCGGCCCCCTCGGAGGGAGACCAGTGATGAACGCCGCCACCCGCCACCACATGAGCGACCTCGGCCGCCGCGTCGAGGCCAGGCGCACCCGGCTCGGCCTGTCCCGCGAGGAGGTGGCCGAACGGGCCGGATCCACGCCGGGCTACATCGAACTCCTGGAGAACCACCTGCCCAGCCCCGGCACCGAGTTCCTGGTCCGGCTCGCCAACGCCCTGGAGACGACCGTCCAGGACCTGACCGGCTACACCGCCGACATCGCGCCCGGAACCGGCCGGGCCGCCGGCTCCGCCCGCATGGAGGAGATCGACGAGCCGGAATGCTGGGAGCTGCTCGACGACCACGGCGTCGGCCGCGTCGCCGTCACCGCGGACGAAGGACCCGAGATCTACCCCGTCAACTACCAGATCACGGACGGAGACGTGCTGTTCGTGACGGCGGAGGACACACCGCTCGCGAAGGCGGCGGACTCCGGCCGCGCGATCGCCTTCGAGCAGGACCGCGTCGACGAGGCCTTCAGCCAGGGCTGGAGCGTCCTCCTCGTCGGCCCCGCACGCCGGATCGCGGACCGGGCCACGGCCCGGCGGCTCAAGGACGTCGCGTACTCGGCGTCGTGGATCGGCGACGGACGCGACACCGTCGTCGTCCTCACCCCGAGCCGGGTCACGGGACGGCGCATCCAGGTGCAGGGCGCCCCCGGCACGCCGCCCGCGCCCGGGGCGTGACGGGCGGGCCCCGATCCCGGAGGGAGAACCATGAACAGCGAGATCCTCGCCCGGCCGGAGCTCGGCGACGTCGTCGTCGGAGTCGACGGGTCCCCCTCCGCGCACACGGCCGCGCTCTGGGCGGCCGAAGAGGCGGACCGCCGGGGCCGCTCCCTGCGCCTCGTGCACGCCGCCGACACCGACCGGCGCGCCTACTGGACCGACGCCGAGACGATACAGGCGGTACGCGAAGCCGGCCGCGCCCTGCTGACCAGGACGGCGGACGCGGTCCACGAACAGCGCCCCCGCCTCCTCGTCACCAAGGAACTCAGCCGCCAGGAACCGGTCGCCGGCCTCCGGGACGCCGCCGGCGACCGCGGCACGATCGTCGTGGGCAGCCGCGGGCACGGCGGTTTCTCGGCCCTCATGCTCGGCTCGGTGGGGCTCGGCGTGGCGGCCAGGGCCGAGGTGCCCGTGATCGTCGTACGCGGGGAGGGCGAGCGCCCCGCGACGGGCTCGGTCACCGCGGCCGTGCACGGCGCCACGGACCTGGGATGGCTGCTGCTCGCCGCCGCCGAGGCGGACGCCCGCGCGGCGGCCCTGCACATCGTGGTCGTGTGGAACGTGCTCACCCACGTCGGCAGGGTCGCCACCATGCTCGACGACCTCGACGGGATCGCCCGGCAGCGCGTCCACGAGGCGAAGGACCTCGCCGAGCGGGTGCGCGAGGTCTACCCCCGGCTGACCGTCGGCCACCACGTGGAGACCGGCACGAGCACCCCCGGAACCCTGATCGGGACGAGCGCCCGCACCGACCTGCTCGTGATGGGCCGCGGCCGCCGCCCCCTCGGCGTCGGACCGGCCCTGGGCCGCGTCGCCCACGCCCTGATCCACCACGCCCACTGCCCGGTGGAACTCGTCCCCGCCGCCTTCGCCCCCGCCGCCCCCGTCCCGCGGGACGAGGAGCCATGAACGACGTCCTGGTCGGCATCGACCCCCGCGAACTCTCCGTCCCCGCCCTCGTCTGGGCCGCCGACGAAGCCGGACGAAGAGGCGCCCGGCTCCGCCTGGTCACCGCCGTCCCCCCGCTCCACGCCCGGCTCCCGTACGCCACGGCCACCCGTCGGAGCTCCCTGCGGACCCGGGCGCAGTCGGCGCTCGCCACCGCGGAGGATCTCGTACGGGAACTGCACGACGGCCTGCGGACCGCGACGGAGCTCGTCGACGGGAGCCCCGCCACCGTGCTGCGCGACAGGACACCGGGCGCCGCGCTCGCGGTGGTCGGCTCGCGCAGGCTCGGCAGGGCCGCCGAGCTCCTCGGCGAGGCCTCGGTGGCCGTCCCGCTGACGGCCCGCGCCGACTGCCCGGTCGTCGTGGTCCGCGCACCGGAGCACACGACCGTCCACCCGCCGCTGATCGTCGTCGGCGTGGACCACGGCCCGGACTGCCGGGCCGCCGTCGCCTTCGCCGCGGCGGAGGCGAGCCTGCGCGGCGCACGGCTCGTGGCGGTCCGGGTGCGGCCCCGGGCGGCCCACGGCGACGGGACCGACGGGCCGGACGAGCGCCGCGGACCGCTCGCCGCGGCGCTCGCCGACTGCGCGGACCGCCACCCGGACGTCGACGTGGAGCACGCCGTCGTACGCGGTCACCCCGTCGAGGAACTCACCCACGCCTCCCGGGAGGCGCTCGCGGTGGTCGTCGGACGCAGGGGCCACGGGGGCCGCACCGGCCTGCGGCTCGGCTCCACGGTCCACGGCCTGCTGCACCACGCCGCCTGCCCCGTGATCACCGTCCCCCTCCCCGGGTCGGCAGGAACGCCCGGGGCATCGGCGCTACGGTGAGACCAGGCGCGCCGGGTCCCTCGGGCGGGCCTGACGCGACCGGAGGTTCCGATGGGCCGGGAGGGCACCGGGGCGGCGGACACGAGGCTGTCGCGGCTGAGACTGGACGAGCTGCTCGACGAGCTCCAGGTGCGCATCGACGAGGTGCGGGGCACCAGGAGCCGGCTCGACGGCCTTCTCGAAGCCGTGATGTCCGTGGGCCGGGAGCTCGACCTGCCCCAGGTGCTGCGCGGCATCGTCGAGGCCGCCGTGACGCTCGTGGACGCCGAGTACGGCGCCCTGGGCGTCATCGGCGACGACCGGAAGCTCTCCGAGTTCCTCGCCATCGGCATCGACGACGGGACGCGGGAGCGGATCGGCGCGCTGCCGTCCGGGCACGGCATCCTGGGCGAACTGATCCGCCACCCCGAGCCGCTCCGTCTGCCCGAGCTCTCCGAGCACCCGGCCTCGTACGGCTTCCCGGCCCACCACCCGCCCATGCACACCTTCCTCGGCGTCCCGATCCGCGTCCGGGACGAGGTCTTCGGCAACCTCTACCTCACCGAGAAGCGGGGAGGGGCGGACTTCGACGCCGAGGACGAGGCCGTCGTCACGACCCTGGCCGTCGCCGCCGGCATCGCCATCGAGAACGCCCGGCTGTACGAGGAGGGCCGGCTGCGCCAGCGCTGGCTGGTCGCGAGTTCCGACTTCACCAGCGCCCTCCTGTCCGGCGCGGAGGAGACCGAGGTCCTCGACGGGATGCTGGAGCGGGCCGTGGACATCGCCGGCGCCGACCTCGGGGTCTTCTACGTCGTCGGACCGGGAGGAGAGCTGCGGGGTTCGCTGGCCCGCGGCGAAGGAGCGGAGGCGCACCGGGACGTCGTCCTGCCAGGACCCGAGGGAACCCTCGCCGCCGTGGCGCTGTCCCAGGACGGCCCGACCGTCGTGGCCGATGTCGGGAACGACCCCCGCGTCACCGTGCAGCCCGAACGCTGGGAGGGCTTCGGGCCGGCGGTGGCCGTCACCCTCGGCACCGAGGAACGGCTGAGCGGCGTCCTGATCCTCGCCCGGCGCCAGGGGCGGCCCGCCTTCCGGCACGCCGAGACCAGCGCTCTGCCCGGCTTCGCGGGGCAGGCCGCCCTGGCCCTCGAACTCGCCGACCGGCGCCGTGACGCCGAGCAGGTGAGCCTCCTCGACGACCGCGACCGCATCGCCCGTGACCTGCACGACCTGGCGATCCAGCGGCTCTTCGCGACCGGGATGACGCTGCAGAGCGCCCGCCGGTTCGTCGACCATCCGCAGGCCGCCGACCGGATCGCCCGGGCGATCGACGACCTGGACGCCACCATCAAGATCATCCGCTCGACCATCTTCGGCCTCCGGGACCACGAGGACTCCGGAACGGCGCCCAAGCTCAGGAGCCGCGTCGCGAAGGCGGTCGACTCGGCCGCGTCCTCGCTCGGCTTCGCCCCCGCCCTGCGGATGGAGGGCCTGCTCGACACCGACGTGCCGCCCGGGACGGCCGATGAGGCGGTCGCGGTCATCGGCGAAGCCCTCACCAACGTGGCCCGCCACGCGCACGCACACCACGCGGAGGTGGCGGTCGTCGCCGGGGACGGCACCCTGGCGGTGACGGTGAGCGACGACGGGGTGGGGGTGCGGCCGGGCGGGACCCGCAGCGGCCTGCGCAACCTGACCGAGCGGGCCGAGCGCCTGGGCGGCACCCTGTCGGTCAGGGCGCGGCCGGGCACGGCCGGCGGGACCCTCCTCGCATGGCGCGTCCCGCTGGCACCCGAGCAGGAGGACCAGAGGGCTCAGGAGTGAGGGTGCTGCTTCCCTCCGGCGTCGTGCTCGTGTTCGTGCGCGTGCTCGTGCTCGCGGACCTGCGCCGCGATGACGGCGGCCTGTACGCGGCGCTCCACGCCCAGCTTGCCGAGCAGCCGTGAGATGTGGTTCTTGACCGTCTTCTCCGACAGGTAGAGCCGCTTGGCGATCTGCCGGTTGGTGAGCCCCTCGCCGATCAGTTCGAGCACCGACCGCTCCCGCTCGGACAGCCCGGCCAGCCGTTCGTCCTCCGGCGCCCTGGCCGCCTCGGGATCGCGCAGCGAGTGCATCAGCCGGGTGGTGGTGGCCGGGTCGAGCATCGACTGTCCCGTCGCGACGGTCCGTACGGCCGCCACCAGGTCGGAGCCCTTGATCTGCTTGAGCACGTATCCCGCCGCTCCGGCCATGATCGCGTCGATGAGGGCGTCCTCGTCGTCGAAGGAGGTCAGCATCAGGCACGCGAGCTCCGGCATGCGCGACCGGAGCTCCCGGCACACGGTGATCCCGTCGCCGTCGGGCAGCCGGACGTCGAGGACGGCCACGTCGGGCCGCAGCGCCGGCCCCCTGGACAGCGCCTGACCGGCCGTCGCCGCCTCCCCGACCACCTCCATGTCGGGCTCGTCGTCGATGAGGTCGCGGATGCCCCGGCGGACGACCTCGTGGTCGTCCACGAGGAAGACCCGCGTGGGTGCGTCGGCTGCCGGCGGCTCGGTCATGGCGACCCCCGTGGTCGATGGATGCGTGGCTGGCCCGATGGTGTCCGTTCCTCGGGGTCAGTCGGTGCGGCGCAGCGCCGGCGGGGTCCAGTCGCCGGTGAGAGCGGGCCGCCGGGGCCAGTACAGGCGCAGGAAGACGTTGAAGCCGCCCGCGGGCGCGGGGAGCCAGTTGCTCTCGCGGTCGGGGCCGGGGCTGTCGTGCTGGACGTGGATGCCCAGGGAGCCGTCGGGGTTGGTCCGCATGCCGCTGCGGTCGCCGATCGCGTAGCGGTCCAGCGGGTTGTCGGCGAAGAACTGGCGCTCGTTCATCATCGTGAGGGACCAGAAGCCGTCGACGGGCGGGGTCTGCCCCGCGTCGAAGTGCAGCACGTAGGTGTGGGCACCGGTGAGGGGCCGGCCGTCGGCGTCGGTGGTGGCGTGCGGGTACAGGGCGTCGGCGTCGAGATTGGCGCCGTACCCGAACCGGGTGATGACCGCGCGCTTGGCGTAGTCGGTGCCGTAGTCGCCCAGGCCCCGGTGCACCGTCCAGCCGCCGGAGCCCGAGGCCTCCGCCCGGGCGAACAGCTCGCGCAGGGTCTCAGGGCCGCGCCGCGCCCCCGCGTCCAGGGTGGCGAGCTCCTCGGGGGACAGGTCGTCCAGGGGCGCGCCGGGGGCGACGCCGAGTTTGGCGATCCTGCCCAGGAACGGGGCGTCGGCGGGGTCGGGAGGGTTGTCCACCATCATCCGGTTGAGGAGGGCGAAGTACGCGCGGCCGCCGAGCGCGTGGACCTTGTCGACGGGCGTCGCCGAGGCGTCGGCGTCGGCGGGCACGGGGACGTCGGTGGGAGGGGCGTAGTCGTCGGGGTCGCCGGTCCACTCCGACAGCGGGATCAGCCGCGTGGCGTCCTGGAGCCGGTTGACGGCCGGGAAGTCCGACGGGCCGCTGGTCGCGTACCGGGCGATGACCCAGTTCACGGCGGTGGGCGACGTCAGCAGGGTCAGACCGGGCGGGGTCTCTCCCGACCAGGACGGCCCGGCGATCAGGAACGGCCCGGCGGTCGAGCCGCTCGTACGCCGGCCGACGACGGCGCAGACGTCGGACCAGGCGTCCAGGATCGGGACCATCCAGAACCGGTCGCCGAAGTCGGGCAGGGTCAGCACCAGGGGCTGGTCCGACAGGTCGAGCCAGGCGCTGGAGTACAGGGTGTCGGCGTTCGGCGAGACGACCTCGGTGAAGGAGGCGTCCGGGGTGCCGCGCATATAGCAGAACTGGTTGACCGGCGCCTTCCGGCGGGTGTCGTCCCGGGCCGGGACCGCCGTCATGGCGCTCTTCGTCACGGCCGCCGTGACCAGCGGATACCCGTAGATCCAGGCCTCCGTGGCCAGCTGCTCCATCGACTCGTCCGGCATCGGCTTCTCCCAGCTGCTGTGGCGGCCCCCGCCCGGGCCCGACGCTACGAGTGCCGCCCGCCGCCCGCGCGGCGAATCCGCCGAACGGGTGAGGCGGAGCCGGCGGGCAGCCTGGCGCGGGCGCTCGCCCGGCCCCTCCGATGGGCGCCCACCTGTCGCGCCTTCCGCGGGTTCGTGGCCCGCTGGGTTCGGCGGGGACGTCCACGCCCCCGCCCGGCTCCGCGCAGGAGCAGGCCGATCGGCGCGCGGCGTCGCGCGCCGAAAGAGCGAGAGCGCACGCGCATGACACTCGACATGATCCTCATCGGTCTGGCGATCGCCCTTCACCCCTTGCCGGTCATGGCGTTGATCCTGCTGCTGTCCGGCGACCGGGGCCTGCGCAAGGGACTGGTCTTCGTCCTCGCCTGGCTGGCCTGCCTCGTCGTGGTGATCGCCTGCCTCCTGCTCTTCACCGGCGGAACCCCGCCCAAGAAGCACACCGCCCCCTCGACCGCCGCCCTGGCCGTCAAACTGGCCGTCGGAGTCGGCCTGATCCTGTACGGCGTGTACAAACAGCGCGGGGAGAGCCGCCCGAGGGGAGAGCCGGCCTGGTTGGGGAAGCTGCGCAACGCCTCCGGCTGGTCGGCCGCCGGCATGGCCGTCCTGCTCCAGCCCTGGGGACTCGTCGCGGCGGGGGCCGCGACCGTGGTGAACGCCGACCTGTCGCACGCCGCCACCTGGCTGACGCTGGTGCTCTACTGCCTGCTGGCCAGCTCCACCCTGCTGGCGATGGAGCTGTACGCGACCTTCCGGCCCGCCCGGGCCACCGCGGAACTCCAGTCCCTGCTGCGGACGATCACGACCCACCAGGACCAGGCCGTCGTCCTCCTGTCCCTGGGGCTGGGGCTCTGGCTGACCGCCAGGAGCCTCTACGAACTCACCTGACGGCCGGTGGCCCCGGCCGTCACGAAAATGCGTGCGAGGTCCCCCGGTGCTGGAATGGAAGGCGGCAACGCGTGCGGCCGGGGGGTGTGTGGCCGCCACACCAACGGAGGCGGGAAGCCGCCAACGAGGAGTCGGTATGAGCGTCGACGAACTCTCCGAGATGGGACCCGTCGATTACCTGGTTCTGGAGTTCCCGGGCAATCGCATGACCGGCGAGGGCCTTCCCCTGCTGCTCGACCTCGTCGAGCGGCGCATCATCCGGATCCTCGACCTGTCCTTCGTACGCAGGGACGAGGACGGTTCGGTCAGAGCGATCCAACTCACCGACCTGGACGGCGACGGGGAACTCGACCTGACCGTCTTCGAGGGCGCCTCCTCGGGCCTGCTCGGCGAGGACGACCTCCAGGAGGCCGCCTCCGTCCTCGAACCCGGCAACTCCGCCGGGGTCCTCGTGTACGAGAACCTGTGGGCCGCGCCGCTGGCGGCCGCCCTGCGCCGCAGCGGCGCACGGATGGTGGCCAACGGCAGGATCCCGGTCGAGGACCTCCTGGCGAGCCTGGAGGCCGCCGAGTCCGACTCCCCGCGGCCGACGGCCGCCTGACGACAAGGAATCTGTCATGCCCGGTCTTCTTCGTGGTGTCGCCCGCACCGCGGTCGTCGCCGGTACCGCCACCGCCGTCTCCAACCGGGTGTCGCGCCGTCAGGCCGGCCGGTGGGCCCAGCAGGACTACGAGCGCGCCGCCGCGGCACCCCCGCAGGCGTACGCCGCTCCGCCGCCCGCACCCGAACAGCCCCCGGCCGGGGTCTCGATGGAGACCAAGATCTCCCAGCTGAAGGAGCTCGCCCAGCTCAAGGAGCAAGGGGTGCTCTCCGAGGCCGAGTTCGAGGCCCAGAAGAGCCGCATCCTCGGCGGCTGACCCCCGCCCTCACCGAACCGCCCGCGCCTCCTCGCGCGGGCGGTTCGGTGTGACCGACGGGCCCTGCGGCAGCAGCTCGGCGACGACGAAGGACGTCACGGCCGCCAGGATCACCACCGGGATCGTCTGGGAGTTCCCGAGCAGCAGGACCACCAGGGCCACGCTGCTGACCGGAAGCCGCAGGGTGGCCGCCACCGCCGCGGCCATGCCCGCCGCGGCCGCGGGAATCACCCCGAACCCGGGCAGCGGGGAGAGCAGTACACCCGCCGCCCCGCCCAGGAAGAGCGCGGGGAACACCAGCCCGCCGCGGAGGCTGCCCAGGCACAGCGCGTACGCGGCGGACTTGAACAGCAGCACGGCGAGGAGGGCGCCGACGCCCCAGGCGTGCGGATCGGCGGAGAGTCCGGCCAGCGTCGCCTGGCCCGACGAGGCGACGTCCACGGGGGTGCGGTCCGTGACGACCGCGTAGAGGGCGGCGCAGCCGCCGGCGCCGACCGCGCAGACCACCGTCCGGACCAGCGGGGAGGACGCCACGTAGGCGGCCGCCAGCCGCCCTCCGATGACCACCAGGTGCACCAGGGCGCCGACGCCCGCCGCCATCAGGACCGACCACACCACGTCTCCGGTGTCCAGGCGCGGGGGAGCGGTGGGAAAGCGGACGCTGAGACTTCCCGTCTCCAGACCGGTCCAGCGTCCGAAGCCCGTGAACACCACGGCTCCGACGCCGCTCGACAGCAGAGCGGGAAGCATCACGGCGAACAGCCGCGACCCGCCCACGCCCGCCACCTCGATGAGGAGGATCGCGCCGATGAGCGGGTTGCCGAAGATGGCGGCGAGGGCCGCCGCCGCGCCCGCCGCGCCCAGCAGGGCGGTGCTCTCGGGGGTGGCGGGGGCGCGGACCAGGGTTCGGAAGAGGAGGGCGAGGCCGCCGCCGAGCGCGATCAGGGGGGCCTCGGGGCCGAGGACGGCACCGAACGGCAGACTGGCGAACGCCGCGATGACCACCCCGGGCAGGGCGGCGGCCGAGGCCCCGCCGGCGTGCAGGCCGGACGCCGGGATGTGACCGCCCCCGCCGGGCAGCCGGAGCACCACGAGCCCCACGACGACTCCGGCCACGGCGAGCAGGGGCAGCGGCCACCAGGCGGGCGGGGAGTCCCAGCCGAGTGCCTCCGGCAGGTCCGCCCACATCACGTGCTCCAGCTCGTGCAGGCCGACGAGGAACCAGAAGGCGGCAAGGGAGACGGGGATGCCGATCAGCGCGCTGAAGACCAGGACCTTGCGGTACGCGGGATTGCGCAGGAGCTCCCGCAGCCGCTCGGCCTCGCCGGACTCCTCCGGCTCATCGGCGGCCGGACCGGCTTTCTGCGTCGTCATGGATTCCGACCTCCCGAGGATCGTGACGGCCGCGTACGAGGGCCCGGCCGGCAGGCCCCGCCTCTCCCGCGGAACCCTCCGCGGGCGGCCGCGAACGGCGGAGCGTCCGCCGCCAGTCCAGCAAAGACGCTCCCGCCGCGTCCCGCGACCGGGCCGGGCCGCGGCCCGCCGGAGAATTGCGCCGGACGGGGTAGGCACGGCGAGGGAGAGGGGAACCGAGAGGCGGGGGAGTCAGGAGAGGGGGCGTCCGCCGATGCCCTGGAGGTCGGCCTGCTGTGCGACGGCCCGCCGGTCCGGATCGGTGAACTCCCGCTCGACCGACTTCTCCAGGAGGACCAACTGTGCCTTCACCGAAGGGTGCTGCTCCGGCGGCAGGGTGTCGAGCAGATCCTCCAACAAGGCGCGGAGCCTCCGGCAGATCTGCACGGACGAGCGTCCGTAGTCCATGATCTCGCAGACGGCGAGCTGGAGATAGCCGTCCCAGTCGCGCCCCGGCAGCACGAGCCGGGCGACCCCGTGACCGTCGGCCAGCACGTAACGGCCCGGGAGCCGCGTCGTGCCCACCGCGTGCAGGAACGAGCCGATGTGGTTGAGCACCTGCACGGCGGTCGTGGGGTCGTTCACCGCCGGGGACAGCGCCCGGATGGCGATGTCGACGAGGACCCTCAGGGCGAAGGCGGGGTCCTGGTCGACGGTACGCTCGGCCCCGAGGGCGATGCGCCCCGCGATCCGCCGGGAGTCCGGCTCGGACGCCCCTTCGGCCCGGCCTTTGTGGACCTCGACGAGCGCGGCGCCGGGCATCACGAAGTCCCCGACGAGGCGGGGCAGGACGAAGACGCAGTCGTGCCGCTCCGCCTCCGCGACCAGGCCGGGCACGTCGTAGGCCTGGACGGCGCCGCCCCGTACGGCGCGGACGCGCGTCACCGGGGCGCCGGACGGCACGGCTTCGGGGCCGTGGGCGGTGACGGCCCGGATCTCCGCCTCGCCGCTCCTGAAGACGGCCGCCCCGACGCCTCCGACCAGCTCCGCGATGGCCACCGGCCGGAGCTTGTGGGTGAACCGGTTGAGGTAGACGAGCAGGAGGACGAGGCTGACGGCCACCGACACGCCGGCCAGGGTCACCCCGAGGTCCGGGACCGAGTCGGACTCGATGCTGCGCAGCAGGGAGAAGGAGAACGAGAGCGTCCCCATGAAGGTCGCCAGGACCGCCTTCTGCAGTCGGTTCCGGTACCACAGGCGCATGTACCGGGGGGAGAGGGTTCCGGTGGCCTGCTGCACCACAAGCACGCCGATGGTGACGACGAACCCGAGCAGCGCCACCATCGCGCCCACGATGGAGGTGAGCACGCCGCTCGCCGTCGAGGCGGAGTAGTGCCAGCCGCTGGGCAGCCGGCCGGCCTCGTCGGAGGCGAGGGCGAGCTCGGCGAGGAGGACGCCGAGGACGAGGCCGAGCACCGGCACGATCCACAGGCTCGACTTGACGTACTGCCGCAGGCCGAACCTTCCGGCCCAGGAGAACATGTGCGCCATCACCTCACCGTAGGACGCTTCCCGTCCCTGCGCGCAGCGGGGCGCCGCCGTCACCGCGTGCGACCTCCTCGTCAGGACGGACCGGCGTCGGCGGCCTAAGCTGATCGGGTGCCGCCCGGTGTACCTCATCCGTGGCGTGACGGTGCCCCGCGCGCGCGGTCGAGCCGGGGCCGAAAGGGGCCGACGATGGACGACTATCCCCTGATCGAGGACCACGGCCTGATCGGTGACCTGCAGACCGCGGCCCTCGTGACGACCGACGCGACGATCGACTGGTTCTGCTGCCCGCGGTTCGACTCCCCCAGCGTCTTCGGCGCCCTGCTCGACCGGAGGAAGGGCGGTCACTTCACCGTCCGGCCGGCGGCGGACACGTACACCACCAAGCAGCTCTACCACCCGGACACCGCCGTCCTGGTGACCCGGTTCATGACCGAGGCCGGGGCCGGGGAGGTGGTCGACTTCATGCCGGTGACCGGGAGGACCGCGACGGACCGGCACCGTATCGTCCGCATGCTCCGCTGCGTACGCGGCAGCATGACGTTCGAAGGGGAGATCGCCCCCCGCTTCGACTACGGCCGCACGCCGCACAAGGTGCACCTCACCGAGCACGGCGCCCTGTTCACCTCGGACGACCTGGCCCTCGCCGTCCACGCCGTCCGCGAGCCGCAGGACGAACGGCTGGTGAACAGGCTCACGGTCGACGACAACGACCTGGGCTTCTCCCTGACCCTGCGGGCGGGGCAGCAGCGCGGCCTGGTGGTGGAGTCCGCCCCCGCGGGACCCCCGCAGGAGGTCCGCCTGGAGGAGTTCGAGCGGCTCTTCGACGAGACCGTCGGATTCTGGCGCTCGTGGCTGGGCCAGTCCACCTACTCCGGCCGCTGGCGGGAGGCGCTGGAACGTTCCGCCATCACGCTGAAGCTCATGACGTACGCACCGTCCGGCGCCCTCGTCGCCGCCCCCACCACGGGCCTTCCCGAGCAGCTGGGCGGAGAGCGCAACTGGGACTACCGCTTCACCTGGATCCGCGACGCCTCGTTCTCGGTGTACGCCCTCCTCGGCATGGGCTTCAAGGAAGAGGCGGCCGCCTTCATCAGCTGGCTGCACGACCGGGTGAAGCAGGAGGCCGGCCAGGACGACGGCTCGGGACCGCTGAACATCATGTACCGGGTCGACGGCACCGCCGACCTGGTCGAGGAGACCCTCGACCACTGGGAGGGGTACCGGGGCTCCGCCCCCGTCCGCATCGGCAACGGGGCCGCGACCCAGCTCCAGCTGGACATCTACGGCGAGGCGCTCGACAGCATCTACTTCGCGCACGAGCACGGCATGCACCTCGACCACCACGGCTGGACCGCCCTGCACACCCTGCTCGACTGGCTGGTCGACCACTGGGACCAGCCAGGCGAAGGGCTCTGGGAGACCCGCGGCGGCCGGAAGGACTTCACCTACGGCCGCGTGATGTCCTGGGTGGCCTTCGACCGTGCCCTGCGGATCGCCTACGACGACGGCCGCCCCGCCGCCGGCGGCCGCTGGGTGGACGCGCGGGACGCGATCTACCGGCAGGTCCTCGACAAGGGCTGGGACCCCAAGAAGGAGGCGTTCGTCCAGCACTACGGCGACGACGTGCTCGACTCGTCACTGCTGCGCATGCCGACGGTCGGCTTCATCATGCCGGACGACCCGATGTGGAAGTCCACCCTGGACGCGATGGAGAGCGAACTGGTCAGCGACAGCCTCGTCTACCGCTACAACCCGGAGGCGTCCCCCGACGGGCTGCGCGGCTCCGAGGGAACCTTCTCCCTGTGCACCTTCATGTACGTCGACGCCCTGGCCCGCGCCGGACGCGTCGACATGGCCAGGCTGGTCCTGGAGAAGATGCTCACGTACGCCAACCACCTGGGCCTGTACTCCGAGGAGATCGACCTGACGGGACGTCAACTGGGCAACTTCCCGCAGGCGTTCACCCACCTGGCGCTGATCGACGCGGCCATCACGCTGGACTCGATGCTCCGGGAACGCCGGTAGGCGCGGGACCGAGGAGGACGAGAGCGTCCCCGTCCCGGGGGGCGCTCTCCCGCCGTTCCGTGAACGGTTCGAGCCGGTGGTCGGCCCGCACCACGAAGAGCGTCTCGTGCTCCGGCGGCAGCGGGCCGGTGGCCGGCCGCACCGTGAACCGGTCGCCCCGCGCGTAGCGCTCCGCGAGGACGTGGCGCACCAGGGAGCGGCCGAAGAGGATGTCGCCGCCGGTGTACGGGGCGACCACACCGTGGCTGTCGTGGGGCGGCCCCACCCGGTAGACGGGCCCGTCGACGCTGTCCTGCATCACGATCGAGGCGAGCGCGTTGAAGTCGTCGTCCTCGGTGGCCAGGAAGACCGCCGTCACGCCCTCCAGACGCGCCCCCGGGTCGACGGCCGTGGCCAACAGTTCGCCCTCGGCCAGCGCAAGACCCGTCTCCCTGATCCTCTCCCGCTCCTCTTCGCCACCCGCCCACATCAGCACGTCGAGCCCCGCGGAGCGCAGGACCCTGCCCAGGTCCACCACCCACGGTTCGCCGCCCACCAGGAGGACGCGCGTCCCCGTCGCCTTGACGACGCCGAGCCTCCGGGCCACCGGCGCCGCCGTCAGCGCGTACAGCAGAACGGTGCCGACGATCACCAGGAAGGTCACCGGAAGGATCTTCGTCGCCCCGGTCAGCCCCCGTTGGACCAGGCCGGCGGAGAAGGCCGAGGCCGTGGACGCCGCGACGATGCCACGGGGGTCCATCCAGCCGAGGAAGGCGCGCTCCCCCCGGGAGAGGTCCGTGCGCGTCGCCGCCCCGAAGGCCACGAGGGGGCGGACCACCAGGACGAGGAGCGCGATCAGGCCGAGCGCGGGAAGCAGCACGGGTACCACCGACGACGGGGTGACGGTGGAGGAGATGGAGATGAAGAGCAGGCCGATGATCAGCTGCACCAGCGTCTCGAAGAAGGGCCTGCGCGCCGGAATGTCGAAGCCGCGGATGTTGGCGACGGCCAGCCCCGCCACGATCGCGGCGATGAGCCCCGTGTCGTCGCGCACGATGTCGCAGCCCGCCGACACCCCGATCACGATGGCGAGTTGCGCCAGCGTCCCCATCGTCTCGCCGAGCCGGAGGGTACGCAGGGTGAACCACAGCAGCGTGATGCCCACGGCCCCGCCGGCGAGCCCGACGGCCAGGCTGAGGAAGAACTGGCCCACCTGGTAGCCCCCGCCGAGGGAGACCTGCGAGGAGATCACGGCGTGGAAGGTCAGCGCGCCGAGGATGCCGCCGATCGGGTCGGTCAGCGTCCCCTCCCAGATCAGGATGCGCCGCACCCGCTCGCTCGGCCGCACGAAGTCGAGCAGCGGTCCCACGACCGTGGGCCCCGAGACCACGAGGATCACACCGAGCATCGCGGCCACGCGCAGGTCCATGCCGAACATCGCCGGTGCCACCGCCCCGACGGCGAGGAAGGTGAGCAGCACCCCGTACAGGAGCAGCCTGCCCACCACCCCCCGGTTGCGGCGGGCGAGCTTGCGCAGGTCGAGCCCCAGACCGGCGTCGTAGAGGATCACCGCGACCGACAGCGACACCACGGCCGAGAAGTCCGGCCCCAGCAGCTTGTCCGGGTGGATGACGTCCGTCAGCGCGCCGACGGCGAACCCGACGGGAAGCAGGACGACCAGGGCGGGGACGCGCAGTCGGTGCGCCAGGATCTGCGAGCCGGTGGCGAGCACCACCGTCAGGGCGAGACCGAGAAGGATCTCGTCCTCGGTCACTGCGGCTTCCGCAGCTCGGAGTCGGAGAGCTCCTCCAGCTCACCGTGGGTGTCCAGCCAGTACAGGAGGACGACGGCCGGCATCACGAGCAGCAGGGCCACCAGCGTGACGATCGCCAGCCACGTCAGCGTGGAGGGGGCGCCCGCCGCGTCGGCCACGGACAGCGAGGTGGGGAGCAGATAGGGGCGCTGGGCCATGCCCCAGGCGACGACGGCGGACGCGACGACGCCGACCGCCGCGACGCGCACCCACGTCCCCGGCGTCCGCAGCAGCAGCCAGACCGTCACGAGGGCCGCCACCCCGGCCAGGACGACGAAGAACAGCCCCAGGCCGCGGGTGAGCCCGTGCCACACGTAGGGGGCGTCCTCGTGGGTGACGAACCCGGTGACCACCGCCAGGACGGTGAGCACGGCGAGACTGCCGAGCGCCCGCCGCCTGAAGTAGCCGACCAGATCGGGCGCGTCGAACCTGCGGGCGTCCCCGGCGAGGAACACCGCCCCCAGGAACGCCGTGGTCGCGACGGCGACCAGGCCGAACACGACCGAGGTCGGACCGGCCCAGACGTCCGCCGAGGCAGTGGTGCCGGGAGCCACGCGCTCCGACGCGACCCCGCCGACGGCGGCGCCGAGGAAGAACGGCGTGACGACCGACGCCACGGCGAACACGGCACCGTACAGGCGGCGGCCGGCGAGCCGCCGGGTGGGCTTGCGAAAGGCGAAACCGGCGCCGCGCAGGACCATGCCCACGGCGGCCAGGGCCAGCGGCAGCCACATCGCGGAGAACACGGTCTGGAACAGGACGGGGAAGCCGGTCCACATGATGACCAGGACGAAGATCAGCCAGACGTTGTTGACCTCCCACACGGGAGCCATGGCGTGGTCGATCAGCCACCGGGGACGCCGGCCGCGTTCCGTCCCGCCGGCCGTCAGATCCCAGAAACCGGCCCCGTAGTCCGTGCCGCCCGCACAGGTGTACGCGGTCACGGCCAGGAGCAGTACCACGGCGATGAGATCGGCGGTCACGGGCCGTCACCCCCGGGTCGGCCGGCCCCGGGGCCGGCGGCGGGCACGTCGTCCGCGGGCAGGGGGCCACGCGGGCCGTAAGGGAGGTCGGCCTCCGGGTGGACACCCGCCGTGGCCTGCCGCTCGTCGGCGAGCCGCCAGCGCGTGCGCATCTTCAGGAGGACGACGAGGAACGCGCCGAAGAGGAGCACGTACACCACCGCCACCACCCCGAACATGATCCACAGGCTGGTGGACCGGGTCGCGGTCACGGCCTCGGCGACCCGCATGTTCTCGTAGACGATCCAGGGCTGGCGCCCCACCTCGGTGGCGACCCAGCCGCACTCGACGGCCACGACGGAGCCCACACCGGCACAGGCCGCGGCGCCGTAGAACCAGCGCGAGGCGGGGAGCCGCCGGTGCCGCAGCCAGACGAACCCGTACCAGAGGGCGAGCAGCACCAGGGCGGACCCGATGAGGACCATGACGTCGAAGGCCCAGTGGGCGATCGTCGCCTGCGTGGCCGTCGGCCGCTGGTCCGCCGGGACCGAGGTCAGCCCCCTCACCTCGGTGTTCGCGCTGAACCCGGCCAGGAAGGAGTCGAGCAGCGGGATCTTGATGCCGCCCGAGACCGTGCCGTCCTCGTGCAGCCTCCCGAAGAGGTACTCCGGCACCCGGGTGTCGGTCTTCCAGACGATCTCCATCGCGGCGAACTTCACCGGCTGCTCGTGGAACACCGACCGGGCGATGGAATCGCCGAGCACGAACTGCACCGGCGCGGCGACGGCGGCGATGGTGAACGGCACGGCGAAACCGAGCCGGTGGTAGTGGTCCCGGCGGCCGCGCAGCCAGCCCATGGCGTAGACGCCGGCCACCACGAAGCCCGCGGTGAGCACCATCCCCACCACGAAGTGCCAGTACTGCGGCCCGAACATCGGCGTGAAGATCGCCTTCCAGACGTTCACGTCGACCGGATTGCCCTCGGCGTCGAGCGAGAAGCCCTGGGGCGTGTTCATCCAGGAGTTGGCGGCCAGGATGCCGAACGCCCCCAGCAGCGCGGCCAGGGGCAGGGGCAGCCCGAGGAGGAAATGCGTCCACGGCTTCAGCCGCCGCCAGCCGTACAGGTAGATGGCGATGAGGACGGCCTCCAGGAAGAAGGCCCAGGCCTCGACGCCGAATCCGACGCCGAAGACGTCACCCCACCGCCCCATCAGGCCGGGCCACAACAGCCCGAACTCGAACGAGAGGACCGTGCCGGTGACGATGCCGAGCGCGAACTGCACCGCCATGACGGCCGACCAGCGCCGCGCCAGGAGCAGCGCGGTGGCGTCGTTCCGGCGCAGCCCGCGGTAGTGCATGACCAGGGTGATGAGGGGGAACGCCACGCCGAGGGGCACCAGGATGATGTGGGAGGCCAGGGTGAAGGCCATGAGTTCCCGGGCCGGCAGGAGCTGGGCGGGTGCCTCCGCCAGCAGGTGGAGCGATGTGGGCATACGTGCCTTCGCCGTTCGTGGAAGTGAAGGGCCGGGAGATCCTGAAGGTCCGGGAGAGGGTCACCCGCCGGTGGCGAAGCCGGGGAAGAGCGTCATGCCGCCGTCGACGTACAGGGTGGTCCCCACCACGTAGTCCATGAGGTCGGAGGAGAGCGCGACGACGGCGTGGGCGATGTCGTCGGGCTCCCCGACCCGGTCGTACGGAATGAGCCGCAGGAGGTCCTTCCGCGCCTCGGGCGTCTCCCAGGCGGCACGGTTGATCGGCGTCTTGATCGCCCCCGGCGCCACCGCGTTCACCCGGATCTTCTCCGGCGCGAGCTCCTGGGCCAGGGTCTGCATCATCATCTGCACGCCGCCCTTGGACGACGCGTAGTTCACGTGTCCCGCCCAGGGGATGATCTGGTGCACCGAACTCATGCAGATGATCTTCCCGGCGGCCCGGGACACCTCGGGGACCACGCCCCGGCGCCGGAACTCCTTGGCCGCCTCCCGGGCACACAGGAACTGGCCGGTGAGATTGACGTCGATGACCTTCTGCCACTGGGCGAGGGTCATCTCCGTGATCGCGGCGTCCCGCTGCAGCCCCGCGTTGGCCACGAGGATGTCGATGGTGCCGAACTCCTGGACCATCCGGTCCGTCATGGCGACGACCTGGTCCTCCCGGGACACGTCCGCCTCGTACGCCGCCGAGCGCACCCCGAACGAGGCGATCTCCTCGGCCACCTCCTCGGCGGCCTCGCGCCCCGCCACGTAGTTCACGACCACGTCGGCGCCGGCCCGGCCCAGGGCGAGGGCCGTGGCCTTCCCGATGCCCGAATTGGCGCCGGTGACCAGGGCCTTCTGGCCGTGCAGCAGACGCGCAGGGATCACACCCCGCGGAGCCCCCTCGGCGGAATTCATGCCGTCCTGCCTCCTCGCTGCGCGCACGCGTCGAGCCCGGCGCGGGCTGGGCGCCGGGCATCGTCACGCAATCACCCGATGAGGTGGTCGGCATCTTCCCGGTACGGCCTTTGGGCCGTCAGGGTCGGCGTCTTCGCCCGGACGGGCCAGCGGCCGACCCCCGGTCTCAGCCCGACCGGGCCAGAAGGTGGTCGCCGACCCGCAGGGCGTTGGCGATGGCCGTCAAGGACGGGTTGACCGCGCCGATGCTCGGGAAGAAGCTCGTGTCCACGACGTACAGGTTGTCCAGGTCGTGGGCCTTGCAGTTCACGTCGAGCGCGGAGGCGGCGGGGTCGGTGCCGAAGCGCACGGTGCCCGCCTGGTGCGCCGTCGCTCCGATCGGCATGCCCTTGTGCAGGTAGATGCTGTGGGACAGCAGCCGGTGCGGGTGCATGCCCAAGTGACCGAGCATGTCCTGCAGTTCGCGCCGCAGTCGCTTCAGGCCCTCGATGTTGTTCTTCTCGTCGAGAGCGAGCCGGATGCGGCCGTCGCCGTCCAGGGTGACCCGGCTGTCCGCCAGCGGCAGGTCCTCGCCGCACAGCCAGAAGCCGACGGCGTGATGGGCCAGGACCTCGAACGGCATGTCGGGCGCCACCGCGCCGGCCCACCGGGGCGCCTCGCCGTGGATCTGCTCGGCGTCCGACTTGCCCAGCATCTGGATGCCGCCCAGCGGATAGTCCCAGTCGTCCGCGCCGAGGTACCAGTCGTGCAGGGCCAGGGTCTTCTGGAACCGGGTGTCGTTGGGCTCCTTCGACACCGCCATCAGGGCCAGGTTGTTGTGCCGCATGTAGTACCGGCCGACCACGTCGGAGCTGTTGGCGAGACCCCGGGGGCGGTGCTCGTTCGCCGAGGCGAGCAGCAGTGCCGCGGAGTTGACCGCCCCGCAGGAGACGACCACCACGTCCGCCGTGTACCGGACCTCCGAACCGTCGGGAAGCCGCCCCACGACCGCGCTGACACTGCGCCCGCTGCCGTCGGTCTCCAGGCGCACCACCCGCGTGTCCGTCACCATCTCGACGTTCGGGTGTTCCAGGGCCGGTTCGACGCAGATCACCTGGGCGTCGGACTTGCCGCGCACCAGACACGGGAAGCCGTCGACCCGGTCGCACCGGATGCAGACGCTGGAGTGGGTGGCCCGCCCGCCGTCCTCCTGGCTCAGGTTGACGCCGATCGGCAGGTGGAAGGGGTGCAGACCGCGCTTCTCCAGGTCGTCGCTCAGCTGCTGGATGCGCGGCTCGTGCTCCACGGGCGGATGGGCGTACTGCGCGCCGGCCGGCCCCTCCCAGGGGTCCTCGCCGTGCCGTCCGTGGACCAGGTAGAGGTGCTCGGCCTGGGTGTAGTACGGCTCCAGGTCCTCGTACCGGATCGGCCAGGCGGGGGAGACGCCGCCGTGATGACGGAGCTCGCCGAAGTCCTCGGGCCGCAGCCGGAAGAGGGCGGCCCCGTAGAACTTCGTGTTCCCGCCGACGTAGTAGTTGACCTCGGGCGGGAACTCGTGGCCGTGCTTGTCGAGCCAGAACTCCGGAGCCCGGTACTTGCCCTTGACGAAGACGGCCGTCGAGTCCCAGTTGTCCCGCTCGCGCGGCAGGTACCCGCCGCGCTCGACGAGCAGGACGCGTTTGCCCGACGGGGCGAGGCGATGGGCGAGGGTCCCTCCGCCGGCACCCGTGCCGATGATGATGACGTCGTAGTGCGGGGCGTCGCCCACGGCGACCACCGTCCTTGGGATCGTGGCCCCGACCCGCTGTCGGGCGCCCGGCGCCTGCGAGGCGACACCTCCCCCGAACGTATCGGCCTTCCCCGCGAACGGCGACCGGAGCGGCGGCCCCGGTGCGCCGCACGGTTCACAGCACCGCGACCGGGTTCACCGGAGACCCCGTGGCCCCGGGCAGTCGCAGTGGGGCGACCACACACAGGAAACTCCAGCGGCCGGCCTCCGCACAGGCCGGGGCGAGGTCCTCGAACCGCAGATAGTCCATGAGGTGGATACCCAGCGCGTGGATGGCCAGGACGTGCGCGGGGAAGGCGACGTCCGGCACCACACTGGGCGCCGTGTCGTTGTTGCCGTCCCCGCCCAGGGCCGCGACCTCGCGCTCGGCCAGGAACTCCACGGCGGACGGGTGCAGGCCCGCCCGCGCCCCGGCCGCGTCCCACGGCCCCAGTTCGGTGCGCCGAAGACGGTGACCCACCCTGACGAACAGCAGATCGCCCGCCCCGACCCGGACCCCCTGCGCGGCCTCGGCGGCCGTCAGGTCGTCCGGGGTCACCCAGTCGCCCGGCTCCAGCCAGGGCACACCGCGCAGCCTCGGGACGTCGAGCAGCACACCCCGGCCGACGAGACCGTCGCCGAGCAGGTCCACGGAGAGCCGGCGGGCGCCCTCGGCCGTCAGGGTGCTGGCGGGGACCCCGCCGTAGAGCTCTCCGTCGAAGACGACGTGGCAGAGGGCGTCGAGATGGCTGTCCGCGTCGCCGTGCACGTTCATGGCGAAGCGGTCCGTGGCGAAGCACAGCGCTTCCGAGCCGATGTCGGCCGGGCTCGGCCCGGTCATCCGGTGCACCGCCGGCTCGGGATCGTCGGGGCCCCGTACGGTGTCGATGGGGGCCGCCAGCGACACCGTACGTCCGGTACGGACTTCCGCGGCGGCCGCCGCCACCCGCTCGGGGGTCAGATGGCGCAGCGCCCCGGGCCGGCCGTCCGCCGCCGGAACCGCCGACCGGTCCCGCAGGCGCGCGTAGAGCTCCCGGAACTCACGCGCGGTCATGCGGCCCGCCGCCACCGGCTCCGTGGACGGCGTCACGCGTACCCCCGGGGGTTCAGCCCCCACCGGAACACATGGGTCGCGCCCGGCTCCAGGACGGCGAGGTCGGTGCCGCTGCGGAAGGCGTCCGGCGGACAGGACATCGCCTCCACGGCGATCCCCCGCCGCCGCCGTTCGGGTTCGGCCAGGGTGTCTCCCGTGTACACCTGCACGTACCGGGTCCCCTCGCCGAGCCGGAGATCGACGCCTTCTTGCCCGGAAGGGTGCGCGAGGCGTACGGTCGCCCGCCCGTCGGGGCCGCGGCCGAGGCCGGTGAAGGCGGTGTCCAGGGGCAGCCCGCCGACGGGGCGGGCGGTACGGAAGTCGTACGGGGTGCCGTCGACGGGTTCCCGGCCGACGGGCAGGCCCCGCGCGTCGGTCCGCAGTCGGTACCGGGCGGGCACGGTCAGCACCGCGCTGTCGACGAGCTCCGTGCCGACCGTCAGATAGGGGTGCTGCCCCACGCCGTAAGGCGCGGGCCGCGTACCCGTGTTGGTGGCCCGGACGGCGACGCCGAGCCCCTCCGGGCCCAGCCGGTACTCGACCCGGACGTCGAGGAGGAACGGATAGCCGGGCTGGGGGCAGAGTGTCGTGCCGAGCAGCACGGAATCCTCGGTGCGGGCGAGCGGCTTCCACAGGACCCAGCGGAGCAGCCCGTGGATCGCGTTGCCCTTCTCCACTTCGGTCAGGGGGAGTCGCAGCTCCCTGCCCTCGAAGCGGTACCGCCCGTCGCCCACCCGGTTCGGCCAGGGGACGAGCAGTTGCCCCCGGCCGCCCGTGACGGCCGCCCCCTCGGGGAAGCCGTCGAGCAGCGGCCGGCCGTGCACGGTGTAGTCGCGCAGGGCGCCGCCCAGTTGGACCACGACCGCGCTCTGATCCCCCCGGACCAGCCGCCACGAGGCACCCGTCGGGGAACGGCCGCCGTCCGCCGGTACCCCCGCGGCGGCGGTGTCCCCGGGCATCAGCGACAGCACCGACGCCACGACGTCCTCCGGGGACTGGTCGATCTCCACCACCAGGGGATGCTCGTCGGGCTCCGGTTCCTGGAGCACCGCCAGCTGGCTGTCCAGCAGGGCCGCGGGGAAGAAGTGGCCGTCCCGCCCGGCCAGCCGGGACGCCAGCAGCTCGCGCGAGCCGTGGAGGTACACCAGAAGAACGTCCGGGCGCCCTGTCAGCAGCCTGTCCCGGTAGGCGCGCTTGAGCGCCGAGCAGGTGACGACGGCCTGCTCACCGGAGGCGAGCGCCCGGTCCATCCACGCCCCGATCGCCTCCAGCCAGGGCCGCCGGTCGCCGTCCGTGAGGGGGCGGCCGGCGGCCATCTTGGCGCGGTTGGCCTCGGAGTGGAACTCGTCCGCGTCCCGGTACGACCAGCCGAGGCGCTCGGCGAGAAGGCGCCCCACCGTCGACTTGCCCGATCCGGCGACGCCGACGACGAGCACCATCCGCCGCCGCTCGTCCGCCGCTGTGTCGAGTGCCACGGATTCCGGTCCCGGCCGGTCAGTCCCTCAGTGGACGGGGCGCCACACAGAGTCCCCAGATGATGAGCGCGTCGATGGCGATCAGCAACAGCGCCCACCACGGCGTGTAGGGGAGCCACATGAAGTTGGCGATCATGCTGAGTCCTGCCAGCCCCACACCGACGACCCGGGCCCACGTGGCGCCGGTGAACAGGGCGGCGCCGGTGAGTGCGATCACGACGCCCAGGATGAGATGGACCCAGCCCCAGCCGGTGAGATCGAGCTCGTACACGTAGTTGCGCGTGGCCAGGAACACGTCGTCCTTGGCGATCGCCGAAATGCCTCCGAGTATCGCCATGACGCCGCTGAAGATCATGATGACGGCGGCGAACACCAGCCACCCGCTGACGGGTGCTTCCCCTCGCGGGCCGGCTGTTCTCGTGTGGGTCGTCATGACAGGCTCCTT
Organism: Streptomyces sp. CC208A; assembly: GCF_030010625.1. Classification (GTDB taxonomy): domain Bacteria; phylum Actinomycetota; class Actinomycetes; order Streptomycetales; family Streptomycetaceae; genus Streptomyces. The sequence continues at coordinate 21,924 of NZ_JASCXN010000028.1, read as the reverse complement.
CGTCCTCTGCCCGCCGAGGCGTCTGGCATCCGGTGGGTCGGATACCTCCAATCTGACCCCCGTCGTCCACCGACGCATGTCGGAGGAGCCGCGGCCGAAGGCAGAGGCGACCACGACCGTGAGGAAACCCGGGTCCGTACAGCGCCTTTCCGCCCGGAATCACGCGCTTCACGACTGACGAACTCTTGCCATGGCGAGGACTTGCCGCCACGGAGCCTTCACGGCGGCGGTCACCGGTCGATAGACCCATGGCCATGGATTCCCCCTCGCACCCTCCCGCCTTCCGGCGCAGGCGCCGGCAGCTGCTCTCGGCGGTCGCCGTGGCACCCCTGCTGGCCTCGGCCCTCGCCGTCGTGCAGTCACCGGCCCAAGCCGCCCCGAGCAAGCCCCCCGTTCCCGCCGGGCCCTCGGCGACCCACCAGGTCACTCTGGTCACCGGCGACGTCGTCACGGTCACCACGGGCGCCGACGGCAAGCAGACCGCCGAGGTCCGCAGGCCGGCCGACGCCACCGGCGGTGTGAAACTACGACAGGTCGAGGGCGACCTGTTCGTCGTCCCGGACGAGGCGGAGCAACTGCTGGGCACGGGCAGGCTGGACCGGCGGCTGTTCAACGTCACCGACCTGATCGAGATGGGCTACGACGACGCGAGAACCGCCGTCGTACCGCTGATCGCGACGTACACCCCGGCGAAGTCCCTCGCCGCCCGGCCGACGGCCCCCCGGGGAAGCAGACTGACCCGCGGGCTCACGAGCATCGGCGGCGCCGCGCTCAGCACCGAGAAGCGGCAGGCCCGCACCTTCTGGAACACCGTCGCGCCCCAGAACGGCCCGGAGTTGGGCGCGGGCGTGGCGAAGCTCTGGCTCGACGGCCGGGTGAAGGCCGACCTGAAGGAGAGCGTGCCGCTGGTCGGCGCCCCCGAGGCATGGGCGGCCGGCTACACCGGCAAGGGCGTGAAGGTCGCGGTCCTCGACACCGGCATCGACGTCGACCACCCCGACTTCGCCGGCCTGATCGACGGCACGACCAGCTTCGTACCGGGCGAGACCGTCACCGACGTCAACGGGCACGGCACACACGTGGCCGGCACGATCGTCGGCTCGGGCGCCGCCTCCGGCGGCGCGCACAAGGGCGTCGCGCCCGACGCCGACCTCTACGTCGGCAAGGTGCTCGGCGGCGAGGAGGGCTCCGGCCAGGACTCCTGGGTCATGGCCGGCATGCAGTGGGCCGCCGAGTCCGGCGCCGACGTCGTCAACATGAGCCTCGGCGACTCCTACCCCACGGACGGCAGCGACCCGATGTCGCAGATGGTCGACGCGCTCTCCGCGCAGTACGGCACGCTGTTCGTCATCGCCGCGGGCAACTCGGGCCCCGAGACCATCTCCGCCCCGGGCGCGGCCGCCGCCGCGCTGACCGTGGCCGCCACCGACAAGCAGGACCGGCTCGCGCATTTCTCCAGCACCGGCCCGCTGACCTCCTCCGGCGGCATGAAGCCGGACATCGCGGCACCGGGCGTGGACATCACCGCCGCCCGCTCGCAGCAGACGACCGACGGCGGCGAAGGCCCCTACCGCACCCTCAGCGGCACCTCGATGGCCACCCCGCACGTCGCCGGCGCGGCGGCGATCCTGGCCCAGCAGCACCCGGACTGGACCGGCGCGCAGCTCAAGGAACACCTCATGAGCACCGCGAAGGGCTTGGACGGCGGATACTCCCCGTACGAGGTCGGCACCGGCCGGCTCGACGTGACCGCCGCCGTGCGCACCACGGTCCGCGGCACCGGAGCGCTCTTCTTCGGCAACCACACCTGGCCGCACGAGCCGAGCGACACCGCCGTCACGAAGGACCTGACCTTCACCAACACCGGCTCCACCGCCGTCACGCTGGACCTGGCGCTGACCGGCACCGACGGCCCGTTCACCCTCGGCGCCGGCACGGTGACCGTCCCGGCGGGCGGCACCGCCGCCGTCCCGGTCACCGGCGACCCGCGCTCCGCCCCGACGGGCCGGCACGTCGCCCACGTGACGGCCACCGACACGGCCACCGGACAGCCGGTGACCCGCACCTCCGTGGCGCTGCTGAAGGAGGAGGAGCGCTACGACCTGAACATCGAGCTGGCCGGCAGGGACGGCAAGCCCGCCGCCGGCTGGGTCACGGTCGGCCTGGCCGGCGACGGCTGGCCCTGGTCGGTCCACGTCGACGGCTCGACCACCCTGCGCATGCCGCCCGGCCTGTACACCGTCGCCGCCTACCTCGACGTGACCGGCGAGCAGGCGGACCGCTCGGGCCTGGCCGTCCTCGTCGACCCGGAGACCGTCCTGGAGGACGGCCCCGCGGACGTGGTCCTCGACGCGAGCAAGGCCCACCTGCTGCGGACCGAGGCGCCGCAGCGCACCGAGGACCGCCAGCGCAAGGTCGACTTCAACGTCCACTACGACGGCCTCGACCCGTGGATGGACTTCCGCGGCGCCTACGTGCTGCCGCCGACGTACGACGACGTCTACGTCGCGCCGACGGAGCCGATGGAGCAGGGCGATTTCACACTGGTCACCCGCTGGCGCAAGGGCGAACCACGGCTCGGCCTGAGCACGGTCGGCGGCCGCCTCCGGTTCGAGACGCTGGTCCAAGCGGGCAGCGCCCTGGGCACCGCCATGGACCGCCTCGACGCCGTCCACGCGGGCGACGGCTCGCCGGCCGCGTACGAGAAGACCGACGCCAAGGGCAAGGTCGCCGTCGTCGAACGCAGCGACGCGGTCTCGCCGCAGGAGCGCACCGAGGCCGCGGTCGCGGCCGGCGCGAAGGCGCTGATCGTCGTCAACGACGGGGTCGGCGCCCTGATGGAGTACGTCGGCGAGTCCACCATCCCGGTCGCCTCCGTGCACCGCGACGCGGGCCGGACCCTCCTCGCGATGGCCGGGGCCGGCAAGCTCAAGCTGACCGTCGAGCAGACCCGGTACACGCCGTTCGTCTACGACCTGACCCGGGACTACCCCGGTCAGGTGCCCGACCGGCCCCTGGTCTACACGCCGGCCAAGGCCGACCTCGCCCGGATCGACGCCCGCTACCACGCCGCCGCGGGCGGCCGCCAGGCCGAGGGCTACCGGTCCGACTTCACCCTCAGCCCGTCGTTCAACTTCCCGGAGGCCGAGTGGCACCCGGGCACCCGTACCGAATGGGTGACCCCCGGACAGGTCTGGAGGGAGTTCCACACCCAGGGCGTCGACGGAACCGTCCCGTGGTCGATGGTGTCGGGCGACAACACGTACGCCAAGGGCAGCACCACCCGCCTGGACTGGTTCGCCCCGGTGACCCGGCCCGGCCAGAGCGAGTCGTTCGGCGTGTACAACTCCCGCTGGCAGAACCACATGACCTGGAACGTGCAGGCATGGGCCTCCTCCAGCGACGCCATGCGGCTCGGCGGCTACCTGCCGTGGGGCGAGACGCCGACCCGCCTGCGGATCTTCCAGGGCGACACGCTGATCCACGACAACCCGAACAGCACCGACATGCAGTGGGTGGAGGTGCCGCCGGGCGACCTGCCCTACCGCGCCGTCCTCGACGCGGAACGGCCCGCCGAGCTCTTCCGGCTGTCGACGCGCACCCACACCGAGTGGGACTTCAGGTCCGACACCGTCGACGCGGACTTCTTCGAGCCGTTCTCGGTCCTGAACCTGGACTACGCGCTGGAGACGGACCTCCACGGCGACGTCAAGGCCGGCACCGTCCAGCGGATCACGCTCACGCCGGTGTCCATGGACCGGGGCACCGTGCCCGGCACCGTCACCACGGTGACGCTGGACGTCTCCCATGACGACGGCTCCACCTGGCGGAAGGTGACCCTCACCAAGGGCGCCGACGGCTCCTGGACGGGGTCGTTCACCACGGCGAAGAAGCCCGGCGGCTTCGTCTCGCTCCGCGCGAGCGCCGGGACCGACGGCGGCTTCGGCGTCAAGAACGAGATCATCCGGGCGTACGGCCTGCGATGAGCCGCACCACCGGGTCCCGGGAAGGCGACTTCCCGGGGCCCTTCCCCACGTACCCGCTCTCCCCGCCTCCGGCCTCCTCGCACCCGCTCCCATCAGGGACTTTCCACGGCCTGCCGCCGTGGCGCATACTCTCCCCGCTGCGGCAAGCGGAGGAGAGTCGGTCGTCGATGCTGGATGTCCTGGGTCTCGGACCCGATGACGAACGCGTCTACCGGGCGCTGATCGGACGGCCGAACACCACCGCCGCCCTCCTCGCGGACCTGCCGGCGCTGTCCCACGCCCCCGTCGACGTCGACGAGGCCCTGTCGCGCCTCGTCGCATGGGGCCTTGCGACCCGATCGGCGGACGGCCGGTACGCCGCCGCGCCGCCGGCCATGGCACTCGGCGCCCTCATCGGCCGGCGCCGGGACGAACTGCGCACGGCCGAGCAGGCACTGGTGACCCTCGCCGAGGAACACCGGGCCGCGACGACCGGCAGCAGCATCACCGATCTGATCGAGGTCGCCACCGGCGTCGACGCCATCCGGCACCGCTTCCTCCAGGTGCAGCAGGCGGCCAGGACACAGGTCCGCACCTTCATCACCGCGCCGTTCGTCGCCCTGCCGCCCGACGAGAACACGGCCGAGCCCGTGGCCCTCGACCGCGGAGTGGGCTTCCGGGCCGTACTGGACCGCGAGGTGCTGGCCGAGCCGGGCCTCGTCCACGGCGCCGTCGACTCCCTGCGCAACGGCGTGCGGCTGCGGGTCGCGGACCACGTGCCGATGAAACTCGTGCTCGCCGACGCCGACCTCGGCCTGGTCCCGCTCGCCGTCACCCCGGCCGGCGAACCCGGCGCCGTCCTGCTGCACCGCAGCGGCCTCCTGGACGCGCTGGACGCCCTGTTCGAGACGGTGTGGCGCACGGCCCACCCACTCGCGCTGTCGGGCACGGCAGACGGATCCGAGACGATCGCCGAGGCCGGCCCCCAGGGCCCGACCGAACTCGACCGCAAGATCCTCGGGCTGCTCCTGGCCGGCCTCACGGACCTGACGGCCGCGACCCGGCTCGGCCTGTCCCCGCGCACGCTGCACCGGCGTCTGCGCCACCTCATGGACCTGGCCGGGGTCAGGACCCGGATGCAGCTCGGCGCCCACGCCGTACGGAACGGCTGGGCGGAGCCCGTGGAGACGTGACCGGGCGGGCGCCGCCCCTCAGGTGAGGACGTTGACGGCGCGGGCGACCACCAGGCCGAGGATGAGCAGGGAGACGAGGGACTGGACCCCCATGACGATCTTGGCCCAGGGAGCCAGGGGCATCACGTCGGTGGGGCTGAAGGCGGTGGCGTTGGTGAGCGCCAGGTAGAGGTAGTCGACATAGCGGGGCCGCCAGCCGGCGCTCGCCACCTCCGGGGCGAGCTGCTGGGGGAAGGCGAGGGCGGGCACGCGGGGGACGTGATGGGCCCGGGCGGCGGCTCCGCCGCCGTCGAGCTCGAAGTACAGCAGGGAGAAGGCCAGAACGGTACAGGCCCACACCGTCCCGCCGGACTGCAGCAGGCTGGTGGCGGAGCTGGTCTCCTCGCCGCCTTGAAGGATGTCGTCGACCAGTCGGCCGGTGGACCAGACGGCGCTGAGCGCGAGCACGCCCACCAGGGCGATCGACAGGGTACGCAGGACGGTCGAGCGCCGGTCGATCCTGCCCGGGTCACCGGCGATGAGCGCCAGCAGAAGCAGCCCCTCGACGGCCGGGAGCGCCCAGCGGGGCGCCAGGCGCAGGCTGTCGGGCAGCAGGACGGTCAGCACCATGGCGGTCACGACGGCCGTGGCCATCGGCCAGCGCGCCTCCCCGAAGGACTCCTCCCGACGCGGGCTCTCGGTGGTCTCGGGGATGCGTCCGGTCACGGTGGGGCCCTCACGGTCGGGTGCGGAGCGGCGGTCGCCGTCCTGCCCCGGAACATATAGCGCCCCACCGGACGGACGGCGCCCCCGCCGCGCGTGGCGCGCAAGACGCCCACCGCGCAGACGGCGACAGCGGCCGGGGCTCAGTGCTCGCAGAGGGAGAACTCCCGCTCGTAGAGCTCCTCGTTGTGCTCGTCGACGAAGAACCTGCGTTCCTTCATGAGCTGTTCCCGGTAGTCCCCGGCCTGTTCGAGCGTCATGGTCGAGGTGTCGGCCCACGGCTGCTGCGGGGGCACGTCGGAGGTCGAGACGATCCTCTCCGACGGGTCGACCAGGAAGAACGCGAGGATCTTGCGATGCCCCGGCCGGCTGGGGTCCGCGAGGCGGAACGAACCGACGCGGTGCTGCAGCACGTTCGGGAACGCCAGGCAGCGGCCCGCCGGGGTCGCGGTCGACCCCAGCACCTGGTTGAGCGCGTCCTCGTTCTCCAGACCGTAGACCTCCCGCACGCCGTTGTCGTCGTTCTGCTCGTAGTACGGGTCGTCGATGGCCGCCCGGAAGCTCAGCCGGCTCTCGGTGATGTTCTCGCTGTCCCAGTAGTAGATGCCGGTCGAGACGATCCGCTCGTTCAGCATCCCCTCGACGTGCCAGGAGCCGCCGGCGTACTCGGGCTTGTCCGGGGTGAGGTGGATGGTGGCGAGCTTGACGATGACCTGGAGACGCCGGCCGCGCAGGTCGACCCGCGCGGAGGCGTCGGGCAGCTCGGGCGGGGTGAAGGCCGGAGCGTCGGGGACGGTCGGACGGCGGTTCTCCCACCAGTCGTCCTGCGCCTTCTCCCATGCCTGCACGGCTTCGTCGTACGCCGCCTCGTCACCGTAGGCGGACTCGTCCGGGGACACGGGCTCCGAACCGTCGTACCACCCGAAGGCGTCGGCCTCGATCCGCAGGGGCCGCGGATGGCGCAGATCGGTGAGCACGTTCTCCCACAGGGGGCGGAAGCGCGCCAACACGTCCGGCAGGACGGCGAGCAGTCCGCGATGGGCCTCGGGATGGACGTTGTTGACGTACGAACGGAAAGCGACCTCGCCGTCGTCGCTGACGTCGACGTCCGTGGGCAGCCACTGGAACCTCTCCGAGAACTCGTACTTCGAGGAGGAGCTCGTCGGGTTCCGCCAAGCCCGCTCGGGCCCGCCGCTCACCTCCCGCACCAGGCAGAACAGCGAGGGATGGACCAGATCCAGCACCTGGCCGTCGGATCCGGGATGCCAGTCCCGCTCCGCCTCGGGGACCTCCTCCAGAACCCGCACCGCCTCGCGCAGCCGGGACCTGAGCCCGTCGTCGACCAGCGTGTCCGACATCCACACCCCGTCGACGGCGGACACCTCCACGCCGGTCCGCTCGTCCCGCAGCGCGGCGTAATGCACGAGCTCGTCGAGCACATGACGCACCTGCGCCTCGGTGAGACCCTGGTCGAGCGCTTCCCGCGTCCACCTGGCGACGATGTCGGCGTCGCGCATCTTGTCGAACCACCGCGGCTTCGCCCGGATGCGCGCGCTGCACTCCATCATCTCGAGTTCCCTCAGCGTCCGTGGTGTCGCGAACGATATGGAACGGGACGCGTGAAAAGGCAGCGGAAAAGCAGGCAGGCCAGACAACGCTCTTGGTCCTCCAGGTCGGTGTGCGGTGCCGGGAAGGATACTTCAGCGGACCGACACCGCCGCTCCGGCCGGAATGTGTCGCCCCGTCAGCGGTCAGAGCCTGTTCCGGGGAGGTGCGGGCCGCGTGCCGGCGGGGTCGGCCGCCGGGGAGGGAGCGGCGGCCGGGCTGGTGAGGACCTTGAGACGGTCCTCGGAGGCGCTGCCGGGTTCGGCGGTGCAGAGGGCCAGGTCGTGGACGGCCCGGTGGGACAGGGGCATGGAGTCGAGCAGCCACCGGACGCGGGGCGGGACCTCGACGTCCCGGCGGCGCGAGGGCGCGCGGCGGGCGGGCCGGGCCGCGCGGGCCAGGTCGAACGGACAAGTGCGCTCGTCCTCGTCCAGCCGCAGAGCGTCGGCCGCCGCGGCGAGCACGCCGCCGTCGTCGTCGACGTGAACGAACGCACCCGCGTCACCGTGATCGGCGACGGCGCCGTCGGCCTGACGGCCGTCCTGTCGGCCGAGCGCCGGACAGACCGTCCTCATGGGCCGCCACCAGGCGCGCACCGACCTCGGCCGCGGCATCCGCACGGTGAGTCGTTCGGGGCGCTCCCGCCGCGGTCCGACCCGGTCCCCGCGGCCCAGCTCGGCAGCCGGTGGCCTCGCTCCGGCGGGCGAGACCGCGGAGCGTGCGGGAGGAGGCGCGGAGCCCGGAGCTCAGAAGGGCGTCGCCCGGCCCGGCAGCACCTTCCCGGCGGACCTTTACGGAACGGCCTGACCGGCCGGCCCACGGTATCGAACTGCCGCGCCGGCCCCGCGCCCGGACAATGGAAGTGGTGCTCGGCTGTCGGTGATCAGCGGGCGATCCGGTGGCGCGGCCGCGTGCGGTACGCCCGGGCCGAACCCGCGATCCCGGCGCCGGCCCGGCGAGCAAGGAGGTCACCATGACCGGCATCGTCCAACGCGTCACCACGCTGTTCCGGATCAAGGCGAACAAGGCCCTGGACAAGGCCGAGGACCCGCGGGAGGTCCTGGACCACTCCTACGAGCAGCAGCTGCGGATGCTGCAGCGCGTGCGGCGCGGCGTGGCCGACGTGGCCACCAGCCGCAAGCGGGTCGAACTCCAGCTCAGCCGGCTCCAGCAGTCCACCGACAAGCTCCGGGGCCAGGCCGAGCGGGCGCTGGCCGCCGGACGCGAGGACCTGGCCCGCGAGGCGCTCACCCGCCGTACCGCCGTGGCCGGGCAGATCACCGACCTGGAAGCCGAGCACACGGTGCTGAAGGAGCAGGAGGACAAGCTCACGGTCGCCGCACAGCGGCTCGAAGGGAAGGTGGACGCCTTCCGGACCCGCAAGGAGACCATCAAGGCCGGCTACACCGCGGCCGAGGCCCGGACCCGTATCACCGAGGCCGTGACCGGCATCGGCGAGGAGATGGGCGACGTGGGCCTGGCCGTGCAGCGCGCCCAGGACAAGACCGAGCAGCTGCAGGCACGCGCCGGCGCGCTCGACGAACTGATCGCCTCCGGCGCGCTGGACGACGCCACCCAGCCGGCGGGACGGGACGACATCCAGGCCGAGCTGGAGCGCGTCACCGCAGGTCAGGACGTGGAGCTCGAACTGGCCAGGATGAAGGAGCAGCTGCCGACGGGATCCGTACCGAAGGTGGTGGAAGCCGGTGACGAGGAACGACCGGGGCAGGAGAAGGAACCATGATCATGCGGATCCTCGGCGAGGGTCAGTACGACATCGCCGACGAGCACCTGGACCGGCTCAACCACCTGGACTCCGTCCTGCAGAAGGCCGCCGACGCAGGCGACGAGCCGGCGTTCACCTCCGCGCTGTCGGCCCTGCTGGACGCCGTACGCAGCCTCGGCACGCCGTTGCCGGCCGAGCGGATCACCCCGTCCGACCTCGTACTGCCCGACGAGACGACCGGCCTGCCGCAGGTACGCGAGCTGCTCTCCGACGAGGGCCTCGTCCCGGACTGACGGACCGAGGGGACGACGGACTGAAGGGATGATGGCGATGCGCAGTCGTTTCGAGCCCGACCGGCAGCTGACCGCCCGCATGGCGGTCACCATGTTCCTGCTCGGCCTGCTGTACGTGGCGTTCGTCGCCGCGCTGATCGTGCTGCTCAAGTCCGTCGTCCTGGTGGTCGTCATCGCCGCCGCCCTTCTGGGGGCGCAGTACTGGTACTCCGACCGCATCGCCCTGTACGCCATGCGTGGCCGGCTCGTCACGCCCGAGGAACAGCCGCGACTGCACGGGATCGTGGACCGGCTGTGCGCGAACGCGGACATGCCGAAACCCCGGGTCGCGGTCTCCGACATGGACCTGCCCAACGCGTTCGCCACCGGCCGCAACGCCGACCACGCCGTGGTCTGCGTGACCACCGGCCTCATGCGCCGTCTGGAGACCGAGGAACTCGAAGGCGTCCTCGCCCACGAACTCTCCCACGTCGCCCACCGCGACGTGGCGGTGATCACCATCGCCTCGTTCCTGGGCGTCATCGCCGGGCTGATCGTCCGCTTCGCCTTCTACTCCCAGCTGTTCGGACGCGGCCAGCGCGACCAGAACACCGCCGTCGTCTTCCTGGCGGTGATGGCCGTGTCCGCCCTCGTCTACGCCGTCAGCTTCCTGCTCATCCGGGCCCTGTCCCGCTACCGCGAACTGGCCGCCGACCGGGCCGCGGCCATGCTGACCGCCAAGCCGTCCGCCCTCGCCTCCGCGCTGACCAAGGTCAGCGGCGACATCGCCCGCATCCCCACGCGGGACCTGCGGACCGCCCAGGCGTTCAACGCGTTCTTCTTCACCCCCGCCCTCGGGCCCGGCACGGCGGCGGCGAACCTGTTCTCCACCCACCCCACCCTGGAACGCCGGCTCGAGGCGCTCGCGGAGCTCTCCGCGGAGCTCGGCGAGGCGGGCGGGGGCGGACCGGACAGCGCGTGAGGAAAGGAGACGAGGCCATGGGCTTCTTGGACGTGCTGTTCGGCCGGAGCAAGCCGGTCCGGCCCGACCTGGACCAGCTCTTCGCCCTGCCCTCGGCGGCGATCACCCTCCAGGCCGCCGTCGGCTTCACCCCGACCGGCGCGGGCTCGGTCTGCTTCGCCGCGATCGAAGGCGGCTCCTTCGCCCAGGTCCAGCAGGAGGTACGGGCCCTCCTGGACGCGGACTCCGAACGCGGCGACAGCCCGGTGACGTTCAGCCGCGACACCTACGGGTACTCCTGGCTGCTCTCCCGCCGCCCGCCGGACGACCTGCCCGCTCTCGTGGGCGACCTCCACGCGGTGAACACCTCCCTGCAGGACAGCGGCTTCGGCCCCCACCTTCTCTGCTCCCTGGTCGCCTTCCACGACGCCGAGCTGCGCCGCCTCTCGCTGGTCTACCTCTACAAACGCGGCACCTTCTACCCCTTCGCCCCGCTGCCCGGCGACAAACGCGACAACCCGCTGGAACTCCAGGTCAGAGCCGTCCTCAAGGACGACCTGCGCATCGAGCAGGACCTGAGCCGCTGGTTCCCCCTCTGGGGCGCCCCCGGCCTGTGACACGGAACCGCCCGGTCCCGGCGGCGCCTCACCACCGGGCCCTCGTCATTCGGTGACGCGGACCGCGAGGGCCGGGCGGATGGCGGCCGCGCGCCGGGCGGGCCCGAGCGTGGCCAGGAGCGATGCGACGAAGGTGGCTGCCGCCAGACCGAAGATACTGGTCCACTCGACCGGGAAACCCCCTTCGAGGCCCTCGAACGCGGCGCTGTTGCTGTACATGAGCCAGGTGGTGAGCACGCCGAGGAGCGAGCCGAGCACGATCCCCTCCACGGCGACGAAGGTGCTCTCCCACAGGAAGGACCGCTGGACGGTCCGCGCCCGGAAGCCGAGGGCCCGCAGGATGCCGATGGTGCGGCGGCGTTCGCGTACGGCCCGGACCATGACCACGCCGAGACCGGTGATGCCCACGCCGAGGCCCAGGGCCAGGAAGCCCTGCATGAGGCGGAAGAAGGCGGTGCTGGAGTCGAACTGGCGCCGGATGTCCGACTCGATGGATGTGGCGACCAGGCTGGACGAGAGCTGCTCGCCCTGCAGCCGGGTGGCCAGGGCGTCGGGCGCGGTGCCGGGACCGGTTCTCACCAGGGCCGAGGCGTTCTGCGCCTGGGCGCCGAAGAGCTCGCGCGTCGCCCGCTCGCTCATCACCACGGGGTAGGTCGTCGAACTGGCGCCGGTGCCCGGGTAGAAGACCAGGCCGTTGCTGAGGACGCCCGCGATGACCTTCTGTTCGCCGCGGCCGGTCCGGGGATCGGTCAGGGTGAGGGTGTCGCCGGGGTCGTAGTAGTCGCCCGCCGGGCCGCCCGTGCTGCCGAAGAAGCCGTCGAGGACGACGTAACGGGGGTCGGAGGCGAGGGCCCGCCATACCGCGGGGTCGTCGGCCAGGCCGGGCAGCCGCTCCCGGAACGTGATGCCGGTGATCGCCCCGTCGGGTACGCCGACGACGGCGGTGTCCAGCGGCCGGGGGCTGCGGCCGCCCGGATCGGTGGCCCGCCCGGTGGCGTTGAGCAGCGGTGTCACCGCGGAGATCCCGGCGGCCGACGGGCCGCCCCGCAGATCGGAGACGAGCCGGTCGCCCGCGACCTCGGGGTTGTAGTCCAGCCGCAGGGAGTATCCGGAGGTGGCGTCGGCGACGACTCCGTCGACGCCGGCGCGGAGGATGCCCGAGATCTCCGTCAGGAGCACGAGGACGAACACGATCAGGGTGTACATCACCAGCGTCGCGCCCGTCCTGAACCGCTTGGCCAAGGGGTACGCGACCGCGAGCCGAGCGGCGAGACCGCCTTCCGTCGGGCGCTGGAGGAACCGCCGTACGGGGCGGAGCAGCGTCTTCTGGTTGTCGCTGACGAGCACCACCGCGGAGAAGGCGGCCAGGGCGCCCTGGATGACGTACACGGACATCGACGGCGTGTCGAAGATCCGGGGGCGTACGACGGGCGCCAGGAGCGTCCAGACGAGCACGGCTCCGGCCACCAGGGTGGTGACCGCGTGCCGGGGGAGGACGCGCAGCAGTGCCGGAGCCGCGAAGGCGAGGGCGAGCGCCGGCATGAGGTACGTCGCCTCGGGCCGGCTGCTCGCCACGGCCGGGACGGCCGCGAACGCGCACAGGACGGCCAGGGCGGTGGAGACCGCGAGCAGACGGCGGCGCGGCCCCCGGCCGGGTGCGGCGGGGAGGTCGCGGATCGCGGCGATGATGTTGAACCTGCTGATGCGCACGCTGGTCGCGAGGACCGCGGCGAAGGCGATGAGCAGGCCCATGGCGAGCCCGTTGAGGACGCTGGTGGGCGTGACGGCGAACGCGATGCGGATGCTGCTCCCGCCGACCGACCAGCCCTGGAAGATCCGCGCCGCCACCACGGCGACGCCCCAGCCGACGGCGACCCCGATGACCACGCCCGGCAGCGCGGACAGCAACGCGTACGTCGCCCCTTCGAGGGTGAAGGCCCCGACCAGCCGCGAACGCTTCATCCCGACGGCCCGCACCATGCCCATCTGGGACTTCCGCTCCTCGCCGAGCATCACGAAGATGTTCACCAGGAGCAGCGCGCCCGCGATGATGCTGAAGCTGCCGATCATGAGGAACAGGGCCCCGAGGGAGGCTCCGGCCTGTTCGGCGTCCCGCAGGACGGTCCGTTTCGGGGTGTCGATCGCCGTCTGCTCGGCGAGCGGCCCCAGAGCCTGCCGGATGTCGGCGGTCACCCGGTCCGTCAGGGCTCCGCCGCTCTCGACGCCCCCTCGATTGGACACGAAGGTGACCGAGCGCGGCTCCGCACCGGCGCTCCGGGCGGCGGAGTCCAGAGCCTCCGGCGGCAGGAACACGTCGCGGTTCAGCCTGCCGCCCAGACCCACACCGGCGAGACCCCGCTCCGGCACCACGCGCTCGACCCGGTACGTCTGCGGCGTCCCGAACAGGTACACCGTGATCGGATCCCCGGCTCCCACGCTCAGGGACCGGGCCAGCGGCTCGTTGACCACGACCCGGCCGGACGTCGGGGCCGGCCCGCCGAGACCGGAGTCGCCCCCCGCCGCGCCGAACCGCGACGCCTCGGCGAAGTCCAGCTGCCAGGCCAGGACGCGCGGCTCGGCGACCGTGCGGTCACCGGCACCGCTGACGGCCGACGCCTGGGCGGCCCGGGCGTTCAGGACCCCGTCGACATCCGGATCGCCGGCCAGGGCGGCCAGCCGTTCGGCGACGCCGCGCCCGGCCGGTCCGGGCGGCGCGACGACGCGCTCGTCCACCGGCCCCAGAGGTGCGGTACGCCTCCTGCCGTACGGAGAAGTTCAAGGTGTCACCGACGACCAGGGCCCCGATGACGATGGCCGTCCCGAGCATCGATCCGCCGATCACCAGCGCGGCCTCGGTCCGCCGGCGGGCGACCTGCCGGAAGGCCAGCCGCCGTGACACCGGCTGCCGGACGGCGACCAGGACCAGGGCCGCGAGGGCGAGCGCGAGGGCGCCGAGCAGCGGGACGAGGAGGTTCGGGTACATGATCAGCCCATGGGGAAGTCGCGGATCGCGGCCGGGGCGGTGACGGCTCGGCGGACGTCGTCGACCAGCCGCCCGTCGCGCATCCGGATCAGTCGGGGGACGCGCGCGCCGATGGCGCTGTCATGGGTGACCAGGACGATCGTCTGGCCCTCGTCCTGGTTGAGCTCGCACAGCAGGTCCATGATCTGCTCGGCCATCGCGCTGTCCAGGTTGCCCGTCGGTTCGTCGGCCCAGACGATGGCCGGGCGCCCGGCGAGGGCGCGGGCGATGGTCACCCGCTGCTGCTCGCCGCCGGACATCTCGCTCGGCCGGTGCCCGACCCGATGCCCGAGACCCACCCGGTCCAGCATGTCCAGCGCCCTGCGACGGGCTTCACGCGGCCGGGTGCCCACGAGGAGCAGGGGCAGTTCGACGTTCTCCACCGCGGAGAAGACCGGTATGAGGTTGAACGCCTGGAACACGAACCCCATGGTGTGGGCGCGGTGCTCCGTGCGCGCGGCGTCCGACATGGCGAACAGGTCGTGGCCGTCGACCTCCACCCGGCCGCCGTCGATGTCGTCGAGCCCCGACAGACAGTTCAACAGCGTGGTCTTCCCGGAACCGGACGGACCCATGACCGCCACCATCTCCCCGTGGCGCACGAGGAGATCCAGATCCACCAGGGCGGTGACCTCCACCGATCCCGTCCGGTAGATCTTGCGTACCCCGGTGGCGACAAGGAGCGCCTGGTCGGTGTCCATGCCTTCCATGCCAGCCCCCGGAAGGAACGGCGGGCTACGGCCACCCAGGCCCGGCGCAGGGGCCGAAGGGCCCCATCACCGGGTGCCCGAGCGGCCCGCTCGGACGGCTTCGCGTCCGGGGCCGCCCCCCTGTGGTCGTGCGCGATGCCGTCGACCGCTCCTTCACGAGGGGCGGGAGGAAGCCCCCGGGACCGCCCGCAGCCCCGACCGCTCCGGTCACCGACCCGACCCGCCCGGCCGACCGGTACCAGACGCGCGACGAGCGCGAAGACCGCCCCGGGCCCGGCGTGCCCCCAGCGGCCCGTCGGCGCCCCGGCCGGAATCCGGCCGAGCGCACCGCCCGCCACAGGTTCGCCCGAACGGTCCGTCCGCGTTGCTCCCGGCCGTGTGGGCGCCTCGGATGGAAGCGGTGAGAACGAGACCGCCGCCCCGGCGAGCGTCGGCCCGACGAACAGGAGCACACCCCCATGTACGTTCGCACCATCTACGCCATCGGTGATCCCGCCCAGCTCGGCGCGTGTGTGGACGCGCTCCGCGAGGAGGCCCCCAGGGCGCTGGCCGGCCAGCCCGGATACCGGGGTTTCGGGCTGTTCACCGACCGAGAGCTCGGCAAGATTCTCACGGGTTCCTGGTGGGAGAGCGAACAGGCGCTGCGGAACAGCGACGATCAGCTCAAGGAGCGACGCGCGACGATGCTGGCGCCGTTCGCGAACACCGTGACGGTCGACAGCTGGGAGGCGGCGGTGTTCACTTCTCCCGTGCAGGTCGGACCCGGCGCGGCTTTCCGCCTGACCCGGTTCGACGTCGACCCGTCCGGCGTCGACCTGCTGGTGGAGACGTTCCGGGGCGCCACGCTGCCCAAGGTGCGGGCCATCGCGGGCTTCGAGACCGCGTCGATGCTCCTCGACCGGGTCAGGGGCCGGGGCCTCGTGGGTGTGGTTTATGCCGATCAGGCCGCACTGGCAGCCTCCCGAGGCAAGCAGTCTGCGGCCCGTGGCGAAGCGGTCGCGACGACGGGGGTGTCCATCTGCGGTCTTGAGGAGTTCGAGGTGGTCACGCTCGCACGCCGATAGGCCGTCCACGTGTGAGCGGGTGGCAGAGGACGGCGCGGCACCGGCTTCCCGGGGCGCCCGGCGGGGCGAACCGGTGCCTGTCACCCGGAACGGAAACCTGTGACGGCCGGGATGGTCGTCACGGGGGCGTAGTGCTCGTGCGCCTCGGTCTCCTCGCGGCACTGCCCCCGGGCGTGAAGCCCCCGGGTTTTGGCCATCCGCTCAGGAAGCACGGCGAGGGGCACCCGAGCACGGGTGCGACGCGGAGCCTCCCCACCCACGCCAGGGGACGGTCTGCTGATGCGACGGGCGAGAGCTCGCCGGTTCTTCAGGTGCGCGATGCCGTGCTCGACGCGGGCGGGCCCCGCGCAGCCCCCGTACGGCAGCCGCCTGTGGCGTGGTCGGTTCGGTTTCGAGCAAGCCGCTCGCGGACTCCAGCGGGGCGCTGTGGCAGGCGTCGCCGACCGAGCCGGTGAATGCCTGAGACGCCCTCGCGGCCGCCTCGCCACAGGCCCGTCTCCAGCGCGGCCGACACGAGTTCGGGGCATTCGGTGGCGGCGGACCATCCGATCCACCGGTTCCGGGTGATCGGCCGACTGCTGGAGAAGCCGAACGGGGTGGCGGAGCGCACGGCCGTCCGGGCCCGGGCCGTGGTGGCGGGCGAGTGGGCGCGGCTGCCGACGGCGCGGCCGGAGCCCGCGGAGCGGGAGCCGTCCGTCAAGACCACGCTGGACTCCGGGCCGAGGCTGCGCGGGATCATCGACCGGGTGGCCGTGGCACCGACCGGCGAGGTGCGGATCGTCGCCTGCAGGACCGGCCGGGCGCCCCGGCCCGAGCACGCGGCGGACGCGCTGTTCGGCCGAAGTTCTGCGCCCTGGTGCTGTGGCGGCCCGTGGAGCGCAAGCCGCCGACCCTGTGGGACGTGATCGGGCAGGCGACGCGGACGGGCGACCGGCCCCGCGCCCGAGCCGACCGTGCGACCGGTGCCCCCAGCGGGCGCTGTGCCCGGCCTGGAGCGGCGCCCCGCCGCCTTGTCCCCTGGCCGTCACCACGGACCCGGCCGTGTGGGAGGGCGAGCGCCCGGCCGCCGACACCGGCTGAGGCCGGAGAGCTTCGAGCACCCGCCCACGTGCGGGTGGGCATTATACGCCTCCCGGCCGACATTTCACCCTTTCCTTAATTTTTCTCCTGAAAAAGGGTGGATTATTTACTCTTGTTCGCCTAGCGTGGATGCAGACAGTAATTCGAATGCATATTCGATCCGAGTGACGGTCGCGCGGGGGCACGGCCTGCCGGACGAGGACCACGTCCCCTTGCCGGCCAGGCCCAGCCGGAACCGCCGTCGCAGACGCCAGGAGAACGGCGTGAACCTCACTTTCACCACCGCCACCAAGGAACAGGCCAAGGCCCGCATCGCGCTCGCCGGCCCCACCGGGTCGGGCAAGACCTACACCGCCCTGGTCACCGCCGCCGGACTCGGCGAGCGGGTCGCCCTGATCGACACGGAGCACGGCAGCGCCGCCAAGTACGCCGACGAGTTCGCCTTCGACACCCTCCCGCTCACGACCTTCGAGCCCACCACCCTCGTCGACGCGCTCGCGGTGGCCGCCCACGAGGGCTACGACGTCATGATCGTCGACTCCCTGAGCCACTTCTGGTCCGGCACCGGCGGGATGCTGGAGCAGGTCGACAACGCGGCCAAGCGCCTCGGAGCGGGCGGCAGCTTCGCCGGCTGGAAGGAGGCCCGCCCCCAGGAGCGGGCGATGATCGACGCGCTGCTCGCCTACCCCGGCCACCTCATCGTCACCATGCGCACCAAGACCGAGTACGTCGTGGAGGCCGACGAGCGCGGCCGCAAGGTGCCGCGCAAGATCGGGCTCAAGCCCGAGCAGCGGGAGGGCATCGAGTACGAATTCGACATCGTCGGCGACCTCGACCACGAGAACACCCTGGTGATCTCCAAGTCCCGGGCGAAGCCGCTGTCCGGCACGGTGCTCCACAAGCCGGGCCCGGAGTTCGCCGAGGCCGTCCTCGACTGGCTGGAGGCCGGCAAGCCCGCCCTCTCCGTCTCCGACTACGTCACGGCGGCCACCGCGCCGGGCGCCGGTCACGAGGAGCTGCGCGCCCTGTACGAGGAGGCCCGCCGGCACAACCTGCTCGGCGCCGCCGTCCTGGACGACACCGGGGAGACCCGCACGCTCGGCCAGTTGATCGTGCGCTACGGCACCGCGGCGGCGAGGAACAGGGTCGCCGAGGACATCGAGTCCGGGGCCGGGACCAGGCGGGAGAACGGGACCGAGCGGAAGGACAAGTCCGCATGAGCCTCAAGGAGCACGCCACCCGGGTCGCCGTGCTCCGGGTGCTGCGCGACGCCGTCGACGCCGAGTACCGGACCGAGCGCCACGAGGTCCTCGAGGAGCTGCGCGCGGCCCGCGCCGAGCTGAACCTGAAATCGGTCCGGGTGGCCCTGCCGGACGACACACCGGTCGCCACCCTCACCCTCGTCGACCCCCGGCCGACGGTCGTGGTCGCCGACGAAGGGGCCTTCACCGCCTGGGTGGCCGACAACCACCCCGGCGAGGTGGAGACACTGGTCCGGGTACGCCCCAGCTGGCAGCGGCAGTTCCTCGCCCGCCTCACCTGCCGCGATCCGGTCGCCGACCCGTACACCGGCGAGGCGATCCCGGGCCTGGGCGTCCTGTCGGCCTCCGAACCGCGGTCGTTCAGCCTGCGCCCCCTGCCCGGCGGGCCGGAACGGATCGCCCGCGCCCTGCGCACCGGCACGTTCGACCTGCACCGTCTGCTCCCCCTCAAAGGTGGCGAGGACCCGTGACCGCCGTCGTCGCCCACTCCGACCAGGACACGCTCGGCACGGTGTGGTTCCTGGTCTCCCACGCCGGTCACCTCGATTGCGGCCGCTGGACGTTCGAGGACGACAAACGGCTGCGGTGCGCCTGCGGGGCCGTCCTGTACGTGTACCAGCAGCCGGTGGATGCGGCGGGAAGCGGCCCACCGGCGCCGGCCGGGACGTTCCCCCGCGGAAGGGAAGAACGCATGCTGCCGGCCGAGACGGCCCAGCTCGTCGCCCTGGTCGCGGCGATGTGCCCGGCCATGCACCTGGAGGACACCACGACGGACGCCTGGCACCTGCTGCTCGCCGACCTGGACGTCGCCGACGCGCGGGCGGCCGTGACCCGGCTGGGCAGGCAGCGGTCCCGTATCGCCGCCGCCGACATCCGCGCCGAGGTGCGCGCGATCCGGGAGGAACGGCTCGCCCGCAACCCGCTGCCGCTCCCCGACAGCGACCCTGACGACCCGCGCCGTTATCGTGCGGAACTCCTCGCGCTGGTGACCGCGATCGCCTCAGGACAGCGAGTCCGGCGCAGACCCGCCGCCCCCGGCGGCCCGCCCTCCCACCTCACCGGATCGAAGCGCGACCCGCGCCTCCGCTCCCTCCGCGTCCCCTGTCCCTGGTGCGGGGCCGCCGCAGGCCGCCCCTGCACCGTCCCCCGGCTCGGAACCCCGCTGAGGAGGGCCCCCGCCCACCAGGCGCGGCTCGTCGCAGCCGGGCTCGCCGAGCCGGGGCCGGGGCAGGAGGGGGGAAGCGAGCCGCGGCCTCCCCTCCGGGCCCCCTCACTACCGGTACGAGGCTGCCCGCCGAACCCGAACAGGCATGGGTCTCGAACAGACATGGGTGAGGAATCGCCCGTCGAACGAGAGGAAAACCGCCATGGCCGGTGAAACCGTCATCACCGTCGTCGGCAACCTGACCGACGACCCCGAGCTGCGCCTCACCCCGTCCGGCGACACGGTCGCGCACTTCACCGTCGCGTCCACGCCCCGCACCTTCGACCGGCAGAGCAACGAATGGCGGGACGCCGAGACGCTGTTCCTGCGCTGCTCGGCCTGGCGGCAGGAGGCGGAGCACGTCGCCGAGTCCCTGACCCGCGGCGCCCGCGTCATCGTCCAGGGGCGGCTGCGCCAGCGGTCGTACGAGACCCGGGAGGGCGAGAAGCGGACCGTCATCGAGCTGGAGGCCGACGAGGTCGGCGCGTCGCTGCGGTTCGCCGCCGCGACGATCACCAAACCCCCGCACACCGGCGTCCCCGCCGGTTCCCGCGGCGCCCCCCGCCCTCCCGCCGAGGACCCGTTCACCCGCCCCGACGGCGGCGAGCGGCCGGTCCCCGCAGAGGCCGGACGACGTGCCCCCCACCAGGAGACGGAGCCCTTCTGACGGGCCGGCGCACCCAGACGCAGGCCGCGACCACACCCCGCACCCACCGAGGCGGATCCCATGAAGGAACACGACCGCGAGGAAGCGCTCGAACTCGCCCTCGCCCAGATCGAAAAACGGTTCGGCGCGGGCTCGGTGATGCGCCTGGGCGATGAGCCGGGGGTCCCCACCGAGGTCATCCCCACCGGCTCGATCGCCCTGGATCTCGCCCTCGGCGTCGGCGGTCTGCCGCGTGGCCGTGTCGTGGAGATCTACGGCCCGGAGTCCTCCGGCAAGACCACCCTGGCCCTGCACGCCATGGCCAACGCGCAGAAGGCGGGCAGGACCGCGGCGTTCATCGACGCCGAGTACGGCCTCGACCTCGAGTACGCCAGGCGGCTCGGCGTCGACACCGACGCCCTGCTGGTCTGCCAGCCGGACAACGGCGAGCAGGCCCTGCAGATCGCCGACACCCTCATCCACTCCGGCGCCCTGGGCCTCATCGTCATCGACTCCGTCGCCGCGCTCGTCCCGCGCGCGGAGATCGAGGGCGAGATGGGCGACCCGCACGTGGGCCTCCAGGCCCGGCTGATGAGCCAGGCGCTCCGGAAGATCGCCGGCGCGCTGGGCCACTCCGGAACCACGATGATCTTCATCAACCAACTGCGCGAGAAGATCGGGGTGATGTTCGGCTCGCCGGAGACCACGACCGGTGGCCGCGCCCTGAAGTTCTACGCCTCGGTCCGCCTGGACATCCGCCGGATCGAGACCCTCAAGGACGGCCCCGAACCGGTGGGCAACCGCACCCGCGTCAAGGTGGCCAAGAACAAGGTCGCCCCGCCGTTCAGGCAGGCCGAGTTCGACATCCTCTACGGCCGGGGCATCAGCCGCGAGGGCGAGCTGATCGACCTGGGCGTCCAGCAAGGCCTCGTCCGCAAGGCCGGCACCTGGTACACGTACGAGGGCGACCGGCTCGGCCAGGGCAAGGAGAACGCCCGCAACTTCCTGAAGGACAACCCCGACCTCGCCGACGAGATCGAGAAGAAGACCAGGGAGAAACTGGGCATCGGGGCGAAGCCCCCGGCGGATACGGCGAACCGACCGGCCGCGCCCGGCACCGTGCCGTTCGACCCCGCCGCGGCCGGCCGGCGCTCCACCGGACCGACCTCACCGGCCCCGAGCGGTCCGGTCCCCCGCGTCCTCCTCGACGGCACCCCGGCCGGGCCATGAAGACCAGCCCGCCGCCCCCTCACCCCGGAACGAGCCGCACGCCGGTGAACGGGGGCGGCCCCATGCTCTCCGGCGCCGCCACGCTCCGGGACGAGCCGCCTCGGGACGAGCCGCCTCGGGACGAGATGCCGCTCCCGGGCAGGACCACCGCGGCGGCCCCGGTCCCCCCGCTGGTCGCGGCCCCCGCCGACGGCGAGGACCGGGCCACCGAAGCGGCGTTGCGCCCCAAGAACCTGGACGGGTTCATCGGCCAGGAACGGGCCCGCGAGCAGCTCGACCTCGTCCTCAGGGCCGCGCGGCAGCGGAGCGCCACCGCCGAGCACGTGCTGCTCTCCGGTGCCCCGGGGCTCGGCAAGACCACCCTGGCGATGATCATCGCCGCGGAGATGGACGCCCCGCTGCGCATCACCTCCGGCCCCGCCATCCAGCACCCCGGGGCCCTGGCGGCGGTCCTGTCCTCGCTCACCGGGGGCGAGGTCCTCTTCCTCGACGAGATCCACCGCATGTCCCGGCCCGCCGAGGAGATGCTCTACCTGGCGATGGAGGACTTCCGCGTCGACGTCGTCGTCGGCACCGGCCACGACGCGACCGCCCTGTCCCTCGACCTGCCGCCGTTCACCCTGGTCGGCGCCACCGTCCGGGCCGGACTGCTGGCCCCGCCGCTG
>NZ_JASCXN010000027.1 GCF_030010625.1 Streptomyces sp. CC208A | reverse complement strand
GTGCTTTCCGGTCCCTTTCGCTTTCGCTCCGGGCCCTTCCGGCGGGTTCAAACATTACCAGGCTTTCTCCGCCTCCTTGACCACCCCTCCGCGCTCGCGCTCATCCGGAACGAACCGGGGCAGGCAGAGGTGTAGACCACTGAGGTTAGGATCTGGCTTGATGGTGCTGCCGACCCACGACTCAAGGCCGCGTTGGGGTCTGGCGGGGGTACGACAGTACATCCCACCGTCAGTAGAGGCAAATCGTTTCCGGTAGTCCCTAGGTCCGCCAATTGGTACACCTCGTGCGGAACCGGGACTTCCCATGACATACGCTTCTGAACAGTATGCGCCGCCCAGGACAGGTAGTGGCGGCGCCACACGATCTCCGCCCCTGGGAGGCTTCCCATGACAACCGTG
Organism: Streptomyces sp. CC208A; assembly: GCF_030010625.1. Classification (GTDB taxonomy): domain Bacteria; phylum Actinomycetota; class Actinomycetes; order Streptomycetales; family Streptomycetaceae; genus Streptomyces. The sequence goes on along the minus strand of NZ_JASCXN010000027.1, from coordinate 119,151 downwards.
ACGTCGCCACTCGCTGGACGCGCCATCGGTCTCGCCGACGTTCCCGACCCGGTCTTCTCCGGTGCCATGGTCGGGCCCGGCACCGCCATCGATCCCGTGCGTGAGCCCTCCGAGGCGGTCTCCCCCGTCGACGGGGTCGTCGTCTCCATGCACCCGCACGCCTTCGTCGTCGTGGACGGCGAGGGGCACGGCGTGCTGACGCACCTCGGCATCGACACCGTCCAGCTCAACGGACAGGGTTTCGAGCTGCTCGTGAACAAGGGCGACACCGTGACGCGCGGACAGGCCGTCGTGCGGTGGAACCCTGCCGAGGTCGAAGCCCTCGGCAAGTCCCCGATCTGCCCCGTCGTCGCCCTCGAGGCCACGGCCGACTCGCTCTCCGACGTCCGTGAGGACGGCGACGTGAAGGCCGGCGACCAGCTCTTCGGCTGGAGCTGAGTCCGCTCCGTCGTCAGGACGGCTGCGCGTACGACATTCAACGCGGTGGTTCCGGCCGCCGCTCTATCGGAGACGGGTGAGATGGAGACAACGCTGCGAGGCGTGGGCGTCAGCCACGGAGTGGCGATCGGCCAGGTGCGGCACATGGGTACGGCGGTACTGGAGCCGCCCGCCAAGCAGATTCCCGCCGAGGAGGCGGAGCGCGAACAGGGGCGCGCCCGCCAGGGCGTGGAGGCCGTGGCCGCGGATCTGATCGCGCGCGGCAATCTGGCCGGCGGTGAGGCCCAGGCCGTGCTGGAGGCCCAGGCGATGATCGCCCAGGACCCGGAGCTCATGGCCGACGTCGACCGCAGGATCGCGGTCGGCAGCACGGCCGAGCGCGGTATCTACGACGCCTTCTCGCACTATCGCGAGCTGCTGGCGGGTGCCGGTGAGTACATGGCGGGCCGGGTCGCCGACCTGGACGACGTGCGGAACCGGATCGTCGCGCGACTCCTTGGCGTGCCGATGCCCGGGGTGCCGGACAGCGACGAGCCGTATGTACTGATCGCGCGGGACCTGGCGCCGGCCGACACCGCGCTGCTCGACCCCACGCTGGTGCTCGGCTTCGTGACCGAGGAGGGCGGGCCGACCAGCCACAGCGCCATCCTGGCGCGCGCCCTGGGGGTGCCGGCCGTGGTGGCGCTCCCTGGTGCCGGTGAGCTGGCCGAGGGCACGGAGATCGCGGTGGACGGTTCCACCGGCGAGATCTTCGTGGGGCCGAGCGAGGAGAAGAAGGCGGCGCTGACCAAGGCCGCCGAGGAGCGGAAGGCGGCGCTGTCCGCCTCCAGCGGTCCGGGGGCCACTTCGGACGGGCACAAGGTGCCGCTGCTCGCCAACGTCGGCGGTCCCGCGGATGTGCCGGCCGCGGTGGAGGCGGGTGCCGAGGGCGTCGGTCTGTTCCGTACGGAGTTCCTCTTCCTGGACGACAGTCAGAAGGCTCCGTCCGAGGAGAAGCAGGTCGAGGCCTACCGGAAGGTCCTGGAGGCGTTCCCGGAGGGCCGGGTGGTCGTGCGGGTGCTCGACGCCGGTGCCGACAAGCCGCTGGACTTCCTGACGCCGGCGGACGAGCCGAACCCCGCGTTGGGCGTGCGGGGCCTGCGAACGCTGCTCGACCACCCGGAGGTGCTGCGGACGCAGCTGACCGCGCTGGCGAAGGCCGCCGAGGGTCTGCCGGTGTACCTGGAGGTCATGGCGCCTATGGTGGCCGACCGGACGGACGCGAAGGCGTTCGCCGACGCGTGCCGCGAGGCGGGGCTCCAGGCGAAGTTCGGTGCGATGGTGGAGATTCCGTCCGCCGCGCTCCGGGCGCGTTCGATCCTGCAGGAGGTCGAGTTCCTGTCGCTGGGCACGAACGACCTGGCGCAGTACACCTTCGCCGCCGACCGTCAGGTGGGTGCGGTCTCCCGGCTGCAGGACCCGTGGCAGCCGGCGCTGCTCGACCTGGTGGCGCTGTCCGCCGAGGCGGCCAAGGCCGAGGGCAAGAGCTGTGGTGTCTGCGGCGAGGCTGCCTCGGATCCGCTGCTCGCGTGTGTGCTGACCGGTCTGGGGGTCACCTCCTTGTCGATGGGTGCGGCGTCGATCCCGTACGTGCGGGCGACGCTGGCGAAGTACACGCTCGCGCAGTGCGAGCGTGCGGCGGCCGCGGCGCGTGCCGCGGACACGGCGCACGAGGCGCGGCTCGCCGCGCAGGCGGTGCTGTCCGGGGAGTGATCCCAGGGTCGTAGCGCGTGGTCCGGAGGGGCTTCCCGTCGTCTGTGGCGGGGAGCCCCTTCGGCGTGTCCGGGGTCAGTGCCGGCCGGGGTCGTGGGCTTCGGGGTCGGGGGGCAGGGGGAAGCCGGGGCGGTAGTCGACGCCGTGCTCGGGAGGGAGGGGTTCGCCGGTGCGGGCGTCGGTGCAGTAGGCGGCGAAGACCTCGGCCTCGGTGAGAGGGACGAGGGTGCCGTCGGTGAGGCGCCAGCCGTGGAGCCGATCGGGGTGGTCGGGGTGGGTGACGCGCAGGACGAGCCCGCCCGAGGAGGCGAGGGCGATGCCGGCGGCGAGGACGGCGGTGAACTCGGTGGCGGCGGCGGGGTCGTGGTGGCTGGTGCCGTGGTCGTCGCGGGTGGTGTGGAGGACGGCGAGGAGGTGGTCGTCGGCGGCGGGGACGCTGCAGACGAGGTGGTGGGTGCCGGATCCCGCTCCGTCGAGGAGGCCGAGGAGGAGGCGGGTGGCCCGGTCGAAGGCGTCGCGGCCGAGGTCCAGGCCGCAGTCGGCGCAGTCTCCCGCGGTGGCGAGGACGGTGGTGGCGTACTCCCAGGTGGCGTGGCGGACGGCGGTGTCGATGAGTTCGGGGAGGAGGGTGGTGAGGGGTTGTCCGGTGTAGGTGACGCGGGCGCCGGTGGTGGCCAGGTGGTCGGTGAAGCGGCTGCGGCTGGTGGGGTGGTCGGGGTCGAGGCCGGTCTCGGCGCAGTAGGAGGCGTACTCGTCGGGGTCGAAGAGGGCCACGGTGGTGTGGGCGCCTTGGCGGGCGAGGGAGGTGAGGAGGGCTTCGACCTCCTTGAGGTAGGTGGAGTGGTCGGGGAAGGCGAAGGTGCGGTAGCGGCGCATCGCGGCGAAGTCCTGCTCGTCGGCGAGGAGGCCGACAGTGCTGGGGATCTCGCGGCGCAGGGCGCGGCGGAGGCGGGTCGTGGTGGTGGTCGTCATGGCTCCCCCTCGGGTGCGGTGGTCTGATCACCGTCGATCAGTGCTCACTCAGCGTAATCGCGGGCACTGACAGTGAGGGTGGGGCGGGCTTGAGGACGCGGTCGCGGATGAGTCGGTGCTGGGCCGCTCCGGCTCCGACGAGGACGAGGCCGAGGAGGGGCCAGGCGAGGGGGCCGGCGGTCATGACTCCGGTGACGAGGAGGGGGCCGGCGAAGCGCTGGCCGGACTGGGCGAGGCCGTGGACGCCGAGGTAGGCGCCCTGGGCCTCGGCGGGTGCGAGGGCGACCGAGAGTTCCCAGGAGGAGGTGGCGTGGATGATCTCGGCGAAGGTCAGGGCGACGACGGCGACGGTGAGGGCGGTGATGGCGAGGGTGCGGCCGCCGGCGGCGGAGGCCGCGAGGGCGAGGGTGCCGACGACGAAGAGGCCGGAGAGGGGGATGAGGAGGCGGCGGGCGGCGGGGGTGGTGGCGCCGAAGCGGGCGAGGGGGACCTGGAAGAGGACGACGAGGACGGTGTTGAGGACGAGGAGGAGGGGAGCGAGGCCGACGGGGGCGTCGGTGGCGTGGACGATCCAGAGGGGGATGGCCACTTGGAGGATGGTGTCGTCGAGGTAGAGGGCCGCGTCGGTGGCGGTGTAGCCGAGGAAGGTGCGGTCGCGCCAGGGGTTCGCGGGCCGGTGCCGGGGGGCGTCGGCCGAGGTGGCGACGGTACGGGAGGGGGCAGGGGGTTCGGTGCAGCGCAGGGTGAGGGCGGCGATGGCCAGGTAGGAGAGGACGTTGCCGACGAGGAGCCAGGTGTAGGCCTGGGTGGAGCCGGTGGCGAGCGCGGCGGCGGCGCCGAGCCCTCCGATGGACCAGCCGATGTTGACGGTGGTGCGCTGGATGGCCTGGTAGCGGACGCGGTCGGGGCCGGCCTGGCGGGCGGCGTAGAGCTTGATGAGGACGCTGCCTGCGCGGTCGGGGAGGGCTCCGAGCGCGGAGTAGAGGGTGAGGAGGAGGAAGTGGTCGCTGGTCAGGAGAGCGAGGAGGGTGATGCCGCGCATCAGCTGGGTGGCGACGATGACGCGTACGAGGGGGAAGCGGTCGGCGAGGAGACCCGCGAGAGGGGCGCCCGCCGTGCCGACGCCGCCGGCGACGGTCATGAGGAGGCCGACCTGGGCGAGGCTCAGGCCGGAGACGTAGGTGAAGTAGAGGGCGGTGCAGCCGGCCCAGAGGCCGGTGCCCGTCTTGTCGATGATGCTGACGACGAGCATCCGGCGGCCGTCGCGGCCTCCGGGGATGCGGTCGAGTGCGGTGCGGTGCCACGAGGACGGGCGGCTCACGCGGTTCCCCCTTGACGCAAGTTATGTACTGATACATACTTTTGAATGTGGCGACACAATATTCGATCCAAGGGGCGACGGCCAAGGGGATTGCCGCGTCCGTCGAACGCGGCGTGACCGAGGGCGAACTCGCGCCGGGCGACGCGCTGCCTCCCGTACGGAAGCTCGCGGACGACCTGGGGGTGAGCCCGGGCACGGTGGCGACCGCGTACAAGGAGCTGCGCGGGCGCGGGCTCGTGGTGACGCGCGGGCGGGGCGGCACGGTCGTGGCGGAGGCGCCCTCGGTGGCGTCCCGGCGCCCTCCCCGGATACCGGAGGGGCTGACGGACCTGTCGAGCGGCCTGCCCGATCCCGCCTTCCTGCCGGTGCTCCACCCGCAGGGCGAGAGGCGGCCCGTCTACGGCTCGCACCGGGCCGCGCCCCGGCTGGCGGCCCTGGAGGAGCTGACCCGGGCGTGGTTCCGGCGGGACGGCGTGCCGGCGGAGGGGGTGACCTTCGCGCACGGGGCGCTCGACTGCATCGCCCGGTTGCTCTCGGTGGAGTTGAGACCGGGGGACGCCGTGGCGGTCGAGGACCCCGGCTTCCATCACCTCCTCGACCTGGTGCCCGCTCTGGGGCTGCGGATGGTGCCGGTCGCCGTCGACGGCGAGGGGATCACGCCGGACGCCCTGCGGGCGGCGCTGCGGGCCGGGGTCAGGGCGGTCGTCCTCAGTCCGCGCGCGCAGTGCCCGACCGGGGCCGCGCTCTCGCCCGGACGACGAGACGAACTGGGCGCGCTGCTCCGGGAGTTCCCCGAGGTCCTCGTGATCGAGGACGACTACCTCGCCGAGCTCGACGGCCCCCCGCCGGTCACCCTCGGCTCACTGGGGCCGGCCCGCTGGGCGCAGGTGCGCACGGTCTCGAAGCGGCTGGGGGTGGACCTGCGGTGGGCCGGGCTGACCGGTGACGCGGTGACGCTGGCCCGGCACGACGGCCGGATGCTGATGACCTCCGGCTGGGTCAGCCATGTGCTCCAGGAGATCGTCGTGGGGCTGCTCTCCGATCCGGAGGTGGCACGCCTTGTGGCGCGGGGGGAGGCCGCGTACACCGAGCGGAGGCGGGCTCTGATCGACGCCCTCGGCGCGCGCGGCATCCGCGCGGTCGGCGCCGGGGGGCTGAACGTGTGGGTGCCGGTGCGGGACGAGTCGGCGGTGGTCAACGGGCTGCGGACGCACGGCTGGTGGGTCGCGGCGGGCACCCGGTTCCGGATCGCCGCGCCGCCCGCCGTACGGATCACGGCGTCCGTGCTTCCGCCAGAGGCGGCGGAGCGACTGGCGGCGGACTTCGCGCGGGTCCTGGGGGACGCGCAGGCGACGTACGGGGGTTGAGAGGCGGCACGGGTCCGCCGCCCGGGCCGGGGAGGCGGCCGGGCGGCGGACCCACACGCGCGTGGGGCGGGATCAGCGGGTGCGGTAGGCGTGGCCGAGGGTCTGGTCGAGGGTGTTGCCCTCGGTGTCGGTGAGGGTGGCGCGGAGCGAGACCGTACGGCCCTGGGCGGGGTTGCGGATCACGACGGCGCCGTCCACGACCGGAACGGCGGCCCAGGTGGTGCCGCCGTCGGCGGAGACCTGGACGCGGAGCGAGCGGAGGCCCGCGCCCGCGGCCGGCCCCTGGACCGTGACCGGGACACGGAGGTCCGTGCCGGCGGGGGCGGTGCCGTCGAGGGCGAGCGGCGGGGTGAAGCGGACGACGCTCAGCGGGAGCGCGGTCGGGGCCGTGGTCGCGGCGGAGTCGAAGGTCCAGACGGCGGTGGTGCGCCCCGCGCGCGTGCCGGTGCCGTGGAGGGCCGTGGCGGTGAGGCGGTAACGGGCCCGGTCGGGGGCGTCGAGCGTGAAGGAGGCCCGGCCCGGGTCGCCCCGGTGGGTGCCGACGAGGACGCCGTCGCGGTGGAGGGTGGTGGTGGCCGAGCGGAAGGCCGGCGCGGAGGGGGCGTGGCCGTCGCCGTCGGCGAGCAGCGGGAGGTCGAGGGAGAGCCGGTCGCCGTCGCGGACGCCGGCGGGCGGCGCGTCGGCGGACGGGTCGAGCGCGGGGCCGAGGACGGCGTTGTCGAAGGTGTGGGTGGTGGACGCGCCGGCGCGGACCGGTACGTCGGACTCCTCGTACTGGTTGGGAGGTGCTCCCGCGGTGCCGGGGGCGGTGTACCCGAGGTCCCAGCGGCCGCGTTCGGGGGTCACGAGGAAGGTCGCGATGCCCGGGCGGGTCACGGGGGTCGTGAGGCCGGCGGAGGTGCCCTCGGAAGGCTGGAACGAGACGAAGCCGGTGCCTCCGGTGCCGTCCCGGTCGGCGGCGCGGACCCGGAGGGTCGCCAGGTCGGCGGGGGCGGGCTTGCGGACGAGGCCGGTGAGGGCGCGGTCGGAGGTGAAGCGGTAGCCGAGGCCGTAGTCGGCCCGCGCACCGCTCCAGTAGCTGTCGACCCACGCCGTGACGGAGCCGGGCTCGGCGGCGGGGCCGAGGTGGGCCACGCGGAGGCCCGTCGCCGAGGAGATCAGGTTCGCGGAGCGGGTCGCTCCGCCGTGGTTGACCTCGACGAACGAGACGGCGTGCCGGGGCCGGGCGCCGTCCTCGGGCGGGCGGACGTCGACGGGGGCCGTGGTGCGGGCGTCGACGGTGACGGTCGTGTCGTGGTCGAGGTCGAGCCGGGGCTGGACGATCCAGTCCGTGCCGGAGCCCTCGCTCGGCGCCTCCAGCGTCGAGTCGAGGAGGTAACGGCCCTTGGGCAGGCGCAGGGTAACGGTGCCGGAGGGATCGTGGGGCTGTTCCCGGACGTCGGCGCCAGGGCCGGAGACGCCGGTGACGTGGGTCGTGTACGCGGAGGCGTCGGCGCCGGAGCGGTCCAGGTGGCGGATGGTGAGGGTGACCGTCCCGTCCTGGGCGGGGGCGGCCAGGGCGGTGGCGGGCGGGAAGGTGAAGGCTGTGGCCGCGAGGGCGGCGGTGAGGGCGAGGGGGCGGAGGGTGGGCCGGATCCTGGATCCGGTGTTCGGGGACGTGGATCCAGGATGGTGGGTCGTGGATCCGATCTTCTGGATCCTGGATCCGGTGTACTGGATCTTGGATCCGGTCGTGTGGAGCTCGGGTGCGGTGTTCTGGATCCTGGATCCGGTGGGTCGGATATCGGATCCGGTCGTCGGTGTTTCGTTCATGCAGGGAACTGGCCCCGGAGCGGGCGGAGTTCCCGTGACCTGGGCCACAGAGGGTGCTCGGCGGGCGGGCGGTGTGGTGCGGGTCACGGGAACCCGGGCGAACCGGCGGTCAGTACCCGGTGTGGAAGCAGAGATGAGAGAGCGTTTCCGGGCCGGGGATCCCTCGGCGCTCGGCGACGCGTACGACGCACACGCGCGTGTGCTCTTCCAATACGCGTACCGGATGTGCGGTGACCGGGCCGCGGCCGAGGACGTGGTGTCCGCGACCTTCCTGGAGGCGTGGCGCTGCCGGGGCAGGGTACGGGCCGAGGGCGGGAGTCTGAGGCCGTGGCTGCTCGGCATCGCGACCAACGTCCTGCGCGGTGCCGCGCGGGAGGCGCGGAGGCGGGACGCGGCGCTGGCCAGGATGCCCGACACGGGAGTGCTGCCGGACTTCAGCGACGCGGTGGCCGCGCGGCTCGCCGACGAGGAGCGGCTGCGGGCCGCGCGGGCCGCCCTCGGGCGGCTCCGGCGCCGGGAGCGGGAGGTCTTCGCGCTCGTCGTGTGGGCCGGCCTCGACTACGTGACCGCGGGCGAGGCGCTGGGCGTCCCCGTCGGGACGGTGCGTTCCCGGCTCTCGCGGGCCCGGGAGCGGCTGCGGGCGCTCGCCGACGCGGAGCTGCGGGCCGAGCGGCGCGGCCGAGGCCGACGTACAACCGGTGCTGACGCGGGGGGCGGTGCAGGGGGCGGTGCTCCTGTCGGCTCCCGGTCCGGTCACCGGTCCTCCCCCGTCGCCGGCCTCTTCCCCTCCCCGCCCGTGAGCACGGGCCGTACCGTACTCGTCCCCCCGACCTCCCCGGAGAAGCCGGCATGAACGACATCGATCCTCGTCCCCAGGACGCGCTGCGCGCCGAACTGACGGAGTTGCTGCCGCCGCCTCCCGTACCGGAGTTCGGGCCGGAGCGGGAGCGGGAGCTGCGGCGGGCCCTGCTGGCCTCGGCGCGGCCCGCACGGCCTGCGGTGTGGTGGACCCGGCGGGCCGTGCGGTTCGCGGTGCCCGCCCTGGTGTGCGGTGTGGCGGCCGGAGCGGTGCTGGTCGCCGCTCCCCCGGAGCCGCGTGAGCAGCGGCCTGTGGTGCGGGCTGAGGGGGCTTCCGCGGTGCTGTCCCGGGCGGCGCTCGCCGCTGCGGCCGCGCCCGCGCCGGACGCGCGGCCGGAGCAGTTCGTGTACGTGGAGAGCCTGGTCGCCCGGGCCGGGCGTCCGGCGGGCGGCGGGCCGACCGTGGTGGAGCCCGTACACCGGCGGCAGGTGTGGCTGTCCGCGGACGGGAGCCGGGCCGGGCTGCTGCGGGAGGAGGGGGCCGCCGACCAGGAGCTGGCGCCGCGGCTGCCCGTGTACGAGCTGGACCACCGGGGCGCCGAACCCCGGCGGACGGTGCCGGAACCGGAGGAACCGTCCGTGACCGCTCCGACGCACGCCTTCGTGGCGGGGCTGCCGACCGAGCCCGAGGCGCTGCTGCGGCTGGTGCGGGAGCAGACCCGTACCGGCGGCGGGGACGCGGACCAGCGGGCGTTCACGGCGGTCGGGACGCTGCTGGCCGAGACGTGGGCGCCGCCGCGGGTGACGGCCGCGCTGTTCGAGGCGGCCGCGCGGATCCCGGGGGTCGTGGTGGTGCCGTCGGCGCGGGACGCGGCGGGCCGGGAAGGCGTCGCCGTGGCCCGTACGGCGGGCGGGGAGCGGACCCAGTGGGTCTTCGACCGGGCGACCTCGGCGTTCCTCGGAGAGCGGACCGTGCTCGTCGCGGCCTCGGACGCCGGGCCGGCCGGGACGGTCCTGAGCGAGACGGCCGTGCTCAGGAAGGCGGCGGTGGGGCGGGCCGGTCAGCTGCCCGGCTGAGCCGGTCCGTCGTGAAGGGGCGCCCCCACGCGGGGCGCCCCTTTCCGTGCGTCAGCCCCGGCGGGCGGCCGCGAGGGACTCGTAGAAGCGCAGCAGGTCGAGGTTGTCGACCGAGCCCGGGTTGACGGCCTTCTCCAGGGGGGTGCCCTGGAGGAGTCGCTTGACCGGGACCTCGATGCGCTTGCCGGTGAGGGTGTGCGGGACGCCGGGGACCTCGATGATCTCGTCGGGGACGTGGCGGGGCGACAGTTCGGCGCGGATCGTGCGCCTGATCCTGTCGGTCAGCTCGTCGTCGAGGCTCGCGCCCTCGGCGAGGTGGACGAAGAGCGGCATCCAGTAGCCGCCGTCCGGCTCCTCCAGGCCGATGACGAGGGCTTCCCTGATCTCGGGGAGCCGCTCCACCGCCTCGTAGATGTCGGCGCTGCCCATGCGCACGCCCTGGCGGTTGAGGGTGGAGTCGGAGCGGCCGTGGATGACGACCGAGCCGCGGTCGGTGATCGTGATCCAGTCGCCGTGCCGCCACACGCCGGGGAACATCTCGAAGTAGCTGTCGCGGTAGCGGCTGCCGTCGGGGTCGTTCCAGAAGTGGATCGGCATGGACGGCATGGGGTTGGTGACGACGAGTTCACCGACCTCGCCGATGACCGGCTTGCCGGACGGGTCCCAGGACTGGAGGTCGGTGCCGAGGCCCGCGGCCTGGAGCTCGCCGATGTGGACGGGCAGGGTGGGGACGGCTCCTGCGAAGCAGGAGCAGACGTCGGTGCCGCCGCTGACGCTGGCGATCCACAGGTCCTCGCGGACCTCGTCGTGGAGCCAGCGGAAGCCGTCGGGCGGCAGCGGGGAGCCGGTGGTGGCGACGCACTTCACCGCGGACAGGTCGAAGTCGCGGCCGGGGTGGACGTCGGCCTTGGCGCAGGCCATCACGTAGGCGGCGGAGGTGCCGTACAGGGTGGCGCCGGTGCGTTCGGCGACGCGCCACTGGGCGGCGGTGTCGGGGTAGCCGGGGCTGCCGTCGTACAGGACGACGGTGGTGCCGGTGAGGAGGCCGGAGACGAGGAAGTTCCACATCATCCAGCCGGTGGACGTGTACCAGAAGAAGACGTCCTCGGGGCCCAGGTCGCAGTGGAGGCCCAGCTGCTTGAGGTGCTCGATCAGGATGCCGCCCTGGGACTGGACGATGGCCTTCGGCAGGCCGGTGGTGCCGGAGGAGTACAGGACCCACAGGGGGTGGGCGAACGGCACCTGCTCGAAGACCGGTTCCACGTCGGCGGCGACCAGGCCGGCCCAGTCGAGGGCGCCCTCGGGGGCGGGGGTGCCGAGGAGCGGGATGTGGACGACGGCGCGGAGGGTGGGGAGTTCGGCGCGGAGCTCGGCGACGGTGTCGCGGCGGTCGTGCTCCTTGCCGCCGTAGCGGTAGCCGTCGACGGTGAAGAGGACGACCGGTTCGACCTGCTGGAAGCGGTCGAGGACGGAGCGGGCGCCGAAGTCGGGGGCGCAGGAGGTCCAGACGGCGCCGACGGCGGCGGTGGCGAGCAGGGCGACGACGGCCTGGGGGATGTTCGGCAGGTAGCCGCTGACGCGGTCGCCGGGGCGGACGCCGAGGGCGCGCAGCTCGGCGGCGAGCGAGCCGACCTGTCGGCGGAGCTCGGCCCAGGTGACCGGGGCCGGCTCGTGGGTCTCGTCCACGTGGAGGAGCGCGGTGTCGTGGGGCCGGTCGGCGGCGGCGCGCAGGGCGTGCTCGGCGTAGTTGAGGGTGGCTCCGGGGAACCATTCGGCGCCCGGCATCGAGCGGTCGCCGAGCACGCGCGCGTAGGGGGTGGAGAAGCGGACGTCGAACCATTCGGCGACGGCCTTCCAGAAGGTCTCCAGCTCGTCGACGGACCAGCGGTGCAGGGCCGGGTACCCGCCGTCGGCGGGGGCGTCGTGGTGTTCGGCGGCCCACGCCTGGAAGCGGGTGACGGCGGCGTGGGCGATGCGCTCCTCGTCCGGCTGCCAGAGCGGCTCGGTCGGCTCGGTCGGCGCAGTTGTCATCGGGTGGCTCCCTGGCTGTACGCGGGTCGGCGTGTGTCGCGCGCACGTGCGGGGGTGTGCGCGTGACGCGGCTGACAGGACGATGCCATGGGAGCGGCTTTCGCACCAGGGCCGCCCGCCCGGGGGCGGCCGGTTGAACATGTGCTCCCACCACGGGTGAACGACAGTTGAACGGGGCTCGTGAAGCCGCTGGTGGGTGGCAGGGTGGCGGCCATGGACGGTCGTGGACGGGTGCGTTCGGTGAAGGTGTTCGGTGCGGTGAGGGTGTTCGAGTCGGTGCGGGTGTTCGGGTCGGCGCGGGGGCTCAGGACGGTGCTGACGGCGTGGCGGCGGCGGAGGGCGGACGCGTCGGCGCTGCCGCCGAGGGGTGCGGAGCGGGCCCGGGTGCCGGGCCTCGCGGAGGGGGCGGAGGCGCTGCCGGGCGGGGGGATCGTGCGGTTCGCCCGGTCCTCGCTGCGGGTGCGCGTGTCGGCGGGCGGCACGGTCTTCTGGGGGTGGGACGGGGCGGAGCCCGAGCCCTCGTACGCGCTGGCGGGCGCGGCGCCGGAGCCAGATCCGCGCGCGGTCCTGGAGCCGGACACGGACGGCGGCTGGCGGGTGGTGTCGGAGCGGGTGACGGTGGCGGTCTCGCGGCACGGGGCGGTGGAGATCCGTACGCCGGGCGGGGTGATGCTGCGGCGGGACCTGCCGCCGCGCTGGTGGGAGCCGGTGGGCGGGGGGCCTGCGCGGTGGGTGCAGCGGGCCGAGGTGCCGGCGGACGCGCGGTTCTTCGGGCTCGGCGGTCGGTCGGCGGGGCCGCGCCTGCGGGACGGCTCGTACCGGCTGTGGAACACGGACCCGAAGGGCCGGTTCGGGCCGGAGGACGATCCGCTGTACATCACGATGCCGGTGCAGTTCGTGGTCGCGGACGCGGGGACGCACCTGGCCTTCCACGACAACACGTGGGACGGGCGGGTGACCCTCGCGGAGGGCGAGGAGGGGGCCGGGTCCGGGCACGACCGGCCGGGCACGAGCGAGGTGCGGATGGAGGGCGGTCCGCTGCGCTGCTGGGTGGTGGTCGGCACCCCCGCGCGCGTGCTGCACAACTGGGCGGCGCTGACCGGGGCGCCGGCGCTGCCGCCGTCGTGGGCGCTGGGGCCGCAGCACGCGCGCTGGGGGTTCGGCAGCGCGGCGGAGGTGCGGCGGGTGGTGGCCGGGTACCGGGAGCGGGGGCTGCCGCTGTCCGCGGTCCATCTGGACATCGACCACTACGACGGGCACCGGGTGTTCACGGTGGACCGGGAGCGGTTCCCCGATCTGCCGGGGCTCGCGGAGGAGCTGCGGGGGCAGGGCGTGCGGCTGGTGTCGATCGTCGACCCGGCGGTGGCGGCGGAGCCGGGGAACGTGCTGTACGAGAAGGGGCGGGCGGCCGGGGCGTTCGTGCGGGACGCGCGGGGCGAGGAGGTGCGGGGGATGGTGTGGCCCGGGGAGTGCGCCTTCCCGGACTTCACGGATCCGGCGGTACGGGAGTGGTGGGGCGGCCTGTACGAGGAGCGGCTCCGGCAGGGCTTCTCCGGCGTGTGGCACGACATGAACGAGCCGGTCTCGTTCGCGCCCTTCGGCGATCCGACGCTCCCCCGGTCGGCCCGGCACGACCTGGACGGGCGCGGCGGGGACCACCGGGAGGCGCACAACGTGTACGGGCTCCTGATGGCCCGGGCCGGGTACGAGGGGCTGCGGCGGCTGCGGCCCGAGGAGCGGCCGTTCCTCTTCACGCGCGCGGGGTGGGCGGGGATGCAGCGGTACGGGGGGACCTGGTCCGGCGACGTGGCCACCGGCTGGCCGGGGCTGCGGGCCTCCCTCGCGCTGGTGCTCGGTCTCGGGCTGTGCGGGGTGCCGTACTCGGGCCCGGACGTCGGCGGTTTCGACGGGAGCCCGTCGCCGGAGCTGTTCCTGCGCTGGTTCCAGCTGGGGGCGTGGCTGCCGCTGTTCCGGACGCACGCGGCGCTGGACGCGGGGCGGCGGGAGCCGTGGGAGTTCGGCCCGGAGGTACTGGAGCACGCGCGCGTGGCGCTGGCCGAACGCGAGCGGATGCACCCGTACTTCGTCACCCTGGCCCGGCTCGCGCGGATGACCGGCGCGCCCTATGTGCGGCCGGTGTGGTGGGGGACGCCGGAGGACCGGGCGCTGCGGGAGTGCGAGGACGCCTTCCTGCTGGGCGACGCGCTCCTGGTGGCGCCGGTCCTGCACCGGGGCGCGGACCGGCGGGCGGTGCGGCTGCCGCGCGGCCGCTGGTACGACACGGCGACCGGCACGGCGTACGAGGGCCCCGGCCAGGTCCTCCTCGACGCGTCCCTCGCGCGCGTGCCGGTGCTGGCCCGCGCGGGCGCGGTCCTGCCGGTGCGGGGCGAGGACGGGGAGCTCACCCTGGAGGCGTGGGCGCCCGCGGCGGGCCGGACGGGCGGCGGTCTCGTCGTCCGCGACACCGGCGACGGCTGGGAGGCCGCGGAGATCGAGCGGTACCAGTCACGGCTCGTGGACGGCCGGGTCGTGATGGAGCGGCTGACGGAGGAGGGGCCGGTGGAGCCGGGGGTACCGGTGCGGGTGCGGGGCGTGTGAGGGGAGCGAGAGGGACGGGGGTTGTCGGACCCCTCGCCTAGCATCCGGTGCATGCATCCTGAATCCCTGCTGGGCGACGACATCCGACTTCCCGCCGGCCGCATGGTCGCGACCGACGAAGGGGAGGGTGGCGCACGGCCGTTGTGGCTGAGCGACGGGCCCGCGCCCTTCGGGCTGTGGGGGCGGATACGCGCCGCGCACGCGCGGACCGGCCTGTGGCCGCTGCTGCTCGAACCGCTGGACGGGGGCGAGGACTTCCGGCCGTGGGCGTCGGGGGAGCTGTTCCCCGGGGACGTGTCCCGCCCCGCCGACCACGATCCGGAGGCGGTGCTCGCGGAGTGCTGGGAGGCGTGCACCTCGGCTGACGAGGGCGACGAGGGCGACGAGGACGAGGACGAGCTCGCCTTCACCGCCCCCTACGGTGCGATGTGGCCCGGCCTCGCACCAGGCAAGGAAGCGGCGGAGGACCCCGGCCGGCTGGCCGCCGAACACGCGGAGGCGTTCCTGTCCTCCGCCTCCGACACGCGTCTGGGTCTGGTCGAGGCCACCTCCGGGGCGGAGGCGCTCGCCGTCGTGGGCTGGTCGGGGCCGCTCAACCACGAGAGCGACACGGCTCGGATCGCGGCGGTCGTCGGCGACTGGGAACGCCGCTTCGGGGTGCGGGTGTTCGCGGTCGGCTTCGACACCCTTCGGCTCTCCGTCGCCGCTCCCCCGGCCACCCTGGAGGAGGCGCTGCCCGTCGCCGCCGAGCACTTCGCCTTCTGTCCCGACAACGTGTGGCAGGGCCCGCGCCCCCAGAACCTCGTCGCGTACGCCGAGCGGCTGGTGGGAGCCGACGTGTGGACCTTCTGGTGGGACTGAGGGGCGGTCGCGGCGGGAGCCGGGTCAGGCGTACGCGCCCGCGAACCACTTCCTCGTGGCCTCGGTGTGGAGGGGGAAGACCAGTTCGCGCGGTTCCGGGAGGACCAGGCGGGCGGAGGTCTCCGGGGTGGGGGTGAAGGCGGGGAGGGACGCCTCCGTCACGGGCGGGAGGAGGCCGAAGACCAGGAGGTGTTCGCCGGAGCAGAGGACGTCGGCGAGGCGGACCTCATTCGCCTTCGCGTCGAGGCCGGTCTCCTCGTGGAGTTCGCGGACGACGGCGGTGCGCCAGTCCTCGCCGTGGTCGATGAAGCCGCCGGGGAGTGCGGTGCCGCCGTGGCCGGGGTGGATGGCACGGGTGACGGCGAGGAGGCCGGTGCCGGCGGGGCCGGTGACGGGGAGGAGGGCGACGGCGACGGGGAGGGGGTTGCGGTAGGCGGTGGTGGCGCAGGCGGGACAGGTGCGGGGCCAGGTGGTGGTGCCGGCGGGGTAGGGGGCTCCGCAGGCCGAGCAGTGGGAGTGGGGTACGGGCGCGGTTTCGGTCACGAGGGGGACCGTACGCGATGGGGTTTCCCGGTGGGGGCGGACCTGGTAGACCCGGTGCGCATGACTGGACTTGCCTCTGTGCTCCGTGCCCTCGCCGTCACGGGCGCGGCCTCGCTGCTCGCGTTCGCCGGCTCCGCCGTCTTCCCCGCCGTCGCCGCACCGGAGCCGAAGGCGCCGCGGGAGTTCGTGGCGCTGGACTCGGTGGACCGGACGATCCTTCAGGAGATGCGGTACACCACGGCCCACAACTTCGTGGGCGAGCCGATCGACGGCTACCGGCAGCCCCTGTGCGTGCTGACCCGGTCGGCGGCCGAGGCGCTGCGCCGGGCGCAGACGCGGCTGCTGGCCCGGGGCTACACGCTGAAGGTGTACGACTGCTACCGGCCGCAGCGGGCGGTGGACCACTTCGTGCGTTGGGCGCAGGACCTGGCGGACGAGCGGATGAAGGCGGAGTTCTATCCGCGGGTGGAGAAGGAGCGGCTGTTCGCGGACGGGTACATCGCGGAGAGGTCCGGGCACAGCCGGGGGTCGACCGTGGACCTGACCCTCGTGCGGCTGCCGGCGACTCCCACGCGCGCGTACGTGCCGGGCGAGGAGCTGACCTCGTGCACCGGGCCGCGTGAGGAGCGGTTCCCGGACAGCTCGGTCGACATGGGGACCGGGTACGACTGCTTCGACACGCTCTCGCACACCGACGATCCGCGGATCACGGGTGAGCAGCGGGCCAACCGGCAGCTGCTGAAGGGCGTGCTGGCGGCGGAGGGGTTCGGGAACCTGCCGGAGGAGTGGTGGCACTTCACCTACCGGCCGGAGCCGTTCCCGTCGACGTACTTCGACTTCCCGGTGGCGCGCAGGTCGGTGGCCGGGCACTGACGTCTTCCGCCTCCAGGAAGCCCGTGCCAGACTCGTCGCCAGAATTCTGACAGGTCGTCAGATCAATGCGGGAGGCCGGGGATGACACGGACGCGCAGGCCGGTGGTGGCCGGCTGGTTCACCGACGACACCGTGCCGGAAGGGGAGTTCCGGCTCCTCGGCACCCGGTGCTCGGCCTGCGCGGCGGTGTTCTTCCCGCGCGAGGACGACACCTGCCGCAACCCGGTCTGTCCGGGCGGCGGCTCGCTCGCCGAGACCCCGCTCTCGCCGCGCGGGCGGGTGTGGTCGTACACCGACGGGCGGTACCGGCCTCCCGCCCCGTACGTCTCCGATCCGGACGCGCCCTGGGAGCCGTACACGCTCGTCGCGGTCGAGCTGGCGGCGGAGGGGATGGTGGTGCTCGGGCAGGCCGCGCCCGGCGTGCGGACCGCGGACCTCGCGGTGGGGATGGAGGTCGAGGTCGTGCCCGGGGTCCTGAACGAGGACGCCGAGCACGTGTGGACCACCTGGCGGTGGCGGCCCGTGGACACGTCCGTGGACGCGTCCGGAGCCGGGGAGGGGCGCGCGTGAACGACATCGCCGTGATCGGGGCCGGGATGCACCCCTGGGGCAAGTGGGGGCGGAGCTTCGTCTCGTACGGGACGGCCGCCGCCCGCACGGCGCTCGCCGACGCGGGCCTGGAGTGGTCGGATATTGGATCCATTGTCGGCGCCGACACCATGCGGTGCGGTTATCCCGGGTACGTGGCCGGGGCGACCTTCGCGCAGGCGCTCGGCTGGCAGGGGGCACGGGTCACCAGCGTGTACGCGGCCTGCGCCTCGGGCGCCCAGGCGATCGGCGCGGCCCGCGCGCAGATCCTGGCCGGGCTCGCCGACGCGGTCCTCGTCGTCGGCGCGGACTCCACCCCCAAGGGCTTCTTCGCGCCGGCCGGCGGGGAGCGGCCCGACGACCCGGACTGGCTGCGGTTCCGGGTCCTGGGCGCCACCAACCCCGCGTACTTCGCGCTCTACGCCCGCCGCCGGATGGCCCTGTACGGCGACACCATGGAGGACTTCGCCCAGGTCAAGGTGAAGAACGCGGCGGCCGGGGCGCTCAACCCGCTGGCCCGCTACCGGAAGGCGGTGACGCCCGGGGAGGTCGCCGCCTCGGCCGTGGTCGCCGATCCGCTGCGGCTGCTCGACATCTGCGCCACCTCGGACGGCGGGGCGGCGCTCGTGCTGTCCGGCCTGGACTTCGCGCGGCGGCACGGGCACACCGATCCGGTGCGGATCCGGGCGGTGTCGACGGTCTCCCCCACCTACCCCAAGGCGGTGCTCGACCTGCCCGACATCGCGACCGACTCGACGGCCGCGCTCGCGCCCGCACCGCACACCTTCCGCGCCTCGATCGCGCGGGCCGCGTACGAGGAGGCGGGGCTCGGCCCTGAGGACCTGTCGCTGGCCGAGGTGTACGACCTGTCCACGGCCCTGGAACTGGAGTGGTACGAGGACATCGGCCTGTGCGGGCCCGGGGAGGGCGCCAAGCTGCTCCGGGACGGGGTGACCCGGCTCGGCGGCGCGCTGCCGGTGAACACCAGCGGTGGCCTCGCCTCCTTCGGGGAGGCCGTGCCCGCGCAGGCGATCGCCCAGGTCTGCGAGCTGACCTGGCAGCTGCGGGGCACGGCCGGCGACCGGCAGGTGCCGGGGGCGCGGGCCGGGATCACCGCCAACCAGGGCCTGTTCGGGCACGGGTCGGCGGTGGTGGCGGTGCGCTGAGCCGCGCGCGGGCGCCCTGAGCCGTACGGTTCAGGGCGCGACCGGCGCGTGGTCCCGGTCGGCGAGGACGAGGGCGTGCTCGACGACGGCGACGAGGACGTTCTTGACCGACTCGCGGTCGCGGGCGTCGCACATCACGAGCTCGACCTCGGGGTCGAGGTCGAGCGCCGTACGCACGGTCTCCGTCGGGTAGCGGCGGGCGCCCTCGAAGCAGTTGACGGCCACCGTGAAGGGGATGCCGCGCCGCTCGAAGTAGTCGATGGCGGCGAAGCTGTCCTCCAGACGGCGGGTGTCGGCGAGCACGACCGCGCCGAGCGCGCCCTGGGCCAGCTCGTCCCAGAGGAACCAGAAGCGGTCCTGTCCGGGGGTGCCGAACAGGTAGAGGACGAGGTCCTCGCGGAGCGTGATCCGGCCGAAGTCCATGGCGACCGTGGTGGTCGTCTTGGACTCGACGCCGTGCAGGTCGTCCACCGGCCGGCCGGCCTCGGTGAGGACCTCCTCGGTCCGCAGCGGCCGGATCTCGCTGACCGCGCCGACCAGCGTCGTCTTGCCGGCCCCGAACCCGCCCGCGACCAGGATCTTCAGGGTCACCGGCTCGACGGGGTTCTTCTTGCGGCTAGAGCGCCCGAAGGCCATTGATCACCTCGCGGAGGATGCTCACGTCCGGCAGCTGGGCCGGCGGAACGGGGCGGGTCACGTGCACGAGTTCCTCGTCGACGAGGTCGCCGACCAGGACGCGGACCACCCCGACGGGGAGGTCGAGTCCTGCGGCGAGCTCGGCGATCGACTGGGGCTGCTCGGAGCAGCGTTCGACGATCTCCACGTGTTCCGGGGAGAGCGTCTGGTCGCGACCGGGGTCGTCGGCGGCGGGCTCGGGGACCACCACCGCGATGAGGTCGAGCCGGTGGCGGTCGGCGGCGCTCGTCCGGCCCCGGGTCATCGCGTACGGGCGGACGACCGGCCCCGCCTCGTCGTCGTACCAGTGGTGGGGGGCGGCCGTCCGCCGGCCGGGGGCTTCCCGGTCGGGGCGGCCGGGCTCGGGCTGGTCGCGCTCGGCTGCGTCACTCATGCGGGGCGGCTCACCCTCCCGTCGGCAGACCGGTCCGGGGGGCCGTGCCGAGGTGGATGCCGACCCGCTTGACCATGAGGGTCATCTCGTAGGCGACCTGGCCCACGTCGGAGTCGGCGTCGGCGAGGACGGCGAGGCAGCTGCCGTCGCCCGCGGCGGTGACGAAGAGGAAGGCGTCCTCCAGCTCGACCACGGTCTGGCGGACCCTGCCCGCCTCGAAGTGGCGGCCGACGCCCTTGGCGAGGCTGTGGAAGCCGGAGGCGACGGCGGCGAGGTGCTCGCCGTCCTCCCGGCTCAGGTCCTTCGACGCGCCGGTGGGCAGGCCGTCGCTGGACAGCACCAGGGCCTTGCGGATGGCGGCGACGCGCTGGACCAGCTCGTCGAGGAGCCAGTTCAGCTCGCCGTTGCCGTGGACGGGGCTGCTGGTGCTTGCTGCGGCGTTCGGTGCGGTCATCGACCGTCCCCCTCGGGTGTCGTTCCGTGTGCTGTGCTGTCGTCCTGGCCTGAGCCGTACAGGCGTCCGCGCTGCCAGCCGCGCTGCATGGCGGCCATGCGGGCCCGCACCTCCTCGGCGTCGCGCTCGAAGTCGTCCCCGGAGGAGCCGGAGGAGTCCGGTCCGGTGGTCTCCGCGCCGCCCCGGCCGTCGCCCGCGGTGCCGTCCGGGCGGTCGGGCTCGCGCAGCTGGGGCACGAGGCTCGCCTGGCGGACCCGGCGCGGGAGCCCGTCGAGCGCCGCGGGGGCGTCGCCGGACGGGGCCCGGTCCGGCTCCCGTACCGGCTCCCGTACCGGCTCGGGGTCCGGGAGCGGGGCCGGGGTCTGCGGGGCCTCTGCCCGGGCCGATGGCATCGGAGCCGTATCGGCGTCGGCGTCTTCCGCACCGGCGGCGGCGCTGTGCGGGCGTGCGTCGGTGCCTTCCGGACGTACGGGGACGAGGGTGGGGCCGGTGCGGCGGCCCCCGCCGGAAGCGGGATGGCCGCGGCCGGGTTCGTCGAGCCGGCGGCCGTGGTCGACGACCAGGGTCGGCGGGCGGCGGCGCGGCAGCGGCACCGCGCCGTGGGCGTCCTCGCCGGCCGGGTCGTCCCCGCCGTGGCCGGGGGTCCGGTCGGGAGCCTGCTGGTGCTGTTCGCCGGCCGGGACGAGGCCGGGGCGGCGGCTCTGGGGGCGGAAGAGACCGCCGCGCTCGCTGTCGCTGTCGAGGAGGTCGGCGGAGCGGTCGAGGAGCGTGCCGATGTCCTCGGGGCCGAGCGGCGGCTCCAGTTCGACCGGTCCGTCCAGGGGGCGGGCGAGCGCCCGGTCCTCCGCGGCGCCCGGCGGGGGCCCGGCGGGGTCGGCGAGGTCGGGCACGCGCGCGAGGGCGGGGCGGCGCTGCGGCAGGGGGCTGTCGTCGAGGAGGCCGACCGCCGTCCCGGAGGCCGTACGGGCGTCGGCGGAACCGTTTCGGCTGTCGCCGTCCGCGCGCGGGTCCAGGCTCTTGCGGTCGAGGCGGAAGCCCGCGCCGTGGGTCTCGGGGGCGTCGGTGAGCAGCGCGGCCGGGATGAAGACGACCGCGGTGGTGCCGCCGTACGGGGAGGTCTGGAGCGAGACGCGGACGTTCTGGCGCTGGGCGAGCCGGCTGACCACGAAGAGGCCGAGGCGGTCGGTGTCGGAGAGCTCGAACTCGGGGGTCTCCGCGAGCCGCAGGTTGGCGTCGAGGAGGACCTCGGGGCTCATGCCGAGACCGCGGTCGTGGATCTCCAGGGTGAAGCCGTTGGCGACGCGCTCACCGAGGACCTGGACGGCGGTGTGCGGGGGCGAGAACACGGTGGCGTTCTCGAGGAGTTCGGCGATGAGGTGGGTGAGGTCGGCGACGGCGGGGCCGCCGACGCCGAGCCGGGGCAGCCGCCGGACCTCGATCCGCTCGTAGTCCTCGACCTCGGCGACGGCGGCGCGGACCACGTCCATGAGCTGGACGGGCTTGCGCCACTGACGGGAGGGGGCGGCGCCGGAGAGGATCACCAGGCCCTCGGCGTGGCGGCGCATGCGGGTGGTGAGGTGGTCGAGGCGGAAGAGATCCGCGAGCTCCTCGGTGTCCTCGGTGCGCCGCTCCATGGTGTCGAGCAGGGTGAGCTGACGGTGGAGCAGGACCTGGTTGCGTCGGGCCAGGTTGACGAACACCTCGGAGACGCCCCGGCGCATGTCGGCCTGCTTGACGGCGGCCTCGACGGCGGCGCGCTGGAGGGTGTTGAGGGCCTGGCCGACCTGGCCGACCTCGTCCTCGCCGTACTTCAGGCGGGGGACCTCGGTCTCGACGTCGACGTGCTCGCCTGCGGCGAGGCGGCGCATGACGCTGGGCAGGCGGACGCCGGAGACCTCCTGGGACTCCTTCTGGAGGCGGCGCAGGTCGCGGATGAGGGAGCGGCCGACGCGGACCGAGATGCCGACGGAGGCGAGGAGCGCGAGGAAGCCGAGGACGCCGGCGATGCCCGCCTTGAGCAGGACGCTGTACGCGGCGGGCTGGACGCGGTCCTGGTAGCGGTCGCCGGCGGCGGTGTTCCGGCGGGCGAGCTCGTCGAGGACGGGGCTGGCCTCGTCCTGCCAGTAGGCGGCGGTGACGGCCCGCGGCCGCTCGGTCGGTCCCGCCTCGATGAAGGCCTCCTCGGCCGTGCGCAGGGCCGAGGTCTCGGGGCCGCGCCAGTACTGCTCGTAGTGCTGCCGTTCGGCGGCGGGGAGGAGTTCGAGGTTGACCTCGTAGTACTGCTTGCGGCCGGCGACGAGGTCGGAGACGGCCCGGATCTCCTCGGCGGTGACCCGGTCGGCGACGAGCGCGGAGAGGACGAGGGCGTCCTCGCGGGAGAGGAGTTCGCGGGCACGGGTGATGCCGACGAGGGCGCGGCCCTGTTTGTCCATCTCCACGTTCTCCAGGGCGTGGAGGGTGACGAGGAAGCTGTAGCAGGGGTCGACGAGCCGGTTGTAGAACTCCAGGGCCTGGAGCCGGCCGACGTCGCGCCGCTCGACCGAGCGGCGCAGGGATTCGAGCTCGCCGAAGGCGGTGAGCAGCGAGTTGAGCTTCTGGGTGGTGACCGGGCGCATCTCCTCGCGCACGCCGGGGTCCTCGGCGTTGGCGCGGATGCGGGCGATCTGGCGGTCGGTGGCGAGGCGGGCCTCGCGGAGCTGGGGCAGGGCCTCGGTGCCGCGCGGGTCCGCCAGGTAGACGAGGGACTGGCGGCGTTCGAGCTGGATGACCCGGGCCGTGTCCTCCAGGGGGTAGCCGACCTTGTCGACGATGTAGCCGACGTCGAGGAGCTGGTCGGCCTCGCGTCCGGTGAGGACGGTGGCGAAGCCCCAGAGGCCGGTGAGGGAGACGAGCGGTACGAGGAGCAGCGCCACGATCTTCCTGCGGATGGACTTCCCGCGAAAGCGCATGGCCTCCCCCATGTACGGCCTCCGTGGCCGCGGAGGTCCCTCGAACGGCTTCGCCGCGTCAACACGGCGCGTCAACCTTCGGTTTCAACAAACGGCGGCGCGAGCCTACTACTGCATCGCGACCTTCTCGAAGGTGCGTCTGGGCGATTTTCAGCCTGTCGAGTGAGCGTTGATCATGAGATGTCCTGGTATTCCAGGAGTTCGGATCGGCCACTGTGGCGCAGGACACTTGACGGTGCACCATTTCCCGCCCTGCCCGCATTGGCTGGAATCATTCGTTCCGCTCGCGGTGCCGGGTGATGCGGGGCAACCTTTCCCCTGTCCGGAGCGTCATGAAGTACGGGGGAACGCCCTGCCCGTGGCCGGGTGGGTCGCGCGCCGACCGTGCGCGCCGTGTAGAACCGCCGGAACCGGGCAGCCACCCCTGGGAGCGTCGTGCGGTGGGGAGTGACAGGACATGGAAGACGAGGCGCGGACCACGCGTCCGTTGTGGGTGGAGGACGAGCGCGGCCGGCGGAGGATGCCGGACCCGGTGCGGAACGCGGCGGTGCGGGCGGTGATGGTCGCGTCGGTGACGATCATCCTGGCCGTGGTCGCCTTCCTCACCTCGGTCACCGGCTCCTGGCTGGCCTTTCCGATGACGATCGCGGCCGTGGTCGCGACGGTCGTGGCCACCTGGAGCGTGCTGGACATCTGGATCACCCGCCAGGTCTGGCGCCAGCGCAACGGCGTGGTCTCCGAGCCGAGCAGCACCGCGTACGCCGCGGGGCGCGAGCGGGTCGCGGAGGAGCGGGTCGCGGAGGAGCGGGTCGCCTGAGCCGCCCGGCAGGACACGAGCGGCCCGGATCCCCGGTGGGGGTCCGGGCCGCTCCCGCGTCTACAGCGCCGCCGGCGCCTCCTCGTCCTGGTGGCGGCGGAACATCCGGGTCGCCGTGATCTCGCCGTGGATCGTCTCGCCCTCGGCGGCCGGCTGCGGCAGGCCGGGGCGCAGGTGCTCCTCGACGCTGATGTACTTCAGTCCTGCCCGCAGGTCGGCGTCGTTGCGCAGCCGGATCACCAGCGGGAACTCGGCGAGGGCCGTGGTGTCGAAGAGACCGGTGGTGTAGAGCAGCTGGACGCCGAGCGCGTCCGACACGGCCCGCTGGAGCTCCAGCAGGTACGTGGCGTTGGCCCGGCCGATCGGGTTGTCGAGGAACAGCGTGCCCGCGTGCCGGTGCTTGTCCCGGCCCCGGTCGTTGGAGCGCAGCGCCGCCATCGTGCAGTACAGGGCGATGGCCGCGGTGAGCAGCTGGCCGCCGGAGAAGACGTCGCCCATCTGCCCGACCGGCACCCGCTCGGCGCGCAGCACCGCGTCCGGCTTGAGGATCTCGACGGCGACGCCCTTCGGTTCGAGCGCCGCCTGCACGCCGCGCAGCAGCAGCGACATGCCGTCGCGGCGCAGGTCGGAGTTCTTCCGCACGGCGGCGCGGGTCGCCTCGTCGACGACCTCGCCGAGCCGCTCGGTGAGGGTGGCCTGGTCGGGCTCCTCGAAGCGGATCCGCAGGAACTCCTGGCCCGACCACTCCCCCAGGCCCTCCGGGAGCCGGGAGAGCCGCTGGGCGGAGCGGAGGGTGGCGAGCGAGGTCTCCACGAGGCCGCGCAGCCGGTCCACGATCGAGTCGCGGTTGCGCTCCAGCTGGGCCAGCTCGTCGGTGAGGACGCGCAGGCGCGGGGCGAAGGCCTCGGCCCACTTGGCGGCGTGCTCGGGCAGCGCCGAGGCGGGCAGCTCGCGGATCTGCTGCCGGGCCGGGGTGCGGACCTGCTCGTAGCGGGTGGAGTTGGCGTGCCGGACGAGGATGTCGCTCGCCTCGCGGACGGCGGCGTCGGCGGCGGACAGCTCGGCGGTGCAGGCGCGCAGCGCCCGCCGGGCCTCGCCGGCCGCGGTCCGGGCCTCCTCCAGGGAGCCGGGGTACGGCTCCTGCTCCTCGGGCTCCTCCTCCGCGTGGTCGCGCAGCAGGTCGCGCAGGAGCGCGGCCGTCTCGTCGAAGCCGCCGGCCGCGTCCTCGGCGGCCCGGTGGTCGCGCAGCAGCCCGGTGTGGGCGGCGCGGGCGGCGTCCAGGGCGTCGCTGCGGGCGGCGAGTTCCGCGCTCGCGGTACGCAGCAGGGCCTGCGCCCGGTCGGCGTCGGCCGGGACCAGCTCCTCGGGCAGCTCGGTGTGGGCCCCGCCGTCCTCGGGGGCAAGCCGCTCGGCCTCGCCGCGCAGCCGGCCGAGCTTCTCGCTCGCCTCGGAGGCGCGGGACTCCAGCATCTGCACCAGGGACTCGGCGCGGGCCGCGGCGGCCTGCCGGGACGGGCCGTCGGCGCCGTCGGTGGACTCCAGGAGCTGTTCGGCGCGGGTGCGGACCTTGTTGGTGAGCCGGTCCAGTTCGGCGAGGGCGGCGGACTCGTCGCTCTCGGCGCGGGCCTGCTCGGCCCGCAGGTCGGCGCCGACGCCGACCTTCTCGTACACCTGGGAGGCGGCCCGGTAGGCCTCGCGGAGGGTGGGGAGCGCGGTGCGGGGCGCGTCGGCGTCCTCCTCCGGCAGCTGCTCGGGGGCGCCGGCGATCTCCGCGCGCTCGGCGCGCAGGGCGCGGGCGGTGCGGTGGGCGTCGTCGGCGGCGCGCTGGGCGGCCCGGCGGTCCTCGTCGGCGGCACGCGCGCGCTCCAGGCAGGTCTGGGCGCGGGCCTCGGCCTCGGCGGCGTCGTCGGCGAGCTCGCGGAGCCTGGCCTGCCAGGCGGAGCGCTCGCGGAGCCGGAAGGCGAGGCCGGCGAGGGCGTCGGCGACCCGGCGGGCGCGCTGGGCGGCCTCCTGGCGCTCGTCGCGGACGGCGCGGGCCTCGGCGGCGGTCTCCTCGGCCTCCGCGCGGGCGGCCCGGGCCTCGTCGAGGGTCCGGGCGGCGGTCTCGGCGGCCTCGCGGGCGGTGGCGGCGGCGGCCGCGAGCTCGGTGAGCATGCCGGGCGGGCAGTCGGCGCGCCAGGCGCCGATCCGGGCGGCGAGGGCGCGGTCGCCGGCGAGCCGGGCGGCGAGGGCGCGGATCTCCTCGTCGCGGGCGGCGGCACGCGCGCGCAGCGCCTGCCGCTCCTCGTCGGCGGCGTGCTCGTCGTGCATGGCCGGGTTCGGCGGTACGAGGAAGACCCCGGTGTCGTCGTCCGTGTCCTGGGCCGGTACGGGGGCGAGGAGGGCGGCGGCGGTGCCGACGGCGACGGCGGAGCGGGGCAGCAGGGCGGCCGAGCCGAGGACCTCGCGGGCCCGCCCGTAGGAGACGGGGTCGGTGATGACGACGCCGTCGACGAGTTCGGGGCGGGCGGCGAGCACCCGCGCGTGGTCGACGGGGTCGACGGACTGGGCGAGGTAGCGCCAGCCGGGGAGGGCGGGGATGCCGTGCTCGCCGAGGAACTCGACGGTGGCGAGGACGTCGGGGCCGGGCGGCAGCAGGCCGCCGTCGCCGAGGGCGCCGAGGATGCGGGCGTCGTCGGCGGCGGCCGTCCGCAGGTCGAAGAGGTGGCGCTCGGCGGAGGAGACGGCGCCGTCGAGCAGGCGGCGCAACTCGTCGGCGTACCGGTCGAAGTCGGTGGCGGAGAGCGGCGTCTGGGCACCGGCCCCGGCCGTCGCGTCGTCCTCCGGGCTCGGGGTGCCGGAGTCGGGCAGGCCGAGGAGTTCGGCGAGGCGTTCCTCTGCGGCCAGGGCCTCGGCGGCGCGGCGCTCGGCGTCGTAGGCGTGGCCGGCGGCCTCGGCGGCGTCGGCGGCGCGGGCCGCGGCGAGTTCGGCGCGGGACTCGGCGGCGGCGGCCTCGCGGGCCCGCTCGCTCGCGGTGCGGGCCAGCTCGCGGGCGGCGTCCCAGGCGGCGACGGTGGTCTTCTCGGCGTCGGAGGCGGCGAGGGCGGCGCGGGCCGGGTCGGCGTCGGGGGCGGAGTCGTCGAGCCAGCCGGCCCGGACGGCCTCGGCGGTCTCCTGCTCGACCTCGGCGAGGCGCTGGCGGAGGTGGCCGGCCTCGCTGCGGGCGCGCTGGGCCTCGGTGGCGGCGGCGGTGGCGTCCCGGTGGGCGGCCTCGCTCGCCTCCTGGAGGACGGTGGACCGTTCCTCCTCCTGGGCGGCGTGGCGCTCGCCGTCCTCGGCGGCGGCGGCCAGGGCCCGTACGAGGTCGGCGGCGGCCTTGGCTCGGGCGGCGAGGGCCGGGGCGGCGTCGCGCTCGGCCTCGCGGATGGCGGCGGCCACGCGTGCGGAGCGGTCGCTCGCGGCGCGGTGGCGGAGCACCGATTCGGCGGCCTGCCAGGCGGAGTGCAGGGTGCGGGCCTCGATGAGCTCGCGGCGCTGCGAGGCGGCGCCCTTCTCGGCGGCGGCGAGCGCCAGGGAGGCGTGCCGGTAGGCGAGTTCGGCGGCGATCAGCGCGCTGCGCTCGCGGGCGGTCTCGGCCTCGGAGACGGCGTGTCCGGCGGAGGTGACCTGCTGGGCCAGTTCGGCGGCACGCGCGCGTTCCCCTGCGGCGCGGCCGGAGAGCCGGCGGGCGAGGGTGCGGGTGCGGCGCTCGGCGGCGGCGTGCACCTCGCGCGCGTGGGACCGGGTTCCGGCCGCGTCGACGATGCGGTTCAGGAGGTCGACGGAGCCGGCGGTGAAGTCGCGTTCGGCGGTGAGTTCTGCGCGGCGGCCGAGCTTGTTGCCGAAGCCGCCGACGAGGTCGGCGAGGCCGTCGGTGTCGCGGGTGTCGGTGACGGCCCGCAGCAGCAGGTCGGTGAAGTCGGAGTCCTTCTTGACCGCGAAGAGGCCGGCGGCCTCGCCCTCGTCGGCGTTCATCTCGCGCTGGTAGCGGAAGAGTTCGGGGTCGAGGCCGAGCTCGCCCAGGTGCTCGTTCCAGCGGTCGTGGATCTCCTCCCACACCACGTCGAGGTGCGGATACGCCTTGCCGGCCTCGGTGAGGGCGTCGCGGAAGCCCTTCATGGTGCGGCGGCGGCCGGTGGCGCCGGAGGAGCCCTCGGCGGCGGGCCGGACGGAGGTCGCCTCGGCGACCGGCAGGTTGTCCAGGCTGAGGCCGGGGCCCGGGCGGAAGGAGTACCAGGCCTCGGCGAACTTCCTCGGGTCGTTGGAGACCTGGCGGCCGCGCCACTCGCTGACCTTGCCGACGACGACGAGCTCGCCGGTCAGGGTGTGCTGCCACTCCAGGGCGACGTGACCGCAGTCGTCGGCGAGCAGGAACTTGCGGAGCACGCCGGAGCTGGCGCCGCCCAGGGTGTTGCGGTGGCCCGGGAGCATCACCGAGAAGATCAGCTTGAGGAGGACGGACTTGCCGCCGCCGTTCTCCAGGAAGAGCACGCCCGCCGGGGCGGGGCGGCGCGGCGGTCCGACGGGCTCCTCCTCGAAGAACTCCGCCTGGGTGGGGGCGGGGTTCGGCACGGGGGCGCCGACGCCGCGCAGGTCCAGGACGGTGTCGGCGTAGCGGGCGCCGGCGGGGCCGATGGAGTAGAGGCGGACCCGGGACAGCTCGTACATGGCGAGGGACTCTCGTGCTCTCGTGCTCGGGAAGTTCGGTTGCGCGGCGGGGACGGCGCCGCGCGGGGCGGGGTGCGACGGGATGATGGGTTACGCGTGGAAGGGCAGGCCGGCGTCGGCGGCGAGGTCGAGGTCGTCGCCCTCGGGCGGCGGGACGAGGGTGGCGGTGCCGTCGCTGACGGGGACGATCCCGAGGTCCAGGAGCTCGGCCAGGGCGGCGGAGCCGGCCATGTCGCGGACCTGGAGCTGGTAGCGGGCGGTGGTGCGGTAGGAGCCGCCGCCCTCGTCCCCGGTGCGCTGGAGGAAGCCGGAGTCGGTGAGGAAGGCGACGGCCTTGGCGACGATGCCGGTGGTGGAGCCGGCGAGTCGGCGGGCGTCCTTGGTGGCACCGGTGGTGGAACGGCGGGACCAGATCCGCCAGGCGGCCTCCAGGCCGGGGGCGTCGGAGGCCGGGTCGGTGTTCTCACCCTGCTCCTCCGCGCGCTGCTGCAGGCGCAGACAGGCCTGGCGGACGAAGGAGTCCACGCCGTTGACGGTGAGGCGGCCGATGTAGGCGTCGTCGGCCAGGTCCTCGGGGCGCGGGAAGGCCATGGCGGCGACGGCGAGGTGGGCGAGGCCGTGCAGGAAGCGGTCGGCGGAGTCCGTGTGGGCGCGACGCGCGTAGTCGCCCATGCGGACGGCGAAGACGGAGTCCTCGCCGGCGGTGACGGCCATGCCGGCGCGCGGGGAGACCTCCAGGACGATCAGGCCGAGGCCGGTCGCGACGGCGTCGGCGAGCCGCGCGAAGGCGGGGTCCTCCTGGTAGCGGCGGAGCAGTTCGGCGTACTCGGCGTCCCGGGCGGGCAGCAACTTGGGCTGGAGCCCGAAGGAGACGAGCCGCGCGGCGTCGGCGGCGTCGGCGGGGGTGACCGCGGCGGTCCCCGGGGCCGGGGCGGGGGGCCGGGGGGACTCCTGCTCGCTCCACGCGTCCGGGTACTCGGCGTACTCGGTGTGCTGGACGGCGTTGTCGCTCACGGCTGGGGCTCCTCGGTACGGCTCGCGTTCGGTACGGCGGCGGTGTCGGCGGCCCGGGGCAGGGGCAGCGGCACGGGGGTGACGGCGGCGGGCGGCGCGGGCGCCTCGTCCGGTGCGGGTGCGGGCGGCGGTTCCCCGGGCGTCCCGAGCCGTACGGCGCGGACCGCGGGCAGCCCGCGGCGCCGCGCGGCGGCCCGGGGCGCCTCCGGCAGGGACACGGCCCCGAGCCGGGGCCGGTCACCGGGCCCGTCCTCCGCCCCCGCCCCGACGGGCGAGTCCACGAAGGGCGCCAGGAGACGGGGGCCGGGGGAGGCAGGGGGCTCGGGCGCGAGGGTTTCGGGCTCGGGCGCCTCGGGCGGGGCGGGGACGGTGACGGCCGGGGCGGCGGGCGTGGCCGGCTCACTCGGTCCGGCGGCCGGGGGCGGCTCGGTGGCCGGGGCCGTCGGCTCGGTGGCCGCGGGGGGTGCCGCGGGGCCGGCGGTGGGTGCCGTCGCCGGGGCGGTGGGCTTCGGGAGCCATGCGCGGGTGGCGCGTGCGGGGTGGCGGCGCGGGTGGGGTTCGCGGCCGGGGTCGGTGGAGGAGGTGGCGTCGGGGGCGTACGTCACGTCGCCTCCGTACGGTCGGCGGCCATGCCGACGGCGTCGAGGAGCGCGGTGCCGACGATGAGGTCGGCGCCTCCGAAGCCGGGGTCGTCGAGCGGGGTGCCGTCGTCGACGGCGAAGAGCAGGCGCTCCTCGCCCTGGCGGTAGGCGGTGCCGACCGGGGGGCTGGCGGCGTGGACGGCGAGCAGGGCCACCAGGTAGGCGAGGTCCTCGCCGCCGGTGGCGCGGGCGTCGGCGAGCAGCCCGGAGAGCCGGCGCGGGGCGTCGTGCTCCAGGTCGAGGAGGGCGAGCGCGTCCGCGAGCTGGCGCTCGCTGAAGCGGGAGTCGTCCGGGGTGGCGATCAGGTCCGGTTCGGGCATCTCCGCGCCGAGGTGCTCGCGCTCGACGGGCGGCGTGAGCAGCAGGTCCACGAGGTCGCCGAGGCGGACGGAGGAGGGGGTGCGCAGACCGGTGCCGCGCGCGAAGAAGGCGTCGGTGACCCGGGTGGCCCGCTCGACGGGGAGCGGCAGCACGGGCGCGACGAGCTGTCCGTACAGGTCGAGGCCGGTGTAGCGGGTGGGCGTGGCGAAGGCCTGCCGGTCCTGCTCGGCGCGGAACAGCGGGCCGGCCTCCAGGAGCCGGGACTGGAGCTGGGTGTGGCGCCGGATGCAGTCCTTGACGATGTCGACCAGCTCGGCGGCGCGGCGCTTGTGCTCGGGGTCCTCGGCCTCGTCGCGGGCCTTGCGGATGTTGGTCAGGATCGCGTTCTCGTGGCGGTAGCGGTCGGCGACGTGGTCGAGCGCCTCGGCGATCATGTCGGGGACGCTGTTGAGCCAGTCCACCGCGCGCACGTTGCGCCGGGTGGCCTCCAGGGTCTTGCGGAGGGTCTCGGCGTACTGGACGGTCCGGTAGCGGGCCTGTTCGGCGGCGAGCTGGGCGTCGGCGAGGCGGCCCCGGCTGATCAGGACCTCCAGCTTCACCTCGGCGGCGATCTGGGCGCTGGTGACGTCGGTGTCGAGGGCGCCGACCAGCACGTTGACCGCCTCGTCGGTGGTCCGGAGGCAGACGGTGCCGCCGTAGCCCGGGACCTCCTCGACGAGCTTGAAGTCGTAGTCCCTGCGGACGTACACGCCGTCGGGGCCGAAGGTGCCGTAGACCGCACGGAAGCCGCGGTCGACGCTGCCGACGTTGATCAGGTTCTCAAGCACCCAGCGGGCCACGCGCTCGTGCTCGGCGGCGGGGCGCTCCGGGGCCTGGG
The DNA here is from genome assembly GCF_030010625.1 of Streptomyces sp. CC208A. Taxonomy (GTDB): domain Bacteria; phylum Actinomycetota; class Actinomycetes; order Streptomycetales; family Streptomycetaceae; genus Streptomyces. Next base: position 88,127 of record NZ_JASCXN010000027.1, on the reverse strand, counting down.
CGGCGACACGGGGCAGCAGCCGGGCGACGACCTGGTCGTGGTCGGCGCCGGTGTCGAAGTCCATGTGGAGCGTGACGAGGTCGATCGCGGCGAGGGCGACCTCGGCCATCGCGTAGACCGTGTACTCGCCGGCGAGGTTGGCCTTGCGCGCGTCGAGGTCGTGCAGCGGCGCGGTGCAGGCGAGCGCGCGCAGGCGCCGCGCGAGCCCTTCGTCGGCGGCCGGCCCCTGCGCGGGGCGCGGCCCCGCGCTTAGCTGGGGCGGAGCAAGGTCCGTCGAGGCAGGCGAAGTCACGGTGCACAGAGTAGGTCCTCGCACTGACATGGGTCGAAACGGCGGGAAACCGCCGTCCCGGCCTTCTCCCGAGCGGTACCCTCCACCGCCGTCCCGGCCCTGTCCCTGGCAGTACCCTCCGCCGCCGGGCGGTCAGTCCCGTGTCGCGGGTCCGTCCGCGGCGCGGGCGCGGGCGGCGGCGACGCGGTCGCGGGAGTCGTCGAGGTAGCGGGCGAGGAGGCGTTCGGCGCGGGCCCGTTCCCCCGCCCGCAGGGCCTCCAGGATCTCCTTGTTGCGGGCGAGGTAGGGCTCGTGGAGCGCCCGGGGGTCGTCCACGGCGTGGAGGGCGAGCCGGAGTTCGGCGAGGACGCTCCGCATCAGCTCGTCGGTGCGGGCGCTGCCGGCGAGGGCGACGAGTTCGCGGTGGAAGTGGATGTTGGCGGTGGAGACCCCGCGCCAGTCGGCGGCCCGGGCGGCGGCCTCGCCCTCGGCGACGGCGGCGGCGAGGCCGTCCACGGGGAACGGCGGGTGGCCGAGGCCGCGGACGACGGCGCACTCGACGAGCCGGCGGGTGCGGTAGAGGTCCTCGACGTCGTCTGCGGCGAGGACGCGGACGAAGACCCCGCGGTTCAGCTCGTGGACGAGCAGCCGCTCGCGGGTGAGGAGCCGGAACGCCTCGCGCAGGGTGTTGCGGGAGACGCCGAGGGCGCCGCCGATGCTCTCCTCGGAGAGCCGGGTGCCGGGCGGGAAGAAGCCTTCGGCGATCCGGGTGCGCAGGATGTCCGCGACCCGTTCCGCCGTGCTGGTGCGCCCGAGCAGCGCGCGGTCGTCCGCCAGTCCGCCGGTCGCGTCCACGTCTCCCCTTCCTGCCGGGGCGGTCGGCCCCGTCGTCGTCCGGGCGCCGAGTCAACCGCAGAAACGGATCCGGGACAACAGGCATCTTGTCGGATCGTTGAACAATCCTCTAGCTTGGCGCCTCTGCTCCGTCCGCACGCGCGTGTGCCTGCGCGCGTACCTGTGAAGGGAACGGCACCGTCATGAGCGAGGTCCCGATCGGCCCGATCGACCTGAACGCCGATCTCGGCGAGGGCTTCGGCCGCTGGACGCTGACCGACGACGAGCGGCTGCTCTCGGTCGTCACCAGTGCCAACGTGGCCTGCGGCTTCCACGCCGGGGACGCGGTCACCATGCGGCGGGTGTGCGAACTCGCCGCGGAGCGGGGGGTACGGATCGGGGCCCAGGTGTCCTACCGGGACCTGGCCGGTTTCGGGCGGCGTGCCATGGACGTGCCGCCCGCGGAGCTGGCCGCCGAGGTGGCGTACCAGATCGGGGCCCTGGAGGTCTTCGCCCGCGCGGCGGGCTCCCGGGTCTCGTACGTGAAGCCGCACGGGGCGCTCTACAACCGGGTGGTGTACGACGCGGAGCAGGCGGCGGCGGTCGTCGACGGGGTGCTCCTCGCGGGCGGCGGGCTGCCGGTGCTCGGGCTCCCCGGTTCGCGGCTGCACGAGGCGGCGGCGCGGGCGGGGCTCCCGGCGGTCGCCGAGGCCTTCGGCGACCGCGCCTACCAGGCCGACGGGTCACTGCTGCCGCGGGGGCGGGAAGGGGCCGTCGTGCACGATCCGGACGCGGTGGTCGAGCGGTCGGTGGGGCTCGTCCGCTCGGGCACGGTGACCGCGCGCTGCGGGACCGCCGTGGCCGTCCGGGCGCGTTCGCTCTGCCTGCACGGGGACACCCCGGGCGCGGTGGAGCTGGCCGGGCGCGTCCGGGCGGGCCTGGAGTCCGCCGGGATCACCGTGGGAGCCTTCGCGTGAGCGTGAGGGTGAGGGTGCTGCGGGTGGGCGAGGCGGCCCTCCTGGTCGAACTCGCCGACGGCGCCGCCGCGGAGGCCTTCCACGCGGAGCTGCTGCGCCGCCGGGCGGCGGGCGCGCTGTCCGGCGTACGGGAGATCGTGCCGGCGGCGCGGACGGTGCTGCTCGACGGGGTGGCAGAGCCGGCGCGGCTCGCGGCCGAGCTGTCCGGCTGGGAGCTCCGGCCGGGGCACGCGCGCGCGGGCGAGGTCGTGGAGGTCCCGGTCCGGTACGACGGGCCGGATCTGCCGGAGGTGGCCGCCCGGTGGGGAGTGTCGCCGGCGGAGGCGGCACGGATCCACTCCGCGGCCGAGTTCCGGGTCGCGTTCTGCGGTTTCGCCCCCGGCTTCGGCTATCTGACCGGGCTCGGCGCGCGGTACGAGGTGCCGCGCCGGGCGACGCCGCGGACGGCGGTGCCCGCCGGGGCGGTGGCGCTGGCGGGGCCGTACACGGGTGTCTATCCGCGTTCCTCCCCGGGCGGCTGGCAGCTGATCGGGACGACGGACGTGGTCTTGTGGGACACCGACCGCGAGCCGGCGGCGCTGCTCTCTCCCGGCACACGCGTGCGGTTCGCCCCGATGTCCGGGACGGAGGCCGGCCGATGAACGACCGTGCCGTGGCCGTGGTCCGGGCGGGCGCCCTGACCACCGTGCAGGACCTGGGCCGGACCGGGTACGCGCACCTCGGCGTGGCGCGCTCCGGCGCCCTCGACCCGGCCGCCGCCCGGCTGGTGAACCGGCTGGTCGGCAACGAGGAGGGGGCCGCGGTCCTGGAGACCACCGTGGACGGCTGCGCGCTGCGGCCCCGGCGGGCGGTGACCGTGGCGGTGGGCGGCGCGCCCTGCCCGGTGCGGGCGGACGGCCGGCCGCTGCCCTGGGGCACTGCGGTACGGGTCCCGGCCGGCGCCCTCCTGGAGGTCGGCCCCGCAGTGCGCGGGCTGCGCTCGTACGTGGCGATCGGCGGCGGGATCGCCGTCGATCCGGTGCTCGGCAGCCGCTCCACCGACCTGCTGTCCGGTCTCGGCCCGGCGCCGCTGGCGGACGGGGCGGTGCTGGCACTGGGAGCGGCGGCCACGGCCGTACGGGAGCCGGTCGACGCTCCCCCCTGGCCCGGGCCGCCGGGGGAGCTCGTCCTGCGGGTCCGGCTCGGGCCGCGTGACGACTGGTTCACCAGTGGGGCGCTCCGTACCCTCACCACGCGCGCGTACCGGGTGGCGCCGGCGAGCAACCGGATCGGGCTACGGCTCGACGGGCCCGCCCTGGAGCGCACCCGGACCGGTGAACTGCCCAGCGAGGGCATGGTGCTCGGGGCGGTGCAGGTGCCGCCGGACGGACGGCCGGTGGTCTTCCTCGCGGACCATCCGACGACCGGCGGCTATCCGGTGGTGGCGGTGGTGCGGGAGGGGGACCTGGGGGCGGCGGCGCAGGCCGTGCCGGGGACGCCGGTCCGCTTCGTCACGGCTCCCTGACCTCGTCGGCGTCCTCGGACGGCGGGGTGCCGTAGCCTCCGCCGCCGGGGGTGCGCAGCACCAGGACGTCGCCGGGCCCGACCTCCGCGGTCGCGGTCCCGGCGAGGCGTTCGACGGTGCCGTCGGCGCGCTCGATCAGGTTCTCGCCGAGCGCGCCCGGCTCGCCGCCCGCCATCCCGTACGGGGGCACCCTCCGGTGTCCGGTGAGGAGGGCGACCGTCATCGGTTCCAGGAAGCGCAGCCGCCGCTCCACGCCGTCGCCGCCGTGCCAGCGGCCCCGGCCGCCGCTGCCCTCGCGGACGGCGAAGGCGTCGACGCGGACGGGGTGGCGCCATTCCAGGATCTCGGGGTCGGTGAGGCGGGAGTTGGTCATGTGGGTCTGGACGGCGTCGGCGCCGTCGAAGCCGTCGCCCGCGCCGGAGCCGCTGGCGACGGTCTCGTAGTACTGGATCCGGTCGTCGCCGAAGGTGAGGTTGTTCATGGTGCCCGAGCCCTCGGCCTGGACGCCGAGGGCCGCGTAGAGGGCGCCGGTGACGGCCTGGGAGGTCTCGACGTTCCCGGCGACGGTGGCGGCGGGCGGTTCGGGGGCGAGCATGGAGCCGGGCGGGACGCGGATCTCCAGGGGTTCCAGGCAGCCGCTGTTGAGGGGGATGTCCTCGTCGACGAGGGTGCGGAAGACGTACAGGACGGCGGCCATGACGACGGCGGTGGGGGCGTTGGCGTTGCCGGGGAGCTGGGGCGAGGTGCCGGTGAAGTCCAGGACGGCGGAGCGCCGTGCGCGGTCGACGCGGACGGCGACCTGGATGACGGCGCCGGAGTCGGTCTCGTACCGGCAGGTGCCGTCCTTCAGGCGGGCGACGAGCCGGCGGACCGACTCCTCGGCGTTGGCCCGTACGTGGCGCATGTACGCCTGGACGGCGTCGAGGCCGAACTCGGCGACGGCCTTGCGGAGTTCCTCGATGCCCTTCTCGTCGGCGGCGATCTGGGCGCGCAGGTCGGCGAGGTTGGTGTCGGGGTCGCGGGAGGGGTGGGGGGCGCCGGTGAGGAGGGCGCGGGTCTCGGTCTCGCGGAGCCTGCCGTCGCGGACGAGGAGCCAGTTGTCGAAGCGGACGCCCTCCTCGTCGATCGTGCGGCTGAAGGCGGGCATGGAGCCGGGGGTGATGCCGCCGATCTCGGCGTGATGGCCGCGTGAGGCGACGAGGAAGAGCAGCTCGTCCCCCTCGTCGTCGAAGACGGGGGTGACGACGGTGACGTCGGGCAGGTGGGTGCCGCCGTGGTAGGGGTCGTTGACGGCGTAGACGTCGCCGGGCCGCAGGTCGCCGGCGCGGCGGCGCAGGACCTCCTTGATGGACTCCCCCATGGAGCCGAGGTGGACGGGGATGTGGGGGGCGTTGGCGACGAGGTTGCCCTCGGCGTCGAAGAGGGCGCAGGAGAAGTCGAGCCGTTCCTTGATGTTGACGGAGTGGGCGGTGTTCTCCAGGCGGACGCCCATCTGCTCGGCGATGGACATGAAGAGGTTGTGGAAGACCTCCAGGAGCACCGGGTCCACGTCGGTGCCCGCGGCGGTGCGGGCGGGGCGCGGGACGGCGCGGTGCAGCAGGAGGTGGCCGGTGGGGGCGGCGGTGGCCCGCCAGCCGGGGTCGACGACGGTGGTGGCGTCGTCCTCGGCGAGGATCGCGGGCCCGTCGACGGTGTCGCCGGGGCGCAGGTCCTCGCGGCGGTGGAGCGGGGTGTCGGAGGCGGTGGCGCCGTCGTGGGTGCGGACGGTGGCGCGGGGGGCGAGGGGTCCGGTACGTGCTCCGGCGGCGACGTGGACGGGGCCGTGGGGGCCCGCGGTGCCGACGGCCTCGACGGTGACGGCCTCCACGACCAGCGGCTTGTCCATGGTGAAGCCGTAGCGGGTCCGGTGGACGGCGGTGAAGGCGGCGGCCATCTCCTTGGCGGGGCCGAGGTCGACGGGGAGGCTCGCGTCGGTGCCGGCGTAGCGGAGGAGCACGCGCGCGTGGGTGGTGATCGCGGTGTCGGGGAGGCCGTCGGCGCGGAGTTCGGCCCGGGTGCGATCGGCGAGTTCGCCGGCGACGGCGGTCACGCGCGCGTGGGTGCCGGGTTCGTCGAGCGGGGCCTCGACGGACCGTTCGCGCAGGGCGGTGGCGTCGGCGAGCCCGATGCCGTACGCGGAGAGGACGCCGGCGAGCGGCGGGACGAGGACGGTGTCGACGCCGAGGGCGTCGGCGACGGCGCAGGCGTGCTGGCCGCCGGCTCCGCCGAAGCAGGTGAGGGCGTAGCGGGTGATGTCGTGGCCGCGCTGGACGGAGATCTTCTTGACGGCGTTGGCCATGTCGAGGACCGCGATCCGCAGGAAGCCGGCCGCGACCTCCTCGGGGGTGCGGCCGCCGCCGATCTCCTCGGCGAGGACCGTGAACCGCTCGCGGACGACGTCGGCGTCGAGGGGTTCGTCGCCGTCCGGGCCGAAGACGGCCGGGAAGTGGTCCGGCTGGATCCGGCCGAGCATCACCTGGGCGTCGGTGACGGTGAGCGGGCCGCCGCGCCGGTAGCAGGCGGGGCCGGGGACGGCTCCGGCCGAGTCGGGTCCCACGCGGTAGCGGCGGCCGTCGTAGTGGAGGACGGAGCCGCCGCCGGCGGCGACGGTGTGGATGCTCATCATGGGTGCCCGCATCCTCACCCCGGCGACCTGTGAACCGAGTTCACGCTCGAAGGTTCCGGCGTAGTGCGACACGTCCGTGGACGTGCCGCCCATGTCGAAGCCGATGACGCGGTCGTGTCCGGCCTGGGCGGAGGTACGGGCCATGCCGACGACGCCGCCCGCCGGTCCGGAGAGGACGGCGTCCTTGCCGCGGAAGTGGGCGGCCTCCCGCAGTCCGCCGTTGGACTGCATGAACATCAGGCGGATCCCGGCGAGTTCGGCGGCGACCTCGTCGACGTAGCGGCGCAGCACCGGCGAGAGGTAGGCGTCGACGACGGTGGTGTCGCCGCGCGGGATCAGTTTGATCAGCGGGCTGACCTCGTGCGAGCAGCTGACCTGGGTGAAGCCGGCGGCCCTGGCCGCGGCCGCGACCCGCAGTTCGTGGTCCGGGTGGCGGTAGCCGTGCAGGAGGACGACGGCGGCGGAGCGGAGGCCGCCTTGGCGGGCGGCGGAGAGCGCGGCGGCGACGGCGTCCTCGTCGAGGGGGCGGACGACGGTGCCGTGGGCGTCCACCCGCTCGGGGACCTCGGCCACGCGCGCGTACACGGCCTCCGGCAGCACGATGTGCCGGTCGAAGAGGCGGGGCCGGTTCTGGTAGGCGATCCGCAGGGCGTCCCGGAAGCCCTCGGTGATCAGCAGCAGGGTGGGTTCGCCGCGCCGCTCCAGGAGGGCGTTGGTGGCGACCGTGGTGCCCATCTTGACGACGGCGACCCGGTCGGCGGGGACGGGCTCGCCGGGGGCGAGGCCCATGAGCAGCCGGATCCCGGCCACGGCGGCGTCCTGCCGGCGGGCCGGGTCGTGGGAGAGGACCTTGCGGGTCACCAGGCGCCCGTCGGGGCGCCGTCCCACGACGTCGGTGAAGGTGCCGCCCCGGTCGATCCAGAACTCCCAGCGCCCGCTCATTCCCCCATTGTCGCCGCGAGGGCCCCGGCGAGGGCGGCCTCCGCGCGTGTGTCGAGCAGGCCCGTGCCGCCGCCGTCGTCCCGGTGGAGCAGCTCCTCCGCGGCGAGCAGCAGCAGCTGGGGCAGCAGGTCACGGCTGCGGCGCAGCACCCAGCCGGTGCCGGCGGTGGCGAGCCACCACACGGTCCCGGCGCGGGTGGGCGGCGGCTCGGACGCCTCCGGGGAGGGCGCGGGGCCCCGGGCGAGTCCCCGCGCGGCGAGCAGCCGGTGGAAGGCCCCGGCGACGGCGCGGTGGCCGCGCTCGCCGGGGTGCAGCCGGTCGGCGCTCCACAGCCGCCGGTCGTCGGTCCAGGCCGGGTCGGCGAGGTGGAGGTGGACGGCGCCGTGGCGGTCGGACAGCGCGTGCACCACCGCGTTCACCGACCGGCGGCGGCGGGCGAGCGGCCGGGCCAGCGGCGCCGGGAGGCCGAGCATCCGGCCGGGGTCGGGCAGACAGGCCGTCAGGAGTACGGCTCCGGCCGCGTCGAGCGTGCCGAGGACCCGGTCCAGGCGGCGGGCGAACAGGCCGATGTCGAAGGTGTGCCGGAGGGTGTCGTTGACGCCCACGACGACCGAGGCGAGGTGCGGCCGGAGGGCGACCGCGCGCGGCGCCTGGTCCTCGGCGACATCCGCGCTGAGCGCGCCGCTGACGGCGAGGTTGGTGAACTCCAGGCGCTGCCCCGGCCCGGCGAGCCCGTCGGCGAGCAGCGCGGCCCATCCGCGCCACGCCCCGGCGGCCCGGTCCCCGACGCCCTCGCTGAACGAGTCCCCGAGCGCGACGAACCGCAGGGGCTCGGTCTCCGCCGGGACCCGGATCCCCTGAACAGGCCGCACCCCGGCACGCCCGCGTGCCGGGCTCATCCGCCGACCTCCTGGCGCAGGGGTGCCGGGGCCGGGGAGACCGCCGCCGTGGCCGCCTCGTGGGCCCGGAGGAAGGCCGCCACCGAGCGGTCCCAGGAGAAGCGTTCCGCACGCGCGCGTGCCGCGGCCCGGCGGGCGGCCTCCGGCAGGGCGAGCAGTCCCCGGGCGGCGTCCGCGAAGGCGGCCGGGGTGTCGGCGGCCGCGGCGCCGGCCGTGCCGACGACCTCCGGGAGGGCGGAGGAGGCGCTGACGACGGCGGGGGTCCCGCAGGCCAGCGCCTCCAGGGCGGAGAGTCCGAAGGTCTCGGCGGGGCCGGGGGCCAGGCAGAGGTCGGCGGCGGCCTGGAGGTCGGCGAGTTCCTCCCGGTCGGCGACGTGGCCGAGGAACCGCGCGGGGAGGCGCCGCTCCCGGGCCCGGCGCTCCAGACCGGCGCGCAGCGGCCCGTCGCCCGCGACGACCAGCCGGGCCGGGACGCCCGCGTCGAGCAGCCCGGCGAGCGCGTCGAGCGCCGTGCCGGGACGTTTCTCCACGGAGAGCCGGGAGCAGAGCACCAGCAGGACCCCGGCCCCTTCCGCGTACCGGGCCCGTACGGCGGGGTCGCGCCGGCCGGGCCTGCAGCGTTCCAGGTCGACGCCGAGCGGAGCGCGTACGACATTGCGGGCGCCGACGCGGGCGAACTCGTCCTCCGCCCAGGCGGTGGTGCACACGATCCGGCCGTAGGCCCAGGCGCTGCGGCGGTTGAGCCGGTCGGCCGCGCAGGCGGCGAGGGCGGCGGGGACGCCCCAGGTGCGCAGGACGCCGTCGGCGGTCTCGTGGGAGACCATCACGGAGGGGACGCGGGCGCGGCGGGCCCACTCCCCCGTCCAGCGCAGGGTGGTGCGGTCGGAGACCTCGATCCGGTCGGGGGCGAGCGCGTCGAGGAGGGCGGCGAGCCGGCGCCGGTCGGCGAGGACGCGGTAGCCGCCGGTGCCGGGGAGTTCGGGTCCCGGCAGGGTGATCACCCGGCCCTGTTCGGCCGGTTGGTCCGAGGCCGTGGCGCCGGGGACGATCAGGACGGGTTCGTGGCCTGCGGCGCGGTAGCCGCGCCCGAGCCGGTCGAGCGCGGTGCGCAGCCCGCCGGAGGTGGGGGTGACGAAGTTCGCGAGCCGGACGATGCGCAGCCCTTCACGGCCGTGCGAGGCCCTGCGCGCCGGTCCGTGCGGGGCGCCGTACGCCGGTCCGTACGCGCGCGCCCGCGCGGGGTCGGTGGTTCCGCGGCTCCGCCCGTTCACGCCGCCACCGCCGTCCGCTCGCGCAGGACCTCCCGGTAGTGGCCGATCAGTTGGTCGCCGACGGCCTCCCAGGTGCGTCCGGCGACCTCGCTCCGGCCCGCTCTGCCGTAGGCGGCGCGCAGGGCGGGGGCGGCGGCGAGGGCGGTGACGGCCTCGCGGAGGGCGATCGGGTCCTCCGGGGGGACGAGGAGGCCGGTGCGCCGGTGGGCGACGAGGTCGAGCGGGCCCCCGGCGGCCGGGGCGATCACCGGCAGGCCGCTCGCCATCGCCTCCTGGACGGTCTGGCAGAAGGTCTCGTACGGACCGGTGTGGGCGAAGACGTCGAGCGAGGCGAAGACCCGGGCGAGGTCGTCGCCGGTGCGGCGGCCGAGGAAACGGGCGTGCGGGAGGCGTTCGCGGAGGGCCGGGCCGCTGGGGCCGTCGCCGACGACCACGAGCCGGACCCCGGGGAGCCCGTCCGTGGCGGCGAGGAGCTCCACGCGCTTCTCGGGGGCGAGGCGGCCGACGTAGCCGACGAGGAGTTCGCCGCCGGGGGCGAGGGCACGGCGCAGGGCGGGGTCCCGGTGGCCGGGGTGGAAGCGGGTGGTGTCGACGCCGCGGCCCCAGAGGCGTATCCGCTCGATGCCGTGGGCCTCCAGGTCGCGCCGGGCGGCGGTGGAGGGGGCGAGGGTGCGGTCGGCGGCGCCGTGGACGGCGCGGAGCCGGCGCCAGGCGGTGCCCTCGCCCGCGCCGACGTAGGTGCGGGCGTAGCCGGCGAGGTCGGTCTGGTAGACGGCGACGGCGGGCACCCGGAGCCGGGTGGCCGCGGCCATCGCCCGGGCGCCGAGGACGAAGGGTCCTGCCAGGTGGACGAGGTCGGCGCGGTGGGCGGCGATGGCCGCGGCCACCCGGCGGCTGGGGAGGGCGACCCGTACCTGGGCGTAGCCGGGCAGGGGCAGCGAGGGGACGCGGACCACGGGGCACGGCGCGTCGGCGTCGGCGTCGGGGTCGGGGACGGCCGGGGCGATCACGAGGGGCCGATGGCCCCGGCGGACGAGGTGGCGCGCGGTCTGCAGGGCGCAGTGCGCCACACCGTTGACGTCAGGGGGGAAGGATTCGGTGACGATGACGACACGCATACGGGTGTTCTCGTCGCGCTCGACGTGTCCCCGCCGACGTGGATCTGGACGCGGGGGGAACGTCCCGTGAGCTTTTACCGCGCGGCGGCCTCGGAGCCGTACGCCCGAAGCCTCACGGGGCCGCCCGGTCCCGGGGCGGGGCCACGATCGGCGGGGGTGCCGCCGCAGGCCGCGCCGCCCCGGGCGGAGGCGGTGGCGGGTGCCGGGGTCAGACCTGGAGGTCGGGCCCGATGCGGTTGCGGACCGCGGTCTGGACCTCGACCTCCTCGGCCGGGTCGGCGGCGAGGCGGCGCAATCGCTCGGCCACGCGGACGTCGGCCGTCTCGGCGTGCTGGGCCGCGATCTCCCGGGTGGTCTCCTCGCAGTCCCAGAGGCACTCGACGGCGAAGCCGCTGGCGAAGGAGGGGTCGGTGGCCGCGAGGGCGCGGGCCGTGCGGCCGCGCAGCTGGGAGGAGGCCGTCTCCCGGTAGACGTGGCGCAGCACGGGGGCCGCGCAGGCGATGCCGAGGCGGCCCGCCCCGTCGACGAGGGCGCCGAGGGCGGGCGCGTCGGGCCCGGCGGTGCGGATGGCGGTGCGCAGGGCGCCGAGGACGAGCCCGGCGTCCCGGTCCTCGCCGCGCGCGGCGAGGAGTTCGCCGGCGGCGGCGCCGAGGGGGTCGGCGCGGTGGATCCAGGCGCGGGCGCGGGCGACCGCGTCCTCGCCGCACATGCGGAGGTAGGCGGTGACGGCGGCCCGGGCGACGGCCAGGGCGTCGCGGTCGACGGCCCCGGGGACGTCGCCGTACGGATCACCGGGCGCGGCCGCGGCGGCGGCCGCGTTGTCGAGGGGATGGACGGCGTCGGCGGCGGCCTCGACGAGGTCGAGGACGGCGGGGTCGCGGGTGGCGGCCAGGTGGTGCAGGACGGCGGCACGCGCGCCGGGGGCGCCCGAGCGGCCGGCGGCCAGCAGCTCGGGGCGGTCCTCAGGACCGGCCACCGCGGCCAGACAGCGGGCGGCGGGTCCGGAGAGGTCGGCGCCGCGCTCGTACCCCTCCTGGGCCCAGTCGAGGACGGCGCGCACGCTCCAGCCGGGGCGGGGCCCGGTGGGGCGCAGCTGCCGCTGCCAGCGGTCGAAGGAGCCGTGCTCCTGGGCGGCCCGGACGCGGGCGCCGACGGTCTCGCGCCGGTCCTCGGCCCACAGCCGCCAGGGCCGGGGCTCGAAGGAGTCGCGGACGGCGGCGGCGAGCGCGGCGTCGCCGGACGGGTCCCGGGGGAAGCGGGCGAGGACGGGCTCGGCGAGGGAGCGCAGCCCGGCGTCGTCGTCGCGGAGCGCGAGCTCGTCGAGGGCCCAGGCCCAGTTGGCCCCGGTGGCCGCGTAGCGCCGGAGCAGGAGCAGGGCGTCGTGGCGGCCGTAGGAGGCCAGGTGGCCGAGGACGGCGAGGGCGAGCCCGGTGCGGTGCTCCTCGGTGTCGAGGTGGTCCTCGGGCGCGAAGAGGTGCGCCTCGACGGCCTCCAGGCCTCCGTGGAGGTCGAGGTAGAGCCGGGCGTAGTACAGGGAGCGGTTCTCGACCCGCCAGTCGTGGCGGGGGTCGGCGAGCACGCAGCGGTCGAGGGCCGCGAGGGCCTCGGCGCGTGGTGCGGCGAGGGCGTGCAGGGTGCCGTCGCCGCGGCCGCGCTGCAGCAGGCCGAGCAGGGTGCCGCTCGGCGCTATGGCTGGTTCGAACATGGGAAGACGCCTCACATCAAGCTGTCGACACGACGGGGTGGACCGGGTTGGACCGGGTCGGGCGCTGGGCCCGTCCGCGCGGTGCCCGCCCTAGTAGGCCGCGGGACAACATGCCGGGCCGTCCGTCGTACGTCGCTTGTGCGTGCTGCTCATCTTCCTCTGCCTCTCGTCCGTGGCCCGGTCGGACGGCCGGGCTTGTCGTCATGATGACCGACCGTTTCCACCGCCGCGACCACATTTACGGCACCGTTCCCACCTGGGGTTCAGCCCTCGTTCACCGGCTGGAGAAGAGTTCCAGGAGTTCGGTCTTCCCGAACATGCGGGCGGTGTCCACGGCGGACGGAGTGCCGGACTCCGGATTCGCGCCGCCGGCCAGGAGGGCGCGGATCACGGCCTCCTCGCCCTTGAAGACGGCGCCGGCGAGCGGGGTCTGGCCGCGGTCGTTGGCGCGGTCGGCGTCGGCGCCGCGCTCCAGGAGGGCGGTGACCGCGGCGGCGTGGCCGTGGTAGGCGGCGAGCATGACGAGCGAGTCGCCCTTGTCGTTGGTGAGGTTCGCGGGGACGCCCGCGTCGACGTAGGCGGCGAGGGCCTCGGCGTCGCCGGTGCGCGCCAGGTCGAAGACCTTCGACGCCAGTTCGACGACCTCGGGGTCCGGGGTCTCGCTCATCTTCGCTTCCGCCTTCCGTGTTCCATCGTTCCGTCCGTGCTGCCGCGCGTGGGCCGCCGGGTACCGCCTGCCCTTGACCTGCGCACGGCAAGCGCGGCCGTACGAGTGAATCGACAGGGTACTGCCCGGACGGCGACATGACCGCGTCCGGCCGAGGCAAGGATCACCGCGTCCACCGCCCGTGGCCGGAACCCCTCGACGCCCCCTTACCCCACTTCCGCCGTTTCGCCACCCGGGACGGGGGTCACCGTCGGCCGGTCAAGTGAAAACGCCCGCCATTCACCTGAATGCACCTTTAGTCACATAGATACTTGCCGTGAACCTGGAAGGACTCATCGTGACTGTCCCCTCAACCAGGAGAACACCCCATGATCCTGTCCATCTCAGGCGTCGTCCTGCTCGGCATCATCTGCTTCCTGTTCTTCAAGAAGGACGGCCTCAAGGCCTCGCACGCCTTCGTCTGCGCGCTCTTCGGCTTCTACCTGGCGGGCACCGCCATCGCACCGAGCATCACCGCGGGCGGCCAGAGCCTGGCCGGCCTGCTGGGCGGAATCAAGTTCTGACGCCTCTCACCCCCTTCCACCCCTCCAGGAGTACGACGTGGCCCGGCGACCACTCCCCCGCATTCTGAGCAGCGGCGGCGCGCAGCTCGCGCGCAGCCGAGAGATCGCGCGGTCGGCCGCCGACAGCGCCACCGACGTGCTCCACCCGCTGATCACGGTCTCCCGTGGTCTGCGGAAGCTGGCCGCGACCGCGCGCGCCAAGTGGGCCGCGACCCCCAAGGAGCGGCGGGGTCCCATGCTGTTCCTGGTCGCGGCCTGCCTCCTGGCCGTCGCCCTCGTGCCGTACGGGCCGCTGCTCGCGCTCGTCGCGCTCATGGGCGCCGCCGCGTGGAAGGGGCGTGAGAAACCGGTCGTCAGGACCGGTCCCGACGAGGCGGAGACGGCCCGCCTGAAGGGGCTGTACGAGGCCCTGGTGCCGTACTTCTCCGTCCCCGAGGACCCCGACCCGCTCTTCGCCCACGGCGGCGACTGGAGCCGGGCCTTCGGCGACCACGCCTTCGACGAGGACGGCCGCCTGACCCGGCTGCGGATCTCCTACCCGCCGTACTTCACGGACGGCGAGGCGGCCTCCCGCGCCCGGATCGAGCAGCTGCTCCACGCCAAGTCGGGGCGCGGCCGCGAGTACCTCTTCGACTGGGACGAGGAGGGCAACCGGCTCGTCATGCACGTGCTGCCCGCCCTCCCGACCACCATCGCCGCCCAGCGGTTCGTCACCGCCCCGGGCGAGACCGTGCTCGGCTTCACCGACGCCGACGCCGTGCAGCGGACGGTGCCGGTCGTCGCGGCGGACGGCTCCGAGGACGCGCCGGCCGTCGTCTGGCGCACCGGCCCCCGCTCCACCGAGCCGCACCTGCTCACCGTCGGCCAGCCCGGCAGCGGCACCACCTCGCTGCTGCGTTCCCTCGCGCTCCAGGCCCTCACCCACGGGGACGTGCTGATCGTGGAGGGCACCGGGACCGGCGAGTACGCCTGCCTGGTCGGCCGCGACGGCGTCCTCGGCGTCGAGAGCGAGCTGTCCGGAGCCCTGGAGAGCCTGGAATGGGCCGCCCACGAGACCGAGCGGCGGCTGATCTCCGCCAACCGCGCCCGGCAGGCCGGCCGCCCGACCCCCGCGGACACCCGCCGCCCGCTGTGGATCCTCCTCGACCGCCCCGGCATCCTCGGCCACCTGGCCGCCTCCCAGGGCCGCCCCGACCCCCAGGAACTGCTCCAGGTGCCGCTGCGGCACGGCAGGGCGGCCCAGGTGACGGTGGTGGTGGCCGAGCAGTTCGACACGGTCGACGCGCTCCACGAGGGGGTACGCGCGCACACCCGCGCCCGCGTGGTCCTCGGGCCCGCCTCCTCCGACCAGATCGCGGCGGTGCTGGGTACTACGCCGCACACCACCCCGACCCCGCAGGTCCCGCCGGGCCGCGGCTACGCCCGCCTCGGCACGGGTCCGGTCCTCCGGCTCCAGGTGCCGGCCACCCCCGACCCGTACGACGAGGCCGCGGGCGACGCCGACCGGCAGGCCGTCCTCGACCTGCTGCCGGAGCGGCGGACGGCGGCGACGGTGGCCCTGGAGAAGGTCCCGGAGGCGGCGGCCGAACCGACCACAGGACCCGTCCCCCGCCACGCGCCGGTCCCTGCGGAGGGCTGACCCGCGCGGGGACGTCCACGCGCGCGTGGCCCCGGTCGAGAACCTCGCCGGGCCCACGCGCGCGTGGCTCTCCGCTCCGCCGGTCGTTCTCGAGCGGCGAACGCCCCCGGTCGTCCTCAGGCGACGAACGCCCGCGACGGCTCCGATCCCCCGCCGAGGCCGGACTCCACCAGGCGGGCCGCGGCGGCGAGCCGGGCCGCGGCCTCCTCGGCGACCGGGCCGCTGACGGTGAACGGCAGCCGGACGTACCCCTCGAAGGCGCCGTCGACGCCGAAGCGGGGGCCGGAGGGGACCCGTACACCCACCCGCTCGCCCGCCTCGGCCAGCCGCGAGCCGGAGAGCCCGCCGGTGCGCACCCAGAGCGTCAGGCCGCCCTTCGGCACCTCGAACTCCCACCCCGGCAGCTCCTTGCGGACCGCGGCGACGAGCGCGTCCCGGTTCTCGCGGGCCTGCGCCCGGCGCAGCCCGACCGCCTCCGCCCAGCCGCCGGTGCGCATCAGCCAGTTGACGCCGAGCTGCTCCAGGACGGGCGTGCCCAGGTCGGCGTAGGCGCGGGCGGCGACGAGGGAGCGGATGACGTCGGGCGCGGCGCGGACCCAGCCGATCCGCATCCCGGCCCAGAACGCCTTGCTGGCCGAGCCGACGGTGAGGACCGTGGAGCCGGCCGGGTCGAAGGCGCAGACCGGCCGGGGCATCTCCACGTCGTCGTCGAGGTGGAGCTCGGTCATGGTCTCGTCGACGACGAGGACCGTGCCGGCCGCGCGGGCCGCCTCCACGAGCCGCCGCCGCTGGTCCTCGTCGGCGAGGGCGCCGGTCGGGTTGTGGAAGTCGGCGACGACGTACGCGAGGCGGGGCGCGGCGTCGCGCAGCACCTGGCGCCAGCGGCCGAGGTCCCAGCTGCCGAGCCCCTCGGACATGGCGACGGGGACCAGCCGGGCGCCGGCCTCCCGCATGAGCTGGAGGATGTTGGCGTACGAGGGGGACTCGACGGCGATCCGCTCGCCGCGCCCGGCGAAGAGGTGGCAGATGGCGTCGATGGCGCCCATGGCGCCGGTGGTGACCATGATCTGCTCGGGCATGGTCGGGATGCCGCGGGCGGTGTAGCGCTCGGCGAGCATGGCGCGCAGCGCGGGCAGGCCCGCCGGGTAGTCGCCGTGGGTGTGCGCGTACGGCGGCAGTTCCTCCAGGGCGCCCTGGATACTGCGGGTCAGCCAGGGTTCGGGGGCCGGGAGGGCGGCGCAGCCGAGGTCGATGAGGGAACCGAGGGTCTCCGGCGGCAGCGGTTCGAGGCCGCGCGCGGGCAGCGGGTTCCCGGCGGGGACGGCGGTCCAGCTGCCGGCGCCGCGCCGGGACTCCAGGAAGCCCTCGGTGCGCAGCGCCTCGTAGGCGGCGGCCACGGTGGTGCGGCTGACGGTGAGGGCGAGGGCGAGTTCACGCTCGGCGGGAAGCCGGGCGGCGACCGGCACCCGGCCCTCGAGCACGAGCAGGCGGATGCCGTCGGCGAGGGCCCGGTAGGCGGGTGGCTTCCGCGTGCCGGGGCCCGCCGGGCGGGGCTGCTGCGCCTGGAGTTGCCGGGCGAGCTGAGCGGCCCCGACGGCCGAGGTCCACTGAGCCATGGAAATCAGTCCACCTTCCTCGAATTGGCCATGGTTGGCATCTGTCCTCCCGCCACAGAGTGTCATGGGTCGGTCCACCTTCACCACACGGGGGCCGCGATCCACCGTCATCACCACTCACAAGGGGGCACCGTCCATGTCCATCGCCTCCGGCCCGCGCGGCCGGCACCTCGCCCGGCGGCTCGTCCAGCTCTACGCCGGTCTCGTCCTCTACGGCGTGAGCTCGGCGATGCTCGTCCGCAGCGGCCTCGGCCTGGAGCCGTGGAACGTGCTGCACGAGGGCCTGTCGGAGGTCACCGGGCTCTCCATGGGCGTCGTCCTGACGATCGTCGGCGCCCTCGTCCTGCTCCTGTGGGTCCCGCTGCGGCAGCGGCCGGGCCTGGGCACGGTCTCGAACGTCCTCGTGATCGGCGCGGCGATGGACGGCGGCCTGGCCCTGCTGCCCGAGGGGCACGGGCTGCCCGCGCGCATCGCCCTGCTGGTGCTCGGGATCACGCTGAACGGAGTGGCGACCGGTCTGTACATCGCGGCCCGCTTCGGTCCGGGGCCGCGCGACGGCCTCATGACCGGTCTGCACCGCCTCACCGGGCGCTCGATCCGGCTGATCCGCACCCTGATCGAGGTCACGGTGGTCGCCACCGGCTTCCTGCTGGGCGGCTCGGTCGGCGTCGGCACGGTCCTCTACGCGCTGTCGATCGGCCCGCTCGCCCAGTTCTTCCTGCGCCTCTTCGCCGTACCGGGGCCGGCGGCCCTCCCCGAGCCGGCGACCGCCCAGGAGCAGGGCACCCCTGCCGTCGACGCCATCGTCGCCCCGACGTCACCGGAAGGCGCCATACTGCGCCCGTGACTCGCGTACGCCATCCCTACCTCGACCACCCCGTCCCGCTGCCCTTCGCCCACCGGGGCGGCACGGCGGACGGCCTGGAGAACACCGCGGCCGCCTTCCGCCGGGCCGCCGCGGCGGGCTACCGCTACTTCGAGACCGATGTGCACACCACCGCCGACGGGGTGCTCGTCGCCTTCCACGACGCCACCCTGGACCGGGTGACGGACGCGTCGGGCCGGATCCGGGACCTGCCGTGGGCGGCGGTGCGGGAGGCCCGGGTGGCCGGCAAGGAGCCGCTGCCGCTCTTCGAGGACCTGCTCCAGGAGTTCCCCGAGGCCCGCTGGAACGTGGACCTGAAGACCGAGTCGGCGCTCGCCCCGCTGGTGGACCTGATCTCCCGGACCGAGGCCTGGGACCGGGTCCTGGTCAGCTCCTTCACCGAGGCCCGGGTGGCGCGGGCCCAACGGCTCGCCGGCCCCCGCCTCGCCACCTCGTACGGCGTGACCGGCGTCGCCGCCCTCCGGATGCGCTCCCTGGGGGTCCCGGCCCCGCTGCGGGCGGGCGCGGTGGCGGCGCAGGTCCCGGAGAGCCAGGGCGGGATCCGCGTGGTGGACCGCCGGTTCGTCCGGGCGGCGCACGCGCGCGGGCTCCAGGTGCACGTGTGGACCGTGAACGATCCGGAGCGCATGGACTCTCTCCTCGACCTGGGGGTGGATGGCATCATGACCGATCATCTGGAGACGCTGCGCGAGGTCCTCGCCGCCCGCGGGGCATGGGTCTGAGGCCGAGCGGGCGTCCCCGCGTCGGGGACGAACGAGGGGGCGTGCGGCCGTGACCGCCGAGACGACCGGTCCTGAAGGGCCCATCACCGATCCGGCCGCGCGCAGACGGGAGCAGCGCGGCTGGTACTTCTACGACTTCGCCTGCTCGGTCTACTCGACCAGCGTCGTGACCGTGTTCCTGGGGCCGTACCTCACCTCGGTGGCCGAGAACGCGGCGGGCGGCGAGGACGGACTCGTGTACCCGCTCGGCATCCCCGTGGCGCCGGGCTCGCTCTTCCCGTACGCGGTCTCCGTCTCGCTCGTGGTGGCCATTGTCGCGATGCCCCTGGTGAGCGCGGCGGCGGACCGCCGGGGCCGGAAGAAGCCGCTGCTCGCGGCGGCGGCGTACATCGGGGCGGGCGCGACCACCGGGATGTTCTTCCTGGAGGGCACGCGGTACCTGCTCGGCGCGTTCCTGCTGATCGTGGCGAACGCGGCCTTCGCGGTCGCGATGATGCTCTACAACGCCTATCTGCCGCAGATCGCGGGCCCTGAGGAGCGGGACGAGGTCTCCTCGCGCGGCTGGGCCTTCGGCTACACCTCGGGCGCACTGGTCCTGGTGCTCAACCTGGTCCTGTACTCGGCCCACGACTCCTTCGGCCTGGAGGAGGGCGAGGCGGTGCGGATCTGCCTGGCCTCGGCGGGCCTGTGGTGGGGGGCTTTCGCGCTGATCCCGCTGCGCCGGCTGCGCGACCGGCGGCTGCCGCCCGCGGCCGCCGGGGCGGACGGCGCGGCGGGCTCGGGAACCGTCGGGGCGGGCTGGCGGCAGCTGCGGTCGACCCTGAAGGACATGCGCCGGCACCCTCTGACGCTGGCCTTCCTCCTCGCGTACCTCGTCTACAACGACGGGGTGCAGACGGTGATCTCCCAGGCCGCGATCTTCGGCGAGAAGGAGCTGGGCCTGGAGAAGACGACGCTCATCACGGCGGTGCTGCTTGTGCAGGTGCTCGCGGTGGCCGGGGCGCTCCTGATGGCCCGGTTCGCCCGGACGCACGGCGCCAAGCGGACGATCCTGGGCGCACTCCTCGTGTGGACGGTCATCCTCCTGGCCGGGTATCTGCTGCCGGCCGGGGCGCCGGTCCTCTTCTTCTGTCTGGCGGCGGCCATCGGGCTCGTGATGGGCGGCACCCAGGCGCTGTCCCGTTCGCTGTTCTCGCACCTGGTGCCGGAGGGCAAGGAGGCGGAGTACTTCTCGGCGTACGAGCTGAGCGACCGCGGGCTGAGCTGGCTGGGGCCGCTGATGTTCGGGCTCGTGTACCAGCTGACGGACAGCTACCGAGCTGCCATCATCTCTCTGCTGGTCTTCTTCGTGGCCGGTTTCGCCCTGCTCGCGCGGGTGCCCGTGCGGGACGCCGTACGGGCGGCGGGCAACGTCGTGCCGGAGCGGATTTAGACGCGGGAGTGAAAGGCCGGTAGTGTACGCGTTTGGCCTGCCAGGCGGACCGTTACTGCGTGCTGCTTTGGTGAAAACGTCGAGTCATATTCTGCCGTCAGATGTGACAAAACGGGCACTGGTGGGTACAACAAGGGGCGGCACGACGGGCGACGCATGACCCGGAACGGGAATCTTTCTCGCCGACCGGACGTTGACCGGATGACGACGACAGCGACACCTGTCCTGTGGGCGACAAGCCCGGGAGGCACGATTCATGAGTGAGCGAGCTCTTCGCGGCACGCGCCTCGTGGTGACCAGCTACGAGACCGACCGCGGCATCGATCTGGCCCCGCGCCAGGCCGTGGAGTACGCATGCGAGAAGGGCCATCGTTTTGAGATGCCCTTCTCGGTGGAGGCGGAGATTCCGCCGGAGTGGGAATGCAAGGTCTGTGGAAGCCAGGCACTCCTGGTGGACGGGGACGGTCCCGAGGAGAAGAAGGGCAAGCCGGCGCGTACGCACTGGGACATGCTCATGGAGCGGCGTACCCGTGAGGAGCTGGAGGAGGTCCTCGCCGAGAGGCTGGCCGTCCTGCGCTCCGGCGCCATGAACATCGCGGTGCACCCGCGCGACAGCCGCAAGTCCGCCTGACGGACGGCTGACAGAGCAACGCCGAGGGGCCCGGTACACGATCCGTGTACCGGGCCCCTCGGCGTCCGCGCGGTTCCTCGCGGTACGCCGGTGGTCAGGGCGTCAGCGGCGGGCGCTGCCCGTCGGCGGGGCCGTACGGCCCCCGGGGCGCGTCGTCACGGATGACCTCGCCCGGGACCACCTTTCCGTCCGGGCGGTGGATACGGGCCTGCTGGAAGGCGTCCTGGAGGCTGCCGGGGGATGCGGCGGCCATCCGGCGCTCCACGGCCTTCTCCGCGGCGCGCCCGAGGGCCGTGCGGACCTGGGGCACGAGCAGCAGCAGTCCGGCGGCGTCGGAGATCAGGCCGGGGATCATCAGGAGCAGGCCGCCGAGCATCAGGAAGCCGTTGCGGTCCTCGGCGCCCTTCCGGTCGGCCGCACTCGGGGCCGTACCGCTCCGGGCCGCGTCCTGGGCCTGCTGGAAGGTGGAGGTGAGGTTGGCGAAGGCCCGCCGGCCGGCCCGCTTGACGACGGTGGCGCCGAGGACGGCGCCGCCGACGAGGAGCAGCAGCACGATCAGCCCGCTCGTCGCGTTCGCCACGACGGTGAGCAGCCAGATCTCCAGGACCAGCCAGGCGGCGAGGCCCAGCGGGAGGAAGGTGCGCGCACGGGAGCGCTGGGGTGCGTGAGGGGGCGGTGCGCCGGTCGTCATGCCGTCCAGTGTGCCTGGCGCGCCGCAGGAACGTCGTAAGGAAAAGATCAGGACGGAAGGTGGCGGGAAATGGCCCGGCCCGGACCACGCGGGGCGGTCCGGGCCGGTACGGGCCGGGGGTCAGCCGCGCTTGCGGCCGAGGAGCTTGGTGACCTTCTCGGCGCGGGCGGCGAGACCCCAGCCGGTGACGCGCCAGAGGGCCTCGACGAGGATGTCGCGGCTCATCTTGGAGTCGCCGACCTCGCGCTCGACGAAGGTGATGGGGACCTCGACGACGTGGAAGCCGGCGGCGACGGCCCGGCGGGCCAGGTCGACCTGGAAGCAGTAGCCGGCGGAGGCCACGTCGTCCAGGCCCAGGCCCTCCAGGGTCTCCTTGCGGAAGGCCCGGTAGCCGCCGGTGACGTCACGGATCGGGACGTCGAGCATCACGCGGGAGTAGAGGCTGCCGCCGCGGGAGATGAACTCACGGGACTTCGGCCAGTTCACGATCCGGCCGCCCGGCACCCAGCGGGAGCCGAGGACGAGGTCGGCGCCCTTGAGCGCGGTGAGCAGTCGGGGCAGCTCCTCGGGCTGGTGGGAGCCGTCGGCGTCCATCTCGACGAGAACGTCGAAGCCGTGCTCCATGCCCCAGCGGAAGCCGGCGAGGTAGGCGGCGCCCAGCCCCTCCTTGCCCTTGCGGTGCAGGACGTGGACGTGGTCGTCCTCCGCCGCGATCTCGTCGGCGAACTTGCCCGTGCCGTCGGGGCTGTTGTCGTCGGCGACGAGCACGTGCGCCTCCGGCACGGCCTCCCGCACGCGCGCGACGATCGGCCTGATGTTGTCCGCCTCGTTGTAGGTCGGAATGATCACCAAGGCCTTGCCGAGCGGGCCGTAACGCCTCACGCCACCGTCGTTCACTACTGCCCCTTCGGATACAGACACAGGCCCCCACCTTAGCGAGGTCTCCGGCGTGGTCCGGTCCTGCGGGGTGTGAGACGTGCGACGCGGCGGGGCGGAGGGGGCGGGTGGTGCGGTGCGGTGCGGTGCGGTGCGGGGCCCGACGTCCTTCGGTCCGACCCGGGACCCGCCGGCTGCGGATCGGCACGAGGCCGTTGTCTACTGAACGTCCGGGCCCCACCCGGGTCGCACCTTCCGCCGGCGGAACCTTCCTTCGCGGCCGAGGCGCGGGCGGCGGTCGGCACGGGCGAGGAGGCGTGATCCGGTCGGATGTCCTGTGGTGGACGCGGGAGAACCTACCCGCCCCTGGTGGTCGCCTGTCAACACCCGCTTGACCTGCGGAGTTCCCGAGAAGCCGCAGGCCGGACGGGGAGATGCGCAGGTCGGGCAGGAACCCGTGGCACGCACATCCGGGTGGCCGTCAACCGGACATCACTCGTTCGGACGTACGAACACCGTCTGTCCGTGCACCACGGTCCGCAGGCAGACAGGGAGGTCGGCCCCGGGGGACAGATCGGGCAGACCGGGCGTCCCGGAGCGCGGGTCGGTGGACCAGCGGGCCACCCGGTCGTCGGGCGCCTGGACGACCAGGTCGCCGGTCCGCCAGATCGCGTAGTCGGCGGGGGCGCCGGGGACCAGGGTGCCGGCGTCGTCCCGTCCGACCGCGCGCCAGCCGCCGCGCGTGTGGGCGGTGAAGGCGGCCCGGACCGAGACGCGGTGCTCGGGGGTGCGGTGGAAGGCGGCGGCGCGGACGGTCCCCCAGGGGTCCAGCGGGGTGACCGGGCTGTCGGAGCCGAAGGCCAGCGGCACGCCGGCGCGCAGCAGGGCCGCGTACGGGTTGAGGGTGCGGGCCCGTTCGGCGCCGAGCCGCTCGGCGTACATGCCCTCCTCGCCGCCCCAGAGCGCGTCGAAGGCGGGCTGGACGGAGGCGGTGAGGCCGAGCTCGGCGAAGGCGGCGATCGTCTCGGGGGTGAGCATCTCGGCGTGCTCGACGCGGTGCCGGGCGGCCCGGATCCGGGCGAGGCCGAGCTTCTCCGAGGCGGCCCGGACGCCGTCGACGACGGCGGTGACGGCGGCGTCGCCGATGGCGTGGAAGCCGGCCTGGAGGCCCGCCTCGGTGCAGGCGACGACATGGGCGGCGACGGTGGCGGCGTCCAGGTGGGCGGATCCGGTGTGGCCGGCGGAGTCCGCGTACGGCTCGTGGAGGCAGGCGGTGTGCGAGCCGAGGGAGCCGTCGGCGAAGAGGTCGCCGGCCGCACCGAGGGCGCCGAGCGCACGGGCCCGCTCGATGTCGAGGTCGGCCCAGTAGCCGACCACGCGGGGGCCGGGCTCGCTGCGGGCGAGGTCCATCAGGCCGGTGAAGTCGTCCTCGGAGGAGATCCGCGGCCCGCCGCACTCGTGGAGGGTGCCGATGCCGAGGGAGGCGGCGTGGGCGCGGGCGGCGCGCTGGGCCTCGGTGCGCTGGCGCGGGGAGACGGCGGCGAAGGCGGCGGCGCGGACCGCGTGGTGGGCGTCGCCGGTCAGCGGGGCGCGCCCGTCGTGGAAGCCGCCCAGGTCCCGTACGCCGGGGACGAGGTCGAGCAGCGCGGTGGTGACGACGGCCGAGTGGACGTCGATCCGGGTGAGGTAGAGCGGGCGGCCGCCGGTGAGGCCGTCCAGCTCCTCACGCGTGAGCGGACGCCGCTCGGGCCAGCGGGAGGCGTCCCAGCCGTGTCCGACGAGGATGCGGTCCTCGGGGCGGGCGGCGGCGTGGGCGCGGATCAGCTCCGCCGCCTCGGCGAGCGAGGCGGCGGAGGACAGGTCGAGGCCGGTGAGCGCGAAGCCGGTGGCCGTGGTGTGGACGTGGGCGTCCACGAAGGCCGGGGCGACGAGCGCGCCCTCCAGGTCGATCACCTCGTCCACGCCGGAGGCGAAGGCGTCGGCGGCGCCCTCCTCGCCCACCCAGGCGATGTGACCGCGCTCCACCACCATGGCGGTGGCGAAGGGGTCGGCGGGGCTGTGGACTTCTCCACCGCGCAGCAGCACGGTGCGGTGTTCGCCGGAGTTCAGGCTTTCGCTCATGCGACCAGGCTAAATGCGCGGCGGCCTGGCTTCGTACGGGGTGGACAGGACGACGGTGGTGCGGCTGGAGACGTGCGCCTGGGAGCGGATCCGGCTGAGCAGGTGCTCCAGCTCCAGGGGGGTGGCGACGCGGACCTTGAGGATGTAGTTCTCGTCGCCGGCGACGCTGTGACAGGCCTCGATCTCGGGGATGTCGGCGAGCCGGTCGGGGGTGTCGTCGGGGGCACTGGGGTCGAAGGGTTTGACCGAGATGAAGGCGGTGAGCGGGAGGCCCACCGCCTCGGGGTCGACGACGGCGGCATAGCCGCGGATGACACCGCGCTGCTCCAGGCGGCGGACGCGCTGATGCACGGCCGAGGTGGACAGGCCGGTGGCCTTGCCCAGGTCGGTGTAGCTCATGCGCCCGTCCTTGACGAGCAACTCGACGATCTGACGATCCAGCTCCTCCATGCGCCGACCCTATTGCGCCGAAGGGTCCCGGGCCCAGTGGGGAGCGGGCCGTATGGGGCGCTATGGGCGGTCACGGGGCACCTGCGACAGGCATGTGACGAACGCCACAGGTTTGGGCCGGGGGTCGAGAGGCGGCTCACGGTTATGCGGAGTTCCGCATGGGAAGGGCTTGCTGTGGTCCCGGCCGCACGACATTCGGCCGACCCGTCCGAGGGGGAGATTCTCCATGCAGGAGCCCGTTGATTCCGTCGACACGTCCGCCCAGGCCGACACGGCCGACGAGTTCGACGCGTACGACACCTTTGAGATGTTCCGGGTGATGTGCCCGCAGTGCGATCAGCCGATCGCCCTGCTGGCGGACGAGGACGCGCTGCCCGAGCACGCCCTCTGCCCGTCGCCGTGGAACCCCTTCACCCTGACGGTCTGCCCGGGCACCGGCCGGCCCGCCGCCGAGGCCCGCTCGGCCGACGACGGCCTGGGGGTCCAGGAGCAGGACACCTCCCTGCTCCTGACGCTGCCTCAGGGACTCGACTGGCGGACGCAGCCCTTCTCGCACATCGGCGGCCCGGGCTCGCGCCCGATCCGTCCGGCGCAGCTGCGCCGCGCCGCCTAGGCGTCCGTGTCGCTCCAGTAGCTTCCGCGCACCATCGCCGCGAGGGTGGCGTGGTGCAGGATCAGGCGGTCGGGGTCCGCGGGGACCTCGACCTCGCCGAAGTACGCCTGGCGGTACGCGATCCTCAGCATCACGATCGCGTGCCGCAGCGCCGCGTACAGGGTGTGGAACTCCATCGCGCGCGGCACGTGGCCGGTGAGCTCGGCGTACCGCCGCTCGACCGCGTCGCGGCGCAGGAGGCCGGGCAGGCCCGGCTGGCCGAAGCCCACGGTCAGGTCCTGGAAGAAACGGTGCAGGTAGACGGTCCACCCGAGGTCCACCTCGCGGGGCGCGCAGGCCGCCATCTCCCAGTCGAGGACGGCGGCGGGGGCGAAGCCGTCGTAGACGATGTTCCCGATCCGGGCGTCGCCCCAGCAGAGCACCGCGGGCCCCTCGTCGTCCGGCCACAGCTCCTCCAGGCGCGCGAAGGCGGCCTCGATGAGCGGTGAGGGTGCCAGCCCTTCCACCACCCAGGCGTAGTAGGCGCGTTGGGCGTCGACGTGGCGGCGCAGCGGGCTGCCGGTGCCGTCCGGGAGCAGGAACTCGGCCTCCTTCGCCGGGAACTGGTCGTGCAGCCGGGCCAGGACACCCACCGACTCGGCCTCCAGCGCGGCCCGTTGGGCGTCGGTGGCGGAGTGCAGCCAGTTCCCCTCGTACGTGTAGGGCATGACGTCCGGCGGGACGCGGCCCTCGGCGCGGGCCATCACGAAGAAGGGGGCGCCGAGCGGTTCCGGGTCCTCCTCCAGCCAGAGCACCCGTGGCACGGGCACGTCGGTGTGCTCGGCGACGAGCGCCATCACGCGGTGCTGGCGGGCCATGTCGTAGACGGGGAAGACGGTGTACGCGGCGGGGTCGGCGGCCAGCCGGAGGGCGCAGCCGCGCACGGGCGCGTCCGGGTGCTCCAGGTCGAAGAGCAGGGTCTCGCTGGACATGCCGTTGGAGCCGGGCACGGCGAGGCCGGAGACCGTGGCGCCGGGCAGCCGCCGGTCGAGCCAGGCGGTGAGCCGCGCGGCCAGCTCCTCGGGGTCGCGGGTGGTGGTGCGGGGTCGGGGTGCCGTGACCATGGGGGCTCCTTCTCGTTCGGGCTCGGTTGCCTCCGGTAGCACTTCGGCCGAGCTCACGGCCCCAGCCGCGCTCAGCCCGCTCGCCGGGTTCTGCAGGGGCTCGCCGCGTAGCGGCTCAGGGGCGGGGATCAGGGGGCCGTGGAGGTGAAGTCCGTGAAGCCACTGGGGTCGTGGCGGCCGAAGGAGCCGTGTTCGAAGATGCCGTGACCGGTGCGGCCGTCGAGGGTGAAGCGGGCGGAGTGGTCGGTGACGCCGTAGGCGGCGAGCGGATGGGCGGCCGGGTCGGAGAGGTCGTAGACGCGCCGGTCGGCCCAGTCGCGCCCCTGCCAGGTGCCGTGCTGCCAGTCGTCGGCGGGCGGGTAGCCCGCGCCGACGGCGAGCGGGGAGGAGGCGAGGACCTCGACGCCGATCTCCAGGGGCTTGCCGGTGGGGTCGGTGAGGTGGACGACGGCGCTCTCGGGGTGGCGGGTGCCGGACCGGTAGGCGATCTCGGTGCGGGGCCAGCCGAGTTGGACGTCCCGGTGGCCGTCGCGGACGAGCAGGGCCTGGTTGAGGGTGCGGTAGCCGTCGGCGTCCTCCTGCGCGACGACCATCACGAAGCGGTCCTCGAAGCGCATGGGGATCCAGAGCCAGTGGAAGCCCTCGGGGCGGAGTTCGGCGGCGCGGCCCGGCTCCTCGCCGGGGATCGGACGGACGCCCCAGCTGCGGTCGCGGGTCCCGGTCCACTCCCCCGCCGTGACGTCGAACCGCTCGCCGCCGGCCCGCACGGTGCCCGTGCACCGGCCGGCCTGGACGAACCGGCGGCCCTCCAGGGTGAGCCGGCCGCCGGTGCGCTGGAGGTGGTGCGGCTCCCAGACGGCCGGGAAGTCGCCGGTCCAGGCGAGGTCGAAGGAGAGCCCGTCGGGGTCGCCCGGGTCGGCGGCGCAGCTCAGGGTGAAGCGCCGCAGCGGTTCGTCGACGGTGATCCGCAGCGGACCGACCTCCAGCCGCATCCGGTCGTCGCCGAGCGCGTCGGAGGCGCGGACGGCGTGCAGCCGGTCGCCGGTGCGCAGGGTGGCGTAGGCGTCGACGACCCCGGTGTTGGGGTAGACGCCGAGCCCGGCGATGAGCAGGGCCCGGCCGCCGTGGTCGAAGACGTGGAAGATGCAGCGGTCGTAGGCGTTCCGGTCGCCGCTGACGTGGTGCTTCATCGACAGCGGGGCCTGGTGCACGGGGTATTCGTCGAGCGCGACGGGCCGGTCGTCGTCCACGGCTGACCTCCTGGTCCTCGAAGAGGATCTGACGGTACGTCAGCAACCGTGACCGGGGCCAGAGTCGTGCACGGGCCCCAGGCCTGGAGCACACGCGGACGCGGGTAAGACGCGGGTAAGGGACGAACTGCCGCTCGAATCCGTCCGACGGTGACCCGACGGCCCGGGGCGCGTTGGTCCGGTCATGACCACGCTGTACTCCACACCCAGCGGAGTCGGTCGGCACCGGCAGACTGACCCACGCGGTGAAGAATCGGTTCCGCGCCGCATTCCGGAGGCGCCGGACCTGCCCGGCCCCTCCCCCGTCGCCGCCGCGCCGACCCCGGTCCCCGCGCAGGCTCCGGCCCCGGAGAGAACACCCGCGCCCACCCCCGTACCAGCCCCCCTGCCCGCGCCGGTGCCCGTGCAGGTCCACCCGGACCCGCCGATCTACCAGGCCCTGTACGCGCTCTGGGCCAGCCAGGGCCGCACCCTGCCGGGCCGCCGGGACGCCGAGTGGGCGCGGCTCGCCGCGGGCCCCGTCTGGGCCGACCGGACCGTCCGGGCCAGTGGCGTCCTGGTCCCGCCCGGCGCCGCCCGGTGACCACGACGGCGAGGCCCCGGCGGACCGCGGCTCAGAGCACCCCGACGGCCCGAAGCGCCTTGCACTGCGCGGAAGTCGGCCGCTCGGGGAAGTACAGGTAGCAGACCCCGCCCGTACCGCTCCTGACCCTGCCGTTCGCGTCGTACCGCTTCGTCCGCAGCCAGATGTTCTCCCACTCGCGCCGCCGGTAGACCCGGCGGACGGCCTCGTCGGTCGGGGAGGCGGGGTCGTTGGCGATCACGTCGCCGTCGGCGGTGAAGCCGATCACGGTCATGAGGTGGCCGGAGGTGCCGTAGCCGGCGCCGGTCAGTTCCTCCGCGCGGAAGGACTGGGAGGTGATGGCCGGGATGCCGGCGGCGATCAGGGTCTCCAGGTCGGCGAGGGAGCGGAGCCGGGTCACCACCGCGTTCAGGTCGGGGTAGGTGGCGGCGTAGGCGGCGTTGAAGGGCCAGTTGCCGCAGCCTGCGTACTGGTGGTCGTAGGTGAAGCGGGCCGCGTGGCAGACCTGCGGGTCGGCGTAGTCGGGGTTCACCCAGGCCAGGTCCTCGGCGGAGGGGCGGCGGCCCCAGTACTCGACGATCATCTGCGAGGAGGTCGGGCTGCACCAGGCCTCGCCGCCGTTGTCGTACTCGGGGTACCGGCCGATGTGGATGTTCTGCGAGTAGCGGGGGACGGCCAGCTCGCGGGCGAGGCCGGGCACGGAGGCAGGGACGGTGAAGCGGTCGGGAACGTCCGAGGCCATCGCGCCGAGCCGCCAGACGGTGGGGGTGAGCGTCGTGCCGGGGCGGCGGTAGAGGGTGAGTCTCAGCCGGTACGCGGCGAGCCGCAGGCCGCTCGCGGGGTCGTCGACCGCGAGGGTGTCGGTCCAGACGCTGCTGCGGCCGTCGGTCTGGTCGTCCACCGAGGTGCGCCGGATGTCGGTGTCGCCGGAGGCCCACCGGCCCATCACGTACCACGGGGTGTCCGTCCCGTCGGAGTACGTGCCGGACAGCTCGACCTGCAGCCAGGTGCCGGCCGGGGTCCGCGCGTTCCAGGAGGCGATCACCTCGGTGGCGGGGACGGCCGGGGTGTGCGCGGGCGAGGTCCAGCGGGCGTACTCCCAGGGGGAGGTACGTCCGGTGTGCGGGTCGGTGTGGTCGGTACGGCCCAGGGGGGCGTCCAGGACCAGCCCCGGCCGGTGCCCCGCGACGGCCCGGGTCCCCTCGGCGGCCCCGGACCGCCAGTCGGTGAGGGTGGACCAGAAGCGGTTGGCCACGGTCCCGGGCGCCCCGGCGCCCGCGTCCCCTCCGGGAGCGGGGGCGGGTTCGGCCGCCGAGGCCGGTACGGCTCCGGTCGCGGCCGTGCCCGCGGCGGCCGCGAGCGCCGCGGCGAGGACGGTCCGGCGTGACGCTGATCCGGGCATGGCGAGAACCCCCAGTCATGGGACGGGACGGCGATCGGGCGGGGCTGCGCGGGCCCACTATCCCGGCTCGACGGGGCCCGCGCCAGCACTTCGGCCCGCGTCGCCGCCACCGTCATGGGTGTGGACCAGTGACGACGGCACCACGCTGACCTGCGGCGGCGCCCCTGGCCTACCCTGGGCCGCATGGACGACCTCGACCGCGCGGCCCGCGCGCTGCTCCGGCTGCCGCCCTCGCTGGGGCCGGTCCGGCTCGTCGCGGTCGACGGCCACGCCGGCTCCGGCAAGTCCACCCTCGCCGGCCGGCTCGCCGCCGCCCTCGGCGGGGCGCCCGTCCTCCGGCTCGACGACCTCGCCACCCACGAGGAGCTCTTCGCCTGGACCGGCCGACTGCGCGAACAGATCCTGGAGCCGCTGGGGCGCGGCGCGACCGCGCGCTATCACCCGTACGACTGGATCCTGCGGCGCTTCGGCCCCGCCCGCGAGCTGCCGCCCGCGCCGGTGGTACTGGTGGAGGGGGTGGGGGCCGGGCGGCGGGAGCTGCGCCCGCACCTGGCGTGGCTGCTGTGGATGGAGCGGCCGGCCGGGGCGTCCTGGGAGCGGGGCCGGCGCCGGGACGGGCCGGAGCAGGCGGAGTTCTGGGACAGCTGGGTGGTGGCGGAGACTCGCCATTTCTCCGGGGATCCGTCGCGGCCCTTCGCCGACACCCTGGTACGGGAGCGTGGCGAGGGGTACGACTGGCTTCCCGGGCCTGCTGTGACCGCGGGCGCGGGCCGGATCATCACCCACCGTGACGGCCTGATGGCGGTGGACTGAGTTCCCGGAAGTCCGTTTCCATACGTGCTCCAACTCCGCTTGACCCCGGGGGCGTACAGGTCTTACGTTCTGAATGTGCGGCTTTCGACGGCCGCCGCGGACGCGAAGCCCCCGGTTGTTCCCCCGTGACCGGGGGCTTCGTTCCGCCCGCCGCGCCCCTCACGAAGCCCCCGCCACCCCTGCAGGATCACCCAGGGTCACGGCTTCCGGATCTTTCGCTTCTCCTTAAGCACACCGGTCCTGCGCAGGTACGATGCCCGCAGGTGCGGTCAAATCCCGTCCATACGCCGACGGTTGTGGGGGACCCGATGGACATCGGCACGCAGGGCTCACAGGCCCCCGCCGAGCTCGCCTGGCTGCGCGGAGTGGACGCCTACACGATGGGCGCCTATCCGCAGGCCGAGGAGGAGTTCCGGGCCGCGGTGCGGAGCGATCCCGGCATGGCGGACGCCTGGCTGGGGCTGCACGCGCTCCGGGTGGAGACCACGACCGCGCTGCTGCGCATGTACCGCAACCGCGAGCGCTTCGGCGAGCAGCGCGCCCGGCACCGCCGCACCCTCAACTCCTGGTACTGGCTGGGCTGGTGGGTGCAGCCGGTGCTCGAAAGTCCGCGCGACCTGCTGCTCGCGCACGCCTCCCACTGGCTCGACGGACGGCACGTGCCGGAGCTCGACCGGGCTCTCGCCGAGCTGCCGCCGGTCGACACCGACCCGCAGGTCCGCTTCCTGCACGCCTGCCGCGCCTATCTGATCAAGGACTGGGAGCAGCTGGTCCGGCACACCGAACCGCTCGTGGACGACCCGCTGCTCGGCATCGAGGCCGGTCTCTTCGGCGGCATGGCCCGGGTGCGCCTGGAGATGTACGGGCAGGCGGAGCCGCTGCTGTCGGCGGCGCTGATGCGCTGTCGCAGCGAGCAGCCGCAGCGCAAGGAGCTGCGCTACTGGCTCGCCCGCGCCCACGAGGGCACCGGCCGCAGCGCCGCCGCCCTCCCCCTCTACCGCGCGGTGCACCGCGTCGACCCCGCGTTCATGGACACCGCGGCCCGGCTCGCCGCCATCGCCGAGTACGACGGCTTCGACGGGCTCGACGGCATGGACGAGCAGGCCGGGCTCGCCACGGTCGCGCTCGGCGCGTCCGGCGGCGCCCCCGGCCAGGACGGCACGGACACCGCCCCCGGCCCCGAGCCGGAGTCCGGGGTCCTCGGCGGCGACGGGCTGCGGCGCTCCCCCGAGCCGGTGCCGCCCGGCGCGCCGGCCGCGCCCCCGGAGGGCGTACGGCACAGCTCGCCGGTGCCCGCGCAGGCCGGTCCTCCGCGCTTCCCGGCCGGGCCGACCGATCCGGTGCTGCTCGCCGAGGCGCTGGCCGAGCTGGAGGGCATGGTCGGGCTCGAACCCGTGAAGCGGCAGGTCAAGGCGTTGTCGGCGCAGCTGGAGATGGCCCGGCTGCGGGCCGGGCAGGGGCTGCCGGTGCAGCCGCCGAAGCGGCACTTCGTCTTCTCCGGGCCGTCCGGCACCGGCAAGACGACCGTGGCGCGGATCCTCGGCCGGGTCTTCTACGCGCTCGGCCTGCTCGGCGGCGACCATCTGGTGGAGGCCCAACGGGCCGATCTGGTCGGCGAGTTCCTGGGCCAGACGGCGGTGAAGGCGAACGAGCTGATCGACTCGGCGGTCGGCGGGGTGCTCTTCGTCGACGAGGCGTACGCGCTCTCCAACTCCGGCTACAGCAAGGGCGACGCCTACGGCGACGAGGCCCTCCAGGTGCTCCTGAAGCGGGCCGAGGACAACCGGGACCACCTCGTCGTCATCCTGGCGGGCTACCCGGAGGGCATGGACCGGCTGCTCGCGGCCAACCCCGGGCTCTCCTCCCGGTTCACCACCCGGGTCGACTTCCCCTCGTACCGGCCGCTCGAACTGACCGCGATCGGCGAGGTGCTGGCCGCCGCCAACGGCGACGGCTGGGACGAGGAGGCCCTGGAGGAGCTGCGTTCGATCAGCGCCCACGTGGTCGAGCAGGGCTGGATCGACGAGCTGGGCAACGGACGCTTCCTGCGCACCCTGTACGAGAAGTCCTGCGCCTACCGGGACCTGCGGCTCTCCGGCTATCCGGGCACGCTCACCCGCGAGGACCTGGCGACGCTGCGGCTCGCGGACCTGATGCAGGCGTACGGGGAGGTGCTGTCGGGCCGCGGTCCTGCGGACCGCGGCCCCCAGCAGGAGCCCCCGTTCTGAGCCATCCCCCGGGGCCGGGGGCTAGACGGCGGGCGCCGGGGCGGGGTTCAGCCGGTGCGCGGGGTCGCGGACCTCGCCCACCAGCGTCTCCAGGACGTCCTCCAGGGCGACCAGGCCGAGGACCCGTCCCGAGCCGTCGGCGACCTGCGCGAGGTGGGTCGCGGCCCGGCGCATCACGCCGAGGGCGTCGTCGAGCGGCAGCTCAGGGCGGAGCGTCGCCATCGGGCGCCACAGCTGCTGCGGCACCGCCCGCTCCCGCTCCTCCAGGTCCAGGACGTCCTTCACGTGCACGAAGCCCAGGAAGACGCCCTGGTGGCGGCCCTCGGCGCGGACCGGGAAGCGCGAGTAGCCGGTCCGTACGGTCAGCTCCTCGATCTCCCCCGGGGTGACCGACGGCGGGACGGTGACCAGGGCGGCGGCCGGGATGAGGACGTCGATGACCGGGCGGCTGCCCAGCTCCAGGGCGTCCTCCAGGCGCTCCTGCTCGGCCGGGGCGAGGAGTCCGGCCTGCCCGGCGTCCTCCACCAGGCGCCCGAGCTGGGCGCTGGTGAAGACGGCCTCGACCTCGTCCTTCGGCTCGACCCTGAAGGCCCGCAGGACCAGCTGCGAGCAGGCGCCCAGGGCGGTCGTCACCGGTCGGCAGAGCCGGGCGAAGCCGACCAGGGCGGGGGCGAGCCAGAGCGCGGTCCGTTCGGGTGCCGCCATGGCGAGGTTCTTCGGGACCATCTCGCCGATGACGAGGTGGAGGAAGACGACCGCGGCGAGGGCGATCACATAGCCGAGCGGGTGGATGAGTCCGGCCGGCACGCCGACGGCGTGGAAGGCCGGTTCGAGCAGGTGGGCGACGGTCGGTTCGGCGACCGCGCCGAGGGTGAGCGAGCAGACGGTGATGCCGAACTGGGCGGCGGCCATCATCCGCGGCAGGTTCTCCAGGCCGTACAGCACCTGTGTGGCGCGGGCGCCGCCGAGGGGCTCGATCTGGCTGCGGCGGACGGAGACGAGCGCGAACTCGGCGCCGACGAAGAAGCCGTTGGCCAGGACGAGGAGCAGGGCGAGGAGGAGTTGGAGGGTGCTCATCGGACCGCCTCCGCGGGGACGGGCACCGGCGCGGTGCGCACGATCCGGACCCGTTCGGCCCGGAAGCGGTCCACCCGGCGCACCGAGAGGCGCCAGCCGGGGAGTTCGGCCCGGTCGCCGGGGGCCGGGATCCGGCCGAGCAGGTCGGCGACGAGCCCGGCGACGGTCTCGTACGGCCCGTCCGGCACGTCGAGGCCTATCCGGCGCAGGGTGTGGACCCGGCAGGAGCCGTCGGCCTCCCAGGCGGGGCGGCCGTCCTCGGCGGGCGCGGCGGCCAGTTCGGGGTGGGCGTCGGCGGCGGTGTCGTGCTCGTCGCGGACCTCGCCGACGAGTTCCTCGACGATGTCCTCCAGGGTGACCACACCGGCCGTGCCGCCGTACTCGTCGACGACGACGGCGATCGGCTGCTCGTGGCGCAGCCGCTCCAGGAGGGTCTGGACGGGCAGCGTCTCGGGGACGAGGAGCGGCGGGACCGCGATCCGTCCGACGGAGGTGCGCGGCCGGGCGTCGGGGGCGACGGCGAGCGCGTCCTTGAGGTGGACCATGCCGACGACCTCGTCGATGCGGTCCCGGTAGACCGGGAAGCGCGAGAGGCCGGTGGCGCGGGTGAGGTTGAGGACGTCGGCCGCGGTGGCGTCCCACTGGAGGGCGCTGACCTTCACGCGCGGGGTCATGACCTGCTCGGCGGTGAGCCCGCCGAGGGACAGGGTCCGTACGAAGAGGTCGGCGGTGTCCTGTTCGAGGGCGCCGGCCCGGGCCGAGTGCCGGGCGAGGGATTCCAGCTCGCCGGGGGTGCGGACGGAGTCCAGCTCCTCGGTGGGCTCGACGCCGAGCGCGCGGACCAGGCCGTTCGCCACCCGGTTGAGCAGGGCGATCACCGGCCGGAAGACGGCGGAGAAACGGCGCTGCGGAGCGGCGACGAAACGGGCGACCTGGAGCGGCCGGGAGACCGCCCAGTTCTTGGGGACGAGTTCGCCGACGACCATCTGCACCGCGGAGGCGAGCAGCATGCCGATCACCACGGCGATCCCGGAGACGGCGCCCGGGGGCAGCCCGGTGGCGGTCAGCGGGGGGCGCAGCAGTCCGGCGAGCGCGGGCTCGGCGAGCATGCCGACGACGAGCGAGGTGAGGGTGATGCCGAGCTGGGTGCCGGAGAGCTGGAAGGACAGCTCGCGCAACGCCGAGACGACGGTGCGGGCGCGCCGGTCACCGGCGGCCGCGGCCCGCTCGGCCTCCGCGCGCTCGACGGTCACGAGACCGAACTCGGCGGCGACGAAGAAGCCGTTGGCGAGGATCAGGAGGAAGGCTGCCAGGAGGAGCAGCAGGGAGACGATCATGCCGCCGCCTCGGGAGAGGGGGCGGCGCAGGTACTACCGGACGATCCGTCCATTGCCGGAGGGAGTCACTCCTCGGGTCGAAAGGCGGCCTCGCGGGCCGCCGGCGGCGGCCCTGCACAGCGCGAGGCGGTGGTGCACCCGGCACCACCGCCTCAAGAGTAGTCACGCGGACGCCCCGTGTGGCAGGGGGACGCCCCGGATGGGGGACGGAGGGGGGTTCTCCCCGGCTCTGATCAGGGGTTTCCCCCGGCCCCGTGTCAGGGGTTCAGCCCCCTGTCAGGAGTTCAGGCCCGGATGAGGGGCTGAGGCCCCGTCCCAGGAGTTCAGGCCGCCTCGACGCCGGTGCCGTGGCTCTCCGCGAGGGCGCGCAGGGCGCGGGCGTCCTTGATCGCGGACTCCTTGGCGATGCCCGGCTGGATGCCGAGGGCGGGCAGGCTGGTGCCGTCGCTGAGGTCCAGGAAGACCCACGGGTCGCCGGGGCGCAGGTTGACGCGGAGGATCTCCGCCCAGGCGAGGCGCCGGGTGCGGGTGATGTTGACGACCGTGACGCCCTCGTCGTCGGCGACGACCTTGGGGCGGCTCAGCAGCACGAGGACGCCGAGGAAGAGCGCGGCGGTGAAGACGAAGCTGGCCCGCTCCCCCGGTCCGAGCCGTTCCAGCATCATCGCCACGGCGGTGATCGCCGCGAACATGGCGACGCCCACGGTCAGCAGGACGGCGCGGGTGCGGCCCGGCCGGAAGGTGACCGGGAGGGCGGGCGTGGTCGGCTCGGACATCGGGTTCCTCGGTGCCAGGAGTGGTGCGGCGGGGCTCAGAGACGGCAGGCGTGGATCGCGGTGGTGAGGATCGCGCGGGCGCCCAGCTCGTACAGGTCGTCCATGATCCGCTGCGCGTCCTTGGCGGGGACCATGGCGCGGACGGCGACCCAGCCCTCGTTGTGCAGCGGGGAGACGGTCGGCGACTCCAGGCCCGGGGTGAGGGCGACGGCCTGCTCCAGGTGCTCGGCGCGGCAGTCGTAGTCCATCATCACGTAGCTGCGGGCGACCAGGACGCCCTGGAGGCGGCGCAGGAACTGCTGGACCTGCGGGTGGTCGGCCTCGGCGCCGTGGCGGCGGACGACGACCGCCTCGGACTTCAGGATCGGCTCGCCGATGACTTCCAGGCCCGCGTTGCGCAGGCTGGTGCCGGTCTCGACGACGTCGGCGATGACCTGGGCGACGCCCAGCTGGATCGCGGTCTCGACGGCGCCGTCGAGGTGCACGACGGAGGCGTCGATGCCCTGGTCGGCGAGGTGCTTGGCGACGATGCCCTCGTAGGAGGTGGCGATCGTCATCCCGGCGAAGTCCTCGGGCCCGTCGGCGGTGCCGGGGCGGGTGGCGTAACGGAAGGTGGAGCGGCCGAAGTTCAGCGCCAGGATCTCCTCGGCGCTGGCGCCGGAGTCGAGGAGCAGGTCACGGCCGGTGATGCCGATGTCCAGCTTCCCGGAGGCCACGTAGATGGCGATGTCCTTGGGCCGCAGGTAGAAGAACTCGACCTCGTTGTCGGGGTCGATGACGACGAGCTCCTTGGACTCCTTGCGCTGGCGGTAGCCGGCCTCATGGAGCATGGCCGACGCAGGTCCGGAGAGGGAACCCTTGTTGGGGACGGCGATGCGCAGCATGGGAGGGGCTTCCTTTGCCTGGGGAGTGGTGGGGAGACGGAGGGGTGCTCAGAGGTGGGCGTAGACGTCGTCGAGGGAGATCCCGCGGGCGACCATCATCACCTGGACGTGGTACAGCAGCTGCGAGATCTCCTCGGCGGCAGCTTCCTTGCCCTCGTACTCGGCGGCCATCCAGACCTCGGCGGCCTCCTCGACGACCTTCTTGCCGATGGCGTGGACGCCCTTGCCGACCAGTTCCGCGGTGCGGGAGGTGGCGGGGTCGCCGGTCTCGGCCTTGAGCTTCAGCTCGGCGAAGAGGTCTTCGAAGCTTTTACGGGTTTCGTTCGCCATGATGTCCTAAGAGTACGGGGTGGAGAGGGAGCCCCTAGCGCCAGGGTTCGCTGACCGTGCGCAGGATGGTCGCGGTGGCGACGGCGGCGGTGACGGCCTCGTGGCCCTTGTCCTCGCTGGAGCCTTCGAGGCCGGCCCGGTCGAGGGCCTGTTCCTCGGTGTCACAGGTCAGGACGCCGAATCCGACGGGTACGCCGGTGTCGATCGAGACCTGGGTGAGGCCATGGGTGACGCCCTGACACACGTACTCGAAGTGGGGCGTCCCGCCGCGGATGACGACGCCGAGCGCCACGACGGCATCGTAACCGCGTCCGGCGAGGACCTTGGCCACGACGGGGAGCTCGAAGCTGCCCGGGACACGGAGCAGGGTGGGCTCGTCGATGCCGAGTTCGGACAGGGCGCGCAGGGCGCCGTCGACGAGGCCGTCCATGATCTTCTCGTGCCACTGGGCCGCGACGACCGCGACCCGCAGGTCGCCGCAGTTCTTCACGCTGAGGACGGGTGCGCCCTTGCCGCTCATGGTTCTCCTTGCAGGTCGTACGGGAATGGTTACTGGTTGCCGCAGGTGGAGGCCGGGGAGGCGTCCAGCCAGGGGAGGTCGTGGCCCATCCGGTCCCGCTTGGTGCGCAGGTAGCGGAGGTTGTGCTCGCCGGCCGTGACGGGCATCGGCTCGCGGCCCTCGACGGCGAGGCCGTGGCGGGTGA
This sequence comes from Streptomyces sp. CC208A, assembly GCF_030010625.1. Lineage (GTDB taxonomy): Bacteria > Actinomycetota > Actinomycetes > Streptomycetales > Streptomycetaceae > Streptomyces. The sequence goes on along the minus strand of NZ_JASCXN010000027.1, from coordinate 50,547 downwards.
GGGCGTCGATCTTGTCGGGGTTGTTGGTCATGAGCCGGAGGCTGCGGACGCCGAGGTCGGCGAGGATCTGCGCGCCGGCGGCGTAGTCGCGGGCGTCGGCGGGCAGGCCGAGTTCGAGGTTGGCGTCGAGGGTGTCGCGGCCGCGTTCCTGGAGCTCGTACGCGCGCAGCTTGGAGAGCAGGCCGATGCCGCGTCCCTCGTGGCCGCGGAGGTAGACGACGACGCCGCGGCCGGCCTCCTGGATGCGGTCCAGGGAGGCCTGGAGCTGGGGGCCGCAGTCGCAGCGCAGCGAGTGGAAGATGTCGCCGGTGAGGCACTCCGAGTGGACCCGGACGAGGACGTCGGTGCCGTCGCCGATCTCCCCGTGGACGAGGGCGACGTGCTCGACGCCGTCGACGGTGGAGCGGTAGCCGTAGGCGGTGAAGTCGCCGTGGGCGGTGGGGAGGTTGACCTCGGCCTCGCGGCGGACGGTGGGGTCGGCGGAGCGGCGGTAGGCGATCAGGTCCTCGATGGAGATGATCGTCAGGCCGTGCTTGCGGGCGAAGGGGATCAGTTCGGGCAGTCGGAGCATCACGCCGTCCTCGCCGGCGATCTCGACGATCGCGCCGGCCGGTCGCAGGCCCGCGAGGCGGGCGAGGTCGACGGCGGCCTCGGTGTGTCCGGGGCGGGCGAGGACGCCGCCCTCGCGGGCGCGCAGCGGGAAGATGTGGCCGGGGCGGACGAAGTCGGACGGCTCGTGCCGGCCGCTCGCGAGCATCTGGAGGGTGGTGGCGCGGTCGGCGGCGGAGATGCCGGTGGTGACGCCGTGTTCGGGGCCCGCGTCGACGGAGACGGTGAAGGCGGTCCGCATGGACTCGGTGTTGTTCTCGACCATCTGCGGGAGGCGGAGCCGTTCCAGCTCGTCGTGCTCCATGGGGGCGCAGATCAGGCCGCGGCACTCGGTCATCATGAAGGCGACGACCTCGGGGGTGGCCTTCTCCGCGGCGATGACGAGGTCGCCCTCGTTCTCCCGGTCCTCGTCGTCGACGACGACGACGGGGCGGCCGGCGGCGATGTCGCGGATCGCCTGCTCGACGGGGTCGAGGGCGAGGTCCTCCTCGATGTCCCAGACACTCATGCGGGGGCTCCTTCCAGGGCGGGGGTGCGGGACCGGAGCCACCAGTCGCGCATGCCCCACAGGACGAGGGCGAAGTAGACGACGTAGACGAGGCCGGAGAAGGCGAGGCCGCTGCTGAAGGCGAGCGGGACGCCGACGAGGTCGACGAGGAGCCAGGCGAACCAGAACTCGACCAGGCCGCGGGCCTGGGCGACCATCGCGACGAGGGTGCCGACGAAGATGTACGCGTCGGCCCAGGGGCTCCAGGAGAGCGACGGGTAGAGGGTGAAGAGCCCGCCGACGGCGAGGGTGCCGAGGACGGCGCCGCCGGCGAGGAGGCCGCGCTCCTTCCAGGTGGCGAAGCGGACGGCGATGGAGCCGTCCTGCGCCTGCCGCCTGCCCTGGTTCCACTGCCACCAGCCCCAGGCGGCGACGCCGATGACGAGGAGCTGCTTGCCGACGCCGCCGGAGAGGTGGGCGGTGGCGTAGGCGCCGACGAGGATCAGGCCGGAGAGGAGCTGGGCGGGCCAGGTGAGGATGGAGCGGCGCCAGCCGAGGGCCAGGGCTATGAGGCCGACGGTGTTGCCGATCAGGTCCGACCAGATGATCTTCTGGTCGAGGACGGTGAACGCCTCGGAGTTGAGCCAGTTCACTTGGCGTTCCCCTGTCCGTTCGGGCCGAGCAGCCGCTCGACGTACTTGGCGATGACGTCCACTTCGAGGTTGACCGGGGCGCCGGGCTGCTTGTGACCGAGCGTGGTCAGAGCGAGGGTGGTGGGGATGAGGCTGATGGTGAACCAGTCGTCGCCGACCTCGACGACGGTGAGGCTGACGCCGTCGACGGTGATGGAGCCCTTCTCGACGACGTAGCGGGCGAGGTCCGCGGGGAGGCCGACGCGGACGAGCTCCCAGTGCTCGGACGGGGTCCGCTCCAGGATCGTGCCGGTGCCGTCCACGTGGCCCTGGACGATGTGGCCGCCGAGCCGGCCGCCGACGGCCATGGGGCGCTCCAGGTTGACCCGGGAGCCGGGCTCCAGTGCGCCGAGGGAGGAGCGCTTGAGGGTCTCGGCCATGACGTCGGCGGTGAACTCGCCGTCACCGGTCTCGACCACCGTCAGACAGACGCCGTTGACGGCGATGGAGTCGCCGTGGCGGGCGCCCTCGGTGACGACGGGGCCGCGGAGGCGGAAGCGGGAGGCGTCCGGCAGCTGCTCGACGGCGACGACCTCGCCCAGCTCTTCGACGATTCCGGTGAACACGGTCAGGCTCCCTTGGCGGTGGTGGGGACGGCGGTGACGCGAATATCGGATCCGATCTGCGTGGTCTCGGTGATGTCGAGCCGCAGGGCGTCCGTGAGGGTGGTGATCCCGGCGTCGGCGAGGGCGGCGGGGCCCGCGCCGAGGAGGACCGGGGCGAGGTAGCCGACGACCTGGTCGACGGCTCCGGCGGCGACGAAGGCGCCCGCGAGAGTGGGGCCGCCTTCGAGGAGGACGGAGCGGACGCCGCGCGCGTGCAGGGCGTCCAGGAGGGCGGGTACGGAGAGGCCGCCGGTCGCGGCCCTGGGGAGGCGTACGACGTCCGGGAGGGAGGTCTCGGCGTCCTCGGCGACGGCGATCAGGGTGGGCGCGGCGTCGTCGAGGACGCGGGCGCCGGGCTTCACGGCGGTGCCGTGGGTGTCGACGACGACCCGGAGCGGCTGGACGGCGCTCTCGATGCCGCGGACGGCGAGGTGGGGGTCGTCGGTGCGGGCGGTGCCGGAGCCGACGACGACGGCGTCGGACTCGGCGCGCAGCCGGTGGACGTCGGCGCGGGAGGCGGCGGAGCTGATCCAGCGGGAGGTGCCGTCGGCGGCGGCGATCCGGCCGTCGAGGGTGGCGGCGTACTTCCAGCAGACGAAGGGGCGGCCCGCGCGGACGGAGGTGAGCCAGGCGAGGTTCCTGGCCTCGGCCTCGGCCTCCAGGAGGCCCCGCTCCACCTGGACGCCGGCCGCGCGGAGGGTGTCCGCACCGCCTTCGGCCTGCGGGTTCGGGTCCGCGACGGCGTACACGACGCGGCTGATCCCGGCCTCGATCAGGGCGAGGGCGCAGGGGCCGGTGCGGCCCGTGTGGTTGCAGGGTTCGAGGGTGACGTAGGCGGTGCCGCCGCGGGCCAGGACGCCGGCCGCGCGCAGGGCGTGGACCTCGGCGTGGGGGCCGCCGGCCCGCTGGTGCCAGCCCTCGCCGACGACGTGGCCGGAGGCGTCGGTGACGACGCAGCCGACGACGGGGTTGGGGCTGGTGGCGCCGAGTCCGCGGGCGGCGAGCTCCACGGCGCGTCGCATGGCGGTGATGTCGGCCTGCCGGTCCACCGGGTCCTCCTGCCTCTTCGGGCACGGACTCCGGGGCCTGTCGATGACGACAGAGAGCGGGTACGACGCTGCGCACGGGATGTGCCGGTACGGCCGGATGTCCACGGGGCGCCCACGGGAACCGTGGTCGCCAGCGGACGTACGGCCGGCACACCCCCGTACGGGGTCGCCCGCCGCGCACTGCCTCCCATCCGGACTTTCACCGTCGGTCCAGGAATCTCACCTGGTCAACCGGCCGCTGGCTGCGGACGGGTCGCGGACTATACCGCCGGTTCGGAATTACACCGACCCCGGAGTGCGCTGCTGCTGATACAGGGCCAGTGTGCCACGGCCCGTCAACGGGCATGCACACGATCCCTGTGCGATGGCTCACACGATCTCACGGAACTCGACTTTGGTCCAGACCTATTGACGCACTGGTCTAGTCCTCTTAATCTCCGTGTCACCTCCGAGGAACGGCCCCGCCGGTGTGCGCACACCAGGGGCCCGACACGTACCACCCCCTTGTTCGTTGCGTGTTTTCCACCTCCCCGAGGAGGACCAGATCGTGCTGTCCCCCACGACCAAGAGAGCGTCGCTGCTCGCGTCCGGTGCCGCCGTCACCGGGCTCCTGCTCAGCTCGCTCGCCGGCGGCGTCTCGTACGCCGCCGACAACGAGAGCTGTCGCCCCGACGGCCTGTACAAGACGCCCGGCGTCGACGTCCCCTACTGCTCGGTCTACGACACCGAGGGCCGCGAGAAGATGGGCGCCGACCACCAGCGCCGCGTCATCGGCTACTTCACCAGCTGGCGGACCGGGAAGAACGGCCAGCCCGCCTTCCTCGCCAACAACATCCCGTGGGACAAGATCACCCACATCAACTACGCCTTCGCCCACGTCGACGGCGCCAACAAGATCTCCGTCGGGACGGACGGCCCGAACAACGCCTCCACCGGGATGACCTGGCCCGGAGTGGCCGGCGCCGAGATGGACCCGGCCCTCCCCTACAAGGGCCACTTCAACCTCCTGAACAAATACAAGAAGCAGCACCCCGACGTGAAGACGTTGATCTCCGTCGGCGGCTGGGCCGAGACCGGCGGCTACTTCGCCGACAACGGCGACCGGGTGAACTCCGGCGGCTTCTACTCGATGACGACCAACGCCGACGGCTCGGTGAACCAGGCCGGCATCGACACCTTCGCCACCTCGGCGGTCGACTTCATCCGGAAGTACGGCTTCAACGGCGTCGACATCGACTACGAGTACGCGACGACCATGAAGGACGCGGGCAACCCGCTCGACTGGTCGATCTCCAACGGCCGCCGCGCGGGTCTGGTCAAGAGCTACGACGCCCTCATGAAGTCCCTGCGGGAGAAGCTGGACGCGGCCGGCGCCGCCGACGGCAAGCACTACCTGCTGACCGTGGCCGCCCCCTCCTCCGGCTACCTTCTGCGCGGCATGGAGACGTACCAGATGCAGAAGTACCTGGACTACGTCAACATCATGTCGTACGACCTGCACGGCGCCTGGAACGAGTACGTCGGCCCGAACGCCTCGCTCTTCGACGACGGCAAGGACGCCGAGCTCGCCGCCGCCAACGTCTACGGCTCCTCGCAGTACGGCAACATCGGTTACCTCAACACCGACTGGGCCTACCACTACTTCCGCGGCTCCATGCCGGCCGGCCGCATCAACATCGGCCTGCCGTACTACACCCGCGGCCACAAGAACGTGCAGGGCGGCACCGACGGCCTCTGGGGCAAGGCCACCGCGGCCACCTGCCCGGTGGGCTCCGGCCTGACCAAGTGCGGTGACGGCGCCTCCGGCATCGACAACCTGTGGCACGACAAGGACGACGCGGGCCAGGAGGCGCCGGCCGGTTCCAACCCGATGTGGCACGCCAAGAACCTGGAGAAGGGGATCGTCGGCGACTACGTCACGCAGTACGGCTTCCCGGCGAACACCACCCTGACCGGCACCTACGTCCGCAAGTACGACCCGACCCTGGTCGCGCCGTGGCTGTGGAACGCCGAGAAGAAGGTCTTCCTCTCCACCGAGGACGAGCAGTCCGTGGCCGCCAAGGCCGACTACGTGGTCGACCGCGGCATCGGCGGCACCATGGTCTGGGAGATGGCCGGCGACTACGCCTGGAACGCCGCCAAGGGCCAGTACGAGATGGGCTCCACGCTCACCTCGCTGATGTACGACAAGTTCAAGTCGGCCACCCCGTACGGCGCGAAGAAGTCGAACAAGGCGCTGCCGACGCAGGCCGTGGACATCGAGACCGCGTTCACCGAGTTCAAGCTGGGCGACTCGAACTACCCGATCACCCCGAAGCTCAGGATCACCAACCGGACGAACACCACGCTGCCCGGCGGCACGGAGTTCCAGTTCGACTACGGCACCTCCGCCCCGGCCAACGCCTCCGACCAGTCCGGCTTCGGCACCAAGGTCGTCAGCAGCGACCACACGGGCTCCAACGTGGGCGGTCTGAAGGGCGACTTCCACCGGGTCTCCCTGAAGCTCCCGGCCTGGCAGTCGCTCGCCCCGGGCGCCACGGTCGACCTCGCCTTCAACTACTACCTGCCGGTCTCCACCCCCTCCAACTGGACGGTGACCATCGGCGGGACGACGTACGCCCTCGCCGGCGACCTGGCGCGCGGCACGACGGTCGTGGAGCCGGGCTCCGGCACCACCCCGCCGACGACGCCCCCGCCGACCACCACTCCTCCGACGACGGAGCCGCCCGCCGGCTGCACCGCCCCGGCGTACGTGGCCGGCCAGGTCTACAACGCGGGCAACGAGGTCTCCCACAAGGGCCACCAGTGGAAGGCCAAGTGGTGGACCCAGAACGAGGAGCCGGGCACGACCGGCGAGTGGGGCGTCTGGCAGGACCTGGGCGCCTGCTGATCATCCGCTGAAAGAACCCCCGGCGGCGGTCTCACGGCCCTTGGCCGCCGCCGGGCCCTCCCCCGCGCCGCGCTCCCCTGTCCGGAGCGCGGCGCGGTCGTGCTTCCCCAGGGGTTACGGGAAGAGCGCGTCCTGCGCCGCGTCCCGGGCCCGCAGCAGCGCGCCCCGCAGGACCGCCGCGTCGCCGAGGAGGGTGGCGCGGACCTCCGTGCGCAGCGGGGAGAGCACGGCGAGCTCGGCCTCGACGCGGGCGGCGAGCTCGGGGCCGCCCTGGTGGCCGGTCTCGCCCGCGAGGACCACGCAGCCCGGGTCCAGGACGGCGGCGACGGCCGCCGCGCCGATCGCGAGCCGGCGGGCGAGGGCGTCGAGGAAGGGGCCGTGGCCCGAGGCGAGGGCGCCGGCCGGGTCGAGGCCGTGCTCGGCAGCGAGGGCCTCCACGGCCGCGACGCAGGCCAGTTCGTGGAAGCCGCCGTCGCAGCCGGTGGCCGAGGGCGGCCCGGAGGTGCCGGGTACGGGCAGGAAGCCGATCTCGCCGGCGCCTCCGGAGGCTCCCCGGCGCAGCCGTCCGCCGAGGACGACGGCGGCGCCCACGCCCTGGCCGAGCCAGAGCAGGACGAAGTCCTCGCGGCCCCGGGCCGCGCCCTCGCGCAGCTCGGCGACGGCCGCGAGGTTGGTCTCGTTCTCGACCAGGACGTGGGCCGGAAGGCGTTCCTGGAGGACGGCGACGAGCCGGCGGTGCCAGGCGGGCAGGCCGGTGGAGTCGCGGAGTTCGCCGGTGGCCGGGTCGATGAGGCCGGGGGCGCCGACGGCGACGGTGTGCAGCCTCTCGACGCCCGCCTCCTTCGCGGTGCGCTCGAGGAGGGCCACCGCCTTCTCGACGGCGGGGCCGGTGCCGGCGTCCGCGCCGACCGGGGCGGCGGCCTCGGCGAGCGGGGCGCCCAGCAGATCCGTGACGGTGACGGAGACCGAGCGGGTGCGGACGTCGAGCGCGGCGAGGTGGGCGCGGTCGGCGACGAGCCCGTACAGCTTGGCATTGGGGCCGCGGCGCTCCGTGCCGGTCTCGCCGACGACGTGCACGAGCCCGGAACCGCTGAGCCGCTCGACGAGATCGGCGACGGTGGGCCGGGAGAGTCCGGTGAGGGTCTTGAGCTGGGCTGCCGTCAACGGGCCCTCGTCCTGGAGCAGGCGCAGGGCGAGCCGGTCGTTGATGGCCCGGGCGGTGCTCGGGGATGCGGCCATGCGGTGATCCTCTCAGACGCTTCCCTACCGTCGTCTCTCCGGACCACTATTTATCAGGCAGGGTTCCTGATAGTTTACGGCTCGACAGCCGACGAGAAGAACTCGGCCACGAAGAATCCCGGGGAGGAACCCATGGCGGCGGAGACCGCCCCCAGCTCCGAAAGTTCCGGACGGCTCCGGCGGGCCCGCTTCGCCGTCGCCGCCGTCTTCTGCGTGCACGGCGCCGTGACCGGCAGTTTCGCGACCCGGATCCCCTGGATCCAGGAGCACGCGGGGGTGAGCGCGGGCCAGCTGGGCCTCGCTCTCGCCTTCCCCGCCCTCGGCGCCTCGCTCGCGATGCCGCTGGCTGGCCGGATCAGTCACCGCTTCGGCACCCGCACCGCTCTGCGCGGACTGCTCGCGCTGTGGACGCTCTCCCTCGTCCTGCCCTCGCTCGCGCCGAACGTCTGGGGCCTGTGCGCGGCGCTCCTCGTGTACGGCGCCACGGCCGGCATGTCCGACGTGGCGATGAACGCGCTCGGCGTCGAGACCGAGAACCGGCTCCGCCGCTCGATCATGTCCGGCCTGCACGGCATGTGGAGCGTGGGCGCCCTGCTCGGCTCGGCGGCCGGCACCGTCGCCGCCCACCTCGGCGGCGACGCCCGCCTCCACCACCTGATCGCCGCGCTCGTCCTCACCGCCCTCGGCCTCGCCCTCTGCCAGGGCGTCCTGGACCCGGCCCCCGCCGGGGAGGAGGAGGCCCCGCCGCGCTTCGCGCTGCCGCCGAAGTCCGCCCTGGTCATCGGCGCGATCGGGTTCTGCGCGGTCTTCGCCGAGGGCGCCAGCCTCGACTGGTCGGCCGTCTACCTCCGCGACGAGCTGGACGGCTCGGCCGGTCTCGCCGCCGCCTCCACCACCGTCTTCGCGCTGACCATGGCCGTGGCCCGGCTGATCGGCGACCGGGTGGTGGACCGCTTCGGCGCGGTCCGCACGGTACGGGTCGGGGGCGCGGCCGCCACCGTCGGCGGGGTCCTGGTCGTCCTCGCCCCGCACGCCGCCGTGGCGATGGCCGGATTCGGTCTGCTGGGCCTCGGCGTGGCGGTCGTGGTGCCGCTCGCCTTCGCCGCCGCCGCGCGCAGCGGCCCGAACCCGAGCCAGGCCATCGCGGGCGTCGCCACCATCACGTACACCTCGGGTCTGATCGCCCCCTCCGCGATCGGCGGCATCGCCGACGCCACCTCGCTGGTCTTCTCCTTCGGCCTGGTCACCGCGCTCGCCCTCGGCCTGGTCCTCGGCGCGGGCGTGCTGCGCACGGCGCCCCGCCGGGCGACGGCGGCGCCCGCCGGCACCGACCCCGCGAAGAGCGCGGGACCGGTCGCCTGAGCCCCGCCCCCGGGGGCCTTCCGGCCCCTCCCCCGGCCGCCGCCGGCACATACCATATGGCTGATCTTTTACGGCCGTGACACGGCCTGCGGAACCGGAGAACGGGAGCGACCTCATGAACCTCGGCGTGCGCTGGACCCTGCACGGGGACGGGAGAACGCCCGCCCCCGGGGCCGTCGTCCGCCCCGACGAGCGGCTCTCCTGGCCCCGCACGGCCGGTCTCGGCGCGCAGCACGTGGTCGCCATGTTCGGGGCGAGTTTCGTCGCACCCGTGCTGATGGGCCTCGACCCCAACCTCGCGATCATGATGTCCGGTGTCGCGACGATCGTCTTCCTGCTCGCGACGCGCGGCACGGTCCCCTCGTACCTGGGCTGTTCGCTCTCCTTCGTCGGCGTGGCCGCCGCGATCCGGGCCTCCGGCGGCAGCAGCGCCACCGTCACCGGCGCCGTCCTCGTGGTCGGCGTGGTGCTCTTCCTCGCCGGTCTCGCGGTGCGGAGGTTCGGCGCCCGGATCATCCACGCGGCGATGCCGCCGGTGGTGACCGGCGCCGTCGTCATGCTGATCGGCTTCAACCTGGCGCCGGTGACCGCCTCCACGTACTGGCCGCAGGACCAGTGGACGGCGCTCCTGGTGATGCTCTTCACCGGTCTGGCCGTGGTCTGCCTGCGCGGCTTCTGGTCCCGGATCGCGATCTTCCTCGGCCTGGTCTTCGGCTACGCCCTCTCCTGGGCCCTCGACCTGGTCTTCGGCAGGATCCACTCGATGTCCCCGTCCGGCCAGGTCACCGACCACTGGCGGCTCGACCTCTCCGGCGTCGGCGAAGCCGACTGGATCGGCCTGCCCTCCCTCCACGGCCCGAGCTTCGAGTGGTCCGCGATCCTCGTCGCGCTCCCCGTCGTCATCGCCCTGATCGCCGAGAACGCCGGCCACGTCAAGGCCGTCGGCGAGATGACCGGCGACGACCTCGACGACAAGCTCGGCACCGCGATCGCCGCCGACGGCGCCGCGTCCGTGCTGTCGACCGCCGTGGGCGGCCCGCCGAACACCACGTACTCCGAGAACATCGGCGTCATGGCCGCCACCCGCGTCTACTCCACGGCCGCCTACTGGGCCGCCGCCGGCTTCGCGCTGCTCTTCGGCCTCTGCCCCAAGTTCGGCGCGGTCGTCGCCGCCATCCCCGGCGGGGTCCTCGGCGGCATCACCGTCATCCTCTACGGCATGATCGGCCTGCTCGGCGCCCAGATCTGGATCAACGCCGGGGTCGACCTGCGCAACCCGCTCAACCTGGTCCCGGCCGCCGCCGGCATCATCATCGGCGTCGGCGGCGTGAAGCTGACCTTCACCGACACCTTCGAGCTCGGCGGCATCGCGCTCGGCACCCTCGTCGTCATCACCGGCTACCACGTGCTGCGCGCCTTCGCCCCGGCGCACCTGAAGGCCGCCCCCACGGAGCAGGAACCGCTCCTGGACGCCGGCACCAGCTCGTACGGGAAGGAGCCCGGCGACACGGCGAAGAGCTGAGGCCGTTCGCCCGTTCCGGCGAAGCCGGGCCCCAAGGACTCCCTCCCGGGCCCGGCGGCTGGAAGTCTGCCCCCATGGCGCAGACCCAGTGGACGGATGAGCGGATCGGACAGTTCGTGGCGGTCGACCCCGTGGTGGACCGGATGCGGTCGCTGCGGGCGGCCTGGCACCCGGCCGACGGGGTCGCCGTCTTCAACCGGGTGTACCTCACGGTCACCGAGGAGATCGGCCGCGCCATCGAGGCCGGCACCTTCGAGGACCGGCGGGCGGCGGCCACCCTGGACGTGCGCTTCGCCGAGCGCTATCTCGCCGCCGTCGACGCCCACGCGGCCGGCGCCCCGGGTCCTGCCTGCTGGCGGCCCCTCTTCCACTACCGCCGCCACCCCGGCGTGACCCCGCTGCAGTTCGCGCTCGCCGGGATCAACGCGCACATCGGGCACGACCTGGCGCTCGCCGTGGTGGACGCCTGCCGCACCCTGGAGTGCGGCCCCGCGGACCTGGAGGACGAGTTCGACCGGGTCGGCGACATCCTCGTCCTCCTGGAGGAACGGATCCGCGAGGAACTGATGCCGGGCCCGGACCTCCTGGAGATCGCGGACCCGCTGACGCATCTGCTCGGCTGCTGGAGCCTGGACCGGGCCAGGGACGGCGCCTGGCTCGCCGCCCGCTCGCTGTGGCAGCTGCGGGCGCTGCCCGGCCTCGCGGCCGAGTTCACCGAGCGGCTCGACCGCTCGGTGGGCCTGGTGGGGCGGATGCTGCTCACCCCACTGGCCCGGCCGTAGGGATCAGTCCTCCGGCAGCTCGACCGGGGCGATCTCGTCGTACACGTCACCCGGGCCCGGGTTGGTGGCGTCGGTGGCGCCGCCGAAGTGGTGCATCACGCCCCACACCGCGTTGAGCGCCGTCTGCACCGCGCCCTCGGCCCAGCCGGCCGTCCACGAGATGTCGTCGCCGGCGAGGAAGATGCCGCGCTTGTCCTCGGGGAGGCGGTCCTGCATGAAGTGGGTGAACAGGCGCCGCTGGTAGCGGTAGTGGCCGGGCAGGTTGGCCTTGAAGGCGCCCATGAAGTAGGGCTCGTTCTCCCAGGAGACCGTCACCGGGTTGCCGATGATGTGCTTCCGGATGTCGACCTTCGGGTAGATCTCACCGAGCGACTTCAGCATGACCTCCATCCGCTCGCTCGCGGAGAGCGGCAGCCACTTGAGGCTGTCGTCGCACCACGTGTACGAGAGGCAGATGACGGCCGGCTTGTCCGGGCCGTCGTCCAGGAGGTACGTGCCGCGGGTCATCCGGTCGGTGAGCGTCATCGACATGACGTCACGCCCGGTCGGATTTCCCCTGTCGTCGACGGCCTTGTCCAGCCAGAACGGCCGGTCGACGGGGACGAAGAGCTTCGAGGACTCCATGTAGTGGGTGCGCTCGATCGCCGTCCAGTGGTCGATCGGGAAGAGCGAGTCGTCACAGGCGATCTTGGAGAGCAGCATCCAGGACTGGGCGGTGAAGATCGCCGCCTGGTAGGTGCGGATGTCGCCGGAGGCGTCGGTGACGGTGATCCGGTTGCCCGCCGTGCGGTTCAGCCGGGTGACGGCCGGCTTCGGCTGCCCGCCCTCGTGCAGGGAGGCCAGCGAGGTGCCCTGCGCCCAGTGGACGATCTTCTCCGGCTCGCGCTCCCACAGGCGCAGCGGCAGCTGCTGGGAGCCGCCCACGATGCCGCGGTGGTGGTCGTCGGCCTCGGTGTAGACGACGCGGAGGATCTCCAGGATGGAGTTGGGGAAGTCGGTGTCCCAGCCGCCGGTGCCGAAGCCGACCTGGCCGAAGATCTCGCGATGACGGAAGGACTTGAAGGCCTCGGACTCGCAGAGGAAGCCGTAGAAGGTCTGGTTGTCGAGCTTCTCGACGAGCTTCGCCCAGATCTCGCGGATGCGCGGGACGTCGCGCTCGCGCATCGCCCGGTTCATGTCGGAGAAGTCGGCGCCCTCGTCGAGGCACTTGTTCCAGGCGGCGGCGACGTCGCGGTAGACCTGCGGCAGGTCGTCGATGGTCTCGGCGTAGTGCGACTCGCCCTTGAGGTCGACGACGGTCGAGGGAGTGGCCTCGGCCAGCGGGTTCGGGAAGGGCTTGGTCGTGAGGCCGACCAGGTCGATGTAGTGCTGGAGGGCGGTGGAGGAGGGCGGGAAGCGCATGGCGCCCATCTCCGCCGTCAGGCCCTCGGTCTCCGGGCCCTCGAAGCCGACCGTGCGGAGCCGGCCGCCGATCTGGTCGGCCTCGTAGACGACGGGCTTGAGGCCCATCTTCATCAGCTCGTACGCGGCGATGACGCCGGACAGGCCGCCGCCGACGACCGCGACCTCGGTGCCGTGCTCGGTGGCGGGTATCTGGCCCAGGCCTGCCGGGTGGGCCAGGAAGTCGTCGTAGGCGTACGGGAAGTCCGGCCCGAACATGGTGATCGGCGGCTGCTGCTCGTCGGCGTGCTCGACGGCGTTGGGCACGGTGGACGTCATGGGGTACGGACTCCTTGCACGGGGGGTGGGGCGGGAAGAGAAGGGGCGGCTCAGACGAGGGATCCGTAGAGGCCCGGCCTGCGGTCGCGGAGGTAGGGGTTCTCCGCGCGGGAGGCCGCCAGGAAGCCGGGGTCGACGTCGCCGACGACCAGGTCCTCGCCCCGTCCGGCGCGGGCCCTGGCGGTGCCGTCGGGGCCGGCGAGCACGGAGAGGCCGACGAACTCGAAGTCGCCCTCGGCGCCGGCGCGGTTGGCGTACGCGATGTAGAGCTGGTTCTCGAAGGCGCGCACCGGGACGACCGACTCGGGGACGATCTCGGCGGGGTGCATGAGCGCGGTCGGCACGAGGAGGAGGTCCGTGCCGGCCAGCGCCTGCGCCCGTACGTTCTCGGGGAACTCGACGTCGTAGCAGATCATCAGGCCGACGGTGAGGTCGCCGAGCCTGGCCTGGACGAGGGGCTGGTCGCCGGGGGTGAACCACTTCAGCTCGAAGTCGCCGAAGAGGTGGGTCTTGCGGTAGTGGGCGAGCGGGGCGCCGTCGGCGCCGAAGAGCCGGGCGGAGTTGTAGATCACGCCGTGCTGCTCGGTGTCGCGCTCGGGGTAGCCGTAGGCGACGGCCACGCCGTGGCGGGCGGCGATCTCCGCGACCACGCGGGCGGAGGGGCCGTCGGCCGGTTCGGCCAGACGGGCGATGTCGGCGCCGATGGCGTAGCCGGTGAGGAAGAGCTCGGGGGCGAGCAGCAGGCCCGCTCCGGCGGCCGCGGCCCGGCCGGCGGCCTCGTCGAGGATCGCGAGGTTGGCGGAGACGTCACCGAGCCGGCCGGAGCTCTGGAGCAGGGCGGTGCGCAGCGCGGGCATGGTGAGTCCTCGTGGGGCCGGAGGGGAGGGAGGGGCGTCTTCGGGAGACGTTCAAAACGGTACGGTTCCGTGCTCGGCCCGGACAAGACGGGACCGTTGCGGACCGACCGTCGAACCGTTGCGCGATGTCCGGCCTGGGCGGCGATTCGTTGCGCACGGTCGGACCGGGGCCGTACACCCCCCATGACCAGCACCGGGCCGGAGCCGTACGCCCTTCCGGCGGTGATCGCGAAGGGTGTACGGCTCCGGCCCGGCGGAGGGTCCCGTCAGGCGGGCGAGCCCGAGGAGAAGCGCCGCAGCAGCGGCGAGAGCACCAGGACGGACTTGGTGCGCTCCACGAAGGGCTCGCCCGCGATCCGCTCCAGGACGCGCTCGAAGTGGCGCATGTCGGAGGCGAAGACCTGGACGACGGCGTCCGCGTCACCGGTGACGGTCGACGCGGACACCACCTCGGGGTACCGCTCCAGACCTCGCCGGATGTCGTCCGGCGAGGTGTTGTGGCGGCAGTAGATCTCGACGAAGCCCTCGGTCTCCCAGCCGAGCGCCGCCGGGTCCACCCGTACGGTGAAGCCGGTGATGGCGCCCTCGGCCCGGAGCCGGTCCACACGCCGCTTCACGGCGGGCGCGGAGAGGCCGACGAGCGAGCCGATGTCGGCGTAGCTGCGGCGGGCGTCTTCCGCGAGGGCGTGGACGATGCGTTCGTCGAGGTCGTTGAGTCGCACTACGGGTGGATCACTTCTCTGCGGGTGCCTCGGCCGGGGCCGGAGCCGCGGCCAGTCGGGAGCGGCGCATGCCGTACAGGAAGTAGAACACGAGACCCGCGATCATCCAGCCGCCGAACCACAGCCAGGTGATGAGCGGAAGGCTGTACATGTTGTACGCGCAGAAGAGGAAGCCGAGGATCGGCGTGACCGGGAAGAGCATCACCTTGAAGGTGCGGTTCATCTCGGGGCGCGTGTAGCGCAGGACCACGACGGCGACGTTGACCAGGGCGAAGGCGAAGAGCGTGCCGATGCTGGTGGCGTTGGCCAGTTCGCCCAGGGGGATGAACGCGGCGAGGGTGCCGCAGAAGAGCGAGACGATCACGGTGTTGGCGCGCGGCGCGCCGGTCTTCGGGTCGACCTTCGCGAAGACCTTGGGCACCAGGCCGTCGCGGGACATCGCGAAGAGGATGCGGGTCTGGCCGTAGAGGACGGCGAAGACGACGCTGGCGATGGCGACGACCGCGCCCGCCGCGAGCACGACGCCCCAGAAGCTCTGCCCGGTGACGTCCTTCATGATCTGGGCGAGGGCCGCCTCGGTGCCCTCGAAGTCCTGCCACGGCATGGCGCCGACGGCGACCAGGGCGACCAGGCAGTAGAGGACGGTGACGATCACCAGGGAGAGCATGATCGCGCGCGGCAGGTCCTTCTTCGGGTTCTTGGCCTCCTCACCGGCGGTGGAGGCGGCGTCGAAGCCGATGTACGAGAAGAACAGCGTGGCCGCGGCGGCGCTGATGCCGGTGACGCCGAGCGGGGCGAGCGGGGCGTAGTTGCCCGCCTTGATGCCCAGGAAGCCGATGCCGATGAAGAGCAGCAGCGTGACGATCTTCACCGCGACCATGATCGTGTTGATGCGGGCGCTCTCCTTGGCGCCGCCCATCAGGAAGACCATGGCGAGGAGGACCACGACGAGGGCCGGGAGGTTGATGAAACCGCCCTCGCCGAGCGGCGCGGAGAAGGCCTCGGGGATGGTCACCCCGATGGTGCCGTCGAGCAGCTCGTTGAGGTACTCGCCCCAGCCGACCGCCACCGCGGAGACCGAGACGCCGTACTCCAGGACCAGGCACCAGCCGCAGACCCAGGCGATGAGTTCGCCCATCGTTGCGTACGCATACGAGTACGAGGAGCCGGAGACCGGTATGGAGCCGGCCAGCTCGGCGTAGGAGAGCGCCGAGAAGAGGGCGGTGAGGCCCGCGATGACGAAGGAGATCGCGACGGCGGGGCCGGCCAGCGGGGTCGCCTCGCCGAGGACGACGAAGATGCCGGTGCCGAGCGTCGCACCGATGCTGATCATGGTCAGCTGCCACATCGTGAGCGAGCGGCGGAGGGTACCGCCCTCGCCCTGGCCACCCTCGGCGACCAGGGCTTCTACCGGCTTACGACGGGTGAGGGCGGAAAGCCCGGAGGTCTTGCGGACGGTCGCGGGGTCGACCGGTGGGGCTGCGCCGTGATCCAGCACTGCGGAGGCTCCTTATCGCTGCCTGTCGGTGGGACGGGGACGGCGACGGACCTCGTGCCGGACGCGCGGGCACGCCGATGCGGCCCACGGGGGCAGGAAGTCCGCCGAGCAGGCGGTTCCCGCCACTCCTGGTACGAGGGATGAGCCTAGCGCCCAGATTCGCATCCGTAATGCAGTGTTGTTGCGCAGTGGCGGATGATCATTGCGCACTTCGGGCCCGGACGGGGAAACATTGCGCGCCCCCGCATGAATCGACACATCGGGGACGGGAAGGACCTCTGTCGGAGGCAGGCCGGATCCACGTGGGGGACGGGCCGGATCCGCTTCGGGAACGACCCCGATCCGCATCGGGGACGGGCCGGATCCGGCGCGCGCGTCTTGACTCCTCGGCCCCGCGGGACCACCCTGCACGCGGCCGATCGGAGGTGTCGCGTGAGCTGGCTGGAGCCCGGACCCTTTCTGCGCGGCACGGCGTGGTGGGACGGCGACCGCCCGGTCCGCGCCGACCCCGAGGACCTGGACCGGCTGCCGTGGGACATCGCGGAGCGGGCCGCACTGCCGATCGGGGTGCGGGTGGAGTTCCTGGCGGAGCCGGGCACGACGGCCGTGGAACTGCGCTACCGGGCGGCCGTTCCGGCGGCAGGGGACGAACTGCGGGCGCTGCGGCACGCGTTCGCCCTCTGGCAGGGCGGACGGTGCGTCCGGGAGGTCTTCGCGGAGCCAGCGGAGGAGGCCACGGTACGGCTCCGACTCCCGCCGGGCGACGGGGAGTTCACCGTCCACCTGCCGGAGGCCCAGGCGCCCGTCGTACGCGCCCTGCGGGCCGTCGGCGGGTCCCTGGTCCCCACGCCCCGGAAGCCCCGCTGGCTGGTCCACGGCGACTCGATCACCGAGGGCTGGTGGTCCACCCGCCCCGCGCACTCCTGGCCCGCGGTGGCCGGCCGCGCGCTGGGCCTCGATCCGGTCAACCTCGGCTACGCGGGCGGGGCGCGCGGCGAGCTCCCCCTCGCGGAGCAGCTCTCCCGGCTGCCGGGCGAGCTGATCACCCTCGCGTTCGGCACCAACTGCTGGGCGGCCGCGCCCTGTTCGGCTTCGCTGCTCTACGAGACCACCCGGGCGTTCCTCACCCTGGTGCGCCGCGGCCACCCGGACACCCCGCTGCTGCTCCTCTCCCCCGTCCTGCGCCCGGCGGCCGAGCACACCGGCAACGCCCTGGGCGCCACGCTCAGCGAGCTGCGGGCGGCGATGGAGGCCGCCGTACGGGACCTGGCCGCGGCGGGCGACGGACGGCTCACCCTGCTCCCCGGCGGCCCGCTGCTCGCCCCGGAGGACCTCGCGGACGGCCTGCACCCCAACGACCGCGGCCACGCGCGGATCGCGGCGGCGGTGGCGGGGGCGCTGCGGGAGGCGGGCTTCGTCCCGTGTTCCCGCGGGTGACGCGCGGCGCGGGCGCCGCTACCGCGCCTCCCCACGGCCGTCCCGGCCCACGAGGACGAGTGCGGTGCGGCGGCGCCCAGGACGAAGCCCCAGGGCAGCGCGAAGCCCGTCCAGAACGCCACCTCGGCGGGCAGGAGCCCGAGGGCGGGGGAACGGGCGGCCCGGCGACGGCGCCACAGCGGCAGACCGGTGACCGCCTCCGCCCCGCAGACCACCAGGAACCCGCCGAGCAGCGGCACGCCGGTCCTCAGCCCGATCCGCTCGAAGGGGCCCCCGCCGTATGCGGGGAAGCCCAGGAAGGTCCAGACCTCGCCGTGGCGGGCGAAGTGCACGAGCCCGTACGCGCAGGGCACGCCGAACCCGATGCCCGTGAGCCGGGCGCAGCACGCCGCGGCCCTCGTCGCGGTGGCGCCGCCCTTCGGCCCCCGGTCCTCGCCGCGGCCCATGCTCCGATCAGAACGCCCCCGGCGGCGGACGTCGAACGGGGCCTGACACGCCGAACGCCGGCGGGGCCGAAGGACTCGGCCCCGCCGGCGTTCGCACCGGAAAGGAGGGGGTCAGCTCCAGCTGGCGTGGAGGGGCTTGCCCTCGGCGTAGCCCGCGGCGGACTGGATCCCGACGACCGCCTTCTCCTCGAACTCCGCGAGGTTGCTCGCGCCCGCGTAGGTGCACGAGGAGCGCACGCCCGCGATGATCGAGTCGATCAGGTCCTCGACGCCCGGGCGGGCCGGGTCGAGGAACATCCGGGAGGTCGAGATGCCCTCCTCGAACAGCGCCTTGCGGGCCCGGTCGTACGCGGACTCGTCGCTCGTGCGGTTGCGCACCGCGCGGGCCGAGGCCATGCCGAAGGACTCCTTGTAGGCGCGGCCCTGCGCGTCGTGCTGGAGGTCGCCGGGGGACTCGTACGTCCCGGCGAACCAGGAGCCGATCATCACGTTGGACGCGCCGGCGGCGAGCGCCATGGCGACGTCGCGCGGGTGCCGCACGCCACCGTCGGCCCAGACGTGCTTGCCGTACTTCTTCGCCTCGGCGGCGCACTCCATGACGGCGGAGAACTGCGGGCGGCCCACGCCGGTCATCATGCGGGTGGTGCACATGGCGCCGGGGCCGACACCGACCTTGATGATGTCCGCGCCGGCCTCGATGAGGTCCTTGACGCCCTCGGCGGCGACGATGTTGCCCGCGACGATCGGGACCTGCGGGTCGAGCGCCCGGACGGTCCGGATGGCGGAGACCATCGACTCCTGGTGGCCGTGCGCGGTGTCGATGACGAGCGTGTCGACGCCCGCGTCGAGCAGCTGCTTGGCCTTGCCCGCCACGTCGCCGTTGATGCCGACGGCGGCGGCGATCCGCAGCCTGCCGTTGGCGTCCACGGCCGGGGTGTACAGGGTGGCGCGCAGGGCGCCCTTGCGGGTGAGGATGCCGGCCAGCTTGCCGTCGGCGTCGACGGCGGGGGCGTAGCGGCGGTTGGCGCCGTCGAGGACGTTGAACGCCTCGCGGGGGTCGATGTCCGCGTCGAGGAGGAGCAGGTCCTTGGACATGACCTCGGCGAGCTGGGTGAAGCGGTCCACGCCGGTCAGGTCGGCGTCGGTGACGACACCCACCGGGCGGCGGTGCTCGTCGACGACGACACCGGCCTCGTGCGCCCGCTTGGGCAGCAGCGCGAGGGCGTCGGCGACGGTCTGGTGCGGCTCCAGCACGATCGGCGTGTCGAGGACCAGGTGGCGGCCCTTCACCCAGGAGATGACCTCGGTGACGACCTCGATCGGGATGTCCTGGGGGATGACGACGAGGCCGCCACGGCGGGCGACGGTCTCGGCCATGCGGCGGCCGGCGATCGCGGTCATGTTGGCGACGACCAGCGGGATCGTCGTACCGGTGCCGTCGGGGGCGGAGAGGTCCACGGCCTGGCGGGAGCCGACGGCGGAGCGGCTCGGCACCATGAACACATCGTCGTACGTGAGGTCGTACGGCGGCTTGACGTCATTGAGGAAACGCACGTGCTGACATCCCAGTCGTTCGGATCGGCCCCTAGGCATTTCAGCCAGGGGAAAAAGCACGTAGTTCATTGTCCCACGCTGGTACCCCTACCGGTCCCGGGCGAATCCTCCGAGGCTCGCCGCAGAGCCTTCGGAGGATCGCACGAGAACTGTCGGCCGACGGGCTCCCCCGGCCCGTCCGGCGGGGTCGGACGCGCGCGTCGGCCGCCACCGGCAGCTCCTCGGGCAGGAAGCCGGAGGTGCGGGCCGCGTCCTCCAGGGTGGGGAAGGGGACGCCGCGTCGGTGGAGCCGGCGGGCGAAGACGCCCGCGTCCAGGAGGCTGTCCGGCGTCCCCGCGTCCATCCAGGTGGTGCCGGGCCCCACCGGGACCAGCCGGGCCCGGCCCTCGGCGAGGAAACGCCGGTTGAGATCGGTGATCTCCAGTTCGCCGCGGGCCGAGGGGGTCAGCCCGGCCGCGTACCGTACGGCCTCGTTGTCGTAGAGGCAGAGGCCGGTGACGGCGAGGTCGCTGCGCGGGACCGCGGGCTTCTCCTCCAGGCCGAGGAGGCTGCCGTCCGGGGCTGGCGCGGCGACGCCGTAGCGGTGCGGATCGGGGACGCGGCTGCCGAAGAGGGTGCAGCCGTCGAGTCCCGCGATCTCGCGGCGCATCAGCTTCGGCAGCCCGGGGGCGTGAAAGACGTTGTCGCCGAGGACCAGGGCGACGCGCCGGCCGCCGATGAAG
The DNA here is from genome assembly GCF_030010625.1 of Streptomyces sp. CC208A. Lineage (GTDB taxonomy): Bacteria > Actinomycetota > Actinomycetes > Streptomycetales > Streptomycetaceae > Streptomyces. The sequence goes on along the minus strand of NZ_JASCXN010000027.1, from coordinate 30,355 downwards.
TCCGCGGCGACCAGCAGGGCGTCGGCGAGCCCGCGCGGCACGGTCTGCACCGCGTACGGCAGCCGGGCCCCGAGGTGGCCGGAGGCACCCGCGATCAGGAACAGCGCCGTGGTGATCAGCCAGCCCGCGGGGCCGTTCACGTACCGGCTGATCACCTCGGTGACCGGGCTGTACCCCGGGTTGAGCAGGTCGGCGGCGGCGATGGCCACCACGGCGGTGCCGGCCGCGGCCAGGACGGCCCGGGAGCCGAGCCGCGCCCGGCGGTCCGTGCCGGCGGTGCCGGAAGGCCGGGCGGTGGAGGGGGAAGAGGACGACGGGGCGGGGGAAAGGGTCCGCACGGGGAGCCTCCTGACGGAAGGGGGAGCCGCCGGAGCGGCGCCGGGCGGCGTCTCCACCCGACGCCCTCCACGCTAGGAACGGGCGCCGCCTCGGGCGTCCCCCGTCTGCCGACACCCACGCGTACTCCCCCGGCGCACCCCGTACTCCCCAGGGAGTACGCGCCGGGCCCGCGCCGCCCCTCAACCGCCTCCCGGCTCCGGCCCGTCCCGTCCGTCCGTGCTCTCCCGGCGCCCGTCCCCGAGGGCGATCAGCACCGACAGCCGCCCGGGGGAATCCTCGACGGCGGCGGCGAAGACCTCCTGGGCGGTCTCCCAGTCGCGCGGGGCGCGCCGGGCGTATTCCTGCCAGTGGGTGACGACGACGGCGACGGGCCGGGGCAGCTCGCCGAGGGCCTCGGCGAGGGCGTCCCAGTTGCGGCCGAACCAGGCCGGCAGCGCGAGCACGGCGGCGCAGCGGTCCATGAAGTCCGCCTTGTCGGTCACGCCGTACAGATCGAGGACGACGGGGTCATCCAGTCTCATCGCCGACCACCTCCCGGAAGCTCTGGTAGTGGTCGTCCGTGTAGTACGTCTCCCCGCGCCCGCCGGTGACGATGCGGCGGGCCCCGCGGTCGCGTTCGCCGGGGGTGCGGACGGTGTACTCGTGGTAGTAGCCGCGCTTCTCCCTCGGCAGGATCCGCTCGAAGTTCGAGAAGACGGTGCCGTCCTTGGCGTACGGGAAGGGCCCGCCGCTGCGGATGAGCGCGAGGGTCGTGCGCGCCTCGGGCGGCAGCTCCGCCTCGCGGACGGTGGGGAGGCGGGAGGCGCGCGAGGCGGCGGAGGGGGCGGGGTCCGCCGTCGCGGCGGTACGGGTGGGGGCGGCGGTGGCGGTGGGCGTTCCGGTCCCGGCGGAGCAGCCCGTGAGGAGCAGCGACACCCCGGCCAGGAGGGCGAGCCCCAGCCGGACACAGCGAGCGATCATGCCCCGATGCTGTCACGCCCGCCCGTTCCCGGGGCGGGGCCGCGCGGACGGCCGACCCGCCGGACACACGGAGGGCGCCGCCCGTACGAGAACGGCCGACGCCCTCCGGTCCGGCACCTTCGGTTTGGCACCCTCCGGTCCGGCACGCCCTCCGGTCCGGCACGCCCTCCGGTCCGGTGCCGTCAGCGGCCGGTGCCGCCCGTGTCCGGGTCGGCCCGGTCGAGGGCCGGGCGCGGGCCGGGGCTGAACTCGGTGAGCAGGTAGTCGGCCGCGGAGCGGTCGGTGACCAGGCTGGTGACGAGCCCGGAGCGGAGCACCGCCCCGATCGCCGCCGCCTTCCGCTGCCCGCCCGCGATGGCGACGACCTCGGGGATCCGGCGCAGCCGGTCGGCCTCGACGGTGATGCACCGCTCGCCCAGGTCGCGGCCGACCCGGCGGCCCTCGGCGTCGAAGAGGTGAGCGGACATCTCGGCGGCCACGCCGAGGGAGGCGTAGTGGGCGCGCTCCTCCTCGGAGAGCATGTCGTGGACGGTGGAGATGCCCGGCTCCCAGGAGCCGATGGAGACGCAGGCGACGGTGACCTTGTCGAAGTACTCGAAGGCCCGGGCGATGCCGGTCTGGCTGCGCAGCGCCGCGGCCGTCGCCGGGTCGGGCAGCAGCATGGGCGCGTAGATGGGGTGGGCCTCGCCGCCGGAGACCTGGGCGGCGCGCCGGACCGCCTCCACCGAGCCGCGCTCGGCGGTCCCGGCGTCGTACACGCCGGTGAGCTGGACGACCGTGCACGGCGGCAGCCGGTCGAGGGCGGCCGCCATGTGGATGGTCGAGCGGCCCCAGGCCAGGCCGAGGACGTCGCCCTCGTTGACCAGCTCGCCGAGCAGGTCGGCGGCGACCTCGCCGAGGTTCTCCGGATCCGGCGACTCGTCGTCCTCGGCCGGGGACTCGACGACGACCGCGTGCCGGAGCCCGTAGCGGGCGCGCAGCGCGTCGGAGCGTTCGGCGTCCAGCTCGGCCGGTACCCGGATCTCGATGCGTACGAGATCCCGTTCCAGAGCGGTCTCCAGGACCCGGGCCACCTTGAAGCGGCTCACGCCGAACTCCTCGGCGATCTGGATCTTGGACTTCCCCTCCAGGTAGAAGCGGCGCGCCATGGCCGCCGCCTGCACCAGCTCCGCGGGGCCCATCCGCAGGGCCGACCGTCCCGCCGACATTCCCGCCACCGCGATCTCCTCACTGCTGTCACGCACCGCTGTCCACGATCCGTGTTCGTTCACACTCTGGACCCGCTGTTCATCCTGTCAGAAACGGCGGGCCTTGATCAGTCCTGTCGGCGGCCCGTCGGACCGCGTTCACCGGCCGGAGGCTCAGTGGCCACACGCCCAGGCGGCACCGGCCGTGGCGGCGTCCGCCCTGGCCCTCAGCGCGGCCACGGCCGCGGCCGGGTCGGCCGCCCCGTAGACCGCGGAGCCGGCCACGAAGACGTCGGCGCCGGCCTCGGCGCAGCGCTCGATGGTGGACTCCGAGACGCCCCCGTCGACCTGGAGCCACAGTTCCAGGCCGTGCTTGGTGATCAGCTCACGGGTGCGGCGGATCTTGGGCAGCATGATGTCGAGGAAGGCCTGGCCGCCGAAGCCGGGCTCCACGGTCATGATGAGCAGCATGTCGAGCTCGGGGAGCAGGTCCTCGAAGGGCTCGATCGGGGTGGCCGGCTTGAGCGCCATGGAGGCCCTGGCGCCCTTGGCGCGGATCTCCCGGGCGAGCCGGACCGGCGCGGCGGCGGCCTCGACGTGGAAGGTCACGGAGCCGGCGCCGGCCTCCACGTACTGCGGCGCCCAGCGGTCCGGGTCCTCGATCATCAGGTGGCAGTCGAGGGGGGTGTCGGTCGCGCGGCTGAGGGACTCGACGATCGGCACGCCCAGCGTCAGGTTGGGCACGAAGTGGTTGTCCATGACGTCGACGTGCAGCCAGTCGGCGCCGTCGACGGCCTTGGCCTCGTCCGCGAGGCGGGCGAAGTCCGCTGAGAGGATGCTGGGATTGATCTGCGCCATGTGCCAAGCCTGCCACGTTCTTGGCGACTTCTTTGCCGCGGTCCGGTGCTCGGCCGTTCCGGCACCGGACGTACGGGGGCAGACCAGCGGAAACCGTCAGGCCGTCCGGCGGATCAGCGCCAGGTACATGGCGTCCGTACCGTGCAGATGCGGCCACAGCTGGATGTCGGGGCCGTCGCCGAGGCGGTCGACGCCGGGGAGGAGCGGCCGGGCGTCGATCAGCTCGGCGCCGCCGGTCTTCTTCAGGACGTCGTCCACGACGACCCGGGTCTCGGCGAGGTGCGGCGAGCAGGTCGCGTAACCGACGACGCCGCCGACGCGGACGGCCCGCAGCGCCTCGGTGAGCAGTCCGCGCTGGAGCGGCGCGAAGCCGTCGAGGTCCTCGGGGCGGCGGCGCCAGCGGGCCTCGGGGCGGCGGCGGAGCGCGCCGAGCCCGGAGCAGGGCACGTCGACCAGGACGCGGTCGAAGGAGCCCTCGCGCCACGGCGGGCGTGTGCCGTCGGCGGCGATGACCTGGTACGGGCCGGGGTTGCCGGCCAGGGCGCGCTCGACGAGCCGGGCGCGGTGCGGCTGCTTCTCGGAGGCGAGCAGGGCGGCGCCGCGCTCGGCGGCCAGCGCGCCGAGGAGGGCGGCCTTGCCGCCGGGCCCCGCGCAGCCGTCGAGCCAGCGGGTGTCGGGCCCGTCGAGGGGCGCGTTGGCCAGGGCGATCGCGACGAGCTGGCTGCCCTCGTCCTGGACGCCGGCCCGGCTCTCCCGCACGGCCTCGATGGCGCCGGGCTCGCCGCCGTCGGTGAGCCGCAGCGCGTACGGCGACCAGCGCCCCGGCTCGGTCTCGGCGGCACCGGCCAGCTCCTCGACGGTGGCACGGCCGGGCCGGGCGACGAGGGTGACCTCGGGCCGCTCGTTGTCGGCCTCCAGGAGCGCCTCGATGCCGGCGCGACCGCCGCCGAGCGCGTCCCACAGTGCGGAGACCACCCAGCGGGGGTGGGAGTGCACGACGGCGAGGTGGTCCTCGGCGTCCTCCTCGTACGGCGGGGCGACCTCGGCCAGCCAGGCGTCCAGGTCCTGCCGCGTGATCTTCCGCAGGACGGCGTTGACGAACTTCGCGCGCCCCTCGCCCAGCACCACCCGCGCCAGCTCGACGGTGGCGGAGACGGCGGCGTGCGGCGGGATCCGCGTTCCGAGCAGCTGGTGCGCGCCGAGCGACAGCACGTCGAGCACCGGCGGGTCGACCTCGCGCAGCGGCCGGTCGACACAGGCGGCGATGATCGCGTCGTACGTGCCCTGCCGACGCAGCGTCCCGTACACCAGCTCGGTCGCGAGCGCCGCGTCCCGCGCCTCGAACCCCTCCTTCTCGCGCGCCTTCCGCAGCAGCGGCGGCAGCACGAGGTTGGCGTACGCGTCCCGCTCGTCGACGGCCCGCAGCACCTCGAAGGCGAGCATCCGCACCGGGTCCTTCTTGGGCCGGCGGTGGGGCTTGGGGGGACGGCGACGTGCCTGCTCGCTCAAAGGTGCTCCGCGTGACGAAATGGAGGGTCGAACCCTCCCAGCCTACGTCGCCGCGGGGGGCGGCGGATCCAGCGGCCCGCCCGGCCGGGCGGCGCGGGCCCGGGCCACGTTGCTCTCGCCGGAGGCCGGGGCCGGTCATGCGGCCATGAGACCTGACGTACGGACCTTCGTCACCGACGGCCCGCTGCCCGACCAGGAGGCGGACGAGGAGGAGATCGAGCGGCGCGAGCGGCAGCTCCAGTCGGTCCCCCGACCGGTCACGGCCGAGGAGGCCGCGGCGCTCGCCCGCTGCTTCGGCCCGGACGACTGCTACGGCCTGGCGTGGACCCTCGTCCACCTCGTCGAGACCGCCCCGGCACCGCCCCCGGTGGTGCCGCGCCCCGGGCCCGGGGCCCCCGACTGGGCCCACACGCTCTGGCGCAGGTGGGGGGAGGCCGAGGCCGCCGTCTGAGGGCCGTGCGGGCGGGGCTACGCCCCCAGCCGCTCCCCCGGCGCGATGCGGACGCCGCGGGCCCAGTCGGCGGCCTTCATGGGCTTCTTGCCCTGGGGCTGGACCCAGAGGAGCTCGACCGCGTACGAGCCGGTGCCCGCGTACACGTTGTTCTTGCCGGCCGCCAGCTCGCCGGGGGCGAGGTCGGTGCGGTCGGGGAGGGGTGCGGCCTGGATCAGCTTGAGGCGCTCGCCGCGGAAGAGGGTCCAGGCGCCGGGGGCCGGGGTGCAGCCCCGGACGACCCGGTCCACCCGGAGGGCGGGCGCGGTGAAGTCGACGTGGGCGTCCTCGACCTCGATCTTGGGGGCGAGGGTGACGCCCTCGGCGGGCTGCGGGACCGCCTTGAGGGTGCCGTCCTCGATGCCGTCCATGGTGGCCACGAGCAGCCCGGCGCCCGCGAAGGCGAGCCGGGTGAGCAGGTCGCCGCTGGTGTCGGTGGGGCGGATCTCCTCGGTGACCACGCCGTAGACCGGTCCCGAGTCGAGCCCCTTCTCGATCTGGAAGGTGCTGGCGCCGGTCACCTCGTCGCCCGCCATCAGCGCGTGCTGGACGGGGGCCGCGCCGCGCCAGGCCGGGAGGAGGGAGAAGTGCAGGTTGACCCAGCCGTGCGCCGGGATGTCCAGGGCCTTCTGCGGCAGCAGCGCGCCGTAGGCGACGACCGGGCAGCAGTCCGGCGCGATCTCGCGCAGCCGGGCGAGGAAGTCCTCGTCGCGCGGGTGGGCGGGCCGCAGGATCTCGATGCCCTCCTCCTCGGCCCGCTGCGCGACCGGGCTGGCGACCATGCGCCGGCCTCGGCCCGCGGGCGCGTCCGGCCGGGTGACCACGGCGGCGACCTCGTGGCGGCCGGAGGCGAGCAGGGCGTCCAGGGCGGGGACGGCGACCTCGGGGGTGCCTGCGAAGACCAGCTTCATGGGTGGCGACTGCCTGTCTGTCCGGGGGCGTTGCGGGCGACGCACCAGTCTAGGCGTCCGGCCCCCAGGGGGCGTACGCGGCGGCGAGCGCCCCGCGCATATGCGTGTACGCCCCCGCAGCGTGACCCAACTCCCGGTGGCGCGTTGGTCAAGAGAGATTGACCGAATCGGGCCGCCGTCCCCCCTGCGGCCCGCCCTTACCATCGCCGGTTCGAGAGGCTTTCACATGGCCGACCACGCAACCCACGACGCCCAAGCCCGGGCAAGTCTGCACCTGTTGGTGCGGGACATCGAGCGGGTCCGGCGGCAGGTGGACGCACTGCGCACGCTCACGGCCCAGCTGGGCAATGTCTACCGCCCTCGCCGCTCCGGCCCGTCCACGGGCTTCGTCGTCTACGGCCGCGCCCCCGCCCCCACCGTGCGGCTCGCCCAGGAGCTCCGCGACAGCGTCGAGACCCTGGTGACCGCCGCCGTCGAGTTCGACCGCTCCCTCGGGTTCTCCTGGGACGCCGTGGGTTCCGCGCTCGGGGTCACCAAGCAGGCCGTGCACCGCCGTTACGGGGCCCGCCGGGCGCCCCAGCAGCCCGCGGTGGAGCCGGAGCGCGGTGCCGAGGCGGGCGTGGCCCGCGCCATCCCGGCGGTGCCGGCCGCCCGTGCGATGCCGCCGCAGCCCACCTCGGGCAGCGCCGCCCTCCGGGAGGAGCCCCGCTCCCCCGCCTTCCCCGTCCCGCGCAACGGCTGACGCGGCGGAGCCGACACACGGCCGCCACCCCCTGGACCGAGGGGGCGGCGGCCGTCGCCGTGTCCGGCCCCCCGGCCGAGCGAGTCGAGCGAGAGACCCTCAGCCGATGTCCGGCGGGTCCACCCTGATCCGGACGGTGTCGCCGGTGCCCCGGGCCTGGCGGCTCGCGCGGGTGTGCTTGAGGGCCTGGGCCAGGGCCGCGCCGCTGCCCGGCGGGACCCGGACCAGGGCGCGGTCCCACTGCTCGCCGGGCGGCGGGTCGCCGGGGCGCCGGACGGACCCGGGCCGTACCACCGGCAGCGGCACCGGGCCGAGGATCTCCGCGTCCATGGGCAGCGCGGCGGCCGCGAGGAAGGCCTCCACCGACTCGGGCGCACCGGTGACCGCCGCCATCCGGGAGACCGGCGGGAAGCCCAGCTCGGCGCGCTCGGCCAGCTCCCGCTGGGCGTGGCCCACCGGGTCCCAGCGGACGAGGGCCTGCACGGGCCGGAGCGTCGGCTCGGCGACCACCACCACGGTGCCGCCCTCGGCCTGGCCCCGGACCAGCGAGGCCGCGTCGATCCAGCGGCGCAGCGCCTCCTCCCCGGCCCGCAGGTCGGGGCGGCCGAGCAGGGCCCAGCCGTCGAGCAGCAGCGCCGCCGTGTAGCCGCCGTCGGCGACCGGTTCGGCGCCGGGGGTGGAGACGACGAGGGCGGGCCGGTCCGGCACCCGGTCCAGGACGTGGTCGCGTCCTGAGGTCCGTACCGGCACGGCGGGGAAGGCCCGGCCCAGCTCCTCCGCGGTCCGCCGGGCGCCGACGACCTGGGCGCGCAGCCGGGCGGAGCCGCAGGCCTCGCAGTGCCAGTCGGGGGCCTCGCGCCCGCACCAGCCGCAGTGCAGCGCGCGCTGCTCGGGGGCCTCAAGGGGTCCGGCGCAGTGGCGGCAGCGGGCGGGCGTCCGGCACTGCTGGCAGGCGAGCCGGGGCACGTACCCCCGCCGGGGCACCTGGATCAGGACCGGCCCGGTGCGCAGCCCGTCCCGGAGGGTCTCCCAGGCGAGTGAGGGCAGCCGGGCGGCCCGCGCGGCCCCGTCGCGGGCGAGCTGGTCGTCTCCGACGGTACGGACGAGGGGCGCGGCCCTGCGGACCTCCTCGCGGCTCGCGGCGAGCGGCCGGGCCCAGCCGGACTCGACGAGCTGGGCGGCCTCCACGGTGCAGCTGGTGGAGCCGAGGAGGAAGGCGCACCGGTCGTGGCCGGCGCGCAGCAGCAGGACCTCGCGGGCGTGCGGCTGGGGGGCGTGCGGATCGCTGTGGCTGCCGTCGCCGTCGTCCCAGACGACGGCGAGGCCCAGGTCCCGTACCGGCGCGAACATGGCGGCGCGGGTGCCGACGACGGCGCGCACGGAGCCGCGCCGGACGGCGAGCCACCGCGCGTACCGCTTCTCGGGTCCGGCCTCGGCGGTGAGCAGCGCGTGCCGGCCCTCCCCCAGGACGGTGGTGAGCGCCGCGTCGACCCGTGCGGCGGCCCGTCCGTCGGGGACGACGACGAGGGCGCCGCGGCCGGAGGCGAGGGTCGCGACGACGGCGCGGGCGATCTCCTCGGCCCAGTGCGGTCCCGGCAGCGCGTTCCACACCGCCCGGGGTGTCCCGCCGCGCGCCAGCGACTCCAGGAACGCGGGCCCCTGCTCGTACCGGCTCCACGTGCCGGGCCCTGGCGGTGGGGGCGGTGGCAGCGGCGGGGGCGAGGGGCGGCGCTCGGCGGCGGCGTTGCGCGGCGGCACGGCGAGCTGGAGCACGTCGGCGAGGCTGCCCGCGTACCGGTCGGCGACGGCGCGGGCGAGGGCGAGGAGCTCGGGGCCGAGCACGGGCTCGGGCGAGACGACGTCGGCGAGCGCGGCCAGTGGCCCCGCGTAGTCGGAGGCGGCGCGCCGCTCGACGAGGAAGCCGTCGATGAGCCGGCCGCCCTCGCGCCGGCCGCCCCGCACCTGTCCGGCCCCGGCGCCGAACCGCACCCGCACCCGCACCCCGGGCCGGGCGTCGGCGTCCAGCTCCTCGGGCACCGCGTAGTCGAAGAACTGGTCGAGGTGGAGCGCCCCCTTGTTGACCACCACCCGGGCGACCGGCAGCTCCTTGGCGAGCGCGGCGTCCCGCCACGTCCGCGGCTTGGCCCGCGGCACCTTCGCCTTCCGCACGGTCTCCCGGATGAGCGCGAGCTGCTCGGGCCCGTCGCCACTCACTCCGTTCCCCTTCTCGCTGCTCACAGCCCCATACCTACCAGACGGCTCGGACAGCGGCCGGACGGCGGAAGCCCGGCACCCCCCAAGGGGTGCCGGGCTTCCGTGTGCCGGGTGCCGCTTACAGGCCGGCGGCCTTCTTCAGGGCGTCGACGCGGTCGGTCCGCTCCCAGGTGAAGTCCGGCAGCTCGCGGCCGAAGTGGCCGTAGGCGGCGGTCTGGGAGTAGATCGGGCGGAGCAGGTCGAGGTCGCGGATGATCGCGGCCGGACGGAGGTCGAAGACCTCGCCGATGGCGTTCTCGATCTTCTCGGTCTCCACCGTGTTGGTGCCGAAGGTCTCGACGAAGAGACCGACGGGCTCGGCCTTGCCGATCGCGTACGCGACCTGGACCTCGCAGCGGGCGGCGAGGCCCGCGGCGACGACGTTCTTGGCGACCCAGCGCATGGCGTAGGCGGCCGAGCGGTCGACCTTGGACGGGTCCTTGCCGGAGAAGGCGCCGCCGCCGTGGCGGGCCATGCCGCCGTAGGTGTCGATGATGATCTTGCGACCGGTCAGGCCCGCGTCGCCCATCGGACCGCCGATCTCGAAGCGGCCGGTCGGGTTGACCAGGAGGCGGTAGCCGTCGGTGTCGAGCTTGATGCCGTCCTCGACGAGCTCCTTCAGGACGTGCTCGACGACGAACTCGCGGATGTCGGGCGCGAGCAGCGAGTCGAGGTCGATGTCCGAGGCGTGCTGCGAGGAGACGACGACCGTGTCGAGACGGACGGCCTTGTCGCCGTCGTACTCGATGGTGACCTGGGTCTTGCCGTCGGGGCGCAGGTAGGGGATGGTCCCGTTCTTGCGGACCTCGGTGAGGCGGCGGGAGAGCCGGTGCGCCAGGTGGATCGGCAGCGGCATCAGCTCGGGGGTCTCGTCCGACGCGTAGCCGAACATCAGGCCCTGGTCGCCGGCGCCCTGCTTGTCCAGCTCGTCCTCGTCACCCTCGACACGCTTCTCGTACGCGGTGTCGACACCCTGCGCGATGTCCGGGGACTGCGACCCGATGGACACCGACACGCCGCAGGAGGCGCCGTCGAAGCCCTTCTTCGAGGAGTCGTACCCGATCTCGAGGATCTTGTTGCGGACGAGGGTCGGGATGTCCGCCCACGCCTTGGTGGTCACCTCGCCGGCGACGTGCACGAGGCCGGTGGTGATCAGCGTCTCGACGGCGACGCGGGAGGTGGGGTCCTCCCGGAGCAGCGCGTCGAGGATGGTGTCGCTGATCTGGTCAGCGATCTTGTCGGGGTGCCCCTCGGTGACGGATTCCGAGGTGAACAGACGACGGGACACAACGCTCCCTGGGGTTGCAGCGGCTGCTGGCTGTCTCTTCGCGGACCGGCAGGGGGCTGCGCCCCGCGACGTTCCACGGACAGTCTATCGGGCCAGGTCGGGCCTTGGACCAGGTGTCTCGCCTGACGAATGCCCGCGGACGGCTCGAAACGGCCTTGCGCGGGGCCGGGAGGGGGCGCCCGGTGGGGCGCAGATCACTCGCGCCCCGGCGTTTCTCGCGCCCCCTCGGCCCGCTTCCGGTTCAGGCGGACCGTTCCCGCAGGCGCGGCAGGACCAGGTCCCAGACGGTCTCGGCGAGGGCTTCCTTCGGGCCGTACGGGACCGGGGTCTCGGTGCCGTCGGCGGCGAGGACCACGGCCTCGTTCTCCGCCGAGCCGAAGGTCTTGTGCTCGCCGACCTCGTTGACGACGAGGAGGTCGCAGCCCTTGCGGGCGAGCTTGGCGCGGCCGTTGACGAGCACGTCGTCGGTCTCGGCGGCGAAGCCGACGACGACCTGGCCGGGCAGCGCGCGGTCGGCGGAGAGCTCGGCGAGGACGTCCGGGTTGCGGACCAGTTCGACGGTGGGCGCCCCGCCGTCGTCCGTCTTCTTGATCTTTCCGGTGGCGTAGACGGCCGGGCGGAAGTCGGCGACGGCGGCGGCCATGACGACCGCGTCGGCGTCGGCGGCGGCCTTGAGGACGGCCTCGCGGAGCTGGACGGCGGTGCCGACGTGGACGACGTCGACGCCGGCCGGGTCGGGCATGCCGGTGTTGGCCTCGACGAGGGTGACCCGGGCGCCGCGCGCGGCGGCGGCGCCGGCGAGGGCGTATCCCTGCTTGCCGCTGGAGCGGTTGCCCAGGTAGCGGACGGGGTCCAGGGGCTCGCGGGTGCCGCCGGCGCTCACCACGACGTGCCGGCCCGCGAGGTCGGGGGTGGTGACGCCGCGGGCGAGGATCCTCCGGCAGACCTCGAAGATCTCGCCGGGCTCGGGGAGGCGGCCCTTGCCGGTGTCGACGCCGGTGAGCCGGCCGACGGCGGGCTCGATGACGACGGCGCCGCGGCGGCGCAGGGTGGCCACGTTCTCCTGGGTGGCCGGGTGCTCCCACATCTCGGTGTGCATGGCGGGGGCGAAGACGACCGGACAGCGCGCGGTGAGCAGCGTGTTGGTGAGCAGGTCGTCGGCGAGGCCGTGGGCGGCCTTGGCGAGCATGTCGGCGGTGGCGGGGGCGACGACGACGAGGTCGGCGCCCTGCCCGATGCGGACGTGCGGCACCTCGTGGACGGTCTCCCAGACCTCGGTGGAGACGGGGTTGCCGGAGAGCGCGGACCAGGTGGCGGCGCCGACGAAGTGGAGGGCGGAGTCGGTGGGGACGACGCGGACGTCGTGGCCCGACTCGGTGAGCCGGCGCAGCAGCTCGCACGCCTTGTAGGCGGCGATGCCGCCGCTCACGCCCAGAACGACCTTCGGCTTGGTCACGGCTGTCACTCCCCGCGCTCGCAGGCGCACTCGGATGGGTTACGACTCCACTGTCGGCTCCATGAGACACCACAGGCCCGGCGGAAGGACCGCCGGGCCTGTGGTGACACACGCAACGCTTACTGAACGGGGCCCTCGACGGCCTCGGAGGTCAGCAGACCCGCGTTGATCTCGCGCAGGGCGATCGAGAGCGGCTTCTCGTGGACGTGGGTGTCGACGAGGGGGCCGACGTACTCCAGCAGGCCCTCACCGAGCTGCGAGTAGTACGCGTTGATCTGACGCGCGCGCTTGGCCGCGTAGATCACGAGGCTGTACTTCGAGTCAGTGGCCTCGAGCAGCTCGTCGATCGGCGGGTTGATGATGCCCTCGGGCGCGGTGATGGAAGAGGACACGCTCTACCTTCCGAAGATGGATAAAAGATCAGACTACGTGCATCAACGTTAGCAGCTCGCGTGCCACGTCCTCGACGGAGGTGTTGACGAGCGTGGTGTCGAACTCCGACTCGGCGGCGAGTTCGACCTTGGCGGCCTCCAGGCGGCGCTCGATGACCTCGGGCGACTCGGTGCCGCGGCCGGTGAGCCGGCGGACCAGCTCCTCCCAGCTCGGCGGGGCCAGGAAGACCAGCTGGGAGTCGGGCATGGACTCCTTGACCTGGCGCGCGCCCTGGAGCTCGATCTCCAGCAGGACGGGCTCGCCGGCCTCCAGGCGGTCGACGACCGCGCTGCGGGGCGTGCCGTAGCGGTTGCCCGCGAACTCGGCCCATTCGAGGAGCTCACCGTTGGCGATCAGCTTGTCGAACTCGTCGTCCGTGACGAAGAAGTACTGGACGCCGTGCTTCTCGCCGGGGCGGGGCTTCCGGGTCGTCGCCGACACCGAGAGCCAGACCTCGGGGTGGACCTTGCGCATATGAGCGACGACCGTGCTCTTGCCGACCCCTGAGGGGCCGGAGAGCACGGTCAGCCGCGGACGTGCCTCTGCTGCCATGCAGCGATTATTCCAGTACCGCCGGGGTGCCCGGGACGCTTGTCCTGGATCGGGCCCCGGGCCCGGCACCGGGCCGGGTGGCGGGTCAGGCGCCGGAGCCGCCGAACTCGCGCTCCAGGGAGGCGATCTGGTTGGAGCCGAGACCACGGACGCGGCGGCTCTCGGAGATGCCGAGCCGCTCCATGATCTGCTTGGCGCGGACCTTGCCGACGCCGGGGAGGGACTCGAGCAGGGCGGAGACCTTCATCTTGCCGATGACGTCGTTCTCCTGGCCCTGCTTGATGACCTCGTGGAGGGAGGCGCCGGAGTGCTTGAGTCGATTCTTGACCTCGGCCCGCTCCCGGCGAGCCGCGGCGGCCTTTTCGAGCGCGGCTGCGCGCTGTTCAGGGGTAAGGGGCGGAAGAGCCACGCCTACGTCACCTCGGATGTCGATCTGTCGGATACGGACCGGTGAGGCCTGCTCGACCCACACCAGTGGAGCAACGACCAACGACGTGACCGTTGAACGCCTGCTCTGCTCCGGAGACTAGCGGCCAAGGCCGCTCCAGTCAGCGAGAACAGCGGAAAAGTCCTGGTCAGCCTCGACCGACCAGGACTTTTCCGGCATAACGACCCGGTTTTCTGCCAAGTTTTCGTCAAGTGGGGCGTCAAGCGGGGCGGAGGAGGCGCGCCCGGCGCCCCCGTCCGCTCCCACCTGCGGGGATGGCAGGACGGAGGTGGAGGCGGGTCAGGCCGCGACGGCCGCCCGGATCTCGTCCGCGTAGCGCGTCGCCGCGTCCCGCAGGGCGGACGCGTCCGGTCCTGCGCGCAGCACGCCCCGGCTCACGTTCGGGACGACGTTGCGGACCGCGGCCCCGAAGACGACCGGGAGGTCGGCCGGGGTCGCGCCCTGGGCACCGATGCCGGGGGCGAGCAGCGGGCCGTTGATGTCGAGGTCGAAGGAGGAGAGGTCGCCGAGGGTGGCGCCGACGACCGCGCCGAAGGAGCCCATCGGGGTCTCCCCCGCGTTCTCCTCCGCGAGGTGGGCGAGCATGGTCGCGCCGATGGTGCGCCCGTCCTCCCGCACGGCCCGCTGGACCTCGGCGCCCTCCGGGTTGGAGGTGAGGGCGAGGACGAAGAGGCCGGCGCCGGACTGGCGGGCCAGGTCGACGGCCGGCTTCAGGGAGCCGTAGCCGAGGTACGGGGAGACCGTGAGGGCGTCGGAGAAGAGCGGGGAGTCCTTGCGCAGGAAGGTCTCCGCGTAGGCGGCCATGGTGGAGCCGATGTCGCCGCGCTTGGCGTCCATGACGACCAGGCCGCCGGCGGCGCGCAGGTCGGCGGTGGCCCGCTCCAGGACGGCGATGCCGCGCGAGCCGAAGCGCTCGAAGAAGGCGGCCTGCGGCTTGAAGACGGCGACCGTCTCCGCCAGCGCCTCGACGACGGTGTACGTGAAGCGCTCCAGGCCCGCGATGTCGTCGGCGAGGCCCCAGGCGTCGAGCAGGGAGGCGTGCGGGTCGACGCCGACGCAGAGGGGGCCGCGCTCGTCCATGGCGGAGCGCAGGCGGGTACCGAAGGGGAGGGTCACGTGGTGGCCTTTCGGTGGTCGGCGCCGACGGCTTCGGCGAGGGTGGCGTAGGGGGAGGCCGCGAGCCGCGCGGCGAGGCCCTTGTGGAGGGCACGGGCGTAGAAGGGGCCCTCGTAGATGAAGGCGCTGTAGCCCTGGACCAGGGTGGCGCCGGCCAGGATGCGCTGCCAGGCGTCCTCGGCGTTCTCGATGCCGCCGACGCCCACCAGGACGATCCGGTCGCCCACGCGCGCGTAGAGGCGGCGCAGCACCTCCAGGGAGCGCTCCTTGAGCGGGGCGCCGGAGAGGCCGCCGGTCTCCTGGACGAGGGCCGGGTCGGAGGCGAGGCCGAGGCCGGTGCGGGCGATGGTGGTGTTGGTGGCGATGATGCCGTCCAGGCCGAGTTCGACGGCGAGGTCGGCGACGGCGTCCACGTCCTCGTCGGCGAGATCGGGGGCGATCTTCACCAGGAGCGGGACGCGGCGGTCGGTGACCGTGCGGTCGGCGGCCTCGCGGACGGCGGTGAGCAGCGGGCGCAGCGACTCGGTGGCCTGGAGGTTGCGCAGGCCGGGGGTGTTCGGCGAGGAGACGTTGACGACGAGGTAGTCGGCGTGGGCGGCGAGCCGCTCGGTGGACTTCACGTAGTCGGCGGCGGCCTCGGCCTCGGGCACGACCTTGGTCTTGCCGATGTTGACGCCGACGACCGTCCTGAAGACCGGCACGCGCGCGTGGAGGCGGGCGGCGACGGCGGCGGAGCCCTCGTTGTTGAAGCCCATGCGGTTGATCAGGGCCCGGTCCGGGACGAGGCGGAAGAGCCGCTTCCTGGGGTTGCCGGGCTGGGCCTCGCCGGTGACCGTGCCGATCTCGACGTGGTCGAAGCCGAGCATGGCCATGCCGTCGATGGCGACGGCGTTCTTGTCGAAGCCCGCGGCGAGGCCGAAGGGGCCGTGCATACGGAGGCCCAGGGCCTCGGTGCGCAGTTCCTTGTACCGGGGGGCGAGGACGGCGGCGACGAAGGTGCGCAGGACCGGGGTGCGGGCGGCGAGCCGGATCCAGCGGAAGGCCAGGTGGTGGGCCTTCTCGGGGTCCATGCGCTTGAAGACGAGCTGGAAGAAGAGCTTGTACATGGTGGGGTCCTCATGAAGAGGGGGACACCGTTTCCGGTGTCCCCCTCGGTCGCTGCTAGTCGCGGGCCGCGGTCAGGTGTTCGGCGTGTTCCTGGAGGGAACGGACGCCGACGTCGCCGTGGTTGAGGGCGTCGATGCCCTGGACGGCCGCGGCGAGCGCCTGGACCGTGGTGAGGCACGGGACGCCGCGGGCCACCGCCGCCGTACGGATCTCGTAGCCGTCGAGGCGGCCGCCGGTGCCGTACGGGGTGTTGACGATCAGGTCGACCTGGCCGTCGTGGACGAGCTGGACGATGGTCTTCTCACCGTTCGGGCCCTCGCCCTCGCTGAGCTTGCGCACGACGGTGGCGTTGATGCCGTTGCGCTTGAGGACCTCGGCGGTGCCGGAGGTGGCGAGCAGCTCGAAGCCGTGGGCGACCAGCTCGCGCGCCGGGAAGATCATCGAGCGCTTGTCGCGGTTGGCGACCGAGATGAAGGCGCGGCCCTTGGTGGGCAGCGGGCCGTAGGCGCCGGCCTGCGACTTGGCGTAGGCGGTGCCGAAGACCGCGTCGATGCCCATGACCTCGCCGGTGGAGCGCATCTCCGGGCCGAGGACGGTGTCCACGCCGCGGCCGTGGATGTCGCGGAAGCGGGACCACGGCATGACGGCCTCCTTGACGGAGATCGGCGCGTCGAGCGGCAGGGTGCCGCCGTCGCCGGTCCTCGGCAGCAGGCCCTCGGCGCGCAGCTCGGCGATGGTCGCGCCCAGCGAGATGCGGGCGGCGGCCTTGGCGAGCGGCACGGCGGTGGCCTTGGAGGTGAAGGGCACGGTCCGGGAGGCGCGCGGGTTGGCCTCCAGGACGTAGAGGATGTCGCCGGCCATGGCGAACTGGATGTTGATCAGGCCGCGGACGCCGACGCCCTTGGCGATGGCCTCGGTGGAGGCGCGCAGCCGCTTGATGTCGAAGCCGCCCAGCGTGATCGGGGGCAGGGCGCAGGCCGAGTCGCCGGAGTGGATGCCGGCCTCCTCGATGTGCTCCATCACGCCGCCGAGGTAGAGCTCGGTGCCGTCGTAGAGGGCGTCGACGTCGATCTCGATGGCGTCGTCGAGGAAGCGGTCGACCAGGACCGGCCGGGTGGGGCTGATCTCGGTGGACTCGGCGATGTACGCCTCCAGGCGGGCCTCGTCGTAGACGATCTCCATGCCGCGGCCGCCGAGCACGTACGAGGGGCGGACCAGGACCGGGTAGCCGATCTCGTCGGCGATGGCCTTGGCGCCGGCGAAGGTGGTGGCGGTGCCGTGCTTGGGGGCCGGCAGGCCGGCCTCGGCGAGGACGCGGCCGAAGGCGCCGCGGTCCTCGGCGGCGTGGATGGCCTCCGGGGAGGTGCCGACGACCGGCACGCCGTTGTCCTTGAGGGCCTGGGCGAGGCCGAGCGGGGTCTGGCCGCCGAGCTGGACGACCACACCGGCGACCGGGCCCGCGAGGGACTCGGCGTGGACGATCTCCAGGACGTCCTCCAGGGTGAGCGGCTCGAAGTAGAGCCGGTCGGAGGTGTCGTAGTCGGTGGAGACGGTCTCCGGGTTGCAGTTGACCATCACGGTCTCGTAGCCGGCGTCGCTCAGGGCGAAGGAGGCGTGGACGCAGGAGTAGTCGAACTCGATGCCCTGGCCGATGCGGTTCGGGCCGGAGCCGAGGATGATCACGGCGGGCTTCTCGCGCGGCGCGACCTCGGACTCCTCGTCGTAGGAGGAGTAGAAGTACGGGGTCCTGGCGGCGAACTCGGCGGCGCAGGTGTCGACCGTCTTGTAGACCGGGCGGACCCCGAGGGCGTGCCGGACCTCGCGGACGACGTCCTCGCGCAGGCCGCGGATCTCGGCGATCTGGGCGTCGGAGAAGCCGTGGCGCTTGGCCTCGGCGAGGAGCTCGGGGCCGAGCTTCTCGGCGCCGGCGAGCTCGTCGGCGAGCTCCTTGATCAGGAAGAGCTGGTCGACGAACCACGGGTCGATCTTCGTGGCGTCGAAGACCTCCTGCGGGGTGGCGCCGGCGCGGATGGCCTGCATGACCGTGTTGATCCGGCCGTCGGTCGGGCGGACCGCCTCGCGGAGCAGCTCGGCCTTGTCGCCGGGCTCGCCGGTGAAGGCGAACTGGGAGCCCTTCTTCTCCAGGGAGCGCAGGGCCTTCTGCAGCGCCTCGGTGAAGTTGCGGCCGATGGCCATGGCCTCGCCGACCGACTTCATGGTGGTGGTCAGCGTGGAGTCGGCCTGCGGGAACTTCTCGAAGGCGAAGCGCGGGGCCTTGACGACGACGTAGTCGAGCGTGGGCTCGAAGGAGGCGGGGGTCTGCTCGGTGATGTCGTTCGGGATCTCGTCCAGGGTGTAGCCGACGGCGAGCCGGGCGGCGATCTTGGCGATCGGGAAGCCGGTGGCCTTGGAGGCGAGGGCCGAGGAGCGGGAGACGCGCGGGTTCATCTCGATGACGATGACCCGGCCGTCCTCGGGGTTGACCGCGAACTGGATGTTGCAGCCGCCTGTGTCGACGCCGACCTCGCGGATGATCGCGATGCCGATGTCGCGGAGGATCTGGTACTCGCGGTCGGTGAGGGTCATCGCCGGGGCGACGGTGATCGAGTCGCCGGTGTGGACGCCCATCGGGTCGAAGTTCTCGATGGAGCAGACGACCACGACGTTGTCGTGCTTGTCGCGCATGAGCTCCAGCTCGTACTCCTTCCAGCCGAGGATGGACTCCTCCAGGAGCACCTCGGTGGTCGGCGAGAGGGTGAGGCCCTGGCCGGCGATGCGGCGCAGCTCCTCCTCGTCGTGGGCGAAGCCGGAGCCGGCGCCGCCCATGGTGAAGGAGGGGCGGACGACGACGGGGTAGCCGCCGAGCGTCTCGACGCCCTTCAGGACGTCGTCCATGGAGTGGCAGATGACCGAGCGGGCGGACTCGCCGTGGCCGATCTTGGCGTTGACGGCCTCGACGACGCCCTTGAAGAGGTCGCGGTCCTCGCCCTTGTGGATGGCCTCGACGTTGGCGCCGATGAGCTCGACGCCGTACTTCTCCAGGACGCCCTGCTCGTGCATGGAGATCGCGGTGTTGAGCGCGGTCTGGCCGCCGAGGGTGGGCAGGAGGGCGTCGGGGCGCTCCTTGGCGATGATCTTCTCGACGAACTCGGGGGTGATCGGCTCGACGTAGGTGGCGTCGGCGATCTCCGGGTCGGTCATGATCGTGGCCGGGTTGGAGTTGACCAGGATGACCCGCAGGCCCTCCGACTTCAGCACCCGGCAGGCCTGGGTGCCGGAGTAGTCGAACTCGGCGGCCTGGCCGATGACGATCGGGCCGGAGCCGATGACCAGGACGGACTGGATATCGGTGCGCTTAGGCACGCTCGGCCTCCATGAGGGTCACGAAGCGGTCGAAGAGGTACGCGGCGTCGTGCGGGCCCGCGGCCGCCTCGGGGTGGTACTGGACGGAGAAGCCCGGCTGGTCGAGCAGCTGGAGGCCCTCCACGACGTTGTCGTTCAGGCAGACGTGCGAGACCTCGGCGCGGCCGAAGGGGGTCTCGGAGACCTTGTCGAGGGGCGCGTCGACGGCGAAGCCGTGGTTGTGCGCGGTGACCTCGACCTTGCCGGTGGTCCGGTCCTGGACGGGCTGGTTGATGCCCCGGTGGCCGTACTTCAGCTTGTAGGTGCCGAAGCCGAGCGCGCGGCCGAGGATCTGGTTGCCGAAGCAGATGCCGAAGAGCGGGGTCTTCCGCTCCAGGACGGCGGTCATGAGCGCGACCGGGCCGTCGGCGGTGGCCGGGTCGCCCGGGCCGTTGGAGAAGAAGACGCCGTCCGGGTTCACCGCGTAGACGTCCTCGGCGGTGGCGGTGGCGGGCAGCACGTGGACCTCGATGCCGCGCTCGGCCATCCGGTGCGGGGTCATGCCCTTGATGCCGAGGTCGATCGCGGCGACGGTGAACTTCTTCTCACCGATCGCGGGGACCACGTACGGCTCCTTGGTGGCGACCTCCTCGTAGAGGCTGGCGCCCTTCATGTGCGGCTGGGCCTGCACACGGGCGAGCAGCTCGGCCTCGGGGGCGAGGGCCTCGCCGGAGAAGACGCCGGCGCGCATGGAGCCGCGCTCGCGCAGGTGGCGGGTGAGGGCGCGGGTGTCGATGCCGGAGATGCCGACGACGCCCTGGGCGACCAGCTCCTCGTCGAGGCTGCGCTTGGCGCGCCAGTTCGACGGGATGCGGGCGGGGTCGCGGACCACGTAGCCGGAGACCCAGATGCGGCTCGACTCGTCGTCCTCGTCGTTCCAGCCGGTGTTGCCGATCTGGGGGGCGGTCGCGACGACGATCTGGCGGTCGTACGACGGGTCGGTGAGGGTCTCCTGGTAGCCGGTCATGCCGGTGGAGAACACAGCCTCGCCGAAGGTCTCCCCCACGGCCCCGTAGGCGCGGCCGCGGAAGGTGCGGCCGTCCTCCAGGACGAGTACGGCGGGAGCCTGGGCTCCCCTGGTGGAGGTCGTCATCGTGCGATGCCTTCCGTCGTGTCGGTCATGGTGTCGATGGTCTCGACCCAGGAGGTGTGCTCCGCGGCGCGGTCGGAGCGGAAGCCGGAGTCGAGCAGGGTGCCGCCGTGCTCCCAGGTGACGATCAGGAGCCCGCCCTCGGCGAGGACCTTGCCGGCGATGCCCTTGTCGAGGCGGGCGCCGCGCAGGGCGGCGGCGGGGATCAGGAAGTCGTTCGCCCCGGGGCGGACGACGGTGATCCCGGCGTCGGTGAGCGTGAGCTCGGCGCGGCTGCGGGTGCCGAGGCCGTGGGCGACGATCCGGTCGAGCCACTGCCCGGCGGTGGTGGAGCCGTGGTAGCGGCCGTCCAGCCTCAGCTTCGCCTCACCGGGCGTCTCCGGCACCTCGGGGAGTGCGGGGAGGTCCGACTGGAGACTGCCGCGCCACTTCCAGCCCTGGCGCATGAGCCAGTAGACGAAGGCGACGAAGATCAGGAGGCCGACGACCCAGCCGATGCGGCCGGCCCAGTCGGTCACCTCGGCCGACTTCTGCTCCGCGGCGAGGGCCGCGCTTGCGATGGTGTGTGTCACGCCAACTTCCCGTCCATGACCGTTGCCCGGCCCCGCAGGAAGGTGTGGGTGACGCGACCCGGCAGCTCACGGCCCTCGTAGGGGGTGTTGCGGCTGCGGGAGGCGAAGTCCGCGGGGTCCACGGTCCCACGGTAAGCCGGATCGACGAGGACCAGGTTGGCGGGCTCACCTGCCGAGACGGGGCGTCCGTGGCCGGTGGCCCGGCCGATGCGGGCCGGGGCGGAGGACATCCGGTCGGCGACGCCGGCCCAGTCGAGAAGGCCGGTCTCCACCATCGTCTGCTGGACGACGGAGAGCGCGGTCTCCAGGCCGACCATGCCCATGGCGGCGGCGGCCCACTCGCAGTCCTTGTCCTCGTGCGGGTGCGGGGCGTGGTCGGTGGCGACGATGTCGATGGTGCCGTCGGCCAGGGCCTCGCGCAGGGCCATGACGTCGCGCTCGGTGCGCAGCGGCGGGTTGACCTTGTAGACCGGGTTGTACGTGCGGACCAGCTCGTCCGTGAGGAGGAGGTGGTGCGGGGTGACCTCGGCGGTGACGTCGATGCCGCGGGACTTGGCCCAGCGGACGATCTCGACGGAGCCGGCGGTGGAGAGGTGGCAGATGTGGACGCGGGAGCCGACGTGCTCGGCGAGGAGGACATCGCGGGCGATGATCGACTCCTCGGCGACCGCGGGCCAGCCGCCGAGACCGAGCTCGGCGGAGACGACGCCCTCGTTCATCTGGGCGCCCTCGGTGAGGCGGGGCTCCTGGGCGTGCTGGGCGACGACGCCGCCGAAGGCCTTCACGTACTCCAGGGCGCGGCGCATGAGCACGGCGTCGTCGACGCACTTGCCGTCGTCGGAGAAGACGGTGACACCGGCGGCGGAGTCATGCATGGCGCCGAGCTCGGCGAGCTTCTTGCCCTCCAGGCCGACGGTGACGGCGCCAATGGGCTGCACGTCGCAGTAGCCGGCCTCCTTGCCGAGCCGGTAGACCTGCTCGACGACGCCGGCGGTGTCGGCGACGGGGTGGGTGTTGGCCATGGCGAAGACGGCGGTGTAGCCGCCCGCGGCGGCGGCGCGGGTGCCGGTGAGGACGGTCTCGGAGTCCTCGCGGCCGGGCTCGCGCAGGTGGGTGTGGAGGTCGACGAGGCCGGGGAGGAGGATCTGCCCGTCGGCCTCGATCACGGTCGCGCCCTCGGCGGAGAGGCCGCTGCCGACCTCGGCGATGGTCTCGCCGTCGATGAGGACGTCCTGCGGCTCGCCGCCCAGCACCTTCGCGCCACGGATCAGGATCTTGCTCATGCTTACTTGCTCTCCTCTGTGCGGGCGGTGGTGACGGGAGCTGCGGCCGGCTCGGAGCCGCCGAGCAGCAGGTAGAGGACGGCCATCCGGATGGAGACGCCGTTGGCGACCTGCTCGACGACCGTGCAGCGGTCGGAGTCGGCGACCTCGGCGGTGATCTCCATGCCGCGGACCATGGGGCCGGGGTGCATGACAAGTGCGTGCTCCGGCATCTTCGCCATCCGCTCGCCGTCCAGGCCGTAGCGGCGCGAGTACTCGCGCTCGGTCGGGAAGAAGGCGGCGTTCATCCGCTCTCGCTGCACACGCAGCATCATCACCGCGTCGGACTTCGGCAGCACGCCGTCGAGGTCGTAGGAGACCTCGCAGGGCCAGGTCTCGACGCCGACGGGGACGAGGGTGGGCGGGGCCACCAGGGTGACCTCGGCGCCGAGGGTGTGCAGCAGGTCGACGTTGGAGCGGGCGACCCGGCTGTGCAGGACGTCGCCGACGAGCGTGATCCGCTTGCCGGCCAGGTCCTTGCCGAGCCCGGCGTCGCGGCCGACGAGGCGGCGGCGCATGGTGAAGGCGTCCAGGAGGGCCTGGGTGGGGTGCTGGTGGGTGCCGTCGCCCGCGTTGATGACGGGGGCGTCGATCCAGCCGGAGTTGGCCAGGCGGTACGGGGCGCCGGAGGCGCTGTGCCGGATGACGACGGCGTCGACGCCCATCGCCTCCAGGGTCTGCGCGGTGTCCTTCAGCGACTCGCCCTTGGAGACGCTGGAGCCCTTGGCCGCGAAGTTGATGACGTCGGCGGAGAGGCGCTTCTCTGCGGCCTCGAAGGAGATCCGGGTCCGGGTGGAGTCCTCGAAGAAGAGGTTGCAGATGGTCCGGCCGCGGAGGGTCGGCAGCTTCTTGATCGGCCGGTCGGCCACCCGGGCCATCTCCTCGGCGGTGTCGAGGATCAGGACGGCGTCGTCGCGGGTGAGGTCGGCGGCCGAGATGAGGTGACGCATCATCGGGGTTTCTCTCCGTGTGGGGAGGTGTGAGGGCATGCGGGGGCGCGGGGCGGTGCCCCGGTCCCCGCAGGGGATGGCCGGTCCGGCTAGGCGGACTTGCCGCCGAGCAGGACGGTGTCGCGACCGTCCTCCTCGGCGAGCTGGACCTTGACGGTCTCCCGCAGCGACGTGGGGAGGTTCTTGCCGACGTAGTCGGCGCGGATCGGGAGCTCGCGGTGGCCGCGGTCGACGAGGACGGCGAGCTGGACCGCGCGGGGGCGGCCGATGTCGCCGAGGGCGTCGAGGGCGGCGCGGATGGTGCGGCCCGAGAAGAGGACGTCGTCGACGAGGACGACGAGGCTGCCGTCGACGCCTTCCGCGGGGATCTCGGTGCGGCCGATGGCGCGCGCCGGCTTCATCCGCAGGTCGTCGCGGTACATGGTGATGTCGAGGGAACCGACCGGGACCTTGGTGCCGGTGATCGATTCGAGCTTCTCGGCGAGCCGGCGGGCGAGGTAGACGCCGCGGGTGGGGATGCCGAGGAGGACCACGTCGTCGGCGCCCTTGGCGCGCTCGACGATCTCGTGGGCGATCCGGGTCAGGACCCGGGCGATGTCGGGGGCCTCGAGAACGGGCCGCGCCTCATCGGTATGCGCGTGCGTGTCCATGAAGAAAGGACCTCCTTCTCCGCCTCACGGGACGGTCTTTAAAGGACGTCGGATGTACGGGGTCCACTCTAGCAGGGCGGCTCGTACGGGCTTTCCCGGGGCGGGCCCCCGTCCGCTCCGCGCCCGCGCGGGAACGTCCCCCGGGAGGGGGTGGCGGGCCCTTTTCGGCTTGACGGGAAAGAGTAACGCTGCGTAACCTCACAGTGAGTTACCAGCCGCGCGGCGCAGCCGCATGTCGTCACAGCGTCCGGGAGCGTTATGTCCAGCGAATACGCAAAGCAGCTCGGGGCCAAACTCCGCGCCATCCGCACCCAGCAGGGCCTGTCCCTCCACGGGGTGGAGGAGAAGTCCCAGGGCCGCTGGAAGGCGGTCGTGGTCGGCTCGTACGAGCGCGGCGACCGCGCCGTGACCGTACAGCGTCTGGCCGAGCTGGCGGACTTCTACGGTGTGCCGGTGCAGGAGCTGCTGCCCGGTACGACCCCCGGCGGCGCCGCCGAGCCCCCGCCGAAGCTGGTCCTGGACCTGGAGCGCCTGGCCCACGTCCCGCAGGAGAAGGCCGGCCCGCTCCAGCGCTACGCGGCGACGATCCAGTCGCAGCGCGGCGACTACAACGGCAAGGTGCTGTCGATCCGCCAGGACGACCTGCGCACCCTGGCCGTCATCTACGACCAGTCCCCCTCGGTCCTGACCGAGCAGCTGATCAGCTGGGGCGTGCTCGACGCGGACGCGCGCCGCGCGGTCGCCCACGAGGAGAACTGACCTCCTCGGAGCTCCTTCTGCAGAAACGTGCCGCCGGGCCCGTGGACGTCATCCGACGCCACGGGCCCGGCGCTTTTTCACCCGTACGGGTGAACGCGAAGGGGCCCGCCGCACGAGGTGCGGCGGGCCCCTTCGACGAGCCGTGGCGGGACTAGGCGTCCGCGTCCCGGCGCAGTCGCGGCTTCAGGTCCTTGAAGCGTCCGAGGAGACCGTTGACGAAGGTCGGGGAGTCGTCCGTGGAGAACTCCTTGGCGAGCTGCACCGCCTCGTCGATCGCCACCGCGTCCGGGGTGCCGTCCTCCCAGATCAGCTCGTACGCGGCGAGGCGCACGATGTTCCGGTCGGCGGCCGGCATCCGGTCGAGGTCCCAGTCCACCGCGTAGGTGGCGATGAGCTCGTCGATCCGGGCCACGTGCCGGGCGTACCCCTCGACCAGCTGCATGGTGAAGTCACCGACCGGCGGCTGCTGCGCGTCGGCACGGTGGAGCCGGATCTGGTCCGCGAGGACGTCCTGGACCGAGGTACCGCGCTGGTCGGCCTCGAACAGGATCTGGAAGGCCCGCCTGCGGGCCTTGCTCCGGGCAGCCACGGTTAGCTGTTCACCCGGCCGAGGTAGCTGCTGTCACGGGTGTCGACCTTGATCTTCTCACCGGTGGTGATGAAGAGCGGGACCTGGATCTGGTGGCCGGTCTCCAGGGTGGCGGGCTTGGTGCCACCGGTGGAGCGGTCGCCCTGGACGCCCGGCTCGGTCTCGGCGATGGTCAGCTCGACGGCGGCCGGCAGCTCGACGTAGAGGACCTGGCCCTCGTTCTGCGCGACGAGCGCGGTGAAGCCCTCGACGAGGAAGTTGGCGGCGTCGCCGACGACCTTGCGGTCGATGTGGAGCTGGTCGTAGGTGTCCATGTCCATGAAGACGAAGTAGTCGCCGTCCATGTAGGAGAACTGCATGTCGCGCTTGTCGACGTTCGCGGTCTCCACCTTCACGCCGGCGTTGAAGGTCTTGTCGACGACCTTGCCGGACAGCACGTTCTTGAGCTTGGTGCGCACGAAGGCCGGGCCCTTGCCGGGCTTGACGTGCTGGAACTCGACGACGGACCAGAGCTGGCCGCCTTCGAGCTTGAGCACCATGCCGTTCTTGAGGTCGTTCGTGGAAGCCACGGTTGCGGAATCTCCTGGACTGACGTGGGACCGAGGAGGCGTACGCGCCCTACAGCGCGAGCAGCTCCTTGGTCGTGATGGTGAGTAGCTCGGGTCCGCCGTCCGCCTCCTGGCGCACGACGAGCGTGTCATCGATCCGGACTCCGCCCCGGCCCGGGAGGTGGACCCCCGGTTCGACGGTGACCGGCACACAAGCGTCCAGTTTACCCATGGCCGAGGGGGACAGCTGCGGGTCCTCGTCGATTTCGAGCCCCACACCGTGCCCGGTGAGGGGCACGGCGGTCTCCGCGTGGCCCGCGCCGTCGAGGATCTGACGGGCCGCGCGGTCCACGTCGCGGTACTCGGCGCCGGGCACGAGGGACTCCCGCCCGGCCCGCTGAGCGGCGAAGACGAGTTCGTACAGCTCGATCTGCCAGTCGGCGGGGGCGGTGCCGATGACGAAGGTCCGGCCGATCTCGCACCGGTAGCCGCGGTAGTCGGCGCCCAGGCAGACGGAGAGGAAGTCGCCCTCCTCGACCCGGCGGTCGGTGGGCCGGTGGCCGCGCCGTCCGGAGTGGGGCCCGGTGGCGACGGAGGTGGGGAAGGCGGCCCCGTCGGCGCCGTGGTCGACGAGGCGCCGCTCCAGTTCGAGCGCGAGGTGGCGTTCGGTGCGGCCGACGAGGATCGACTCCAGGAGCTCACCGAGGGCCTGGTCCGCGATCTCGGCGGCGATCCGCAGACAGGCGATCTCGTCCTCGT
Source organism: Streptomyces sp. CC208A (assembly GCF_030010625.1). Lineage (GTDB taxonomy): Bacteria > Actinomycetota > Actinomycetes > Streptomycetales > Streptomycetaceae > Streptomyces. The sequence continues at coordinate 4,066 of NZ_JASCXN010000027.1, read as the reverse complement.
CCTTGACCACCCTCAGCTGCTCGACGGCGCAGGAGAGGTCGGCGAGGCGGAGGCCGGGGGCGGCGGCGCCGAGACTGCGGTGGCGGGCCACCGTCAGGTGGTGCTCCTCCACGGCGAGCCCGTCGGCTCCGGAGCGGCGGGCCAGTTCGGCGGCGGCGACGGCCGGATCGCCGCCGCCGAGCGGGAGCCGCTGCTGCCGGAGCAGCTCGTCGAGCCGCCCGTCGGACGGCTCCTCCCCGCCGGCGGCGGGCCGGAGCAGCACGTCGGCGGCGGGCTCGGGGCCGACGAGCAGGACGGCGCCGGGCGGGGCGCCGCCGGTGAGATAGCGGACGTTGGCAGGACGGGAGACCAGGGCCGCCGCGCTGCCGGCTGCCGCGCACCGGTCGCGCAGCCTGACCCGGCGGTCCGCATACACCTGTGACATGTCTCCGAGCCTACGAGCCGGGCCCCGCCCCGGCCTGTCGGCGCGTCCGACCGGGGAGCGCCGGGCCGTCAGCCGCCGGGCGGGACGGCTATCGCGCGGGCCAGGGCCTCGTCGAGGAGCCGGGCGGTGGACTCCACGTCGAGCGTGGAGTTGTCGATGATCGGCAGGCCGGAGCCGTACCAGCCGGCCATCCGGCCGTGGATCGCGGCGACCTCCTCGTCGCTCAGGCGCCGGTTGCCGGAGCGCTGGGCGTTGCGCTCCAGGACGACCTCCAGGCCGGGGAGCAGGACCACGGGGAGCAGGCCGGGGCCGACGTGCCGCTTCCAGCCGCCGAGCCCGACGACGGGCCGGTCGGGGAAGACGGCGTCGTCGAGGATGCAGGAGATGCCGTTGGCGAGGAAGTTGCGGGCGGCGAAGCCGCAGGTGCGGCGGGCCAGCCGGTACTGCGCCTCGGAGTGCTCGTTCCAGCCGGACTGGGGGTCGGCGAAGCCGGAGCACACCCATTCCCGGACGTCGTCGAGGCTGATGTGGGCGGTGGGGACGGGCCGGCGGCGCGCCCAGTGCCGGGCGACCGTCGTCTTGCCCGCGCCGGCCGGCCCGATGAGCAGGACGGCGAGGGTCGCGGCCCCGGTCCCTGGCCCGTGCTCGACGACCGGCACGGGCGGCGCCAGCGGCACGGCGCCGGTGGCGTGCGGGGGCACGGCGGCGGGAGGGTGCGGGGGTACGGCTCCGGGGGCGGCGCCCCAGCCGGGGCCGCCGGGGGCCGGGGGCGGTCCTGGCTGTACGGCGGGGTGCACCCCGAGCCGGCCGCCGGGCGCGCCGGACGGCGGCGTCGGGTAGGGCGCGGCCTGCGGGGGCGGGGGTACGGAGCCGTGTCCACCGGCCTGGTCGGGGCCGGGCACCCGGCCCGGCCGCTCGGGCGGTGGCAGCGGTCCCCCCACTGCGTGCTGCATCCGGTGCCACTCCGTCTCGTCGGCCTGGTACGTCGGTGAGGGCGCCCGGTTCGGTGCCGTCGCCAGCCCCGCTCCGGTCGCCCGGGGATGCCAAAACGTTACCTCCCCGTCCCCCCGTCCGGGGAACGGGTGGGTGCCGCCGAACGTGCCCGGTCCCCACGGCCCGTGGCCCGGCCGGGCCCGAAGAGAGGGCGGCCGCCGCACCGGCGGCCGCCCAGGGGCCCTCGTACCGCTCCGGGCTCCCCCGTACCCCTCAGGCCTCCGTGTCAGGCCTTCGTGTCGTCGAGCTCCTCGGCGAGGGCACGCAGGGCGAGCCGGTAGGAGCCGATGCCGAAGCCGGCGACGGTGCCGGTCGCCACGGCGGCCACCACGGAGGTGTGCCGGAACTCCTCGCGGGTGTACGGGTTCGAGATGTGGACCTCGATCAGCGGGGCGGTGCGCTGCGCGGCCGCGTCCCGCATCCCGTACGAGTAGTGCGTGAACGCGCCGGGGTTGAGCACGACCGGGACGCGCCCGTCGGCCGCCTCGTGCAGCCAGCGGATCATCTCGCCCTCGTCGTTGGTCTCGCGGACCTCGACGGCGAAGCCGAGTTCGGCGCCGAGGGTCCGGCAGGACTCGACGAGCCCCTGGTAGGAGGTGGCGCCGTAGATGTCGGGCTCGCGCGAGCCCAGCCGGCCGAGGTTCGGCCCGTTCAGCACCAGGACGCGGCGGGGCTCCCCCGTACCGCTCATGCGGAGATCTCCCCGTACGCGGCGACGAGGACGGCCGGGTCCGGGCCCTCCAGGACGGAGGGCTTGGCGAGCCCGTCGAGGACGATGAAGCGCAGCAGGTCGCCGCGGGACTTCTTGTCCACCTTCATCGTCTCCAGGAGCTTGGGCCACTGGTCGCCGCGGTAGGTGAGCGGCAGGCCGACGGACTCCAGGACCGCGCGGTGCCGGTCGGCGGTGGCGTCGTCGAGGCGTCCCGCGAGGCGGCCCAGCTCGGCGGCGAAGACCATGCCGACGGAGACGGCGGCGCCGTGGCGCCACTTGTACCGCTCGTTCTTCTCGATGGCGTGCGCGAGGGTGTGCCCGTAGTTGAGGATCTCGCGGCGGCCGGACTCCTTGAGGTCGCCGGAGACGACGTCGGCCTTCACCTGGATGGAGCGGACGATCAGCTCGGCGGTGTGCGGTCCTGCGGGCGTGCGGGCCGCCTGTGGGTCCGCCTCGATCAGGTCGAGGATCACCGGGTCGGCGATGAAACCGGCCTTGATGATCTCGGCGAGACCGCTGACGAAGTCGTGGACGGGCAGAGACTCGAGCGCGGCGAGGTCGCAGAGGACGCCGGCCGGCGGGTGGAAGGCGCCGACGAGGTTCTTGCCCTCGGCGGTGTTGATGCCGGTCTTGCCTCCGACGGCCGCGTCGACCATGCCGAGGACGGTGGTCGGGACGGCGATCCAGCGGACACCCCGCAGCCAGGTCGCGGCGACGAAGCCGGCCAGGTCGGTGGTGGCGCCGCCGCCGACGCCGACGATGACGTCGGTGCGGGTGAAGCCGGTCTGGCCGAGCGCCTTCCAGCAGTACGCGGCGACCTCGGCGGTCTTCGCCTCCTCGGCGTTCGGCACCTGGATGGCGACGGCCTCGTACCCCTGCTCGGCGAGGTCCTCGCGGAGCGCCTCGCCGGTCTCGGCGAGTGCCTCGGGGTGGATGACGGCGACCCGCTTCGCCTTCTCCCCGATGAGGGCGGGCAGTTCGCCGAGCAGCTGCCGGCCGACCAGCACGTCGTACGGCTCCGTGCCCGCACTGCCGCCGACGTGGATGCGGGTCACTTCCTGGTCCGTGGTCATGCGTCCTTCAGCTCCAGTGCGTCGAGGACCGCCTCGGCGACCTCTTCGGGGGTGCGGGCGTCGGTGGCGACCACGACGCGCGCGACTTCTTCGTACAGGTGGCGCCGGGCGTCCATCAGCTCGCGCCACTGGCGGCGCGGGTTGACGGCGAGCAGCGGGCGGGCCGCGCCGAGCCCGACCCGTCGTACGGCCTCCTCGACGTCCATGGAGAGGTACGCGACGGGCCGGCCGGCCAGCAGGGCGCGGGTGTCGGCGTCGAGGATCGCGCCGCCGCCGAGGGCGAGGACGCCCTCGTGCTCGGCGAGGGCCTTGGCGACGGCGGCCTTCTCCAGGGCGCGGAAGCGCTCCTCGCCGTCCTCGACGAAGATGTCGGAGATCTCGCGGCCCTCGGCGGCGACGATGTCGGCGTCGGTGTCCCGGTAGAGCGCGCCGAGCCGTGCGGCCAGGAGCGCGCCCACCGTGGACTTGCCGGAGCCCATCGGGCCGACGAGGACGACCAGGGGGCCGCCGGTCACCGGATGTGCAGGTGGTCGAGGTACGACTGGACGTTGCGGCGGGTCTCGGGGACCGAGTCGCCGCCGAACTTCTCGACGACGGCGTCGGCGAGGACGAGAGCGACCATGGCCTCGGCGACGATGCCGGCCGCGGGGACGGCACAGACGTCGGAGCGCTGGTGGTGGGCCGCGGCGGCCTCGCCGGTGGCGACGTCGACGGTGGCGAGCGCACGCGGGACGGTCGCGATCGGCTTCATCGCGGCACGCACGCGCAGCAGCTCGCCGGTGGTGAGACCACCCTCGGTGCCGCCGGAGCGGCCGGAGGTGCGCCTGATGCCCTCGTCCGTCCGCACGATCTCGTCGTGAGCCT
>NZ_JASCXN010000026.1 GCF_030010625.1 Streptomyces sp. CC208A | reverse complement strand
CTGCGGTCTGCACGGGCTTACTAAGCTGATCAGAGACGCTTGAGGAGTCGGGCCGGAACGAGGACGTGGGCGGGCGTGAACGTGAGCGAGGACCAGGGCCAGAGCCAGAGCCAGGACCGAGACCAGATCCAGGATCGGGGCCAGGATGATGGCGATGGCCAGGGGCGGGAGCCCGGGGCGGGGGGGCAGGGGCCCGAGGCCGATGGTCGGGAGTCGGGGGCGGAGGGGCCGGAGGGCGGCCCGGGCGGTCAGGCGGCTGGAGCGGAGGGTGAGCGGCCGGAGGCTCGGTTGGAGCGGGCTGTGCGGGTGGCCGAGCAGGCGCTGATCGAGTTTGAGATCGCCGTGGAGACGTTCCGGGTCGAGGTGGAGAACTTCTCGCGGCTGCATCACGAGAAGCTGGGGCCGATGTACGCGCGGCTCGACGAGCTGGACGCGTCGATCGCGGAGGCGCGGGCCGCGCGGACCGGGGACCCGGAGGACGTGAGGCGGGCGCAGGATGCGCGGGCCGCGGTGCTGCCGCTGCCGGGGGTCGAGGCCCTCTTCGACGACTGGCTCGACTCCGAGGGCCTCTCCCCCGAGGCGGCCGCGATGCTGACCGAGCGGCCCGTGCGGCCTCCGCAGCGGGTGCGGCCCAGCGAGGAGGTGCGCCGGCTCTACCGTGAGCTGGCCCGCAAGGCCCATCCCGATCTGGCGCGGGAGGAGGACGAGCGGAGGCGGCGGGAGGAGTTCATCACCCGGGTGAACGCCGCTTACGCGCGGGGCGACGAGCGGCTGCTCCGGGAGCTCGCCGACGAGTGGGAGGCGGGCCCGGCGCCGGCCGAGGAGCGGCTGAGCGAGAGCGAGGAGCTGTACGCGCGGCTGGAGTGGCTGGCCCAGCGCAAGGACCTGCTGTCGGTGCTGGCGCGGGAGCTGGAGGAGAGCGCGATCGGTTCGATGCTCCGGCTGGCGCCGGAGGACCCGGACCGGCTCCTTGAGGAGATCGCCGAGCAGTTGCGCGGCCAGGTGTCCGAGCGTGAGGCCGAGCTGGCCGCGCTGGTGGAGTAGGTTTTCAGGGGCGAGGCAGTCCCCCGTATCCGTCGTGCCTGCCGTGCCCCCCACGTACACGAGAGAAGGACAGTGTCATGAGTTTCGCCCCGCTTCCGTCGGTGCCCGCCGCGGCCGTGCCCGCCGATGCCCTGGTGCTGGACGTGCGGGAGGACGACGAGTGGGCGGCCGGGCGGGTCGAGGGCGCGCTGCACGTGCCGATGAGCGACTTCGTGGCGCGGTTCGCCGAGGTTGGCGAGGCGCTGGCCGAGCACGGGCGTGCCTATGTGATGTGCCGGGTGGGCGGCCGGTCGGCGCAGGTCACGCAGTACCTGGTGCAGCAGGGGTACGACGCGGTGAACGTGGATGGCGGGATGGTGGCCTGGGAGAGCGCCGGGCGTCCCGTGGTGTCGGACCACGGGCCCGGGTTCGTCGCCTGAGTCGTACCGGTACGGCTCAGTCCGCGGCGAGGAGGTCGCCCAGGGCCTCCTCGTGGGCGGCGGCCGGGCCCAGGGAGAGTTCGAGGTACTTGGCCCAGGCGTGGTAGCGGTGCAGGGGGTGGTCGGTGTCGGCGCCGAAGCCTCCGTGCAGGTGCTGGGCGGTCTGGACGACCCGGCGTACGCCCTCCGCGGCCCAGATCTTGGCGACGGCGAGATCCGCCTCGGCGGGTAGGTCCGTGTCGGCGGCCGTGGTGATGCGCCAGGCGGCCTGCCAGAGGGTGGCCTCCATGGCGCGGAGGTCGATGTAGCGGTCGGCGGTCTGGACGGCGACGGCCTGGAAGGTGGCCACGGGGTGGCCGAACTGTTCGCGTTTCCCGGTGTACTGGCTGGTCATGGCGAGGACCTGTTCGCCGAGGCCGAGGGCGAGCGCGCAGGTTCCGGTGGTGAGCAGGGCGCGGAGCGCCGGCCAGGCGTCGGGGGCGTCGAGGACGCGGCCGGTGTCGAGGCGTACGGCGTCGAGGGACAGCCGGGCGAGGCGCTCGCCGTGGGTGCCGTACTGGGCGTCGAGGGTGAGGCCCGGGTGGTCGTGGGGGAGCAGGGCGAGGACCGTGCGGCCGTCGGCGGTGTGGGCGGGGACGGCGGTCAGGTCGGCCTGGTGGGCCCACGGGACGTGGTCGGTGGTGCCGTCGAGGATCCAGTGGGTGTCGTCGTGGTGGGCGGTGACGGCCCGCTCGGCGGGTTCGTGGCCGGTGGTGCCGTGGGCGGCGGCGGTGAGGACGAGTCGGCCGGCGGCGACCTCGGGCAGGAGTGCGGCGGCGGTGCCGGCCGGGGCGTGGTGCTGGAGGACGTGGGCGACGGCGGTGGTCTCCAGGAGGGGGACCCGGGCCAGGACGCGGGCGGACTCGCGCAGGACGAGGCAGAGGGCGATGGGGTCGAGGCCGGTGCCGCCGTGCTCCGGGGCGATCAGGAGCCCGAGGAGGTCGGTGGCGGCGATGTGCTGCCACAGGGGGCGGTCGAGGTCGTCGGCGACGGCGGTCGGGGTGAGGGCGGGGCTGGGTACGGCGTCGGGGGCGACGTCGGCGAAGACGGTACGGGCCGTCTCCGCGGCGGCCTGCTGCTCCTCGGTGAACGTGAAGTCCATGGCCCGGTCCTTCCGTCGCTGTCCGCTGCCGTTCCGGCGGCCCGTCAGGCGGTGCTCGGCTGACGGGCCGTCAAGATAGAACAGGTTCTAGCGGAAGGGAATGGGCTCAGCGGTCGAAGTCCAGCTCCACCTCGGGGGTGGCGGGGTGGGACTGGCAGGCCAGGACGTAGCCGGCGTCGGTCTCCTCCGGTTCGAGGGCGAAGTTGCGGTCCATGCGGACCTCGCCGCCGACGACGAAGGCGCGGCAGGTGCCGCAGACGCCGCCCTTGCAGGCGTAGGGGGCGTCGGCGCGGGCGCGGAGGACGGTGTCGAGGAGGGTTTCGCCGCGCTCGACGGGCCAGGTGCCGGAGCGGCCGTGGAGGGTGGCCGTGAGGGTGGCGTGGACGGGGGTGTCGGCGGTGGGGACGGGAGCGGGGCCCGAGCCGTCGTCGACGTGGAAGATCTCCTGGTGGACGCGGGCGCGGTCGACGCCGAGGCCGAGCAGGGCCTGCTCGGCGCCCTGGACGAGGCCGTAGGGGCCGCAGAGGAACCAGCCGTCGATGTTGCCGACCGGGAGGAGGGTGGGCAGGAGGGTGGTGAGCCGGTCCTGGTCGAGGCGGCCGGAGGGGAGGCCGGCCTGCTGTTCCTCGCGGGAGAGGGCGGTGACGAGCTGGAAGCGGTCCGGGTGACGGTCCTTCAGGTCGGCGACCTCGTCGAGGAACATCGTGGAGGCGGCGGTGCGGTCGCTGCGGATCAGGCAGAACCGGGCCTCGGGTTCGCGGTCGAGGAGGGTGGCGGCCATGGAGAGCACCGGGGTGATGCCGCTGCCGCCGACGACGGCGGCGAAGTGGCCGGGGCGCGGGTCGAGGACGAACCGGCCGGTGGGGGCCATGACGTCGACGGTGTGGCCGGGGGTGAGTTCCTTGAGCGCCCAGGTGGAGAAGGACCCGCCGTCGACGAGGCGGATGCCGACGCGGAGTTCGGGCCGCTCGCCGGCCGGGGCGGCGGGGGAGCAGATCGAGTAGGTGCGGCGGATCTCCTGGCCGGTCTCGTCGGTGCGGCGCAGCGCGAGGTGCTGGCCGGGGCGGTGGCGGAAGGTCTCGTGGAGTTCTTCGGGGACCGCGAAGGTGACGGCCACGGAGTCGTCGGTGAGCCGTTCGACCCGGCTCACCGGGAGCGGGTGGAACATCTACAGCTCCTTGAAGTGGTCGAAGGGTTCGCGGCAGGAGGTGCAGCGGCGCAGGGCCTTGCAGGCGGTGGAGGAGAAGCGGCTGAGGAGTTCGGTGTCGGTGGAGCCGCAGTGGGGGCAGCGGATGGCGAGGGTGAGGGGGACGGGGCCGCCGGCCGGGCCCTGCGGGCGGGGCGGGGCGATGCCGAACTCGGTGAGTTTGCGGCGGCCTTCCTCGCTGATGTCGTCGGTGGACCAGGCGGGGGCGAGGACGGTGACGACGGTGACCTCGGGGATGCCGTGCTCGTGGAGGGCGTGCTCGATGTCGGTGGACATCGTCTCGACGGCGGGGCAGCCGGTGTAGGTGGGGGTGAGGGCGACCTCGACGCGGCCGGGGCCGGTGACGTGGACGCCGCGGAGCACGCCGAGTTCGGCGAGGGTGAGGACGGGCAGCTCGGGGTCGGGGACGGCGCCGGCGATCCTGGCCAGTTCCTCTTCGAGGGGGGTGGTGGTCACCATGTCGCCCCCGGGTGGCTGCGGTGCAGGTGCTGCATCTCGGCGAGCATCCGGCCGAAGGGTTCGGTGTGGAGGCCCTGGCGGCCGGCTCCGGCGGCCCAGGCGCCGGTGCGGGGGCCGGTGGGGACGGTGAGGCCGGCGCGGGTGAGGACGTCGGTGACGGAGTCGAGCCAGGCCGGTTCGAGGGCGGCGGTGTCCACGCCGAGGCCGTCGAGGGGCTGGAAGGGCTCGCCGGTGTAGCGCCAGAGGGCGTCGCAGGTGGTCTGCATGCGGCGCCGGCTCTCGTCGGTGCCGTCGCCGAGGCGGAGGGTCCAGTGCTCGGCGTGGTCCTGGTGGTAGGCGACTTCCTTGACGGCCTTGGCGGCGAGTCCGGCGAGGGGGCCGTCGCTCGCGGCCAGGGCCGCGTAGAGCAGCCGCTGGTAGGTGGAGAAGTACAGCTGGCGGGCGATGGTGTGGGCGAAGTCGCCGTTGGGCTGTTCGACCAGCTGGAGGTTGCGGAAGGCGCGCTCCTCGCGGAGGAAGGCGAGTTCGTCCTCGTCGCCGACGAGGGAGAGGAGGACGCGGGCCTGGCCGAGGAGGTCGAGCGCGATGTTGGCGAGGGCGACCTCCTCCTCCAGGACGGGGGCGCTGCCGGCCCACTCCCCCAGGCGCTGGGCGAGGACGAGGGCGTCGTCGCCGAGGGCGAGGGCCGCGGGGGCGATGGCGGGGTCGACGGCGGCTGCCGTGGCGGAGCCTGTGGGGGCGTGTGCGGCGGTGCCGGTGCCGGTGTCGGCGCCGGTGGTGTCCGTGGTGGTCACAGGTGCTTCACCCCCTCCGGGATCTCGTAGAAGGTCGGGTGCCGGTAGGGCTTGTCGGCGGCCGGCTCGAAGAAGGGGTCCTTCTCGTCCGGGGAGGAGGCGGTGATCGCGGTGGAGGGGACGACCCAGATCGAGACGCCTTCCATCCGGCGGGTGTAGAGGTCCCGGGCGTTGCGCAGGGCCATCTCCGCGTCGGGGGCGTGGAGGCTGCCGGCGTGGGTGTGGGAGAGCCCTCGGCGGGAGCGCACGAACACCTCCCACAGGGGCCAAGTGTCGCTGCTCATGCCTGTGCCTCCCCATGCTGTCCGGTGTGCTTGCGCGCGTAGGCCGCGGCGGCCTCTCTGACCCAGGCGCCGTCCTCGTGTGCCTGGCGGCGCTTGGTGATCCGCTGGTCGTTGCAGGGGCCGTTGCCCTTGAGGACGTCCCAGAACTCGGCCCAGTCGATGGGGCCGAAGTCGTAGTGCCCGCGCTCCTCGTTCCACTTCAGGTCGGGGTCGGGGAGGGTGAGGCCGAGGGCCTCGGCCTGCGGGGCGGCGATGTCGACGAAGCGCTGGCGCAGTTCGTCGTTGGAGTGGCGCTTGATCTTCCAGGCCATCGACTGGGCGGAGTGCGCCGACTCGTCGTCGGGCGGGCCGAACATCATCAGGGAGGGCCACCACCAGCGGTCCACCGCGTCCTGGGCCATGGCGTGCTGGGCCTCGGTGCCGCGGGAGAGGGCGAGCAGGGCTTCGTACCCCTGGCGCTGGTGGAAGGACTCCTCCTTGCAGACGCGGACCATCGCCCGGGCGTACGGGCCGTAGGAGCAGCGGCAGAGGGGGACCTGGTTGGTGATGGCGGCGCCGTCCACGAGCCAGCCGATGGCGCCGACGTCGGCCCAGGTGAGCGTGGGGTAGTTGAAGATCGAGGAGTACTTCTGGCGGCCGGAGTGGAGCTTGTCGAGGAGCTCGTCGCGGCTGACACCGAGGGTCTCGGCGGCGCTGTAGAGGTACAGGCCGTGGCCGGCCTCGTCCTGGACCTTGGCCATGAGGATGGCCTTGCGGCGCAGGGAGGGCGCGCGGGTGATCCAGTTGGCCTCGGGCTGCATGCCGATGATCTCGGAGTGGGCGTGCTGCGCGATCTGGCGGATGAGGGTGGCGCGGTACGCCTCCGGCATCCAGTCGCGCGGTTCGATGCGCTCGTCGGCGGCGACGGCGGCGTCGAACACCGCCTCGCGGGCGGCCTGTGCCGCCGCGTCGGCGGCGTCCGTGCCGGGCGCCTCCGCGGTCACTGCCGTCCCTGCCGTCCCTGCGGTCATCGCACTCCCTACCGACCGATCGTTCGGTTGAATGACTTCAATGGTGGGTCGGCGGCCCGTATGGTGTCAACCCTGTGGATAACCGGGCTGCGCCGTTCGGGGCGCCCAGGAGCGGGTCGCCGGGCGGGTCACCGGTGGGAACGGGATCGGGTCGGGAAGCCCGGGATCGGGGTGGGATGAGCGCGCACATCGACGGCAGCGCGGAGCGGCGGCCGACCGGAGGGATCCTGGCGCTGTCCCTGCCGTACCAGGTGGTGGCGGCGGTGGCGCTCGCCGCCCTGGCCGTCCTCGCCTGTCTGCACCTGGCGATGGTGTTCCTGCACGTGGCTCCGTCGAACACGGTCACCAAGCAGCACGGGCAGGCCGTCGACGACTGGATCTACCCCGAGTTCGAGCAGAACTGGAAGCTCTTCGCACCCAACCCGCTCCAGCAGAACGTGTCGGTGGAGGTCCGCGCCGAGGTCGCGGGCGCCGACGGCACCTCCCGTACCACCGGCTGGATCGACCTCACCGCCCAGGACACGGCGGACGTGCGGGGCAACGTCTTCCCCAGCCACATCCAGCAGAACCAGCTGCGCCGGGCGATCGACTGGTACGGCAACGCGCACGACGACGAGGGTCGTCCCAAGGGCATGCGCGGCCGGCTCTCGGAGACGTACATGCGCCGCATCGTGCTGCTCCGCATCGAGGGGCCCGGGGCGCGGGCGGACGTCGGCGGGAAGGTGGAGCGGATCCAGCTCCGCCGGGTCACCCGGCCGGTGCCCGCCCCGCACTGGAGCACCGAGAAGCGCTCCACCACCCCCTCCACCAGCCTCATGCCCTGGTGGGAGATCACCGACGCCGACCGCAGCCGTACGGAGACGAGCCGATGACCGCCCCCCTCCCCGCCCCGGCCGCGGCTCCGGCGCGCGTGCCCCTCGACCGCAGGCTGGCCCGGGCGGCGCAGACCGTCACCTCGCGCGCGCTCGGCCCGTACCAGACCGCGATCGTCCGGATCGGCTTCTCGTTCACCTGGCTGTTCTTCCTGGTGCGGGAGTTCCCGCACCGGCACGAGATGTACGGCCCCGACGGCCCCTGGTCGTTCGAGCTCGCCCGGCGGCTGATCGCCGACAACCGGGCGTTCACGGTCCTGATGTGGTCCGACGGGCGGCTCTGGTTCGAGGTGGTCTACGGGCTCGCGGTGCTCGCCGCCGCGCTGCTGCTCGTCGGCTGGCACACCCGGGCCGTCTCGGTGGTCTTCATGATCGGCGCGCTGTCGTTGCAGAACCGGTCCGTCTTCCTCGGCGACGGCGGCGACAACGTGGTGCACCTCGTCTCGATCTACCTCACCCTGGTCCGCTGCGGCCAGGTGTGGTCCCTGGACGCCCGGCGGGCCGCCCGCAGGGCCGCCCGGGCCGACGAGGCGCACGAGGGGCCCGCCGGGCGGGTGGAGCTCGTGGGGCCGGCCCTCTGGGTCGTCCTCGGCGGCTTCCTGGTCGCCGCCACCTGGTTCAGCCCGGTCACCGGCGAGTGGTGGGTGTACGTGCTGCTGTGGGTGCTGTGGCTCAGCCAGGGCCTGTGGTGGCTGGTGGAGCAGTACGCGCCCGGCGAGCCCCGCACCCTGCTGGACGTGCTCGCGAACCTCACCCACAACGCGGCGCTCATGGTCCTCATGGCCGAGGTCTGCCTGATCTACGCCACCGCAGGCTGGTACAAGATCCAGGGCTCGCGCTGGCAGGACGGCACCGCGCTGTTCTATCCGCTGCACCTGAACTACTTCACGCCCTGGCCGGCCCTCTCCGAGCTGCTCGCCTCCAGCGGCATCGTGGTCATGCTGGTCAGCTACGGCACGGTGATCGTGCAGGTCGCCTTCCCGTTCACGCTCTTCAACCGCAAGGTGAAGAACGTCCTGCTCGTGGCGATGATGATGGAGCACGCGGGGATCGCGGTCCTGCTCGGCCTGCCGGCCTTCTCGCTCGCGATGATCGCCGCCGACGCCGTCTTCCTGCCCACGGTCTTCCTGGTGTGGCTCGGCGCGCGCGTGGCCCGGGGACGGGACCGGCTGCTGCGGCGGACGCCCGCCGCCGCGGAGCCGCCCCCGCGGCGGCCCGCGGAGACCGGGGCTGAGGAGGAGAGGACCGGCGGGAAGGCCGGGGGCGAGGACGCTCCCCGTACCCTCGTCGGGTGAGCACCACCGAAGAACACCCCGCACCGGCCGGGGCCGAGCCGGTCCAGTACGACGAGGGCTACGGCCCCGAGATCGGCGTCGGCCCGCACCCCGGGCCGTGGCCCGAGGACCCGCGCTACGACCGCGAGCTGCTGGCGGAGGGCGACCGGCGCAATGTCGTGGACGCGTACCGGTACTGGACGCGGGAGGCGATCGTCGCCGACCTCGACACCCGCCGGCACGACTTCCACGTGGCCGTGGAGAACTGGGGCCACGACTTCAACATCGGGTCGGTGGTGCGGACCGCCAACGCCTTCCTGGCCAAGGAGGTGCACATCGTGGGGCGGCGGCGCTGGAACCGGCGCGGCGCCATGGTCACCGACCGGTACCAGCACGTGCGGCACCACCCCGACACCGAGGCGCTGACCGCCTGGGCGGCGGCCGAGGACCTGCCGATCATCGGCATCGACAACCTGCCGGGCTCCGTGCCGCTGGAGCGGACCGTGCTGCCCCGCCGCTGTGTGCTGCTCTTCGGGCAGGAGGGGCCGGGGCTGACCGAGGAGGCCCGCCGCCATGTGCGGACGGTCTGCTCGATCGCCCAGTTCGGCTCCACCCGGTCGATCAACGCCGGGGCGGCCGCCGCGATCGCCATGCACGCGTGGGTGCAGCGGTACGCGGACATCCCGGAGTCCTGACCGGCGGGTCCGACCAGGTCCCGATCCAGGTCCGACCGTCCGGTGCCGGGACGATCCCGGCACCGGGACGTCTTGCCGGGGTCAGGCCTGGCGGCGCACCTCGACCACGCGGAAGCGGTTGGAGACGAAGGCGCCGTCGCACAGCGCCGCGTTCGCCGCCGGGTTGCCGCCCGAGCCGTGGAAGTCGGAGAACGCGGCCGTCTGGTTCACGTACACCCCGCCCGTCAGGTTGAGCGAGAGCTGCGCCGACTCCTCCAGGCAGATCTCCTCCACGGCCCGCTCGGTGTCGGCGGAGGTCGTGTAGGCGCCGACCGTCATCGCGCCCTTGTCGCGGATCGTGCGCCGCAGCAGCTCCAGGCCGTCGGCCGTGGAGTCCACCGAGACGGCGAAGGAGACCGGGCCGAAGCACTCGGAGAGGTACGCCGCCTCCGCGTCCGGCTTGGAGCCGTCCAGCTTCACCATGACCGGGGTGCGGACGACCGCATCGGGGAAGTCCGGGTTGGTCACCTCACGGGAGGCCAGGGCGACCTCGCCCAGGCCGGCGGCCGCCTCCAGGCGGGCCTTCACGTCGGGGTTGACCAGGGCGCCGAGCAGGGCGTTGGCCCGGGCGTCGTCGCCGAGGAGGCCGCCGACGGCGGCGGCCAGGTCGGCCACCACCTCGTCGTAGGACTTGGGGCCCTGGTCGGTGGTGATGCCGTCCCGGGGGATCAGCAGGTTCTGCGGGGTGGTGCACATCTGGCCGCTGTACAGGGACAGCGAGAACGCCAGGTTGGACAGCATCCCCTTGTAGTCGTCGGTGGAGTCGATCAGCACCGTGTTGACGCCGGCCTTCTCCGTGTAGACCTGGGCCTGGCGGGCGTTGGCCTCCAGCCAGTCGCCGAAGGCGGTCGAGCCGGTGTAGTCGATGATCCGGATCTCCGGGCGGACGGCCAGGGTCTTGGCGATGCCCTCGCCCGGGTGCTCGGTGGCGAGCGCCACCAGGTTCGGGTCGAAGCCGGACTCGGCGAGGACCTCGCGGGCGACCTTCACGGTCAGGGCGAGCGGGAGGACCGCGCGCGGGTGGGGCTTCACCAGGACCGCGTTGCCCGTGGCGAGGGAGGCGAACAGGCCCGGGTAGCCGTTCCACGTGGGGAAGGTGTTGCAGCCGATGACCAGGGCGATGCCGCGGCCGACGGGGGTGAACTCCTTGGTCAGCTCCAGCGGGTCCCGCTTGCCCTGGGGCTTGGACCAGGCGGCCCGGCCCGCGGGGGTGCGGGTCTGCTCCTCGTACGCGTACGCCACCGCTTCCAGGCCGCGGTCCTGGGCGTGCGGGCCGCCGGCCTGGAACGCCATCATGAACGCCTGGCCGCTGGTGTGCATGACCGCGTGGGCGAACTCGTGGGTGCGGGCCGAGATCCGGGCCAGGATCTCCAGGCAGACCAGGGCGCGCGTCTTGGGCCCGGCGTCGCGCCAGGCGGGCAGGCCGGCGCGCATGGCGGGCAGCAGCACGTCGACGTCCGCGTGCGGGTACTCGATGCCGAGCGCGGGGCCGTACGGCGAGATCTCGCCGCCGGTCCAGCCGTCGGTGCCCGGCTGGTCGAGGTCGAAGCGGCCGTTCAGCACCGCCTGGTGGGCGGCGAGGCCGGCGGCCGCGTCCAGCGAGCCGTCCGCCCCGTACGCCTTGGGGTGCTCCGGGTACGGCGACCAGTAGGCGCGGGTGCGGATGGTGGCGAGGGCCTGATCGAGTGTGGACCGGTGCTTCTCGGCCAGAACGTCGGTGGTCGGCTGGGCGGTGGCCATGGATGGACCAACTCCTCGTCGAGCTGGGCAGGGAGACGCGTACGGAGTTAGAGTAACCGAACGATCGGTCGGGACAAGGGGGTCCGTCGATCCTGTGGAAAACCCATCGGGGAGGATCACTCCTATGAGCGCCGACACGAGTGCCCACGGAGCCGACGGAACCGTCAAGGAGAGCGCCACCATGGACGACGCGAGCGCCGCGGGCGGGCCGATCGGGCGGGACCGGACCGTCGCCGTCGTCGGCACCGGCACCATGGGCCAGGGGATCGCGCAGGTGGCGCTGGTCGCCGGGCATCCGGTGCGGCTCTACGACAGCGCCCCGGGGCGGGCCGCCGAGGCCGTCGCCGCGATCGGCGCCCGCCTGGACCGCCTCGTCGAGAAGGGCCGACTTGACGCCGCCGCGCGCGAGGCCGCCGCCGGACGCCTCCACGCCGCCGAGGAACTCGCCGAGCTCGCCGACGCGGCGCTCGTCGTCGAGGCGATCGTGGAGGACCTGGGCGTCAAGCAGCGGCTCTTCGCCGACCTGGAGAAGGTCGTCGCCGACGACACCCTTCTCGCCACCAACACCTCCTCCCTCTCCGTCACCGCCATCGCCGGGGGCCTGCGGCTGCCCGGCCGCTTCGTCGGCCTGCACTTCTTCAACCCGGCGCCGCTGCTGCCTCTCGTCGAGGTGGTCCGGGGCTTCGCCACCGAGGAGACCGCCGCCACACGCGCGTACGAGACGGTGAAGGGCTGGGGCAAGACGCCGGTGCGCTGCGCCGACACCCCCGGTTTCATCGTCAACCGGATCGCCCGCCCCTTCTACGCGGAGGCGTTCCGCGTGTACGAGGAGGGCGGCGCCGACCCGGCGACCATCGACGCGGTGCTGCGCGAGTGCGGCGGCTTCCGGATGGGCCCCTTCGAGCTGACCGACCTGATCGGGCAGGACGTCAACGAGGCCGTGACCCGCTCTGTGTGGGAGTCCTTCTTCCAGGACCCGAAGTTCACGCCGTCGCTGGCGCAGCGGCGGCTGGTGGAGTCGGGGCGGCTCGGCCGCAAGTCGGGCCACGGCTGGTTCTCGTACGCGGAGGGCGCGGAGCGGCCCGCGCCGCACACCGCGCCGCCGGCGGAGGCGCCGACGCAGGTCACGGTGCGCGGCGACCTGGGGCCGGCGGAGCCGCTGGTGGGGCTCTTCGAGGAAGCCGGGATCAAGGTCCGGCGGAAGCCGGGCGAGGGCTGGGTCGAGCTTCCGGGGGGCGGGCGCCTCGGTCTCGCGGACGGCGAGAGCTCCTTCGAGTACCACGACGAGGAGATCGTCTACTTCGACCTCTCCCTGGACTACGCCGCCGCCGGGCGCCTCGTCCTGTCGGCGCGCCGCACTATCCCGCCGGAGACCCTCGCCGAGGCCGTCGGTCTCTTCCAGGCGCTCGGCAAGCAGGTCTCCGTCATCGGGGACGTCCCCGGCATGATCGTGGCCCGTACGGTCGCGATGCTCGCGGACCTCGCCGCCGACGCCGTGGACCGAGGGGTGGCCACCGCCGAGGACGTCGACACCGCGATGCGGCTCGGTGTGAACTATCCGGCAGGGCCGCTGGAGTGGGCGGAGAACCTGGGCCCGAGGCGCGTGTGCGACCTGCTCAGGGCGCTCCACGAGCGCTACCCGACGGGCCGGTACGCGCCGAGCCAGGCCACCGCGCGACGGTGCGCCGAGTCGTTCGAGCCGGAGGAGAAGCGATGACCACGGCCAGACGCGACACCTACACCCCCGAGACGCTGCTCTCGGTCGCGGTGCGGGTCTTCAACGAGCGTGGTTACGACGGCACGTCCATGGAGCACCTGTCCAAGGCGGCCGGGATCTCCAAGTCCTCGATCTACCACCACGTGGCGGGCAAGGAGGAGCTGCTGCGGCGGGCGGTCAGCCGGGCGCTCGACGGGCTCTTCGCGATCCTCGACGAGCCGGGCGCGCAGCGCGGCCGGGCGGTGGAGCGGGTCGAGTACGTGACCCGGCGGACCGTCGAGGTGCTGATCGCGGAGCTTCCGTACGTGACGCTGCTGCTGCGGGTACGGGGCAACACCGCGACCGAGCGGTGGGCGATGGAGCGCCGCCGGGAGTTCGACCACCGGGTGGCGGAGCTGCTCGGGGCGGCGGCGGCCGACGGCGACCTGCGGTCCGACGTGGACATCCGGCTCGCGACCCGGCTCCTCTTCGGCATGATCAACTCGCTGGTGGAGTGGTACCGGCCGCATCCGGACCAGGCGGAGCGCGACCAGCTCGCCGAGACCGTCGCCCACCTGGCCTTCGACGGGCTGCGGAAGGCGCGCTGAGGCGGTGGGGAGGGGGCCCGGGGGTTTTTCCTCCGGGCCCCCTTTCGCGTGTCCGTGCGGGCCGTCAGGGCCTCGGGTCGGCGTTCAGGTCCATCTCGTCGAAGACCAGCAGGGTGCGGGTGGAGAGCACCTCGGGGATCGCCTGGAGGCGGGTGAGGACCAGCTCGCGCAGGGTGCGGTTGTCGGGGGTGTGGACCAGCAGCAGGACGTCGAAGTCGCCGCTGACCAGGGCGATGTGTGCGGCGCCGGGGAGCGCCTTGAGCTGTTCGCGGACCGTGCGCCAGGAGTTCTGGACGATCTTGAGGGTGATGTAGGCGGAGGCGCCGTGGCCCGCCCGCTCGTGGTTGACCCGGGCGCTGAAGCCGCGGATCACCCCGTCGTCGATGAGCCGGTTGATCCGGGCGTACGCGTTGGCCCGGGAGACGTGCACCCGCTCGGCGACGGACCGCACGGAGGCGCGGCCGTCCGTCTGGAGCAGTCGCAGGATGTCCCGGTCTATCGAGTCCAGCGGGCGTGCCGGGGCGGCGTGCGCCGGCGCGTCCGAGGGAGCGCTCAGCGTCTCGCCCGGGGTGTCCCCCGCCGCTTCGTCCGGGGCTCCGCCCCGGGCGGCGGCCATTTGTTCATCCGCCATGTCCCCCCGCCTCTCTCCGGTGGACGACCTGCCTCTATCCCAGGCTGTGGAGAACCGTTTGTCCACAGGCTGGAGGTGCCTGTAGCCAAAATGCCTCCACGACCGAACAATCGGTAGGTGAGGCGCGCCACATCCGCGCCACCCGCCTTCGGGTGTTATGCCCGCTCCCACGAGGAGGTGGACTCGTTGCAACAGCGCAGTTCGACAGTCCAGGAGCCGCTCGCCGGCTCGGCCTACCGGCCCACGCCGCCGCCGTCCTGGCGGCCGCGGACCGACCCCGCCCCGCTGCTGCCCGACGCCGAGCCGCTGCGCGTGCTCGGCACGGACGCCGTGGCCGACGCCGACCCCGCGCTGCTGCGCCGCCTCTACGCGGAGCTGGTCCGAGGCCGCCGGTACAACGCCCAGGCGACCGCCCTCACCAAGCAGGGCCGGCTCGCCGTCTACCCGTCCACCACGGGCCAGGAGGCGTGCGAGATCGCCGCCGCCCTCGCCCTGGAGGAGCGGGACTGGCTCTTCCCCTCGTACCGGGACACCCTGGCGGCGGTGGCCCGCGGCCTCGACCCGGTGCAGGCGCTGACCCTGCTGCGCGGCGACTGGCACACCGGCTACGACCCGCGCGAGCACCGCATCGCGCCGCTGTGCACCCCGCTCGCCACCCAGCTGCCGCACGCCGTGGGCCTCGCCCACGCGGCCCGCCTGAAGGGCGACGACGTGGTCGCGCTCGCCATGGTCGGCGACGGCGGCACCAGCGAGGGCGACTTCCACGAGGCGCTGAACTTCGCCGCCGTCTGGCAGGCGCCGGTGGTCTTCCTCGTGCAGAACAACGGCTTCGCGATCTCCGTGCCGCTCGCCAAGCAGACCGCCGCCCCCTCGCTCGCCCACAAGGCCGTCGGCTACGGCATGCCGGGCCGCCTGGTCGACGGCAACGACGCGGTCGCGGTCCACCAGGTCCTCACCGAGGCCGTGGCCCGCGCCCGGCGCGGCGGCGGCCCGACCCTCGTGGAGGCGATCACCTACCGGATCGACGCCCACACCAACGCCGACGACGCCACCCGCTACCGCGCGGACGGCGAGGTCGAGGCCTGGCGGGCCCACGACCCGGTGCTCCTCCTCGAAAGGGAGCTGACCGCGCGCGGCCTGCTCGACGAGGAGGGCCGGCGCGCGGCGGCCGAGGCCGCCGAGACGATGGCCGCCGAGCTGCGCGAGCGGATGAACGCCGACCCGGTGCTCGACCCGATGGACCTCTTCACCCACGTCTACGCCGAGCAGACCGCGCAGCTGCGCGAGCAGGCGGCACAGCTGCGGGCCGAACTCGAAGCGGAGGACGAGAGCCGATGACGACGGCGACGACCGGCGCGGCGGCCGCCAAGGCGGCGGGCCGGCCCAAGCCGGCCACCATGGCGCAGGCGCTCCAGCGCGCCATGCGCGACGCGATGGCCGAGGACCCGACCGTCCATGTGATGGGCGAGGACGTCGGCACCCTCGGCGGGGTCTTCCGGGTCACCGACGGGCTCGCCAAGGAGTTCGGCGAGGACCGCTGCACGGACACGCCGCTGGCCGAGGCGGGCATCCTCGGCACGGCCGTCGGCATGGCCATGTACGGCCTGCGGCCGGTGGTGGAGATGCAGTTCGACGCCTTCGCCTACCCGGCGTTCGAGCAGCTCGTCTCGCACGTGGCGCGGATGCGGAACCGGACGCGCGGCGCGATGCCGATGCCGATGGTGATCCGGGTGCCGTACGGCGGCGGGATCGGCGGCGTCGAGCACCACAGCGACTCCTCCGAGATCTACTACATGGTCACCCCCGGCCTGCACGTGGTCACCCCGGCGACCGTCGAGGACGCCTACGGGCTGCTGCGGGCGGCCATCGCCTCCGACGACCCGGTCGTCTTCCTGGAGCCCAAGCGGCTCTACTGGTCGAAGTCCGACTGGTCGCCCGAGGCACCCGCGCGCGTGGAGCCGATCGGCAAGGCCGTGGTCCGCCGGTCCGGCACCAGCGCCACCCTGATCACCTACGGCCCCTCGCTGCCGGTCTGCCTGGAGGCGGCCGAGGCGGCGACCGCCGAGGGCTGGGACCTGGAGGTCGTGGACCTGCGCTCGCTCGTGCCCTTCGACGAGGAGACCGTCGCCGCGTCGGTGCGGCGCACCGGCCGCGCGGTCGTGGTCCACGAGTCGGGCGGCTTCGCGGGACCGGGCGCGGAGATCGCCGCCCGGATCACCGAGCGCTGCTTCCACCACCTGGAGGCGCCGGTGCTGCGGGTCGCGGGCTTCGACATCCCCTACCCGCCGCCGATGCTGGAGCGGCACCACCTGCCGGGCGTCGACCGGGTCCTGGACGCGGTCGCGCGGCTCCAGTGGGAGGCGGGGAACTGATGGCCCAGGTCCTGGAGTTCAAGCTCCCCGACCTCGGTGAGGGACTCACCGAGGCGGAGATCGTCCGCTGGCTGGTGGACGTCGGCGACGTCGTCGCGATCGACCAGCCGGTCGTCGAGGTCGAGACCGCCAAGGCGATGGTCGAGGTGCCCTGCCCGTACGGGGGTGTGGTCACCGCCCGCTTCGGCGAGGAGGGCACCGAGCTTCCCGTCGGAGCCCCGCTCCTGACGGTCGCCGTCGGCGCCGCCGCCGGCCCCGGCACGGCCCCGGCGGGTTCCGCGCCCGCGCCCACCGCTGCGGAGGGTTCAGGTTCGGCCGTCTCCTCCGAGTACTCGGGCAACGTCCTCGTCGGCTACGGCACGGCGGGCCCCGCGGCCCGGCGCCGCCGGATCCGCCCCCAGTCCCCGGCCGTCGTCCATCCCACGCCGACCACGACGGCCGGTCCCACCCCGACGGCCCCGGCGGCGGTCCAGGCGGCCCCCGCCGCGCCCTCGCCGACCGGGCCGGTGCCGGTCATCTCCCCGCTGGTGCGGAAGCTGGCCCGTGACCGGGGCCTCGACCTGCGGGAGGTGCGCGGCTCGGGCCCCGAGGGCCTGATCCTGCGGGCCGACGTCGAGCGGGCCCTCACCGCCCGCGAGACGCCCGCGGCGGTCGCGCCGGCGGTCGCGGCGGTCGCCCCTGCGGTCGCACCCGCCGCGGCGCCTGCGGTCGCCGCCGCCGGGGAGCGGATCCCGCTGCGCGGACTGCGCGGAGCCGTCGCCGACAAGCTCTCCCGCAGCCGCACCGAGATCCCCGACGCGACCTGCTGGGTGGACGCCGACGCCACCGAACTCATGGCCGCGCGGGCGGCGATGAACGCGGCGGGCGGGCCGAAGATCTCGCTCCTCGCGCTCCTCGCCCGGATCTGCGTCCACGCCCTGTCCCGCTTCCCCGAGCTGAACTCCACCGTGGACACGGCCGCCCGTGAGATCGTCCGGCTGCCCGGCGTGCACCTCGGCTTCGCCGCCCAGACCCCGCGCGGACTCGTCGTCCCCGTGGTCCGGGACGCCGGTACGCGCACCACCGAGTCGCTGACCGAGGAGTTCGCCCGGCTCACCGAGTCGGCCCGGCAGGGCACCCTCACCCCGGCCGACCTCACCGGCGGCACGTTCACGCTCAACAACTACGGCGTGTTCGGGGTGGACGGCTCCACGCCGATCGTCAACCACCCCGAGGCGGCGATGCTCGGCGTCGGCCGGATCATCCCCAAACCCTGGGTCCACCAGGGCGAACTGGCCGTCCGTCAGGTGGTGCAGCTCTCGCTCACCTTCGACCACCGGGTCTGCGACGGCGGCACGGCCGGCGGCTTCCTGCGGTACGTCGCGGACTGCGTCGAGCAGCCCGCGGTCCTGCTCCGCACGGTCTGACCGGCGGAGACCGCGCCCGTACGACCCGGCCGGTGGGAGCCGCGCCCGTACGGTCTGACCGCGCGGGTGCCGCGCCCGTACGACCCGGCCGGCGGCAGTCGTGCCCGTACGGTTCCGAGCCCCGGGTGCTCGGAGCCGTACGGCGGCGGACCATACTGCTGGGGTGACCACCGCACATGACGCCGTCGTACTCGCCGGGGGCGCCGCGCGGCGCCTCGGGGGCGTGGACAAGCCGGGGGTACGGGTCGGCGGGCGGTCCCTGCTCGACCGGGTGCTCGCCGCCTGCGCCGGAGCCCGCGGGACCGTCGTCGTCGGCGACCCGCGCCCCACCGTCCGGCCGGTCCGCTGGACTCGCGAGGAACCGATCGGCACGGGACCCGTGGCCGCCCTGGACGCGGGCGCCGCCGCACTCCGTTCCCCCGCCCCGGAGACGGACACCGCCCCCGGGGTCCTGCTCGCGCTCTCCGCCGACCTGCCCTTCCTCGGGGAGCCGACCGTCCTCCGGCTCCTCGCCGCGCTCGACGCCGCGCCGGAGGCCGAGGCCGCGCTCCTGACCGACGCCGACGGCCGCGACCAGCCGCTCGTCGCCGCCTACCGGACCGGCCCCCTGCGCCGTCGGCTCGACGAGCTGCTCCAGGCCCACCAGGGCCTCGACCACCTCCCCCTGCGGTTCCTCGTCGAAGGGCTCCGCGTCGTACGGGTCCCGGCAGGCCCCGACGAGCCCCTGGCCTCCTTCGACTGCGACACCTGGGAGGACATCGCCACGGCCCGCGCCCGCATCAGGGACCATGGAGCCGTGTTGGACGAATGGATCACCGCAGCCAAGACCGAACTGGGAATCGACCTGGACGTCGACACCGGCGTCCTGCTCGATCTGGCCAGGGACGCCGCTCACGGCGTCGCCCGCCCCGCCGCGCCCCTGACGACCTTCCTCGTCGGCTACGCCGCGGCGAAGGCCGCCGAGGGCGGTACGGCCCCGGCCGAGGCGGTCGCCGAGGCATCCCGCAAGGCCGCCGCCCTCGCCCAGCGCTGGGCAGCCGAACAGTCAGAACAGGCCGAACAGTCAGAACAGGCCGAACAGGCTGAACAGGGCGAGACGGGATGACCCCCGGACGACCCGCCCCCGCCGCCACCCCCTGGCCCCAGGCGCGCGCCCTCGCCGCCCGCGCCGGGGCCGGGGCGCGGGCGGCGGCCGCGGAACGCCCGCCCGTCCGCGTCCCGCTCGGGCAGGCGCTCGGCCGCACCCTCGCCGAACCGCTGCGGGCCCTCACCGACCTGCCCTCCTTCGACAGCTCCGCGATGGACGGCTGGGCGGTCGCGGGACCGGGCCCCTGGACGGTGCGCGAGGAGGCCGTCCTCGCCGGGCACGCCGGGGCCGGTCCCCTCGCCCCGGGGGAAGCGGTACGCATCGCCACCGGCGCCCGCGTCCCCGCCGGTGCCACCGCCGTCCTCCGCTCCGAACACGCACGCGTCGGTGACCCCGGCTCGGCTGGAACGGTTCTGCTGCACCCCCTCCGCGAGGTCGTGACCGGCCAGGACATCCGTCCCCGCGGCCAGGAGTGCCGTACCGGCGACGAGCTGCTGCCCGTCGGGTGCCCCGTCACCCCCGCCGTCCTCGGTCTCGCCGCCGCCGCAGGCTACGACGAGGCCGCCGTGCTGCCCCGCCCCCGCGTGGAGGTCCTCGTCCTCGGGGACGAACTGCTGACGTCCGGGCTCCCCCACGACGGCCTGATCCGGGACGCGCTCGGTCCGATGCTCGGGCCCTGGCTGACGGCGCTCGGCGCCGAGGTCCTGGCGACCCGCCGGATCGGCGACGACGCCGAGGCCCTGTACGCGGCCGTCACCGGTTCCGCCGCCGAACTCGTCGTCACCACCGGCGGCACCGCCGCCGGGCCGGTCGACCACGTCCACCGGGTCCTCGACAAGGCAGGGGCCGCCCTCCTGGTCGACGGGGTGGAGGTCCGTCCCGGCCACCCCATGCTGCTCGCCCGCCTGGACGCCGGGCGCCACCTCGTCGGCCTGCCCGGCAACCCCCTCGCCGCCGTCTCCGGCCTCCTCACCCTCGCCGCTCCCCTCCTGGCCGCCCTCGCGGGAGCGGGAGCCGGGACCCCCGTGGAGCCCGCCTCCGCCCCCCTCCGTGACGGCGTCCAGGGCCACCCGCACGACACCCGGCTCGTCCCCGTCGTCCACCGGGACGGGCTCCTCGTGCCGCTGCACTACAACGGGCCGGCCATGCTGCGGGGCATCGCCGCCGCCGACGGCATGGCCGTCGTCCCGCCCGGCGGAGCGGAACCGGGCCGACGGCTGGAGATCCTCGCCCTCCCCTGGGCGGCCACGACGCCGACTGCGACGCCGCCCGTGCCCCTGCCAGGACGCGAAGGAGCGTGTTTCACGTGAAACTCCCCAGCCGTGACGTCATGGCCCGCCACGCCGCCGAGAAGGTCGACGGCTCGCGGATCCATCTGCCCCGCCAGACCGTGGACCCGCTCCGCCAGGTCGGCCGGCGCCTCCTCATGGCACTCGGGGTCCTGTTCCTGACGGTCCTCATCGTCTACGCCGACCGCGAGGGCTACCGCGACAGCGTCGACGGCACCGTCGACTTCCTCGACTGCCTCTACTACGCGACCGTCACCCTCTCCACCACCGGATACGGCGACATCGTCCCGGCCAGCGACGCGGCGCGGCTCGTCAACGTCCTGGTGATCACGCCACTGCGCGTGCTGTTCCTGATCATCCTGGTCGGTACCACCCTCGAAGTCCTCACCGAAAGGACCCGGGAGGAGTTCCGCCTCAAGAAGTGGAGGTCCCACTTGCGCGACCACACCGTGATCGTCGGCTTCGGGACCAAGGGGCGGTCCGCGATCCAGACCCTCTGCGCCACCGGCCTCCGCAAGGACCAGATCGTCATCGTCGACCCCTCCGGCAAGGTCATCGAGGCGGCCAACCTCGACGGCTTCGTCGGCATCGTCGGCGACGGCACCCGGAGCGATGTCCTGCTCCGGGCGGAGGTGCAGCGGGCCCGCCAGGTCGTCATCGCCACCCAGCGCGACGACACCGCCGTTCTGGTCACTTTGACGGCCCGCCAGCTCAACCGGGGCGCGAAGATCGTCGCCGCCGTCCGGGAGGAGGAGAACGCGCCGCTGCTCCGCCAGTCCGGTGCCGACGCGGTCATCACCAGCGCCTCCGCCGCCGGCCGGCTGCTCGGCCTCTCCGTGCTCAGCCCCAGCGCGGGCACGGTCATGGAGGACCTGATCCAGCAGGGCACCGGCCTCGACCTGGTCGAGCGCCCGGTGACCAAGGCCGAGGCGGGCCGGAGCGTCCGGGAGACCGAAGACCTGGTGGTGAGCGTGCTGCGCGGCCACCGGCTGCTCGGCTACGACGACCCGGCGGCCAGCCCCCTCCAGCTCACGGACCGGCTCATCACCATCGTCCGGGCCGCCCCCCTCACGCCCCTCACCACCCCTCCGGAGGACTGAGCACACGGACAGCACACGGACAGCACACGGACAGCGCACGGACAGCGCACGGACAGCGCACGGACAGCGCACGGACAGAGCACGGGCAGCGCGCGGACAGCGCCGGGAGTAGCCTCGCCGCCATGCATGCGATCACGATTCCGGAACCCGGCGGCCCCGAGGCGCTGGTCTGGGCCGAGGTGCCCGATCCCGTGCCCGGCGAGGGCGAGGTCCTCGTCGAGGTGGTGGCGAGCGCCGTCAACCGCGCCGACGTCCTCCAGCGGCAGGGCTTCTACAACCCGCCGCCCGGCAGCTCGCCCTACCCCGGCCTGGAGTGCGCCGGCCGGATCGCCGCCCTCGGCCCCGGGGTCTCCGGCTGGTCCGTCGGCGACGAGGTCTGCGCGCTGCTCGTCGGCGGGGGTTACGCCCAGCGGGTCGCCGTCCCCGCAGGTCAGCTGCTGCCGGTCCCGAAGGGCGTCGACCTGGCCACGGCCGCGGCGCTCCCCGAGGTCGCCTGCACGGTCTGGTCGAACATCTTCATGAGCGCCCTCCTGCGGCCCGGCGAGACGCTGCTGGTGCACGGCGGGGGCAGCGGCATCGGCACCATGGCGATCCAGCTGGGCAAGGCGGTCGGCGCGAGGGTCGCGGTCACCGCGGGCAGCCCGGAGAAGCTGGCCCGCTGCGCCGAGCTCGGCGCGGACGTCCTGATCGACTACCGCGCCCAGGACTTCGTCGGGGAACTCCGCGAGGCCACCGACGGGGCGGGCGCGGACGTGATCCTGGACATCATGGGCGCCAAGTACCTGGACCGGAACGTCCAGGCCCTCGCCGTGAACGGCCGGCTCGTCGTCATCGGCCTCCAGGGCGGCGTCAAGGGCGAGTTGAACCTCGGCGCGCTGCTCGCCAAGCGGGCCGCCGTGATGGCGACGACCCTGCGCGCCCGCCCGCTCCAGGAGAAGGCGGCGATCGTCGCGGCCGTCCGCGAGCACGTCTGGCCGCTGGTGGAGGCGGGCACGGTCCGCCCGGTCGTCGACCGGACGCTGCCGATGCCGGAGGCCGCCAAGGCCCACCGTGTCCTGGAGTCCGGCGCCCACGTCGGCAAGGTGCTGCTGCTCGCACCCTGACGGATACGGAGACGGGCCCGGCGCACACGAGATGCGCCGGGCCCGTCTCCGTACAACCGCCTTACAGATACGGCCCCGAGCCGGTCGCCCGCCCCCGGCCGTGCCCGTGCCCGTGTCCGTCCTCGTCGTCGCCGTCGTGCGGGGCGCCGGGAGGCAAGGCCCGCCGCATCTGCTCCAGTTGGGCGCGGGCCGCCATCTGCTGGGCGAACAGCGCCGTCTGGATGCCGTGGAAGAGGCCCTCCAGCCACCCCACCAACTGGGCCTGGGCGATGCGAAGTTCCGCCTCGGAGGGAATGGCGTCGTCGGTGAACGGGAGGGACAGGCGCTCCAGCTCCTCGACCAGCTCCGGCGCGAGGCCGTCCTCCAGCTCCTTCACGGAGCCGGCGTGGATCTCCTTGAGCCGGACCCGGCTGGCCTCGTCGAGAGGTGCCGCCCGAACTTCCTCCAGAAGCTGCTTGATCATGCTGCCGATCCGCATGACCTTCGCAGGCTGCTCGACCATTTCCGTCACCGGGACCTCGCGGGATTCGTCGTCGCCCTGGGCGCCGCCGAGTGCCATCCCGTCCTGTCCCACGATGAGGACCTGGGGGCTCTCCGGCGACCTGTCATTCCTCGGCATCTCCATGCCGCCATTCTCTCGCACACACGCTTCAACACGAGGTGTGCCCCGGGAGGAGGGTGATCCACCCTCCTCCCGGGGCCGGACGTCGCTCAAGTCGTCCGTCAGGTCGCCGCGCGCCGGGCCACCGCTCCCTTCGAACGGGTCACCAGGGCGGCGAGCAGGGCCGCGCCGAGCGGGACGGCGACCAGCAGGGCCGCCAGCGTCTCCCAGGGCACCACGATCGGCACGTACGGCGGGGTGGGGTCGCCGCCCCAGCCCTGCGCGATGTTCTCCTCGTGGAAGCGGAGCCGTTCGCGTGCCTCGGTGAGCCGGAGGCCCACGGCCGGGAGCAGGCCCGCGACCGAGCCGAGGGCGACGCCCATGACGGCGACCACCCCGCACTGGAAGCCGCTGAGGGTGCGGCGGACGCGCGGCGGGGCGCCGACGGCGGCCAGCGTCTTCAGGTCGGCCTCGGCGTCGGCCTGGGCGAGGCCGGTGGCGATTCCGGCGGCACCGATGGTGATCAGGCCGGCGAAGACGGTCAGCGCGAGCAGGAAGACGCTGTCGTCGGAGACGTACCCCTCCTCGACGACGAGGTCGACGCCGGCGCCGATCCCGGCCAGTTCGGCGTCGAGCTTCTGGCGCTGCTCGCCGTCGGGGAGCCCGTCGGTGCTGAAGTAGGCGCCGACGGGGACGACGGTGAGACCGGCGGCCTTGGCGGTCGCGGGGGTCATCAGCACCTGGAGGCCGTAGGTCTTCTCGCCCTGCACCAGGTGGGCGGGGACGGCGGTGACCTTGCCGGGGACGGGCTTGTTGTTCATGGACGCCTCGTCGGCGGCCTTCAGGTCGGTGATCTGCTTGATCCCGACGGTGCCGTCCTTGTCGACCAGCGGCCTGCTGAAGGCGAGGGCCTTGCCCTCCGCGAGGGCCTTGGCGGCGCCGGCGTCGGTGATGCCGAGGACCTTCAGGAGCCGGTCGTCGCCGACCAGGAGCCCGCCGTCGACGTAGAGGCCGTCGCCTCCGTCCTGCGCGCACCGCCAGTCGTCGCGGAGCATGGTGCGCCGCTGCTCGGCGGTGAACTTCTCGTAGGGGTCGCTGCCGTCGGCCTGCGGGGCCCAGATCGGGCACTGGTGGGCGGGCGGCACGAGGACCTCGTACCGGCCGCAGCCCTCGCCGCCGCCCCAGGGCGGGCAGCCGGGCTTGCCGACGGCCACGCGGGAGACGTCGGCGCGGGTCTCGACCGGCAGGAAGCGCTGGACGGCGTCGGCGACGGCGGGGACGTCCCGGCCGTTCTCCTCCATCTGGAAGAAGGAGACGGCGCCGTGCGGCAGGCGGGGGGTGTACTCGGCCCGGTTCTGGGCGTCGGTGCTCGACGTGTACGTGGCGACGGCGACCGAGCCGGCGACGGCGGCGAGGACGGCGGCGACCGCGGGGGCCGTACGGCCCCGGTTGCGGACGGCGTCGCGGAGCGCGAGCCGCGGCGAGAGCGGCAGCCAGCGGCCGGTGCGCCCGAAGAGGCCGACCAGAGCGGGGGTCATGGCGACCACGCCCAGCTCGGCGATGGCGGAGCCGCCGGCGACGATGATGAACTGGTCGGTGACGACGGAGCCGTACAGGGCGATCGCCGCGCCGAGGAGCAGCGCGACCAGGCCGACGACGGGCAGGACCCTGCTGGTGGAGCGGACGCCGCGGCGGCCGGTGAGCGAGGCGAGCACGGTCTGCCGGGAGGCGGTGATCGCCGGGACGACGGCGGCGAGCAGTCCGGTGAGGACGGCGAGCAGCGCGATCCCGAGGAGTTCCAGGGGCCGGATGTCGAAGGCGCCGAACCGCTTCCCGATGTACTCCTCCAGGAAGGGCTGGAGGGCCAGGGTGAGGACCAGGGCGAGCGCCGTGCCGACGACGGCGGCGGTGACGCCGATGACGAGGCCGCCGCTCAGGACGATGGCGCGGATGTGGCTGCGGGAGCCGCCGTTGGCGCCGACGAGGCCGAGCTGGCGGCGGGAGCGGCGGGCGCCGACCGCGAAGGCGGGGCCCGCGAGCAGGCAGATCTCCAGCATCGCCAGGCCGACGACGGTGCCGACGGAGGCGATGAGCAGGGCGCGGTCGACCTGGCCGGAGCCGAAGCCGCCCATGTCGGTCCGCTGGTAGAGCGGCACCTCGGAGTCGGCGGGCGGGTCGAGGCTGACGGCCCGGGAGACGACGGCGACGCCCTTGGCGTTGATCTCCTTCACGTCGTTCCACGTGAAACCACCGGGGCGCTGCACCAGATACGTGGTGGAGGAGCCGGGGGCGAGCGCGCCGGCCTTCTCCGCGGCCTTCTCGTAGGGGGCGAGGAAAGCCCCCGGAAGCGCGATGACCTGGGCGGTCTTCAGGTCGCTGGGGAGCTCGTAGGAGCCCACGATCCGGTACGGCCGGTCGAAATTGCGAGCGGAAACGGTGGAGCCGACGGAGAGGCCGCTCTGCTCCAGGAACGCGGAGGTGGCGATCACCTCGTCCGCCTTCCGCGGATGGCGGCCGTCGAGGAGGGTGACGATCCCCCGGGCCATCGGGTCGTCCGTCTTCAGCTCCCGGACGTCGCTCTGGAGCAGGCCGTGCTTGGTGGTCAGCTTGGCGCCGCCCTGGGTGTCGGTGATCCAGCGGGCGTCGGCCGGTATGGCCTTGGTGACGTCGGCGGAGCCGGTGGGCCAGACCTTGAGGTCGTCGAGGTTCTGCGCGGGGGTGTAGTTGTCGCCGTCGGGGCTCTGGTGGATCGGCGTGCCGCCGAAACCGGGGTCGCGGAAGGAGGCGTCGGCGGCGCCGAGGGTCCGCTCCAGTCGTTCGGTGACGGAGAGTTCGGAGCTGCGGTAGGTGAGGTCGATGGCGCTGACGCCGACGATGGGGAGGGCGATCATCGCGAGGACGAGCGAGCTGCGGCCCTTGGCGCGCCAGGCGTCGCGGCGGGCGATGCGGACGGCCGCCCGCCAGGAGTGGAACCAGTTCTTCACGCGTCCGCCACCCGGCCCGTGAGGAGGGAGTCGGCCTCGCTGCGCACGGTCTGGTCGACGATGGCGCCGTCGCGGAGGAAGACGACCCGGTCGGCCCAGGCGGCGAAGCGCGGCTCGTGGGTGACGAGGACGCCGGCGGCGCCCGCGTCGCAGCGGGAGCGGAGCAGGGCGAGGACGGACTCGCCGGTCTCGGAGTCGAGGGCGCCGGTGGGCTCGTCGGCGAGGACGAGGCGGCGGTCGCCGACGAGGGCGCGGGCGATGGCGACGCGCTGCTGCTGGCCGCCGGACATCTCGTCGGGGAACCGGTCGGCGAGATGGCCGAGCCCCATCTCCTCAAGTGCGGCAAGGGCCTCGACCCGCGCCTTGCGCGCCGACATCCCGTCGAGCTCGCGCGGCAGGGAGACGTTCTCGGCGGCGGTCAGCGCCGGGATGAGGTTGTAGTCCTGGAAGACGTAACCGATGCTGCGGCGGCGCAGCGCGGCGAGCTCCTTGAGCCCGGCGCCGGTGATGTCGGTGCCCTCGACGAGCACCTGCCCGGAGGTCGGGGTGTCGAGCCCGCCGGCGATGGTGAGCAGCGTGGACTTGCCGGAGCCGGACGGCCCCATGACGGCGACGAGTTCGCCCGGGTGCACGTCGAGATGGATCCCGCGCAGGGCGTGCACCTCGGTGGCGCCCGACCCGTGGACCCGGGTCAGGTTCTGCAGCCGCAGCACGGGCTGCGCGGTGAGCGGTGTGGACATCGGATGATCCCCCTAGGGTGCGCGGAACCACGCACGGTGAACGGAAAAGAAGAAAGCAGAAACCAGTGAGCGGTACGGGTGAAAACCAGTGAGCGGTACGGGGCACCAGGCCCCGGATCAGAGCCCCCGACGCGCGCCCCCGCCCGCCTCCGCCCGCCCCGCCCCCGCCCCGGAAACCCCGACCCCCGCCCCCGCCCCGGGCCCGGGCCGGGCCCCCTCCCCGGCACCCGGCTCCGGGGCGGCGGCGGGCGCGGCGGCGGAGAGCCGGATCAGCCGGGCCTCGCAGTGGTCGAGCCAGCGGGCCTCGGCCTCGGTCTGGAAGATCAGCTGCTCCAGGACGAGGAGCCAGGCCACGTCGTCGCGCTCGCGCGAGCCGTCGTCCTCCAGGGCGGCGAGGGCCTGGGCCTTGAGCCGGGTGTAGTCCTGCATCGCCTTCACGGTGTGGCGGCGCTGGGACTGGATGACCTCGCGGATGTCGACGCCGGGCGCCCCGACGGCCATGGCGAGCTTGATGGCGAGCTCGTCGCGGGCGGGGCTGGTGCGGTCCACGGGCTGCTCGAACCAGGTGCGCAGAGCGGTGCGGCCGGCGTCGGTGACCGCGTAGAGCGCGTGGCCCGCGCCGTCCTCGCCGTTCTGGGTGACGAGGCCGTCCCGTTCGAGGCGGCCCAGGGTCGTGTAGACCTGGCCGACGTTGAGGGGCCAGGTGGAGCCGGTGCGGGATTCGAACTCGGTGCGCAGCTGGGAGCCGTAGCGGGGGCCGTGTTCGAGGAGGGCGAGGAGCCCGTGGCGGATCGACATACCGGGTATGTATACCGGGTATGCCGAGGGCGGCAAACCGTCCTGAGGGGGAGGCGGAGGGTCCCCCTCAGGGGGGACCCGGGTGGTCGCGGCCGGGGTCAGCGGCGGCGCAGCCGCAGCCCGAGGAAGCCGAGGCCGAGCCCCATCAGGATCAGCCCTACGCCGAGGGTGAGGAGGGGAACCTGCTGGTCGGAGGGGGTGACGGCGTTCTGCGCGGTGAGGCCGGGGGCGGCCGCGGGGCGGGTGGGGCGGGCCGTCCCGGGGAGGGCGGCGTCCTCCTCCTCCGGTGCCTCGGTCTCCTCCTCCGGGAGGCCGTCGGGGGCCTCGGATTCTGTAGCGGTTCTGTCACGAGAGGGGGTGGCGGGGGCCTCGTCCTCCGTGGGCGCGGTCGTCTCGGGGCGCCCGGGCCGGGAGCGCCCCTCGCCCGCGGGCCGCCCGGCGAGCGAGGGGGAGCCGGTGGGCTCGGGGGCGTCGCTGGTGGGGGCGGCGGGCTTGCCGTGGCGGGGGGCGGAGGAAGCGGTGGGGGAAACGGGGGCGGTGGGGCCGGTGGAGGGGGCCGTGGGGGTGGCCGGGAGGCCGGTCGCCGTGGTGGCGGCCGGAGCCGGGGGCGTACCGGTCCGGGGGGTGGCGCTCGGGCCGCCGGTCGTGGGGGCGCCGGTGGGCGTGGGCGTGGGCGCGGAGGCGGAGACGGCGGGCGAGGCGGGGCCGGCGGTGGGGCCGTGGGCGGGGGCGGGGGCGGCGCGCCCTGTGGGGGTCCCGGCGGGGGCGCCGGGGGCCCGTGCGGGGGACCCGGAGGGGGGGCCGACGGGGGTCTCGGCGGCCCGGGCGAGGGGCGCGCCGGAGATCCCGTACAAAGTGAAAGCACAGGCCAGGGCGGGGGCGAGCGCCGTCCTCCGGAGAACGGGCCCGGAGCGGCGGGCACGCGCGCGTGGTCGCGCCTGTGTCCGCGTCCGCGCCCGTACGCGACGGCGCCCGCCGCTACCGCCACCGCCGCCGCGTCTGCCGCCGTCGGTCCCGCCGTGTGTGGGAGTCACCGGGAAACCCTCCCCTGCCGTGTCGCCGAGGTGTCCGACTCAGCGTCACATGACGGGACGTTCCCGGCATCCGGGCGGCTACCTCGGGGGGTTGCCGGTGGAGATCTGCAGCGTGAACTCGGCGTCCTCGGGGCTGATCTCCGTACCGGCCGGCGGGTACTGCTCCAGGACCGTGTCCTCGCCGTAGGTGGCCTCGTCCACCGGAGTCTGCTTCTTGATCTTCCAGCCGGCGGCGTTGACGCAGTCCTTCACCGAGGTGAGGTTCTTGTAGGTGAAGTCGGGCGCCTCGAACTTGTCGGGGTCGTCGCTCGACTCCCTCGGCTGGGTGCACTTCTTCGTGTCGATGGTCTTCGACAGGTCCGGGCCCTTGTGGCCGGGGGTCTCGGTCTGGGTCTGCTGGGTGCCGCCGGTCCCGGGAGCGGCGGCGTCGCCCCCCTTGCCGTTGTCGTCGTCCCCCATGTTGAGCACGGCGACCGTGCCGCCGACCGCGAGCAGGGCGACGACGATCGCGCCGACGATCACCGGCATGTTGCGGCGCGGGGCGGCGACCGGGACGGGCGCGGGAGCGGGGGCGTAGGAGACCGGCGGCGGGGTCTGGTAGCCGGGAGCGGGCGTCGGCGCCTGCTGGGGGTAGCCGTACCCGGGGCCGGGCGCCGGAGTCGGGGCGGGGGTCGGCGGGCCGTACGGGCCGGGCTGCGGGGTCGGCGGCTGGTAGGGCTGCTGCACCCCGGGCTGCTGCACCCCGTGCGGGGCGGCGTGCGGGGGCGGGGTCTGGCCGACCGGCGGGAAGACGGCCGAGCCGACGCCGGAACCGCTGTTGACCGGGCCGCCGGCGACGATCACGGGGGCGGCGGTCTGCCCGGCGGCGAGCACCCGCAGGCACTCGTCGCGCATGGCGGCGGCGCTCGGGAACCGCTCGTTCGGGTTCTTCCGCAGCGCGCGGGCGACCAGCGCGTCCATCGCGGGCGTCACCGAGCGGTTGACGGACGACGGGGCGACCGGCTCCTCCTGCACGTGCGCGTAGGCGATGGCGAGCGGGGAGTCCGCGTCGAAGGGGAGACGGCCCGTCAGCAGCTGGAAGAGCATGATGCCGACCGAATAAAGGTCGGAGCGGGCGTCCACGGGCCGGCCGAGGGCCTGCTCGGGGGAGAGGTACTGGGGGGTGCCGACGACCATGCCGGTCTGGGTCATGGAGGTGACCCCGGACTGCATGGCGCGGGCGATGCCGAAGTCCATGACCTTCACGACGCCGCGCTTGGTCATCATCACGTTGCCGGGCTTGATGTCGCGGTGGACCAGGCCCATCTCGTGGCTGGCCTCCAGGGCGGCGAGCACGTCCGCCGTCACCTTCAGGGCCTTGTCGGCGGGCATCGCCCCGTACTGGCGGACGTCGGCGGCGAGGACCGAGCCGAGCGGCTGCCCCTCCACGTACTCCATGACGATGTACGGCATGAGGCCGCCGTCGAGGGTGTCCTCGCCGGTGTCGAAGACGGAGACGATGTTGGTGTGCGAGAGCTTGGCCACGGCCTGCGCCTCGCGGCGGAACCGCTCGCGGAAGGACTGCTCGCGGCCCAGCTCGGTGTGGAGGGTCTTGACGGCCACCTGGCGGTCGAGCGCGCTGTCGTACGCGAGGTGGACGGAGGCCATGCCGCCCTCGCCGAGGAGCTCGCGCAGCTGGTAGCGGCCGTTCGCGACCGAACCGCCCGCGTAGCGGCCGCCCTGGGCGCCGTCGTGGCTCATGTGTGCTGTCCCCCTGCGCCCCGCGGCGTCGGTCCGTCGTCTCCGCCAGGCCTCGATGTCCGGCCGATTCTGCGCCAAGTCTGCCCGAGGCCCCTGACACGTCAAGCCGCGTGCCCGTTCCGTGACCCTCCGCGACCCTTCGCGCCGCCGGTGTCACGCGGACGTCGGGCGAAACTCACGGAATTTGCACAGGCGTACACGGGAAGGGACGGACGGCCGGCCATCGCGCACCGGGATGTCGTGCGGAGCCTGTAGCGTGACGACTGGACACGTGGCACGGACAGACGACGGCGAGGACTCATGGAACCCGGATCCGAG
Source organism: Streptomyces sp. CC208A (assembly GCF_030010625.1). Taxonomy (GTDB): domain Bacteria; phylum Actinomycetota; class Actinomycetes; order Streptomycetales; family Streptomycetaceae; genus Streptomyces. The sequence continues at coordinate 92,967 of NZ_JASCXN010000026.1, read as the reverse complement.
GCAGGTGGCGGTGTGCCGGGCGCTGCCGGGGAATCGTGGGGAGTCGGCCGCGTCGTCGGCGACGGCCGGTACCGCCTGACGCACCGTCTGGGACGCGGCGGCATGGCCGAGGTCTTCGCCGCCGAGGACGTGCGTCTGGGCCGTACGGTCGCGGTGAAGCTGCTGCGCTCCGATCTCGCCGAGGACCCGGTCTCCAAGGCCCGGTTCACGCGCGAGGCGCAGTCGGTCGCCGGGCTCAACCACCACGCGATCGTGGCGGTGTACGACTCGGGCGAGGACGTGGTGGACGGCCGCCCGGTGCCGTACATCGTGATGGAGCTCGTCGAGGGCCGCACCATCCGTGACCTGCTGGTCAGCGCGGAGGCGCCGGGGCCCGAGCAGGCGCTCGTGATCGTCTCCGGGGTCCTGGAGGCGCTGGCGTACTCGCACCAGCACGGCATCGTGCACCGCGACATCAAGCCGGCCAACGTGATCATCACCGATTCCGGCGCCGTCAAGGTCATGGACTTCGGCATCGCCCGCGCGCTGCACGGGGCGCAGGCGACGATGACGCAGACCGGCATGGTCATGGGCACGCCGCAGTATCTTTCCCCGGAGCAGGCGCTCGGCAAGGCCGTCGACCACCGCTCCGACCTGTACGCGACGGGCTGCCTGCTCTACGAGCTGCTCGCGCTGCGGCCCCCGTTCACCGGTGAGACGCCGCTGTCGGTGGTCTACCAGCACGTCCAGGACACGCCGGTCCCGCCGTCCGAGGTCCGCGGTTCGACGCCGCCGGAGCTCGACGGCCTGGTGATGCGCTCGCTGGCGAAGGAGCCGGACGACCGGTTCCAGAGCGCCGAGGAGATGCGCGGGCTCATCCAGTACAGCCTGGAGATGCTCCAGCAGCAGGGCGGGCACACCGGCACCTGGGGCACCGGCCCGGTGACCGTGCACGACGGCGGGCACACCCCCGTCCACGGCATGACGGCGACGACGCCCATGGGCCACCCGCCGCACGGCGAGACCGCCCAGCGCCCGATCCTGCCGCCGCCCAATCCGGAGGACGGCGCCTACACCCCGTACGGGGGCGGCTACGGCGGCTACGACGACGGCACGGGCGGCACCGGGGGCTACGGCCAGGGCGGCCCCGGCGGTCAGGACGACGGCCGGGGCAAGCGCGCCAGGATGGTGCTGTTCGCGGCGCTGGCGCTGGTCGCGGTCGTCGCCGGCATCGTCTACGCGGTGAAGATGTCGGGTGACGGGAACGCGAAGACCCCCGTCACGACGCCGACGACGGTGTCGAACTCGCCGTCGACGGCCTCGGAGGAGCCCGCCCCGTCCGAGGAGCCGTCGGAGGAGCCGTCCCAGGAGTGGCCGAGCGACACGACCGGCGGCGGCGACGGAGGCCGCACCCACCGGCCGTGGACCCCGCCGACCAACACGACGACGGCCCCGCCGACGACGGCGCCGCCCACCACCGAGCCGACGCACACCGAGGAACCCACCACGGAACCGACGGAGACCGGCGAGCCGACGCGCACCGAGGAACCCACCACGGAGCCGACGACCCAGCCCACGGACGGCGGCGACAGCGGCGGCCAGACCGACACGACCGGCGGCAGCAACGGCGACCCGAACACGCCGCCGCCCGGCGGCGGCGACACCGGGGACACCGGCGCCACGGCCGGCTAGGCCGGCCCCACCGGGCGGCCCGTCAGGCGGCCGTCAGGCGCAGAAGGCGTCGCGGACGGCGTCGTACTCCCGGGTCCACCACACGGCCAGGGCCGACATCGCGGGGAACTGCGGGTCGGCCCTGCGGTCGTTCAGCTGGTAGCGCCAGCGCAGCGTCCAGAAGTCGTTCAGCCGCTCCCACCACACGCGGTGCACCGCCGCGGCCAGTTCCGCGCCGTCGGCGCCGGTGGCCCGCCGGTACGCGCGCGCGTAGGCCCGTACTTTCTCCAGGGCCAGCTCGCCCCCCGGCCGTACGAAGAAGATCGCGGCGGCCCGGACGGCCTCCTCGGCCCGGGGGCGGACGCCGAGGCGGTCCCAGTCGACGATCGCGGCCGGTTCGGCGCCCCGGTAGAGCAGGTTCAGGGGGTGGAAGTCGCCGTGCACCCAGCCGGCCGTGGCGGGCGTCGGAGGGCGGCGGTGGGCGTGCTGGGCGATCAGCCGGCGCCGTTCCCGCAGCCGGTGCTCGGCGAGGGCGTCGAAGCCGCTGTGGGGGCGGTGGGCGCGGGCGAGGCGGAGCAGTTCGGCGATGTCCGCGAAGGTGTCCTCGGGGCGGGCGCTGTCGTGCCGCTCGCCGGGCGGCGGGGGTTCCATGATCCGGTCCAGGCAGGTGTGGACGCGGCCGAGAAGGGCGCCGAGGCGGCGGGAGCCGCCGGTGGACAGCTGGGCGCCGTCGCGGTGCCGGCCCTCGATCCAGGGGTGCAGGGCGTAGCAGCGGCCGCCGATGACGGCGACCGTGCGGCCGCGGCTGTCGGGCAGCGGCGGGGCCACCGGCAGGCCGAGGGCGTGCAGCCGCTGGGTGGCGCGGTGCTGGCGGGTGATGGTGGCCCGGTCGGCGGTGGGGGCGTCGAGGTGTTGCTTGAGGAAGTAGTGGCCGCGGGTGGTGGAGAGCCGGTAGCCGCGGTTGAGCAGGCCCTCGGTGACGGGGACGCAGGACAGGGGCTCACCGGCGTGCGGGTGGCGGCGCAGCAGGGCGCCGACCGGAGGAGCGGAGTGGTCGACAGAGCGGTCATATGAGCGCGGCACCCCGCAGATGTTAGATCACGCTGCGTGGTGGAGGCGGGGCGGTGCGGAATCGGCCGAGGAGGCGTAGGTGAGCCGGTGCACGGTGACGAACTGGGGTTCGATGCGCAGGAAGACGGGGACGAAGGGCTCGCCGTCCACGCGCGCCGGTTCCGGGCCGAAGGCGGCGAGCTCCGCCGCGGTCGGCTCGACGAGCCCGGCGGTGCCGGTGAACTGCACGGACCACGGCGAGCCGCTCCCGGACCCGAAGTCGTCCGCCCCGTAGGCGACGACGCTGCCACTGCACGCCTGGTGGTGGCCGAGCCCCTCGTGCAGGCGGATCAGGACGCCGCCGCCGGACACGATGTGCCGGGCGGGCACGACGAAGGGCATCGCCCGCATGCTCGTGGCGACCCGGCCGTACGCCACGCGGCCGAGCAGTTCGATGGCGCGGCTCTCCTCGGAGGACATGGCTCCACCGTCCGCCACCGGCACCCCGCCGGAAAAGGGGCGCCGGCCCCGTACCGACGGGACGTAGGTCCTGAATCCCGGCCGGGGCACCCGGACTGCTCCCTCCGGGTGAGAACCCCGGCGCGGGCCCCGCTCAGTGCCGCTCGGCCTGCAACCGCGCCACGTACGCGGCGGCCTGCGAGCGGCGCTCCATGCCGAGCTTGGACAGCAGGCTGGAGACGTAGTTCTTGATGGTCTTCTCCGCGAGATGGAGACGCTCGCCGATGGCCCGGTTGGTCAGCCCCTCGCCGATCAGGTCGAGGATCCTGCGCTCCTGCTCGGTGAGGTGGGCGAGCCGGTCGTCACCCTTCGGGGTGGTGCCGTCCCGCAGCCGCTCCAGGACCCGCGCCGTCGCCACCGGGTCGAGCAGCGACCGGCCGGCCGCCACGTCCCGGACCGCGTTCAGGAGCTCGTTGCCCCGGATGGCCTTGAGGACGTACCCCGAGGCCCCGGCCATGATCGCGTCGAACAGCGCCTCGTCGTCCGCGTACGAGGTGAGCATCAGGCACTTGACCGACTCGTCCTGGGAGCGGACCTCGCGACAGACCTCGACCCCGCTGCCGTCGGGCAGCCGGACGTCGAGCACCGCCACGTCCGGACGGGTGGCGGGGATCCTGACCAGGGCGTCTTCGGCGGTTCCGGCCTCGCCGACGACCTCGATGTCGTCCTCGACGGAAAGCAACTCGCGGACGCCGCGCCGGACCACTTCGTGATCGTCCAGCAGGAATACCCGGATTTTTCCTTCTTCGCGCACACGGGCAGTCTCACATATTGGCTCTTCCGGTGCCCGGGGTGCGCAGGTTACGGTTCCGGATGTTCCGACGACGGTGTCGGGCCGCTGCCCACGCCCTGACCAGGGCGAGTTCCCGCTTTTCTCGATTTACTTGGAAATCCAAGCAAAATTGCAGGTCAAGTGGGGTTTCGCGGGAATGCCGCACACTGGGTAACGTGCCTATGACGGCGCTCGCCGGGACACCTGTCACGCCCGACCCCGGCCGCGTCGCACCCACCCCGTGCGCAGGGTACGGATAAGGCGGAGAGCCGCACTGGCCTTCCCGGCGAACCCGGGGGCCGGACCGACGGAGGAGCACGCACGTGACCGTGGAGAGCACTGCCGCGCGCAAGACGACGCGACGCAGCAGCGGCGCCAAGCGCACCACCGGCGCCAGCACCGGCGCAAAGAAGGCCGCCCAGGCCGCCCCGGCCGGGGAGCCCGAGCTCGTTCAGCTGCTGACGCCCGAGGGCGAACGCGTCCAGCACCCCGACTACGACATCGACCTGAGCGCCGAGGAGCTGCGCGGTCTCTACCGCGACATGGTCCTCACCCGCCGCTTCGACGCCGAGGCGACCGCCCTGCAGCGCCAGGGCGAGCTGGGCCTGTGGGCCTCGCTGCTCGGCCAGGAGGCCGCGCAGATCGGCTCAGGACGGGCGCTGCGGGACGACGACTACGTCTTCCCGACCTACCGCGAACACGGCGTGGCCTGGTGCCGCGGCGTGGACCCGACGAACCTGCTCGGCATGTTCCGGGGCGTGAACAACGGCGGCTGGGACCCCAACAGCAACAACTTCCACCTGTACACGATCGTCCTCGGCTCGCAGACCCTGCACGCCACCGGCTACGCCATGGGCATCGCCAAGGACGGCGCGGACTCGGCCGTGCTCGCCTACTTCGGCGACGGCGCCTCCAGCCAGGGCGACGTCAACGAGTCGTTCGTCTTCTCCTCGGTCTACAACGCCCCGGTCGTGTTCTTCTGCCAGAACAACCAGTGGGCGATCTCCGAGCCCACCGAGAAGCAGACCCGCGTCCCGCTCTACCAGCGCGCCCGCGGCTTCGGCTTCCCCGGCGTCCGCGTCGACGGCAACGACGTCCTCGCGTGCCTGGCCGTGACCCGGGACGCCCTGGAGCGCGCCCGCCGCGGCGAGGGCCCGACGCTGATCGAGGCCTTCACCTACCGGATGGCCGCCCACACCACCTCCGACGACCCGACCCGCTACCGCCGCGACGCGGAGCGCGAGGCGTGGGAGGCCAAGGACCCGATCCTGCGCCTGAAGGCGTACCTGGAGAACGAGGGCCACGCCGACGCGGCCTTCTTCGAGGAGCTGGAGGCCGAGAGCGAGGCGCTCGGCAAGCACGTCCGCGAGGTCGTCCGCGCCATGCCCGTCCCCGACCACATGGCGATGTTCGACCACACGTACGCGGACGGGCACGCGCTCGTCGACGAGGAGCGCGCCCAGTTCGCCGCCTACCAGGCGTCCTTCGAGGGCGGAGAGGCCGAGTAATCATGGCTGTTCAGAAGCTTCCCCTGGCCAAGGCGCTCAACGAGTCGCTGCGCAAGGCCCTGGAGACCGACCCCAAGGTCGTCGTCATGGGCCTGGACGTCGGCAAGCTCGGCGGCGTCTTCCGCATCACCGACGGCCTCCAGAAGGACTTCGGCGAGGACCGGGTCGTCGACACCCCGCTCGCCGAGTCCGGCATCGTCGGCACCGCGATCGGCCTCGCCCTGCGCGGCTACCGCCCGGTCGTGGAGATCCAGTTCGACGGCTTCGTCTTCCCGGCGTACGACCAGATCGTCACCCAGCTGGCGAAGATGCGGGCCCGCTCGCTCGGCACCGTGAAGATGCCGGTCGTCATCCGCATCCCGTACGGCGGCGGCATCGGCGCCGTCGAGCACCACTCCGAGTCCCCCGAGTCGCTCTTCGCGCACGTCGCGGGCCTCAAGGTGGTCACCCCTGCGAACTCCTCCGACGCCTACTGGATGCTCCAGCAGGCCATCCAGAGCGACGACCCGGTCATCTTCTTCGAGCCCAAGCGCCGCTACTGGGACAAGGGCGAGGTCGACGTCGACGCCATCCCCGGCGAGCTCCACAAGGCCCGGGTCGCCCGCGAGGGCACGGACCTCACCCTCGCCGCCTACGGCCCGATGGTGAAGACCTGCCTGGAGGCCGCCGCGGCCGCCGCCGAGGAGGGCAAGTCGGTCGAGGTCGTGGACCTGCGCTCGATCTCCCCGATCGACTTCGACACCCTCCAGGCCTCGGTCGAGAAGACCCGCCGCCTGGTCGTCGTCCACGAGGCGCCGGTGTTCTTCGGCTCCGGCGCGGAGATCGCCGCCCGGATCACCGAGCGCTGCTTCTACCACCTGGAGGCCCCCGTCCTGCGGGTCGGCGGCTACCACGCGCCGTACCCGCCGGCGCGCCTGGAGGAGGAGTACCTGCCGGGCCTGGACCGCGTGCTCGACGCCGTCGACCGCTCGCTGGCGTACTGAGGAGAGCACCGCCATGACGATCCGCGAATTCAAGATGCCCGACGTGGGCGAGGGCCTGACCGAGGCCGAGATCCTCAAGTGGTACGTCCAGCCCGGTGACACCGTCACCGACGGGCAGGTCGTCTGCGAGGTGGAGACGGCCAAGGCCGCCGTGGAGCTGCCGATCCCCTTCGACGGCACCGTCCACGAGCTGGTCTTCCCCGAGGGCACCACGGTCGACGTCGGCCAGGTCATCATCTCGGTGAATGTGGGCGGCGAAGCCCCCGCCGAGACCCCGGCTGCCGCCCCGGTGCAGGAGCCGGTGGCCGAGGAGCCCGAGCCGGAGGGCCGCCAGCCGGTCCTCGTCGGCTACGGCGTGGCCGCCGCCTCCACCAAGCGCCGGGCCCGCAAGACCGCGCCCGTCTCCGCGCCCTCGGTCCCGGAGCAGCTCAACGGCCACGCGCCGGCCGCCGACCGGCCGCTGGCCAAGCCGCCGGTGCGCAAGCTCGCCAAGGACCTCGGCGTGGACCTGGCGACGGTCACCCCGACCGGCCCGGACGGGATCATCACCCGCGAGGACGTGCACCGCGCGGCGGCCCCGGCTCCGGTGGAGGCCCCGGCCCCCGCCCCGGTCGCGGCCGCTCCCGCCCCCGTCGCGGCTCCGGCCCCGGTCGTCGAGGCCGGCGCCCGGGAGACCCGTATCCCCATCAAGGGCGTACGGAAGGCCACGGCGGCGGCGATGGTCGGCTCGGCCTTCACCGCCCCGCACGTCACCGAGTTCGTGACCTTCGACATCACGCGCACGATGAAGCTGGTCGAGGAGCTCAAGTCCGACAAGGACATGGCGGGCCTGCGGGTCAACCCGCTCCTCCTCATCGCCAAGGCCGTCCTGGTCGCGGTCAAGCGCAACCCGGACATCAACGCGGCCTGGGACGAGGCGGCGCAGGAGATCGTCCTCAAGCACTACGTGAACCTGGGCATCGCCGCGGCCACCCCGCGGGGCCTGATCGTGCCGAACATCAAGGACGCGCACGCCCAGACCCTCCCGGAGCTGTCCCGCTCCCTGAGCGACCTGGTCGCCACCGCCCGCGAGGGCAAGACGACCCCGGCGGCGATGCAGGGCGGCACCTTCACCATCACCAACGTCGGCGTCTTCGGCGTCGACACCGGTACGCCGATCCTCAACCCGGGCGAGTCCGCGATCCTCGCGGTCGGCGCGATCAAGCTCCAGCCCTGGGTCCACAAGGGCAAGGTGAAGCCCCGTCAGGTCACCACCCTGGCCCTCTCCTTCGACCACCGCCTGGTCGACGGCGAACTCGGCTCCAAGTTCCTGGCGGACGTCGCCGCGATCCTGGAACAGCCGAAGCGACTGATCACCTGGGCATGACGCCCCAGTTGCGACGTTTCACGTGAAACACCCGGCCGGGGGCACCGCCCCCGGCCGGGTGTTCTCGTCGCGCACCTCTGGCGTGGTCCGCGTGGCGCCGACCCGCGCCTGCGCCCTCGGCCCCGCCCCCGTCTCCCTCTTCCAGATCACCTGTTTCCGAGGCTTCCCGTCCGCGATGCGGACGGGCCTGTTTCTTGCGTCCCTGTTGTATCTATCCTGTGCGCATGCCCTCAGCCCCCTCCGCCCCGGCTCCGCGAGCCACCCGGCGCCCGCCCGCCGCCGACCGCGTCTACAGCCACGTCAAACAGGCCGTTCTGGACCGGCGTTACGAGGGCGGGACGCTGCTCACCGAGGGGGAGCTGGCGCAGGCCGTGGGGGTGTCGCGGACGCCTGTGCGGGAGGCGCTGCTCAAGTTGGAGATGGAGGGGCTGCTCAAGCTCTATCCGAAGAAGGGCGCGCTCGTCCTCGCCGTCTCCGCGCAGGAGATCGCCGACGTCGTCGAGACCCGGCTGCTCGTCGAGGAGTTCGCCGTGCGGCGGGCCGTGCCCGCGCCGCCCGTGCTGCTCGGCCGGCTCGAAGATCTCCTTGAGCGGCAGCGGAGGGAGGCGGAGGGCGGGGACCTCGGCGAGGTGGCCGTCACCGACCGGTGTTTCCACGCCGAGATCGTCCGGCACGCCGGGAACCAGATCCTCGCCCGGCTCTACGACCAGCTCCGTGACCGGCAGCTCCGCATGGGCGTCGCCGTGATGCAGGCGCATCCCGACCGGGTCGCGCAGAACATCGCCGAGCACGCCGAGATCCTCGACCGGCTCAAGGCCGGGGACGCGGAGGGGGCCGCCGCCGCCGTCCGCGGGCACCTCGGGCGGGTCGGTGCGCTGGTGCGGGGGGAGGGTCGGTGAGGCCGTCCCTTCCCGGTGATCCGCCGGGCGGTCGTCGCGCCGCCCTCGTCTGGGGCGTCGGCGTCAGCGTCTACTTCGTCGCCGTCATCTTCCGGACCTCGCTCGGCGTCGCCGGGCTCGATGCCGCCCAGCGCTTCCACGTGGGGGCCTCCGCGCTCTCCACCTTCTCCATACTCCAGCTGCTGGTCTACGCGGGCATGCAGATACCCGTCGGCCTCATGGTCGACCGGCTCGGCACGAAGAAGGTCCTCGCCCTCGGCGTCGTTCTGTTCACCCTGGGGCAGTTGGGGTTCGCGCTCTCCCCCTCGTATCCCATGGCCCTTGCCGCTCGCGTTCTTCTCGGATGCGGTGACGCCATGACCTTCATCAGCGTCCTGCGGCTCGGCGGACGCTGGTTCCCGGCCCGCCGGGGGCCGCTGATCGCCCAGCTCGCCGGGCTCATCGGAATGGCCGGCAACCTCGTTTCGACCGTCGTCCTCTCCCGTGCCCTGCACGGTCTCGGGTGGACGACCACCTTCGTCGGCAGTTCGCTCGCCGGTGTCCTGGTTCTGGTGCTGCTGCTGGTTCTTCTCAAGGATCATCCGGAGGGGTACGAGCCCGCTCCCGTCCCGCACGCGGGCGCCGCCTACGTCCGCCGCCAGATCGCCGCGTCCTGGCGCGAGCCCGGTACCCGGCTCGGGCTGTGGGTGCACTTCACCACCCAGTTCCCCGCGATGGTGTTCCTGCTGCTGTGGGGACTGCCGTTCCTCGTCGAGGCGCAGGGGCTCGACCGGGGGACCGCCGGGGAGCTGCTCACCCTCGTCGTGCTCTCCAACATGGCCGTCGGCCTCGCCTACGGGCAGATCATCGCCCGGCACGGCGGCGCCCGCGCCCCGCTCGCCCTCGCCACGGTCGCCGCCACCGCCCTGCTGTGGGCGGCCACGCTCGCGTACCCCGGCGGCCACGCCCCGATGTGGCTGCTCGTCACCCTCTGCCTGGTGCTCGGCGCCTGCGGCCCCGCCTCGATGATCGGCTTCGACTTCGCCCGCCCGGCCAACCCGCCGGAGCGTCAGGGCACCGCCTCCGGCATCGTCAACATGGGTGGTTTCATCGCCTCCATGACGACCCTGCTCGCCGTCGGCGTGCTGCTCGACGCGACCGGCGACGACTACCGGATCGCGTTCTCCTCGGTCTTCGTCCTCGAAGCCCTCGGCGTCGCCCAGATCCTCCGCCTGAAGTCCCGCACCCACCGGCGCGAGCGCGAACGGCTCGTCGCCAGCCGCGTGGAGGCCGTTCACGTGCCGGTCTGAGGGCTCAGTTCGGCGTCACCGCGAAGTGGTCGAGGATCGCGGCGGCCAGGTCCGGGTCGCCCTCGACCTTGAGCCGGTCGGCCACCTCGGCCGGCCGGGCCCGGCCGCAGGCAAGGCGTACGTAGGTCTCCCAGTCCGTCGCCAGCGTCACCGCGGGGCCCAGCGACGGCGCCCCGTCGATCGTGCCCCGGCCCTCCGCGTCGACCCGCACCGTCCGCAGGAACTCCACCGGGCCCGTCACGTCCACCACGACCGCCGAGTTCGCCGGCGCGCCCGCGTCCTTCGCGACCACCTTCGGCAGCGCCTCCAGGAGCAGGTCCCGCACCACGAACGCGCCCGGCGAGTCCAGGTTCCCCGGCACCCCGAGCGCGGCCCGCAGGTCCTGCTCGTGCACCCAGGTGTCGAAGGCCCGCATCCGGTAACCGGTCTCCAGGGTCTGCTCCGCGCCGAGCGGGGCCCGGATGACGTGGTCGGGGGAGCGGTTCTCGTTGCGGAGCCGGCGGGCCCGCCGGATCAGGACGTACTCCAGCTCCGAGGTCATCTCCGGCGCCGTGTGGTGCCGGCGGACGTCGACCTGCACCTCCATGTAGCGGGCGAAGTCGCTGCGCACGTGGTACAGGTCGCGGGGGAGGGAGTGGATCGGCCGCGGGTCGCCGAGCATCTCCGTCTCCATGCCGATCACATGGGAGACGACGTCGCGCACCGACCAGCCCGGGCACGGCGTCGCCCGGTTCCATTCGCCCTCCACGAGGGGCTGCACCAGCTGGGCTATCGCTTCGATGGAATGGGTCCAGGCGTCGGCGTAGTTCTGGAGGCTGGGATGGACGGTCACGGGACCCCTCGACGTTCTTCGGCGTTCTGCGGTGTTGTTCGGTGGTCTGCGGTGTTCTTCGCGTGGGCTGAAAACACGACTGGGCGACAGCGGAATGGGAGGCTCGGACGCTAAGTTACGCTCCCCGGAAGCACCCCGGCAGTGCTTTCGTGTGACGATCGTAGGCCGGTGTTGACGGCTTCAACGCCAGGACGGTGGTAGTGTGCGCGCCTCGCTGATCCAGATCGCGGTAGACCCGGACGAACCGGTCGCCGACCGGCGGGCCCGCGCGGCCCGCCTCGTACGGGAGGAGCGCGGGGCCGCGGACCTCGTCGTCCTCCCCGAACTGTGGCCCGTGGGCGCCTTCGCCGCCGACCTCTTCGCGTCCGAGTCCGAGCCCCTCCACGGCCCCACCTACAAGTCGATGGCCGCTGCCGCCCAGGGCGCCGAGGTGTGGCTGCACGCCGGTTCCTTCGTCGAGGCGGCCGGCGGCGCCCTCTACAACACCTCGCTCGTCTTCTCGCCCGACGGCGAGCTCGTCGCCTCCTACCGGAAGATCCACCGCTTCGGCTTCGACAAGGGCGAGGCCGTCCTCATGGCGGCCGGGGAGGACCTGGTCACCTTCGACCTGCCGCACCTCACCGTCGGCGTCGGCACCTGCTACGACCTGCGCTTCCCCGAACTCTTCCGCGGCCTCGTCGACGCCGGCGCCGAAGCCTTCGTCCTCCCCGCCGGCTGGCCCGCCCGCCGCCGCGCCCACTGGAGGCTCCTCGCCCGCGCCCGGGCCGTGGAGAACCAGGCGTACGTCCTCGCCTGCGGCACGGCAGGCACCCACGCGGGCGTCGAACAGGCCGGCCACTCCCTGGTCGTCGACCCCTGGGGCGAGGTCCTCGCGGAAGCGGGCCCCGACGAGGAGATCCTGCGCGTCACCCTGGACCCGTCGAAGCCGGCCACGATCCGCGAGGAGTTCCCCGCCCTCAAGGACCGCGTCCTCGGCGTCCCCGCCCCGCAGCGCCCCCGCGTCTGACCGGGCCCCACGCACGGGGACCCGGCGGGCCCGGCCGAGTACGAAGCCTGGAAAGCCCCTAGTACTGCGCCTCGGCCCACAGCCGGGTGAGCCGGGAGAAGGCCGCGCGGACCGCCCCGCCCCGGGTGAGCGCCGCGCGGTCCACGCCCGCGAAGACCAGCGCCAGGGACAGGTCCGCCCCGACCGCCCGGCCCGTCACCGTGACCTCGAGACGCCGCCGCCCGCCGCGCCCCGCCCCGCGCACACGCACGCGTACGCCCGGATCCTCGGCATCCGCCTCCCGGGCGAGCGTCCAGGACCGCCGGTTCTCCGCCCACAGCCGGTAGTCGTCGCCCCCGTACCGCAACCGGAGCCCCCGCTGCCGGGCGGTGACGCCGAGGCGGTTCCGCTCCATGGCGACGAGGGCGCCGCCGAGGCGGAGCGTCGCCCTGTTCAGCGTCGGCAGCCCGACCAGGTCCGTGTGGACGCCCCGCGCCTCGTACGAGGCCTCCGGGAGCAGCCCGCCCCGCAGCTCCGAGCCGATCACCTCCGGCAGGGTCCGCCGCAGCGGCGCCTCCACGGTGACCTCGCCGAACTCGGCCGACGTACCGCGCCAGCCGGTCCGCCGCCCGTACCCCCTCCCCTCCCGCCACGGGCGCAGCGCGAAGGGCGTGACGGTGGTGTGCATGACGGTCTCCCAGGGGCCTCCGGTATCGAACGCACGTCGTACGACGATCGCATGACGGACGGGCAGGTCCCGGCCGGGTCGCTCCGTCCCGACGAGCCAGTTCCGCGTGATTGGCCCTGGGAGGGACAGCGGGACCACCCCGAGACTGGGCCCATGACGAGCAGCGAACGCACCCACGCCTCCATCGATCCCGCTCTCCGGCCCGAGACGCTCGCCGTCCACCCGCCCCGGGTGGAGGTCACCGGCAGCGTGCCGCTCGGCGTCCCCCTGCACCAGGGGCACGTCTTCGCCTTCGAGTCCGCCGACGCCCTCGCCGACTCCTTCCACTCCGCCGACTCCTTCCTCTACAGCCGCATGGGCAACCCCACCGTCCGCACCCTGGAGGACGCGGTCGCCCGGCTGGAGGGCGGTGCCGGCGCGCTCTCCTTCGCCTCCGGGATGGGCGCCATCAACGCGGTCCTGTTCGGACTGCTCTCCGGCGGCGGGCACGTCGTCGCCCAGCGCTGTCTGTACGGCGGTACGTACGCGGTGCTCACCGACCTCGCGAAGCGCTGGGGCGTCGAGGTCACGTACGTCTCCGGCACGGACCCGGCGGAGGTCGCCGCCGCGCTGCGGCCCGCCACCCGCCTTCTCTACCTGGAGACCATCGCCAACCCCACCACCCGCCTCTCCGACATCCCGGCCCTCGCCGCCGTCGCCCGCGAGGCGGGCGTCCCGGTCGCCGTCGACAACACCTTCGCCTCCCCGCTGCTCTGCCGCCCGCTCGCGCTCGGCGCCGACCTGGTCATCCACTCGGCCACCAAGTTCCTCGGCGGGCACGCGGACATCCTGGGCGGGATCGTCGTCGGTGACGACCCCGAACTCCTCGGACGGCTGCGTCACTTCGCCGTCGAGATGGGCGCCTCCACCGACCCGTTCGCCGCCTGGCTGACCCTGCGCGGCATGCAGACCCTGTCGCTGCGGATGGAGCGCCACTGCGCCTCCGCCGCCGAACTCGCCGCCCGGCTCTCCGGGCACCCGGCGGTCGCGGCCGTCCGCTACCCCGGGCTGCCGGGCCACCCGGACCGGGAGATCGCCGAGCGGCTGCTGCCGGACGGGGCGGGCGGGGTGATCTCGCTGGACCTCGCGGGTGGCCGGGACGCCGGCCGGGCCTTCGTCGAGGCGGTCCGGCTGGCCTCCCTCTCGGTCTCCCTCGGTGACGTGAAGACGCTGGTCATGCACCCGGCCTCCACCTCGCACCGCCAGCTCGACGCCGCCGCCCTGGAGGCGGCCGGCATCGGCCCGGGCACGGTCCGCCTCTCGGTCGGCATCGAGCACGTCGAGGACCTGTGGGGGGACCTGGACCAAGCCCTGGCGAAGGCCCTCTAGTCCTCCCGCTCGGCCATCCGGATCACGCACACCGCCACCGCGATCAGCAGGGCCGCGTCGGCGTCCTCGCGGACCACGTCGACTCCGTAGGTGTCCCGGACGCGGAGCCAGCGGCGGGAGATGTGGGCGAGGAGTTCGCCGTCGTACTCGACGGCGAACTCGCGGTCCAGGACGCGGCCGCTGACGTCCAGTTCGGTGCCGTCGACGAGCGTGACCCGGTAGTGGTTGCGCAGGAGGGAGAGGCGCTTGCGGCGCACGGTCGCGAGCGGGCGTTCGTCCCGCTCGATCGTCATCGTGTCCCGCAGGCTGAAGAGCTTCTGGCGCAGGGTGACGAGCACCTGCCCGTCGGGGGCCTTCAGTTCCAGGGTGTCCCGCAGGCGCAGGGCCTTGCCGTCGACGAGGAAGGCGTGCCGGCCGCTCTCGTCCTCGATCCAGTAGTCGTCGCCGATCGCGAAGATCTTGTCTCGTACGAGGTATTTCATGCGGGATGTCTCCCCTGTCGGTGTTTCACGTGAAACAACGGCCTCAGAGGAAGTAGCGGGTGAAGGCGTCAGGACCGGTGCCGAGCGTCTCCCCGAACGGGGCGTCCAGTTGATGGACCAGCAGGGCGGTGAAGGCGATGAAGCCAGCGAGGCCCATCACCATCACCACATGGGTCCGGGTGTGATGGATGCCGAAGATGAACATGAAGGCGAGGGTCAGGAACCCGCCAATGATCAGCCCCGCCCACAGCACCGGTGACAGCCGCTCCTGCGAGGCAGCCTCCCGGTTGCGCCGGGCGTCGTCCACGTACCCGAGCTGGGCGAGCACCTCCTGCGCCGCGATCTGCTGCGAGACGGTGGCGGTGTCGCCGATCTCGCCGGCCTGCCGGAGCCGTTCGAGCAGCCGCCAGCCGGACGGGTCGAGCGGCTGACGGTCGGCCATCATCGGCCACTCGACCTCCACGACGTGGTCGGCGTACGCACGGGCCGCCGCCCGCAGCGGTTCGCGCCGGTCCTCGGGGAGGGCGTCCGCCAGCAGGTACGTCTGGTGCAGGGCGCTCGCCTCGGCCTGGGAGTGTTCGGCGGCGTCGGTCCTGGTCTCCCAGACGGAGACCAGGCAGAGGCCGAGGACGATCGCGTAGAGGACCGAGACCATCATGGCGATGTACTCGGCGACGTCCTCGCGCGGCCCCTCGTCCTCGGAGGTGGGGAAGAGCCGGGTCTTGACGACGACGGCGACCGCGCCGAGCAGCGCGACCCCGAAGACGACGACGAGCGTTTCGAGCAGGGCCACGGGTCAGGACCTCCGGTTCCCGAGCAGCGCGGCGGCGAGGGCCGCCGGCACGAGGAGGAGCAGCAGCATCACGACGACCCCCATCTCGTCCGCCTCCCGCCCCCGCCGCCGCAACCGCCCGAGAAACCCCTCGTCGCCGACGACGCCGGTGGCCTGCTGCGGGGCCTCTGTGGGCGGGACCTCCGGGGGCGGGACCTCTGTGGGCAGGGCCTTCGCGGGTGGGGTGGCGGGGACGGCGCTCCCTTCTCGTACGACCGGTGGTACGGCCTCCGGGGCGGCAGCCTCGACCTCCCGGCCCCCGGTACCGTCCGGTGGTGCGGCCGGGGCACCTCCTTCCTCGCCCTCCGGTACGGGATCGGGCGCGGGCGGCCCGACGGGAAACACCCCGGAGGCGAGCGGAGGCGCGGCAGCAGTTCCAGGGGCACCGGGAGCCCCGGCAGCTCCGGGAGCCCCACCAGTCCCACTGGTCCCACCGGTCCCACCGGTCCCCCCAGCACCAGAAGCCCCACCACCCCCACCGCCCACAACCCCCCGCTCCCTCTTCCTCTCCTCCTCCGGCACGGTGAAGGAGGCGGAGGCCCGCGCGGTGAGCAAGGGAGCGGGGACCAGCCGTCCGTCGGGGGCGTAGGTGGCCACGCGGTCCGTCCCCGTGGCGACGCCGGTGCTGCGGTGGACGCCCGGCGGGCGGCGTACGGTCGCGGTGCAGCGGGCGGAGGCGCCGGGGGCGAGCCGGGGGACGATCCCGGCGCGGGCGCCGCAGGCCACGTCCCGTCCGGCCAGCTTGAGTCCCGGGTCGGCGAGCCGTACGTCGTGCAGGGGCCGGTTGCCGTGGTTGGTGACGGTGTAGGCGACGACGGCGGTGTCCGAGCGGGGACCCGGGGCGGCGCGCTCGGTCAGCGCCAGGGCCCCGGAGACGCCCACGTACCCGGCACTGGCCGTGGCGGCGAGCGTCCGCCCGAGCGAGGGCACGTCCCCCTCGGCCCGCACGGCGGCCCGGCGGTCACCGGGGAGGGCCCGGAACCGGGCCACGCACTCCATGGTCCCGAGCGCGCCGAGCACCCGCCGGGGGCAGCGGACCGCACCCGCCGGGACACCGGGATCCCGCACCCGGATCCCGTACAGATCGGCCTCGCCCCGGTTCTCAAGGCGGTACCGCTTCACGACCTCGCCCCCGGCCCGCACGGCGACCGGCCGTTGCCCACCGCTCCCCAGGCCGTTGACGGAGACGGTCATCCGCAGCGCCTTGTCCCCGACCCCGCCCGCCCGCGCCACGCCGCCGTTCCCGACGACCAGAAGACACGGCAGCACGAGGACCCCGACAAGGAGCGCCGCCCGCGCCCTCACCCGATCGCCGGAGTAGTCCGATGATCCGCCCGCACACGTCATGCCCCCATGCCACCGCCCGCCCCGCCGACGCACCCGCCGGGGACACGCCGACACCCCCCACCCGGCCCCACCGATCCACCCGTACGCCCGTGACCGGCCGTTGGCGTACGGATGGCAAGCTTGAACCATGAACGATGCCGCCCCGGCGCCCACCCCCGCGCCCGCCCCCCGTTCCCGCGCCCGAGTCCGTGCCCCCGAGCTGATCGGCAAGGGCGGCTGGCTCAACACGGGCGGTGACGATCTCACCCTCGCCGACCTGCGAGGAAAGATCGTTCTGCTCGACTTCTGGACCTTCTGCTGCATCAACTGCCTCCACGTCCTCGACGAGCTGCGCGAGCTGGAGGAGAAGCACCGGGACACGCTCGTCATCGTCGGCGTCCACTCGCCGAAGTTCGTGCACGAGGCGGAGCACCAGGCCGTCGTGGACGCCGTGGAGCGGTACGAGGTGCACCACCCGGTGCTCGACGACCCGGAGCTGGCGACCTGGAAGCAGTACGCCGTGCGGGCCTGGCCGACGCTCGTCGTGATCGACCCGGAGGGGTACGTCGTCGCGCAGCACGCCGGCGAGGGGCACGCCAACGCGATCCGGACGCTGGTGGAGGAGCTGGAGGCCGAGCACGAGGCGAAGGGGACGCTGCGGCGCGGCGACGGGCCGTACGTGCCGCCGGAGCCGGTCGCGACCGATCTGCGGTTCCCCGGGAAGGCGGTCAGGCTCGACGGCGGGAACCTCCTCGTCTCGGACACCACCCGGCACCAGCTGGTCGAGCTCGCCGCCGACGGGGAGACCGTGGTGCGGCGGATCGGCGGCGAGGGGGTCTTCCGGGAGCCGCAGGGGCTGGCGCTGCTGCCGGACGGGACGGTCGTCGTCGCGGACACCGTGCACCACGCGCTCCAGCGGTTCGACCCGGCGACGGGCGCGGTGGAGCGGATCGCGGGCACCGGGAAGCAGTGGTGGCAGGGGTCCCCGACCTCCGGCCCGGCGCTCGACGTGGACCTGTCCTCGCCGTGGGACGTCGCCTGGTGGCGGGGGAAGGTGTGGATCGCGATGGCCGGTGTGCACCAGATCTGGACGTACGACCCCGAGAGCGGGACCGTCGAGGTGGCGGCCGGGACGACGAACGAGGGGCTCGTCGACGGGCCCGGCGCCGAGGCCTGGTTCGCCCAGCCCTCGGGCCTCGCGGCCACCGGGGACCGGCTCTGGATCGCGGACTCGGAGACCAGCGCCCTGCGCTTCATCGATACGGACGGGGTCGTCCACACCGCCGTCGGCACCGGCCTCTTCGACTTCGGGCACCGGGACGGCGCCGCCGGCCAGGCACTCTTCCAGCACCCGCTGGGCGTGACGGCCCTGCCCGACGGCTCGGTCGCGGTCTCCGACACGTACAACCACGCCCTGCGCCGCTACGACCCGGCCACCGGCGAGGTCACCACCCTCGCCACCGACCTGCGCGAGCCCAGCGACGCGGTCCTGGACGGCGAGGAGATCGTCGTCGTGGAGTCGGCCCGGCACCGGCTCACCCGGCTCCGGCTCCCGGAGGAGGCCGTGCGGGTGGAGGCGGTCGCCCACCGCACCCGGCGGGAGGCCACCGAGGTCGCCCCCGGCGCCTTCCGCCTGGACGTCGTCTTCCAGGCCCCGACCGGCCAGAAGCTGGACGAGCGGTACGGCCCCTCGACCCGCCTCCTGGTCTCCTCGACCCCGCCGGAGCTGCTGCTCTCCGGCGAGGGCACGGGCACGGACCTCTTCCGCGACCTGGAGCTGAACCCGGCCCTCACCGAAGGCGTCCTGCACGTCTCGGCGATGGCCGCGTCCTGCGACGACGACCCCGCCAACGAATACCCGGCCTGTCACGTCCACCAGCAGGACTGGGGGGTTCCGGTGCGGATCACGGGAGACGGCGCGAACCGTCTCCCGCTGATCCTCGCGGGACTCGACGCGTAGGCGTCAGCCCTCCAGGAACGCGACCAGCGCGTTGGCGAGCAGGTAGGGGTCCTGGGCGCCGCAGAGTTCGCGGGCGCTGTGCATGGAGAGGATCGCGACGCCGATGTCGACCGTCGTGATGCCGTGGCGGGCGGCCGTGATGGGGCCGATCGTGGTGCCGCAGGGCATGTCGTTGTTGGAGACGAACGACTGCCACGGCACGCCCGCCTTCTCGCAGGCGGCGGCGAAGACGGCGCGGCCGGTGCCGTCGGTGGCGTAGCGCTGGTTGACGTTGACCTTGAGGATCGGGCCGCCGTTGACGCGGGGGTGGTGGGTCGGGTCGTGCCGCTCCGCGTAGTTGGGGTGGACGGCGTGGCCGGTGTCGGAGGAGAGGCAGACGGTGCCGGCGAAGGCGCGGGCCCGGTCCTCGTAGGCGCCGCCGCGCGCGTACACGGAGCGCTCCAGGACCGTGCCGAGCAGCGGGCCCTGGGCGCCGGTGTCGGCCTCGGAGCCGTTCTCCTCGTGGTCGAAGGCGGCGAGGACCGGGATGTACGGGAGGTCGTCGCGGCCCGCGAGGGAGGCGAGCGCGGCGACGCCGGCGTGGACGGAGATCAGGTTGTCCATGCGCGGTCCGGCGACGAGTTCGCGGTCGCGGCCGAGGTAGGCGGGGGCGTCGACGGCGTGGACCATCAGGTCCCAGCCGGCCACGTCCTCGGCGTCGACGCCGGCCTCGCCCGCGACGAACCCGACGAGGTCGCCCTCGTGGACCTCGCCGGTGCCCCACACGGGCTGCATGTGGCGCTGGCGGTCGAGCTTGAGCCCGTCGTTGGCGGAGCGGTCGAGGTGGATGGCGAGCTGCGGGACGCGCAGCAGCGGCCGGTCGACGTTGACGAGCCGGTGGCTGCCGTCGCGGAGGGTGAGTCGGCCGGCGAGGCCGAGGTCGCGGTCGAGCCAGGTGTTGAGGAGGGTGCCGCCGTAGACCTCCACGGCGATCTGCCGCCAGCCCTGGGCGCCCATGTCGGGCTGGGGCTTGACCCGCAGGTTGGGGGAGTCGGTGTGGGCGCCGACGATCCGGTACGGGGTGTGCGGGGCGGCGCCCTCGGGCACGTACCAGGAGATGATCGCGCCGCCCCGGGTGACG
This sequence comes from Streptomyces sp. CC208A, assembly GCF_030010625.1. Taxonomy (GTDB): domain Bacteria; phylum Actinomycetota; class Actinomycetes; order Streptomycetales; family Streptomycetaceae; genus Streptomyces. The sequence goes on along the minus strand of NZ_JASCXN010000026.1, from coordinate 73,338 downwards.
AACTTCCCGCCGCTCGTCCCGTCCCAGGCCGCGGTCTCCTCGACCCGGCGGAAGCCCGCCTTCTCCAGCCGCTCGGCGGCGTTGGCCACCGCGTGGTACGGCGACGGGGAGGCCGAGAGGAAGGACATCAGGTCATCGGTGTGACCGGGGCCGAAGGGTGCGGTCGCCGGTCGGTAAGCTGCGCTGCTCATGCGCCCACCCTACGGGGGGCGATGCGGCCCACCGGCGGGCCGGTGACCGGTGACCACCGGCCCGGTGGCCGATGACCGTCCGGGCTGGTGGCCGATGACCGTCCGGCCCCTCGGCCACCCCCCACCGGACCGGTGGCCGAGGGACCGCCGGGCCCGTGGCCGCCGGGCCCGTGCGACCCCCCGGGGCTTCGCCCTCGGAGCCGTACCTCTGAAAAGCAGCCGTACCCCCGGAAAGCAGCCGTACCCCCGGAAAGCAGCCGTACCCCCGGAAAGCAGCCGTACCCCTGAAAGAACAGAACGGCCCGCCCCCCTCCCCGGGGACGGGCCGTTCTCGCAGGACCAGGCGCGTTCTTAGAACGCGGCCTCGTCCAGGTCCATCAGGCCGCCGTCCACGCCCTCGGCGAGGAGGCGCTCGGTGGAGACGCCGGGCAGGACGTTGGCGGCGAAGAACTTCGCGGCCGCGATCTTGCCCTGGTAGAAGGCGACGTCCTTGCCGGAGGCGCCCGCCGCGAGCTTCTCGGCGGCGACGGCCGCACCGCGCAGCAGCAGGTAGCCGACGACGACGTCACCGGAGGCCATGAGCAGGCGGGTGGTGTTGAGGCCGACCTTGTAGATGTTCTTGACGTCCTCGCCGGTGGCGGTGAGGTCGGTGATCATCCTGCCGACGATCGCCTCCAGGTCGACGGCCGCCTTGGCGAGCGCGTCGCGGGCGCCGGCCAGCTCCTCGCCGCCGGTGCCGGTCGCGAGGAACTTCTTGATCTCCTCGGACAGCGTGTTCAGGGAGGCGCCCTGGTCGCGGACGATCTTCCGGAAGAAGAAGTCCTGGCCCTGGATGGCGGTGGTGCCCTCGTAGAGGGTGTCGATCTTGGAGTCCCGGATGTACTGCTCGATCGGGTACTCCTGGAGGAAGCCGGAGCCGCCGAAGGTCTGGAGCGACTGGGCGAGCTGCTCGTAGCCCTTCTCGGAGCCGTAGCCCTTCACGATCGGCAGGAGCAGGTCGTTGAGGCCGTGGAGCGCCTTGGCGTCCTCGCCGGCGGCCTCCTTGAGCTGGATCTCGTCCTGGACCGTGGCGGTGTAGAGGACGAGGGAGCGCATGCCCTCGGCGTACGCCTTCTGCGTCATCAGCGAGCGGCGGACGTCGGGGTGGTGCGTGATGGTGACCTTCGGCGCGGCCTTGTCCATGAAGTTCGCCAGGTCGGTGCCCTGGACGCGCTCCTTGGCGTACTCCAGGGCGTTGAGGTAGCCCGTGGAGAGGGTGGAGATCGCCTTCGTTCCGACCATCATGCGGGCGAACTCGATGATGAGGAACATCTGGCGGATGCCGTCGTGCTTGTCGCCGATCAGCCAGCCCTTGGCGGGGTGCTTGTCGCCGAAGGTCATCTCGCACGTGTTGGAGGCCTTGAGGCCCATCTTGTGCTCGACGTTGGTGGCGTAGACGCCGTTGCGGGCGCCCAGCTCGCCGGTCTCCCAGTCGAACTCGTACTTGGGGACGAGGAAGAGGGAGAGGCCCTTGGTGCCGGGACCGGCACCCTCGGGGCGGGCGAGGACGTAGTGGAGGATGTTCTCCTCCATGTCGTGCTCACCGGAGGTGATGAAGCGCTTGACGCCCTCGATGTGCCAGGAGCCGTCCTCCTGCTGGATGGCCTTGGTGCGGCCGGCGCCGACGTCCGAGCCCGCGTCGGGCTCGGTGAGGACCATGGTGGAGCCCCAGCGCTTCTCGACGGCGATCTTCGCGACCTTCTTCTGCGCCTCGTTGCCCTCGGTGTAGAGGATGCCGGCGAAGGCCGGGCCGGAGGAGTACATCCAGATGGCCGGGTTCGAGCCGAGCAGCAGCTCCGCGTAGGCCCAGATCAGGGAGCGCGGGGAGACGGTGCCGCCGATCTCCTCGGGGATGCCGAGGCGCCAGTACTCGGACTCCATGAAGGCGTTGTACGACGCCTTGAAGGTGGCCGGGACCGGGGCCGTGTTGGTCTCCGGGTCGAAGACCGGCGGGTTGCGGTCGGCGTCGGCGAAGGACTCCGCGAGCTCGTTCTCGGCGAGGCGGCGGATCTCGTCGAGGATGCTCTTGGCGGTGTCGACGTCCATCTCCTCGAACGGACCGGTGCCGTACACCTTGTCGCGGCCGAGCACCTCGAAGAGGTTGAACTCGATGTCGCGGAGATTCGACTTGTAGTGCCCCATGGCGACGGCTCCGTATAGATCGGGGAGGGATTCCTCGTACCGGTACTGCCCGGCAGCGGCGCGTACTGCTCTGCCCGCGCGCTGCCGCCGTGCGCTACTCATGAGTAGCGCACTCTCTCTACGATGATGCTACCCACCGGTAATAAGAGCAACCCCTCTCGGCCGATCCGGGGCCGGGTGTGACGCAGTAGGCTCATGGTCCATGTACGGCTACGAGCAGAATCCGGGTGCGCAGCAGCAGTACGGGATGCAGGGGGGCGCGCCCGGGATGCCCGGGATGCAGGGCATGCAGGGGGGCGTGCCCGGGGGGTACGGGCAGCAGCAGCCGCAGGCTCCCCTCTACCCCGAGCCCTCGCCGCCCTCCCTCGCCGACGCCGTACGCGCCTTCACCACCGGCAACCTCTCCGCCGAGGACTTCCAGCAGATCTTCGCGACCTCCAAGGTCTACTGCCCGCGCGGCGACAACCCCGGCTTCCTGGCGCTGCACAACACCCAGCAGCCGGTGATCCCGATGTTCACCTCGCTGAAGGAGCTGCGGCGGTACGCGGGCAAGGAGTCGAAGTACTTCGTGATCACGGGCGCCGAGGTGATCGACCTGCTCCCGACCGGCTACGGCTTCGTCCTCGACATGGAGGGCGACCACCGGATCGTCTTCGACGCGAAGGCCGTGGAGCAGATGGTGGACTTCGCGATGCGGCGGATGTACGGCTGACCGACGCGGGAGGTACGCAGGGGCGCCCGGGGGGAATTCCTCCCGGGCGTTCCGCGTTCCGGGTGGCAGGAAGTTCAGCATTCAACTAAAGTGAGGGTACGAGGACGGGCCACGAAGGCCACCGAGCCCTCGGGCCGCATCCCTCAGGCCGCTTCAGGAGGTCCACCATGCCCGCCGTGACCGTCGAGAACCCGCTCACCCTGCCGCGCGTCGCCGCCCCGGCCGACGCCGCCGCCCGCCCCGTGCTCGCCGTCACCACGGCCCCCCAGGGCTTCGAGGGCGAGGGCTTCCCGGTGCGCCGGGCCTTCGCGGGGATCAACTACCAGTACCTGGACCCGTTCATCATGATGGACCAGATGGGCGAGGTGGAGTACGCGCCCGGCGAGCCCAAGGGCACCCCCTGGCACCCCCACCGAGGCTTCGAGACCGTCACCTACATCGTCGACGGCACCTTCGACCACCAGGACTCCAACGGCGGCGGCGGCACCATCACCAACGGCGACACCCAGTGGATGACCGCCGGCTCCGGCCTCCTCCACATCGAGGCCCCGCCGGAGTCCCTCGTCGTCAGCGGCGGCCTCTTCCACGGCCTCCAGCTGTGGGTCAACCTGCCCGCCTCCGACAAGATGATGGCCCCCCGCTACCAGGACATCCGCGGCGGCCAGGTCCAGCTCCTCACCTCCCCCGACGGCGGCGCGCTCCTGCGCGTCATCGCCGGCGAGCTCGACGGGCACGAGGGCCCCGGCATCACCCACACCCCGATCACGATGATCCACGCCACCCTGCGCCCCGGCGCCGAGATCACCCTGCCCTGGCGCGAGGACTTCAACGGCCTCGCGTACGTCATGGCGGGCCGCGGCACCGTCGGCGCCGAGCGCCGCCCGATCCACCTCGGCCAGACCGCCGTCTTCGGCACCGGTTCCTCGCTCACCGTCCGCGCGGACGAGAAGCAGGACGCGCACACCCCGGACCTGGAGGTCGTCCTCCTCGGCGGCCGCCCGATCCGCGAGCCCATGGCCCACTACGGCCCCTTCGTCATGAACACCCAGGCCGAACTCCGCCAGGCCTTCGAGGACTTCCAGGCGGGCCGGCTGGGGACGATCCCGGCGGTCCACGGGATGGGCGAGGGCGGACAGTAGGGCTCGTCGCGGCTACCCGGGCACGAGCCCGGCCATACCCGGGAGAAGGAGCCCGAGGGTTCGCCGACACGCCGCGACGCGAGGCGGCGCCCCGGGCCCGCTTCCGTGGGCGGGCCCGGCCGGGCGGTCAGAGGGCGCCGGCGAGGGCGGTGCGGATGTTGTCGACGGCGGAGACGAAGGCGCCCGGCTCGCGCGGCTCCATCTCCAGGCAGATGTCCAGCGGTCGTTCCGGTCCGCGGAGTTCGACGACCTGGGCGAGCAGTCGGAACTCCTCGGGCGGGATGTCGGCGAGGTGCTGGTCCAGATACATGGTCCGGCCCGCGAATTCGGCCTTCACGTATCCCGCGAGGTGGATCTCCGCCACGCCGGAACGGGATCCCGCACGCCGTCTCCGTCCTCGTCACGTGCGCCCCTTGCGCCACTCGTGCCGTAGAAGTCCGTACACCAGCTCGTTGACGCGCCGCCCGTCGCGGTGGATGCTCTCGCGCATCACACCCTCCTGGACGAAACCGGCACCTTCGAGCAGGCGTGCGGAACGCGGGTTGTCCGCGAAGACCTCGGCCGTGATCCGTTCGAGGCCGAGCACGTTGAAGGCGTGGCCGACCGCCTGCACCACCGCCTGATGTCCGTAACCGCGCCCCCACAGCTCCTTCTCACCGATGACGATGCCCAGCCGGCACCGCTGATGGGCCCGCTCGATGAGCGCCAGGTGCAGGAACCCGATGGGCTCCGTGCGGCCGGTGAGAGCGATCGCAAGATGGACGATGTCCTCGCTCGGCCGCATCCACCGCTCCAGCATCGCGGCGACCTGTTCGCGGCTGTAGGCGTGGATCTCGTCGTCGCTCAGCCGCTGGATCTCGATGTCGTTCTTCCAGCGCAGCAGCGGTTCGAGGCTCGTCGGCGTGTGGGGGCGCAGCTCGACGACGTCGTCGCTTACCGAGGACATCGGCCTGTCGTTCATCGAGTCTTTCGCTCCTTGACGAGTTCATGGACACAGCGCATCGCGATCTCGGCCGTCGCACGGTGTGCGGGGTCGGGCAGGACCTCCGACAGGCCGGCCGGGTCGACTACTCGGACGATGGTGCCCGGACAGCCGGATCCGTAGACGTCGTCGTATGCGGTCCGCGTCCGCGCGCCAACGTTCACGATCTCGCGGAAGGCGCCGCCGGCGGCCATCGCGGCCACGAAATCACCGTTGTGCACCCCGCCGGAACCACCTCGGCCGGGCCGCCGTCTTCGGCACCGGCTCCTCGCTCACCGTCCGCGCGGACGAGAAGCAGGACGCGCACACCCCGGACCTGGAGGTCGTCCTCCTCGGCGGCCGTCCGATCCGCGAGCCCATGGCCCACTACGGCCCCTTCGTCATGAACACCCAGGCCGAACTCCGCCAGGCCTTCGAGGACTTCCAGGCGGGCCGCCTCGGCACCATCCCGGCCGTCCACGGAATAGGGCAAAGCCCGGACCTTCGACGCGATCTACTCGGTCTTTGGCGCTGTCTGCCTGGTCGCCCCGGAACTCCTGCTCACCGCGCTCTCGCGGCGCCTGAAGCCCGGCGGTGTACTGGCCTTCTCCGTACCCCGCCCGGCACGGGCCGGAAGACATCCTTCAACGGACGACCGTCCGCGCGAAGACTACGTCACCATGCCCGACCGCGCCCGACTGCCCATCTGCCGCTGGGAGTTCGATACCCGCCGCTGGGCTGCCCACCTCTCTCGGGCCGGTCTGCGGATCACCTACGCCATCGAGCTACGGCACCCGCGACTCGACCCGTGGCCCACCACCCTCCTGATCACCGCCCGCAGACGCTGGCCCATCGACGGAGGTATTGATGCCCCTGCCCTACCTCTTCCTGGACATCGACGGCGTCCTCATACCGTTCCCGGCAGCCGACGGCAGGACACCGCCCGCACACGTCCGCCATACCGTCCTGCCCACGGGCCGAGACCCGGACAACCCGGTGCCCATCTGGCTCGACCCTGCCCACGGCCCGCTGCTCACTGGCTTCCTGGCCGACGGGCTCGTCAGCCCGGTGTGGTGCACCAGCTGGCGTAAGGACGCCACCACCCTCGTCGGGCCACTCCTTGGACTACCGGAGTTCCCGCACCTTGATCTCCCGCGCCTCCAGACCACCACCAGTCACCCCAACGGCTATCTCTGGAAGCGGGATCACGTCGAACCGTGGCTCGACGGGTCGGCAGTCGCCTGGGTCGACGACGACTTCACCGACCTCGACCACGCCTGGGCCGCCGAGCGGATCGCACACGGCCACCCCACACTGCTCGTCCAGCCGGACCCGTACGTCGGCCTTCAGGAGGCCCATCTCGTACAGGTCCGGGAATGGGCTGCTCTCCAGGATGTGTCGGCAGGGCGCCGGAAGCGGCGTAGCAGCATCTGCGAGGAACGACCGAAGACCCACCTCAGACAGGAGCTGCCTCCATGCCGTGCATGCATGGGCGAGTAGACGACGTGCCGGTACGGGGATCAGGGCGCCGCTCCCGCTCCTGTCCCCGTGCCGTGGCCCTGGGCGCCCAACCCCCTCAGAGTCGGGCTTCCTCGTATTGCCACCATGGGGTGCCACTGACGGGACATCACCCGAGCGGCCCGTCAGCGCGCGACGACACGCCGGCGGGCGTGGTCCGGTGGACGGGTGCAGACGAGCCGAGCGCCGCTCCCTCCCGAGCCCCTGCTTCCCGAGCCCGCCCGCAGGCTCGGGGCCTGGTGCGTCGTGGTGCTGCTCGTCGCGGGGGTCGCCGCCGTGTTCGTCTGGCTGTGCGTGGTCTTCAAGACGGCCGTGACGCCCGTGCTGCTCGCCATCCTGGGGACGGCGCTGCTCAGGCCGCTCTACCGGCGGCTGCTGCGGGTGAAGGTGCGGAAGTCGCTCGCGGCGGCGATCACGGTCGCCGCCGTCCTCGTGGTCGTCGGCGGCGCCACGTACATCGTCGTCGCCGCGCTCATCGAGACCGGCGACCAGATCGTCGCCTCGCTGCGGCGGGCCGCCGTCGACATCGCCGAGCACTTCGGCGCCGCCGGGACCTCGCTGGAGGACCTGGCGAAGAACGCCAGGCGGCTCCTGGAGAAGTTCGGCGGGACCGCCGCCTCCGGGGTGATCTCCGGGCTCAGCGTGGTCGGGCAGATGCTCGCCACCGCCGTCCTCGCCCTCCTCCTGATCTTCTTCTTCCTCCGCGACTCCGACCGGGCCGTCGGCTCCCTGCGCTCCCTCGTCCCCGCCGGCACCGGCGACACCGCCGAGGCCATGGCCCGCCGCGCCTTCGAGGCCGTCGAGGGCTTCATGCGCGGCACCACCCTCGTCGCCTTCGTCGACGCCGTCCTCATCGGCATCGGCCTGCTCGTCCTCCGGGTGCCCGGGGCGGTCGGGCTCGCCGCGCTCGTCTTCGTCACCGCCTACATCCCGTACCTCGGCGCCTTCCTCTCCGGCGCGGTCGCCGTCCTCGTCGCCCTCGCCGACCGGGGCTTCGTCATCGCCCTGTGGACCTTCGGCGTGGTCCTCGCCGTCCAGGCCATCGAGGGCAACGTCCTCCAGCCGATGGTCCAGAGCCGCACCGTCCAGATGCACCCGGCCGCCGTCCTGCTCGCCCTCACCGCCGGCGCCTCCGTCGCCGGCATCCTCGGCATGCTCCTCGCCGTCCCCCTCACCGCCGCCGCCACCGGCATCCTCGGCGAACTCCGGGCCCGGTACGGCTCCGGCGCGGCGCCGGAGGAGACGGCCTAGACCGGCGCGCCGCCCGGTTCGAAGGACCTCAGCATGGCCTCCAGAGCCGCCTGGTCGGGGCCCACGAACGGGTCGGAGTCCGGCGCCATCGCCAGCGTCCCCAGCATCCGGTCGGACATCCGCACGGCCGGCGGCAGATGGGTGCACAGCACGATCTCCGGGGCGAGCTCCCGCAGCGGCGCCAGGGTCGCCCGGTACTTCTCCGGATCCACCACGTGCACCCACGGGCTGTCGATCGTCGCCCACAGCAGCTGCGCTCCCCGCAGCTCCTCGGGCTTCAGGTCGTTGGCGTGCCCGCTCTCGGCGAGTTCGGCGGTCGGCATCGGGCCGCCGAAGCAGTCCGAGCTGAAGCAGATCCGGGTCCGGTCGTCGTAGAAGCCGACGGTCGCCGGGTTGTCGAAGAGCGGCGGCCGGAAGGCGTGCAGCGCGCGGTCCCCGACGTCCAGGGACTGCCCCGGATTGAGGAAGTACACCCGGTCCATCGGCAGCGGCCGCTCGGTGGACATGATGCCGAAGCCGAGGAAAGTGGTCACCACGCGCGCGCGTGGGGCGGCTTCCAGGAGGGCGAAGATCCCGCCCGTGTGGTCCCGGTCCGGGTGGGTGAGCCAGATCCAGCGCACGTCCGCCGGGTCGATCACCCCGGCGAGCGTGGCGACGAAGTCCCGGTCCTCGACCGACAGGCCGGTGTCGACGACGACGGGCTCGGCGGCTGTCAGGACGTACGCGTTGACGGGGACATGTCCGATTCCTGGTATGTCCAGGCTGTCGGCCAGGACGGTGGTGTCACCGCCGACCTTGTGGGTGTCCATGGCGAGCTCCGTGGTCCCCCCCGGCGGCCGTACGACACCAGTCTCCGCCGCGGGCGGCGGGACCGCGCGGCGGAGGACGCACGCGCGCGCGTACGGGAGCGGTACGGAGTCGGCGGGAGCCGTACGGACGGGGCGGGGAGCCGTACGTCCTCCGTGTGGACGCGGCTCCGGAGGCCGTACCACCTCCGTGCGGACGCGGCTCCGGAGGGGCAAGTATCACCTCCGTACGAGCGCGGCCCCGGAGGCCGTACGAGCTCCGCAAGGCGCGTCCCTACCCGCAGCACCCCTCCGGCCCCGTGGGCTCCGTCAGCTCGAACCAGATCGTCTTGCCCTCGCCGCGCGGCTCCACGCCCCACGCCTCCGCCAGCATCTCCATCAGGACCAGGCCGCGGCCGCTGGAGGCCATCTCGCCGGGGTGGCGCCTGTGCGGCAGCTCGTCGCTGGTGTCGGAGACCTCGACGCGCAGCCGGCGGGCCTTCTCGCCGCAGGCGACCTCGGCGGTCAGCAGGGCGTCGCCGTCCGTGTGGACGAGGACGTTGGTGACCATCTCGGAGACCATCAGGACGGCCGCGTCGAGCTGGTCGCCGTCGGTCCAGTCGTGCAGCAGCTGCCGGACCTGCTCGCGGGCCTCCGCGATCCGCTCCGGCTCCGCCTGGGCGATCGTCATCAGGGTGCGGCGCGGGGTCTCCCGTACCGTCGTCGCCGGCAGACGGGAGAGCAGCAGGACGGCGATGTCGTCCTCGCGGCGGTCGGCGAGCGGGCCGGTGTTGTGGTGGGAGCCGGGGCCGTGGACGGCCTCCACGAGGGTGTCGGCCAGCTCCTCCAGGTCGTCGCCCCGGTGCTGCTCCAGGAGCTGTCTGACCCGCTCCCAGCCGCTGTCGAGGTCGTGCCCGCCGGTCTCCAGGAGGCCGTCGGTGCAGATCATCAGGGTCTCGCCGGGGTCCAGGGTGAGCCGGGTGGTCGGGTAGTCGGTGTCGGGGTCGATGCCGAGCGGCAGGCCGCCGGCCGTCGGCCTCAGCAGAACCGTTCCGTCGATCATGCGGACCGCCGGGTCCGGGTGGCCCGCGCGGGCGATGTCCACCGTCCCCGTCGCCAGGTCCACCTCCAGGTACAGGCAGGTCGCGAAGCGGGGCCCGCCGCCCGGCGCGGCCCCCTCCTCGCCCTCGTACCCGTCGTTCACCCCGTACAGGAACCGCGAGGCCCGCGAGAGCACCGCGTCCGGCCGGTGCCCCTCGGAGGCGTACGCCCGCAGCGCGATCCGCAGCTGCCCCATCAGCGCCGCCGCCCGCACGTCGTGCCCCTGGACGTCGCCGATGACCAGCGCGATCCGGCCGGGGGTGCCGGTCGTGCCGCCGCCCGTCCCGCCGGGCAGCCGGATCATGTCGTACCAGTCGCCGCCGACCTGGAGCCCGCCGCCGGTCGGCACGTACCGCGCGGCCACCCGGATCCCCGGGATTCCCGGCCCGAGCACCGGCATCATCGTCCGCTGGAGCCCCAGCGACAGCTCCCGCTCGGACTCCGCCACCCCGGCCCGGGCCAGCGCCTGCGCCAGCATCCGCGCCACCGTCGTCAGCACCGACCGCTCGTCCGGCGTGAACGCCACCGGGTGCTTGAAGGCCGCCATCCAGGCGCCCATCGTCCGCCCCGCCACCACCAGCGGCACGAACGCCCACGACTGCCGCTCGAAGCGCTCCGCCAGCGGCCACGTCGTCGGGAAGCGGCGCCGGTACTCCTCCGGGGACGGCAGGTAGACCGCCCGCCCGGTCCGCACCACCTCCGCCGCCGGGTAGTCCGTCGCCAGCGACATCGAGGTGAAGGGGCCCTCGTCGCCGTCCCGCTGCCCGTGGTGCCCGATCACCGTGAGCCGGTCGCCCGACATCCCGAAGACGGCGAGCCCGTCCGGCGAGAACCCCGGCATCGACAGCGAGGCCGCCACCCGCAGCACCTCCGCCGTCGACCGCGCCTCCGCGAGGGCCCGCCCCGCGTCGAGCAGGAACGCCTCGCGCGAGCGCCGCCAGTCGCCCGTGATCGGCGTGTGCGGCCCGGCCGTCCCCGGCTGCGGGCCCGCCACCTCCTGGAGCGTGCCGACCAGCCGGTAGTCGTTTCCCTCGATCAGGGGCTTGGACCGGCTCCGTACCGTACGGAGCACCCGGCCCTGCCCGTCCATGACCCGCAGCCGGGACTCGGCGAGCGTCCCCTCGGCCACCGCCAGGCTGATCACGCCGTCGATCTCGTTCCAGTCCACCGGATGGAAACGGGACCGCACCGCCGCCTCGGTGAGCCGCACCGGCTCGGCGGGCAGCCCGAGCAGCCGGGCGGCCTCGGCGTCGAGCGAGACGATCCCGGAGGCGTTGTCCCAGCGCCACAGGCCGGTGGCGATCGCGGCCAGGACGTCCTCGGTGCGCATTGCCCTACTTTATGAATATCGGACTCGGGGTCGCCACCGAGAGTATTCGAATCGCGATCTTTGGGTGGCCGGTAGGCTGGGGGCGGCCCTGGCACTGTCCGGGCCGAGACTTCCCTCTCGATCCCGAAGACTGGATGAACGACGATGCATCGGTACAGGTCCCACACCTGCGGCGAGCTCCGCGCCTCTGACGTCGGCACCGACGTCCGGCTGAGCGGCTGGCTGCACAATCGGCGCGACCTGGGCGGCATCCTCTTCATCGATCTGCGCGACCACTACGGCATCACGCAGCTCGTCGCCCGCCCCGGCACCCCCGCCTACGAGGCCCTCGACAAGCTGACGAAGGAGTCCGTCGTCCGCGTCGACGGCAAGGTCGTCTCGCGCGGCGCGGAGAACGTCAACCCCGAGCTGCCCACCGGCGAGGTCGAGGTCGAGGTCGGCGAGGTCGAGGTCCTCGGCGCCGCCAAGCAGATCCCCTTCACCATCAACGCCGACGACGGCGTCAACGAGGAGCGGCGCCTGGAGTACCGCTTCCTCGACCTGCGCCGCGAGCGCATGCACCGCAACATCATGCTGCGCTCCGCCGTCATCGCCGCCATCCGCTCCAAGATGACGGCCCTCGGCTTCAACGAGATGGCGACCCCGATCCTCACCGCGACCTCTCCCGAGGGCGCCCGTGACTTCGTCGTCCCCTCCCGCCTCAACCCGGGCAAGTTCTACGCGCTCCCGCAGGCCCCGCAGCAGTTCAAGCAGCTGTTCATGATCTCGGGCTTCGACCGCTACTTCCAGATCGCGCCCTGCTTCCGCGACGAGGACGCCCGCGCCGACCGCTCGCCCGGCGAGTTCTACCAGCTCGACGTCGAGATGAGCTTCGTCGAGCAGGAGGACGTCTTCCAGCCGATCGAGAAGCTCATGACGGAGCTCTTCGAGGAGTTCGGCGGCGGCCGCCACGTCACCTCCCCCTTCCCGCGGATCCCCTTCCGCGAGTCGATGCTGAAGTACGGCAACGACAAGCCGGACCTCCGTACCGACCTGGAGCTCGTCGACCTCACCGACGTCTTCGAGAACTCCGAGTTCAAGGCCTTCGCCGGCAAGCACGTCCGCGCGCTCGCCGTCCCGGACACCGGCGACCAGCCCCGCAAGTTCTTCGACTCCCTCGGCGACTACGCGGTCTCGCTCGGCGCCAAGGGCCTGGCCTGGATCCGCGTCGGCGAGGCGGGCGCCCTCACCGGCCCCATCGCCAAGTTCCTCACCGAGGAGAACGTCGAGGTCCTCACCGAGCGCCTGGGCCTCAAGCCCGGCCACGCCGTCTTCTTCGGCGCCGGCGAGTTCGACGAGGTCTCCAAGATCATGGGCCCGGTCCGCGTCGAGGCCGCCAAGCGCGCCGGCCGCTTCGAGGAGAACGTCTTCCGCTTCGCGTGGATCGTCGACTTCCCGATGTACGAGAAGGACGAGGAGACCGGCAAGATCGACTTCTCGCACAACCCCTTCTCCATGCCGCAGGGCGGCCTCGAAGCCCTGGAGACCCAGGACCCGCTGGACGTCCTCGGCTGGCAGTACGACATCGTCTGCAACGGCATCGAGCTCTCCTCCGGCGCCATCCGGAACCACGAGCCCGAGATCATGTTCAAGGCCTTCGAGATCGCCGGCTACAGCCGCGAGACCGTCGAGACCGAGTTCGCCGGCATGCTCCGCGCCTTCCAGTACGGCGCCCCGCCGCACGGCGGCATCGCCCCCGGCGTCGACCGCATCGTCATGCTCCTCGCCGACGAGCCCAACATCCGCGAGACCATCGCCTTCCCGCTCAACGGCAACGCCCAGGACCTCATGATGGGCGCCCCCACCGAGCTGGAGGAGTCCCGCCTCCGCGAACTGAACATCCAGCTCCGCAAGCCGGTCGAGAAGCCGGCCGCGAAGCCGGAAGACCGCCCGATCACGGAGTCGGTGCACCCGGACGCGGCGCGCTGACCCTGACGGACGCGTGAACGAGGGCCCGGAACCGTACGCACGGTTCCGGGCCCCCGTCCGTGGGTGGGGTACGGCCCCGGCAGCGCGGGCGGTCCGACGGAGGACACGGTCACCTCGCCTCCTGACCGAGAACGGCGGCGCGGGTGCTCGGCCCTGGCTCGTAGCATCTGGTTCATGGACGCTACAGCTAGTCTTGGACCGGGACAGCAGCCCGCGCTGCAGGGCTGGCAGGCGCCCAGCGCCATCGAACGCGGGCTGTACGAGGCGCGCGTGCGCGGCGACTGGCCCGCCTACTACGACCTGGTGGCGCAGGCTGACCTGTACGTGGTGCAGTCCCGCACCTTGTCGGACGCCGAACCCGACACGTTCTACTGGCACCCCACGTGGAATCCCGGGACACGTTCGGACTGCCTGGCCGTCTACACCGCCGGAATGCTGCCCGCACCCGTTCCGGATCCGGTTTTCGACACCTGCGACCTGGGGTGGCTCGCAGAGAGGTGGGGACCCACCAAGCCGCCGTACCTCGTCGTGAATCCGGGCAGCCCGTGCGAGGGCGTCATACCGGCGAGCCCGGAAGGCCTTGCCTTGTGGCGGTGGCACCACGACGCGAGGGGCCAAAGGACCCACGGGCTGGCCCAGTACGCCGTTCACACGTTGGAGGTGGGTGGACCACGGCAGGGGCAGGTGGCCTTCGGGCTGGGAGTCGGCGCGCAACTCTTCGTCCAGAACGGCCAGTTCTGGAACTCGCTGGCGAACCACGGCGGGGGGTATGTGAAGGAGAAGAAGGCGCTGGACCGGTGGTGGGGCATCACCGACCGTGCGGAATGGCTCGACGCGCTGGAACGGCTGCTGCGGGCGGACATGGTCAGCAGCGTCTGGGAGTTCGTCCTGCAACTGCGTCACGCCATGGCGCGGGACTTCGCGGGGCCGGTCTCGACCGACCACTGGCGGGAGGCGGCCGAGCGCGTGATACGCGCGCGTGCCGAGGAGGCCGCGCAGCCGCGGCTCATGCCCGACGGAGTGACGCAGGGCCGCGTCACCTCCACCGCCACGCTCGAATCCGAGGTGGCGGGTGTCCAGCGGCTCATCGGCCGCATCACCCGCTACGAGGCGCGGTTCCGCGCGGACGGACTCCTGGCGGAGGGCGCGTACATCCGCAGCGTCGACGCGTGGGACTACGGCCGGGCCTCGGCGATGGCGCGGTGGGGCGTGGCCACCCGGCTGGGCAGCGTGGCGGAGGCCGAGTCGGCCGTCATCCGCGCCGGCCGCCTCGTTCAGGTCAACTACCGCTCGTGGGCGGATTTCTCCGCGTCGTATGCACTGGGCCGGTGTCTCCAGTTCGACGAGGAGGAGTTCGGCGACTGGTACGAGGAGAGCCTCCGCACCCATCGCGTCCTGATGACGGACCCGACCAGTCCGTGGCTGACGATCCCGTGGGCCTGACAGCCGTCACCGCCTGGCCCCACGAGTGCATGGACGGCGTCCGCGGACTGTGGAAGTCCGCTGTCGAAGACGGGAAACGCTCCGCTGCCCATCTGTGCCCCGGGCGAGGAGTCCAGAAGCAGGGCGAGGACCCGTCGAACGGGCTCCGCCTTGCCGGCGCCGGTGGCCGCGGCCTCATGCCCCAGAGGGTTCCGTCCGCGCCTGTTTCGCCCGCTGAGCGCGGGCCGCCCCACGGACGGCACGGGATTCACCAAGGGGATGCACGGCCCGCCCCGGAGGGCCCACGGCCGCAGGAAGCCACGCTGTCCACCGCTGCGCTCGTGGTCACCGACACCCACCGCACCTCCCCGTCGCACACCTCATGCGTGGGTACGAGCCCGGCGGCGCGGGCGACGGCGGCGGAGGCGGCGTGGTCGGGATGGATGCACGCGACGACGGTACGGACCCGGGGCCGCAGCCACCCGACGAGCGCGCGAGCCGCCTCGGAGGCGTACCCGCGACCCTGCCAGGCGACTCCGACGACCCAGGCGACCTCGGCGACGCCGTCCGCGACGGTCGCCTGCACGGTCCCGACGAGCCGCCCCTCGTCCCGCGCCCGGATCACCCAGTTGCACCAGGTGGTGCCGGCCTCGGGCGCCCCGGCGGCCCATCGCACATACCGGGCCCGCAACTCCTCGAAGCTTTCCGGCGTACCCCCGATGAACGCATGCAGAGCAGAATCTCCCAGCACTACGGTCATCTCCTCGGCGTGCCCCACCTCCAGAGGCACCAGCTCCAGCCGTTCCCCGGCCGGGATCATCTCGATGACGACCTTCCCCGACACCACCTCAACTCCCCCCTCGAAAAGCCGCCTCGGCGATGGACGCTGAGGAGGCGAGATAAGTCCTGGCACGGGAGATCGCCGCCTCCTGAGCGCGGAACGCGAGACGCTCCGTCGGGCTCTCGACCGTCACCGCGATCCCTCCGTCTTCTGGTGCGCGGAGGATCTGAACCGATCGCCTCATGCTTCCTCCCCACCCTGAGACGTACAGATCGGTGACCGACGTGAAGGTGAGGAAGAACTCGAAGGCGTTGGCCTCCTTCTTCTCCCTCCATTCCTCAAGGAGGGCGGGAGGCGCGGGGCGCACGTCGAACCCGAGCGTGACGCTGACACCCCGCTCGTCGATGAGGCAGTGGAAGAGGTCGCACGCGTCAAGACCGGGAAGGGCCCCGAACCTCTCCCGGACACCGTCGTTGCCGGCCAACAGGCCGACCCATTCAGAGCCGCTCATAGAAGGTCTTTTCACTGAGATCAGGCAGGGTGTCGAACCTTCGGGAGTCGACCTTCCGGAAGAACCCCCGGGGCCCGCTGTCCCTTTCGTCCGACCCCACGGAGAAGGCACTCAGATGACCGATGAGAACGTCATCGGAAGCCTCGAAGGAAAGGGCGAACGAGGACGACTCCGCAGTCACCCGGATTCTGCGCACGCCCGATTCCTCGATGCGGAGGTCGGTCGTGGCCGAAGAGGCCCACCCCCGCATCTCCAGACGCTCGACCGCGAGGAACTGGAGATGGCACTGAATGCGGTCGAAGCCCGCTTCCTCCCACTCCGGAAGAGGATGCGGAGGAAAAGTGGGCAAGTCGGCCCGCAGCGTGAGCGCGGGCCCGTATCGACTCAGGTGGACGGACCGGACGACGAGGGGCCCCGACGGCGGCAAGGCTCCATAGAGCGCTTGCAGGTCTCTCGGATCCACCAGCAAGTCGACCCAGTTCAGAGGCATGGTGGCAGAGCTCCTCGCAGCCGGGCGCCCGCCCGTTCCGCTCATCATCGTACGGCTGCGCTCAGAAGCGGCGAGAAGCAGACGGAGACGATGCAGAACCGCGCGCAGCGGATGACCATGCCACGTCGGGCGCCCTTGGAAGTGCTGTCCAAACCGCCTGTACGTACTGCCGGTTCCCTTCGGGAGGTGTGGACGAGGTCAGTGACGCCGCCTCGCATTGTCACGCCGCACCCAACCCACGGAACTCGTGCACGGCAAGCGGGAACGAGGAGGAAAGGAGTCCCGAGCGCAGTTCTCCGTCGAGGCAGGACGCGAGGAACCGGGTGCAGGAGACGGGGAAATGCTCCCACCGTTCGCCCCGCGCCTCGTTCACCATCACCGTCCAGTGATCCGGATGGAGACCCGGATGGACGAGCCAGTAGAGGCATTCGCCGTTGTCCGTGGTGGCCCAAGGGACGACCCGGGCCCCCTCGGCCTCCAGCTCCACCGGCTTCCTCTCGAACTCCCAGAGGTCTTGCAGGTCTTCGGCCTGGCACCTCGCCCATGTGACGAGGTCGTAGTGCACGTTGGGACAGCCGGGCTCCAGGACGTACAGGTATTCGTCCCAGTGGCCTCCTCCGTAGAGGTGGATGAACTTCTTGTAGTCGGTGGGAAGTCCGCACCCCAGGCCGCATTCGATCTCGCCCCAGTCCTTTGGCCGGGGAGCGCCGGGTGCCGGGGCGATGTCGAGGAGGCGCGCAATGCTGTCGGTCATGACGGGGTCCTTGAGGGAAGGGGCACGCTGCCCGCCACCGTACCCCTTCTGACCTGTGGTTCTGCTGCCCCGTGGCGCTGTCGGCGGTGGATTGTCAGAGGGGGGTGTGACGATGGTGGTGCGGTCCGGGAGACGGGTGGGGGGTGGCCCGGGCCGGTGCGTGTGACGGTTTCGAGTGATCGGAGGCGAGAGCATGTCCAAGGAATTCCAGGTGACGTACGACTGCGCGGACCCGGCGGCGCAGGCGGAGTTCTGGGCTCAGGCGCTGGGGTACGTCGTGCAGCCGCCGCCCGGGGGCTTCGCGGACTGGGAGGCTGCGCTGACGGCGTGGGGGGTGCCGCCGGAGCTGCACGACAGCCGGTCGGCCCTCGTCGATCCGGACGGCAAGGGGCCGCGGGTGTTCTTCCAGCGGGTGCCGGAGGGGAAGACGGCGAAGAACCGTGTGCACCTGGACGTGCGCGCGGCACCCGGCCTGACCGGCGACGAGCGGATGGCCGCGCTGGAGGCGGAGGCCGGCAGACTGGAGGCGCTGGGGGCGAAGCGGCTGTACCGGATCGAGCCGGGCGGCCTGGAGGTGGGCCACATCACGATGACCGATCCGGAGGGCAACGAGTTCTGCCTCGACTGAGGGCGGTCACGGGGCCGGTCACGAGGGTGGCGCCCGGGGGAGGGCGGGTGTCGTCCGTACCGGGCGGATTCCACGGCGCGGCCGGCCGTGTCACAGGCGGTGCCAGCCGTGGAGGGACGGGGCCTGGCTGATCGCCCGGTCCGTCACTCTTCTGGCCGTCGCGACGGCCGACCGGTCGTCGGGGGCGCGCAGGAAGTACGTGATCACCGCGTTCCCCGGGGCGGCGGCGACGTGGATGTGCTCGATGCCGTCCGCCGGGCGGGACAGCGCCCACAGGATGTCCGTGAGCCCGCGGGGCGGCGGCACGGTGCGGCGGAGATCGGCGATGGTCACGACGGGAATACGCATGACCGTCAGCCTGTCCGCGCGGTACGTGTCGCAGCAGGGGTCCTGCCTGGCAGGAAGGGGCTGGGCAGTTTCCTGCCCGACGTGGAAAAATCTCCGTCGGGCGCGCGACACGTACATGGCAACGGGGGATTCTGTGTTGTCCGCGCTTGGCGTCGACACGACGTCGGAGGCCGTTTACCGCACGATGCTCGACCAGCCGGACTGGGGCGTTGCGGAGATCGGCGTCCATCTGGCCAGGTCCGAGGGGGAGGTGCGCGCCGCCCTCGACCGGCTGACCGAACTGCGGCTGCTCCGGCCCCGGTTCTCCGACTCCTCGGTCCTGCGGCCGGTCGGTCTCGACGTCGGGGTGCAGATCCTGCTGGCCCGCCGTGAGGAGGAAGTGCGCCGCGTCCAGGAGGAGTTCGCGGCCGGGCAGGCCGCCGCGCTGGAGTTCCTGGAAGCGCAGGCCGCGGAGGGCGGCGCGGAGCACCGCTACGAGGAGCTGTCGTCGATCGACCGGATCCAGGACCGCCTGGAACACCTCACCCACTCCTGCCGGCGGCTGCTGCTCTCCTTCCACCCGGGCGGAGCCCAGCCGCGCGCACAGCTGGAGGCATCCAAGCCTCTCGACGCGGCCCTGCTCGGGCGCGGGGTGGCGATGCGCACCCTGTACCAGGACTCCGTACGCAACGACCAGGACACCTTCCGGTACGCGCGGTGGCTGACCGAGTCCGGAGGCCAGGTACGTACCGTGCCCGTGCTGCCGATCCGCATGGTGCTGTTCGACGACACGGCCGCGCTGCTGCCCGTCGACCCGGCCAACACCGCGGCCGGCGCGGTGCAGTTCTCCGGTCCCGGGGTCATCACGGCCCTGACGGCCCTGCACGAGGCGGTGTGGGAGCACGCGGCGCCGTTCGGCACGGACGGGGACCGGGGACGGGAGCGGGAACAGGAGCGGAGCGAGGAGGAGGTGACCGGGCAGGAGCGCCAGATGCTCAAGCTGCTCGGGCAGGGCATGACGGACGAGGTGGCCGCCCGGCACCTGGGCATCGGCGTGCGCACCGCGCGGCGGATGATGGCCTCGCTGATGCAGCGGCTGGGGGCGCGGTCACGGTTCGAGGCGGGAATGCTGGCGGAGAGGCGGGGCTGGCTGGGGCGGTGAGCCGGGGGCGGACGGGCGCGGGGTGGCGGGTCGCGGGGCTGCCGGTGACGGGCTGTCGGTGACGGGCTGTCGGTGGCGGGGCTGCCGGTCGCGGGCAGGCATGAGCCTGCCGGGGCACATGCTGCCTGCCCTGATCCCTTCCGGGCGCCTCCGCCGGCACGGCAACGTAGGTCCTGCCCGGCCACGAGCTCACCGAACCGAGCGGAGCGGGACGGCCGGGCGGACATTCCTTGACCTCGACCGCCCACAGCCGTGCAGGAGTATGCCCATGTTCCGCCCGTTCGCCGCCCTTTTCGTCGCTTCTGTCGCCGCGCTGGTCGCCGTACTGACGGGCGCCGCCGGAGCCGTACAGACCGACGCCCGGCCCACGGCGACCACCGTTCAGGCAACCGGTGCCGACACAGGGGACAGCGCGGGCTGGAGCTGAGCCGCCACCCCACGCGGCCACCACCACCGAACCGTCCCGACACCCACCGAAGGAGCAGCGACCCCGGTGACCACCACCAGCGTCACACCGACCACCCTCCCCACCTCCACCCCCACCCCCACCCCCGCCCCCGCCCCGCCGGCGAGCACCGCCAAGCGGGCCGCCGTGTGGCTCGGCCCGCTCCTGGCGGGGGCGGCGACCCTCATCTGGTCCGGGAACTTCGTCATCGCCCGCGCCCTGTCCGACACGATCCCGCCGGTCCAGACCGCGTTCTGGCGCTGGACCATCGCTCTGCTGGCCCTGGCCCCGTTCGCCGCCCGGGGGCTCTGGGAGCACCGCCGGGCGATCCGGGCGCACGCCGGGTACATCACGGTGGTCGGCCTGCTGGGGATGACCCTGTTCAACACCCTCATCTACATCGCGGGGCAGACCACCTCGGCCACCAACCTGGCCCTGATAGCCGCCGCCTCCCCCGTACTGATCGCGGTGTTCGCCGCGTTCGGCGGGGAGCGCCTGTCCCGGATCCGCGTCCTCGGGATGCTGCTGGCCCTGGTGGGCGTGGTGGCGCTGGTCTCCAAGGGCAGTGTCACGGCGCTGCTGGGCCTCGACTTCGCGGTCGGTGACCTGTGGATGGTCGCCGCCATGTGCACCTTCGCCGGTTACTCCGCGCTGCTCAAGCGCAAGCCGAAGGAGATCCCCGCGGTGGTGTTCCTGGCCGCGACGGTCCTGTTCGGCCTGGTCATGCTCGTGCCCGCGCAGGCCGTCTCGCTGGCGGTGGAAGGCGGGTTCACCCCGACGGGCAGCAGTCTGTCGGCGCTGGGCTACATCGGTGTCGCGTCGTCGGCGCTGGCGTTCTTCGTGTGGAACAAGGCGGTGGAGCTGATCGGCGCGACCCGGGCCGGGGTCATCTACTACCTCCAGCCCGTGTGCGTCGCGATCCTCGCCTTCCTGACCATCGGCGAGACGTCCACGGTGGCCCAGTTCGCCTGCATGGGCCTGATCATCGCGGGAGTCGCGCTCTCCTCGTCCCGCCGCTAGCGGACCACCAGCCACCGACCTGTTTCCTCCCTCGACCTACCTGGAGAAGACCGTGCCCGCCTCCACCCACTCCACCCACTCCCTTCAGCCGCAGATCGACAGCGACCGCCTCCTGAAGGACCTCAACCGCCTCGCCCAGATCGGTGCCGGAGCCGACGGCGCGATCCACCGGATCGCCGGGAACGACGCCGACATGGCCGCCCGTGACTGGATCGACAAGACCATGCGCGTCACCGGCCTGCACGCCTACTACGACGACACCGGCAACGTGTTCTCCCGCCGTCTCAACACCTCGGGGCCGTGGCTGCTGATCGGCTCCCACTCCGACACGGTGCCCGCGGCCGGCCATCTCGACGGCGCGTACGGCGTGATCGCCGCCATGGAGGTGCTGCGCACCCTCCACGAGCACGACCACCCCATGGCCGACCACGTGGAGACGGTGGCGTGGTTCGACGAGGAGGGCGTCATGGAGGGCAGCAGGGGCGGGCTGACCGGCTCCACCGCGCTCACCAGGGACCCGCACGCCGAGGACCTGTTCGCCTACATCGAGCTCCACGTCGAGCAGGGTCCCCGCATGGAACGCGCGGGCCTCGACCTGTCGCCCGTCACCGGCATCGTCGGCGTGCGCCGCTACACCATCACGGTGACCGGCCAGGCCAACCACGCGGGGACGACCCCGTTCGAACTCCGGCAGGACGCGGGCCGCGTGGCGACCAGGGTCGCGGCCGAGCTCAAGGGCATCTGCCAGGACGCCGACCCGGCCTCCATCGGCAACGCGGGGGTCATCGCCTTCGACCCGGCCGCCGCCAACGTCGTACCCGGCGCGGCCCGCGTGGAACTGGAGGTACGCGCCCGCACGGAGGAGGCGCTGGACGCGATCGAGCGTTCCCTGACGGACTTCCTGTTCCTCGTGGCCAGGGAGGAGGAGTGCGTCGCGGATCTGGAGCGCACCAGCGCGAAGCCCGCCGCCGTCTTCGACGAGCAGGTGTACGGCATGGTGGAGGAGGTGTGCCGCCGGCGCACCGACCGGTGCGCGCCGCTGGTGTCGTACGCGGGACACGACGCCTCGGTGATCTCCACCCGGCTGCCCACCGCGATGCTCTTCGTCCCCTCCACGGGCGGCTTCTCGCACTCCAACCGCGAGCACACGGCCGACGAGCACCTGATCCTCGGCACCCAGGCCCTCCTGGACGCGGTGATCCGCACGGGCGAGTCCATGCTCCCGCAGCTCCTGTCCAAGACCCTGGTGGCGGCCTGACCGCCCGACCGAGTCCCCGGTTGCCCCGTCGGCCCCTGCCCGGCGGGGCACGGGTTCACCTTGTGTCCGGGGGCATCGTCCGCGCGCGGGAGCCCCACCCGTACCGCCGTCGTTGTTCCTCGGTCTCGGGGACGTACTCCGACGGCTCCGAGGCGGCGCCGCCGCAGCGGGGGCAGCGGTCCGCCGGTGCGCCCCGGAAGCAGTTGTGGCAGGTCTCGCAGTACTGGATCGGCCGGGGCGCGGACGGCGGAGGGACGCTCGGCAGCGGGGGCAGGTGGACGCTCAGGCGGTGGGCGAGGAGCGCGGCGGGCCGGAGGAGGGGATCGGGAAGCTCCGTCGTCAGGGCGTGCCGAATGCTCTCCGGCGACGCCCCGCGCTCGATCCAGGCGCCGACACCGGGGGCGAGGTGCTCGGCGTCGGCGGCGGAGAAGTAGAGCCGGGGATCGGCCTCCCGCAGCCCGAGGACGACATCGAGCGCGATGCGGAGGAGCTCCTGCGCGTGGAAACCCGGTTGGGGGACGGGCGGGAGGGGGCGGTGGCCGGGGCGGGCCGCGGGTGCGGGCGGCGGTACGGGGCCGGGTTCCGGCTCTCGTACGGGCTCGGGCGCGGGGGCGCGCTCCGGCTCCCGTACGGCCTCCGGGCCGGGGGTCGGAACCGGTACGGACTCCTGTACGGGGTCGGGCTCGGGCTTCGGTTCCTGTACGGGGTCGGGCTCGGGCTGCTGCGGGCGGCTGCGGCGGTCGGTGGTGGGCGCGGCGGCCGGCTGGTTGCAGCAGACGGTCTGGGTGACCAGGCGGCCGTTCGGCATGCGGATCACCGTGCGGCGGAGGTAGCCGTGCGCCTCCAGCTCGCGCAGGGCCTTCGCGATGCTGGTCCGGCCCTCCGGGAAGTGCTGCGCGAGGGTGTTGATGTCCACCGGGGCGCCTTCGGGGAGCGACTGGATGAAGGCACCGATCCCCCGCGCCTGAGCGGTGAGCGACCGGTGCCGGACAAAGTGGTTCCCGAGCACCACGAAATCGCGCTTGTGCGGGGTGTGTTCGTGGATGACCCCGGCGTAAGAACCCCGGGAAGAGTGGTCTTTGGCGTGGGAGCGGGACGCCACGGGCAGGCGCGGACTACGCTGGAGAGTATCCATCGGGAAGGGCTTTCTTCCTAGTTGGTAGGCCCTCGCATTGGGACGGCCATCCCGGCGAGGGCCGACGTATGTTTGCGAACAGTCGGCTGGAGCAGAGCGTAGGGCAGGCAACCCACCGCAAACTACGCCGAGTTGGCATATTCACTCTCCTGGGTGACCACACGCTCGCGCTCGCGCAAGGGTGGGTGGGTGGGAGTAATCCTCCCTGGTTCTTTGGGTATTTGATCTCCCTTGCGACCGGCGTCCGGTCCGCCGGACGCCGGTGGGACGGACGCCGAGGACCCGGTGAACGGCGCAGGTCAGGGGCGGTAGAGGGCGCCGAGCTTCTCCAGCGTGTGGAGGGCCCGGATGATGTCGGTCCGCTCGTCGGGGTGGGCCCGGCGCACCAGGCCGTCGACGGTGAGGGGGACGCCGACGGGGTGCTCTCGGATCAGGACGGCGACGCCCATGACGATCAGCGAGTCCATGCCCCTGACCACGATCTGGTTCATCTTGCGGAGGTCGGGGATCACGTCGACCCAGACGACGGGCAAGGCGCTGCGAAAGGTGTCGGACACGTCGTGGCCCATGGGAGTCGTCCCTTCGGTCGGTGGTCGATGCCGTGCCGAAGGTAAGGAGGACAGGCCCCCTCCCACACATGCTTCCGGCATGATCACCCGCCCGAGTGACCCGGCCACGGCCGAGTGAGGACCAACTGCCTCAAGCCCACACCGCTTTGACCACGACGTGGCCGGCCGAAGCCGCCCGCCCGTAGAACGCCTGGAGGTCCCGGTGGTGTTCGAGGTGCTCCCGCCTGGTCCGGCCGAGGGCGCCGAACCCGGCACCGACGACGTTCCACAGCTCGTCGAAGGAGACGGTCGTGAGGAAACGCGCGGCCTGTGACACCCCGGGCGGCTCCAGAAGGATCAGCGGGGGATCGGAGGGGTCGGCGTCGGCGCCATGGGGCACGGGGCGGCCGCCGTGGCGACGATCGGAAAGGCGTCAGCCCTCTCGCTCCCCGCCCGGCGCTCCGCGCGCAGCCCTAGCCACGGGGAGGCGGGTGCTCGGGGCCGGGCTTCGGCTTCGGCGGGGGCTCGGTCGGATCGGGCTCCCAGTACCAGTCCTCGCCCTGGTGGACCGCCCGTCCGGGGCGGGGGTTCGGTCCGCCGTTCCGGCCCGCGTCCCAGTGGATGAGGGCCACTACCGCGACGAAGAAGAGGACCATGCCGGCGACCGTCCACGCCGCCGGATCGCCCTCGGCGAGCCGTGGCCCGCCGGTGGTCCAGAGGTAGCGCCCGAGCCGCCAGGCCGCCACCACCAGCACGTACCCGAGTCCCAGGAGGAAGGGCAGGAGGACCAGCCCGACCGCCAGGCAGCCCTTGTCCAGGTTCCCCCGACTCATCGCCGCCCCTCGTCAGCCCGCTCCGCGTCGCCGAGCCCGGGATACCCCGCCTCGGCGGCCCCCACACCGGCGCCGCCTCAGCGGGTGTGCTCCTTCAGGAACGCGCCCGCGAGGGCCGCCGCCTCCTCCTTCGTGGGGGCGGTGGCGCCGTCGGTTCTCGTGCCGTCGGCGGCCGTCGCCGTCCACGTCCAGGCGTCGTCGGCCGGGGACAGCTCCGCACGGCCGCCGAAGAGGTCGAGCGCGACGGAGCCCGGCGCCGGGCGGCTCACCGCGTCGGGCCACTTCTTGCGGGCGCCCTGGCGGGTGATGCCCCAGACGGCGCCCAGCTGCTCGTAGCTCGCGCCGTACGCCCCCGCCGTGCCGGCCGCGATCGCGGTGAGGCGCTTGACCTCCTGGTCGACGACCTTCCAGGCGGCCAGGACGGAGAGCGCGACGTCCACCGGCTCTCCCTTCCACATGCCCTCCTCCGGCCGGCCGGTCGCGCGGGCGCGGAGGGAGGAGGCCAGGGGGGTCAGGGCTGCGTGGAGCGCCGACTCCAGGCCGGTCAGTTCTTCCTCGGGGATCTCCTCTGCGTACGTCATGTGACAACTGTAGTTTACGAGGCTCGGTCCTGGGAACTGTTGTTTACATGAAAGTCGAGAGGAAGTCCTTCGAGAACGGCGAAGGCCGCCGGCCCGGGTGGGGCGGCGGCCTTCGGGAGACGGGCGGGGCGTCAGTCCTTCTTCGGGTCCTCCAGACGCGGGAAGAGGACCGCGCCCTTCGTCACCGTGGCGCCCGCCGGGAGCTGGCCCCAGCGGGCCGCGTCCTGGACCCGCTGGTCGGCGAGGGCGCCCAGGGACGGCTCGGCGCCGAGGGAGTCCCACAGCTTCTGGGAGGACTCGGGCATCACCGGGTTGAGGAGGACGGCGGCGGCGCGGAGGGACTCGGCGGCCGTGTAGAGGATCGTCGCCAGGCGGGCCTTGCCCTCCGGAGAGTCGTCCTTCGCGACCTTCCACGGCTCCTGCTCCGTGATGTAGCCGTTGACCTGCTTCACGAAGTCGAAGACCGCCAGGATGCCGCCCTGGAAGTCCAGCTCCTCGCCGATCCTGGCGTCGGCGGTGGCGACCGCCTTCGTCAGGCCCTCGTGGACGGCCTTCTCGGCGTCGCCGTCGGCCGTGGAGGCCGGCAGCTCCCCGCCGAAGTACTTGCCGACCATCGCGGCCACGCGGGAGGCGAGGTTGCCGTAGTCGTTGGCCAGCTCGGAGGTGTAGCGGGCGGAGAAGTCCTCCCACGAGAAGGAGCCGTCCTGGCCGAAGGCGATGGCCCGCAGGAAGTACCAGCGGTACGCGTCCACGCCGAAGTGCGAGGTCAGGTCCTGCGGCTTGATGCCGGTCAGGTTCGACTTCGACATCTTCTCGCCGCCGACCATCAGCCAGCCGTTCGCCGCGACCCTGCCCGGCACCGGGAGGCCCTGCGCCATCAGCATCGCCGGCCAGATCACGGCGTGGAAGCGGAGGATGTCCTTGCCGATCAGGTGCACGTTCGCCGGGAAGGTCTCGTCGAACTTCGCCGGGTTCTCGTTGTAGCCGACCGCCGTCGCGTAGTTCAGGAGCGCGTCGATCCACACGTAGATCACGTGCTCGCCGTCCCACGGGACCGGGATGCCCCAGTCGAAGGTCGAGCGGGAGATCGAGAGGTCCTCAAGGCCCTGCTTGACGAAGTTCAGGACCTCGTTGCGGGCCGACTCCGGCTGGATGAAGTCCGGGTTCGCCTCGTAGAACTCCAGCAGCTTCGGGCCGTACTCGCTCAGCTTGAAGAAGTAGTTCTCCTCCTTGAGGATCTCCACCGGCCTCTTGTGGACGGGGCACAGCTTCGTGCCGTCCTCCGCCTCGACGAGGTCGCCGGGGAGCTTGAACTCCTCGCAGCCGACGCAGTACGGGCCCTCGTAGCCGCCCTTGTAGATCTCGCCCTTGTCGTACAGGTCCTGCACGAACTCCTGGACGCGGTCGGTGTGACGCTTCTGGGTGGTGCGGATGAAGTCGTCGTTCGCGATGTTCAGGTGCTCCCAGAGGGGCTTCCACGCCTCCTCGACGAGCTTGTCGCACCAGGCCTGGGGCGTGACGTCGTTCGCCTCGGCCGTGCGCATGATCTTCTGACCGTGCTCGTCCGTGCCGGTGAGGTACCACACCTTCTCGCCGCGCTGACGGTGCCAGCGCGTGAGCACGTCGCCTGCGACGGTCGTGTAGGCGTGGCCCAGGTGAGGAGCGTCGTTGACGTAGTAGATGGGGGTCGTGACGTAGAACGCCTTCGCCCCCTGCTTCTCGGATCCAGTGGCCGCCATGGTCGAAATCCTAACGGGCGTCCGAAGATCCACTCACATCGAATAAGCAGGGGGCGGGGTGGCCGGCGGGGCGTCGATCTACAGGTCCAGGCCCGCGAGGACGCCCCGGTAGAACTCCGCGTGCGGGGTCTCGGCCGGCGTCGGGCCCGCGAAGTGCGTCGCGGTCCGGTCCGCGGTGAGCTTCCGCAGGTAGTCGAAGGCCTTGCCGTCCTCCTCACCCCAGGCCGTGAACCGCCAGTGCACCGGGCGGCCGGCCGCCTCGGCCAGGGCCTGGGTGGCGGCGGTACGGGACTCGGGAGCGCCGTCCGTCTGGAAGATCACCAGTGCCGGGCGGTCCGGGTCGGCCTTCTCGTGGCGGGCGAGGACCTCCTCGACGGCCCGGTGGTAGTTCGTCCGCCCCAGGCGGCCGAGACCGGCGTTGATCTCCTCGACGCGGGTGGAGGTGAGGTCGGCGGGCGCGAGGTCGACGACCCCGTCGACGTCGGTCGAGAAGAACACGGTCGTGACCGTCGCCTCCTCGTCCAGGTGCGCGGCGAGCGCGACGGCCTGCTCGGCGAGGCGCTGCACCGACCCGTCCTTGAAGTACCCGCGCATCGACCCGGACCGGTCCACGACGAGATACACCCGAGCCCGGGCCCCGCCGAGCCCCGCCTTCCGCAGCACCGCCCCCGCGGCCTTGTACGCCTCGGCGAGCTGCGGCGCCGCCGCCTTGACCCGCGCGAGCGACACGGCCGGCTTCTGGGCCTCGGTGACGGTGTCGCCGCCGTCCGCCCGCGCGGCGACGGGCTGAGGCGTGGCCGCCTCGGCCTCGGCGCTCGGCTCCGACTCCGGGGCGGCGCCCGCCTGCGGCTCCGCCGCGTCGGTCTCCGGCTCGGCCGTGCCGGCGGTGCCGGTTTCGGCGCTCGGCGTCGGCTCGGCGGCGGTGGGGGCGTCCGCGCCCGCCCGCGGCTCCGCCGCCTCGGCTTCCGGCTCGGCCTCGGCGGCGGTGCCGGTTTCGGCAGTCGGTGCCGGCTCCGCCTCGGTGGTCGCCGTCTGGGGCTCCGCTCCGGCGGGGGCGTCGGTGGTCGGTGCAGGAGCTGCGTCGGCCTCGGCCTTCGCCTCCGGCTCGGCGTCGCCGGTGGCGGTTTCGGTGCTCGGCGCGGCTTCGGCGGTCGCCTGCGGCTCCGCCTCGGCGGGCGCCGGGGACACCTCGGCCTCCGCTTCGGGCGTCGCGTCCGCCTCCGTGTCCGCAGCAGGCTCGGGCGCTTCGGCCTTCGCCTGCGCCTCGGGCGCAGCCACCGCCGCGTCCGCCTCAGGTGCCGCGTCCGCCTCCGTGTCCGCCTCAGGCGCGGGCGCCTCGGCCTCCGCTTCGGGCGTCGCGTCCGCCTCCGTGTCTGCCTCAGGCGCGGGCGCCTCGGCGGCAGCCGCCTCCGTGGCCTGTGTACCCGCGTCCGCGCTCGCGGTCGGCTCCTCGGCCTTCGCCGGCTCGGCGGCAGCCGTGTCCGCCTCCGCGTCCACCGTCGCGGACGTGCGGGCCTTGGGGATCTGGGGGTTGTCGAAGGCGGCGGCCACCAGGGCGTCGGCGGCTTCCCGGGCGGCTGCTTCGGGGGCCGGGGCCTCCGAAGCGGCGGTCTCCGGGGTCTGGGATGCCGGGGCCGCGGTGTGGGGTTCGCGGGACTGGGACGGGACGGAGGGGGTCTCGGCTTCTTCGCGGTCGCGGCCGAATACCTTGCGCAGCAAGCTCCGAATACCCATGGGCGAACCCTTTCGCATGAGTTGGATGCGGTATGCGTCCTTCATCCCTGGCCAGGGCGGACACGTAAGGTTAGCGGCCACGTCCTCCGGTTCCCGGGACCCCGTCGGTCACGGTTGCCGCTCATTCATCCGGCGTTCACTCCGTGTCCGTCCCCGTGCAGATGTGCGCACATACCGTCACGGCCGAACGGATTCCCGACACCCTGTCGGCACACCACGGCGGCGCAGTGCTGCGCCGGAGGAGGACCCAGTGCGCAAACTGCTGCCGCTGATCAGCACCAACCCGCACGGCGGCGGGCGTTCCGCCCTCACCTGCCGGTTCCGCTGCGGTGACGCCTGCTTCCACGAGGTGCCCAACACCAGCGACAACGAGTACGTCGGCGACGTCATAGCCGGCGTGCTGTCCCGCCGGTCCGCGCTCCGTGCCGCCGCCGTCGTGACGGTCGCCTCCGCCGCCGGGGGCTCGCTGGTGCTCGGCGGAGCGCAGGAGGCGCAGGCGCACCCCGGCAACGGGCACGGGCACGGGCACGGGCGCGCGCCCAAGGGCGACGGGGCCCGGGGGCTCCGGTTCTCGCCCGTCGCGCCCAACACCGCCGACCAGGTCACCGTTCCCGCCGGGTACGCGCAGAACGTCGTCATCCGGTGGGGTGAGCCGATCCTCCGCGGCGCGCCCGCCTTCGACCCGGAGAACCAGACCGCCGCGGCGCAGACGGGGCAGTTCGGGTACAACAACGACTTCCTCTCCCTCCTCCCGCTGCGCGGGGAGCCGGGGCGGCAGGTGCTCGTCGCCAACCACGAGTACACCGACGAGTTCCTGATGTTCCGGGGCTACGACGACGCGAACCCGACCCGCGAGCAGGTCGAGGTCGCCTGGGCCGCGCACGGCCTCTCCGTCGTCGTGGTGCAGGAGGAGCGGCGTACCGGCAAGCTCACCCCGGTCACCCGGCACCACCTCAACCGGCGCCTCCACACCTCCAGCCCGTTCGAGCTCACCGGGCCCGTCGCCGGGCACGCCCTCGTGCGGACCTCCGCCGACCCGAAGGGCCGTACCGTCCTCGGCACGCTCAACAACTGCGCCGGCGGCACCACCCCGTGGGGCACGATCCTGTCCGGCGAGGAGAACTTCAACCAGTACTTCGCCAACGGCTCCTCCGCCACCGACAAGCGGTACGGCATCGGCGGCGGCGCCACCGAGCGCAAGTGGGAGCGGTTCGACAAGCGCTTCGACCTCGCGCAGGAGCCGAACGAGGCCCACCGCTTCGGCTGGGTCGTCGAGCTCGACCCGTACGACCCCGACTCCACGCCCCGCAAGCGCACCGCGCTCGGCCGGTTCAAGCACGAGGCGGCGCAGCCCCGGCTCACCGCCGACGGCCGGCCCGTCGTCTACATGGGCGACGACGAGCGGTTCGACTACTTCTACAAGTTCGTGTCGTCGAAGCGGATGATGAAGGGCGGCTCGCGTCGGGCCCGCGCCCACAACCTCACCCTCCTCGACGAGGGCACCCTGTACGTCGCCAAGCTGACCGGCGACTCCCCGGCCGCCGAGATCGACGGCACCGGCAAGCTCCCGAACGACGGCGAGTTCGACGGTTCCGGCACCTGGATCCCGCTGGCCACGGCCGGACCGGAGGGCGCCGTCTCGCACGTGCCCGGCATGACCGCCGAGGAGGTGTTCGTCTTCACCCGCCTCGCCGGTGACAAGGTCGGCGCGACGAAGATGGACCGCCCCGAGGACGTCGAGCCCTCGCCGCGCTCCGGCCGCGTCTACGTCGCCCTCACCAACAACTCCAGGCGCGGCACGGACGGCAACCCGGGCGTCGACGAGGCCAACCCGCGGAACAAGAACAAGCACGGGCAGGTCCTGGAGCTCGCCGAGCACTGGGACGACCCGACCTCCGACGGCTTCGCCTGGCGGCTCTTCCTCGTCGCGGGCGACCCGGAGGACCCGGCCACCTACTTCGCCGGCTACCCGAAGGACAAGGTCTCCCCGATCTCCTGCCCGGACAACGTGGCCTTCGACCCGCACGGCAACCTGTGGATCTCCACCGACGGCAACGCCCTCGGCTCGCACGACGGCCTCTTCGGCGTCGCCACCCACGGCGAGCGCCGCGGTGAGCTGAAGCAGTTCCTGACCGTGCCGCGCGGCGCCGAGACCTGCGGCCCGATCATCCAGGACCGCCGCGTCCTCGTCGCCGTGCAGCACCCGGGCGAGATCGACGGCGCCTCCGTCGAGAACCCGGCCTCCGCCTGGCCCGACGGCCCCGGGAAGATCGTCCGCCCGTCCGTCGTCGCCGTCTGGCGGGTCGACGGCCGCGACATCGGCGTCTGAGACGCCTGACACCCGCTCCGGGAGGGCCCGTCAGCCGGTCCCCAGGCCCTCCCGGAAGCGGGTGAACTGCTCCGCCGGGTCGCCCGTGTACGCCCACGGCACCCACGCCGCCCGCGTCCCGAGCAGCCCCATCAGCTCCCGCGCCAGCTCCACCTGGCCCGCGTAACAGGCCGCGTGTGCGAGGAAGTTGAGGTCGCCGACCTCTTCCGGGACGACCGGACGGGAGCGGTCGCGGCCGCCGATCCAGCGCTCGTACGTGCGCCGCAGCTCGGTCACCGCCAGCTCGTGCTTCCAGTGCTGGTCGAAACCGCGCACCGGGCCGCGGCCCAGCGCCCCGTCCGCGATGTAGCGGTACTCCTCCACCCGCGCCACCTGCACCAGGACCGGAAGCGCCGAACCGGGCGGCGCCACCCCCGCCGCGTCGCGCGCGAAGTCGTACATGGAGCCGTGGGTGCCGTGCCAGCGCGCCGAGAGGTAGCGCAGGACCTGCACGTGCCCTTCGGTGTTGTACGGGTCGCGGCGCCGCAACTCGTCGAACCAGTAGCGCAGTTCGCGACGCGGCACCCCGCCCTCGTACAGCCGGGCCACCGAGAGCAGCGACACCCACGGCATCGGGTCGGCGGGCGCCGCCTCCGCCGCGCCCCGGCAGGCGTCGACGGCGGCGTCGACGCGGGCCCGGTCGACGGCCGCGCCCCGGCCCGCGGCGATGGCCGCGTCGAAGACCCGTACCACCTCCGTCGCCGCCCGCAGCACGGCCGCGTCCGGACTGTCGGGCTCGGCGGCCCGCCAGGTCTCGACGGTCGAGCTGCCCGCGGCGGCGTGCGAGAGCAGCCGGATCCGGTGGGTGCGGCGGGCCCAGTCGTCACCGGTCGCGGCGAGCAGGTCCCGTACGCCCTGCCAGCGGCCGATCACGATGTCGTGGCGGGCCTCCGTCAGCGCGCGGTCACCGAAGTCCGGGTCGAAGTCGGGCGTGAACCGCTCCGCGCGGGACCGCCTGAGGGCGCGTCGGCGTACGCCCATGGGGACCTCCTTCGGTGGAAATCGTTCAGTCGCTCAATGGGGGTCAGAAGTCCGTGGCGTAGCTCTTGTCCCGTGCGCGGGCGGCTGGGACCGTCGGCGCCGACTCGCCCGCCGCGGCGAGCGCGCGGGCCGCGTCCAGGCGGGCGGGGCGGTAGTAGCCGCTGCCCTTGAGCCGGTACACCGTCATCGGGACGAGGCCCAGGGCGAGTCCGCCGAGACCGATGGCGAGGGCGGTGGTGGACAGTTCGCCGAGCGACTCGACGAAGGCCCACAGCATGAACGCGGAGCCGAACAGCGGCCACACCCCGCCGAGCAGGAAGTTCTTCAGTGACCGCAGCAGCAGGGTTTTGTAGGCGACGACGGCGGCGATGCCGGCCAGGCCGTAGTAGAAGGCGATCTGGAGGCCGATCGCGGCGACCGCGTCCCGCAGGATCCGCTGGACGCTGCCCGCGGCGGCCGCGGCGCCGAAGAGGACGAGCGCGGCGACGCCGACGGCCGCGACCGCGACCCACGGCGTGTTCCAGCGGCGGTGGACGAGGCCGAGGGAGGCGGGCAGGGTCCGGTCGCGGCCCATCGCGAAGAGCGAACGGGTCACCTGGAGCAGGGTGGTCTCCAGGGTCGCGACCGTGGACAGGAGCACCGCGACGACGAGCAGCTTCCCGCCGACGCCGGGCCAGATCTCCTGGCCGAGGACGGCGAGCACGTTCGGGCCGGCGTCCAGGATCCGGTCGGCGGGCAGCAGCACGTTCACCGCGACCGTGAAGACCTCGAAGAGGAGGAAGACGGAGCCGACGCCGACCAGCGCGGCGAACCCGGCCGTGCGCTTGCTGTTCCGGGTCTCCTCGCTGAGGTTGCTGGTGACGTCCCAGCCCCAGTAGTAGAAGGCGGCGATCAGCGCGCCCGCGGCGAAGCCCTCGGGCCCGTGGAAGTGACCGAAGCCGAACCAGGACCAGTCGAAGGCGACCGCCCGCCCCCGGTGCGCGACCGCCGCGAGCACGAAGGCCAGCAGGATCGCCATCTCCACGCCGGACATGAGGAGTTGGGCCCGTACGGTGAGCCGGATGCCGCCCAGGACCACGCCGAGCATCAGCAGGAACCAGCAGGCGCCGACGGCCGCGGCGAGCGGCGTCGAGGCGGCCAGGCCCTCGTCGAAGAGGGCGAGGGTGAGGGCCCCGGCGGGCAGCGAGCCCGCGACCATGAAGACGGTGGCGGAGAAGACGAGCGCCCAGCCGGAGAGGAAACCGAGGAAGGGGTGGAGGGTGCGGCCCACCCACGAGTAGCCGGCGCCCGCGTTGACGTCGATCCGGCCGAGCCGGGCGTAGGCGAGGACGATGCCGAGCATGGGTATCGCGCAGTAGAGCAGCGCGGCGGGCCCGGCGAGCCCGACGGCGCCGAAGAGCACGGCGGTGGTCGCGGCGAGCGAGTACGCGGGGGCGCTGCCGGCGACGGCCATCACGATCGTGTCGAAGGTGCCGAGGACATTGGGCTGGAGCCCTCTGCTGGTGGTCGTGCGCATGACGGTGTCCTCGGAGTCCTGGGAGCGGGTGGGGGGTTCCGGACGGCGGAGGGAGGGAGGGGGCTGGGTGGGCAGGGCGAAGTGGCCCGCTCGGCGAGCCGGTCGGCCGCCCCGGATCGGACGCGGGCAGGGGTGGGGGCCCTGATCACGGCGGGGGCGGTCGAGCGCATCGTAGTCGCCCGGGTGGGATCCGGTAACGGTGGTAGGAGGGTTCGCTTCCGTGACCGCCGGTAAGTTTCTCCCCGCGCCCGGCGTATCGGCTCAGAACGGGTTTACCGCAGCTCGGGACCG
The DNA here is from genome assembly GCF_030010625.1 of Streptomyces sp. CC208A. Lineage (GTDB taxonomy): Bacteria > Actinomycetota > Actinomycetes > Streptomycetales > Streptomycetaceae > Streptomyces. Next base: position 39,677 of record NZ_JASCXN010000026.1, on the reverse strand, counting down.
GCGATGGCGCGGGCCGCGCGCACCTCCTGACGGAGCGGGGCGAGGACGCCGTCGTCGTCGCCGGGCAGCTCGGCGCGGACCGCGACGAGGGTGTCGGTGGCACGCAGCCCCTCGGCGAGCTCCCTCAACTCCCGCGCCACCGCCGTCACCTCCGCCGGGTCCGGCGGAGGGGCGCCGTGCGCGACGCGGATGCGGGCGGCGGTGGTGGCGTCCACGATCCGCTCGACGGCGATGGCGAGCGGCCACCAGGCGGCGGCGCGGGTACCGGCGGGCGGCGGCTCGGTGAGGGCCCGCTGGAACTCGGAGCGGACCGCCGACAGGTCCCGGTACAGCTTGCGGCGCGCCCGCGCCCGGCCCGCCCCCGCCTCGGGGGCGAAGGCGCGGTCGACGTACGCGGCGGCGTCCGCGACCGCGTCGGCGAGCCGGTCCCCGATCCGGCTGTGCCAGGACTCCGGCCACAGCAGGTACCCGGCGACCAGCGCGATGGCGCAGCCGATGAGCGAGTCGTACAGGCGGGGCAGGACGAGGTCGAAACCCTGCTGGTTGAGGGCGTCGGAGAGCAGCAGGACGACCGGCGTGACGGCGGCGGTCTGGAAGGCGTACCCCTTCGCGGAGAAGGCCGGGACGAGCGCGGCGAGCACCGCCATCACCGGCACGTCCCACCAGCCGCGCGGCACCTCGGCGAGCACCAGCGCCGCGGAGACCAGACCCAGGCAGGTGCCGACGGCACGCAGCACCGCGCGCGAGAAGACCGAGCCGAAGTCGGGCTTCATCACGAAGGTGACGGTGAGCGCCACCCAGTACGAGCGGGGCACCGGGATCAGCGAGACGAAGACCTGCGCGAGCCCGATGCAGAGCGCGAGACGGAGCCCGTACCGCCAGGCCGGCGCGGAGAGCAGCATCGTGCGGGCGGCGCGGCGGACCCGGACGGTGAGGGCGGCGGGGCGGCCGAGCCGGTCGTCGACGTGGGGGTGCCCCCTGGTCGAAGACCTCGGGGGAGGGTCGGGCTCGGCCTCGTGGACGACGGTGGCGGCGTGCCGGAGGGCGTGCGCGACGGCCTTCTCCGAGGGCCGGACCGCCGGAGGGAGTACGAGCTCGGGCTGCTCGGTGCGGCCGGTCTCGACGGAGTCGGCGAGCGCGCGGACGGTCGCGGCGACGGCCGGCGGCAGCGGCCCGTACGCCCGCGCCCGCAGGTCGGCGGCGGGCGCGGCCTCCAGGAGCGGGACGAGCACGTTGAGCTGGGCGAGCAGCCGGGCCAGCGAGGAGGTGCGCCCGTGCTCGCGGGCGCGGCGGGCCAGGATCAGGTCGTACGCCTGGTTGAGGGAGGCGGTGACCGCGTGCCGCTTCTCCTGGTACGCGTCGGTGCCCGCGGCCTCGTACAGCTCGGCGACCGTACGGTACGTGGCCGCCACCGCGGCCCGCTCGGGCGCGGCGCGGCGCAGCGGCCAGCCGAGGAGCGTGAGCACCAGGACGACGAGACCGCCGAGGAACAGCAGGAGCGGCGCCTTCCACCACGGGTCGGGCAGGGGGAGGCCCGCGCCGATGACCGCGTTGAGCAGGAGCAGCAGCCCCGAGGCGGAGGCGACCGCGCCGATCGAGGAGATCATCCCGGAGGCGAGCGCCACGAGCGTCAGCGTCGCGACCGCGAGCCAGCCGTGCCCGAAGACGAGCGTCCCGAGCGTGACGCCGAGGGCGCCGAAGAGCTGCGGGACGGCGATGTTGAAGACCCGCATCCGGTACGCGTCGGCCGTGTCCCCGATGACACCCGAGAGCGCGCCCATCGAGACGAGCGCGCCCTCGGCGGGGCGGCCCGCCGCGAGCCCCACGGCGAGGGGCGCGGAGAGGGCGAGGGCCGCGCGGGCGACGGCGGGCCAGGGGACGGGCACGGGCGCGGGCCGGAGCCCGGCGGTCAACCACGCGGGGGGCGCCGCGAGTGCCTTCGCCCTCCGGCCACGGCTTCGCTCCATGCGGCCTAACTTACGCGCGGGGCCCGGCCCATGCGGGTCCGGCCCATGCGGGCCCCGCACCTGCGGGCTGCGCCCGCGCCCCGTTGCGGCTTCGCCGCTCCGTTGTGGGCAATCGTTCCGCTGGGGCTGGGGGTCCCCCCCCGGACGTAGCCCTTGGGGGAGGGGGCACAACGGAACGGTGCCCTTCGCCGGGCCTAGGCTCCCGCGCCTGAACGCCCCGCACACGCGCGGCCGCACCGTGGGTGTGCCCACCCGTTCCGCCCCTGCGGAACGCCTGCCCACACGGCGCGGAACCGGCCCGCCGACATCGGGCTTGGGCACAGCCCGCAGCTGGGGGGCGGGGGCGCAGCCCCCGGTCAGTTGCGGTAGGACTCGACTTCCGCGGCGGGGCGGAGGGTCGCCGTGTCCGGGTCCTCGCCGAACTCCGCTTTCGCGCGGCGCTGCCGCAGCAGGTCCCAGCACTGGTCGAGGCGGACCTCCAGTTCCGCGAGGCGCTGGAGCTCCTCGGGGAGGAGGCCGCCGGTGCGGCTGCGGAGGGCGCGTTCCTCCTCCACGAGCGCTCCGATGTCGTCGAGGATCTGCTCGTTGTCCATGCTCCCAGCGTGGCCGATCAGCGCCCGTCGTGCAGGTCGAGGTCGGCGAGGACGGCCCGGTGGTCGCTGCCGGGCAGCGGGAGGAAGCGGGTGGCGACGGGATAGAGGTCGGAGGTGCTCAGGACGTGGTCGATCTGGACGTACGGCGGCAGGGGGCCTTCGGCCGGCCAGGTCGGGACGCGGGAGGCCCCGGTGGTGCGGGCCGCGTCGAGGAGGGGGCCGGCGGAGACGACGGACCGGAAGGCGGCGTGGTCCTGGGAGGCGTTGAAGTCGCCGGCCAGGATCAGCGCCTCGTCGGCGGGGCGGGCGGCGACGGCGTCCCGGAGCCGGCCGAGCTCGTCCTTCCAGAGCCGGACCTGGCCCGGGACGGGCGGCATGGGGTGCGCGAGCTGGAGCCGTACCGCCCGCCCCGCGATGTCCGCGGTGGCGCCCGGCATCCCCATCACCGAGGGCACGACGGCCCGGTCCCGCAGCGGATACGCGCTGAGGAGGACCGAACCGGCGGAGCCCTCCGCCTCGACGGCCACCTGGTACGGCAACCGCCCGGACAGCGCCGCGACGAGGGCGCGCCCGCAGCCGGGGTCGCACTCGGAGACGTACAGGACCTGGGGCCCCTCCCTGCGCGCCAGGTCGATCAGGGCGCCGGTGCCCTGCCCGAACTCGACGTTCGCCGCGACGACCCGGACCCGGGCGACCGGCAGGCCGTGGGTGACGCCGGTGAGCGGCGTGTACGGCAGCGACGTCCACGCCGTCCCGGCGAGGACGAGCACCGCGAGGAACGCGAGACCCCGGCGGCGGGCGAGGCCCGCGCACAGCAGCCCGAGCCCGGCGGGGACGGTCAGCCAGGGCAGGAAGGAGAGGAGCTGGGGGAGGGGCGTGACCCCGTCGGTGCCGAGCGCCCGGCAGCCGGCCACGACCGCCGGGACCACCAGGAGCGGCCCTGCGGCCCAGGCGGCCGCGCGGGTGCGGAGCCTGGGCCGCAGGGGAGGGCGCGGTAGGACGGCAGCCGTACCCGTATTCGTACTCGTACTCGTGTCGATCGCGGTGGCTCGGTCCACTTCCTCAGTGTCGCAGGATCTCAGTGTCGCAGGGCCTGGGAGATCTCCGCCTTCGTCGCCCCGTCCAGCGTCCGATTGCTGCGCGCCGTACCGGACTTGGAGGCTCCGGCTCCGACGTCGTCGATGGAGAGGACGACCGCGTCGAGGAGGTTCCCGCCGTCGTCCCGGAAGGTGACCATGACCGTGTAGTCGGCGGTCTTGTCCTGGGGGTTGGTGGCGGTGATCGTGGCGACCGTGCGGTCCCCGTCGGTCGAGGTCGGCCCGGCCCGGACGTCGCCGGTCGCGTTCACCCCGTCCTTGACCTCGTCCATCTTCGCCTGCGCGGCCTGTACGGCCGAGGCGACGGCGGCGCTCGCCGAGGAGACGATGTCCCCGGCGGTCTCCTTGGCGGCGTCGCACCCGGTGGCGGCGCCGGTCACGGCGAGGGCGAGGAACAGCGCCCCGCCCGCCCGGCGCATGCGGGCTCGGGAGGTCATCGGTGCGCCTCCTTCCCTCCGTACCGTTCGCCGGGGCCGTACGCGTCGTCCGTGGCCAGGGCCCAGATCACGAAGATCGAGACGGCCATGGAGAACAGCGCCCACCACGGCTGGTAGGGCAGGAAGAGGAACTGGGCGAGGATGTTGAGGGACGCCAGGGCGATGCCGGCCACCCGGCCCCACTCGGCGCCCTTGAGGATCCCGTAGCCGGCGATGGCGAGGATGACGCCGAGGATCAGGTGGATCCAGCCCCAGGCGGTCAGGTCGAACTTGAAGACGTAGTCGCCGACGCGGGTGTAGACGTCGTCCTCGGCGATCCCGGCGATGCCCTGGAAGACGTCGATGAAGCCGGTGACGAGCATGAGGACACCGGCGAAGAGCGTGCCGCCGGAGGCCCAGGCCTCGCTGGTGGACGACCTCTGGGGGGCCGTGGGCGGGGGCGGAGGCGGGGGCGGGGGCGGGGGTGCGCTGTTCTGGCTCATGGCCTCATCGTGGGAGTGTTCGCCCCCTTTCGGCCGTTCTGGCTGAGCCGTCCGGGTGAGAAGCGGTGATCCGCTGATCCACTTGCGGGGCGCGGGCTGCTGGTGTGCCCTGGAGGGTGCAGCAGCAGGGGGGCGAGACGAAGGAGCTCCTGCCATGGCCGCACACGCAGCCGTACCCGCACGGCGCTCCGTGCACCTGCACGGCGCCGTCCTCCCCGCCCTCATCGGCATCGCCTACGGCCTCTACGCCCCGGTCATCTCGCGGCACGGCGGCGCGCTCACCTGGGGCCAGCTCTGGCTCGGCATCATCTCCGCGATCGCCGTGGCGGGCGCGGTGTACGCGCTCCGCACCTACGGGCACCTGCTGCCGCGCGAGGCGCGCGGCACGGCGTGGGGAGCGGTGGCCGGCGGCGCGATCGGCTTCCTCTACAGCCTGTCCGGGGCGAGCATCCTCTCGGCGAGCGTCCTGGGGCTGATCGTCGGCGTGGGCGTGGGCGCGGCGGCGTTCTACCTCTTCTACACGCACGAGGACGCGGAGGGTCACCCGGCGCCGTACTGACGCCGGGGTCCCAGGTGTCCCAGGAGGCGGAGGGATGAGCGGGCTCGCCATCGAGACCGAAGGGCTCGTCAAGGTCTTCGGGAGCACCCGGGCCGTCGACGGCATCGACCTCCGCGTCCCCGCCGGCACCGTCTACGGCGTCCTCGGGCCGAACGGCGCCGGCAAGACCACCGCCGTGAAGATGCTCGCCACCCTGCTGCGCCCCGACGGCGGCCGTGCCCGGGTCTTCGGGCACGACGTCGTCAAGGAGGCCGACACGGTACGCGGCCGGGTCAGCCTCACCGGCCAGTACGCCTCCGTCGACGAGGACCTCACCGGCACCGAGAACCTCGTCCTCCTCGCCCGCCTCCTCGGCCACTCCCGCCCCGCCGCCCGCGACCGCTCCGAGCAGCTGCTCGCCGCGTTCGGGCTCGCGGACGCGGCCGGCCGGCAGGTCAAGAACTACTCGGGCGGCATGCGGCGCCGCATCGACATCGCCGCGTCCATCCTCAACACCCCCGACCTGCTCTTCCTCGACGAACCGACCACCGGCCTCGACCCGCGCAGCCGCAACCAGGTCTGGGGCATCGTCCGCGCCGTCGTCGCCCAGGGCACCACCGTCCTGCTCACCACCCAGTACCTCGACGAGGCCGACCAGCTCGCCTCCCGGATCGCCGTCATCGACCACGGGAAGGTGATCGCGGAGGGCACGAAGGGCGAGCTGAAGGCCTCGGTGGGCTCGGGCTCGGTCCACGTACGCCTCCGGGACCCGGAGCAGCGGACAGAGGCCGAACGGGTCCTCGCCACGGCCCTGAACGCCACCGTCCAGCTCGACCCCGACCCCGTCGCGCTCACCGCCACCGTCGACGGCCACGGCACGCACGGCGGTACGGACGGCGGCTCCGACCTCGGCGCCGCCGAACAGGCCGCCCGCGCCCTCGCCGCGCTGGCCCGCGCCGGGATCACCGTCGACAACTTCGCGCTCGGCCAGCCCAGCCTCGACGAGGTGTTCCTCGCCCTCACCGACAGGGACGCAGGGAGGGACGCAGGGAAGGGACCACCCGCATGAGCTCCACGACGTCCACCGACACGCCCACGGACACCGGCACCGAGTTCGCCGCCCCCCGCCCCGACGAGCTCGCCGCCCTGTTCGTCGGCCGGACCCGTCCGCCCCGCCCCAGCGCGCTCTCCGCCTCGCTCACCTTCGGCCGGCGGGCCCTGCTGAAGATCAAGCACGTGCCGGAGCAGCTCTTCGACGTGACCGCGTTCCCGATCATGATGGTGCTGATGTACACGTACCTCTTCGGGGGCGCGCTGGCCGGCTCGGTCTCGGCGTACATCCAGTTCCTGCTGCCCGGCATCCTCGTGATGTCGGTCGTGATGATCACGATGTACACCGGCGTCTCGGTCAACACCGACATCGAGAAGGGCGTCTTCGACCGCTTCCGCACCCTGCCGATCTGGCGGCCCGCCCCGATGGTCGGCTACCTCCTCGGCGACGTCGTGCGCTACCTGATCGCCTCCGCCGTGATGATGTGCGTCGGCCTCGCCATCGGCTACCGCCCCGACGGAGGGGTGGTGGGCGTGCTGCTCGGGGTGGCGCTGCTGCTGGTCTTCTCGTTCGCCTTCTCGTGGATCTGGACCATGTTCGGCCTGCTGCTGCGCAGCGAGAAGTCCGTCATGGGCGTCAGCATGATGGTGATCTTCCCGCTGACCTTCCTCTCCAACGTCTTCGTCGACCCGAGGACCATGCCGGGCTGGCTCCAGGCCTTCGTCAACAACAGCCCGGTCACCCATCTGGCGACGTCCGTAAGGGAGTTGATGGCCGGGAACTGGCCGGCGGCGGACATCGCCTGGACGCTGGGGTGGTCGGCGCTGTTCGTGGCGGTGTTCGGTGCGGTGACGATGCGGCTCTACAACCGCAAGTGAGACCTACTGCCTCCGGGGCGTCTTCTGCTGGACGGCCCACCGGTTGCCGTCCGGGTCGGTGAAGTACACGAAGGATCCCCACGGCTGGTCATCGATCGCGCCGACGCCGATCCCGCGCGCGGTCAGGTCGGCGTGGGCGCGCTCGATGTCGTCGACGACGACCTGCATGTTGTCGAGGGAACCCGGCGCCATCTCGGTGATCCCCTTCCCGAAGGCGATCGAGCAGGCCGAGCCGGGCGGGGTCATCTGCACGAAGCGGATCTCCTCGTTGACGGTCACGTCGTGGTCCGCGTGGAAACCGACCTGCTCGTAGAAGGCCTTGGCACGGTCGACGTCGGTGACCGGGACGCCGACCAGTTCGAGTTTGATGTCCATGAGGGCATCCTGCGCCGGGGCGGGGGGCTCCGCACGGCGGAGAGGTCCCTCCGTACGTATGCCCTTGACCTTCCTCCCTGCCTGACGAGCTTCCGCCCTCGGTTCGCCTCAGTCCAGCCGCAGGTCGGCCAGCTGCTTCTCGAAGGGGACGATCTCCTCCGTGTCGGTCTCCCCGGACCTGCGGTCGGCCGTCGTCGCGACCAGGGTCGCGAACTCCTCGCCGGCCCGGGTGATCCGGGACGGCAGGCCCTCCGTGTAGGCGTCGCCGCCGGTGCCCCAGTCCTCCGAGGCCGCGTAGACGGCGGTGGGGGCGGTCTGGGCGCGGAGGTAGGCGAAGAGGGGGCGGAGGGCGTGGTCGAGGACGAGGGAGTGGCGGGCGGTGCCGCCGGTCGCGGCGATGAGGACCGGCGTACCGGTCAGGGCGGCCGGGTCGATCAGGTCGAAGAAGGACTTGAAGAGGCCGCTGTAGGAGGCGGTGAAGACGGGCGTCACCGCGATGACGCCGTCCGCGCCCGTCACCGTGTCGATCGCGCCCTGGAGCCGTTCCGACGGGAAGCCGGTGACGAGGTTGTTCGCGATGTCGACGGCGAGGTCGCGGAGTTCGACGACCTCGACGTCGACCGCGTACTCCTGCTCGGCGAGGCGGTGGCGGGCGGCCTGGGCGAGCCGGTCGGCGAGCAGCCGGGTGGAGGAGGGGCTGCTGAGCCCGGCCGAGACGGCGACCAGCTTCAGCGTACGCATGGTCAGGACTCCTTCTGCGCGGTGACGGTCTTCGTGGTGACGGCGGGGTGGAGGGGGGCGGTGGCCGGTACGCCGGCCGGGCGCAGGCTCTCGAACTCCTTGCGCAGGACCGGGACGACCTCTTCGCCGAGGAGGTCGAGCTGTTCCAGGACCGTCTTCAGCGGCAGTCCGGCGTGGTCGATCAGGAAGAGCTGGCGCTGGTAGTCGCCGACGTACTCGCGGAAGGAGAGCGTGCGCTCGACGACCTCCTGCGGGGAGCCGACGGTCAGCGGGGTCTGGCTGCTGAACTCCTCCAGGGAGGGGCCGTGGCCGTAGACCGGCGCGTTGTCGAAGTACGGGCGGAACTCCCGTACCGCGTCCTGAGAGTTCTTCCGCATGAAGACCTGGCCGCCGAGGCCGACGATCGCCTGCTCGGGGGTGCCGTGGCCGTAGTGGGCGTACCGCTGGCGGTAGAGGCGGACCATCTTCTCGGTGTGCTGCCTGGGCCAGAAGATGTGGTTGGCGAAGAAGCCGTCGCCGTAGTACGCGGCCTGTTCGGCGATCTCCGGGGAGCGGATGGAGCCGTGCCAGACGAACGGCGGGACGCCGTCGAGCGGGCGCGGGGTGGAGGTGAAGCCCTGGAGGGCGGTGCGGAACGTGCCCTCCCAGTCGACCACGTCCTCCCTCCACAGCTTGTGGAGGAGCGCGTAGTTCTCGATGGCGAGCGGGATGCCCTGCCGGATGTCCTGCCCGAACCACGGGTAGACCGGGCCGGTGTTGCCGCGGCCCGTCATCAGGTCGACGCGGCCGTCGGCGAGGTGCTGGAGGGTCGCGTAGTCCTCGGCGATCTTCACCGGGTCGTTGGTGGTGATGAGGGTGGTGGAGGTGGAGAGGATCAGGTTCTCCGTGCGGGCGGCGATGTGCCCGAGGAGGGTGGTGGGGGAGGACGGGACGAACGGCGGGTTGTGGTGCTCACCGGTCGCGAAGACGTCGAGTCCGACCTCCTCGGCCTTGAGCGCGATGGCGACGGTGTTCTTGATCCGCTCGTGCTCGGTGGGGGTGCGGCCGGTGGTGGGGTCGGTCGTCACGTCGCCGACGGTGAAGATCCCGAACTGCATCGTGGTCACCTCTCGCGGTTCCTGGCTGTTGGTTGAATCTTTAATCATCGAGTCCAACGGTGCCACCGCTCGCCCTATTCCGCCCGTACCCTGGACGGCATGACGGAGAAGACGCACGACAACGAAAGCTGGAAGGAGCGGGGCGTGATGCTCCGCGTCTTCGTCTACGTCTTCGCCACGCACGCCTTCGCGGGCTTCGTCTGGCTGCTCTTCTGCGTGGGGCAGAACGCTCAGAAGTGATCGCCCGGAAGTGCAGGGCCTCCGCACGCCGCCCCTGTGACCCTCATTTTGCGACTGGAGAAGGTCCCCGCTTTCGAGAGGGGGAGGAATCCGGCTCCCCGCGTGGCGGGGCAGAGGGAGCCGGGGCGCCGTCGGGTGATTTGGCTTCCGCTCCGGCGTTGGCGAGCCCGACCTCGATGAGGTGCAGGATCTCAGAGTTGATGGACCGTCGGTCGGCAGCCGCCTGGGCGCGCACGCGAGCGTGTAGGTCGTCGGGGAAGCGGACGTTGAAGTTGACCATGGCTGCATAGTGTAGCTACGGTGTAGCCATGATGGTGACGCGAGTAGCCGAGGACGCCGGGTGCGCCCGGTGGACGTTCCGGCTGCGTGTGTCGTCCGCCGCCCGCACCGCGCTGATGGGCGAGTGGGGCCGGTGCCGCTGGATCTGGAACGAGTGCGTCGCCAAGTCCCAGCAGATCCACCAGTGGAACAACAAGCGCCCCGAAGGCGCGGACCTGCGGTCCGGCGCAGCTCGACAACATGCTGACCGAGGCGCGCGGGGCGAACGCGTGGCTGCGTGAAGGCTCCAGCGTCCCCCAGCAGCAGCTCATCCGTGACTTCGGGAAGTCCCGCGCCAAGGCGCAGAAGGACATCAAGGAACGCCTGCCTCTGCGGCAGCGCGCCGGGATGCCGAAGTACAAGAAGAAGCGCGAGGCACTGCCGTCCCTGAACTACACCCGGCGTGGTTTCCGTCTCAAGGACGGGAAACTGCACCTGGCAGGTGGCATCGCGCTGACCGTGGTGTGGTCGCGGGACCTTCCGGTCGTGCCTTCCAGTGTGCGGGTCTATCAAGACAACGTCGGGCACTGGTACTGCTCCTTCGTCGTCCCGGCCGAGGTGCAGCCGCTCCCCGAGACCGGCGCGGTGATCGGCATCGACTGGGGCGTGAGGGAGACCGCCACCACCACCTCCGATGCCCACGACCTGCCCCACGCCCAGCACGGTAGGAACGCCGCGGCCAGGCTCGCCCGCTACCAGCGGATGATGTCCCGCAGGAAACCCGCGAAGGGCAAGCCCGGCTCCAAGGGCTACAAGGCGGCGAAGAGGCAGGTCGCCAAGCTGCACAAGAAGGTGGCCCGCCAGCGCCAGGACACCGGCCGCAAGTGGGCCAAGAAAGTCGTGCGCGACCACGACGCCCTCGCGGTCGAGGACTTCAGGCCGAAGTTCCTCGCCAAGTCCACCATGGCCAAGAAGGCCGCCGACGCCGCCATCGGCGTGACGAAGACGGCCCTGATCGAGATGGGCCGCAAACACGCCAGGACCGTGTACCTGGTACACCCCGCGCACACCACGATGGACTGCGCGCACTGCGGAGCGAGAGCCAAGCACGCACTGCCGCTGGGAATGCGCACCTACACCTGCACACGATGCGGAGTCTCCTCCCCGCGAGACAAGAACTCCGCGCACGTGATGCTGGTCCGGGCTGGTCTCAACCCGGCTGGTGTCGAGGACGTAAGACCGCTGGGGCCGCCGGCCCCGGTGGCGGTCTGAGCCAGAAATCCCCACATCAGCCCTGGAGAGGGGAGGAATCCCCTCCCTTAAGGGAGGGGAGGTCTCAAGTAGAGTCCCGGACGTGAACGGTGCGATATCGGTATCGGCAGCGGCGGTGTCGGTCGTCGGAATCGGCGCGGACGGCTGGGACGGGCTCCCCGAGACCTCCCGCAGCGTCCTGCGCGCCGCCGAGGTGCTGATCGGCGCCCCCCGGCAGCTGGACCTCCTCCCCGAGGACGCCTGCCCCGGCGAACGGATCGCCTGGCCGTCCCCGCTCCGCCCCGCCGTCCCCGGCCTCCTCGCCGCCCACGAGGGCCGCGCGCTCGCCGTCCTCGCCAGCGGTGACCCCTCCTTCTACGGCATCGCCCGCACGCTCGCGGAGACGATCGGGGCCCACAGGCTCGACGTCCACCCGCACCCGTCCTCCGTCTCGTACGCCTGCGCCCGCCTCGGCTGGCCCCTGGAGGCCGTCGAGACGGTCTCGCTCGTGGCCAGGCCGCTCGACGCGCTGCGCGCCGCCCTCCACCCCGGCCGCAGGGTCCTCCTCCTCGGCGAGGGCCCCGAGACCCCCGCCCGGGTCGCGGCGCTGCTGCGCGAGGCGGGCTGGGGCGGCACCCGGATCCGGGTCCTGGAACAGCTCGGCGGCCCCGCCGAGCGGATCCTCGACGGAACCGCCGCCGACTGGCCGTACGAGCGCACCGACGCCCTGCACGTCCTCGCCCTCGACTGCGTCCGCGACCCCGGCACCCTGCGGCTCGGCGCCACGCCCGGCCTGCCCGACGAGGCGTACGAGCACGACGGCCAGCTCACCAAGCGGTACGTCCGCGCCGCCACGCTCGCCGCGCTGGCGCCCGCCCCCGGGGAACTCCTCTGGGACGTCGGCGGCGGCTCCGGCTCCATCGGCGTCGAATGGATGCGGACCCACCGCGACTGCCGGGCGATCGCCGTGGAACGCTCCGGGGAACGGGCCGCCCGCATCGCCCGCAACGCCGCGGCCCTCGGCGTACCCGCCCTCCGCGTGGTCACAGGCCCGGCCCCCGAGGCGCTCGCCGGACTCCCCGCCCCCGACGCGGTCTTCGTCGGCGGCGGCCTCACCGCCCCCGGCCTGCTCGACGCCTGCTGGGCCGCGCTGCCGCCCGGCGGCCGGCTCGTCGCGAACACGGTGACGCTGGAGTCCGAGGCGCTGCTGGCCCGGTGGTACGGCCGCCACGGTGGCGAACTGATCCGACTGGCGGTCTCCGCCGCCGTCCCCGTGGGCGGCTTCACCGGCTGGCGCGCGGCGATGCCGGTCACCCAATGGTCCGTAACGAAGGGTTCCACCGACTCATGACCGTCTACTTCATCGGCGCGGGCCCCGGCGCCGCCGACCTCATCACCGTGCGCGGCGCGAGGACCCTCGCGGCCTGCGGAGTCTGCCTCTACGCGGGCTCCCTGGTCCCCCGCGAGCTCCTCGCCGAGTGCCCGCCGGACGCGCGGCTGGTCGACACGGCGAAGATGCACCTGGACGAGATCGTCGAGGAGATCACCGCCGCGCACGAAGCCGGCCTGGACGTGGCCCGGCTCCACTCCGGCGACCCGTCCGTCTTCAGCGCCATGGCCGAGCAGATGCGCCGCCTCGACGCGGCCGGCATCCCGTACGAGGTCGTCCCCGGCGTCCCGGCCTTCGCGGCGGCCGCCGCCGCCCTCAAGCGCGAGCTCACGGTCCCCACGGTCGGCCAGACGGTCATCCTCACCCGCATCGCCCAGCAGGCCACCCCCATGCCGGAGGGCGAGGACCTGGCCACCCTCGGCCGCAGCGGCGCCCTGCTCGTCCTCCACCTCGGCGCCCGCTACGCCGACCGGATCGTCTCCGAACTCGTCCCCCACTACGGCGAGGACTGCCCCGCCGCCGTCGTCGCCATGGCCAGCCGCCCCGACGAGATCGTCCTGCGCGGCACCCTCGCGGACATCGCCGACCAGGTGAAGGAGGCCGGCATCACGAAGACCGCCGTGATCGTCGTGGGCCGCACCCTGGCCGCCTCCGAGTTCCGCGACAGCCACCTCTACGACCCGGCCCGGGACCGCCACACCTGCTGACGGCCCCGGCGGCCAGGCGGCCGGCGGCCCGGCGCCTCAGGCGTTGGGCCGCTTGCCGTGGTTCGCCTTCTTCTTCTTGCGGGCCCGCTTCTTGTTGCCGCGCTTCGCCATGGGGATTCCTCCTTGTTCCGTGGGGGACTGCCGGGGATTCCTGCGCTGTCGAGCCTAGGTTCGGGGTGGGGGACCCGCACGTCGACGTGGAGCACCATGGACGCCATGGAGATCACGACCGAGGAGTTCCACCGGAAGGCGCCGCAGATCCTGGCTGCGGCCGTCGCGGGCGAGACCGTCACGGTGACCAGGAACGGCGTCGCCGTGGCGCGAGTGGTGCCGGCGGGAGACGACGCGGAGGTGCTGCGCCTGCGGCGCGAGCGTGACCGCGACCGGCTCCGGGAACTGGTCGACTGGCTGGAGGAGGAGTACGGCCCGGTCACGGAGGCCGAACTGGCCGCCGCCCGCGCCGAGCTGGCCGCACTCGACGCCGAGCACAAGCGCCGCCGCGACGCCCGGAAGGAGCGCGCGGGGGAAGCCACGTGACGAGGCCCGCCGTCGGCTGTCAGTGCCGTGCGCTCCAATGGGCCCATGACCGTCGAGGACGTGGCCCGGGCACTGCCGGGCATCGGGGAACTGCGCGACCACTGCCGGGGGCTCGCACTGCTGGAGGCGATAGTGAGCCCCGAGTGGGAGTCGCGGTACTACTCCTTCGCCGAGGACACCGCGACGATGCGGGACGGACAGGGCGACGAGTACCGGATCGTCTTCTCCCCAGCCGGAGCGTACGCGGAGGGCTTCGCGCACGAGTCGGTCATGAGCCCCTGGGCGCACGGGGACGACCCCGAGGTGTGGCCGGGCGTCCTCGACTCCGTACCGGAGGCCTTCCGCCCGTACGTCTCCGAGGCCGACGCCGACGGCCCGCCGGCCGTCACCGCGTGCCTGTGGCGCGCGGCCACGGACACCGCCTGACGCACCGGCACGATCACCTTCCCCGCCGGGGGCGACGGCGAGCCCGACGGCTCCGACACCCTCTTCGAGCTGCTCGTCGACCGCTCGGCGGAGGCGTACGCGGAGTGGGCCTCGTACTACTACGAGACCGAGGTCCCCGTCGAAGCCGCCCGCCACGTCCTGTCCCTCCGCCCGCTGACCCAAGAGGTCGTCACGGCCCTGAACCCGGACCTGACGCTCGCGGACCTGGCGGAGGACCTCGCGGAGACGGGCTACCCGACGGCCTGACGGCAGCGGCGCGTGTTTCGCCCGGGATGGCCGAGCGCGGAGACAACCAGGTATGGCACGACAGACGACCGTCTCCGAGCTCCGGCGCGAGCGGTTTGCACGGCGGCTCCCCGCCGACCTCTCCGCGCTGCGGGGCCCCGACCGGGGGCGGGTGCGGCTGCCGCTGCACCTGGCGTGGTCGGGGCTGACGGAGTACGACCTCGACCGGCCCCGGCTGCGGATGAGCTGCTACCGCACTGTCCTGGCCGAGGGCGGCCGCGACGACCTCGTACGCCACCTCAACCGGGACCTGCTCGTCGAGATGTGGCCCGTGCTGCGCACCCTCGTCAGCAAGGACCTGCGGGTCGTCTGGGAGGAGGCTTTCCGTGAACTGGCACCCGCGCCCGCCATCACGGCCGGACGCGCGAGGTGAGCCTCACCGGTCTGCCCCGCCGCCCACCTGCGGTCCGGGCCCCGGAAGGCGATGGGAAGGGGCTCACGCGGGCCTCTGGTCGCCGGTACCGTTCCCGTACGGCGTACGAGCTGGAGGAACAGGAGGCCATCGGCCGCCGGATCAAACGGCGCCGACTCGGCCTCGGCATGGCGCAGGCCGACCTCGGCCAGGCCGTTCGCAAGTCGCAGGCGTGGGTGTCGAAGGTCGAGGCGGGCCGGATCGAGCTGGACCGGACCAGTCTGATCAACATGATCGCGGCCGCGCTGCACTACCATCCCAACGATCTGATCTCCCGTCCCTACCTGGGCAGTCCGAGCGACGAGCAGTGGCAGCCGGCGGCCGCGTCGATCCTGCGCGAACTCCGTCGCTACGATCTCACCCCCGTGTTCGACGGCACTCCGCGCCCCTCGGCCGAGCTGTGGGCGGACATGAGGGGTCTCCACCGGCTGCGGGACGCGGCCGCCCACGTGGCGATCCTGCGGAGCCTGCCGGACCTCCTGCGCGAGGCTCACGCCCTTGCCGACCGGTCCCATGGGCGTGAGCAGGAGGAGGCGTTCGGGATCTACGCCGTGTGCTGCAAGTTCGCCCACACCTCCGCCCATGCGCTCGGCCACCCCGAGCTGGTCGCCACCGCGTGCGAGCGGGCCGCCTGGGCGTCACGGCTGTCGGGTGATCCGGTCCTTCCCGCCGTCGCCGACTGGATGCGCGTCTGGGACATGTGGGCCACCGCCGACTGGTCCGACGCCCTCGCGCTCGCGGACAAGGCGCTGGCCGGCATCGAGACCGAGTACGAGCGCGGAGAGCCCCGCGCCCTGCGGGCCTGGGGCTCCATCCAGCTCCGGGCGGCCGTCTCGGCGGCGCGGGCGAACAACAGGGCCGAGACCGAGCACCGCATCGGCCTCGCCCGGCAGGCCGCCGACCGCGCCGACGCCACGGGCGGCGAGCCGTTCGACGACCGGCACTCCCTCACCTTCTCTTCCGGGAACGTCACGATCCACGGCATCAGCGTCGCCCTGGAGATGAGTGACCAGCGCCGGGCCCTGGCCCTCAACCACCAGGCCGACCCCGGCCCGATCGAAGCCCTGCCCAACTCCCGCCAGGGACACCACCACATGGACCTCGCACGGGCCTACCTGTGGGACGGCGACCGCCACCGCGCACTGACCGAACTCCGCAAGGCCGAGGGCCTGGCACCACAGCTCGTCCGCAACCACCCCATCGCCAGAGCCACCCTGCGAAAGATCGTGTACGCCGAACGGGCCTCCACCCGCCAGCAGTTGCGCGGCATGTCGAGCCGTTTCCACCTTGATGACCAGGGCCTGTTCTCCTGATTCATGTACGGCCCGGCTCGGAGGCGGCGGCCGCCAGGTGGCATCCCACGTGTTGGTAAGGACGGCTGTTGGTGAGGGGTGAATAGACCCTCGGGGATGTCGTAGCGGGGTGCGACAATCCGTCCGTGTCCGAGGAGCTCTCACGTTGGTATCGGGGTCGCCTGGTGGGCGGTCCGTTCAGGCCGTTCGACCCAGGCGAGTGCGCCGCGCTGGAGCGGGAGATCGGGCTGCCCCTGCCACCCGCGTACCGCTCGTTCCTGGAAGCCGCCGGCGGGGAGAAGCTGGACTATTCGGTCCGCCTCCCGGCTTGTGAACCCGAACCAGTGCAGGGCTTCGACGGCCTCTATCAGTTGGGCCGTGACGACGCCGGTGAGTACGGCTGGGGCACTCTTCTGGGCGAGTACCGGCGCAGTCGCGACGGGTGGCTCGCCGAGAACGTGCCCCTGACTGGCCTGCTGCCCATCGCCCGCAACGGCGGCAGCGACACCCTCTTCCTGGACCTGAACCCGGCCACTCATGGCCAGCTCCATGCGTTCGTCCACGCCATCGCTTGGCCGGGGTATCTGGGCAACCATGTCTTCACGAAGGTCGCCGACAACTTCGACGCCTACCTCGACAGCCTGTTCATCGACCCCGACACGGCGGAAGACGCCTGGGCCGACGTCGCTGACAGCGATCCTTCGGATCCTTGGCGTAGGACCGTCGAGGAGTGGCTGGACAAGGAGCTGCCGGCCTGGCGTGCCGAAGCCTGGGCCACCTCCTGACCTGGAGGCGCTTCCCTCAAGCGCCTTCGGGTCCCCGGGGACTTCGCAGGGCCGCGTAGCCCAGGTAGTCCGTTCCAGCGCGTTCGGCGTAGCGCATCGCCGTCTGAGGGGTCACGCCCAGGGCGTCTGCCAGGACGGCCGGCGGGGCTTCGCGGACCATCTGGATCCAGGCTCTGGAGCGCGTGGCCATGGCCGGGATCCCGGATGCACGGAGAATCGTCGCAACGCTGTAGACGTGCATCGTCCGCCCGGGCATACGTCCGGGAAACACCAACGGGCAGTCCGGATTCGCGGCCGTGCTCAGGCCAGGGCGAGAAGCGAGATGAACCCGGATCACGGCGGCTGCCGCCTCCGGAACGTCGATCCAGTCTCTGCCGAGCTTCACCTCCAGCCCGTTCGGGCCTTCACGGAAGTCGTCCATGCGCATCGTCACGACCCTGGCGAGGGGTTGTCCGAAGAGGACGAGCATGATGCCGATGGCCCGGTGGGCTGCCGGCAGGGTCTCATGGAGAAGCAGAGCGCGGAGCGCTTCGACATGGTCCTTCTCGCTCGCGAGAGGGCCGTTGCCGTGAGGCGCCCAGGGAACGGCGAGCTTGCTGACCAGCCGCTGCTTGAGGGCCCAGTAGAGAAAGTTGTTCGCGTGCCCGCGCGTGCTGGTGCCGTTACCGAACCAGGCATCGACGTCATGCTGACTGCACTCGTCCAAGCTCCTTCCGCGGTCGCCGAGCCATTGAAGGAACTGGATGGCGACGGTCGTGTGCTGCTTGGCACGCAGGAAGGCGTTGGCAGTTACGGGTTGTTGGTCGGAGTCGTCTCGTCGTAGACGCCGCATCACGTGCCACCGCGTGTAGCGCTCGATGAGGCGCCGGTGATCAGCATCGGGGATCGTGTCGAGCTTCGAGGTGAGCCAACGGCCGTAAGCGATCAGGTGCTCGTCGCGCCAAGGAAGGCAGTTGTGAGCGACGAGCAGACCCCGCAGGTATTCGATCGTTCTGGATCGCGGCAGTGAGTCGAGTGCGTCGTGGCTGAGCTCGATCTCCCCAACTGCCAGACCGCGTAGAAGTTCTGGCACGCGCCGGTTCATGTGGATCCAGGCCCATCCGCTGTTCGGACGGGGCATCCCTGTGATCGCCTCCGCGAGCGGCCGCAGCCTCTCGGGTATCTCCCCGTCCGGACCCGCCAGGAGCTTGTTGATCCTGTCCGTGAGCAGGCACCGCCAACAGACATTGGAATCGCTGGCCAGGTTCTCCTCGCCGCATCGCTTGCATCGCACGTCGAGCGGCACGTCGCAGCAGCGGACGCAGAGCGGTCGCGCTTCGGCGTCGAGCCCCGGGAGAATGCCCTCGTGACCGCAGGCAGCGCAGGTTCCCTGGCGGTTGCGGGCCGCGCGCACGCAGTAGAAGCAGACGATGCCCTCGGGCCAGTGGCGACTGGCGGGGTAGCAGGAGCCGCAACGCACACAGGATGGGTACCTGCTCGGATCGGAGGTGTACTTCCGGGGTGCGGGCATGGTCAGTCCTCGATGATGCGAGCGCGCTCGGGACGAAAGTCGGCATTGATCTCGATGACGGCCGCCTCACCAGCCGTTCGCTTGCGCCGGTCTGCTTCGACGTACGGTTCGATGAGGTCGGCGGGCGAGCAGGCGAGGATGTCGCAGAGCGCCGCCAGGACCGGCAGAGAGAGGCGCTCGGGCCGGTCGGTGACCAGGCGGTAGACCTGTGCGGTGGACAGGTTGATGCCGCGCTCGCGCAGGAGGGGGATGAGTTCGGTGGTCTTCCAGATGTTGTGCGCGGCCATGATCCGTCGCAGGTGCCAGTGGTAGCCGAGTCGCCTGATCATCGCGGTCCTTCCCCGGTCGCGGTGCTGATCGCTCGACCGATCGTGCCGTCCAGGACTTTGCGCAGCGTGCGGGTGCGAAAGTCCGACGACACGGAGGTGTAGAGCGCGGTGGTGGACGCGTAGGAATGCCCGACCTGCTGCTGGACGAACAGCGGGTCGTAGCCGGCTTCGATCAGGTGCGTCACGTAGGAGTGGCGCAAGCAGTGCAGCGTCAGCTCCTGCGGCAGCCCCAGTGCATCCCGGTAGGCGGCGAACCGGTCTCCAAGAGCCCCCATGTCCAGGCGCGGTGACCGTTCACTCGGCCAGAGGGCGTCGCTCTTCGCGGCGGTGTCGAACACGGTGCGGTAGCTGCCGATCCATTGCTCCATCACCTTCACCGACCAGGGAAAGACGGTCAGCACGCTGCGGCGTTTGGGAGCGGAGCCCTTGGACGCCTTGCCCCAACGGACGTAGACCACGCCAAGGTCGCCGAACTCAGGAGCGTGCGGATTGTGTCCAAAGTCCGCGAGATCGAGCTTGATCACCTCACGACGACGCAGCCCCCAGGCGTAGGTGGCCTTCATCGCGGTCGCGTCTCGCATGGCCGGGAGCCAGCCCTTGCGGCCCGAGGTTCGGGCGGCTGCCACCTGGTCGTCGGCGTAGTCGAAGAAGCGCTGAAGTTCGGCCTTGGTCAGAGCACGGCGGCCGGGCCGGCCTTCGTACTCGGCGGCGTGCACGGCGGTGTTCCACTCGAAGAACACCTGGGCTGGATGGCTGCCGAAGAGACGCTCGCTGACCGCTGTCCACTCGTAGCGAGGGTCGGCGACGTACTCCAGGAACATGCGGACGTGACCGTGATAGCCGCGGATCGTGGAGTGGGACCGTTCCCTACCGTCGCTCCGCAGGTGGGCGGTGTACTCCTCAACATCCGTAGGGCGCCACGTCCACGGCCACTCGCTGGTGAAGCGCTGGAACCGCCGTACCGCGAGGAGCCGGTCCGCGATCGTGTCCTTGCTCAGATTCCGGGCCAGCTGCTGATCACGCCACCCCGCCAGCATGCCCTCGAAGACCTGGGTCTCCGGGTGCAGGAGCGGAGCACCGCCCACGATGAACAGCGACGGTGCCGCCCCCGGCACGTTCCATGTGGAACCGCCCACGCCAACCCCCTACACACTGCGAGAAGGGCGAATGAATCGTTCATTAGATGAGAACGAGCAGGGTTGCCGCAGGTCACGCGGGCAGCCGACCTGTGGTCAGGGCAGATCTGCGGTGGCTCCGGGCTGCGACAAGCCGATGCCTGCCTGTTCAGGCGCCCCTACCAGCGAGAGGTGAGTCGTCGCACCTGATGCAATTCACGGCACTTCCGCTCGGATCACTGGATTTATGCGGTCCGGAATCCTGACGAACGTCTCGTCCTCTCCGGACTCAGTCGTCCAGCGGCTCGGCGAGATGGGCTGCGGCGATGGCGTCGATGCGGCGTGCCAGGTCGAAGTCGGCTGCGGTCAGTCGGTGGCCCGCGTCGTGGGTGGTGATCCCGAACCGGATGCGTCCCCACCGCAGGTCGATGTCGGCGTGGTGGCTGATCAGCCGCTCGACGTCGGCGACGTGCACGATCATCGCGACTCCGCCGTGGTAGCGGATCCCAAAGCTCCGGGTGATCTCGTCGCCCTCCCGTCGCCAGCCCGGCACACTCGCGAGCGCCGCCTCGATCTCGCCCTCCGACAACGGCGTCTTCTCGTCCGACACGTCAACTCCCCTCCGTCACCGGCGCCAGGACCTCGGCCAGGTCCCGGCCCACCGGCGCATCGTGCCACGGCCGCATGACCCGCTCCAGCGCGGTCAACTCCCGCCGCATCCTCGCCGATCCGGTCTCCACCGCGATGGTCACCACCTTCCGTGCGATCTCCACGGCCTGCTCCGGCTGCCGCGCGGTCGCGGCGGCGGTGGCGTGCCGGGCCATGTACACGCCCCGGTCCCGCCGCGCGCTCGCGGGCACCACGGCCAGGACCTGCTCCCACAGGCGGCTCGCTTCGGTACCGAGACCGAGACGGCCGTAGCAGGTGGCCCGCTGAACCTCCAGGTAGCCGGGTGTCCGCCTGCACGCGTTGCCCCACGGCAGGTCGTCGTCGACCTGTGGCAGCAGCCTGTCGGCCGAGTCGATGAGCCGGTCGACCTCGGCCCGGTCCTGGTGCCGGAGGAGGCTCGCCCCGTGGGCCTGCTGCTGCATGGCCATGACCTGGATCTTCGGCACCACCTGGTCGTCGGCGAGGGCGGCCTCGCACAGGTCGACGACACCGGCGCCGTCACCGAGGTCGGTTCTCACCTGGGCCGAGTTCACCATGGCGTAGCCGATGAGACGCGGGTCGCGAGCGCGGAGAGCAGTCTCCTGCGTGATGCCTCGCCAGAACGCGGCAGCACTGAGGTCGCCGGCGTCCTGGTAGAGCCAGCCGATCAACGCGGCATAGGCGGCGCCGACGCGGAGCAGACCCCGGCGGGTCTCGCCGGTCGCCGAGCGGGTCAGCTTGTCGATGAGCTGATACTGCGGCCCCAGTGTGCCGATGAGGTCGTGAGGTCCGAGGAGCATGTCCGCGCGGTAGTGCCCCTCCAACTGGGACTGGAAGTAGTCGATGAGCGCGGGGTCGACCTGCTGTGTGGAGAGAGGCCCGGGGACCAGCGCTGGGGCGGTGACGGCCAGGAAGGCGGCGGTCTGCATGCTGGTCTCTTCGTGGTGCTCGGGTCGGATCCAGCCCGGTGGCGGGGTGAACCCGAGCTGCTCGGGCCAGCGCCCGAGGACGTCGTGGAGGACGAGCGCGGTCTCTTCCGAGGGCCAGCCCGGACGGGACCCTTCCCACCTGCGCCAGGTTCTTGGGCTGACGTTGAAGTGGGGATCGTCGAGGAACCGCCGCCCGCACGCCGTGAGTTGCGTGGCGGCCATCTCCGCCGACCGCCAGCCGACACGGAGTCTCGCGGCGCGGAGGGCGTCATTGCGGGTCATGCCGCCAGTGTGAGGTGTCATCGCGGTCCCTCGGGGCCGTGGCCGCGACATGGCCGTACGTGGCCACTCGATGGCCTGTCTGTGCGGACGGGTGCCCGCACATCATCGACCCACAGCCACCGGGGCGTACGGCGAACCGCAGGAAAGCCCCCGACGGAGGGAGGCAAGGATGGTCATGGCAGATCTCGGAGACGTACAGCTGCCCCGTTTCGGCACGTTGACGCAGCGGCAGCAGCGTGGCCAGGACTGTGTGTGGTGCGGTGTCACCCTCGCCGCCGGTCACGTCGTCGACCTCGGCCCGCGCCGCTACCGGCGCGCCGGATGGTCCACCCAGTGGTTCCCCCGAGCCTGCAAGAAGCACCCGGCCGGAGGTGCGCGGTGACCGAAGTCCTGGTGCCGGAATGCCGGTTCGGA
The DNA here is from genome assembly GCF_030010625.1 of Streptomyces sp. CC208A. Classification (GTDB taxonomy): domain Bacteria; phylum Actinomycetota; class Actinomycetes; order Streptomycetales; family Streptomycetaceae; genus Streptomyces. The sequence goes on along the minus strand of NZ_JASCXN010000026.1, from coordinate 17,590 downwards.
GTCCATGGGGCCTGCCGGACGGCAGAAGTGATCGTCGAGGGCATCGTCATCGTCCGCGCCCGTCGCTGCGACTGCTCCTGCCACGAGAAAAGGAAGCACGATGAAGGTGTGCCAGCGCTGCGAACAGACGATCAGCGGCGACGCTGACGAGTTCGCCCCGTTCTCCACGAGCGGAGCCCGTCCCACTCTCTGCCGCCACCAGACGCTCGCTCAGTGCCAGTCTGCCCAGAGCGATACCGGTGTGCCCCGGAGCAAGCGCGCCCGGCGGTACTAGACCCTGCCCGCGGGTCTATGGGAGCTACGGCCCCGCCGGTTCCGAACGGCCCACGATCGTGCCCGCGCGGTCGATGGCGATGACGTCGACCGTGACCGGGGCGCCGCGCAGGACCGTCAGGGCCTCGTCGCGGGCTCGGGTGGCCACCCGGTCGCCCAGGGGGATGCCGGCCGCCTCGCAGAGGCGGAGGGCGGCCAGGCCCGTGTTGGCGGTGGCGATCTGCTCCGCCAGGGGCTCGTCCGCGCCCGCCTCGCGGGCCAGCTCCGCCAGGAAGCCCTTGTCGACCTGCGAGCGGGCCGAGTGGAGGTCCAGGTGGCCGGCGGCCAGCTTGGAGAGTTTGGCGAAGCCGCCGCAGATGGTCAGGCGGTCCACCGGGTGGCGGCGGATGTATTTGAGGACTGCGCCCGCGAAGTCGCCCATGTCGAGGAGGGCCAGGGCCGGGAGGTCGTACGTCTCCGTCACCGTGCGTTCGGAGGTGGAGCCCGTACAGCCCGCCACGTGGGTGAGGCCGGCCGCGCGGGCCACGTCGACGCCTCGGCGGATGGAGTCGATCCAGGCCGAGCAGGAGTAGGGGACGACGATGCCGGTCGTGCCGAGGATCGACAGGCCGCCGAGGATGCCGATGCGGGGGTTCCAGGTGGAGCGGGCGATCTCCGCGCCGTTGTCGACGGAGATCGTGACCTCCACGTCTCCGGGGGCCCCGTGCGCCTCCGCCACCTTCGCCACGTGCTCGCGCATCATCTGGCGCGGGACCGGGTTGATGGCCGGTTCCCCCACCTCCAGGGGGAGGCCGGGGAGAGTGACCGTTCCTACGCCCTCGCCCGCGCGGAAGACCACGCCCGAGCCCGGCGCCAGGCGGCGTACCGTCGCGCGGATCACCGCGCCGTGGGTGACGTCCGGGTCGTCGCCCGCGTCCTTCACCACCGCCGCCATCGCCGCGTCCCCGGTCAGGGACTCCGTCGTCAGGGCGAAGGACGGGGTCTGGCCCTTCGGGAGGGTGATCGTCACCGGGTCCGGGAAGTCGCCGGTGAGCAGGGCCGTGTACGCGGCGGTCGTCGCGGCCGTCGCGCAGGCGCCGGTCGTCCAGCCGGGGCGCAGACCGGTGTGCTTGAGTTGGGCCTCGCGCCCGCCGCCGGTACTCACGAAAGAGCTCCTATGCACGTACTCATTCTCGGAGGGACCACCGAGGCCCGCGTCCTGGCCGGGCTGCTGGCGGACCGGCGGGTCCGGGTGACGAGCTCGCTCGCCGGGCGGGTGGCCTCGCCGCGGCTGCCCGACGGGGAGGTGCGGGTCGGGGGGTTCGGCGGGGCGGACGGGCTTGCGGCGTGGGTGCGGGAGCACGCCGTGGACGCGGTCATCGACGCCACCCATCCCTTCGCCGAGCGGATCAGCTTCAACGCGGCCCGGGCGGCCGCCACCGCCCATGTTCCCCTGCTGGCGCTGCGCCGCCCCGGGTGGGTCCCGGGGGAGGGGGACGACTGGCGGGACGTGGGGTCCCTGGAGGAGGCCGCCGCCGCTCTCGGCGGGCTCGGTGACCGGGTGTTCCTCACCACCGGGCGGATGGGGCTCGCCGCCTTCGCCGACCGTCCCGAGTGGTTCCTCGTGCGGTCGGTGGACGCGCCGGACGCTCCCATGCCCAAGCGGGTCGAAGTGCTGTTGGATCGGGGGCCGTTCTCCCTTGAGGGGGAGCGGGAGCTGTTGCGGCGTCATCGGGTTGATGTGCTGGTGACCAAGGATTCCGGGGGCTCTGCCACCGCGCCCAAGCTCACCGCCGCCCGCGAGGCCGGTGTCCCCGTGGTCGTCGTCCGGCGGCCGCCGGTTCCGGAGGGCGTACCCACGGCGGCGGATCCGGAGGAGGCGGCCGCCTGGGCGCGGGGGCTGGGATGACGCTCCGCGCGACAGGTGGCCCCGTGCTGTGCTCAAGGAGGCATGGCCACCGTTCACCGGCTGGGGACGACAGGATGGCGGAGCTGCGACAACCCGCCGTCGGTGACACCGCGGCACCTTGCCCTCGGTATTAGTCAGTGCTAATTTTTAGGGGTGGCTGAACCCTACGAGCTGCGGTTCTTCGAAGACGTGCTGGACTGGATCAAGACCCTCGCCAAGGAGGACCCGGACAGTCACCTCCATGTCATGGCCGCTCTGGAACGGCTTCAGGAAGTGGGCCCGGCGCTCCGCCGCCCGACGGTCGGCGCGATCGAGAAAAGCCGCTACCGGAACATGAGGGAACTGCGTCCGCGCAGCGGTGGCACGGTGAGCATCCGGATGCTGTTCGTCTTCGACCCCGAACGCCGGGCCATCTTCCTGGTGGCGGGCAACAAGGCGGCCGGGCGGCAGTGGGCAGCCTGGTATCCCAGAGCGATCAGGGAAGCGGACGACAAGTACACGGCTTACCTTGAGGCTCTGGAGCAGGAGAAGAAGGAGGGACAGGGCAGATGAAACTCGGCACCATGGCCGACCTGACGGCCGACATCACCCCCGAGAAGCGCGAGCGCATCGAGGCCATCAAGGCGGAGATGGTCGACGCCGAGCGGGGGCACGAACTGGCCGCTCTCCGCAAGGCCCAGGGCCTCACGCAGGTGCAGGTCGCCAGGGCCATGGGGGTCACCCAGGGGCGGGTCAGTCAGATCGAGCGGGGCCTCGCCCGCCTGGACACCTCGACCATGGCCGCGTATCTGCACGCGATCGGTGGCGAGCTGACCATAACCGCCACGGTGGGGAACCTCTCGGTGAAGCTGTAGGAGGCAGGACCACCGGCGGGATGCGGTGATGGGCGCACGCTTTCCCGCCGCGGGAAACGATCTCTGAGAGTTCCGACGACGGACCCTGCGGGCCTGGTGATGCCAAGCAGTCGAAGGACCGCTTCTTCATCAGCGCCGGGGACGTGGACGACGAGCTGATCACCCTCATCGTCCACACCCCCTGCCTCCTGCCGCCCGGCGTCGAGCAGCAGGAGTTCTGGCGAGGGCGTCCGGGGACGTCAGCCGTAACGCCTCGGCGTCCACGCGATCGTCCTGCCGTCGCCGCGCTCCACCGCCCGGGTCTGCGAGGAGCCGATGAGGAGGAGGGTGCGCATGTCGATCTCGGCCGGGTCCAGGGTCTTCAGCGTCACCACCCGGACCGACTGCTCCGGGCCGCCGACGTCGCGGGCGACGACCACCGGGGTGTCGGGGGAGCGGAGCTCCAGGAGGAGGTCGCGGGCGGCGGCGACCTGGTGGGTGCGGGTCTTGGAGCCGGGGTTGTAGAGGGCGATGACCAGGTCGGCCTCGGCCGCCGCCCGGAGGCGGGTCGCGATGACCTCCCAGGGCTTGAGGCGGTCGGAGAGGGAGATCGTCGCGTAGTCGTGGCCGAGGGGGGCGCCCGCGGCGGCGGCGGCCGCGTTGGCGGCGGTCACCCCCGGGAGGACCCGTACGGGAACGTCCGCGTACGCCGGTTCGCAGGCGACCTCCAGGACGGCCGTCGCCATGGCGAAGACGCCCGGGTCGCCGCCGGAGACGACCGCCACCTTGTGCCCGCGGCGGGCCAGGTCGAGGGCGAACTCGGCGCGCTCCGACTCGACCTTGTTGTCGGAGCCGTGCCGGATCTGGCCGGGGCGCAGGACCGGGACGCGGTCGAGGTAGGTGGTGTAGCCGACGAGGACGTCGGCGTTGACGAGCGCGCCGCGCGATTCCGGGGTCAGCCAGGGGGCGCCGGCCGGGCCGGTGCCGACGACGGTGACCTCGCCCCGTTCCCGTACGGGATTCTCCTGGTCGATACGGGAGGGCAGGACGGCCACCGAGAAGTACGGGACCGTCGACGGGTCGACGTCCGCGAGCCGCTCCGTCCGCTCGCCCGCCATGAACGCGCGCTCCACGTACCGGGCGTCATCGAGCCGGCCCGCTCGTTCCAGGGCGCGGCGCACGGTGGGGAAGGTGCGGCCGAGCTTCATCACGACCGCCGAGTCGGTGCCCGCGAGGCGGGCCGTCAGCTCGTCCTCCGGCAGGGTGCCGGGGACGATCGTCAGGACCTCCTCGGCCTCGCACAGCGGTTCGCCGAGCCGGGCCGCCGCCGCGCTCACCGAGGTCACGCCGGGGATGACGGTCGTGTCGTAGCGGTCGGCGAGGCGCTTGTGCATGTGCTGGTAGGAGCCGTAGAAGAGCGGGTCGCCCTCGGCGAGGACGGCGACCGTGCGGCCCGCGTCGAGGTGGGCGGCGAGGCGGGCCGCGGCCTCCTCGTAGAAGTCGTCGAGCGCGCCCCGGTAGCCGCCGGGGTGGTCGGTGGTCTCCACGGTGAGCGGGTACATCAGCCGCTCCTCGACGTGGTCCTCGCGGATGTGCCCGGCCGCGATGGAGCGGGCTATCGAGCGGCCGTGGCGGGCCGAGTGGTAGGCGATCACGTCGGCCTCGGCGATCGCCTTCACGGCGGCGAGGGTGAGGAGGTCCGGATCGCCGGGGCCGAGGCCGACTCCGTACAGCTTGCCCTTCACAACGGTCACTGCTGGATCTCCGGTTCGTGCGCGAGGGCGTTGAGGGCGGCGGCGGTGATGGCGCTGCCGCCGCGCCGGCCGCGGACCACCAGGTAGTCGAGGCCCAGGGGGTTGGCGGCGAGGGCGTCCTTGGACTCGGCGGCGCCGATGAAGCCGACGGGGATGCCGAGGACGGCGGCCGGCTTCGGCGCGCCCTTCGCGATCATCTCCAGGAGGTGGAAGAGGGCGGTGGGGGCGTTGCCGATGGCGACGACGGAGCCTTCGAGGCGGTCCCGCCACAGTTCGAGGGCGGCGGCGGAGCGGGTGGTGCCGAGTTCGGCGGCGAGCGCGGGCACGGCCGGGTCGGAGAGGGCGCACAGCACCTCGTTGTCGGCGGGCAGCCGCTTGCGGGTGACGCCGGAGGCGACCATCTGCGCGTCGCAGAGGATGGGGGCGCCGGCCCGGAGGGCGGCGCGGGCGTTCGCGACGACCGCCGGGGAGTAGGCGATGTCCCGGACGAGGTCGGTCATGCCGCAGGCGTGGATCATGCGGACGGCGACCGTGGCGACGTCCTCGGGCATGCCCGTGAGGTCCGCCTCGGCGCGGATCGTGGCGAAGGAGCGGCGGTAGATCTCGACGCCGTCTTTCTCGTACTCGTACATCCTCAGCTCTCACTCATCTCGTACGGGCTGCCGCTACGGCTTCGCGCAGGGCGGTACGGGGGACGGGCGCGCCGTCCAGCAGATACGTGTCGGCGTCCCGGGCGGTGACCTCGATCCAGGTGCCGTGCGGGTGGCCGCAGCGGCGCTCGCAGCCGGAGTAGTGCACCGGCAGCGGGCCCGGGGGCGCCGCGAGGGCGTCGGCCCGGACGTCGGCGAGGGACTTGGCGCAGCCGGGGCGGCCGGTGCACGCGGTGACCCCGGCACCGGGGGCGTCGGGGCGGGTGATCAGGCCGTGCGCCTCCAGGGCGGGGAGCCCGGCGGGGTCCGCGACGGCGACCACGCCCCGCCACGGCGTGAGCCGGAGCTCGGCGGCGCCGTCGGCGAGGGCCCGCAGCTGGGCGGCGGTGAGCCGGCCGAGCGGGGCGAGGACGTGCAGGGCGTGCCCGCCGAGGGGTCCCGGCGCGGGCGGCCGGCCCTGGGGGAGAGAAGGAGGGGTTACGGGCTCCGCGCCGATCGCCGCCCGTGCCAGGGCCCCTGCCCAGTCGGGCTCGTGGCCGGCGGGAAGCTCCCTCGGGCGCCAGGCTCCGGTCCCGGCCGTCTCGGCGGCTTCGAGGAACGCGAGGGCGGCGGTCACGGCGGCGGCGGGGGCCTGGTCCGCTCCGACGCGGAAGGCCCGCCCGCCCGCCCTCAGCAGCGCCGATCCGTCCGGCGCTGCGACCAAGGTCACATCGCCGCCGAGTCCCGCGACGTCGCCGCGGCCGTCGTCGAGGGCGAAGAGGAAGCGGCCGGAGAGAGCGGCCGCGCGGGGCTCCGCGCACAGGGCCGCGTCCAGCTCCCGGGCCCACAACTGGGCGTCGCCGTGGCCGAGTCCGTCGAGTCCGGCGGCGGGCGAGGCCACGATGTTGCGGACCCGTTCGTGGGTGGGCGAGGGCAGCAGGCCCGCCGCGTCGAGGAGGGCGGCGAGCTCGGTGCCGCAGCCCTCGCCGAGGCCGCGCAGCTCCGCGTTGCCGCGCGAGGTGACGCTGATCCGCCCGTCGCCCAGGGACTCCGCCGCGCCGGCCAGGACCTCGGCCTGACGTGGCGTCAGTCTTCCTGCGGGCAGGCGGAGTCGGGCCAGGCGGCCGTCGTCGGCGGGGTGCAGGCGCAGCGCTCCGGGACAGGCGTCGCCACGGTCCCGTATGCGGGCTTCGCCCGGTTCGGGCGCCGTGGGTGGGGTGGGCGGCATGGCGGCGAGCATACCCACGGGGAACCGGGCGGCCACCGAGTGTGATCCGGTCGACTCCGGCGCGCTCTGGGGCCCGGCGGCGGCACGACTTAGGATGCTGACCGGCATGGGGTCCCAGGACCCCGGGGAGGAAGCCCGGTGAGAATCCGGCGCGGTCCCGCCACTGTGAGCCCGTACCGGCGACGGCACGGGCGAGTCAGGAACTCCCGCCGACCACACGACCACCCGGGGCGCGGACAACCCCGAGGAAGGGCCTGAGCTCACCATGCTCCTGCTGCTGTCGCACTCCGACACCGACCTGCTCAGCGCCCGCGCGGCCAACGCCGCCGCGCCCGAGGGCCCGGTCGCGTACCGCTTCGCCAACCCCTCCCGGCTCCCGCTCGCCGACCTCGACGGTCTGCTCGACGGCGCCGAGCTCGTCGTCGTCCGCCTCCTCGGCGGCGTCCGCTCCTGGCAGGAGGGCCTCGACGCGGTCCTCGCCTCCGGGAAGCCGGTCGTCGTCCTCAGCGGCGAACAGGCCCCCGACGCCCAGCTGATGGCCGCCTCCACCGTGCCGATCGGCGTCGCCACCGAGGCGCACGCCTACCTCGCCCACGGCGGCCCCGCCAACCTGGAGCAGCTGGCCCGCTTCCTCTCCGACACGGTGCTGCTCACCGGGCACGGCTTCGAGGCCCCGGCCGCCGCGCCCACCTGGGGACCCCTGGAGCGCACCCCGAAGGCCACCGATGGCCCGACCGTCGCCGTGCTCTACTACCGCGCCCACCACATGAGCGGGAACACCGCCTTCGTCGGCGCCCTGTGCGACGCGATCGAGGACGCCGGGGGCCGCGCGCTCCCGCTGTACGTGGCCTCGCTGCGGGCGCCCGAGGCGGAGCTGATCGCCACCCTCCGCACGGCCGACGCCATCGTCACCACCGTCCTCGCCGCCGGCGGGACGAAGCCCGCCGAGGCGCAGGCCGGTGAAATGGAGCTGGCGCGAAGCGCATCCGTTGAGGGTGGTGGTGGGCGACGGGCGGGCGAGGAAGCCTGGGACGCGGGGGCGCTCGCCGCGCTGGACGTGCCGGTGCTCCAGGCGCTCTGCCTGACCAGCGCGCGCTCCGCCTGGGAGGAGAACGACGAGGGGCTCTCGCCGCTGGACGCGGCCAGCCAGGTCGCCGTCCCCGAGTTCGACGGGCGCCTGATCACCGTCCCGTTCTCCTTCAAGGAGATCGACGCCGACGGCCTGCCCGCGTACGTCGCCGACGCCGAGCGCGCCGCCCGCGTCGCCGGCATCGCCGTCCGGCACGCCCGCCTGCGGCACATCCCGAACGCCGAGAAGAAGCTCGCGCTCGTCCTCTCCGCGTACCCGACCAAGCACTCCCGCATCGGCAACGCGGTCGGTCTCGCCACCCCCGCCTCCGCCGTCGCGCTCCTGAAGCGGCTGATCGCGGAGGGGTACGACTTCGGTCCCGAGGCCGAGCTCCCCGGCCTTGTCTCCGGCGACGGCGACGAGCTGATCCACGCCCTCATCGAGGCCGGCGGCCACGACCAGGACTGGCTCACCGAGGAGCAGCTGGCGAAGAACCCGGTCCGCATCCCGGCCGCCGACTACAAGCGCTGGTACGCCCAGCTGCCCGAGGAGCTGCGCGAGCAGGTCGAGCGGCACTGGGGGCCGCCGCCCGGCGAGATGTTCCTCGACCGGTCCCGGAACCCGGAGGGCGACATCGTCCTCGCCGCCCTGCGGCGCGGGAACCTGCTGATCCTCATCCAGCCGCCGCGCGGTTTCGGCGAGAACCCGATCGCGATCTACCACGACCCCGACCTGCCGCCCTCGCACCACTACCTGGCCGCCTACCGCTGGATCGCGGCCCGCGCGGAGGACGGCGGCTTCGGCGCCGACGCGATGGTCCACCTCGGCAAGCACGGCAACCTGGAGTGGCTGCCCGGCAAGAACGCGGGCCTCTCCGCCGCCTGCGGCCCCGACGCCGCCCTCGGCGACCTGCCGCTGGTCTACCCGTTCCTCGTCAACGACCCGGGCGAGGGCACCCAGGCCAAGCGGCGCGTCCACGCCACCCTCGTCGACCACCTCGTGCCGCCGATGGCCCGCGCCGACTCGTACGGCGACATCGCGCGCCTGGAGCAGCTGCTCGACGAGTACGCGCAGATCTCCTCCATGGACCCGGCGAAGCTGCCCGCGATCCGCGCCCAGATCTGGACCCTGATCCAGGCCGCGAAGCTCGACCACGACCTCGGCATGGAGGAGCGGCCCGACGACGACGGCTTCGACGACTTCCTGCTGCACGTCGACGGCTGGCTGTGCGAGGTCAAGGACGCCCAGATCCGCGACGGCCTGCACGTCCTCGGTGACGCGCCCGTCGGCGAGGCGCGCGTCAACCTGGTCCTCTCCATCCTGCGTGCCCGCCAGATCTGGGGCGGTACGCAGGCGCTGCCCGGTCTGCGCGAGGCGCTCGGCCTCGACGAGTCGGCCGCCACCCGGACGACCGCCGACGAGGCGGAGGCGAAGGCCCGCGCGCTGGTCGAGGCGATGGAGGCGGCGGAGTGGGACGTGGACGCGGTCGCGTCCGTCGCCGCCGCGTACGGTTCCGAGGTCCACGACGTGCTCCGCTTCGCCTGCGAGCAGGTCGTGCCGCGCCTCGCCGCCACCACCGACGAGCTGACGCACGCCGTCCACGCCCTGAACGGCGGCTTCGTGCCCGCAGGCCCGTCCGGCTCGCCGTTGCGCGGCCTGGTCAACGTGCTGCCGACCGGCCGGAACTTCTACTCCGTCGACCCGAAGGCCGTGCCGTCCCGGCTGGCCTGGGAGACCGGCCAGGCGCTCGCCGACTCCCTCCTGACCCGCTACCGCGAGGACAACGGCGAGTGGCCGACGTCGGTCGGCCTGTCCCTGTGGGGGACGAGCGCGATGCGGACCGCCGGCGACGACGTCGCCGAGGCGCTGGCCCTGCTCGGCGTCCGGCCCCGCTGGGACGAGGCGTCCCGCCGCGTCAACGGCCTGGAGCCCATCCCCCTGGAGGAGCTGGGCCGGCCGCGCGTCGACGTCACCCTGCGCATCTCCGGCTTCTTCCGGGACGCGTTCCCGCACGTCATCGGCCTCCTCGACGACGCCGTCCGGCTGGTCGCGGGGCTCGACGAGCCCGCCGACCGGAACTACGTCCGGGCCCACGCCCAGGCCGACCTCGCCGAGCACGGCGACGAGCGGCGCGCCACCACCCGCATCTTCGGCTCCCGCCCCGGCACGTACGGCGCGGGCATCCTCCAGCTGATCGACTCGCGGGACTGGCGCACCGACGCCGACCTCGCCGAGGTGTACACGGTGTGGGGCGGGTACGCGTACGGGCGCGGGCTCGAAGGCCGCCCGGCGCGCGCCGAGATGGAGACCGCGTACAAGCGGATCGCGGTGGCGGCGAAGAACACCGACACCCGCGAGCACGACATCGCGGACTCGGACGACTACTTCCAGTACCACGGCGGCATGGTGGCGACCGTCCGCGCCCTGCGGGGCACCGCCCCCGAGGCGTACATCGGCGACTCGACCCGCCCGGAGACCGTCCGCACCCGCACCCTGGTGGAGGAGACCTCCCGCGTCTTCCGGGCCCGGGTGGTCAACCCGCGCTGGATCGAGGCGATGCGTCGCCACGGGTACAAGGGCGCGTTCGAGCTGGCCGCGACCGTCGACTACCTCTTCGGCTACGACGCCACGACCGGTGTCGTCGCCGACTGGATGTACGACAAGCTCACCCAGGAGTACGTCCTCGACGAGACGAACCAGGCCTTCCTGAAGGAGGCCAACCCCTGGGCTCTGCACGGCATCGCGGAGCGCCTCCTGGAGGCCGAGTCGCGCGGCATGTGGGAGAAGCCGGACCCGGAGACCCTGGCCGCCCTGCGTCAGGTGTTCCTGGAGACGGAGGGCGACCTGGAGGGCGAGGACTAGATCTTCGCCAGGGCTTCCGGGGCCAGTTCGAGACGGCGGCCCCGGAAGCCCCCGCGCAGGCGGCGGTCGTGGCCGACGACCACCAGCGTGCCCGGGTAGGAGGCGAGCGCGGCCTCGATCTCCTCCACGAGGCCGGGGGCCAGGTGGTTGGCCGGTTCGTCGAGGAGCAGCAGGTCCGGGTCGGCGGCCAGCACGCCGGCGAGGGCGAGCCGGGCCCGCTGCCCGCCGGAGAGCGTGCCCAGCGGCCGGTCCCGGTCGAGCGGCGCCGTCTCCCCGAGCCGCCGCAGCACGGTCGCCACCCGCCGGTCGGCCCCGGCCCCGCCCCGCGCCTCGTAGGCGGCGAGCAGCCCGGCGTACCGGTCGAGCCCCTCGGGGGTGAGGGCCGTCTCGGCCTCGCGGATCTCCCGCTCCAGCTCCCGTATCTCCGCGAGCGCGTGGTCGACGGCGTCGCCGACGGTCGCGGTCGCGGGGAGGCCGAGGGTCTGGGCGAGATGGCCGAGGCCGCCGGGGGCGTCGACGGCCACGGTGCCGGCGTCGGCGGTGTCGAGACCGGCGAGGAGCCGGAGCAGGGTGGACTTCCCGGAGCCGTTGTCCCCGACGACGCCCAGGCGCTCGCCGGAGCGGACGGTGAGCGAGACCCGGTCGAGGACGGTACGGCGGTGGCCGGACCGGTCGTCGTAGCGCTTGGTGACCTCGGTGAGTCGGGCACGGAACAAGGGCGATCTCCTGTCGTCGGGAACACGGGACGAGATGGCGAGACGGTTCGTCTCGTCTTCTCGACGGTCTGACGGTACGCCGGTCGGGCTGACAAGACAAGACGTTTCGTCTCGCTTGATGTCGAGAGGGTCGGGCGGGTCCATAAACGCCACTTGTTCTAGTAGAGTGCGAACAAGGAGGTTGCCATGAACCCTGCCGTACCCGGATCCCGCGCGACGAGCCGGCCGAAGCTCCACGCCCCCCTCCGGCTCCGCGTCCTCACCGCGCTCCCCTTCGTCCTCGCCGCCGCCCTCTGCCTGGTGCTCATCGCCGTCTGGGCCGACCGGCTCCCCGACCCGCTCGCCACCCACTTCACCGTCGGCACCGGCGCGCCCGACGACTACACCGGCCGGACCGCGTTCGCCGCCGTCTGCGCCGGAACGCTGCTCGTCCTCGGCGCCGCCTGGACCGTGTTCACCCAGCGCGGCGCCCTGTGGGGCGCGTGGCTGACCGCCGGGCTGCTCGGCACGCTGTTCGTCCTCCTCGTGCGGGACAACCTCGACGCGGCCGACCCCGCCGACGTCCGCTCCCCGCTCTCGAACCTCGCCGTCGCCCTCGCCGTCGGCGCCGTCCTCGCCCTCGCCGGACACGCCCTCTCCCGGCTCGTCCCGCCCGAGGACGCCACCGCGAACGGCACGGACATCGAACCGGACGCGCCCCGCCTCGACCTCGGCGCCGGGGAGGTCGCCGGCTGGTCCCGCGCCACCGCCTCCGCCCCGCTCACCGCCCTCGGCCTGCTGCTCCTCGCCGCCGGTGTCCTCGCCGTGTTCCTCGGCGCGTGGCCGCTGCTCCTGGTCGCCGTCGCCATCGCCGTCCCCGGGCTCGCCCTCGCCCGCGTCCGGGTCACCGTCGACCGCCACGGCCTCACCGTCCGCTCCACGCTCGTCCCCCGGCCCCGCGTCCACGTGCCGCTCGCCGAGATCGCCGGCGCCGACGCCCGGGACGTGCGCGCCATGGGCGAGTTCGGCGGCTGGGGCTACCGGATCCGCGCCCGCCGCACCGGTGTGATCCTCCGCTCCGGCGAGGCCCTGGTCGTCCGCCGCGGCAACGGCCGCGAGTTCGCCGTCACCGTCCCCGACGCCCGTACGGCCGCCGCCCTCCTCAACACCCTCGCCGAGAACACCCACCCCGACCCTCGTGGAAAGCTCTGACCGTGCTCTTCCGCGTCGACCCCGCCTCCTCCGTCCCGCTCGGCGACCAGATCGCCGCCTGCGTCCGCGGCGCCCTCGCCGACGGCACCGCCGCCCCCGGCGAACGCCTCCCGGCCGCCCGCGAACTCGCCGACTCCCTCGGCGTCAACGTCCACACCGTCCTCCGCGGCTACCAGCGCCTGCGCGAGGAGGGCCTCATCGAACTCCGCCGGGGCCGGGGCGCCCTCATCGTCCCCGGCGCCGCCGCCCCCGACCGCGCCCGCCTCGTCACCCGCCTCCGCGAGGCCGCCGCCGAGGCCCGCGAACTGGGCCTCACCGAGGAGGAGTTCCTCGACCTGGCCCGTACCAGCATGGGCTAGGGGGCCAGGACGCGAACGGGGCCGCCCGCCAGATACGCCTCGATGTCCTCCACCGCCTGCCCGAAGTACCGGGCGTAGTTGGCCTCGGAGACGTACCCGAGGTGGGGCAGCGCGAGGACGTTCGGGAGGGTGCGCAGGGGGTCGTCGGCCGGCAGCGGTTCCGTCTCGTACACGTCGAGCCCGGCCCCCGCGAACCAGCGCTCGCGCAGCGCCCGCAGCAGCGCCGTACCGTCCACGAGCCCGGCCCGGGAGGTGTTGACCAGGTACGCCCCCGGCCGCATCGCCCGCAGCTCCGGCTCGCCGACGATGCCGCGGGTGCGGTCGGAGAGCACCAGGTGCAGCGAGACGACGTCGCTCGCCGCGAACAGCTCCGCCTTGTCCTTCGCGAGCCGTACGCCGTCCCCGTGCTCGGCGACCCGCTCCTCCGTCAGGTTCGGGCTCCAGGCGAGGACGTCCATGCCGAAGGCGCGGCCGACGGCGGCGACCCGGCCGCCGATCTTCCCCAGGCCGAGCAGGCCCAGGGTGCGGCCCGCGAGGTCGCCGCCGACGGTCGACTGCCACGGCCCGCCCTCGCGCAGTGCCCGCGCCTCCTCCGGGAGGTGCCGGACGAGACCCAGGATCAGCGCCCAGGCGAGTTCGGCGGGCGGCTCGGAGCCGCTGGCGGTGCCGCAGACGGTGATCCCGCGCTCCCGGCAGGCGGCCAGGTCGATCGAGGCGTTGCGCATCCCCGAGGTGACGACGAGCCGCAGCCGGGGCAGCCGGCCGAGCAGCCCGGCGCCGAGCGGCGTCCGCTCGCGCATGACCACCAGGATCTCGCAGTCCGCCACGGCGGCCACGAGCTCGTCCGGGTCCGTCAGATGGTCGCGGAGCACCCGTACCTCCACGCGCCCGTGGAGCGGACTCCAGTCGGCGGAGGCGAGGGCGGCACCCTGGTAGTCGTCGAGCACGGCACAGCGCGGCAGCGAAGTCATGACGGCATGATCGCGCAGTCCGCCGCCGGGAGCGTGCTCACCCGTTCGGCCCGCCCCGGACGCCGGGACCCCCGCCCCGCCCGCAGGCTGTCCCCATGGGAGCACCAGCCGGCGGGACCGACGACGAACTCACCGCGCTCCGGGCCCGGATCGCGGCCCTGGAGGAGGGCACGGGGAAGGGCGCGCCGCGCCGGGAGCACCACCGCTTCCGCTCCTTCGTCGCCGGGCTGCTGATCGTGATCGGCTGTCTCCTCGTGCCGCCGGCCCTGGTCGCCGCCTGGACCGCGGACCTCCTGGGCGACACCGACCGGTACGTGCAGACGGTGAAGCCCCTCGCCTCCGACGCGGACGTGCAGGCCGCCGTCGCCAAGCGGGCGTCCGACGCCGTCACGGAGCACCTCGACCTCCCGGCGCTCCTCGACGACGTGGCCCCCGCCGACAGGCCACGGCTTGAGAAGGCGCTGGGGAAGCTCGGCGGCGCCCTGGAGGGCGCGGTCGGCAGCTTCGTCCAGGAGAAGGCCCAGGAGGTCGTCGCCTCCCCGGCCTTCGAGACGATCTGGACCGACGCCAACCGGGCGGTCCACACCTCCCTCGACCGGGCGCTCACGGGCGACCAGGACGGGGCGGTGAAGATCGAGACGGACACGGTGACGATCGACCTGGCGCCGGTGATCGCGCAGGTCAAGCAGCGTCTCGTCGACTCGGGGCTCACCGTCGCCGCGAAGATCCCCGACGTGCACACCGACTTCACCGTCCTCAAGGCGGACGACATCGGGAAGGCGAAGACCGGTTTCGCGCTCCTCCAGTCCCTGGGCCTGTGGCTGCCGGTGATCTCCGTGCTGCTCGTGGCCGGCGGGGTGCTGCTCGCGGTGCGCCGCCGCCGGGCGCTGGTCGCCGCCGCGCTGGCCTTCGCGGTGGCGGCCGTGCTCCTCGGCGTCGCGCTCACCGTCTTCCGTACGGTCTACCTCAACGCCCTGCCCTCCTCGGTCTCCCCGGCCGCCGCCGGCTCGGTCTACGACACCCTGGTCCGCTTCCTGCGCGTCTCGGTCCGGGTCTGCGCGGTCCTCGGCGTCCTCGTCGCCCTGGCCGCCTGGCTGTCCGGGCCGAGCCGCCCGGCGGTCGTGACGCGCAGGATGTGGCACGCGGGCATCGGGGCGGCCCGCTCGACGGCGGACCGGGCGGGGATGCGGCTGGGCCCGGTGGACGGGTTCGTACGCCGCTTCCACACCTGGATCGTGTGGATCCTGGTGGCGGGCGCGGCCCTCGCCTTCGTCCTGTGGCCGTACCCGACGGGCTGGGGCGTGGCCGGCCTGGCGCTGGCGCTGCTGTTCGCGCTGGCGGTGACGGACTTCCTGGCGGGGGAGGCGAGAAGGGAGGGGGAGGAAAGAAGGGAGGGGGAAAGTCAGGATTCGAGAAGCGTCCCGCCCCCCGGCCAACTACCTTGACCGGTATGGACCTCACGATTCACACCACCGTCCTCCCGCACGAGGACCCCGACGCCTCCCTCGTCTTCTTCCGTGACGTCCTCGGCTTCGAGGTCCGTTCCGACGTCGGTCAGGGAAAGACGCGCTGGATCACCGTCGGCCCGCCCGGACAGCCCGGCACCTCGATCCTGCTCGCCCCGCCGGCCGTGGACCCGGGCGTCACGGAGGACGAGCGCCGCACCATCACCGAGATGATGGCCAAGGGCACGTACGGCTGGATCCTGCTCGCCACCCCCGACCTCGACGCCGTCTTCGGGAAGGTCTCCGCGGGAGGCGCCGAGGTCGTCCAGGAGCCGACGCAGCAGCCGTACGGCGTCCGCGACTGCGCCTTCCGCGACCCGGCGGGCAACCTGATCCGCATCCAGGAAGTGCGCTGAGACCCAGGGGGAGGGGCAGACATGTGCCAGCCAGGATGGGCGGCCGCCCGCACGGCGGCGGTACGGCTCCGGGAACTGAAGGACCTGCGCCGGGTCCGCGACCGCATCGACCGTACGTACGCGAGCCCGCTGGACGTCCCGGCCCTGGCCCGGGAGGCGGGCCTGACGGCGGAGACGCTGCACCGGAGGTTCACCCGGGCGTACGGCACGACCCCGTACGCCTTCGTCACGGCGCTCCGCACGAGCCGGCCGGCGGCGGTCGGCAGCCGGGCAGTTTCCGAGAAGCACACGGGAACACCGGGAACCTAGGGTTGAGAGCAGTACGGAAAGACCAGGAAGAACCGCGAACGAGGGGAACGAACATGGCCACCAAGAGCACCGGCACCGCCAAGTCCTACGACGGCTTCACCGAGGACGAGCGGGAGGCGATGAAGGAGCGCGCGAAGGAGCTGAAGGGCGCGAAGGCCCGCGGCACCCGCTCCAAGGCCGCGGCCAAGGCCGACGGTGAGGCCGACCTGCTCGCGAAGGTCGCCGAGATGGCCGACGAGGACCGCGTGCTCGCCGAGGGCGTCCACGCCCTCGTCAAGAAGGTCGCCCCCGGCCTGACCCCCAAGACCTGGTACGGCATGCCCGCCTACGCCAAGGACGGCAAGGTCGTCCTCTTCTTCCAGAGCGCCGCCAAGTTCAAGGCCCGTTACGCCACCCTCGGCTTCAACGACCCGGCCACCCTCGACGACGGCGACATGTGGCCCACCGCCTTCGCCCTCTCCGCCCTCACCCCCGAGGTCGAGGCCCGCATCGAGGCGCTCATCGCGAAGGCGACCGCCTGACGAGCCCCGCCCCGCCGGTCAGGCCCGCATCCCCTCCCGGTGGTCCCGGAAGAGCGGGGTCCAGCCGAGCTCGCGGGTGGCCTTGGCGTGCGAGACGCGGAGACGGGTGTCGAGCATGAGGTCGCCGAGGTAGGGGACCGCCAGGCGAAGCAGGCGGCCGGGGAGCACGAGCCGGCGGCCGCGGGCGGCGGCCAGCTCGCCCCAGGTGGAGGGGCGGTCGTCGACGATGTTGTACGCCTCGCCCGCCCGGCCCCGCTCGATCGCGGCGGCCGTCGCCTCGGCGGCGTCCTCGACGTGGACCCACGACATCGTCCCGCCGCCGCCCAGGGGCACGGGGAAGGGCCGGCCCGCGGGCGTCGGGTCGAACCAGGTGCCGGGCCCGTAGAAGACGCCGTACCGCAGCGCGACGCCCGCCACGTGGTCGGCGGCGAAGAGCCGGTCCTCGGCCTCGACGAGACCGGTGATCACGTGGTCCGCGACGGTGCCGCCGCGCACGCCGAAAGGATCCTCCTCGGTGAGGAAGCGGTCGCCGTGGTCGCGGTAGCCGTAGCCGAGGACCAGCGACTGGGTGACGAACCGCCCGGCCCCGAGCACCCCCGCCGCCTCCAGGAGGTGCGCGGTGCCGCGCTCGCGCAGCACGTTGCTGGGGTCGTCGGCGGTGAGCTTCAGCTTGGGCGACTTGAGCGCGGTCAGCTGGTGGACCACCGCGTCGGCGGACGTCCCGTCCAGCGCCCGCAGCAGCCCGTCCCGGTCGAGCGCGTCCGCCCGTACGGGCACCGCCCCCAGCGCCCGCACCGCCGCCGCCGACCCCTCCGACCGGGCGAGCGCCAGCACCTCGTGCCCGTCCCGGACGAGGACACGGGTCAGCGGACGGCCGATGGCGCCGGTGGCTCCGGCGAGCAGGATTCTCATGAGGGACCTCCAGGTGGGTGACGCAGCGGAGAACCGGGCAGGAGCCCTGTCCGTGACAGCCACCCCGCCCGTGCGGGAGTGATCCGCGTCACATTCGCTGTGTCCGGAGGGTCCACCCCGTCCGTTCGCGTGCACCGGCACCGCCGAGGCCGGAGGCGTACCGTGCGTCGCCGTCCGGCCGTCGAGGGTGTCGCGTCATCGAGGGCGCTGTGTC
>NZ_JASCXN010000025.1 GCF_030010625.1 Streptomyces sp. CC208A | reverse complement strand
AGTGCCCGCTTCGACGCGGAGGAGGCTGTTGTACGGGTCGCGGTACTCGAAGGTCATGGTGGGCTCCTGGTCAGGCGCGGTCGCGGTTGATGACGGACTGGAGCCAGCGCGCGTCCTCGGGGGCGACGTGCGCGCCGTTGGTCGGCTGGACGATCAGGTACATGGGCTGACCGTCGCTGTCGCGGTCGGGGTGGACGCGAACGCCCCAGGTGCAGCGGTCGGGAGTGCCGTGGCCGTCGAGGCAGTGGAGGCAGGGGAGTTCGTCCTCGACCTCGGTGGACTCGTGGTCGAGCCAGACGATGACGGTGGCGCCGCCGTGGCCGTGGATGTGGTCGACGCTGGCCTGCCCGCGGTCCCAGAACACGACGGAGGGGTGTTCGCCGAGCCAGCGGACGGAGGCGGTGCCGTCGGGCCAGAGGATGCCGTCGGCGACGCGGCCGGTGCCGGAGACGCCGGTGATGTCGGTGTTGCGCTGGAGGTAGAAGCGGCGGGGTACTGCGGTCATGGTGTTGCTCCTTGGGTGGGCCGGGCCGTGTGGGCGGCCCGGCGGGGACGGGCGAAGGTCAGGCGGTGCGGTCCGTGCGGCGGTACGCCTCGGCCGCGGTGATGCCGTTGACGCGCTTCCCGGGGGCGAGGCGGCGGGCGAGCGCGAGCGCGTCGTCCAGCTCGGCGAAGGTGAGGGCCTCGTAGTAGTCGAAGTGCCAGTGGCCGCCCGGCCCTTCGACCCACCCGACTCCGTCGGTGATGCCCCAGCCGTCGGGCCGCCGCTGGACGTACAGGGCGTAGGCGCGGTGGTTGATGTCGTCGGCGGGGAGGAGGGAGACGGTGTACCGGGTGGCGGTGACGGTGACCTCAGGCAGGTCGGGCACGTGTTGCTCCTTGGGTGGGTACGGTGGTGCCGGCCCTCCCCGCGCTGCCTGCGGGGAGGGCTGCGGCATGTCAGGCGGTGGTGCGGGTGCGGGCGCGGTGGACGGTCCGCGGGGTGCAGCGGAGACGTTCGGCGATCTGTCGGGCGGAGTAGCCGTGGCGGCTGAGCTGCTGGATGGCGGCGGCGCGTTCGCGGGGGGTGAGCCGCGGGGGTGGGTCTCCGGCGATGGCGCGTTCGATGGCGATCTCGTCGGGTTGGGCGGGGGTGTACGTGTTGCGTTCGCAGGTGCGGCAGACGGCCCAGCCGCGGGTGTCGATGCGGAGGTTGTCGGGGAAGGGGTGGCCGTGTCGGCAGGTGGGTCGGGCGGCTCTCCAGTGGGCCATGGGGGTCTCCTCGGAGGGTGTGGCGGCGGGGTCAGGCGAGGGCGGCGAGGACGCGGGCGCCGAGCCACTGCGCCGCGTTCACCGAGACGGCGTTGCCGGCCTGCATGATCTGCTCGGCCTGGTTGCCGTGGACGACGTAGTCCGTGCCGAACCGCTGGGCGGACATCAGCTCGCGCGGGGTGAGCATCCGCAGCGTGCAGTCGTCGACCGTGGCCGCCGGCCGGACGAGGCTGTGGTGGGGCCTGGTTGCGATCGTGGTCACCGGCTCGGCCGTGGTGCGGACGGCGCCCTTGCGTCCGTTGGGAACGATCAGGGCGTGGTGGCGGCCCTGCGCGGACAGGCCGGGGATGGGGCCGGTGACGGGGACGGCGGTGCCGTTGCGGCGCAGGACGGCCACGTGCGGGTCCGTGCCGTACGCGGCGAGCCCGGCCTCGACCCGGGCCCGCGTCGAGGCGGCGTACGGGGTGAACGCCTTCCGGTCCGGGCGGCCGTCGCCGATCCGGCGGCCGGGGAGGGACCAGTCGATGATGTCGGCAACCGGGCGGACGATCGGCTCCAGGATGAGGTGCCCGCACTGCCGGTTCGGGCAGCGGTAGTCGTACTGGACGCCCCACTTCCCGGCCCGGCGCCGGCTCGGGTTCCGCCACACCTGCCGCGCCTGAACGGGCCCGCACTCGGGGCACACGGCCTCCGGGCGGACCTCCAGGTCCGGCATCGGGGTGCCCTTGCGGACCAGGACCCCGTACGCACGGTTCCGCCACTGGGCGGCCGCGTCGTTGTCGATGCCGGAAAGGTGCGCGGACGACGCCGAGACGACCTTGCCCTCGTAGCCGAGGAGGTCGAACCCACCCCACCACCAGTCGAACAGCTCCCAGTCGGTGACGAACTCGGGGACGTTCTCCCACATGACGACCCGGGGGCGGTGGACCTCGACGTAGCGGAGGACGTCGTACGCGGTCGCGCGGGTGCGTTCCCACGCGGCGTCCGGGACGGAGCCGTGCTCCAGGAGTTCGAGCTGGCCGCGGGTGCGCTTGCGGCCGCCGGCGGGGCTGATCTCGGTGCAGATGGGGGAGGCCCACAGGACGTCGGCGGAGGGGAGGCGGCGCATGTCGTAGTTGTTGACGTCGGCGCAGAGGTGGTCGGCGGTGGGGTGGTTGGCGGCGTGGGTCTCGATGGCGCGCTGCCAGTGGTTCGCGGCGAGGCGGAGGTGCATGCCGGCGGCGACGAGGCCGGTGCTGCTGCCTCCGGCGCCGCAGAAGATGTCGACGAAGGTGATCACGGGGTGGCTCCTGCGGGTGTGATGGTCCAGCCGCTGCCGCGGCAGGCGTTGCTGGGGGCTCCGTGGCGGCGGAGGCGTCCGTTGGCGTTGACGAGCTGGTTGGTGGTGCAGATGGGGCAGGGGTAGCGGCGGGTGCGGGGCGGGATGGTGAGCTTCCAGCCGTCGCGGGTGAGGTCGTGGATGATGCGGCGGGCTTGGGTGTTGAGGGGTTCGCGTGCTCGGTAGCCGTCTTCGAGGGCGGCTTCGATGACGGCGAGGGCGGCGAGGGGGATGGCGGTCTGCCCGGGGACGTGCTCGGTGGGCTGGTCGAGGGTGGCGCGGACGACGCTCAGGCGCCGGGCCGGCGTCATGCGGCACCTCGCCGACGGTCGGGGCCGGTCATGGCGACGACGGTGGTGTCCTGCGACAAGCGGGACACGATCCGCTCACCGAGCGCGGTCACGAGGTCGGGGCCCTGTCGGACGCCCTGCCGGTCGGTCGAGTCGGCGGGCAGGTTGGAGGTGTAGAGCGTCGGCCGACACGCGTTGTACCGCTCGTTGATCAGCCGGTAGGTGACTTCCTCGGTCCACTCGGTGGCCTTGGCGGAGCCGAGGTCGTCGAGGACGAGGAGGGGGACGCGGGCGAGGCGGCGGAGTTCTTCCTCGGCGCCGCGCTCGCTGCCCTTGGGGCGGAGCAGGCCGTACATGTCGGCGGCGGTGGTGGCCCGGATCTCGTAGACGGAGGGTCCGGCTTCGGCGATACGGCGGAGAGCACCGTACGCCTGGTGGGTCTTGCCGGTTCCGGTCGTGCCGGTGAGGAGGAGGCTTCCTGCGGTGGTGGGGTCGGCGGCAACGCGGTCGGCCCACTGCTGGATGTCGGGGAGGGTGGCGGTGGCCTGCCGGTAGCGGGGCGGGACGGCGGTGTGCCACCGGTCGAGGGCCCACTCGGCGCGGACGCGGCGGTGGTACTCGGGGTGACCGGGTTCGTCGGGGGTGGGCGCGTCGTCGACGGGGCCGGGCGCCACGTTGGGGTGGCGCTCCTGGATGCCGGCAAGGATGCGGCCGAGGGCGGCGTTCGGGTTGCCGGTGAGGCTGCTGGGTTCGGGCATGGTCAGAATCCGTTCTCGTACACGGACGGGTCGACGGGGTTCTGGTAGGGCTGCCAGCCACCGGACACGGCACGGAGCTGGGGGCGTCCGGCGCCGGGTGCGGGGGCCGGGGGGAGGTCGCGCCAGCCAGCGAGGAAGTACTTGCCGTAGGTGATCTGCCGCTGCTGGCACTGCTCGATGGCGTAGCGGGCAAGGCGGTCGGCGCCGTGACTCTGGATGAGGGCGTGGATGATCAGCCACTCGGGGTGCTTGAGGTTCCAGCGGAGGGTGTCGTATCCGGCGCGGCTGATGGTGTCGATGAGGGGGCGTGCGAAGTCCGGGATGCTCGTTGCTGCTGCCGGGTCGGGCTCGCCCTCAAGCTGGCTAGCACTCCTGGTAGGAGTGGTTTGGTGATGGGGCCCTGATTCCGGGCCCCTAGGGGCCTCGATTCCGGGCCCCCCCGGCCCTGATTCCGGGCCCCTAGCGTCTTCGCTACCGGCCCTGATTCCGGGCCCCTGCTGAGAGTTAGGGGCCTTGATTCCGGGCCCCTGCTCCGGAGCTACCGGCCCTGATTCCGGGCCGGTAGCGCCAGGCGCGGGGCGCCGGTACCCCACCGCATCGGGCAGCCGGTACTTCGCGGCCCGACTTCCCTGCTGCGCCTCGACCAAGACGAGCTCACCCGACAGCAGCGCCTTGTCGACCGCCTTCTGCACTACTGACCGAGACGCGTTCAGCCGCTTCATGAACTCGGTGGTGCCCATCCGCGTCTCGCATCGGAGGTCGAGCACAGCGTCGGCGACGGCGAGCAGCACCAGGCGTGGGTTGCCCCTGTTGCAGCTGTGGTTCCACACCCAGTGCTGCGCGTCGATGGTCACGGGGCCTTCTCTCCGTAGTGCGGTGGGTGGTTCGGGGCCCGGGGCGCGACGGCCCCGGGCACGGGGTCAGGCGGCGGTACGCCGGCGGGCGGCGGACTTCTTCCGGACCGCTTCACGGCACGCGTCGTCGACGGGCTCGTCGTTGCGGAGGTGCCGCTGGTAGGCGGCGCTCGTCCCGCACGGCGCCGGCCGCTTCCCACCCGTGTGCGGCGTCTCGGGCTCGGGGCGGAGCCTGCGGCGCGCGGTCTCGGACAGGCCGCCCCAGATGCCGTGTCGCTCGTCGTTGTCGAGCGCGTACTCCAGGCACTCGCGGCGGACGTCGCACGCCAGGCAGACGCGCTTGGCGATCGACGCGCGGCCGTCCTTCTCGGGGAACCACAGGTCGGGGTCGACCTGTGAGCAGAGGGCGCTGTCGCGCCAGGTGGTGCCCGTGGCGGGGCGGGTGGTCAGCCCCGCCACGGGAGACTCGGAGGAGGTCACTGGGCGGCCTCCTTGGTGGCGCACGGCTGGCAGTCAGGGCGACCGCAGACGGGGGTGATGGCACTGCGGGACCAGGCCCAGCCGTGGTGCAGGACGACCGCGTACAGGACCGGGTCGTGCTCGGAGACGGGCATCAGCCGTAGCTGCGCGAACGAGGCGTTGAACTCGTTGGCGAGGGCGAGGCACTCATCGAGGGTGTCGCGGTCATGGATGTCGTCCATGCCGAGGATCCACACCGACCACGGCTGCTCCTCGTAGCCGACCTGGTTGCGATTGGGACCGAAGAGACTGGTCACGACTCCTCCTTGATGTCGTCGATGCCGAGCGCACGGCGGGCTGCGGGCAGGAGGGGTTCGCCCTGGTAGCCGGTCGCGTCGAGGAGCTGGTCCGTCAGGCGCCGGATGGTGCGGCGGTAGCCTTCGGCCTGTGCCCGCTCGGCGGCGACCGCGCGGACGGCACGGTGGAGACGGCGCTGCTGGTCCTCGTACCGGCGGCGGCCCAACGGCTCACGGCCACGGTCCTCGGTCCACCAGCGGATCAGCTCCAGGGCCTGCGCGTGCTGCTCCGGGGTGAGCGCGGCGATGAACTGGTCGGCCAGCTGCTCGCGGAACACGTCGCCCATGCCCGAGCCCCACAGGGTCCAGTCGATGAGCGACCACAGCTCGGTGTGCTCGACCTCGACCGGCGGCCGCGGTTCACGCTCAGCGGCCAGCTCGGCCTCAGCCTTCCGGCGCGCGTCCCGTTCGTCGCCCAACTTGCTGGCGACGTGGGCCAGGTTCGACCGGTGGAGGGCGGCGAGGAAGTCGATGGCTTCCTCGTGGCGGCGGCGGGAGATGAAGGGGAGACGCATCACGCCTCACCGCCGGCCGTCGTGGTGGTGATCTCGTCAAGGGTCACGCGCGAGGGGAACTCCTCCTCGGCCGAGATCTCGCCCTGCTGGATCGACCGGAAGATCACGCCCAGGTTCGCGACATCGTGATCCGTCCACTTCGCCGACGGCCGACCGAACTTTGCCTCGATCCGCTCGACGGTGACGCCGATGCCCTCGAACGCCTTGACCGCGTCCGCGATCCGCAGGTTCAACGGCTGACCGCCACCGTCCTGGAGGGTGCGGGCGCACAGCTCCTTCGCTTCCTCCACGAACCACGGCGGGAGGATCGCGAAGATCGCCTCACGGACACGGCGGGCACCGTTGTTGGCGTTGTTCTCGTAGATGTCCCGCATGTCCGTCAGCTGCTTCGGGCCACCACGCTGGTCCCTCTTGTGCGGGACGATGAACGTCGACGACGTGCGGGTGTTCTTCTCGACGTCCCACGCGTACGCCTTCATCTCCGACTCGCCGTACACGTCGTCCCGGCGCATCTCCACCAGGCCGTAGTCGACGTTCCCCCAGCACGACGCCAGCGCCCGTGCCAGGTGCACCGACGCACCTGACACCGTTCCCTGACCACGGGAGAACCGGAAGAACGCCCGCTCCGCGAGGAACTTCTGCGAGCACACCTGCCGCATCTCCGCGATCGCCGCCGAGATGTTTCGCGGGCACTGCTGCGCCACCACGATCGCGGCCTGCACCTCGGCCACCGCACGGGACTGCTCGACCGCCGTCCCCTGCCCCACACGCTCCGGCATCGCCGCCGGGCTCATACGCTCGATCTGCTGCTGGCTCACAGGTACTCCTCGGTGTCACGGTTCAGCGCCCACGCGGGCAGGGAGAGGTAGAACGGCTCGTGCTCGGGCACGTAGCCGGGCCAGCGGCCGGTCTCGACGCACACGCGGTACATGTCGAGGGCGCGTTCGTTCTTCGCCGCCCCGATCCGCAGCGTCGGCATGTCCAGCTCGACGACCGTGATCAGGAACGGGGCTGTCTTCTCCTGGAACACCAGGAGGAACGCGGGCTTCTCGTCCAGGTCCAGGGCCCGGACTCCGTCGAGGTACCAGGCGGCCTGCTGGTGGTAGCCGTAGGTGTCGACCGCGCGGGCCAGCGCCTCGGGGTGAGCGGACACGGTGGTCTTGTAGTCGGCGACGATCAGCCGGCCGTCACGCGGGTTCGGCAGCCAGTCCAGCCGGGCCCGCCGCATGATCTCGGTCCGCTCGTCCCGCCAGAACAGGGACTGCTCGGGCCGCCCGTTGCCAGCGGCGAAGAGGGCCGACGCGATCGGGTGTCGACGGATCACGTCCGCCATCTCGTGCACCCGGTCGTAGTCGGAGGCGAGCAGCGCGACACCGCCAGCGTCGGCGACGGCGTCGCGTTCCTCGCGAGCTGCTTTCGTCCGCCAGTCCGGCGCCTCGACGGCGACCAGCTCGGGCCCGTCACCAAGGACGAGTTTGTGGGCGGCCGTGCCGAAGTCGAACGTGTCACGGCGGGGCTGCGGGTGGTCCTGCTCGTACCGGTACAGGGCTGGGGCCTTGAGCATGGTGCGGGCGCCGGTCGATGACAGCGACGTGCGCTGGGCGTGGTACTCCTCGGCGGTCAGCTGGGGGTACAGGCCCGGCTCGACGATCTCGCTCATCGGCCACCACCGCAGGTGCAGTCCTCGAACGTGCCCCGGCAGACCGGGCAGCGGCCGGTGGTCTGGTGGGGGATGACCGGCAGGTCACGGCCGAGGGCGTACTCGTGGTGGAGCTCGGAGTCGTGCGGGTCCTCCTGCTGACGCTGCTGGGGGACGGCGTAGTCGTCGCTCCAGTAGTGCCGCTTCGTCTCGTTCTGGTGGTCACCCCGGTGACGGACGGGCAGCACGCACTTGCTGCCGTAGAGGCGGGCGACGGACGGGCAGATGGCGGCGGCCTCCAGCTCGGCGACCCGGGCCCGCAGTACGGCGTTCTCCCGCACCGCGTCGTCGAGGGCCTCGTTCGTCGAGTGCCGCTCCGCCTGCAGGCGCTGCACCTCGGCCTCAGCCGCCTTGGTCCAGCCCATCCACGTGTCGCGGTCCTCAACGCGCTGGAGGATGCCCTCTCCGTACGCCTGCGCCCGCTCCCGAGCCGACTGCCACGCCAGCCGCAACCGCTCCTCGCGGGCGCTCATGCGGCACGCTCCACCAGCTCGTCAGCCGGACGCTCCGACAGCTGCGGCAGACCACAGCCCGTCAGCTGGACCTGAGCCGCCACGTCGTGACCATCCACCGACCGGACCACCAGGCCCCTCACCGTCAGCCACGAGTCACCGCGCGACTTCAGCTCCACGTTCTCGACGCCGAATCCCAGCGCCTCACGCCACGCCTCGAAGTCGGCGATCTCCAGCTGGAACGAAACGCTCGTCTCCCAGTACGTGTGGACCACGACGTACGGGGCGGGCAGCAGCGGGTTCTCCGCCGCGAGCAGCGCCACCAGACGGAACGCCTGGGCCTGCTGGCCGACGGTGGGGGTAGGGTTGTTGCTCATGGATTCCACTCCAATCAGTGGGGTTCGTGAGGGGCTGCGGGACCCGGCACGGTCTCGACGGCCCCGTTCTTCTTGGGTGGGTCAGGCGATCTGCCGCTGCGCCCCGCGAGACGGCAGGGGACGCAGACCGGCCAGCGGGTGCACACCCGACGCGGACGCCCGCACCGTGGCGATCGGACCGCTCGTCGGCTCGTGGTGGAACAGGGCGTCAATGCGCTCCAGGTCCGCATCCGTGAAGGTGACGACGCGTCCCTTCTTCGAGTGCGGCAGCTTCTTGATGTGCCGCCGCAGCCACGACTCCTCGACACGAAGTGCCTTGGCCGCTTCCGGGTAGGTGTGGCGGGTCATCGCTGGACCGCCAAGCGGGGCCTGCCGGTGTGTCGGGTGGCGCGTCCTTCGGGGGCGAACAGGATCAGGAGGTCCACGCCGATCGCGCCGCAGATGGCGTGAGCGGTGGGCTCGATCACGGACTCCTGCTCGCCGGTCAGGAGGTTGCCGATGGTGCCGTGGGCGACACCGGCCTTTGTGGCGAGTCCTCGGATGCTGAGGGGGGCACCGGTACCAGTGCGTTCCATCAGGCGGCCGAGGAGGCTTCTGTCGAGAAGCTTGTAGAGGGGTTGCGCAGGGTTATGCGCCAGGTCAGGGGTTGCCATGTCCACCTCGTGCGGCATTTCGTTGCACTGCTTGGATGCCTTGAGCATTGCATAGCTTGGACGTGTTGTCCATCTTCTTGGATGTCCGTGTGGGGATCTCGTCAAAACGCCTGTGCGCTCTAGCGCGCGCCGCCTCATGCCGTGGACACTTCGTCCAGCACGTTGGATGGCAGACCGAGTGCTACCAGGGGGGAAGTACCTGATGCCTCACTGGTCCCATGGACACCCCACAGCCCATGACATGACACGGAGTGGCAGGATGAGCCTCATGGCTACCGAAGATCGCCCGCGCGCGGAGGCCCCGAGGCCAGCGCTCAGCGAGCTGGTCAAGAGACGCAGGGCCGAGCTAGGGCTGAGCTACGTCAAGCTCGCGCAGCGATGCGTCGACCCCGAGACGGGGGAGCAGACGGTTAAGGACTCTTGGCTGCACCGCCTGGAGACCGGCCTCAAGGTGCTCGCCCCCGAGTACTCCGCCATCGTCGGCCTTGCGGTAGGTCTCCAACTTCCACTGCACGTCGTGCAGGCTGCGGCCGGTGAGCAGTTCTTCGGGATCTCCACCGTCGAGGGGGAGTCGGGGCGCGCTCGTGCGCTTGTCGCGCGCGCTGACCGTATGACGCCCGAGCAGGTGGATGCCTTGGCCCGATTCCTCGACGTCCTCGCTCCCGGGGAGTAGCGCTCTGGCATATTCCGGGCCGCAACCTCACGGTGCGTGGTTGTCGGGTGCGGGGTGTAGTCAAACCTTCACCGACCTGGCAGCATGAGCCATCCGCCTGGGGGGCGAGTAGGTTCGGTAGCCTGCGTGTGTCGTTAGGTTCGAACTGGTGACCGAGCGATGCGGGCCACGGTAATGGGGGTCACATGGCTGACGAAGGAACGGCGAAGCAGCAGAGCATGCGCGAGTCTGTCCGCATCGAGTTCGTGCCCAAGGAGGAGATGCCGGACGGCCACATCGTCGTCCCGCTTGAGGCGCCAGGAACCCTGGTCTGGGGGGTCCTTGAGGGCCAGATGACCGAAGAGCTCCGGAGCGAGATGAACCACTGCCTCCAGCACATCATCGGCTCAGGCCTCTGGCGGCAGAACCGGGGCAGCGACCAGCCGCCCCAGCCCACCCCCCACTAGGCGCTGCGCACCGCCCGCAACCCCGCCTTCGGCGCCGGGCTGCCCATCGCGGCCTCGATCGCCACTGCGATGTCGTCGTCGAGCCCCTGCACCAGATGCCCGTACCGGTCCACCGTGGTCTGGATGCTCTCGTGCCCGAGGCGTACCTGAATCGCGGGCAGCGGGATCCGTGCGGCGATCAGCCAGGACACATGCGTGTGCCGGAGGTCATGGAGCCGGGGCCGCTTCGGCAGTCCTTTCTCCATGGCTTTCTGCACCGCAGGCAGCCACTTGCGGTTGTAGTAGTTCGCATGCCGCCATGACTTTCCCGTAGCGGTGCGGAACAGGAAGTCGTCCGGCTTCATCCCCGTCGCGTGACGTCGTGCCACCTCAACCTGTGCAGGCGCCAGCCGCAGCAGCCGGCGCGCCTTCTTCGTCTTCGGCGGCCCGAGGTAGAACGCGCCGCCGACGCTGCCCTTCTTCGCCTTCTTCCATGCGCGCTGGATGTTCGCTGACGGTCGGTCTGAGTTCAGGCTGAGGTCGGAGATCTTCAGCGCGGTGGCCTCGCTCCAGCGCATGCCCGTGCCGACGAGCCAGTCGGCCAGGTCGCGGGCGTCGGGGTCGGTGATCTCGGCGGCGATGCGCTGGTACTCGTCGCGTTCCAGGAACGTCATCTCCTCGTCGACGTGGTCGTCCACGCGGGGGAGGCGAGTGTTCTTGCAGCAGTTCTTCGTACGGAGCTGGGGCTCAGACTCCACGGCGGCCTGCACGATGCAGTACAGGAGCCCGTGGCGGTTGCGGATGGACTTGGGGTCGGCCTCCCTTCGGATCCACTTCTCGGGGTCGGCAGGGTCCCTCTCGCCGTCCTCCTCCATGCGCACCCAGTCGGATACATCGTCCTGCGTGAGGTTGCAGATCGTCGCCTCCCGCTCGGTGCCGGTCGGGTCGATGTGCCGGATGAGGGAGAAGTGGATCCGGATCTCACGGTGGTAGTCCTCGCGGGTCCGGTCGTCGATGCCGGTGAGCCGGTCGACGTAGCGCGTGGCGTACGCCACAAGGGGCATGTCGCCGGGGACCTTGGGCTGCTCGACGAATCCCTCGCCGCGCACCCACCCGTGCGGCCAGCAGCCGCCGTGGGCCTCGACCAGTTTCTTGAACTGGTCGGCTTGGTCGGAGTCCCCGAAGTTCTCCGTCTGCCATGAGCCGTCCTGGCGCCACTTCACCTGAAAGGTGCAGGTGCCGTCCTTCTTGGGCCTCTCCACGATGCTCGCCATGGGCCGACGATACGACCGGATCCGACGTCTGTGTTCCCACAATGTTCCCAAGGATCCAGGCATGACGAAGGGCTGACCCGTTTACACAGGTCAGCCCTTGATCATTCAGGGTGAGTAACGGGACTCGAACCCGCGACATCCTGGACCACAACCAGGTGCTCTACCAGCTGAGCTATACCCACCATGACCGGCGGTTCTCCGAGGTTTCCCCGGGTTTCCCCGACCGGCCGAGAAGAAGTCTACAGGGTTCCGAGGGGTGCTCGCGCACACGTTTTCTCCGGGTGCGCGAGCGGGCCCTTCAGGGAGGCGTCTACTCCGCCGGGACGACGTGCCGGGCCGCGATCTCCCGGGCGGTCTCCGCGTCCGGGCCGGGCTGCGGGACGAAGATCGCCTCGCGGTAGTAGCGCAGCTCGGCGATGGACTCGCGGATGTCGGCGAGCGCCCGGTGGTTGCCGTTCTTCTCCGGACTGTTGAAGTACGCCCTCGGGTACCAGCGGCGTGCCAGCTCCTTGACCGAGGACACATCGACGATCCGGTAGTGCAGGTGGCTTTCCAGGGCGGGCATGTCCCGGGCGAGGAAGCCGCGGTCGGTGGAGACCGAGTTCCCGCACAGCGGCGCCTTGCCGGGCTCCTTCACGTGCTCGCGGATGTACGCCAGGACCTGCGCCTCCGCGTCGGCCAGCGTGGTGCCGCCGGGCAGCGCGTCGAGCAGACCGGAGGCGGTGTGCATCTGGCGCACGATCTCCGGCATGGTCTCCAGGGCGTGGTCCGGCGGGCGGATCACGATGTCCACGCCTTCGCCGAGCACGTTCAGTTCCGAGTCGGTGACCAGCGCGGCCACCTCGATGAGTGCGTCGTCCGTCAGCGAGAGCCCGGTCATCTCGCAGTCGATCCACACCATGCGATCGTTCATGCGTCCTACCTTAGGCGCGAAACACGGAGGAGAGACGCCGGCGGGCGCCCGGGGAAGGTCTCCCCGGACGCCCGCCGGTACCGCGTCGCGCCGCTTGTGGCGGCGCAGGTCCTCTATCGCCCGCTGCGGCGGCCGTCCGTCACGGCGCGGTGCGCTGGCCCGGCAGGGCGGGCCGGCCCGGTGTGTAGGCGTCGGACGTGGGCTTGCCCGGCTCCAGCGGTGACCCGGGCCGGCGGGCACCCGCCG
The DNA here is from genome assembly GCF_030010625.1 of Streptomyces sp. CC208A. Taxonomy (GTDB): domain Bacteria; phylum Actinomycetota; class Actinomycetes; order Streptomycetales; family Streptomycetaceae; genus Streptomyces. The sequence goes on along the minus strand of NZ_JASCXN010000025.1, from coordinate 112,994 downwards.
CCACCTGGGCGGGCACCACCGGCTCCAGGACGGCCGTGGCCGGCTCACCCTGGGGCCGCCTGGCCCGGTACGCCGCCCGGTAGGCCGCCGGCGAGGAGCCGAGCTGCCGCCGGAAGTGGCCGCGCAGCGCCACCGGCGAACGGAAGCCGCAGCGCCCCGCGACCTCGTCCACCGAGTAGTCCGAGGTCTCCAGGAGCCGCTGCGCCTGGAGCACCCGCTGGGTGATCAGCCACTGGAGCGGCGCGGAGCCGGTCAGCGAGCGGAAACGGCGGTCGAAGGTCCGCCGTGACATGTACGCACGGGCCGCCAGGGTCTCCACGTCGAACTGCTCGTGGAGGTGCTCCAGCGCCCAGGCCACGACCTCGGCGAGCGGGTCGGAGCCGATCTCCTCCGGTAAAGACCTGTCGAGGTAGCGCTCCTGACCGCCACTGCGCCGCGGCGGGACGACCAGCCGGCGCGCGAGCGCGCCCGCGGCCTCGGTGCCGTGGTCGGTCCGCACGATGTGCAGACACAGATCGATTCCGGCCGCGGTGCCGGCGGAGGTCAGCACGTCCCCGTCGTCGACGAAGAGCTCCCGCGGGTCCACGTGGACCGACGGATAGCGCTTGGCGAGCGTCGGCGCGTACATCCAGTGCGTCGTCGCCGGGCGGCCGTCCAGCAGGCCGGCCGCGGCGAGGACGAACGCCCCGGTGCACAGGCCGACGATCCTGGCCCCTTCTTCGTGCGCCCTGCGGAGCGCCTCAAGGGCCTCCGGAGGCGGCGGCGAGGTGATCGAGCGCCAGGCGGGGACGACGACCGTCCCCGCGCGGCTGATCGCCTCCAGGCCGTACGGCGCGGTCAGTTCGAGCCCGCCCGTGGTGCGCAGGGGCCCCTCTTCACCGGCGCAGACCAGCAGCCGGTAGCGGGGCACCCCGGCGTCCTGCCGGTCGATGCCGAACACGGAGAGCGGGATGGAGCTCTCGAAGATGGGGCCGCCGCTGAACAGCAGCACCGCGACGACTTCGCGACGGCGTCGTCCGGACAATTTCCGTGCGACCTCCGGTGCGGCGGAGTCCTGGCTCATGGCGCTAAGCCCCCCTCGGTGTTCGCGTCTCCCTGGTCGTGTCGCTGTGCCACGTTTCCCCTCGGTTTTGCACGAGACCCCAGTCTTCGGTACCCATGATCGAATCTACTGGGTTCCGCGGCACCCGGCGTGACAAGTTCTCCATCCGGCACATTGTCGACATGGCAACTTGGCGTGAAGCGATCGATCGCCGGAAGGCCGGCCGGAGGGGGCCCGTACGGGCGCCCACGGTGGAGAAGTGGCCGTACGCGTAGGGTACGGCCCTCCGGCGCGGGGCTTTCCCGAGGGATCGGGGAAGGGCAGGCGTACCGTTTCGTCAAGGACGCGCCGGAAACTTCAAGTTGGCTGAAAACGTATGGGATCGGCTGTGCGAACCTGTCAACTCGACGGGGGGACGCGGGGGTCCGGAGGGGTTTCCCACCCTCCGTAGGACTCCTCAGGACTCCTCAGGACTCCTCAGGACTCCTCAGGACTCCTCAGGACTCCGCGCCCGCGCTCTTCGCTCAGCCCCGGTGCCTGTTCCCCGCGCCCTCCGCGCGCAGTCCGCGCTCCGCCCGGCGCAGCAGCAGCCGGCACGCGGCCGTCACCGAGGCGAGCCCGAGCGCGGTCCCGCCCGCCCCGCCCAGCGAGGTCCCGAAGGCGACGAGGACCAGCGGGACGAGGACGCAGCAGAACACCGCCCAGCGGACCACGTCCCCGGCACCCCCGGCCGGCTCCGGCTCGGCCCGCGCGGACTCGCCCGTCCCCGGGGCGGCGGGCGCCGCCGGGCCCGGCACCCGGGCGCGGCGGCGGGAACGGGCGGAGGGGACGGGTGAGGCGGAGACGGGGGAGGAAGGCGTGGACGGTGCGGGCACGGGCGGGCTCCCTGCGACGGTGATCCGGACCTGTGGGGAACGAGAAGCGGAACCCTCCGGTCACTCCGGGTGACGCCCGTTCGGCCCCGCGCAAGGGCCGCATGCGACCCGCGCAGGGCCGTCCGGCGGGTGCCTGTAGGGCACATCCGGCATTGCCAGATGGTGAACCCCTCGTGCATGCTCCGGGGGACACCGCGCGCGCCGAGTCGCGCACGAGCGGTGAGCGCGAGCGGTGGGCGCGCCGGGTGTGGCACGGCGGGCCCTGGGCAGGAGAGGAGTGTCGCCGTACCCTTGCGGGTATGGGCTTGGGAAGATGATTCCCGGACACAGCTCCGCCGCCACCCGTTGGCCGCTCCCCGTTTCCCGCCCCTTCCCACGAGGACTTCCCTAGCCGAGACACCGATGGCCGGTCACGAATTCCCCGAACCCGCGGACCGCAAGCGCGTCGCCGACTCCACGGTCGACCCCCTCGCGGTGGAACAGCCACGCCACGCCTGCGACCCGGCCTTCCGGCACGGGGTGGTCGTCGGCTTCGACGGCTCCACGTCCAGCGAGCGTGCCCTGGCGTACGCCATCGGCATGGCCCGGCGCTCCGGCTCCGGCCTGATCATCGTGCACGTCGCCAACCGGCTCCCCACCACGGTGTGGGCGGGCTGCGAGCCGCCGGTCTTCGTCGACGTGCCGGACCACCGCACCGAGGTCCTCGGTCTTGAGCTGGCCTGCGCGGAGCACCTCTCCGAGGTGCCGTGGATCCTCGTCGAGCGCGGCGGGGACATCTGCCACGAGCTGGAGGAGGTCGGCCGGGAGTACTCGGCCGACGCGATCGTGGTCGGCTCGACGCACGGGATCGTCGGCCGGATCTTCGGCTCGGTCGCCGGCCGTCTCGCGCGGCGCGCGCAGCGCCCCGTGATCGTCATTCCCTGACCGCGCACCACCGCGCACCGCGCACCGCTCCCGCTACCGCTCGCCCGACACCCCGTCAACTCCCTTGGGGCAGGGATAATTTCTTCCTCCCTCAGGTGATTTGTGCGCTTGTGAAGGGTAGTTAAAGGGGACCGGAACACAGCAGCTCACGCGGCATCACCGCTCGTTCGAAGGGAGCCCGTCGTGAACAAGGACGTCGCGTCGGGGAACGGCACCTCCACCCTCGGAAACCTCGCACTCGGACTGACCCTCCTGGCCTTCGGCCTGGGCGGCACCGGGGTCATCGACAACGTCGCGGCAGCCGATGCCGCGGGCCTCGCCACCTGGGTCGGCGGCGTGGCGCTCTTCCTGGTCGGCATGCTCGCCCTGCGCGCGGGCAGCACCGGCGACGGCACGGCCTTCGCGGCGCTCGGCGCCTTCTGGTTCACCTGGGGGACCGGAGTGGGCGGCGGGGCCTCGGCGGACGCGGCCGGTCTCTTCCTGCTCCTGTGGGCGCTCCTGGCGCTCACCCTGACGCTGGCCGCCAAGGGCGGCGGGGTCTTCGGGCAGGGCGTGTACGGCCTGCTGTTCCTCGCGCTGCTGCTCTCGGGCATCGCCGCGATGGCGGGCAACGAGGGCCTGGGCAGGGCGGGCGGCTGGGTGGCCGCGCTCGCGGGCCTCGCGGCCTGGTACGGCGCCACGGCGGCGCTGGCCGGCTGGCCGATGGCCCTGCGCCGGGCGAGCGGCGGCACGACGGCGGCAGCCGCGTAACGCGACGAAGGAAAGAAGCAGAACGGCCCCGCACGCTCCTGGGAAGCGTGGGGGGCCGTTCTTCGTACCCGGTCGGGTCCGCCGGGGACAGGCCCGGCGTACGGCCCCGGGGGACAGGCCCGGGGCCGTGGTGTGCTCGGCGGGTGACAGGTCCCGCCGGGCGACTACTCGACCGTGACGGACTTGGCCAGGTTGCGCGGCTTGTCGATGTCGCGGCCCATGGCGAGGGCGGTGTGGTACGCGAAGAGCTGGAGCGGGATGCCCATGAGGATCGGGTCGAGCTCGTCCTCGTTCTTCGGGACCACGATGGTGTGGTCGGCCTTCTCCTGCGGCTGGTGGGCGACCGCGAGGATGCGGCCGGAGCGGGCCTTGATCTCCTCCAGGGCGGCGCGGTTCTTCTCCAGCAGGTCGTCGTCGGGGACGATCGCGACCGTCGGCAGGGCCGGCTCGATGAGGGCGAGCGGGCCGTGCTTCAGCTCGGAGGCCGGGTACGCCTCGGCGTGGATGTAGGAGATCTCCTTCAGCTTGAGGGAGGCCTCCAGGGCGACCGGGTAGCCCCGGACGCGGCCGATGAACATCATCGACTGGGCACCGGCGTACTCGGCGGCGAGGCGCTTGATCTCCTCCTCGTCCTTGAGGATCTCCTCGATCTGCGCGGGCAGCTTGCGCAGGCCCTCGATGATCCGCTTGCCGTCGGTGACGGACAGGTCGCGGATGCGGCCGAGGTGGAGGGCGAGCAGCGCGAAGGCGACCACCGTGTTGGTGAAGCACTTGGTGGAGACGACGCAGACCTCGGGACCGGCGTGCACGTAGACGCCGCCGTCGGCCTCGCGGGCGATGGCGGAGCCGACCACGTTGACCACGCCGAGGACGCGGGCGCCCTTGCGCTTGAGCTCCTGGACGGCGGCGAGCACGTCGTACGTCTCACCGGACTGGGAGACGGCGATGTACAGGGTGTCGGGGTCCACGACCGGGTTGCGGTAGCGGAACTCGGAGGCCGGCTCGGCGTCGGCCGGGATGCGGGCCATGCCCTCGATGAGGGAGGCGCCGATCATGCCGGCGTGGTACGAGGTGCCGCAGCCGAGGATCTTGATGCGGCGGATGGTGCGGGCCTCGCGCGGGTCGAGGTTGAGGCCGCCGAGGTGCACGGTGGAGAAGCGGTCGTCGATCCGGCCGCGCAGCACGCGGTCGACCGCGTCGGGCTGCTCGGAGATCTCCTTGTGCATGTACGTGTCGTGGCCGCCCATGTCGTACGAGGCGGCCTCCCACTCGACGGTCTCGGGGGTGGCGGTGGTGGAGGCGCCGGTGACCGTGTAGGTGCGGAAGTCGTCGGCCTTGAGGGTGGCCATCTCACCGTCGTCGAGGGTGACGACCTGGCGGGTGTGGGCGATGAGCGCGGCCACGTCGGAGGCGACCAGCATCTCCTTCTCTCCGATGCCGAGGATGACCGGCGAGCCGTTGCGGGCGACGACGATGCGGTCGTTGAAGTCGGCGTGCATCACGGCGATGCCGTAGGTGCCCTCGATGACCTTGAGCGCGTCGCGGACCTTGTCCTCAAGCGTCTCGGCCTGGGAGCGGGCGACGAGGTGGGTGATGACCTCGGTGTCGGTCTCGGAGGCGAAGACGACCCCGTCGGCCTCCAGCTTGGCGCGGAGCTCGGCGGCGTTGTCGACGATGCCGTTGTGGACGACGGCGACCTTGTTCTCCGGGTCCAGGTGGGGGTGCGAGTTGTGGTCGCTGGGCGCGCCGTGCGTGGCCCAGCGGGTGTGCGCGATGCCGGTGGTGCCGGAGAAGCGCTTGGGGACCCGGGCCTCCAGGTCCCGGACCCGTCCCTTGGCCTTGACCATCTTCAGCGCCGCGCTCTTCGGGCTGTTGATGACGAGACCGGCGGAGTCGTACCCGCGGTACTCCAGGCGGGCCAGGCCCTCCAGGAGCAGCGGCGCCACGTCGCGCTTACCGATGTAACCGACAATTCCGCACATAAAGGAAACCCCTCCGATAGGTGATGGTGGTGCTCGGCCTCGACGAGAGGGCCGGACTACCCGTAGACGATCCGACGCAGCTGCCGGAGCGAGAGCTCCGGCGGAGCGACGGCCCGGTGCGGCAGCTCGCCCGAGATCCGCTCGAAGATCTCCGCGTTCACCGCCCCGCCGGACTGCAGCTCGCGGTGGCGCCGCCGGACGAACTCCTCGGTCGTCTCGTCGAAGTACGCCAGCACGTCGAGCACCACCCGGGCGGCCTCACCACGCTGGAGCGCGGTGCTCCGGACCAGGTGGTCGATGAGGTCGTCATGGGACGGGCGGCGTTCGAGCACCCATGAATATTGAGGGGCACCCCCCGTCTTCCGCAAGAATCCTGCCCGAAATCGGGCAGAGGTCACATGATCATCGATCTGGAGAGGGTTGTTGGTCCAGACCTTGACTCTGTGTGGGGGTGACGGTGTGCAGGGTGATACTCGTCTGCTTGTGGGGCAGCGGGGGTGATGGGCCGCCCGGGCGGGCAGGCGGCGCGGTTGCTCGCGGCCGGGACCGCGTCGGAGTCGTGGCGATCCGCGTACGGCTTCGATCGCGATCCGTCGGGGACAGGCGCACTCCGTTCGTGCGGTTCGAACCGTACGAACGGAATCGACTCTCCCGCCCGCCGGAACTCCTTGAAGTGCGGGCCGTCACCCGCGGCTCCGGCGGGCCGCACAGGGTCGCGAAGTCACAGTGGATCGTCGGCCGCACGTCTCCCTATGATCGCGCTCATGTCACTCACCTCGCCCATACCCGTCCTGCAGGGCAACAAGGGCGCCGCTCTCCGGTCGGAGGGCGAGTCGCTGATCCTGAGCCGTCCGCACGAGGAACTGGACATCCCGCTGGCGGCGATCGAACGGGTGCGCGCCGAGGGCCGGTCCGTCGCCGTCGAGCTGACCGCTCCGGCCGGGGCGACGGCGGTCGTCCACCGGGTCGAGGGGGTGAGCGAGGTCGCCGCCACCGTCTTCGCCGACCTCGTGAACGCGGCGCTGCCCGAGCGCGGTGAGGACGACGCGAGGGCCGACGGCTCGAGCCTCGTCACCGTGCGCGTCCTGTCCGGGGCCGGGAAGAAGACCGGCATGCCCGTTCTGCTGGGGTGGGCGGCCGCCCTGGTGCTCGTCGCCAACGGCGTTGCGACCGGGGTCGCCGCGGGCGGGCTCCCGGGAGTGTTCCTCGGCGTCATCTCCCCCCTTGTCGGCGGCATGGGGCTGGCAGCCGCCGGGGGTGGTGCTGGGTGGCTGTGGCTGGCCTACCTCCAGTGGCACCTGCCCCGGTACGGCATCACCGTGACCGCACGGAGGATCGCCGACAGGAGCCGCCTGTTGGGCGGGTCCGGAACGCACATGTACACGGACTCCACGGGCGTGAGCCGCACCCTGTACAGCAAGGCCAGATCAGAGACGGTCCAGGTCGCCTACGACCCCCGGAACCCCATGAGGGCGATCGTCCGCCAGTCGCGGCCCCGGACGGCCTGGGACGCCACCTTCGCGCTGGGCCTTCTCTGTTTCGGCCTCGCCCTCATCGCCATGGTGGTCGCGATGACCGTCGGCGCTTTCCAGGGCGCGTACGACGACGCGGGCGTTCCGCAGTAGGAGCGGCCCGCAGAACAGGCCCGTCGCGCACGGAACGCCCGGCCGGGAGCTGCCAGGCCGGGCGTTCCGTGCTGCACGTACGTGGGTCAGGCGTTCCCGAGGTCGCCGGCCTTCACGCCCGCCACGAAGACCGCGAAGGCGGGGGCGGGGAGGGCGAGGGTGGGGCCGGTGGGGCGCTTGGAGTCGCGGACGGGGACGATGCCGTGGGGGGTGACGAGGTTGGTGGCGACCTCGACGCAGTCACCGCCGTTGTTGCTGTAGGAAGACTTGTACCAGCGGGGGGATTCGGTCGTCACGGCATGCCCTTTCGTACCTTCTCGACCATGGCCACGGAGTCTGCCTGGGAGAGGCATTCCGCCTGGAGTTGATGGTAGCCCGTCAGGAGGGACGCGACGGCGGTGCGTTCGCGCTCCACATACCCCTGCGCATGGGTCTCCGTGTACGCAACCATGGACCGGTCGGCCAGTGTGAGCAGGTTGACCGGAAGGTCGAACGGGCGACGTTCGCCTATCTCGTACGGCGCCACCTGGAGCATGCTGTTCGGCAGCTCGGCGAACTCGGCCAGCCGCTCCAGCTGTGCGTTCATGACGGCGGAGCCTCCGACGGGACGACGGATGCAGCTCTCGTCCATCACCACGAGCAGCATGGGCGGGCGATCCTTCACCAGCGCCGCTTGGCGCTCCGTGAGGAATGCGACCCGTTCGTCCGCCTGCTGTTGCGTGATGGAGCCGCGCCGCACATGGCTGTTGGCGAGCGCCTGCGCGTACTCCGCCGTCTGCAACAGCCCTGGGATGATCCCGACTTGGAACAGCCGGATCTCGACGGCGCGCCCCTCGTACCCGACGTACTCCGGGAAGCCCTCCAGCAGGCTGCCGTACCGTATCTCGTTCCATAGGCGTTCGAGCGAATCGGCCGTCCCGGCCGTGCCGAGAGCCTGGTCGGCTTCCCGCGAGAACGGGAGGGTCGGCGGCTTCCGGGCGGTTTCCACCGCCGAGACGTGCTGGCTGGAGTAGCCCGTCTGCGCCGCCAGCTCGTCCTGGGTCCAGCCCCGGCGCTCCCGCAGCCTGCGCAGATGTGCGCCGTAGGCCGCGCGCGGGCCGTCCTCCGGGTGTAATTCCTTGCGATTGACCACAACTCTTCCTTCGGAATTGCCCAGTTGAAGGGATCCCGACTCTACGCCACGCTGACGACCCCTGGTAGTGGAACAGCTACAGAGAGGAGTGGTCATGCCTGCGTGCAGTGTTCCCCCACCCTTCCCCGCCGTCGGCGCCTACGTGGCCGACACCAGTGGCGGAAGGACCCGGCTCGGGCGGGTCTCGCGCCACGCCGGTGGGCGCGTCCACCTGACTCCGCCGGGCGGCGGTGCCGAGTGGGCCGCGTCGCCCGAGGCGCTGCGGGAGCCGACCGAGGGGGAGCGGGCGAGCATCCACGTCCTCACGACGCCCGTGCCGCCGGCGATGGTCCTCTCCGCCGATCACGAGCTCCGGCCCCGGCCCGAGCCGGTGCCGGACTGCACGCTGTGCGCGTATCTGGTGCGCTGGTTCGACCTGTACATGGGCACGGGGCCTCTGCACGACGAATCCGCCGCCGTGGACTGTGTGGTGGAGGTACGCAACCACCCGCACGACCCGCCGAAGATGCGGATCGAGGCGCCGTGACGGCGCTGCCGGACGTGGCCGTCGCCCACCGGATCGGCCCGCACCCGCAGGGGGAGACGACCGTCACGGCCTCCTGCCTGGACGGGGCGTGCGTGTGGGAGACGCGGCCCACGGCCGACCCGCAGGCCGCGAACGTCGCGTGCCTGGCGCACGCGGTCGCGACCGGTCACGGGACGTTCGCCGTCACCGTCGAGTACGTCGCCCTGGTCAGCGGGTGACCTGCGAACGACTCCGTGTGTCCCTCCCCGGGCGATGCCTCAGGGCTCCATCCCTCGGTGAGGGGAACGGAGAAAGGAGCCCGGACAGTGGCGAGGCGCCGGGCCGCGGCCAGGAAGAGGGCTCCTGCCCCTACGGGGCGGCATGGATGCGGGCCCCGGCGGAGGACCGTACTCCGCCGGGGCCCGCACCGGTCTCGGGGGTGTGCCCGTCAGGCGAACCGCGCGATCGGGTTCGTCAGGTCGCCCACCAGCTGGAGGGCCGCCGAGGGGTCCGCCAGGTCGACCATCTGCTTGTTGTTGCGGAGCTGGAGGCGGTTGAGGGCGGAGAGGGCGAAGGTCTCCGTGAACATGTCGTACTGCGCGAAGCGGTCGGACAGTTCCGGCTTCGAGGCCTGGTAGACCTTCACCGACTCGGCCACCGTCCGCCAGAAGGTGTCCTCGTCCACCACACCCTCCGCCGCCAGCGTCGCGGAGAGGAAGCGGAAGAAGCAGTCGAAGACGTCCGTGAAGACCGAGAGGAGCTTCATGTCCTCGGGGACCTCGGCGCGGATGCGTTCCACCGCCGGGGGGAGGACCGCGGCCGGGTCCATGACGACGATCTCCTCGGCGATGTCCTTGAAGATCGCCCGGTCCACCGCGCCCGAGGCGTCGAGGACCAGGATCACGTTCTCGCCGTGCGGCATGTACGCCAGGTCGTAGGCGTAGAAGCTGTGCAAGACCGGGAGGAGGTAGGCGTCCAGGTATTTCCGGAGCCATGTCTCAGGGGTCAGGCCCGAGTTCTTGATCAGGGCTCCCGCGAAGGACGCGCCCGCGTGGTCCACGTGCAGCAGGGACGCCATCGTCGCCAGGCGTTCGCCCTCCGCCAGGCGCGGGACCGGGGACTCGCGCCACAGGGCCGCCAGCATCTTGCGGTAGGGGGAGTAGCGGTCCGTCGCCGCTTCGTACTCCAGGTGGCGGTAGCCGACCGCCGCGCGCTCGCGGATGATCGAGAAGCGGGCCGCCTGGAGGGTCGGGTCCGCCTCGATCAGGGTGTGCAGCCAGTCGTTGATCGCCGGGGTGGCCTCCATGTACGCCGCCGAGAGGCCGCGCATGAAGCCCATGTTGAGGACCGACAGGGCCGTCTTCACGTAGTGCTTGGCGGGGTCGGTGGTGTTGAAGAAGGTGCGGATCGACTGCTGTGCCAGGTAGGCGTCCTCGCCCTCGCCCAGGTACACCAGGCGCTGCTGGGCCACCTCGGCGGCGAAGGTCACCGACAGCTTGTTCCACCACTGCCAGGGGTGGGCCGGCATGAGGAGGTAGTCGGCCAGGTCCAGGCCCCGTTCCGCGAGGATCGCGGCGAAACCGTCCACCGCCGCGTCGCCCAGCTCCGCGCGGATGAAGGTCTCGTACTCCACGTCCGCGCCGGCCGTGAAGGTGGCGCGGTCGCGGCGGGCGGCCAGCCAGATCAGGTGGATCGGGGCCGCGGCCTCGGGGGCGTAGGCGCGGTATTCGTCGACGCCGAAGCCGAGGCGGCCGTTGTTGGCGACGAAGCAGGGGTGGCCCTCGGTCATGCCGGTCTCGATCGCCTGGAAGCCGGCCTGGGCCAGCTCGGCGGCGGCCACCGGCGGCTTCGTCGACTTGTAGGCGGTGCCGGCCAGGGTGGAGGAGATCTCCTCCAGGTAGACCGGGAGGATCTCGTCGCTCAGGCCCAGCGCGCCGCGCAGCTCCGTGATGAACTGGAGGGCGTCCAGAGGGAGTTGTTCGTCTCCCCGGTGGCGGCTGATCGACTCGGGGTAGACCTGCCAGTGGTCGAGGGCGAAGCGGTCCGCCGTGAAGCGGTACTCGGTCGCGCCGTCGTCGCTGAGCACCCGGTAGCGGGACTCGCCCAGCTCCTGCGGGTTGAGCAGCCGCTCGTGGGCGAACTCGGCGAGGGCCTTGCGGATCAGCGCGCGGTTGGCGGCGGCCCAGCGCTCGGGGGTGAGGTGGGCCACGGGGTCGGTGGCGTCCGGAAGGCTCATATCGTCGCTCCGACGGCGGTCTCGAACTGGGCGCGGGTGCAGAAGCTCAGCAGGGCCTTCTTCTCCGGCTTCTGGATCTCGCGCTCCGGCACGAAGCCGACGGCCTCGTTGAGCGCGTGCACGGCCTTGTTGCGGACGTCGGGCTCGACGACCACGCGGGCGGTCGCCGGGTCGGCGAACAGCTCCGCCATCACGGCGGTGATCACCTTGCGGGTGAAGCCGTGGACCGGGGTGTCGGTGGGGGCGACCAGGAAGTGCATGCCGACGTCGCCCGGCTGCGGCTCGTAGAGGCCGACCAGCTCGACGTGAGCGGGGTCGTACCGCTCCATGAGGAAGGCGGGCTCGCCGTCCACGAGGCCGATGAAGGCGTCGTGGTGCGGGTGGGCGGCGATCTCCATGTAGGCGCGCTCCACGTCCTGGAGCTTCGCGTCCTGCATCATCCAGAAGGCGGCCTTGGGGTGGGTGACCCAGGGGTGGATCAGCTCCGCGTCCTTCAGCGGGTCGAGGGGACGGATCTGGACGGTCATACCGCGAACTCCTGGAAAGCGATGGTCTTCTCTACGGGGTAGTACTCGGAGCCCAGCATCTCCCGGATGATGTACGCGTTGCGGTACGGGCCCATGCCCAGGTCCGGCGAGGTGATCGAGTGGGTGTGGACGCCGGCGTTCTGGAGGAAGACCTCGCGGCCCGTGGTGTCGACCGCGTAGTTGCGGGCGACGTCGAAGCGGCCCTGCCCGTCGAAGCGCAGCCGGTCGCGGAGCGGCTCCAGGAAGGCGGGGGCCGTGTACTTGTAGCCGGTGGCGAGGACCAGGCCCTCGGTCTCGATCTCGTACTCCTTCTCCTGCTCCTCCTGGCGGAAGCCGAGGGTGTACGTGCCGCTTGCCTCGTCGTACGAGGCGGTGTGCAGCGCGGAGTTGGTGAGGAGGCGGGTGGGGACCGGGCCGGCGAAGTTCTTCTGGTAGAGCAGGTCGAAGATGGAGTCGATGAGGTCGCCGTTGATGCCCTTGAAGAGGCCCTTCTGCTGGGACTCCAGGCGGTAGCGGGTCTCCTCGGGGAGCGTGTGGAAGTAGTCCACGTACTCGGGGGAGGTCATCTCCAGGGTGAGCTTGGTGTACTCAAGGGGGAAGAAGCGCGGGGAGCGGGTCACCCAGTTGAGCTTGTAGCCGTGGACGTCGATCTCCGACAGGAGGTCGTAGTAGATCTCGGCGGCGGACTGGCCGCTGCCGACGATCGTGATCGACTTCTTGCGCTGGAGGGCTTCCTTGTTCGGCATGTAGCGCGAGGTGTGGACCAGGTCGCCGCCGAGCTCCCGGCAGGGCTCGGGGAGGTACGGCGGGGTGCCGGTGCCGAGGACGATCCGGCGGGCCAGGAACGTTTCTCCGGCCTCGGTGGCGACCACGTACACCTCGCGGGCCTCGTCGTACGCGACGGAGGCGACGGTGGTCGAGAAGCGGATCGAGGAGACCTGGGCGGCGGCCCAGCGGCAGTAGTCGTCGTACTCGGCGCGCAGCGGGTAGAAGTTCTCGCGGATGTAGAACGAGTACAGCCGGCCCTTCTCCTTCAGGTAGTTGAGGAAGGAGTACGGCGAGGTCGGGTCGGCGAGCGTCACCAGGTCCGACATGAACGGCGTCTGGAGGTGGGCGCCGTCGAGGAACATCCCGGAGTGCCACTCGAAGTCCGGCTTGGACTCCAGGAAGAGGCCGTTCAGTTCGGCGATGGGCTCGGTCAGGCAGGCCAGTCCGAGATTGAACGGACCGAGACCGATCCCGATGAAGTCGTGGATCTCAGTGATCTCAGGCGTGGACAAGGTTCTCTCCCAGGTACTGCTCGGCGTGGCCGGCGATCAGATCGAGGACGGCGGCGATGTCGGACACCGTGGTCTCGGGGTTGAGCAGGGTGAACTTGAGGTACTGGCGGCCGTCGACCTTGGTGCCGGCGACGACGGCCTCGCCGGAGGCGAAGAGCGCCTTGCGGGCGTAGAGGTTGGCGCGGTCGATCTCGGCGGGCGAGGTCACGGCCTCGGGGACGTAGCGGTAGACGAGGGTGGACAGCTGCGGCTCGACGACCACGTCGTAGCGCGGGTCGGCGGCGAGCAGCTCGTACCCGGCGGCGGCCAGGTCGCAGACCTCGTCGAAGAGTTCGCCGATGCCGTCGGCGCCCATGACGCGCAGGGTCATCCACAGTTTGAGGGCGTCGAAGCGGCGGGTGGTCTGGAGCGACTTGTCCACCTGGTTGGGGATCTGCTCGGCCACCGTGCGCCGGGGGTTGAGGTAGTCGGCGTGGTACGTGGCGTGGCGCAGGGCCGAGCCGTCGCGGACCAGGACGGCGGACGAACTGACCGGCTGGAAGAAGGACTTGTGGTAGTCCACGGTGACCGAGTCGGCGCGCTCGATGCCGTCGAGGAGGTGGCGGCGCTTGAGGGAGGCGAGCAGGCCGCAGCCGTAGGCGGCGTCGACGTGCATCCAGGCGCCGTACTCCTCGGCGAGGGCGGCGATCTCGGGCAGCGGGTCGATGGAGCCGAAGTCGGTGGTGCCGGCGGTGGCGACGATCGCCATCGGGATCAGGCCCTCGGCGCGGCAGGTCTCCAGCTCGGCGGCGAGGACGACGGACTGCATCCGCTTGTTGCGGTCGACCGGGATCGAGATGACCGCGTCGCGGCCGAGGCCGAGGAGGGTGGCCGACTTCTGGACGGAGAAGTGGCTGCACTCGGAGGAGAAGATGCGCAGTTTCGACAGGTCGGCGGTGCCGGACTCCTCGCGGGCGAGGAGCAGCGCCTGGAGGTTGGACTGGGTGCCGCCGCTGGTGAAGACGCCGTCGGCGAGGGGGCCGAGGCCGATGCGGGCGGCGGTCCAGGCGATGAGCTTGCGCTCGATGAGGGTGCCGCCGGCGGACTGGTCCCAGGTGTCGAGGGAGGAGTTGACCGCCGAGAGGACGGCCTCACCGAGGACGGCGGGGATGACGACCGGGCAGTTGAGGTGGCCCAGGTAGCGAGGGTGGTGGAAGTAGACCGCGTCGCGGAGGTAGACGTCCTCCAGCTCGTCGAGGGCGGCGGAGGCGTCCCCGAGGGGGCGGTCGAGGTCCACGGCGTCGATCACGGGCGCCAGTTCGGCGGGGGTGACACCCGTGAACGGGCCGCGCGTCGTGGCGAGTTTCCTCGCCACCCGCTCGACTCCTTCGGTGACGGAGCGCCGGTAGCTCTCCGCCGTGGTGTCGTTTAGCAGGTGCGAACGCATGTGGGGGCCCTTCCGGGACGGGGACGCGGAACACGCAACCGTTGGTGCTTAAGTAAGGTTAGCCTAACCTAATTTCAAACGGCAATGGCCCCCCAATCCGGGCGGATTGAGGGGCCATGGGGTGAATATTCGGCTATGCGTCGTCCTGTGCCGTCTCGTCCGGCACCTCGCGCAGGGCGTCCTCCGACAGGCCCTTGCGCCAGTAGCCCACGAACGTCACCCGGCGCCGGTCGAGCCCGCGTTCGCGTACGAAGTGCCGCCGCAGCGCCTTCACCGCGCCGGACTCGCCCGCGATCCACACGTACGGCGACTCCCCGGGCAGCTCCGCGCCCGCGATCGCCTCCAGGGCCGACGGCGCGCCCTCCTCCCGCACCAGCCAGGTGACGGTGGCGTCCGCCTCCGTCGCGAGCTCCGTCCGGTCGCCGGAGTACGGCACTTCGAGGAAGACCCGGGCGCGGGTCTCGGCCGGCAGCCACTCCAGGATCGCGGAGGCGGCGGGCAGCGCCGTCTCGTCCGCCCAGATCAGCACCGAGTCGGCGTCCTCCGGCAGCCGGAAGCGCACCCCGGTGTTGTCGGCGACCGCCGGGCCGAGCACGACCACCCGGTCGCCGGGCTTCGCGCGCTGCGCCCAGCGGCAGGCCGGGCCGCCGTCCTCGTGGACGGCGAAGTCGATGTCGACCTCATGGGTCGGCTCGGTGCGCTGCTCGCGGACGGTGTACGAGCGCATCACGGCCCTGACGTCGTCGGGCATGGCCCGCCAGGCGCCGAGGATCGCGTACATGTCCGGGTTGTCCAGCGGCGGCAGGACGGGGGCGTCCTGGCCGGGGTGCGGCAGGAACAGGGACAGCGACTGGTCGCGGCCCCCGGCGGCGAAGCCCTTGAGCTCCTCGCCGTCGGCTCCCGTGAAGGTGACGCGGACCAGCGACGGGCCGAGCCGCCGCGTCCGGTCGACCTGGAGGGAGAAGAACTGGAACGGGGCGGTCTCGGCGTGCGTCATCGGGTCAGGCCACCTTCTTCGCGTTCTCCAGGGCGGTCGCCAGGTCCTCCAGGAGCGGGGCGCACTTGGCGTAGGAGTAGACCGGCTCCGTCACGCGCGGGAAGACCTGGCCGGCCTTGACGGCGGGCAGCGCGGCCCAGGTCGGCTTGGCCTTCAGCTGCTCGGGCTGGAGGGTGCCGGTGCGGTTGTCGAGCAGGATGACGTCGGCCTTGTACTTGTCGACGTTCTCCCAGCTGAGGAGCTCGAACCAGCCGGACGGGTCCAGCTTGGTCGGGACGACGAGGTTGATGCCGAGCTCCTGGAAGAAGAGCGTGTCGGTCGGACGGACCGGGGTGGAGACGTAGAAGGTGTCCGGGGCGCCGGAGCCGATGAGGACCTTGATGTCCTTCTTGCCCTGGGCGACCTTGCGCAGGCGCTCGGCGGCGGCCTCGAAGCGGGCCTTGTCCTTCTTCACCTGCTCGCTCTGCACGTCGGCGCCGAGGGAGGCGGCCAGGTCGGCGTGGCGCTGGAGGACGGACGGCATCGACGTGCCGGCGGCCCACAGGGCGACGCTCGGGGCGATCTTGAGGATCTTCTCCTTCTGCTCCTCCGGCACGTACCAGAGGGCGTCCTTCTCCCACATGTCGGTGATGAGGACCTCGGGCTGGAGCTTGAGGTACTCCTCGATGTTGAACTCGCCCCAGACGTTGCCGATGACCTTCACCTTGGTGATGTCGAGGTCGCCGGCCTGGACGTCGGGCTTGCGCTCCTTGGTCTTCGGGTCCTCGACGTAGGTCGGGCCGAAGACGCCGGTGACCTCGACGCCGAAGTCCTTGAGGGCGGCGGCCGTGCCGGTGAAGGCGACGATGTTCTTCGGTGTCGCCTTGGCCTTCACGGTCTGGCCGCGGTCGTCCTTGAACTCCCAGGAGCCGGACTTGGCGGAGGCGGAGCCGGACGGCTCGGACCCCTTTTTGCCGCCGTCGCCGTCGCCGCAGGCGGCGAGCACGGCGCCGAGCCCGAGGGCGCCGCCCGCGGCGAGGATGCCGCGGCGGGTGAGGGAGGTGGCTCGGACGTTGCTGGGCATGGCGAAGTCGCTTTCGGTACGTGCCGGGGTCGGCCTGGGCAAGTCGAGGGTAGGTTAGCCTAACCTTGCTCCGCTCGACAGTGCCGGTCTCGTCTCCGCGGTGTGACGCGGGCTACTCCGGCCGGCTCCGGCGCCCTCGCGCTACTCCTGACGGGGTGCCGGGCGCCCGCCGAGCGGCGCGCCGCCCCGCCCGCCCCCGCCCCCCGCCGCAGGGTTGACGGGATGACGCCCCCCGAAGCGAGAGCCCGACCGCGGTCCCCGTGGCGCCCGAGCGGCCTGTGGCCCCCGAGCGACCCCCGGTCCGCGAGCGGGCCGCGGCTCCTGGTCGCCGTCGCCGTGGCCTTCGTCCTCGCCCAACTGGCCCTGGCCGTACCGGGAACCGGACTCGGCTGGGACGAGGCGGTGTACGTCAGCCAGGTCGGCGGCAACGCCCCGCCCGCCTACTTCAGCGCGCCCCGCGCCCGCGGCATCACCTATCTCGTCGCCCCCGTCGCCGCGTTCACCGCCTCCACCGGCGCCCTCCGCCTCTACCTCGCCCTGCTCTCCGGCGCCGCGCTCCTCGGCGCGCTGTGGGTGTGGCGGCCGATCCTGCCCACCCGCCTGCTCGCCGTCGCGGGCACCCTCTTCGCGGGGCTGTGGGTCACCCTCTTCTACGGGCCGCGTGTGATGCCCAACTTGTGGTGCGCGTTCGGGGCGCTGGTGGCCGTCGGCTGCTTCCTGCGCGCGACCGCCACCCGGGCGGCCACTGTTCGCGCGGCCCGGGACCGGTGGGACGCCCAGGGCCGGCGGGGCCGCCGGGCACTCCCCGGCCTGGGCGCCGCCGTCGCCGCCGTGACTCTCCTCCGCCCGGCCGACGGCCTCTGGCTCACGCTGCCGCTCGTCGCCGCCGCGCTCCTCGTCCCCGCCTGGCGCCGCCCCGCCGTGCCGGCCGCGGCCGTCGCCGGGCTTGTGCTCGGCGCCGTGCCCTGGGTGGTGGAGGCGTACACCTCCTACGGCGGCCTCGCCGCCCGGCTGCACCGCGCCGGGGAGATCCAGGGCACCATGGGCTGGTACTTCTCCGTCGACGACCACGTGCGGGCGCTCGCCGGCCGCACCCTGTGCCGGCCGTGCGAGGTGCCCTGGGAGAACCCGCTGACGGCGCTGTGGTGGTTCGTGCTGCCGCTCGCGGTGCTCGGCGGCCTGGCCGCCGCCGTCCGGGCGGGCCGGGGCGCCCCCGCCGTCCTCGCCACCGTCACCGCCGCCTCGCTGGCGTTCCCGTACCTCTTCACGATCGGCTACGCGGCCCCCCGCTTCCTGCTGCCCGCCTACGCCCTGCTCGCCGTGCCCGCCGCCGAGTGCGTCCTCGCCCTGGCCGGCGCCGTGCGCCCGGCCCGCCGCCCGCTGGTCGCGGGGCTGCTGGCCGCCGGCTTCCTCGCCCATCTCGCCGTGCAGTACGCCGTCCTGGACCGGACCGTCGGCTACAGCCGTTCCGTACGCGTCCAGTTCACCGGCATCGCCGCCGCCCTGCACGGCCTCGGCGTCCGCCCGCCCTGCACGGTGACCGGCCGCGAGTACGTGCCGATCGGCTACTACACGGGCTGCTCCTCCCGCCAGCCGCGCGGCCACGACGGCAGCATCACCGAGGCCGGCCTCGCCGAGGCCGCCCGCCACCGGCCCCTCACCGTCGTCGTCCACGCCGGCAAAGCCCCGCCCTCCTACGCCGCCACCTGGCCCGCCACCCGCCTCCCGTCCGCCCCCGGCTGGCCCCTTCTCGACGCGTACGTCTCCCCGAGCGCCGGCTGACATCCAGGCGGACCACGAACGCGGCGCGCCCGCCGCACACGTTCGGTGCGGCGGGCGCGCGGAGCCGGTGGGAGGGCTCAGGCCGGGAGGCCCAACTCCCGGGCGATCAGCATCCGCTGGACCTCGCTGGTGCCCTCGCCGATCTCCAGGATCTTCGAGTCGCGCCACATGCGGGCCACCGGGTACTCGTTCATGAAGCCGTAGCCGCCGTGGATCTGGGTGGCGTCGCGGGCGTTGTCGACGGCCACGGTGGAGGAGTACAGCTTCGCCACCGCGGCCTCCTTCTTGAACGGCTCGCCGAGCACGAGCCGCGAGGCGGCGTCGCGCCAGCCGATGCGGGCCATGTGGGCCCGCGTCTCCATGTCCGCGATCTTGAACTGGATCGCCTGGTACGTGCCGATCGGCGAGCCGAAGGCGTGACGTTCCTTCGCGTACTTGACCGACTCGTCGACACAGCCCTGCGCGAGGCCCGTCGCCAGGGCCGCGATCGCGACGCGGCCCTCGTCGAGGATCCGCAGGAACTGCGCGTAGCCGCGGCCCTCCTCACCCAGCAGGTTCTCCACCGGGACGCGCACGTCGTCGAAGGAGAGCTCGCGGGTGTCCGAGGCGTTCCAGCCGACCTTCGAGTACGGGGCGGCGACCGTGAAGCCCGGCGTACCGGAGGGGACGATGATCGAGGAGATCAGCGGACGGCCGTCGGGCTTGCGGCCGGTGACCGCCGTGACCGTCACCAGACCCGTGATGTCCGTACCGGAGTTGGTGATGAAGCACTTCGAGCCGTTGATGACCCAGTGGTCGCCGTCGCGGACGGCCGTCGTGCGGGTGCCGCCCGCGTCCGAGCCGGCGCCCGGCTCGGTCAGGCCGAAGGCGCCGAGCATCTCGCCGGAGCAGAGCTTCGGCAGCCACTCGCGCTTCTGCTCCTCGGTGCCGAAGCGGTAGACCGGCATGGCGCCGAGCGAGACGCCCGCCTCCAGGGTGATGGCCACGGAGGAGTCGACCCGGGCCAGCTCCTCCAGGGCGATGCCGAGGGCCAGGTAGTCGCCGCCCATGCCCCCGTACTCCTCGGGGAACGGCAGGCCGAACAGGCCCATGCGGCCCATCTCGGCGACGATCTCGTACGGGAACTCGTGCCGCTCGTAGTAGTCGCCGATCTTCGGCGCGACGACGTCGTGCGCGAACTCCTCGACGGTGCGGCGGAGTTCCTCGTGCTCTTCGGAGAGCCGGTGGTCGAGGGACATGTCTTTCGTCACTCCTTGTGGGAGAGGGCACGGACGGTACGAGACGGGCTCGGGCGGCCCAGTTGTTCGGCCATCCATCCGCTCGTGGCGGTGAGGGCGGCCAGGTCGACCCCGGTCTCGATGCCGAGGCCGTCGAGCATCCACACCAGGTCCTCGGTGGCGAGGTTGCCGGTGGCGGACTTGGCGTAGGGGCAGCCGCCGAGGCCGCCCGCGGAGGCGTCCACGACGGTCACGCCGTGCCGCAGCGCGGCCAGCGTGTTGGAGAGCGCCTGCCCGTAGGTGTCGTGGAAGTGCACGGCGATCCGGGAGACCGGCACCCCGGCCGCGTCGAGGCCGTCCAGGAGCGCGCCGACGTGGCCGGGGGTGGCGACGCCGATGGTGTCGCCGAGGCTCAGCTCGTCGCAGCCCATGTCGGCGAGGGCCTTGGTGACGCGGACGACCTGCTCGACGGGGACGGCGCCCTCCCACGGGTCGCCGAAGCACATCGACAGATAGCCGCGGACCTTCAGACCCGCCTCTACGGCCCGGACGACGACCGGCTCGAACATGGCGAGCGCCTCGTCGACGGTCCGGTTGAGGTTGGCCTTCGCGAAGGACTCGGTGGCGGAGGCGAAGACGGCGACCTCGCGGGCGCCGAGCGCGAGCGCCCGGTCGAGCCCCCGCTCGTTCGGCACCAGGACCGGCAGACGTACCGGCAGGTCCTTGACGAGGGGGAACAGCTCCTCGGCGTCGGCCAGTTGGGGCACCCACCTGGGGTGCACGAAGCTGGTCGCCTCGACGGTGGAGAGCCCGGCGGCGGCGAGCCGGCGGATGAACTCCGCCTTCACCGCGGTCGGGACGGCCGTCTTCTCGTTCTGCAGCCCGTCCCGGGGCCCCACCTCGTGGATCCGCACCCGGGAGGGCAGGGACGGATCAGGGACGGTCATGGGCAGCGTCATTCCGTGGCCTCCTCGCGGGGCGTCACCACGGCCAGGACCTGGTCCATGGCGACGGTCGTGCCGGGCGTGACGTCCAGCTCGGTGACGGTGCCGGCGTGCGGGGCGGAGATGACGTGCTCCATCTTCATCGCCTCGACCACCAGCAGGCTCTGCCCGGCCTCCACCTCGTCCCCGACCGCCACCTTCACGACGGTGACGGTGCCGGGCATCGGCGCGGCGAGCGTGTCGGCGCCGCCGTGCCGGGCGCCGGACAGGGCGGCGGCGACGGGGTCGTGGTCCATGACGTGCCAGGAGTGGCCGTCCCGGCCCAGCCAGTCGCCGGCGCGGTGGAAGCGGTGGGTGACCCCGTCCACCGTCACGGTCACACCGGTGTCCGTGACCCGCCCCCCGGCGGGGGCCTCGACCGTGACGGGTTCGAGCCCCGCCACCCGCAGCGGGAAGGCGAGCGGCTTCGGCGCACCGCCGAGGCGGAAGCCGCTCGGCACGTCGAACGGATCCGTCCAGCCGTCCCGCGGCCGGGGCGCCAGCTCCGCCCGGCGCACGGCGGCCGCCGCCGCGTACACCTCGTCCGGGACCGTCGCGTCGACCAGGGACTCCGCGTCCCGCTCCACCAGGCCCGTGTCCATGGCCCCGGAGACCACGTCCGGGTGGGCCAACAGACGGCGCAGGAAGCCCGCGTTGGTGGGGACGCCGAGGGTGACCAGGTCGGCGAGGGCCGCGCGGAGCTTCCGCAGGGCCGTGGGGCGGTCGGCCGCGTGGACGATGACCTTCGACAGCATCGGGTCGTAGAGGGAGGAGACCTCGCTGCCTTCGAGCAGGCCCGAGTCCGTCCGTACGCCGTCACCGCTCGGCTCGTTCAGGGCGAGCACCGTGCCGCCGGACGGCAGGAAGCCGCGGGAGGGGTCCTCCGCGCAGATCCGCGCCTCGACCGCCCAGCCGTCGAGCCGGACGTCGTCCTGACCGAAGGAGAGCGGCTCGCCGGCCGCGACCCGCAGCTGCCACTCCACCAGGTCCAGGCCGGTGATCAGTTCGGTCACCGGGTGCTCGACCTGGAGACGGGTGTTCATCTCCATGAAGTAGTACGCCGACGGGTCGCCGCCCGGCACGATGAACTCGACCGTGCCCGCGCCGACATAGCCGCAGGACCGGGCCGCCTCCACGGCCGCCGCGCCCATCGCCGCCCGGGTCGCCTCGTCGAGGAGGACGCTCGGCGCCTCCTCGATGATCTTCTGGTGGCGGCGCTGGAGCGAGCACTCGCGCTCGCCCAGGTGCACCACGTTCCCGTGGGCGTCGGCCAGGACCTGGATCTCGATGTGCCGGGGCCGGTCGATCCACCGCTCCACGAGCAGCGTGTCGTCCCCGAAGGAGGCGCGCGCCTCCCGGCGGGCCGCCGCGATCTCCTCGTCCAGGACCGCCAGGTCCCGCACCAGACGCATGCCCTTGCCGCCGCCGCCCGCGCTGGGCTTGAGGAGGACCGGAGCGCCCATCTCCCGCGCGGCCTCGGCCACCCGGGGGTCGGCGTCGCCAGGGACGACGGGCACGCCCGCCGCCTTCACGGTCTCCTTCGCCCGGATCTTGTCGCCCATCAGGGCGATCGCCTCGGCGGACGGCCCGATGAAGACGAGCCCCGCCTCGGCGCAGGCGCGCGCGAAGGCCGCGTTCTCCGCGAGGAAGCCGTAGCCAGGGTGGACGGCCTGGGCGCCGGTGCGGTGGGCCGCGTCCAGGAGGGCGGGGACGGAGAGGTACGACTCCGAGGCCGGCGCGGGCCCGATCCGTACCGCCGTGTCCGCCTCCCGCACGTGCCGGGCGTCGGCGTCCGCGTCGCTGTACACCGCCACCGAGCGGACGCCGAGCGCCCGCAGGGTCCGGATGACCCGGACCGCGATCTCGCCCCGGTTGGCGACCAGGACGGTGTCGAACATCTGCTGCATCGTCAGGGTCCTCACATCCGGAAGACGCCGAACTGGGGGTCACCCAGGGGCGCGTTGGCACAGGCGGTCAGCGCGAGGCCCAGCACCTGCCGGGTCTCCAGCGGGTCGATCACCCCGTCGTCCCAGAGCCGGGCGGTCGCGTGGTACGCGCTGCCCTGCGTCTCGTACTGCTCGCGGATCGGCGCCTTGAACGCCTCTTCCTCCTCGGCGCTCCACGCGTCGCCGAGCTGGTCGCGCTTGACCGTGGCGAGCACCGAGGCGGCCTGCTCGCCGCCCATGACGGAGATCTTGGCGTTGGGCCACATCCACAGGAAGCGGGGGGAGTAGGCCCGGCCGCACATCGAGTAGTTGCCCGCGCCGAAGGAGCCGCCGACGACGACCGTCAGCTTCGGCACGCGCGTGGTGGCGACCGCCGTGACCATCTTCGCGCCGTGCTTGGCGATGCCGCCGTGCTCGTACGCCTTGCCGACCATGAAGCCGGTGATGTTCTGGAGGAAGACCAGCGGGATGCCGCGCTGGTCGCACAGCTCGATGAAGTGCGCGCCCTTCTGGGCGGACTCGGCGAACAGGATGCCGTTGTTGGCGACGATCCCGACCGGGTGGCCGTGGATCCGGGCGAATCCGGTGACCAGCGTCTGCCCGTACTCGGACTTGAACTCCTGGAACCGGGAGCCGTCCACCACGCGGGCGATCACCTCGCGCACGTCGTACGGGGTGCGGGAGTCCACCGGCACCGCGCCGTACAGGCCGTACGGGTCGACCTTCGGCTCCTCGACCGGCTCGACGGACCACGGCAGCGGGCCCCGCTCGGGCAGGGTCGCCACGATGTTCCGCACGATCCGCAGCGCGTGCGCGTCGTCCTCCGCGAGGTGGTCGGTGACGCCGGAGATCCGCGAGTGGACCTCGCCGCCGCCCAGCTCCTCGGCCGTGACGACCTCGCCGGTCGCCGCCTTCACCAGCGGCGGCCCGCCGAGGAAGATCGTCCCCTGGTTCCGGACGATCACGGCCTCGTCGCTCATCGCCGGCACGTACGCGCCGCCGGCCGTGCAGGAGCCCATGACCGCCGCGATCTGCGGGATGCCGGCGCCGGACATGCGGGCCTGGTTGAAGAAGATGCGCCCGAAGTGCTCGCGGTCCGGGAAGACCTCGTCCTGGAGGGGCAGGAAGGCGCCGCCGGAGTCGACGAGGTAGAGGCAGGGGAGACGGTTCTCCAGCGCCACCTCCTGGGCCCGGAGGTGCTTCTTCACCGTCATCGGGTAGTAGGTGCCGCCCTTGACGGTCGCGTCGTTGGCGACGATCACGCACTCGCGCCCGCTCACCCGCCCGACGCCCGCGATCACACCGGCCGCCGGGGCCTGCCCGTCGTACATCCCGTGCGCCGCCAGCGGCGCCAGCTCCAGGAACGGCGACCCCGGGTCCAGGAGGGTGTCCACCCGGTCGCGCGGCAGCAGCTTCCCGCGCGCGGTGTGCCGGGCCCGGGCCTTCTCACCGCCCCCGAGCGCGGCCTCGGCCAGCTTGGCGCGCAGGGTGGCCGCCAGCTCCTGATGCGCCGCCTCGTTGGCCCGCCAGGCCGGCGAGGCGGGATCCGCCGCACTCGACAGCACAGGTGCCTGCTGCATCGACCGATCTCCCTTGTCCGGTTAATGAGCGTTAACGTACGCCTCTCAGGTTAACGACCGCTAACCGGGTTGTCCATCGTCCAGGTTCGAGGAGAGGCGCAGGCCGGGGTGGCTTCGATCCCTGTGAGGCGGCTTCCTTCGGGGGGAGGTGGCAAGGAGGGAGTGGGTGGCGGAACGTTACGGCTTTCTGCGCGCAGGGTGACGCTCTCGCCAGGCGTCCAGCCGGTCGGCCGGCCAGAGTGGGGTTCGGCCCACGTAAAACGCGGTGGGGAAGTCGTTCCGCTGGACGTTGAGGTTGTAGATGGTCTTGATGCTGACGCCGAGCAGGTCGGCGGCCTGCCGAGCGGTGAGATATCCGGGCATCGTCGCTGTCATGAGTGAAACCGTATCGGAGTTACGGGAACTGACTTCCTGTGATGTCTTGCGGGAAGTCGCTGCCTCGAAGGAGGTGATGGTCATGGGGAATACCCGCAGGTCTCGTGGTAAGGGCAGAGTTCCGAAGTGGACGAAGCCCGGCGACGGGATCGTGTCGGTCATGGTGCTGCCCCTGGCCGTCACCGATCCTGCCGATCTCGCCCGTCTGAGCCGCTTGTACAGGGCGATGTGGTCGATCAAGCGGGCCGTCCAGCGTGACGCATACGCCAAGGTGGGCGCCTGTCGGATCGCGAGGCGTGAGCGGGAGGCGCAGGGGGCGAAGGCGGTGCGGCAGCGCCTGGGCCTGTCCCGTGAGGGGCTGGAACGCTGTGCGTACAAGCATCTCGAATCCTCCGGACACCTCAAGCACCACGCCTCCAAGGCCCTGGCCATGCATATCGCCGACGAAGTGTGGAACGGAGTCTCCCTCCACCTGTTTCCCGATTCGACCGGCCGCCGGTCCGGCTGCCCCAAGGTCGGCAACTGGTACGACTTCACCCGCATCCCCGGACGTGCCCGCTCGCACACCACTGCCAACAAGTGGGAGACCTTCCGCCTCGTCGGCACCTTGACCGGTCACTCCATGGCTTACACCGACGGTGGTCGGCACCCGCTGGCGCAGCCGCGGCGGATGCCGAAGCCCACTGCGCCCGAGGGGCGGGTGCCGTCGGGGAAGGTGACGGCCTCGGGCGTGATGAGCATGCGCAAGGCGACGTGGTGGGACCATGCCGGCCCACTCGCCGTGGTGTTCACCGGCGGTCCCACCGGCAAGCGCGGTGACCTTGTACTCCCCGTCCGTATCCCCCAGCAGCCTGGTCAGTGGGCACGAGTGCGGCATTTCCTCGGAGATTCCGGCCGCTGGCACAAGGTGGATCTCGTGCGCCGCCGGAAGGCATCCGCTCCGGGCGGCTGGGTCTACGAGGCACACCTCATGATTCTCGGCCCGGGATACTCGTCTCCGACCGTACGGGCCATGCGTGAGCGCTCCGCCCAGCTCGACCGCGTCGGCGGTGTGGACGCCAACGTCTCCAATCTCTCGATCGTCTCCTTCCCCGCCGACCCCGCCACCGGTACGCCTGTCTCCACCGAGATCACGCTCACTGAAACCGAACGCGCTTGGCTGGAGAAGGAAGCGAAGAAGCGGCGGGACCGTGCCAGGGCGCTGGAGCGTTCCCGCCGGGCGACGAACGCAGCGCAGTACAGGTTGTCGAAGAAGCAGGCCGTGCGTGCCGCTCGGCGCGCCGACAAAGCACTCCCGCCCAAGACGGTGATCGTTCCCGGTGGCGCCCGGGAAGCCCGTACGGATGGGGTACCGAAGCAAGCGTTCCGCTGTGACCGGCTCTCCGCCAACTACCGTGAGCAGCGCGCCCGTCAAGCCGAGCATGCTGCCTCGATCGCTGAGCGCCGCCGCCATCGAGCCCGCCGAGTGGCTCGAGAGATCATTGCCGCCCATGGTCCTGTGCTCGTGGTCGAGGACTGCGACATCCGCACCTGGTACCGGCTGTGGGGTAGGCGTCTCCCTCAGGCCACACCCGGCATGCTGATCTCCGCGCTCGCGGCAGAATGTGAGGCGGCCGGGGGCAGTCTCGTGAGGGTCTCCACCCGGTCGACGGCACTGTCCCAGCATTGCCTGTGCGGGGCGCGCGTCAACAAGGCCCTGCGTGACCGAGAGCACAAGTGCTCCGCCTGCGGCCTCGTCGGCAAGCGCGACCTCGTATCCGCCGCCCTGGCCACCTTCGTCCGCTTCCACGACGTGGACGACCCGAAGACCGCGTTCCTGGACACCGACGCTTCCAGGAACGCTCAGATCACCTACGCGCAAGCGCTGGAAGAAGCGCTGCGGGAGTCAACCACACCGGGCCCGACACCGCTCCGGCGGGCGGGTCACGTGGCAGTGTCACGGCGACGCCGTGAGACCTCTGCTCCCCGAACCGCCGGACGACGGCACCGAGCGATCCCGGATGAGTCACGCCCGCGCGACCACGCCGGAAAGCCAGGTCACCGTCCCGGCCGCAGCCCGCAGCCCGCCCTTCGGGCGGACGGGACGAGTCTTAGAATCGAATCCATGGCCACGACCCCGACCGCTTTCGGCAGAACCGATGCCTCGACGCGTCGCGAGCAGATTCTCAGGGAGGCCGCGCGCCTCTTCGCCGAGCGCGGGTTCCACGGCGTGGGCGTGGACGAGATAGGAGCCGCCGTCGGCATCAGCGGCCCCGGCCTCTACCGCCACTTCCCCGGCAAGGACGCGATGCTCGCGGAGCTCCTCGTCGGCATCAGCGAGCGGCTCCTCGACGGCGGACGGCTGCGGGCCGCCGAGTCCGACGGTGACCCGAGGGCCCTGCTCGGCTCCCTCATCGACGGCCACATCGACTTCGCCCTGGACGACCGCCCGCTCATCACCCTCCACGACCGCGAGCTCGACCGCCTCAAGGACGAGGACCGCAAGCGGGTCCGCCAGCTCCAGCGCCAGTACGTCGAACTGTGGGTCTCCGTGGTCCGGGAACTGCACCCGGAAGCCGCCGAACCGGAGGTCCGGGCCGCCGTCCACGCCGTCTTCGGCCTCCTCAACTCCACCCCCCACCTCGGCGCCCCCCTGGGCCGCACCGAGATGGAACGCCTGCTGAGGAACCTGGCCCACGGCGCCCTGGGCGCCCTGGCCTCCGAGGCACCCCTCCCGGGACACCTCTCCTGAGACACCCCTCCCTCGGCACCCCGGGCCCGGCAGAATGAGCCCCATGCCGATACTCAGCCGTGACGCCCTCGTCGAGCACCTCCTCCGCAGCCGGATCGCGGGGGACGTGGCCACGCCCCGCGAGAACAACCTGGACCACTACCGGAAGCTCGCCAACGGCGACCGGTACTACTGGCTCGGGCTCGAACTCGGCGACCGGTGGGCGGACGAGCAGGACGTGCTGGCGGTGATGGCCGAGCGGTGCGGGGTCGTCGACGATCCCGCGCACCGGGCCGGGCAGGACACCATCGACCCCGAGCTGACCGTCGACGCCCTCGACCGGATGGCGGAGCGGCTGAAGCAGGCGGCGGCCGGGCGGGAGCGGGTGCTGTTCGCGACCGGGCACCCCGGTTCGCTGATCGACGCGCACAGCCGGGTCGCCGCCGCGCTCCGGGCGCAGGGCTGCGACATCGTGCGGATCCCGGGCGGGCTGACCGCCGACGAGGGGTACGTCGTGCAGTTCGCGGACGTCGCCGTGTTCGAGCGGGGCGCGAGCCTCTGGCACACGCACTCGCCGGAGCCGATGAACGCGATCCTCGACGGGCTCCGGCTGCTCGGCGAGCCCGCGCCGGACCTCGTCGTCGCCGACCACGGCTGGGCCGGGCGCGCCGCGCAGCGCGGGATCGACTCCGTCGGCTACGCGGACTGCAACGACCCGGCGCTCTTCCTCGCCGAGGCGGAGGGGACGCTGAAGGTCGCGGTCCCGCTCGACGACCACGTCGTCGACCCGCGCTTCTACGAGCCGGTGACGGCGTACCTGCTGGCCGCGGCCGGCCTCGGCTGTACGGGCTGACCTCAGCCGCGCGGGACGCGGACCACGCCCTCCTGGATGACGGAGATCGCGAGCCGGCTGTCCTGGGTCCAGATCCGGGCCTGGCCGAGGCCGCGGCCGCCGGAGGAGGACGGGGACTCCTGGTCGTACAGGAGCCACTCGTCGGCCCGGAAGGGGCGGTGGAACCACATGGCGTGGTCGAGCGAGGCGCCGACCACGTCCCCGACGGCCCAGCCGCCCCGCCCGTGGGCGAGCAGCACCGAGTCGAGCAGCGTCATGTCGGAGACGTACGTGGCGAGCACGACGTGCAGCAGCGGGTCGTCGGCGAGTTTGCCGTTGGTGCGGAACCACACCTGCGAGCGCGGCTCGCGCGGCTCCCCGACGGAACCCCACGGCGGAGCCTCGGCGTACCGCAGGTCGACGGCCGCGCGGGCCTCGATCAGGCGCCGGGCGATGTGCTCCGGGAGGTGCCGGGGCAGCATCTCCTCGGCGGTCGGCAGCGACTCCGGGTCGGGTGCGGCCGGCATGTCGGCCTGGTGGTCGAGCCCCTCCTCGTA
Source organism: Streptomyces sp. CC208A (assembly GCF_030010625.1). GTDB lineage: Bacteria > Actinomycetota > Actinomycetes > Streptomycetales > Streptomycetaceae > Streptomyces. The sequence continues at coordinate 84,648 of NZ_JASCXN010000025.1, read as the reverse complement.
CGCCTGGAAGGAGGCGGAGAGGTGGAAGATCGGCTGCCCGTGCTGGATCGCCACCACCCGGCGGGTGGTGAAGGAGCGGCCGTCCCGGATCCGGTCGACCTCGTAGACGATCGGCGCGCCCGGGTCGCCGGGCACCAGGAAGTACGCGTGGAGCGAGTGGGCGAGCCTGTCACCGGGGACGGTCCGGCCCGCGGCCACCAGCGCCTGGGCGGCCACCTGGCCGCCGAAGACGCGGGGGACGATCGCGGACCGGGACTCGCCCCGGAAGATGTCCTGCTCGATCCGCTCCAGGTCGAGCAGGGCGAGCAGGTCATCCAGTGCGGAGTGCGCTTCGGGCACTTAGAGGCCCATCGACTTCGCGATGATCGACTTCATGATCTCGCTGGTGCCGCCGTAGATGCGGTTGACGCGGTTGTCGGCGTACAGGCGGGCGATCGGGTACTCGTTCATGTAGCCGTAGCCGCCGTGCAGCTGGAGGCAGCGGTCGATGACGCGGTGCGCGACCTCGGTGCAGAAGAGCTTGGCGGAGGCGGCCTCGGCCGGGGTCAGCTCGCCCGCGTCCAGGGCCTCCAGGGCGCGGTCGGCGACGGCCTCGGCGGCGTCCACCTCGGCCTGGCAGGCGGCCAGCTCGAACTTGGTGTTCTGGAAGTGCGCGACCGGCTTGCCGAAGACGGTGCGCTCCTGCACGTACTGCTTGGCGAACCGGACCGCGGCCTTGGCCTGCGCGTAGGCGCCGAAGGCGATGCCCCAGCGCTCGGAGGCGAGGTTGTGGCCGAGGTAGGAGAAGCCCTTGCCCTCCTCGCCGAGGAGGTCCTCGACGGGGACCTTGACGTCGACGAAGGCGAGCTCGGCGGTGTCGGAGGTCTTCAGGCCGAGCTTGTCGAGCTTGCGGCCGATGGAGTAGCCCTCGGACTTGGTGTCGACGGCGAAGAGCGAGATGCCGAAGCGGCGGTCGTCCTCGGACGGGGCGGAGGTGCGGGCGCAGACGATCACGCGGTCGGCGTGGACGCCGCCGGTGATGAAGGTCTTGGCGCCGTTGAGGACGTAGTGGGTGCCGTCCTCGGAGAGCTTGGCGGTGGTCTTCATGCCCGCGACGTCGGAGCCGGTGCCCGGCTCGGTCATCGCCAGGGCCCACATCTCCTCGCCGGAGACGAACTTCGGCAGGTAGCGCTTCTTCTGGTCCTGGGTGGCGAGCATCTTGATGTACGGCAGGGCGAGCAGCACGTGCACGCCGGAGCCGCCGAACTGCACGCCGGCGCGGGAGGTCTCCTCGTACAGGACGGCCTCGAACTTGTGGGTGTCGAGACCGGCGCCGCCGAACTCCTCCGGCACGTTGATGCCGAAGATGCCCAGCTCGCCGAGCTTGTAGTAGAAGTCGCGCGGCGCCTGGCCGGCCGCGAACCACTCGTCGTAGACGGGCACGACCTCGGCCTCGATGAAGGCCCGGATGGTCTCCCGGAACGCCTCGTGGTCCTCGTTGAATACGGTACGGCGCACGAGCCGCCTCCTTCGTCGCTGCCGGTCGTCCGACTGTCGGTCGTCTGCTGCCGGGTGTCTGCTGCCAGTTGTCTAAGCGCTTGCTCAGCCCTGTCCGGGTCGAAGTTACCCAGCGGTCACCCGCCCTGTCCAGACTCCGGGCCTGTGATCCAGGCCCGTCCCCCGGAGTCGTACCCGTACACCGCCCGCCCCTTCGCCCCGCTCGTCCGAAAGGGTTCCCCGTCCTCGTCCCCGATCCGCACCGTGCCCCGGTGCCCCTCCGAGCTCCACTCCAGCTCCAGGTACCAGCGGCAGTCGCAGCCCGCCGTCCGCGCCGACACCAGCAGCTCCTCCGGCTCGGCGGCGGTGACCGCGTACGGGAAGGAGACCGCCGGGATCGTCCGCCCCTCCTGTCCGGAGGCGTCGTACCCGTCCAGCGCCCGCGCCACCGGCCGCGGCCGGTCCAGGTCCACCTCGAAACTGCGCGGCGTCACCGCCCCGCCGCACCCGTCGTCCGTCCGGTACGCCGCCCACGGCAGCGGCGCGCCCCGCTCCACCACCCGCACGTGCAGCGCCTGGAGCACCACCGCCGCCGCGCCCTTCCCCTGCACCGACACCCGCACCAGCGTCTCCCCGCCGTCCACGGCCCCCTGCGCCGCCGCCCAGCTCCGCGCGTCGGCCGCCTCCGGCGGGGGAGGGGGCGTCCGCTCCACGAGGTAGGTGTGCCCACACCCGTTCTTCCAGATGTGCGAGGCGACCGTCCACGTCAGCGGCGCCGGTGGTTCGGCGGCCCCCTCCCGGCTCTTTCCGGGCAGGAGTACGGCTCCGAGCGTCATCGTCACCACGACCGCCAGCGCCCCTCCGACCACGCCCGCCCACCCCCACCGGCGCCGCCGCCGCTCGGACGGGAGGCCCGGCACGCGCGCGTGCACGGGTGCCAGCTCGGTTACCGGCTCGGGCTCGGGCGCCGCCTCCGGGACCGGCGCGGGCTCCTGAGCCGGCTCCGGCTCCGGACCGGGCGCGGGCGCCGCGCCGGGTTCGGGCGCCGACTTCGGGCCGGGCGCGGGCGCCGGCTCCCCGCCGGGCTCCGGTGCCGGAGGGCGGCGGGCGCCGTCCGCTCGGGTCCAGGCCGCCTCCAGGGCCCGCCGCTCCTCCTCGTCCGCCCCGCACAGCAGGGCGAGGCGGTCGACCACGGCGAACTCCTCCGGGACGGTCGCGCCGGAGCAGTAGCGGTGGAGGGTGGACGCGCTGACGCTCAGGCGCCGGCCCAGCGCCTCGTAACTCCTCCCGTCCCGCGCCTTCAGCGCGCGCACGAGCCGCGCGAACTCCTCGACGGCGGCGTCCTTCGGCATTCCATCCCCCTCGACCCTGCGTCCCACCCTTCACATCCCTGCACGTCAGCGGGGGTGGAATGGTTCCGGGACGGATGGTGGGCGCGTCACCGTTGCGGACGGCGGGCGCCGGCCCCGACGCTGGTCGAGCACTGACCGAACGACCCGACGGGGGATCCACCACCATGAACAAGCTCCGCACCGCACTCGCCACCGCCGCCGCTGCCGCCCTGGGCCTCGCGGCCCTCGCCACGGCCCCGGCGCAGGCCGCCGCCCAGCCGGCCTTCCTCGCCGCCTCCCAGATGCCGCCGTCGTCGACGCCGTGGACCGCCACCCGGATCTTCACCGGCGTCCCGGAGAACGGCGGCGTCCTCTGCGCCCCGTACAAGATCCCGGCGCAGAACACCCGCTACCGCGAGTTCCACACCGAGCTCGACACCAACGGCGTCCAGGTCACCACCGTCGCCCGCACCGAGGCCGACGCCGTGAAGCTGGTCGACACCCTCCGCAAGGCCCTCGCCGGCTGCGGCCCCCTCCTTGAGCGGCAGAACCCGGGCCTGAAGGCCGTCAGCGCCTACCACGGCAAGCTCGCCGTCGAGGAGGGCGCCTGGGTCTACAGCCTGGACACCGCCGACACGCAGATCGGCAACACCGACATCCACCTCTTCTCCGTCGGCCGCGACGGCCGCACCGTCACCCTCGTCCGCTGGGGCCAGATGGGCGACCTGAAGGACGCCCCGCTGACCGCCTTCCGCACCACGACGAAGACCGCCGTCAACAAGCTGTACTGACCCGTCCTCACCTGAGGGCGAACCACAGCTCCATCCGCACGTCCGGGTCGTCCAGGTCCCGGTCGAGGAGGACCGCGCAGCGGGCGATCCGCTGGCGGACCGTGTTGCGGTGGACGCCGAGGGCGGTGGCGGTGCGGTCCCAGCTGCCGTGCAGGGAGAGCCAGGTGCGGAGGGTCTCGGCCTGGGGCTCGCTGAGGGGAGCGAGCAGCACGCGCGCGTGGGCGGCGGCCTCGTCCGGGTCGACGAGCCCGGCGAGGCCGTTCGCGTGGTGGCGGACCAGGGGGGTGCGGGTCGCCTCCGCCCGGCGCAGCGCCCTCGCCGCCTGGGCGTCCGCCGCGGGGAGGGCGTCGGGGGCGGCGGGGGCGCTCACGCCGAGCGTCCAGCCGGGGCGGGCGGTCGGCGTCGCGTCCGGCGGCAGCAGGAGCCGTACCGTCTCGCCGTCGTCCACCAGGGCCGTGCCCAGGGCCGCCGCCAGGGTCGCCGCCGCGAAGGGGGTGCCGTCGCCGCCCCGGGCGTGGACCACCGTCCACGGGCCGGGGGAGAGGGAGGCCGCCGCCTCCGCCGGGGGCGCGCCGAGCAGCAGCCGGGTCAGGGCGCCGTCCCGCAGCGACACGTCGGCGGCCCGGTGCGGGGCGGTCAGCAGGGAGAGCAGCACCACCGCGACCCCGGCGACCGTGTGGTCGCCGGGGTCGCGCCGCTCCGTGGCCACCCCGAGGGCGAGGCCGTCGCCGCCGCCGAGCGCGTACGCCGCGAGCCGCAGCCCGCCGCCCTCGCCGCTCGCCGAGGCCGGGCCGCCCGGCCGGGGGCCGACGATCCCGGCGAGGTCCGCGAGTGCCCGGGCCGCCTCCTGCGGGATCGCGCGGCCCGCCGCCGCCGACTCGGTGCCGTCCGCGCCGAAGAGGACCGCCCGGCCGCCGAGCCGGGAGGCCAGCGCGCCGAGGACCGCCGGGACCGGCGCCGGGCGGGCGGCGGCCGTGGCGAGGGACTGCTGGGCCTCCGTCACCCGGCGCAGCTCGTACAGGCGGGCCTCCGCCATCAGCCGCCACAGCGCCCGCGCCACCGCCGTGAACGGCGTCTCGGGCGGCACCTCGATCAGCGGCAGCCCGTACCGCGCGCACGCCTCCACCAGCTCCGCCGGCACCGTGTCGTACACCGGCGTCACCCCGAAGCCGAGCGCCGCCGCCCCCGCCTCCACCACCCGCTCCACGAACCGCGCCGGGTCCGTCAGCTGCACGCCCGCCGTCAGCAGCAGCTCGCCGCCGAGCAGGTACGGGTACGGGTCGGCCATCTCCGAGGTGTGCACCCAGTGCAGCGCCACCTCGTCCGGGCCGGTGAGCAGCCGCAGGCCCAGCTCCCGGCGGGCGAGCAGCGCGGCGAGCGGGACCGGGGGAGTCGGAGGGGTCGGGGGAGTGGAGCCCGGTTCCGAGAGCGTCACGGGTGTGGTCCCTTCGTACATCTCGCGCCCCGACAGTGGAGGAAACGTACACTTCAATGTGGCTTTCGGGCGACTTACGGTCGAGCCGCACCCCGATGCCCGACCCCGAGGTCGGACCGACGACACCCCCCAGGAGGCACCGACCATGAGCAGCAGCGACCAGAGCACCCCGCGCGGCCCGATCGACTCGTCCCGCGTCCCGCGGTACGCCGGTCCCGCGACGTTCGCGCGGCTGCCGCGGCTCGACGAGGTCGGCACCGCCGACATCGCCGTGGTCGGCGTCCCCTTCGACTCCGGCGTCTCCTACCGGCCCGGCGCCCGCTTCGGCGGCAACGCGATCCGCGAGGCCTCCCGCCTGCTCCGCCCGTACAACCCGGCGCAGGACGCCTCCCCGTTCGCCCTCGCCCAGGTCGCCGACGGCGGCGACATCGCCGTCAACCCCTTCAACATCAACGAGGCCGTGGAGACCATCGAGGCCGCCGCCGACGAGCTCCTCGGCACCGGCGCCCGCATGATGACCCTCGGCGGCGACCACACCATCGCCCTCCCGCTGCTCCGCTCGGTCGCCAAGAAGCACGGCCCGGTCGCCCTGCTCCACTTCGACGCCCACCTCGACACCTGGGACACCTACTTCGGCGCCGAGTACACCCACGGCACCCCGTTCCGCCGCGCCGTCGAGGAGGGCATCCTCGACACCGAGGCCCTGTCGCACGTCGGCACCCGCGGCCCGCTCTACGGCAAGCAGGACCTGACCGACGACGAGAAGATGGGCTTCGGCATCGTCACCTCGGCGGACGTCTACCGCCGCGGCGCCGACGAGGTCGCCGACCAGCTCCGCCAGCGCATCGGCGACCGCCCGCTGTACATCTCCATCGACATCGACTGCCTCGACCCGGCCCACGCCCCCGGCACCGGCACCCCCGAGGCGGGCGGCATGACCTCCCGCGAGCTCCTGGAGATCCTGCGCGGCCTCTCCTCCTGCAACCTGGTCTCCGCCGACGTCGTCGAGGTCGCCCCCGCCTACGACCACGCCGAGATCACCTCGGTCGCCGCCTCCCACACGGCGTACGAGCTGACGACGATCATGTCCCGCCAGATCGCGGCGAGCCGCTGATCCCGGGCCGATAATTCCCGGGGGTGCCCGGTCCGCCCGCACGGGGCGGGCCGGGCATTCTCGTGTACGGGACCGTACGGGACCGTACGAGACCGTACACGCCCGACCGTCGACGCCCGGAGGAAGCCGGCCCATGACCCACGACCACGACCTGGTCCTGCGACCGACCGCCGCGCAGACCGAGGCCGCGCTGAACCCGCCCGCGGGCCGCACCGGAGGCGACCTCGTCGTCGAGACCCTCGCCGGACTCGGCGCCACCACGGTCTTCGGCCTCCCCGGCCAGCACGCCCTCGGCATGTTCGACGCCCTGCGCCGCTCGACGCTGCGGTACGTCGGCCTGCGCGTCGAGAACAACGCGGGCTTCGCCGCCGACGCGTACGGCCGCGTCACCGGCGAGGCCGCCCCCCTCCTGCTCTCCACCGGCCCCGGCGCCCTCATGTCGCTCGCCGCGCTCCAGGAGGCGGCCGCCGCCTCCGCGCCGGTCCTCGCCATCGGCAGCCAGGTCCCCGCCGCCGGGCTCGGCGGCGGCCGGCACGGCTACCTCCACGAGCTGCGGGACCAGCAGGCGTCGTTCCGGGACGTCGTGAAGTCCGTCCACACGGCCCGTACGCCCTCCCAGATCCCGTCCGCGATCGCCGCCGCCTGGCAGTCGGCGCTGACGGCCCCGCACGGGCCGGTCTGGGTGGAGATCCCCGAGGACGTGCTGCGCGCGGAGACGATGCTGCCGCAGGTCACGGGCATGGACGCGACCCCGCCCGAGCTGCCGCCGCGCCCCGAGCTGACCGCCCTCGCCGCGCACTGGCTCACCACGGCGGAGCGGCCGGTGATCGTCGCGGGCGGCGGGGTGGTCCGCGCCGACGCGGCGGGCAAGCTGCGGCAGCTGGCGGAACGCCTTGACGCGCCCGTGGTCACCACGTACGGCGGGAAGGGCGCGTTCCCGTGGACGCACCCGCTCTCCCTCCAGTCCTGGATGGAGGACCGCCACGTCACGGACTTCCTGGAGGACGCGGACGTCCTGTTGGTGGTGGGCAGCGGCCTGGGCGAGCTGTCCTCGAACTACCACACCTTCGCCCCGCGCGGCCGGATCGTGCAGATCGAGGCGGACCCCGGCAAGCTGGAGGCCAACCACCCGGCCCTCGGCATCCACGCGGACGCCCGCCTGGCCCTGCAGGCCCTCCTGGAGACGGCGGGGGAGCGCGAGGACGAGAAGGCGGCGGAGCGGGTCGGGGAAGTCCTTGCGAAGGTACGGGCCCGCATCGACTCCCAGGGGAGAGAGCTGGAGCAGAACCTGCTCGCCGCCGTCCGCGCCGCCCTGCCGGCCAGGTCGCCGTCCTTCTGGGACATGACGATCCTCGGCTACTGGGCCTGGGCCGCCTTCGACGCCCGCCACCCCAACACCATGCACTCCGCCCAGGGCGCCGGCGGCCTCGGCTACGCCTTCCCGGCCGCCCTCGGCGCGGCCGTCGCCGAACCGGGCACCCCGGTCCTCGCGGTGTCAGGCGACGGCGGCGCCATGTACGGCCTCGCGGAACTGGCCACGGCGAAGCAGTACGACCTCGACGTCACCTGGCTCGTCGTGGACGACGGCGGCTACGGCATCCTCCGCGAGTACATGACCGACGCGTACGGCGAGACCACGGCCGCGGCCACGGAACTCACCCGCCCCGACTTCGCCGCCCTCGCGGAGTCCTTCGGCGTCCCGGCGGTCCGCACGAGCCCGGAAACGCTGGTCACGGACCTGAAGAAGGCCCTGGGGACGCCGGGGCCTTCCCTGCTGGTGCTCCCCGCCCGGGTACGCATGTTCGCACCGACTCATCAGTAGGCGTGGGCATATTGGCATATGCGGGCATAGCCTGAGGAAAGTACGCACGCTCTCTCGGATAACCGCCCGCATACGCTCAACATGTACCCGAAGAGGCGAACTCTCATGCGTCGTCGTCACTCCGCATTCCTGCTGCCCGCGGGGGTGGCACTCGGTCTCGTCGGGTTCCTCGCTCCCGCAGCCCAGGCGGGGAGCGCGCACTTCGTCACGGTGTCGGCCAGTACCTCCGGCAACACCCTGACCGTCACGGGAAAGGAAGCCGGTCTCGGCAACCTGGACCAGGTCCGCATCGAGGTCACCGCCGACGCCCAGTGCGTCAACAAGGGCGGTAACAAGCCGCAGGCCGACAACAAGCAGTCCTTCGGCGCGGGCGAGGACGTGCCCGCCCAGAACGGCAAGGCCAACTTCAGCGTCACGGTCACCGCCAACCTCCAGCCCGACTGCACCAAGTCCATGAAGCTGGTGTGGAGCAACATCGTGGTCACCGACGTCACCAACGGCGTCTCCACGACCTTGTAGGGCACCTGCTGCCCCCGGTCCGAGGTCCTACGACCTCGGACCGATCTCTGCCCCGGATCCCCGCCCCGGGATGAAAACCCACGTCGGACACGTTGCAGCCTTCCGGTAGACCAGGCAGGACGAACGGGAGGCGCCACGTGGCGGTGGTGGGGCAGCAGCGGGAACAGGGGTGGGCGCGGCGCTTGTGGGCGTACGCCTGGCGGTACAAGGCGGACGTCGTGCTCGCGCTGGGCTCTTCGCTGGCCGGCATGGCGCTGCTCGCCCTGGTGCCGCTGATCACCAAGGTGATCATCGACGACGTGATCGGGACCGGTTCGCGGTCCCTCGCCGTGTGGACCGGGCTGCTGCTCGGCGCCGCCGTGCTCGTGTACGTCCTCACGTACATCCGGCGCTACTACGGCGGGCGGCTCGCGCTCGACGTGCAGCGGGACCTCCGGGAGGACATGTACGGCACGATCCTGCGGCTCGACGGGCGGCGGCAGGACGAGCTCTCCACCGGGCAGGTCGTCGGGCGGGCCACCAGCGACCTCCAGCTCATCCAGGGCCTGCTCTTCATGCTCCCGATGACCATCGGGAACGTCCTGCTGTTCCTCATCTCGCTGGCCGTCATGGCCTGGCTGTCGATCCCGCTGACGCTCGTCGCCCTCGCCGTCGCGCCCGCCCTCTGGTGGATCGCCAAGCGCAGCCGTACCCGGCTGCACCCGGCCACCTGGGCCGCCCAGCAGGAGGCCGCCGGGGTCGCCGGGGTCGTCGACGGGGCCGTCACCGGGGTCCGGGTCGTGAAGGGCTTCGGGCAGGAGGAGCAGGAGACCGGGAAGATCCGGGAGGCGGGGCGGAAGCTGTTCGCCGCCCGGCTGCGGACCATCCGTCTGAACTCCCTCTACACCCCCGCCCTCCAGGCCGTCCCCGCCCTCGGGCAGGTCGGCGTCCTCGCGCTCGGCGGCTGGCTCGCCGCCCGGGGCCAGATCACCCTCGGCACCTTCGTCGCCTTCTCCGCCTACCTGGCCTCCCTCGTCGGCCCCGTCCGGATGCTCGCCATGGTCCTCACCGTCGGCCAGCAGGCACGCGCGGGCGTGGAGCGGGTCGTCGAGCTGATCGACACCGAGCCGGCCATCGAGGACGGCACGAAGGAGCTGCCCGCCGACGCGCCCGCGACCGTCGAGTTCGACGACGTGTCGTTCGCGTACGGGGACGGCGGCGGGAAGCCCGTCCTCGACGGGTTCTCGCTGGAGCTGCGGGCCGGGGAGACCGTCGCCCTCGTCGGCTCCTCCGGCTCCGGGAAGTCCACCGTCTCCCTCCTCCTGCCCCGCTTCTACGACGTGTCCCGCGGCGCCGTCCTCGTCGGCGGCCACGACGTGCGCGAGCTGACCCTGGAGTCGCTGCGGGCCGCGATCGGGCTCGTCCCCGAGGACTCCTTCCTCTTCTCCGACACCGTCCGCGCCAACATCGCGTACGGGCTCCCCGACGCCACCGACGAGCAGATCGAGGCCGCCGCCCGGGCCGCCCGCGCCGACCGGTTCATCGCCGAGCTGCCGGACGGCTACGCCACCAAGGTCGGCGAGCACGGCCTCACCCTCTCCGGCGGGCAGCGCCAGCGGATCGCCCTGGCCCGCGCGATCCTCACCGACCCCCGGCTCCTCGTCCTCGACGACGCCACCTCCGCCGTGGACGCCAAGGTCGAGCACGAGATCCACGAGGCCCTGAAGGCCGTCATGGCGGGCCGCACGACCCTGCTCATCGCCCACCGCCGCTCCACCCTCGGGCTCGCCGACCGGATCGCCGTCCTCGACGGCGGCCGGCTCGCCGACCTCGGCACCCACGAGGAGCTCCAGGAACGTTCCGCGCTCTACCGCCGTCTCCTCACCGACCCTGACGAGCTGGGCGGCGTCTCGCCGGGCCACCTCCTGAAGACCGCCGAGGCCCCCGAGGGGGACGACGGACTGCGGGCCGAGCTGGACGCCGAGTTCGACGCCGAGCGGGGCATCACCCCCGCCCTGTGGGTGCGGGACGAGACCGCCGGCCGCGGCGAGGCGAAGGCGGCCGGTGCCACCCCCGAGCTGCTCGCCGCCGTCGCCGCCCTGCCGCCCGCCGCCGACACCCCGGACGTCGACGAGAGGCGGGCCGTGCGGCCGGAGGACAGCTACGGGCTGCGCAGGCTGCTGCGCGGCTTCGGCCTGCCGCTCCTCATCAGCCTCGGCCTGGTCGCCCTCGACGCCGGCGCGGGTCTGCTGCTCCCGGTCCTCATCCGGCACGGCATCGACGAGGGCGTGAACCAGCTGGCGATCGGCGCCGTCTGGGCCGCCTCCGCGCTCGCGCTGGTCACCGTCCTCGTGCAGTGGGTGGCGCAGACCGCCGAGATCCGGATGACCGGCCGCACCGGCGAGCGGGTGCTCTACGCGCTCCGCCTGAAGATCTTCGCCCAGCTCCAGCGGCTCGGCCTGGACTACTACGAGCGCGAGCTGACCGGCCGGATCATGACCCGGATGACGACGGACGTCGACGCCATGTCGACCTTCCTCCAGACGGGTTTGGTCACCGCCTTCGTCTCGGTCGTCACCTTCTTCGGGATCATGGTGGCGCTGCTCGTCCTCGACCTCCAGCTGGCCCTGGTGGTCTTCGCGACCCTGCCGGTCCTCGCCGTCGCCACGTACTACTTCCGCCGCTCCAGCGTGAAGGCGTACGAGCTGGCCCGCGAGCGGATCGGCGTCGTCAACGCCGACCTCCAGGAGTCCGTCGCCGGGCTGCGGATCGTGCAGGCCTTCGGCCGGCAGCGGGCGGGGGCCGCGCGGTTCGCGGAGCGGGGCGACGCCTACCGGGACGCGCGCGTGCACGGCCAGTGGCTGATCTCCGTCTACTTCCCGTTCGTCACCCTGCTGTCCTCGGGCGCCGCCGCGGCCGTCATGATCGTCGGCGCGAACCGGATCGAGGCGGGCACCCTCACCACCGGCGCCCTCGTCGCCTACCTCCTCTACATCGAGCTGTTCTTCGCCCCCGTCCAGCAGCTCTCCCAGGTCTTCGACGGCTACCAGCAGGCCGCCGTCTCCCTCGGCCGCATGCAGGAACTGCTCCGGGAGCCGGCCTCCACGGCCGCCGCCGACGAGCCCCGCGCGGTGCCGTCCCTGCGCGGCGAGATCGCCTTCGAGGACGTGTCCTTCGCCTACGGCACGGAGGAGGCGGCCCTCAGCGGCATCGACCTGCGCATCCCGGCCGGGCAGACCGTCGCCTTCGTCGGCGAGACCGGCGCCGGCAAGTCCACCCTGGTCAAGCTGGTCGCCCGGTTCTACGACCCGACCTCGGGCCGGGTCACGGCGGACGGCACCGACCTGCGGGAGCTCGACCTCACCGCGTACCGGCACCGGCTCGGCGTCGTCCCCCAGGAGGCGTACCTCTTCGCCGGGACGATCCGCGACGCCATCGCGTACGGGCGCCCGGACGCGACCGACGCCGAGGTGGAGGCGGCGGCCCGCGCGGCCGGCGCCCACGACATGATCGCCACCCTCGACGGCGGCTACCTCCACGAGGTCGCCGAACGAGGCCGGAACCTGTCGGCGGGCCAGCGCCAGCTGATCGCCCTGGCCCGCGCCGAGCTGGTCGGCCCGGACGTCCTGCTCCTCGACGAGGCCACCGCCGCCCTCGACCTGGCCACCGAGGCCCAGGTGAACGCCGCCACCGACCGCCTCTCCGGCCGCCGTACGACCCTGATCGTGGCCCACCGCCTCACCACGGCGGCCCGCGCCGACCGGGTCGTCGTCATGGACCACGGCCGGATCGCCGAGGACGGCAGCCACGACGAGCTCCTCGCCCTGGACGGCCGGTACGCGGCCCTGTGGCGCACCTTCATCGGCGAGGCGGACCCGGAGGCGGAGCCGGAGGAGGCGCCCGTCACCCTCTGAACACGGGGGTGCCCCGCCGGGTGACCCGCCTCACGGAGGCAACCGTACGGGCGTCGGAGGCGTCGTAAGCCTGTACGGGCCGGGGGAAGACCGGCGGAAGGTCGGCAGGGGAGAGCGGGGGAGGAACGGGCATGCCCGGAGGTACGGCGGTCCGACGGTTCACCGGGCGCACGCGCGCGTACGACCAGAGCCCCTCGCGCACGCGCGCGTACGGCCAAGGGGTCCTCCGCCGGTTCCTCGCACGCGCGCGCGTGCACCCCGTCGCGTACGCCCTCGTCCTCGCCTGCACCGCCGGGCTGCTCGTCCTGGCCGGCCCGGGGACCGGCAGCGCCGACGCGGTCTCGGTCTGCCAGGGGCGGCCCGCCCGTACGGTCTCCTTCGCCACCGGCGAGCTGCGTGTCTACCGGACCCGGCAGTACGCCTGCGCGCTGGTCCTCGCCAAGCGGCCGGGCGCGCCGCGGCCCATGAAGGTCACGCTGCAGCCGCGCGGCGGGCGGGCCGCGGTCGTCGGCGGGACATGGGGGCGGCAGGCCGGACCGGTGACCGTGCACGCGCTCAACCGGTGCGTCCGCGCCACCGCGACGGTCTCCGGACGGTCGGCCGCCACCGGCTGGATCCTGTGCTGATACGGAGGTAAGGCCCAACCGGGTCTGGCGGCCCGCACGTTGACCCCGCTAGGTTCACGACACCGTTGTGAATCATGGGGAGGGTGCATGCGTAAGTCGCTGAGACTGATGCTGTCGCTTTCGGTGCTCATAGGCACCGTGGGCTCCACCGGCGTGGCCACCGCCACCGCCGCCGACACGGAGTCCCGCAGCACGGTCGCGGACGCGCAGAGCTCGGACATCAAGGACCGCCTCCTGGCGATCCCGGGGATGAGCCTGATCGAGGAGAAGCCGTACGCCGGCTACCGCTTCTTCGTCCTGAACTACGCGCAGCCGGTCGACCACCGGCGCCCGTGGGCCGGCACGTTCCAGCAGCGGATCTCGGTCCTCCACAAGGGCACCGACCGCCCCACCGTCTTCCGGACCAGCGGCTACGGCCTGAGCACCAACCCCGGCCGGTCGGAGCCGACCCGGATCGTCGACGGCAACCAGATCTCCATGGAGTACCGCTTCTTCACGCCGTCGCGGCCGCAGCCCGCCGACTGGTCCAAGCTCGACATCTGGCAGGCCGCCAGCGACCAGCACCGCATCTTCACCGCCCTGAAGAAGATCTACGGCAAGAACTGGCTCTCCACCGGCGGCTCGAAGGGCGGCATGACCGCCACCTACTACGAGCGCTTCTACCCGCGCGACATGGACGGCGTCGTCGCCTACGTGGCCCCCAACGACGTGGTGAACAAGGAGGACTCGGCCTACGACCGGTTCTTCGAGAACGTCGGCACCAAGGAGTGCCGCGACCGCCTCAACTCCCTCCAGCGCGAGGCCCTGATCCGCCGCGAGCCGCTGCAGAAGAAGTACGAGGAGTGGGCCGAGACCGAGGGCGCCACCTTCAACACGGTCGGTTCGCTCGACAAGGCGTACGAGGCCGTCGTCCTCGACTTCGTGTGGGGCTTCTGGCAGTACTACGGCGAGTCCGTCTGCGACAAGATCCCGAACGCGGCGACCGCGAGCGACGACGAGGTCTACAACACGATCGACGAGTACTCCGGCTGGTCCTTCTACACCGACCAGGGCCTGGAGTACTACACGCCGTACTACTACCAGGCGGCCACCGAACTCGGCTCGCCCACCATCAGGCAGCCGCACCTCGACGGCCTCAGCCGCTACGGCTACCAGCCGGCCAGCAGCTTCGTGCCGCGCGAGATCCCCATGAAGTTCAAGCCGCAGGTGATGCGGGACGTCGACAACTGGGTCCGCAAGAACGCGAACCAGATGCTCTTCGTCTACGGAGAGAACGACCCGTGGGGTGCCGAGCCCTTCCGCCTCGGCAAGGGCGCCCGCGACAGCCACGTCTTCGTCGCGCCCGGCGGCAACCACGGCGCCAACGTCGCCGGACTCACCGACGCCGACCGGGAGAAGGCCACCGCCCGCATCCTGGCCTGGGCCGGTGTCGACGCCCCCGCCGTCGACGCGGCCAAGCCGCTCGCCCGCTTCGACGCCCGCCTCGACCGGCCGGTGGACGAGGACGTGACGCGGGAGCACGGCCTGCGGCCGTGACCCCCGGGGGGTGCGCCCGACCGGGCGCACCCCCACCCGTCAGGCGTACGAGAGCCCGTACCCGACCGGGTAGAGCGTCACCGACGGGTCCTCCGCGCTCCGCACCGGCACCGGAAGGCGTCCGCGCGGCTCCGCGAGTCCGGCCATCACCCGGACGGCGGCGCGGAGTTCGACGTCGGTCCAGGAGTAGGCGGCGAGCGTGGCCCGCTGCCCGGTGACATGGGCGACGTCGTACGGGTTGCGGATCGCGACCGTCACCACCGGCACCCCGGTCGCCACGAGCCGCGCCACCAGCGTTCGCTGGGGACTGGCCGCGGAGAGGTTGTACGTGCCCACCACGACCACGTCCTGACCCTCGGCGGCGGCCACCGCCTCGTCGATGCGGGCGGCCGTCGGGGAGATGCCGGTGGACAGCACGGTGGCGGTGAAGCCCAGTTCGCGCAGGGCCCCGCCGAGGGTGGCCGTCGGCGGTCCCGTCGTACCGGACGGGGAGACCGGGTCGGCGCCGACGACCAGGACCCTGCCGTGCGAGACCGGGCTCAGCGGCAGGAGACCGCCCTCGTCGACCAGCAGGGTCGTGGTCCGCTCGGCGATCCGGTCGGCCTCGGCGAGGTGCCGGGCGGCGCCGACGGTCCCGGCCACCTCCTCCCGGCTCGTGTACGGAGCGGAGAACAGGCCCCGCCGGGCCTTCAGCCGCAGGATCCGCAGGACCGACTCGTCGATCCGCTCCTCCGTCAGCTCCCCGCCCCGTACGGCTCCGAGCACCGCGTTCCAGGCGAGGTCGAGCTTCGGCGGGTTGAGCAGCTGGTCCACACCGGCCTTGAGGGCGAGCACCGGCACCCGGTCGTCGCCGTACTTGGTGCGCACGCCCTGCATGTCGAGGGCGTCCGTCACCACCACCCCGTCGTAGCCGAGCTGTTCGCGCAGCACACCGGTGAGGATCGGGCGGGAGAGCGTCGCCGGGTCCTCGGACGGGTCGAGCGCCGGGACGACGAGGTGCGCCGTCATGATCGCGTCGATGCCGGCGGCGATCGCGGCCCGGAACGGCGGGGCGTCCAGCTCGGCCCACTGCTCGCGGGTGTGGGTGATGACCGGCAGGCCGTAGTGGCTGTCCACGGCGGTGTCGCCGTGGCCGGGGAAGTGCTTGGCGGTGGCCGCGACCCCGGCGCCCTGGTAGCCGCGGATCTGCGCGGTGACGAGCTCGGACACCGCGCCCGGGTCCGAACCGAAGGAGCGGATGCCGATGACCGGGTTGGCCGGGTTGACGTTGACGTCGGCGACCGGCGCGTAGTTCTGCCGGATGCCAAGGGCGGCCAGCTCGGCGCCCGCGATCCGCGCCGCCTTGCGGGTGTCGGCCGGGGAGCCGCCCGCGCCGAGCGCCATCGCGCCCGGCAGGAGGGTGGCGGGCCTGCCGACCCGGCAGACGATGCCGTGCTCCTGGTCGGTGGAGATCAGGACGGGGACCGGGGTGCGGGAGGCGAGCGCGGCGGCCTGGATGCCGTCGGACAGCCCGGCGATCTGGTGCGGATCGCGGGTGTTGTGCGCCCAGGAGAAGTAGATGATCCCGCCGACGTGGTAGCGCTCGACCAGCTCGGCGGCGGTGCGGACGCCGAACTCGCGGAGGTTGGCGTCGGCGTCGGCCTGGTCGGGGGAGGTGGCCGAATGGCCGTACACCCGCGTGACGAAGAGCTGGCCGACCTTCTCCTCCAGCGACATCCGCCGGACGATCCGGCGCAGCCGCTCCTCGGTCCGGGCGTCGGTCCGGGCGTCGGTGGCGGGGGAGGCGAGGGCGGCGGGGGCGGCGGCGCCGGTGACGGCCGCGGCGGCCGCGGCGGTGAGGAGGGTGCGGCGGGTGGGGTGGGGCACTGGTTCTCCTTCCGGTCACGCAGGGGTGAAGGAAACTGCCAAGGTGCACGGATAGCCTGAAAGTAACTGCCAGGTCAAGGACTCCCGCACGAATCGCCGAGAAGGGTGGTTCGGTTCGGGGGTACGGCTCCGAAGGTCGCCGCCCGCCCCGGCCTCAGGTCCCCGCCGCGATCGAGGGCCACAGTTCCTGGAGCGTACGGACCGTCTCCACGATCGCCGGGCGGCGCGCCGCACCCGTCCGCCACAGCGCGTGCAGCCGCCGCGTCGGTGCCGGGTCGAGCCGCAGCGGCGCCACCTCCGGCGGCAGCGCGCCGCGCCCGAGGCGGGGGACGAGCGCGATGCCGAGACCGGCCGCTACCAGCGCGACCTGCGTGTGGTTCTCCTCCGCCTGATGGACGATCAGCGGCTCGACGCCGGTCGCCCGCAGGGTCCGCGCCAGCCAGTCGTGGCACACCGTCCCCGGCGGCTGCGAGATCCACCGCTCGTCCGCGAGCTCCTCCCGCCGCACCGACCGCCGCGCCGCCAGCGGATGGTCCCGGTGGACCAGGATGTCGCAGCCGTCGTCGCCGATCACCGCCTGCTCCACCCCGGGCGGCGCCGGCAGCGGCGCGATGTCCCAGTCGTGCGCCACCGCCAGGTCGAGCACCCCGCGCGCCACCAGGTCCACCGACAGGTGCGGGTCCACCTCGGTCAGCCGGGCGTCCAGGCCGGGGTGGCGCAGCGCCAGGTCCGCGAGCACCCGAGGCATCAGACCGCGCGCCGCGCTCGCGAAGCAGCCGATCGAGAGCCGCCCGGCGGGCAGCCCCCGCCGCTCTTCGAGCCGTACCTCCGCCTCCTCCACCAGTGCGAGCAACTGGCGTGCGGTGACGGCGAGCTGGTGGGCCTCGTCGGTGAGTCGGACACCCCGCCCGCTCCGTTCGAGCAGGGTCGTACGGGTCTCCCGCTCCAGCTTCGCGATCTGCTGGGAGACCGCCGACGGGGTGTAGCCGAGGGCCGCCGCGGCGGCGCCCACGCTGCCGTGGACGGAGACGGCGTGCAGGGCACGCAGACGGCCGAGATCGAGCACGGGAACCCCCATGGATTCAGTGTTGCTTCATCCAACCATGAAGAGACCTGTGCTGGTGCTACACGGTCGGGGCCCGCCATGCTCGTCCGCATGCGCCCCGCACACATCGCCCTCGCCGCGCTCGTCGCCGCGGTCTGGGGGGTCAACTTCGTCGTCATCGAGATCGGTCTCGACCACTTCCCCCCGCTGCTCTTCTCCGCCCTCCGCTTCCTCGTCGCGGCCCTCCCCGCCGTCTTCCTCGTCGGCCGCCCCAAGGTCGCCTGGAAGTGGATCGTCGCCGTCGGACTCGCCCTGGGCGTGGCCAAGTTCGGGCTCCTCTTCACCGGCATGGACCTCGGCGCCCCGGCCGGGCTCTCCTCCCTCGTCCTCCAGGTGCAGGCCGTCTTCACCGCCCTCTTCGCCTTCGCCGCCCTCGGCGAACGCCCGTCCCGGCGCGCCGTGCTCGGCATGGGCGTGGCCCTCGCGGGCATCGGCGTCGCCGCCGTCGACGAGGGGACCTCGGGGCCGGTCACCGGCTTCGTCCTGGTCGTCGCGGCCGCCGCCTGCTGGGGCGTCTCCAACGTCCTCACCCGCAAGGCCGCCCCGCCCGACCCGCTCAACTGGATGGTCTGGGTCAGCACCGTGCCCGTCCTGCCGCTGCTCGCCCTCTCCCTCCTCCTGGAGGGCCCCGAGCGGGACCTGGCCGCGCTGCGCGCCCTCGACTGGACCGGCGCCGGGGTCATCGTCTACGTCGCCTGGATCACCACCGTCTTCGGCTTCGGCGCCTGGGGCTGGCTGCTCCGCCGCCATCCCGCCTCCTCCGTCGCCCCCTTCTCCCTCCTCGTCCCCGTCTTCGGCATGTCCTCGGCGGCGCTCTTCCTCGGCGAGTCGGTGAGCCCGCCGCGGTGGGCGGCGGCGGTGCTCCTCGTCGGCGGGGTGGCCCTCACGTCCCTGACCCCGCGGCGCACCGGGGGGACCCCGAAATCCCTGGTGCGGGAGGCCCCGGCCCCCGTATCGTCCATGGGTCCCACCGGCGAGGAAAGGCCCGCATGACCTTCGAGAACGTGACCGTCGACGCCCCCGTCCCCGCGCCCGGCGCCCTGCTCCTCGCCGGAATCCCCGGCAGCGGCAAGTCGACGGTCTCGGCCGCCCTCGCCGCCCGCTTCCCCCGCGCCGCGCACATCGAGGTCGACCGCCTCCAGGAGCTGATCGTCAGCGGCGGCCACTGGCCCACCCCCGACGGCGACCCGGAGGCGGACCGCCAGATCCTCCTCCGCGCCCGCAACGCCTGTCTCCTGGCGGGCAGTTTCGCCGCCGCCGGCTTCCTCCCGGTCATGGACGACGTCGTCGTACGCCGCTCCCACCTGGACCACTACCGCGCCCGGCTCACCACGGTCCCGCTCCACGTGGTGGTCCTGGCCCCCGGCCCCGACAAGGCATGGGAGCGCAACAACGCCCGCCACAAGCGCCTCACCACCAACTGGGCCTTCCTCGACGAAGCCATGCGCGCCGAACTCGCCGACCAGGCCGTCTGGATCGACAACGCCGACCAGACGGTGGCCGAGACGGTCGACGCGGTCCTCGCCGCGACGGGTCTCACGCCTTCCTGAGCCTCAGCCCTCCGCGCGCGGGAACCCGTCCGTCTTCACGACGATCTCGCGGCCTTCGAGGGGGAGGACCAGGTCCTCGCCGAAGGCGATCTTCTCCTGCTGGGTGTAGGTGCCGGCGTCAGTGGGGCGGCTATGGATGGTGCAGGTCTGGTCAGACGGGTCGATGATCACGTAGAGCGGGATCGCGCACCGGGCGTACATCCAGAACTTCTTCTCGAAGTCGTTGTCCCGCGTGCTCTCAGAGATCACTTCCAGGACGGCTTCGAGGTCGTGCCACTCGAAGCGGCCGCGGCTGTTGAGCTCGGAGCCGGGTGCGACGACGGCGAGGTCGGGCGCGTAACCGTACAGGCTCGACGGAAAGTCGATCATGACGTCCGAGAGGATCTCGCCGTGGCCTGCGAGCTGCTGCTCGATCTGGGGCGCGGCCTTGAGGATCACCTTCCACTGATCCCTGCCCTGCGGCGTCATGATGATCTTCCCGTCTGTGATCTCGACGTGGTAACCGCTGGGCAGCTTGGCGTCCTCCAGCGCGTCCCATGCGCTCCGAACGTCCATCTCTGTCGTCGTCATGAGGACCTCCGTATGCCGTCGATTCCCACGATAGCCGCCTTTACCCCCGCGGTGCCGCCGTCGAATCCCGTACCACCAGCTCGCCCCGGACCGTCTCCAGACCACCCTCCGGGGCCTCCTCCGTACCCATCGCCAGACGGCCCGCGCGGATGCCGGACTCGTGGAGGGGGAGGTGGACGGTGGTGAGGGCGGGGACCGCGTCGATCGAGAAGGGGAGGCCGTCGAAGCCGGCGACCGAGACGTCGCCGGGGATCGACAGGCCCCGTTCCCGCAGGGCCGCGCAGACACCGAGGGCCACCGTGTCGTTGGCGGCGACGATCGCCGTGAGGCCGGGGTCGCGGGCGAGGAGGTCCGTGACGGCGGCGTGGCCGGAGGCGCGGTCGTAGAGGCCGTGCACGGTCGGGCCCTCGGGGACGCCCGCCGCCGCCAGGGCCTCCCGGTGGCCCTCCAGGCGGTGCCGGGTGGTGGTGCGGTCGGCGGGGCCCGCGACGTAACCGATCCGCCGGTGGCCGAGGCCGAGCAGGTGCTCGGTGAGCCGGCGGCCCCCGGTGCGGTTGTCGAAGACGAGCGCGGCGGTGTGCGCGTCGCCGGGCGCGGGCGGCCGGCCGCACAGCACGACCCGCGTCCCCGCCTCGGCCATCCGGGAGAGCTTCGCGGCCGTCGCCGCCAGGTGCTCGGGGTCCTCCAGGGAGCCGCCCATGAGGATCACGGCGGCGGCGCGCTGCCGCTGGAGCAGCGTGAGGTAGGTGAGCTCGCGCTCGGGGGAGCCGCCGGTGTTGCAGACGACGGCGAGCTTCTCGCCGCCCGCCCGGCCCGACCCGCCCTCGCCGATCGCGCTCTGCGCCGCGCTCGCCATGATCCCGAAGAAGGGGTCCGCGATGTCGTTGACCAGCACCCCGACCAGGTCGGATGTGGCGGCGGCGAGTGAGCTGGCGGGCCCGTTGAGGACGTAGTCCAGCTCCTCGACCGCCCTGAGGACCCGCTCGCGGGTCGAGGCGGCGACCGGGTAGTTGCCGTTCAGGACGCGGGAGACGGTCGCGGGGGAGACCTGGGCGCGGGCGGCCACGTCCGCCAGGGTGACGGTCATCGCGTGCGTACCTCCGTCATCGCGTACGTACCTCCAAGGCCCTTGTCCGGCGTGTTGTCGGCAGGCTAGCGTCATCCATGACAGAAAGCGCTTTCTATCTCCATCGCGAAGGCGCTTTCCTGCCGTGCTTCCACGCAGCGAACGAGGGCCCAGGCCCGTCGGGGAGAGGACCATTCCGTGACACGCAGGACCATCCGCATCGCCATGAACGGCGTCACCGGACGCATGGGCTACCGCCAGCACCTCGTCCGCTCGATCCTCGCGCTGCGCGAGCAGGGCGGCCTCGACCTCGGCGACGGCCGGGTCCTGTGGCCCGAACCCGTCCTTGTCGGCCGCCGCGAGCACGCCCTGCGCGCCCTCGCCGAGAAGCACGGCCTCACCGAGTGGTCCACCGGCCTCGACGCCGTCCTCGCCGACGACTCGATCGACGTCTACTTCGACGCCCAGGTCACCTCGGCCCGCGCCGACGCCCTCACCAAGGCGATCGCCGCCGGCAGGCACGTCTACACCGAGAAGCCCACCGCCGCCGACTTCGCCGGCGCCCTCGGCCTCGCCCGCCTCGCCACCGAGAAGGGCGTCAAGCACGGCGTCGTCCAGGACAAGCTCTTCCTGCCGGGCCTGCTCAAGCTCAAGCGGCTCGTCGACGGCGGCTTCTTCGGCGAGATCCTCTCCGTGCGCGGCGAGTTCGGCTACTGGGTCTTCGAGGGCGACTGGCAGGAGGCCCAGCGCCCCAGCTGGAACTACCGCTCCGAGGACGGCGGCGGCATCGTCGTCGACATGTTCCCGCACTGGGAGTACGTGCTCCACGAGCTCTTCGGCCGGGTCACCTCGGTCTCCGCCCAGACCGCCACCCACGTCCCGCGCCGCTGGGACGAGCAGGGCAAGCCGTACGAGGCGACCGCCGACGACGCCGCCTACGGCACCTTCGAGCTGGAGGGCGGCGCCGTCGCCCAGATCAACTCCTCCTGGACGGTACGCGTCCACCGCGACGAGCTCGTCGAGTTCCAGGTCGACGGCACCGAGGGCTCCGCCGTGGCGGGCCTGCGCAACTGCCGCGTCCAGCACCGCAGCGCCACCCCCAAGCCGGTCTGGAACCCGGACATCCCCGCCACCTACTCCTTCCGCGACCAGTGGCAGGAGGTCCCCGACAACACCGAGTTCGACAACGGCTTCAAGGCCCAGTGGGAGCTGTTCCTGCGCCATGTGGTCCTCGACGAGCCGTACCACTGGGACCTCCTCGCCGGCGCCCGCGGCGTCCAGCTCGCCGAACTGGGCCTGAGGTCCGCCGCGGAGGGCCGCCGCCTGGACGTGCCGGAGGTGACCCTGTGACCCTCCGCCTCCCGATCCCCGGCGGCGGCACGCGCGCGTACGACCCCCGTACCGAACCGCTCGCGCTCTCCACGACCGGCCGCCCGCCGGCCTCCCGTACGGTCTTCTCCGCCGCACACGTCGTCGCCGACCCGTACGCCGACTCCACCCCCGACGGCCCCGCCGCCGTCGACTGGGACGCCACCCTCGCCTTCCGCCGCCACCTGTGGTCCCACGGCCTCGGCGTCGCGGAGGCCATGGACACCGCCCAGCGCGGCATGGGCCTCGACTGGACGGGCGCGGCCGAACTGATCCGCAGGTCGGGCGCCGAGGCGAAGGCCGTCGGCGGCCGGATCGCCTGCGGCGCCGGCACCGACCAGCTCACCGGCCCCGCCACCCCCGCCGCGATCCGCGCGGCGTACGAGGAGCAGTTCGCCGTCGTCGAGGAGTCCGGCGCCCGGGCCGTCCTCATGGCCTCCCGCGCCCTCGCCGCCACTGCCACAGGGCCCGAGGAGTACCTCGACCTCTACGGCCACCTCCTCCGCCAGGCCGCCGAACCGGTGATCCTCCACTGGCTCGGCCCCATGTTCGACCCGGCCCTGGAGGGCTACTGGGGCTCGGCCGACCTCGACGCGGCCACCGAGACCTTCCTGGAGGTCATCGCCGCCCACCCCGACAAGGTCGACGGCGTCAAGGTCTCCCTCCTCGACGCGGGCCGCGAGATCGCGCTCCGCCGCCGCCTCCCGGAAGGCGTCCGCTGCTACACCGGCGACGACTTCCACTACCCGGAGCTGATCGCGGGCGACGACCAGGGCTTCAGCCACGCCCTGCTCGGCGTCTTCGACCCGCTGGGCCCGCTGGCGGCCGAGGCGGTACGCACCCTCGACACCGGCGACACGGCCGGCTTCCGGAAGACGCTCGACCCGACGGTCGGACTCTCCCGCCACCTCTTCGAGCCCCCCACCCGCTACTACAAGACGGGCGTGGTCCTCCTCGCCTGGCTCGCGGGCCACCAGGACCACTTCACGATGGTCGGCGGCCTCCACTCCGCCCGCTCCCTGCCGCACCTGGCCCGCGCCTACGAACTCGCCGACGGCCTCGGCCTGTTCCCGGACCCTGCCCGTGCGGAGGCCCGCATGCGCGCCCTCCTCACCGTTCACGGAGTCCCCCAGTGAACCCAGACCGCTTCAGCATCAACCAGATGACGGTCCGTCAACTCCCCCTCCCCGTCCTGGTGGCGGAGTGCGTACGCCTGGGCGTCCCCGGCATCGGCCTGTGGCGCGACCCGGTCAAGGAGTACGGCGTCGAGGAGACCGCGGCCCTGGTCCAGGAGGCCGGCCTGAAGGTCACCACCCTCTGCCGGGGCGGCTTCTTCACCACCGACGGCTGGGAGGCCGACAACCGCGCGGCCATCGACGAGGCGGCGGCCCTCGGCACCGACACCCTGGTCCTGGTCTCCGGCGGCCTGCCCCCCGGCAGCCGCGACCTGCCCGGGGCACGCGCGCGCATAGCGGACGCGATCGGCGTGCTCGCCCCCTACGCGGGCGCGCGCGGGATCCGCCTCGCCATCGAGCCCCTCCACCCCATGTACGCCTCCGACCGCTGCGCGATCTCCACCCTGGACCAGGCCCTGGACATCGCCGAACGCTTCCCGGCCGACCAGGTCGGCGTCACCGTCGACACGTACCACCTCTGGTGGGACGACCGGGCCCCGGCGGCGGTGGAACGCGCGGGTGCGGAGGGCCGCGTCCACTCCTTCCAGCTCGCCGACTGGACCACCCCCCTCCCGGAAGGCGTCCTCAACGGCCGGGGCCAGCTCGGCACCGGCGCCATCGACCTCTCCTGGTGGGCGTCCCTCCTGGACGGGGCCGGCTACACGGGCCCGGTCGAGGTCGAACTCTTCAACGACGCCCTGTGGGCGAGGGACGGCGTCGAGGTCCTGGAGGAGACGGTGAACGCCTTCCTCAAGATCTGAGCCCGAAGGGGTGCGGCCCTTCTTCCCGCCGGGGCCGGGAGGGACCCGGGGCGTGCGGCCCCGCCCCACCCGGCCCCGTCCCCACCCGGCCCCGCCCCGCCTGGCCCAGGCCCCGGATCGGGAGTTGTCCACAGCCCCGCCCGCACTGTCGGTGTTCTTCGCTACGGTCGAGGCATGTCCAACGAGGGTCAGCCGCACCGTCCCGCCGTCGTCGAGGGGGTGCTTGAGAGGATCACGTACGCCAACGAGGAGACGGGGTACACGGTCGCCCGGGTCGACACCGGCCGGGGCGCCGGGGACCTGCTCACCGTCGTCGGCGCGCTGCTCGGCGCCCAGCCGGGGGAGTCGCTGCGGATGGAGGGGCGCTGGGGGTCCCATCCGCAGTACGGGCGGCAGTTCGTCGTCGACAACTACACGACCGTGCTGCCCGCCACCATCCAGGGCATCCGGCGCTATCTCGGCTCCGGGCTCGTCAAGGGCATCGGCCCCGTCTTCGCCGACCGCATCACGCAGCACTTCGGGCTCGACACCCTCGACATCCTCGACGAGGCGCCCGCCCGCCTGATCGAGGTCCCGGGGCTCGGCCCCAAGCGGACCAAGAACATCACGGCCGCGTGGGAGGAGCAGAAGGCGATCAAGGAGGTCATGGTCTTCCTCCAGGAGGTCGGCGTCTCGACCTCCATCGCCGTGCGGATCTACAAGCAGTACGGGGACGCCTCGATCTCCGTCGTGAAGAACCAGCCCTACCGGCTCGCCTCCGACGTCTGGGGCATCGGCTTCCTCACCGCCGACCGGATCGCCCAGGCCGTCGGCATCCCGCACGACAGCCCCGACCGGGTGAAGGCCGGGCTCCAGTACGCGCTCTCCCAGTCCGCCGACCAGGGGCACTGCTTCCTCCCCGAGGAGCGGCTGATCGCCGACGCCGTGAAGCTCCTCCAGGTGGACACCGGGCTCGTCATCGAGTGCCTCGCCGAACTGGCCCAGGACCCCGAGGGGGTCGTGCGGGAGACGGTCCCGGGGCCGGAGGGGCAGCCGGTCACCGCCGTCTACCTGATCCCCTTCCACCGGGCGGAGCTCTCCCTCGCCGGGCAGCTCCGCCGCCTCCTGCGCACGCCCGAGGACCGCATGCCCGCCTTCCGCGACGTGCCCTGGGACAGGGCGCTGGCGTGGCTCGCGGAGCGTACGGGGGCGACCCTGGCGCCCGAGCAGGAGCAGGCGGTACGGCTCGCGCTGACGGAGAAGGTCGCGGTCCTCACCGGCGGGCCCGGCTGCGGCAAGTCCTTCACCGTCCGGTCCGTCGTGGAGCTGGCCCGGGCCAAGAAGGCCAAGGTGGTGCTCGCGGCGCCCACCGGCCGCGCCGCCAAGCGGCTCGCCGAGCTGACCGGCGCCGAGGCCTCCACCGTGCACCGGCTGCTCGAACTGAAGCCGGGCGGGGACGCGGCGTACGACCGGGACCGGCCGCTCGACGCCGACCTCGTCGTGGTCGACGAGGCGTCCATGCTCGACCTGCTGCTCGCGAACAAGCTGGTCAAGGCGGTCGCCCCGGGCGCCCACCTGCTCCTCGTGGGGGACGTGGACCAGCTGCCCTCGGTCGGCGCCGGCGAGGTCCTGGGCGATCTCCTGGCCCCCGGCAGCCCCGTCCCCGCCGTCCGGCTGACCCGGATCTTCCGCCAGGCGCAGCAGTCCGGCGTCGTGACCAACGCGCACCGGATCAACGCGGGCACCCCGCCCAGGACCGAGGGCCTGCCGGACTTCTTCCTCTTCGCGGAGGAGGAGACGGAGGACGCCGCCCGGGTCGCCGTCGAGGTCGCGGCCCGGCGCATTCCGGCCAGATTCGGCCTCGATCCGCGCCGGGACGTGCAGGTCCTGGCCCCGATGCACCGCGGCCCGGCCGGCGCGGGCGCGCTGAACGGGCTGCTCCAGCAGGCGATCACCCCCGCCCGCCCGGACCTCCCGGAGAAGCGGTTCGGCGGCCGGGTCTTCCGCGTCGGGGACAAGGTCACCCAGATCCGGAACAACTACGAGAAGGGGGCGAACGGGGTCTTCAACGGCACGGTCGGCGTGGTGACGGCGCTTGACCTCGTGGAGCAGCGCCTGACCGTCCGGACGGACGAGGACGAGGAGGTGCCGTACGGCTTCGACGAGCTGGACGAGCTGTCCCACGCGTACGCGGTCACCATCCACCGTTCGCAGGGCAGTGAGTATCCGGCGGTGGTGATCCCGGTCACCATGAGTGCGTGGATGATGCTCCAGCGCAACCTGCTCTACACGGCCGTGACCCGGGCGCGGAAGCTCGTCGTCCTGGTCGGTTCGCGGCGCGCGATCGCCCAGGCGGTCCGTACGGTCTCGGCGGGCCGGCGCTTTACCGCACTGGCCCACCGGCTGACAGAGGGCGCCCTCGTGTGAAAGATCACGAGGGGGTACCGGAACCGGGGCGAAGGGGGCAGGATGAGCAGGTTGGCGGCACTGAGTGCCGCCGATTGGCCCAATGGCGACCCCGAGTGCACTCTCCTGAGCCAAGTGAGGGATGGTAGAGACAGTCAGGGCACCTCGAAGAAGAGGCACTACGTCGGTGAGGGATGACGTGAGCGACAACTCTGTAGTACTGCGGTACGCGGACGGTGAATACACCTACCCGGTGGTCGAGAGCACCGTCGGCGACAAGGGCTTCGACATCGGAAAGCTGCGAGCCCAGACCGGTCTGGTCACCCTGGACAGCGGATACGGCAACACCGCCGCCTACAAATCCGCCATCACCTACCTCGATGGTGAGCAGGGCATCCTGCGGTACCGCGGTTACCCCATCGAGCAGCTGGCCGAGCAGTCCACCTTCCTGGAGGTGGCCTACCTGCTGATCAACGGCGAGCTGCCGAAGGCGGACGAGCTCGCCGTCTTCCAGAACGAGATCACCCAGCACACGCTGGTCCACGAGGACGTCAAGAACTTCTTCCGCGGCTTCCCGCGGGACGCCCACCCGATGGCGATGCTGTCCTCGGTGGTCTCCGCGCTGTCCACCTTCTACCAGGACAGCCACAACCCGTTCGACGAGCGGCAGCGCCACCTGTCGACGATCCGGCTGCTCGCGAAGCTGCCGACGATCGCGGCGTACGCGTACAAGAAGTCGGTCGGCCACCCGTTCGTCTACCCGCGCAACGACCTCGGCTACGTCGAGAACTTCCTGCGGATGACGTTCTCGGTGCCGGCCCAGGACTACGAGCTCGACCCGGTCGTTGTCTCGGCCCTTGACAAGCTGCTGATCCTGCACGCGGACCACGAGCAGAACTGCTCGACCTCGACCGTGCGTCTGGTCGGCTCCTCGCAGGCGAACATGTTCGCCTCGATCTCGGCCGGCATCTCGGCGCTCTGGGGCCCCCTGCACGGCGGCGCCAACCAGTCGGTCCTGGAGATGCTGGAGGGCATCCAGGCCAACGGCGGCGATGTCGACTCCTTCATCCGCAAGGTGAAGAACAAGGAGGACGGCGTCCGCCTGATGGGCTTCGGCCACCGGGTGTACAAGTCCTTCGACCCGCGCGCCAAGATCATCAAGGCGGCGGCGCACGACGTCCTCTCGGCCCTCGGCAAGTCCGACGAGCTCCTGGACATCGCGCTCAAGCTGGAGGAGCACGCGCTCTCCGACGAGTACTTCGTCTCGCGCAACCTCTACCCGAACGTGGACTTCTACACGGGCCTCATCTACCGCGCGATGGGCTTCCCGACCGAGATGTTCACCGTGCTCTTCGCCCTCGGCCGCCTTCCGGGCTGGATCGCCCAGTGGCACGAGATGATCAAGGAGCCGGGTTCCCGCATCGGCCGCCCGCGCCAGATCTACACCGGCGAGGTCCTCCGCGACTTCGTCCCGGTCGACGAGCGCTGAGCCGGTCTCGTAAGAGCCTCGGAGGTTCCGCGAGAGCCTCGAAACAGAAGCGCCCCGCTCTCCGATCCCCCCACGGGTCGGCGAGCGGGGCGCTTCCCATATCCCCGGTGCGGATTCCCCCCACGGGATCCGGGCCGGGCGTCTGGCGCGCGGTCTGCCGGGGTACGTACGGGAGGGCCGCTCAAAGCTCCCCGGTGCACGTGCCCCGGCCGCGCTTGCCTGTCGGGACGTCCCCCAAGACCTCCCGGCGAACGTCCCCCAAGACGTTCTGGCATCGCCCACTTAGACTCGCGAACAGCCCAGATGGTTACCCCCCAATATCTGTGATCTAGGTCTCTTTGTGAAGGACTTGTGCGTCACGTGTAGGTGAAATCAACGGAACCGCCGCAGCCGCAGGCTGTTCGTCACCACGAACACGGACGAGAAAGCCATGGTCAGGCCCGCGATCATCGGGTTGAGCAGACCGGCCGCGGCCAGCGGCAGCGCGGCGACGTTGTAGCCGAAGGCCCACGCCAGATTGCCCTTGATCGTCGCCAGGGTCCGCCGGGAGAGCCGGATCGCGTCGGCGGCGGCCCGCAGGTCGCCCCGGACGAGGGTGAGGTCGCCCGCCTCGATCGCCGCGTCCGTGCCGGTGCCCATCGCCAGGCCCAGGTCGGCGGTGGCGAGGGCGGCGGCGTCGTTCACGCCGTCGCCGACCATCGCGACCGTACGGCCCTCGGCCCGGAGCCGCCGGACCACGCCCGCCTTCTCCTCCGGCAGCACCTCGGCGATCACCTCGTCGATGCCGACCTCGGCCGCCACCGCCTCCGCGACGGCCCGCCGGTCGCCGGTGAGCAGCACGGGCCGCAGCCCGAGGGCGCGGAGCCGGGCGACGGCCTCGGCGCTGGTGTCCTTGACGGCGTCGGCGACGGCGAGGGAGCCGCGGAAGACGCCGTCCCAGGCGACCAGTACGGCCCCGGCCTCCGCGTCCGCCGGCACCGCCACGTCCTCGGCGGCGAGCAGCGCGGCCCGGCCGACGAGGACGAGATGCCCGTCGACGGAGCCGCGCACGCCGAGGCCGGGCACGTTCTCGAAGCCTTTGGGGACGGGCAGCTCGCCGACCGCGATCCCGAGGCGCTCGGCGGCGCCGGTGGCGACGGCCCGGGCGACCGGGTGCTCGGAGGAGTGCTCCAGGGCGCCGGCGAGCCGCAGGAGGTCGGTCTCGTCCGTACCGGCGGCGGTGTGGACCTTCAGGAGGGTCATCCGGCCGGTGGTGACCGTGCCGGTCTTGTCCAGGACGACGGTGTCGACCCGGCGGGTGGACTCCAGGACCTCGGGGCCCTTGATCAGGATGCCGAGCTGGGCGCCCCGGCCGGTGCCGACGAGCAGCGCGGTCGGGGTCGCGAGGCCGAGCGCGCAGGGGCAGGCGATGATCAGGACGGCGACGGCGGCGGTGAACGCGGCGGTCGCGCCCGCGCCGGTGCCGAGCCAGAAGCCGAGGGTGCCGAGTGCGAGCGCGATGACGATCGGGACGAAGACGGCCGAGACCCGGTCGGCGAGCCGCTGCACCTCGGCCTTGCCGCTCTGGGCCTCCTCGACGAGCTTCGCCATCCGGGCGAGCAGGGTGTCGGCGCCGACCCGCTCGGCCCGCACGACGAGCCGGCCGGAGACGTTGAGGCAGCCGCCGGTGACGGCGGTGCCCGGGGTGACGTCCACGGGCAGGGACTCGCCGGTGAGCATCGAGGTGTCGACGGCGGAGGCGCCCTCGGTGGCGGTGCCGTCGGTGGCGATCTTCTCCCCGGGGCGTACGACGAAGAGCTCGCCGGTCCGCAGCGCGGCCACCGGCACCCGTACCTCCACCCCTCCTCGCAGGACGGCCACGTCCTTCGCGCCGAGCTCCATCAGGGCGCGGAGGGCGGCGCCGGCCTTCCGCTTGGCGCGGGCCTCCAGGTAGCGGCCGAGGAGGATGAAGACGGTGACGCCGGCGGCGACCTCCAGGTAGATCGCGGAGGTGCCGTCGGCGCGGTCCACAGCGAGGTCGAAGCCGTGGCGCGCCCCGGGCGCGCCGGCGTCGCCGAGGAAGAGGGCCCACAGGGACCAGCCGTAGGCGGCGAGGGTGCCGACCGAGACGAGGGTGTCCATGGTGGCGGCGCCGTGCCGGAGGTTGGTCCAGGCGGCCCGGTGGAAGGGGAGGCCGCCCCAGACGACGACGGGGGAGGCGAGGGCGAGCGAGAGCCACTGCCAGTGGTCGAACTGGAGCGAGGGGACCATGGCGAGCAGGACCACGGGGGCGGCGAGGACGGCGGTGGCGGTGAGGCGCCGGCGCAGGGAGCCGAGCTCGGCGTCTTCCGGGTCCTCGTCGGGGGCCTCGGGCGCGGGCGGGGCGGGTTCCTCGGCGGTGTAGCCGGTCTTCACCACGGTGGCGATGAGCTCGTCGACGCCGACCCCGGGAGCGTGCTCGACGCGGGCCTTCTCGGTGGCGTAGTTGACGGTCGCGGTGACGCCGTCCATCCGGTTGAGCTTCTTCTCGACGCGGGCCGCGCAGGAG
Organism: Streptomyces sp. CC208A; assembly: GCF_030010625.1. GTDB lineage: Bacteria > Actinomycetota > Actinomycetes > Streptomycetales > Streptomycetaceae > Streptomyces. The sequence continues at coordinate 54,243 of NZ_JASCXN010000025.1, read as the reverse complement.
GCGCAGGTCATTCCGCCGATGGTCAGCTCGGTGACGGTGACGTCGGCGAGGGTGCCGTCGGGGGCGGTGCTGGTCATGGGCGGTTCCAGAAAGGGGAGCAGGGCCGTACCGGCAACGGTACGGCCCTGCGGCGGTGTCCCGGGGCGTGGGTCAGACCAGCTCGTAGCCCGCCTCGTCGACGGCGGCGGCGACGGCCTCGCGGTCGAGCGGGGCGGCGGAGACCACGGTGACCTCGCCGGTCTTGGCGACGGCGGTGACCGAGGAGACGCCGGGGAGGGCGGAGATCTCGCCGGAGACGGCACCCTCGCAGTGGCCGCAGGTCATGCCCTTGACCTGGTAGACGGTGGTGGTGGCGGTCTGCGTGTCGGCGGCCATGGCGGTCTCCTCATTCGGTTCGGAGTCGTACACGGACGATGCTATACCCCTAGGGGGTATGAATTCCAGTCGTGTCCGGCGTGCGTCGCACCAGCGACCGCAGCCACGCCAGCCCCACCAGGGTCACAAGCATCAGCCCGCCCACCGAGAAGAAGGTGAAGAGGTGCTCCTGCTCGGAGGTGGGCTCCGGGATGTACCCCTGGGCGAAGAGCGAACGGTCGAGGTCGGTCGTGGTCAGCCGGAGCACCAGCCAGAGCGCGATCCCGTGCATCGAGTCCCACAGGGCGTGCAGCGCCGCCACCCCCAGATAGGCGCCGACGACCGGCCCGGCGAGGCGGAAGCGGCCGTCGGGACGGCGGAAGGAGAAGAGCACCGCGCCCGCGATCGCCGTCCACAGGCCGTGGCCGAAGGGGGCGAGCAGCCCGCGGAGGATCTCCGTCTCCAGGAGGGAGCGCAGGTCGATGCCGTCCAGGGTGACCGCCGCGTTGAAGGCGTACCCCGCGCTCTCGAAGGCGGCGAAGCCGAACCCGACCGTCCCGCCGAGCACCAGGCCGGCGCGCGGGCCGCGCAGGTACGGCCGGTGGCGGACGACGAACATCAGGGCGGCGAGCTTCACCGCCTCCTCGATCAGCCCCACCCCGAGGAACATCCACAGGGAGGGATGGAGCAGGTAGTACTCCATGACCGAGGCGCCGAGGACGCCCAGGACGCCGCCGGTGACGAAGCAGCCGAGGATCACCGGGAGGCCGAGGTCGCGGCCGTGCCGCTCGTACGCCCACAGTACGAAGACACCCGGCACCAGGAAGCTGCCCAGCAGGATCAGGGTGGGCAGCAGGGTGGTGTTGGCGGTGGCGTACGTGACCACCGCGGTCAGCGCCCACAGGGCCAGACCGCCCCCCAGGCAGCGCTTCCAGAGGCCGGGGCGCGGCCCGGCGGGCTCGGGAGGAGCCGGGGGCGGGGGTGGGGGAGCGGACCGGTACTCGTACATCCGTGGGCCTCCAAGTCCCTTCGCCGACGGGCCGTCTGACCGGAGCTTATGGTAGATACCCGATATGTCGCATTCGGGGATCACGCTCGTCCTGATCATGGCGATCGCCGTCCTGGCGCCGCTCCTCGCCTACGGGGTGGGGCGCCGCGTCCCCGTGCCGCTCGCCGTCTTCGAGATCGTCCTCGGCATCGTCATCGGCCCCGACGTCCTCGACTGGGCCCGGCCGGACGAGCTGATCGACGGCCTCTCCGAGCTCGGCCTCGCCATGCTGATCTTCCTGGCGGGGTACGAGATCGAGTTCGGCAAGGTCCGCGGCGACACCCTCAGGCGCGCGGTGTGGGCCTGGCTGGCCGCGCTCGCCCTCGGCCTCGCCGCCGGCATCCTCCTCGGCGGCGGTTACTCCACCGGCGTCTTCGTCGGCGTCGCCCTCACCAGCACCGCCCTCGGCACCGTCCTGCCCGTGTTGCGGGACTCCGGCGGGCTGCACGGCCGCTTCGGAACGGTCGTCATGGCCTTCGGCTCGGTCGGCGAGTTCGGGCCGATCATCGCCATGGCGCTGTTGCTCAGCGGGCGCACCGCCGCCGAGTCCACCGTGCTGCTCGCGGTCTTCGCCGCGCTCACCGCGGCCGCCGTCCGCTGGGCGCTCCGGCCGCGCCCGCCGTGGTTCTCCGCCGTCGTCGCCAGGACGCTGCACACCAGCGGCCAGTTCGCGGTCCGCTTCGTCTTCCTGCTGCTCGCGCTGATGCTGGGGGCCGCGACGGCGCTCGGCCTCGACGTGCTCCTCGGAGCCTTCGCCGCCGGGCTCATCACCCGGCTCGTGCTCACCGGGGCGGCGCCCGAGGCGGGACCGGAGATCCTGGGGAAGGTCGAGGGCGTCGGCTTCGGCTTCCTCGTGCCGGTCTTCTTCGTCGTCACCGGCGTCGAGTTCGACCTGGACTCGCTGCTCTCCGGAGGCCGGGCGCTGCTGCTCCTGCCGGTCTTCCTGCTGCTCTTCCTGGTGGTGCGCGGCGGGCCGATGTGGTTCCTCGCGCCGCGCGACCTCGACCGGAAGGACCGGGGCGCGCTGGTGCTGTACGGCTCCACCGCGCTCCCGCTGGTCGTCGCCATCACCACCATCGGCCTCGACGACGAGGCGCTGTCGGCGGGCGAGGCGGCGGCGCTCGTGGGTGCCGGGATGATCTCCGTCCTGGTCTTCCCGCTGCTCGCGCTGCGGATGCGGGCGGGGCGGGAGGAGGCGTCGGCGGAGGGGTCGGTCAGCGGGGCGTCGGAGCCGTGGTGATGCTGCCTTCTCCCTCGAAGACCGGCTCCAGGTAGCGGAACAGGACCTTCTTCAGCTCGGCGACGGCGGCGTCCCGGACGGGGCCCTCGGGAGCGGCGATGATCAGCGCGAGACCGCCCTTGAAGACGGCGAAGGTCATGTCCGAGATCCGGTCGAGATCCTCGTCGGGCAGGGCGGGGACGGCCCGTGCGCCGATGAGTTCGCGGACCTGGGTGAGCAGCGAGGTGTGCAGTTCGTCGTGCTCCTCGGCGATCCGGCCGGGCACGTCGGAGCCGTGCATCAGGGCGAGGAAGGCCGGATTGAGGCAGTTGAACTCGATCATCGGGTCGAGCACCGCGTCGATCAGCTCCGGCAGCGGCAGCGTCATGTTCCGCGGGGTGAAGACCTGTCCGTGCCGCTCGCGCATCTGGTGGATGAGGCGGCCGCCGAGCTCGATGGCGATCGCTTCCTTGTTCGGGAAGTACTGGTAGAGCGTGCCGGGCGAGACCTTGGCCTCGCGGGCGATCGCGTTGGTGCTGGAGGCCGTGTAGCCGTTGGCGCAGAAGACGGCCGCGGCGGCCTGGAGCAGCTGGGCGATGCGGCGTTCGCCGCGCGCCTGGCGGCGCGGCTTGGGGTCCTCGGACATGTCTGTCCCCAGCCTCCTCGGATACGCGTTGACAAATGCGAGAGGTCACTCGCATTCTTGAGGAACGCGAGCGATCACTCGTGTTTGCCAGTCTATGGCAATGGGCGGCCCCCGCGACCTGCCGGGAAGCGAGAGCGGGGGCCACGCTGAAGGGGACACCGCGTCATGTCCGAAGTCAAGGAAGCGACCTCCGCGCGGGGCGAAAGCCCGGGTGGGGGCCTTGGTGCGAGTCCGGGCGGGGGCCCGGGCGGAGGCAGGGGATGGACGCGGTTCGTGACCGCCCGGCCCCGGCTCACCCTCCTCGTCGCCCTCGTCCTCACCGCCCTCGCGGTCCTCGCCGGCGGCGGCGTCGCCGACCGGATGGGCAGCGGCGGCTGGGAGGACCCGGCCGCCGAGTCCACCTACGCCACGAAGGCGCTGGAGCGGGAGTTCCCCGGCTCCCAGCCCAACCTGCTGCTCCTCGTCGACGCGGGGAAGGCCGGCGTCGACGACCCCGCCGTGGCCGCGGAGGCCCGCCGGCTCACCGAGCGGCTCACCGCCGAGCCCGGCGTCGAGGGCGTCGGTTCCTACTGGACCACCGGCTCGCCCGCCCTCCGCTCCGAGGACGGCACCAAGGCCGTCGTCGCCGCCCGGATCGCCGGCGAGGAGAAGGCGGCCGGCGAGATCCTCGACCGGATCGCACCGGAGTACCAAAGCGTGCACGGCCCCGTCGAGGTCACCCTCGGCGGCGGCCTCGCCGTCCGGCACGAGATGGAGGCCCTCATCCAGGAGGACCTGCTGCGGGCCGAACTGATCGCCCTGCCCGTCACCCTGGTCCTGCTCGTCATGGTCTTCGGCAGCGCCGTCGCCGCCCTCCTGCCGCTCGGCATCGGCATCGTCGCCATCCTCGGCACCAACGCGGTGCTGCGCGGCATCACCGAGTTCACCGACGTCTCCGTCTTCGCGCAGAACCTCACCACCGCGCTCGGCCTCGGCCTCGCCATCGACTACGCGCTCTTCGTCGTACGCCGCTACCGTGAGGAACTGGCCGCCGGAGCCGAACCGGGCGCCGCCGTCCGCACCACCCTGCGCACCGCCGGACGGACCGTGCTCTTCTCCGCCCTCACCGTCGCCGTCTCGCTCGCCGCCATGCTCGTCTTCCCGCAGTACTTCCTGCGGTCCTTCGCCTACGCGGGCATCGCCGTCGTCCTGCTCGCCGCGGCCGCCGCCCTCACCCTGCTGCCGGCCGCCCTCGTGCTCCTCGGTCACCGGGTCGACGCCCTCGACCTCCGCCGCCTCCTCCGCCGGACCCGCACCCCGGAGAAGGACGCCACCGGCGCCGGCTGGGCGCGGGCGGCCGGGCTCGTGATGCGCCGGGCGCCGGTCTTCGCCGTCCTCACCACCGCCGGACTCGTCCTGCTCGGACTGCCCTTCCTCGGCGTCACCTTCGGCACCGCCGACGACCGGCAGCTGCCCGCCACCGCCACCTCCCGGATCGTCCAGGAGGAGCTGCGCTCCGACTTCCCCGGCGACCCCGGCGGCAGCCTCACCGTCCTCGCCCAGGGCCCCGCCACCCCCGCCGAGTACGGCGCCTACCGGGAGCGGATCGCCGCCCTCGACGGCGTCGCCCGGGTCGAAGGACCCGTCGTCTCCGGCACCGGCGCGGACGCCCACGCCTACTACAGCGTCGTCCCCGAAGGACTCGCCGTCGGCAGCGGAGCCCAGGACGTGGTCGGCGAACTGCGCGCAGCCGACGCCCCGTTCACCACCTCCGTCACCGGCCAGGCCGCCGTCCTCGTCGACTCCAAGGACGCCATCGCCGAGCGGCTGCCCTGGGCCGTGGGCATCATCGTCCTCGTCACCCTGCTGCTGGTCTTCCTGCTCACCGGCAGCGTCCTCATCCCCCTCCAGGCCGTCGTCCTCAACGCCCTCAGCCTCACCGCCATGTTCGGCGCCGTCGTCTGGGTCTTCCAGGACGGACACCTCTCCGGCCTCCTCGGCTTCACCGCCACCGGCGACATCGAGACCACCCTGCCGGTCCTCATGTTCTGCGTGGCCTTCGGCCTCTCCATGGACTACGGCGTCTTCCTGCTCTCCCGGATCAAGGAGGAGTACGACACCACCGGCGACCACGAGGGCGCCGTCCGCTTCGGGCTCGCCCGCACCGGCGGACTCATCACCGCCGCCGCGGTCATCCTCGCCGTCGTCATGGTCGCCATCGGCACCTCCCGGGTCACCAACACCAAGATGCTCGGCCTCGGCGTCGCCCTCGCCGTCCTCATGGACGCCATGGTGGTCCGCAGCCTCCTCGTCCCCGCGGTCATGAAACTGACCGGCCGCCTCACCTGGTGGGCCCCGGCGCCGCTGCGCCGCTTCCACGACCGCTTCGGCATCAGCGAGTCCGAACCGCCCGCCGCCCCCGGCCCAGTCTCCGCGTCCGCGTCCGGAGGCGCGGAGGAGATACGCGAGCCCGTCGGCACCCGGGGCTGAGACGCGCCGCGGCGCCGCCCCCGGAACTCCACCGGAGGACGCCACCGCACGGGCGGGACGGACGGATCAGTCGCGGCGGGCCCGGTTGCCGGGACGGCTCGCGACCCAGGCGCGGATGGTCTCCGCGTACCAGAAGGGCTTGCCCGACTCGACGTGGTCGGGCGGCGGGAGAAGCCCGTGCTTCCGGTAGGAGCGGACCGTGTCCGGCTGCACCCGGATGTGCGCCGCGATGTCCTTGTACGACCAGAGGGTTCTGTCCGTCATCGTTGCCTGTACCTCCCTCACGCCCCGTGCCACGCAGCGGTGGCTGGGGATGCCGTTCGGGGGCGCTGCGGGCGGTGGCGTCGGTGATCACTGAGCCTGTGCCCGGAGAACGGCCCGTCCCGACGGCCGGGGAGCGGCTGTCGAACTCCTGTGACGCGGAGCCCGCGTAACCGCGACATGTGTGACAGGAGCGCGAAGGGCGTGACAGAAGTGACGAACGGTCACAACGGCGCGCCCGCGTGCGCCGGGCCCTCCGCCCCGCTACAGGCCGCAGGAACGGAGGTAGCCGCGGGTGCGCAGGGCGATCGGATAGGGGGCGTCCGGCTCGCACGGGTACATGTCCTGCTCCACGATCGCGAAGAGCTCCGCGTCCAGTGCCGCCGCGGCCGCGAGGACCGGCTCCAGGGCCGGCACCCCGGCCGGAGGCTCGCACATCACGCCCCGCGCCACCGCGGGACCGAACGGCAGGCCCTCGGCCCGCACCACCGCGAGCACCGCGGGATCCACCTGCTTCAGATGGAGGTAGCCGATGCGTTCCCCGTAGGTCTCGATCAGCTTGACGCTGTCCCCGCCCGCGTACGCGTAGTGCCCGGTGTCCAGGCAGAGCGCCACCGCCTCCGGATCGGTGGCGTCAAGGAAACGGGTGACGCTCTCCTCGTCGTCGATGTGGGTGTCGGCGTGCGGATGGACCACGATCCGCAGCCCGTACCGCTCCCGCACCTCCCGCCCGAGGCGCTCGGTCAGCGTCGTCAGGTGCCGCCACTGCTCCGGCGACAGCACCCGGTCCTCCAGCACCTCGCCGGTCCTGTCGTCCCGCCAGAAGGAGGGGATCACCACCAGGTGGCGGGCGCCCATCGCCTCGGCCAGGGCCGCGTTCTCCGCGACGTGCGCCCAGGTCCGCTCCCACACGGCGGGCCCGTGGTGCAGGCCGGTGAAGACCGTGCCCGCCGACACCCGAAGGCCGCGCCGGGCGGTCTCCTCGGCGAGCAGCGCCGGATCGGTGGGCAGATAGCCGTACGGGCCGAGCTCGATCCACTCGTAGCCGGCCCCCGCCACCTCGTCGAGGAACCGCTGCCATGGCACCTGCCGGGGATCGTCCGGGAACCACACCCCCCAGGAGTCCGGGGCGGAACCGATCCGGATGCGGGCGGGCGACGGCGACGGCGGCTTCGTCATGCCAGCCACCTTGACCGCGCCCCGGAGCAGCGTCAAGACGCCCACCGGCCCCGCACCGCCCGTTCCCGCCCCCGTCAGCTCCTCGCCGCGTCCCTGTCCGGTCCTCGTCCAGCCCCCGTCCGGTACTCGTCCGAATGTCCGGACATGTCGTTGACACGCCTCCCGGCGGACGGCTAGACCTGGGAACGGGCGCCGGAGTCGAGAGGTGGCACGGGTGGAGTCGGAGCCGTACGACCTGATCACCATGGGGCGGCTCGGCGTCGACCTCTACCCCCTCCAGAGCGGGGTCGGACTCGACCGGGTCGAGACCTTCCGGCGCTTCCTCGGCGGCTCCCCGGCCAACGTGGCCGTCGCCGCCGCCCGCCTCGGCCGCCGCACCGCCCTCGTCAGCCGCACCGGCGCCGACCCCTTCGGCGCGTACCTCCGCCGCGAGCTGAAGGAGTTCGAGGTCGACGCCCGCTGGGTCACCGAGGTCCCCGACCTCCCCACCCCCGTCACCTTCTGCGCCCTCTTCCCGCCCGACGACTTCCCCCTCACCTTCTACCGCCGCCCCAAGGCCCCCGACCTGGAGATCCACCCGCACGAACTGGACCTCGACGCGGTCCGCGCCGCCCGCGTCCTGTGGACCACCGGCACCGGCCTCAGCGAGGAACCCAGCCGCACCTCCACCCTCACCGCCCTCCGGGCCCGCGCCGGCCGCCCCCACACCGTCCTCGACCTGGACTGGCGCCCCGCCTTCTGGCCCGACCCCGCCACCGCACGCCCCCACTACACCGAGGCCCTGCGGCACGCCACCGTCGCCGTCGGCAACGCCGAGGAGTGCGAGGTCGCCACCGGCGAACGCGACCCCGAGGCCGCTGCCCGCGCCCTCCTCGACCTCCTCGCCACCGAGACCCCCGGCGACCCCGACAACCCAGGAGATCCCGCCGCCGTCCCGCTCGCCGTCGTCAAACGCGGGCCCGAGGGCGTCCTCGCCCTCGCCGCCGACGGGCGCCGCGCCGCCGTCCCGCCGCTGCCGGTCGACGTCGTCAACGGCCTCGGCGCCGGGGACGCCTTCGGCGGCGCCCTCGTCCACGGCCTCCTCGCCGGCCTCCCGCTGGAGGACGTCCTGCGCCGCGCGAACGCCGCCGGATCCATCGTCGCCGGCCGCCTCGGCTGCGCCCCCGCCATGCCGGACCCGGCCGAGATCGACCGGGCCCTCGCCACCGGTTCCGGCACCCTCCCGCCGAAGGACCCCCGCACGTGACCACCCCCGTGCCTCCCCCCGCCTCCCGCCTCCACCTCCCCGCCGGGACCGCCGCCCGGGGCCCGTACACCCTGGACATCGACCCCGGCACCGCCGGATGGAGCCGCTCCGCGCTCCGCGTCCTCGACCTGCCGCCTGGCGCGGAGCACAGCTTCGACAGCGCGGATGCCGAATGGGTGGTGCTTCCCCTCGCCGGGGCCTGTAGCGTGCGCGTGGACGGGGAGCTCTTCGAACTCGGGGGCCGCACAAGCGCGTTCTCCTCCGTGACCGACTTCGTCTACGTACCGCGCGACGCCCACGCCCAGATCTCCTCCGGCGCGGGAGGCCGCTTCGCTTTGGCAGGAGCGAACTGCGAGCGACGACTCCCCGCCCGCTACGGCCCCGCGCCGGAGGTCCCCGTCGAGCACCGCGGCAGCGGCGACCGCGCCCGCCTCGTACGGAACTTCGCCTCCGCCGACGCCTTCCCCTGCGACCGGCTGATCGCCGTCGAGGTGATCACCCCCGGCGGCCACTGGTCCTCCTACCCGCCGCACAAGCACGACGAGCACCGCCCCGGCACCGAATCCGTCCTGGAGGAGATCTACTACTACGAGATCCAGAACCCGCGCGGCTACGCCTACCAGCGGATCTCGCCCTCGCGGCCCGGCGGCGCCGACCTCCTCGCCGAGGTCCGGCACGGCGACGCCGTCCTCGTACCCGACGGCTGGCACGGCCCCTCGATCGCCCAGCCCGGCCACGACCTCTACTACCTCAACGTCATGGCGGGCCCCGGCCCCGAACGGGAGTGGCGGATCAGCTTCCACCCCGACCACACGGAGGGATACAAGTGAAGCGCTGCACCGTCGCCCAGGCACTGGTCCGCTTCCTCGCCGCCCAGTACACCGAACGCGACGGCGTCCGGCACCGGCTCGTCGCCGCCACCTGGGGCATCTTCGGCCACGGCAACGTCGCCGGGCTCGGCCAGGCACTGGTCGAAGAGGACGGCATGCCCTTCCACCAGGGCCGCAACGAACAGGCCATGGTCCACGCCGCCGTCGGCCACGCCCGCAGGACCGGCCGGCTCTCCGCCCACGCCGTCACCACCTCCATCGGCCCCGGCGCCACCAACCTCGTCACCGGCGCCGCCCTCGCCACCATCAACCACCTCCCGGTGCTGCTGCTCCCCGGCGACACCTTCGCCACCCGCCCCGCCGACCCCGTCCTCCAGCAGCTCCAGCTCCCCCACGCGGGTGACGTCTCCGTCAACGACTGCCTGCGGCCCGTCTCCCGCTACTTCGACCGCGTCGGCCGCCCCGAGGCCCTGATCCCCGCCGCCCTCGAAGCGATGCGGGTCCTCTCCGACCCGGTGGACACCGGCGCCGTCACCCTCGCCCTCCCGCAGGACGTCCAGGCGGAGGCGTACGACTGGCCGGAGCGTTTCTTCGCCGAACGGGTCTGGCGGATCCGCCGCCCGGCACCGGACAGGGACGAGCTCGACGCGGCGGCGGAGGCTATCGGCCGCGCCGCCCGCCCGCTGATCGTCGCCGGCGGGGGCGTCAAGCACAGCGGGGCCGAGGAGGCCCTCGCCTCCCTCGCCTCGCTGACCGGCATCCCGGTCGCCTCCACCCAGGCCGGCAAGGGAGCCCTGCCGCACGACCACCCCCAGGACCTGGGCGGCATCGGCCACACTGGTACCGCCGCCGCCGACCACCTGGCCCGCACCGCCGACCTGGTGATCGGCGTCGGCACCCGCTGGACCGACTTCACCACCGCGTCCTCGACCCTCTTCGCCCACCCCGACACGCGGTTCGTCAACCTCAACATCGCCGCCTTCGACTCCCACAAGATGGCGGCGCTCCCGCTGGTCGCCGACGCCCGCGAGGGCCTGGAACAGCTCCACGCGCGCCTCGGCCCGCACCGCGTCCCCGCCCCCTACGTCCGCGAGTACACCGAGGAGAAGCTCCGTTGGGAGGCCCGCGTCGGCGCCGCCTACGCCGCCCCCGACGAGACCGCCCGCCCCACCCAGGTCCAGGTCCTCGGCGTACTCGACACCCTGGTCGACCACACCGACATCCTGATCAACGCCGCCGGCTCGCTCCCCGGCGACCTCCACAAGCTGTGGCGGAGCCGTTCCCGCGACCAGTACCACGTCGAGTACGGCTACTCCTGCATGGGCTACGAGATCCCGGCGGCGGTCGGCGTCCTCCTCGCCGACCCCGGCCGGCCCGTCTGGGCGCTCGTCGGGGACGGGACGTACCTGATGAATCCCACCGAGATCGTCACCGCCGTGCAGGAGCGGCTGCCGCTCAAGCTGGTCATCCTCCAGAACCACGGGTACGCCTCCATCGGCGGCCTCTCCGAGGCGGTGGGCGGCGAGCGGTACGGCACCGACTACCGCTTCCGGGCCGGCGACGGAAGCTTCACCGGCCCCCCGCTCCCCGTCGACCTCGGCGCCAACGCGGCCTCCCTCGGGATGCGGGTGCTGCGCCCCCGTACCGTCCGTGACCTGCGGGAAGCCCTCGCGGACGCCCGGGCCGCCACGGATCCCACATGTGTCTACGTCGAGACCGAAACGGCAGACAGTGTGTCGGGCGCGCCCCCGGCGCAGGCGTGGTGGGATGTGCCCGTGGCCGAGACCTCGACCCGCCCGTCGGCGGTCAAGGCCCGCGAGGAGTACGACCGGCACGCCACCGCCCGGCGGCGCCATCTCTGAAGGCTCTGCAAGGCTCTGTAAGGAGTAACCCGTCATGACGAAGAGCGTCCACCACTGGATCGGTGGCAAGACCGTCGAGGGCACGTCGGGCAACTGGGGCCCGGTCACCGACCCGGCCACCGGTGCCGTCACCACTCAGGTCGCCCTCGCCTCGGTGGAGGAGGTCGACGCGGCCGTCGCCGCCGCGAAGGACGCCTTCGCCACCTGGGGCACCTCCTCGCTGGCCCAGCGCACCACGATCCTCTTCAAGTTCCGCGCCCTGCTCGACGCCAACCGCGACGCGATCGCCGAGCTGATCGTCGCCGAACACGGCAAGGTCCACTCCGACGCGCTCGGCGAGGTCGCCCGCGGCCTGGAGATCGTCGACCTGGCCTGTGGCATCACCACCCAGCTCAAGGGCGAGCTGTCCACCCAGGTCTCGAACCGGGTCGACGTGGCCGCCATCCGCCAGCCGGTCGGCGTCGTCGCCGGCATCACGCCCTTCAACTTCCCGGCCATGGTCCCGATGTGGATGTTCCCGATCGCCATCGCGACCGGCAACACCTTCATCCTCAAGCCGAGCGAGAAGGATCCCTCGCCCTCCCTCAAGATCGCCGAGCTGCTCGCCGAGGCGGGCCTGCCGGACGGCGTCTTCAACGTCGTCCACGGCGACAAGGTGGCCGTCGACCGCCTCCTGGAGCACCCGGACGTCGCCGCGATCTCCTTCGTGGGCTCCACCCCCATCGCCCGCCACATCCACACCACGGCCTCCGCCAACGGCAAGCGCGTCCAGGCACTCGGCGGCGCCAAGAACCACATGCTGGTCCTCCCGGACGCCGACCTCGACGCCGCCGCCGACGCCGCCGTCTCTGCCGCGTACGGCTCCGCCGGCGAGCGCTGCATGGCGATCTCCGCGGTCGTCGCGGTCGGCTCCATCGGCGACGAACTGGTCGAGAAGATCCGCGAGCGCGCCGAGAAGATCAAGATCGGCCCCGGCACCGACCCGACCTCCGAGATGGGCCCGCTCATCACCGCCGTCCACCGCGACAAGGTCGCCTCCTACGTGCACGGCGCTGCGGCCGAGGGCTGCCAGGTCGTCCTGGACGGCACCGGCTACACGGTGGAGGGCCACGAGAACGGCCACTGGATCGGCCTCTCCCTCCTCGACCACGTCCCCACCACCGCCAAGGCGTACCAGGACGAGATCTTCGGCCCGGTGCTCTGCGTGCTGCGCGCCGAGACGTACGAGGAGGGCCTCGCCCTCATCAACGCCTCGCCGTTCGGCAACGGCACCGCGATCTTCACCCGCGACGGCGGCGCCGCCCGCCGCTTCCAGCTGGAGGTCGAGGCCGGCATGGTCGGCGTGAACGTGCCGATCCCGGTGCCGGTGGGCTACCACTCCTTCGGCGGCTGGAAGGACTCGCTCTTCGGCGACCACCACATCTACGGCAACGACGGCGTGCACTTCTACACCCGCGGCAAGGTCGTCACCACCCGCTGGCCGGACCCGGCCGACGCCCCGACGGGCGTGGACCTGGGCTTCCCGCGCAACCACTGACCGCACGAAGCAGAAACCCTCGGCCGACCGTCACCGGCCGGGGGTTTCGGCTTGCTCCGGCCTCCTGGAAGGGCGTTTCGCTCCAGGGGAAGTGCTGGGTAAGGCACCACCGCGCCGACCCCACGCCGTCGGCTGTGACAGATCTGCTAGAACACGCGTATGGCCTACAGGTTTGTTGCGAACATCGCCTACGGATGGCACGAGAAGCTTCCGCCGGGCATCTACGTTCCGACCGCCGGAGTCGCCGAGTCGGGAGACGAGGAGAGCTTCGCGCTTGAGTTCCAGGGCGGCTTCGGGGAACCGGACGAACAGAACATCCGCCTCGGCATGGATTCGTACTGCGTTGTCACCCCCGACCAGAACACCGCGTACGGATGTGTCCGCAAGGTGGAGCTGGAAGGGAACCTCCTGCGGGTCACGTTCGACCCCGCGAGCCTGGACGACCTGTACCTGAACGATTCGGTGGTCGAGGCGGTCCTGCATGCGCCGGTCGAGGACGTGGCCCGAATGAGAGAAGCACTTACGCGCATCCTCGCCTATGGCCGTACCGACGCGCTGCCGACCTTCATCGCAGCCTGAATCCGCAGACACGCGCCCGATCCGGATCTCGTCGGCACGGGCCACCTCAAGTGGTCGGCATTCAGCCAGCTATCAAACATCCGTGCCAGGATGAAACGCTCTTCGAGACGCGGTTTCCCGTCCTGGAAACCGGAACCCCTTGCCGCACGTGCGTCCTGCCCGGAACCATCGGAGACACCTACGAGAAGGGGATCGTCGTGAAGGTGACCATGCTCGCGAAGAGCTGCGACAAGCGGGACTGTCCCACCATCTACAAGACCGACCGGGGCACGATCCTCGTGCAGGGGGAGACCCCGACCGACCACGGGCTCGACATTCCCGATCACGAAACCCTCGTGGAGATCCCCGTGGAACTGATCCGGCAGGCGTTCGGAGATGCGACCAGTGCCTGACCGCACCCTGGGCGACATGTTCGACAGCTTCACCCGGGAAGCGTTCCGGCTCGAAACGCTGGACGACTACAGCCGCTCTGGCAGCGTCGACGCCTACCGGTCGTACCTCGACGGACGGCCCAAGCCGGACGACTACAACGTCGACTGGCTCGAAGACATCCGGGCATGGACCCGCTCGGGGCGACGGGTCTACCGCGTCCACGTCCTCAGCCGCCCCCTCACCCCGTACCTGCGTTTTGAGCTGGGGTGGGGCTACGTCACGAACGCGACGGCCGGGGAAGAGTTCTTCATCCTCGACGTGACCGACCAGGACAACCCCCTTGAGAGCGTCGGGGACTTCTGGCTCTTCGACTCCACCACGCCCGTGCCCATGCGCTACACCGACGACGGCGAGTTCGCCGGGGCGAACGTACTGACAGACGACGACGGAGCCGAGTACACGGCCTACAGGGACACGGCCATGGCGCACGCCGTGCCGTTCGCCGACTGGTGGGCCGAGCACGCCGAGTGAACCGTTCAGAGCTTGGGGCCGCGCTGCGGGCGCTGCGGATGGGTTCCGGGAAGGAAGCCAAAGCGGTTGCCCGCAGCGCCGTCATGTCGGCAAGCAAGTTGAGCAAGATCGAGACGGGGAAGCTGGCCCCGAGCGCGGATGACGTGGACCGCGTCCTGACCGCGATCGGCGTCTCCGAGGCCGCCAAGGAAGAGTTCTTGGAGGCCGCCCGCGCGGTGGCCACAGAGGCCACAGCATGGCGTTTGATCCAGCGGGCGGGACTCCACAAGGCACAGGAGCGTCTGAGGGTCATTGAGGCCAACATGAGACTCCTTCAGGTCTTCCAGCCGGCACTCGTGCCGGGCCTTCTCCAGACCCCCGAGTACGCCCGCGCGATCCTGTCCCGGCATGACGACCTGACCGAAGAGACTGTCCGGCGCACGGTGGCGGCACGACTCGAACGGCAGGCCACCCTCTACGACACTGCCAAGACGTTCCGGTTCGTCATCACGGAACCGGTGCTGCGATGGCTCATCGTCCCGCCCATGGTCATGGTCGGGCAGCTCGACAAGCTGATCTCCGTCACTCGGCTCCCTCACGTAGACCTCCGCGTCGTCCCCCTCGCGGGACCCAAGCACGACATCCCGAACCACGCGTTCGTCATCAGAGACGACCGGGCTGTGACCGTCGAAACCGTGCACGCGGAAGTAGTGGTGACCGACCCCCGGGACGTAGCCCTGTACGTCGCGAAGTTCGACGGCTTCGCCCAGGAGGCCGTTACCGGAACAGAGTTGGTGGCGCTGCTCGAAGCCATCCGGGACGAGCTTTTGAGGTAACGGGAAAGCCTCTGGAGCACCGTCGTCTTCGGGACGACTCTGGACGGCATGGCGACCACCGACATCACGGACGAGTACGGCACGCACGCCCCGGCCGGGCAGGCGTGCCACAGGTGCAAGCAGCCCATTCGGCGGGACGAGCGGGTACGGCGCGGATTCGTGACCGGTACCGACTCCGGGGCCCCGGCCAACGTCGTCTATCGGCACTCGGGCATCCAGTGCCCGCAGCCGTCGTGATCACCAAGAGGGATGTCGGGAAGCTCGTCCAGGACGCCCATGGACGCGTCGGCATCCTGCGGGACGTGATCAGCGACTACGAGGACCCGGCCGTCATGCCCAGCGAGCGCCGCCCCCGGCGCATGGCGTTCCTGCGGCCCGAGAACGGCGGTAGGGAGTGGTTGGTGTCCCCGAGCATGGTCAGCCGCCTGGAAGCGTGATCACCACGCACCACTGCCACCGGTGCGGCTGCCGGGTCCTCGGCGTGAACGGCCGGTACTTCTGCACCAGGTGCGAGTACGCCAACCCGTCGAGCGAGGGCACGGCCCCGCTCCCCCAAGCCCCGCCCCTGCCGTGACCGACGCCGACCGGCACGGCGGGGCGGATCTCTGCAAGTCCACTCACACAGTCCCCTACCGGCAGCGTGCGCGCTGCCCGAACGGAGGCCCCACCGTGAGCAACACCACCACCCGGCCGACCACGGCCGACCTGATCACCCCGGAGCTGTGCGCCCGCCTCGTCGCGGACGTGCGCAAGATCTGGCCCGAGCTCACCGACGACATGGGCCGACGTGGCGTGGACCAGATGGTCTCCTTCCTCGTCACCGCCGCCCACAGCACCGAGCCACTGTCCCCGTCGCTCCGCGTCGATCTGTTCTGGCACGCGTTCATCACACGGACCGTGCCCTACATCGCCTTCTGCAAGGCCCTCGGCCTGGAGTACATCCACCACGTCCCCGAGGACGACGAGACCGGCACCGACCCGGAGGCGGGGCGTACGGCCTTGGCGGCGACGAAGGACGCCATCATCGCGGCCGGGTACGGGATCGACCCGGAGTTCTGGCCGGGCGAGGGCGTCGCCGACTGTACCCAGTGCCACGCCGGCTGCCACAACAGCCCCAAGAAGTAGCCCGGTCGGGCGGACAATGACCGCCCGGGCATGGCACCGCCCCCAGGGCCCGCTCGGCCCTGGGGGCACCGCTGCATCGCAAGGAGACACGTGTACGACGTAGAGGCATGGGACCAGTGGGCCAAGGACAGGCCAGGCCGACAGGGAACCAACGCGGCCGGTGAGACCACGTGGTTCAACTGGACGATCCACCCCGACCACGGCCCCGGTGTCGAAGTCCTCGGGGACATCGGTCCCGGTACCCACGTGCTTGAGCTCGGCTGCGGATCCGGCGGCAACCTTGCTCACGTCGCCACCCTCGGAGCCGACGCGGCCGGTATCGACCTGTCCCCTGTGCAGGCACGGGCAGCCGGAGGCAGGTACCCGCATCTCACGGTGCACGTGGCTGACGCGCGCCGGTTCCTCGCCGCGTCCCCAGCCCTGTACCACGTCGTCTACAGCGTCTATGGCGCATCCTGGTTCACCGACCCCGACGAACTTCTTCCCCTGGTGCTCTCCACGCTCGCCCCCGGCGGCCGGTACGCGTTCTCCCAGAACCCTCCCGCGCTCCCTGGCTGCGTCGGTCCGCAGGCCACGCAGATGAAGTCGCCTACGCCCGGTGAACCGCTGTACGTCAAGCGCTGGGACTACGAGCCGGACGACTGGGAGAAGCGGATGAAGGAGGCCGGGTTCGTGGACGTACAGGCCCGGATCATCGCGCCGCCGCCGGGGCGCCGGGCGGGCACGCTCCTGGTGACCGGCGACAAGTCGAAGTAGCCCTGTAGCGCCGGCCGCGCTTGGACGCTGTGGGAGTAGTCCTTGTCGTCTGAGAAACAGGCGGTGAGGAGTACGCGCGCCATGTTCAGCACTCCCCCCCCCGGGTCGGCAGGCTCCGCATCCGGTGTGCGGTGTTCCGGTGACCTCCGGCCCCCGCGCACCACTGACCGCACGAACCAGGAGAGGCCGGTGCACCACCGGGCGGGCACCCCCAGAAGGGGTGCCCGCCCGGAACGGCAGATCGGCCGGCCGTACCGCGCGTCAGCCCACGTGCCAGCAGGTGGCGTCGAAGTCCGCCACGTGGACACTGCCCGCCGAGGCGTGGAGCTCGCTGAACCAGCAGCCGTCCACGTCACCGGCGTGCGCGGCGGCGGGGAAGGCGGCGATGAAGCCGACAGCGAGCAGACCGGCCAGAGCGATCGAGATGCGCCGAAGCATGTTCTCTCCTTCGAGTTGGGGCACTCGCCATGACTCTTCAACACCCCCCACCCCGCCGCACGCCGAGAAGCGCGATCGGGTGGCGGGCCCCGCAGGACGCCCCGGCACGCCCACCCCGCCCCAGACCCTGGGCCGGTTCCGGCCAGGGCGGCCCCCTGCCCCCGGCGGTGGCGATCCCAGCCGCCACCCCGCCCTCCAGGGTCGGGTCAGGAGCAGTCGGGCGGTGGGTCGGATGTCAGCTCGGCCCAGACGAGCTTGCCGGGGCCGTGCCGGTCGGACACGCCCCACTTCTCCGAGAGCATGTCCACGAGGGGAAGTCCCCAGCCGCCCCCGGCGTCATCCTCCGGCAGGGACATCAACGGCCGTTCCTCCGAGGCGTCGTGGACCTCGACGCGGAGCCCGCCCGCCGTCGCGACGAACCGCGTCTCGATCTCCCGCCCCGGTACGAGCCCGTGCCGGACCGCGTTGGTCAGCAACTCGGAGAGCACCAGGGAAGCCGCGTCCTCGATGATGCCCAGCCCCCAGGCGTCCAGCGCCCTGCGCAGCGCGCGCCGGGCCAGCGGGACGCTCTTCGGACCCTGGTTCCACCTCAGTACGATCAGGCCGTCGTCAGACCGAGCAGTAGGTGTCTGCCTCATCGGGCCACCTCCACGCCGTGGATCAGACGCGGGCCCACGTCGATGCCGTGGACGGCCAGCCACAGGGCCCGTCGCCGTTGCCGCTGCAGTCGATCCGAATCGCGTTTCTCGTGAGCGACCAGGTAGGGGCGTACGAGACGGCTCTCCTCGCCCCGCAGCGCGGGTGGCGTGGTCGGGAGAGTGGCGATGATCGGCTGCGGCGGGGTGACATACCGCCTGTGGCGCCCCGTCGGGGGCAGGAGCAGCAGTAAGAACCAGGCGATGAGGCGGACGATAGGGTTGTTCATGTTGACGCTCCTCTGAAGCGTTGGCCATGCCCCCGGACCGGTCGCGCGGTCGCGGGGGTTTACCTGTTTCGTTGTTTCGCACGCAGGGCGGTGCGATCAGCACGCCGTCGCGCTGTGCGATTGGCGTGTGACTGTGTGCACAGCATGCTCTTGCAGCCATAGAGAATGCAAGGGTTGCAAAATTCCTCGTCGTGTTCGAGTCAGGTTGAGCGCCGGCGAGTTGACCACGCACACTCGCGGGTACCACCCGGCAGAGAAGGGACCGCAGCATGCCGGAGAAGCGACCGCGCCCACCGACCGTCAGACTCCGCCGCCTTGCAGCTGAGTTGAGGAAGCTCCGTGCGTCGGCGGGGCTCACGCGAGAGGACGTGGCTGAACGGACCGGGATCAACGAGGTGACGCTCTACCGCATCGAGCGGTCCCGTACGCGACCTCAGAAGCGCACTCTCATCGGCCTGTTGGATCTGTACCAGGCCGACGATCGGCGACGGGCCGACCTGTTGGCACTCCAGAGCGGTTCGAACGACCAGGGGTGGCTGCGGCCGTACCACTCGGAGCTGCCCGAGGAGTACACCGCGTACATCGGTTTCGAGGCCGAAGCGCGGACGGTCCGGAACTACGAGTCGCTGTTCATCCCCGGCCTCGCCCAGACGGAGTCCTACGCCCGCGAGGTCATCAAGGGCGTGTTGCCGACGGCTAGCCAGAAGGAGATCACGCAGCGGGTCCAAGCGCGTATGGAGAGGCAGGCCGTCCTCACCAAGGAGCGTCCACTCCAGCTGTGGGCCATCGTGGACGAAGCCGCCCTGAGCCGTCGGGTCGGAGGGCCGAGCGTCATGCGGGAGCAAGTGAGGCACCTGCTCCGACTCGCCGAGGAGCCGAACGTGATTTTCCAGGTGATCCCCTTCGACAAGGGAGCGCACGCGGGGATGACCGGAAGCTTCGTGCACATGGACTTCCCGGATGCGGACGACCCGGAGCTCGTCTATCTGGACACGCCCGCCGGTGACCTGTTCCTGGAGTCGGAGCCGGAGCTCCGGCGCTACAAGTTGATGTTCGAACATCTGCAGGCAGTGGCTCTGGGACCGAACGACAGTGCTGACCTGCTGGCTAAGGTTGCGGAATCGAGAAGGTGAGGGGGAGAGGAAGTGGGTGGAGTGCAGCACGATCCTGCCGAGCTTGTGTGGCGCAGCAGCAGCCACAGCAGCGGGAACGGCCAGTGTGTCGAGGTCGGGGACGGCCTTCCGGGCGCTGTGCCGGTACGTGACAGCAAGGTGGCCGCAGGGCCTCGACTGGCCTTCGAGGCGCATGCCTGGACGTCGTTCGTCCGGGCCTTGAAGGACAGCCGGCTGGGTTGACCAGGCGGGTGCGGCGCGGTGAGTTCAGGGGCGCCGACGGCAATAAGGAGTGGTCCTCGGGGTGGGTCGCGGCGCACCCTGGGGCCATGCCCGTCGCCGCCCAGCACCCCACGTACCAGATCCGCGCCGTGTACGACGACGCCACCGTGACCGTCTACCAGGCGTACGCCCCTGCCCTCGGCGTGCCGGCCGCCCGGGACGGGCGGTTCCCGGCGGCGTGGAAGCGGGAGCGGATGACGTGGATCAAGCCCTCGTTCCTGTGGATGATGTACCGCTGCGGCTGGGGCCTGAAGCCGGATCAGGAGACCGTTCTCGCCGTCGGCATCAGCCGCGAGGGCTTCGAATGGGCCCTGCGCCACGCCTCCCTCTCCCACTACGTGCGCGGCTTCCACACCGACCGGACCGCCTGGCAGCAGGAGCTGCGCCGCTCCCCGGCCCGCGTGCAGTGGGACCCCGAGCGCGACCTCCGGCTGAGGCCGCTGGCCCACCGTTCGCTCCAGCTCGGGCTGGCCGGGGAGGCGTCCCGGCGGTACGCGGACGAGTGGACGGTCGCGATCCGGGACGTGACCCCGCTCGCCCACGAGATCCACGGCCTCGTACGGGAGGGGCGCCTCGCGGAGGCCGGGCGGCTGCTGCCGGGGGAGCGGCCGTACCCGGTGCCGGAGGGGCTTCTCGGGCGGGTGGATCCCGGGGGTCAGGGGGTCGGGAAGGACCAGGTGCGCATCGTGAAGACGCCCTCGTCGGCGGCGCCCGCCGACGCGTAGGTGCGCAGGGCGGGTCCGTTGTCCGTGTCCACGCCGACCCACATGCCGTAGCAGCCGCGCGCTTGGGCCTCGGTCGCGAGGGCTTCGGTGAGGGCACGGCCGATGCCGTGGCGGCGGTGGGGTTCGTCGACGGAGAGTTCGTACAGGCAGAGTTCCACGCCCTTGTCGGGGTGGTGCATCTCGATGCCGGAGACGAAACCGGCGGGGGCGCCGTCGTCCGCGTAGGCGATCAGGAGGACGTGGCCGGGGGCGGCGAGGAAGGCCGCCGCCCAGTCCTCGCGGGGCGGCGCGTCGTACAGGTGTGCCGCCGCGAGCAGTTCCGCCACCGTGGTCGCCCGCCGGATCTCCACCCTGCGCCTCCTTCGCGTACCGCGGCTGGTGTACGGGACGGTACCGCGTACGACCGGAGGCGGCCGCCGATTTCCGACCTGGGCACCTCGGGGCGGGGCTTCCGGGCCGCCTAGGCTCGGGGCATGCAGCTGAGACTTCCCCGCAAGGGCCTGCGGCGGTGGGCCGTGGCCGGTGCCGTGCTCGCCGTGCTCCTCGGCGGCGGCGGGACCTGGGCCGCCGTCGCCCTGGACGAACCGCCGCCCGTCCACCGCGCGGACCGGGGCCTCACCTTCGACGGGGCACGGATCGACACCTCGTACTTCACCGGCGGCGGCACCGGCCGCAGGCCCGCCGTCCTCCTCGCCCACGGCTTCGGCGGCTCCAAGGACGACGTCCGGCCCCAGGCCGAACGGCTCGCCCGGGACGGCTACGCCGTCCTCACCTGGTCGGCCCGCGGCTTCGGCGCCTCCGGCGGGAAGATCGGCCTCAACGACCCGGAGCGCGAGGTCCAGGACGTCCGGAAGCTGATCGACTGGCTCGCCGACCGGCCCGAGGTCCTGCTCGACGGGGACGGGGACCCGCGGGTGGGCGTCACCGGGGCCTCCTACGGCGGCGCGATCTCCCTCCTCGCCGCCGGCCACGACCCGCGCGTCGACGCCGTCGCCCCGCAGATCACCTACTGGAACCTCGCCGACGCCCTCCTGCCCGAGGGCGTCTACAAGAAGCTGTGGGCCGGGATCCTCTTCTCCATGGGCACCGACCCGCGGGGTGGTGCCTGCGGGCGGTTCGCCCCCGAGATCTGCGCCCTGCGCGAGCGCGTCGGCGTCTCCGGTACGCCGGACGCCGCCGCCCGCGCGCTCCTGGAGTCCCGCAGCCCCTCCGCCGTCGGCGACCGCGTCAAGGTCCCCACCCTCATCGTCCAGGGGCAGAGCGACTCCCTCTTCACCCTCGACCAGGCCGACGCCATGGCCCGCGCCCTCGCCGCCAACGGCGCCCCCGTGGCGGTCGACTGGACCGCCGGAGGGCACGACGGCGGCGACCGGGAGAGCGGGCGCGTCGAGGACCGGATCGGCGCCTGGTTCGACCGCTGGCTGAAGAAGGACGCCTCCGTCGACACCGGGCCCGCCTTCCGCGTCAGCCGCACCGGCGGCGTCGACTCCACCAACGGCCGCGCCACCCTCCGCGCCGCCACCGCCGACCGCTACCCGGGCCTGCGCGCGGGCACCCGCGAGCTCGTCCTCGCCGGGCCGCCGCAGCGCTTCACCAACCCGGCCGGCGGCGCCCCGCCCGCCCTCTCCGCCGTCCCCGGCCTCGGCGGCGGCGTCTCCGGTCTCTCCTCCTCCCTCGGCGTCGGCCTCGCCCTCGACTTCCCCGGCCAGCACGCCCGCTTCGACGCGGCTCCGCAGACCGCGCCGCTCCGGATCACCGGCACCCCGACCGTCCGCGTCAAGGTCACCTCGACCGCCGCCGACGGCTCCGCCGTCCTCTTCGCCAAGGTGTACGACGTCGGGCCCGACGGCCGGCAGCAGGTGCTGCCCGCCCAACTCGTCGCCCCGGTCCGCGTCGAGGACGCGGGGAAGGGCCGGTCCGTGACCCTCACCCTGCCCGCGATCGACCACGAGGTGGAGGCCGGCCACCGGCTCCGGCTCGTCGTCTCGGCCACCGACCTCGGCTACGCCTCCCCGGCCGTCGGCGCCGACTACACCGTCGCCGTCGAGAGCCCCCTCACCGTGCCGACCGCGCCCGCCGTCGCCACCCAGGCCGCCGGTCTGCCCGGGTGGGTCTGGGCCCTGCCGCTCCTCGGCCTCGCCGTCGCCGCCGTCCTCCTCCTCACCGCCCGCCGCCGCACCGCCACCCCGGCGCCGGACCCCGAACTCGCCTCCGTACCCCTCCAGATCACCGGCCTGTCGAAGAAGTACAAGGGCGGCGCACGGTATTCGGTCCGTGATCTCTCCTTCCGTGTCGAACAGGGCCAGGTCCTCGGCCTCCTCGGCCCCAACGGGGCCGGGAAGACCACCACCCTGCGCATGCTCATGGGCCTGATCGCCCCCGACGAGGGCGAGATCCGGGTCTTCGGCCAGGCCATCCGCCCCGGCGCGCCGGTCCTCTCCCGCGTCGGCTCCTTCGTCGAGGGCGCCGGCTTCCTGCCGCACCTCACCGGCCGGGAGAACCTGGAGCTGTACTGGAAGGCCACCGGCCGCCCCGCCGAGGACGCCCACCTCGACGAGGCCCTGCGCATCGCCAACCTGGGCGGCGCCCTCGAACGGGCCGTCCGCACCTACTCGCAGGGCATGCGGCAGCGGCTCGCCATCGCCCAGGCCATGCTCGGCCTGCCCGACCTCCTCATCCTCGACGAACCCACCAACGGCCTCGACCCGCCGCAGATCCGCGAGATGCGGGAGGTGATGATCCGGTACGCGGCCGGCGGCCGTACCGTCATCGTCTCCAGCCACCTCCTCGCGGAGGTCGAGCAGTCCTGCACCCACCTCGTCGTCATGGACCGCGGACAGCTGGTCCAGGCCGGACCGGTCGCCGAGATCACCGGCGCGGGCGACACCCTGCTCGTCACCCTCGGCGCACCCGTCCCCGACGCGCTCGTCGAGAAGGTCACCGCCCTGCCGGGCGTCGCCTCCGCCGTCCGTGCCGAGGACGGCCTCCTCGTCCGCCTCGACACCACCGGCCCCGACGGGACCACCGGCAGCGCCGCCGCCACCGCGCTGATCGGCGAACTCGTCCGCCTGGACGTCCCGCTGACCGGGGTCGGCCCGCACCGACGCCTGGAGGACGCCTTCCTGACCCTGATCGGAGGATCCGCATGACCGCGACGGCCACCGGCCCCGGCCCCGAGGCCCTCGCCCCCGGCTACCGCCCCGGGCGCACCCTGCCGCTGCGCGTCGAGGCCCTGCGCCAGTGGAAGCGCCGCCGCACCCTGGTGATGGCCGGGGTGCTCGCCGCCCTGCCGTTCGTCCTGATCGTCGCCTTCGCCATCGGCCGCCCCGACGGCGACGACCGCGGCGGCCGGATCACCCTCATCGACACGGCGACCGCCTCGGGCGCCAACTTCGCGGCGACCTGTCTCTTCGTCTCGGCCGGTTTCCTCCTCGTCATCCCCGTGGCGCTCTTCTGCGGCGACACCGTCGCCTCCGAGGCCGGCTGGTCCTCGCTCCGCTATCTGCTGGCCGCTCCGGTGCCGCGCGCCCGGCTGCTCGCCGCCAAGCTGACGGTCGCGCTCGGCTACAGCGCCGCGGCGCTCTTCCTCCTTCCGCTCCTCGCCCTCGCCGCCGGCACGGTCGCCTACGGCTGGGGTCCGCTCCAGCTGCCCACCGGCGGTTCGCTCCCGGCGGGGGAGGCCGTCCTCCGCCTCGGTGTCGCCACCTCCTTCGTCCTCGTCTCCCAACTGGTCACCGCGGGCCTCGCCTTCTGGCTCTCCACCCGCACCGACGCCCCGCTCGGCGCGGTCGGCGGAGCCGTCGGCCTGACCATCGTCGGCAACGTCCTGGACGCGGTCACCGCCCTCGGCGACTGGCGCGACTTCCTGCCCGCGCACTGGCAGTTCGCCTGGATCGACGCCCTCCAGCCCCGCCTGGAGTGGGGTGGCATGGTCCAGGGCGCGTCAGTCTCCGTGACCTACGCCCTGGTCCTCTTCGCCCTCGCCTTCCGGGGCTTCGCCCGCAAGGACATCGTGTCCTGACCCCTGACCCCTGACCCCTGAACCTTGAGCTCCGGTCCTGGCCGGGGCTCACAACCACCCCCTCCGAGCCGCTTCCGCGCCCGCGCGGAAGCGGCTCGTCGTCCCCAGGGCGGCCATCAGCTCGCCCACCCGCCGGCTGTACGTCCGCGCCGACATGCCGAGCCGAGCCGCCGCCGTCTCGTCCGTCAGCCCCGACAGCAGGGCATCCAGGACCGGCCGCAGCTGCTCCGGCGGCCCGCCCGAGGGCCGGGGCGGCGGAATGCGCCACAGCTCCTCGGCCGCCGTCCAGGAGGCCTGGTGCGCCCGTACCAGGGCCTGCACCACCACCGGGTCCCGGATCAGCAACAGGCCGTTGTACAGCAGCTCCAGATCGAGCGGGACCGCCGCCACCGTCCGGTCCACCACGATCAGCTTGAACGGGATCGCGTCGGCGCACCGCGCCCGCCCGGGTATCCGCGGCCCGCCCTCCAGCCGGGACAGGGCGTGCCGGGGCACGATCCGCCGCACCTCCCCGGCCCGCTCCGCCGCCGCCCGCATGCACGCCTCCGCCAGCTCCAGGAAGGGCTCGGGGATCGCGCGGTCCGCCGAGGCCACCGGGTCGTCGAAGGTCAGCAGCTCGTGCCGGGTCGAGGCGGCCAGCCCTGCGAGCGCCGCGCTGATGCGCCGCGCCCCCCGGACCGGGCGCCCCGCCGGCCGCTGTCCCTCGGTCACGGCCCGGTTCATCGCCGAACGGGCGAGCACCACGGAGCCCGCGCTCTCTGCCACCGCTGACCACCCCCGCCCGATCGATGTCCACTCCATGTACGCATGTGACTGCACACGGTGACAACCCCTGTGGACAAACCTGGCGTCTCCATGCCGTCGGCCCCGTTCCGGTTCCCGTTGCCACATCGAGACGCATCCGCAACTCCTTCGCGGGGTCCGAACGGCCCTCCCGTTCGTCACAGTCCACAGAAGCCGGACGCGGCCCCGTCGCACCCGACGGCGACCCGCGCCCGGCGTGAATTCCGTACGAAGAGGGGGAGTTGACCATGAACCGACCTCACCGGAGAAGAAGAGTCCGTGTCGCCGCTCTCGCCGGGACGCTCGCCGCCGGGCTCGTCCTCGCCGGCTGCGGCGACGGCGCGACGAGGGACGCGGCGGGCGACCACCGGCGGGCCGCGCCCCAGGTCCCCGACGGCGGCCGCACCGCCGCGCCCGCCCCGGCCGACGGGCAGGCCCCGGACGCGCCCGAGGGCGAGCAGCGGGCTCCCAGCCGGGCCCCCGACTACCTCTCCACCTTCGCTCTCGACGTCGACACCGCCTCCTACGGCTACGCCCGCCGCTCGCTCGCCGAGGGCCGGCTGCCCGACCCCTCGACCGTGCGGCCCGAGGAGTTCGTCAACAGCTTCCGCCCCGACTACCCGCGCCCCTCCGACGACGGCTTCAGCGTCACCGTCGACGGCGCCCGCACCGGCGCCGAGGGCTGGTCGCTGGTCCGGGTCGGCCTCGCCACCCGGGGCGCGGACCGCGCCGGCGAACGGCCGCCCGCCGCCCTCACCTTCGTCGTCGACGTCTCCGGCTCGATGGGCGAACCCGGCCGTCTCGACCTCGTCCAGCACTCCCTGCGGCTCGCCGCCGACGAGCTCCGCGACGACGACTCGGTCGCCCTGGTCGCCTTCAGCGACGAGGCCGAGACCCTGCTGCCGATGACCCGCCTCGGCGACGCCCGCGGGCGGGTCCGCCAGGCCGTCGACTCGCTCGCCGTCCGCTCCTCCACCAACCTGGGGGCCGGTCTGCGCACCGGGTACGACGTCGCCGCCGAAGGCCGGCGGAAGGGCGCCGTCAACCGGGTCGTGTTGCTCTCCGACGCCCTCGCCAACACCGGCGAGACCTCCGCCGACGCGCTTCTCGGCCGCATCGAGGAGCAGCGCAGGGAGCACGGCATCACCCTCTTCGGGGTGGGCGTCGGCAGCCAGTACGGCGACGAGCTGATGGAACGGCTCGCCGACCGGGGCGACGGCCAGACCACGTACGTCTCCACCCGGGAGCAGGCCCGCAAGGTCTTCGTCGACCAGCTGCCCGCCCAGGTCGAGCTGCGCGCCCGGGACGCCAAGGCGCAGGTCGCCTTCGACCGGGCGACCGTGGAGAAGTTCCGGCTGATCGGCTACGAGAACCGCGCGGTCGCCGACGAGGACTTCAGGAACGACCGGGTCGACGGCGGCGAGGTCGGCGCCGGGCACACCGTCACCGCCCTGTACGCGGTGAAGACCCGGCCGGGCGCGAGCGGCCGGATCGCCACCGCCACCGTCCGCTGGCTCGACCCCGAGTCCCGCTCCCCGCAGGAGCGTTCGGGCACGGTCGAGTCCGGCGCGCTGCACGCGGCGCTCTGGGATTCCGGCCACGACAGCCTGCAGCTCTCGGCGATCGCCGCCTACTTCGCGGAGGAGCTGCGCGGCGGCTCGCTGCCGGGCGCGCCGCGCCTCGGCGAGCTGGCCGCGTACGCCGACGCCATCCGGAAGCGTTCCGGCTCCGCCGTGGTCGGGGAGCTCGCCGAGGCGGTGCGCCAGGCGGACCGGCTGAGGGGGGAACGGCCTTCCCAGGAGGGTGAGTTCACCTCCGCCGACCCGTACGCCTGAACCGGTCGGCACGCGCCCTCCGTCCTCCGCCCCTGCCACGCGCGCGTGGCAGGGGCGGAGGTGCGAGAGGGGAACGGGCGGCTCCGTCGGAGGGGCGGCATCATGACCCCATGGCCACCCTGCTGCTCGCCCTCGCCGTCGCAAGCACCGGCCTCTACGCCGGTTTCCTCCTGATCTTCCTCACCGGGATCATGCCCGCCCTGGGCCGCCTCACGGACGCCGCGTTCGTCACCGCGATGCGCCGGGTCAACGAGACGGTGCCCAGGGCGGTCTTCATGGCCGTCTTCCTCGCCGTCGCCGTCTTCCCGATCGCCGCCTACCTGGTGCCGGTGGACGGCCGGACCGGCACGCAGCGCTGGCTGGTGCTCGCCGGATTCGTCTGCGCGGTCCTCAACCACCTGGTCACCGTCGTCGGCAACGTCCCCCTCAACAACGCGCTCGCCGCCGCCGAGGGCCCCGACGAGGACCCGGCCGCGAGCCGCGCCGCCTTCGAGCCGCGCTGGAACGCCTACCACCGGATCCGTACGGCCCTGATCGTCGCCGCCTTCGGTCTGCTCACCGCGGCCGCCGTCGGCTGATCCCGGAAGCAGGGCCGGACCCCCGCCCCCGCCCCGCCTCCGACCCGGTGGTGAAACCGACCGCCGGGTCCGCTTGGCCTCCCGGATGGCGCGATCTCGTCGAAGATCGCCCCTCCCGCATCCGCAGAGAACCTTCAAAACCAAACTAGCGAGTCCGAAACATGCTGTCGACACCCATCGACTTCCAGCCCCTGGCGAGAAGCCGCCGTCCTTATATCCCATCAAAGGGGGTGGATCACCCCGATTTCAGGGACCCGGATTTCATACCTTCCGGTTTCTTATTGACATGATGAGGGGGGTCTTTTTTTAATCAACCGAGGATCCGCCTGCGCACACACCGAGGGGGCATCGTGGACGTCCAGATCCTGGGGGGACTGTCGGTCCGTGAGAACGGGGTCTCGATCACCCCGACCGCGGCCGCGCCACGCCAGGTGCTCGCCCTGCTCACCGCCTTCGCGGGCCAGGTCGTCCCCGTCACCGTCCTCACCGAGGAGCTGTGGCCGTCCGGTGCACCGCGCGGCGCGCGTACCGAACTCGCCACCCACATAGCCGAGCTGCGCGCCCTCATCGCCCGCGCCCTCCACGAGTCCGAGGATCCCGGCGTACCGGACGGCTGGGGCGAGCGGCGCACCGCCGACGCGGTCCTCGTCTCGCTCCCCGGCGGCTACCGGCTCGACACCGGCGGCGGCGTCCACGACATCGGGCGGTTCGAGCGCGCGGCCGGCGCCGGCTACCGCGCCATGGACGCCGGAGACCTGGCGCGCGCCTCGCTGCGGCTCGGCGAGGCCCTCGCCCTCTGGCGGGGCGAGCCCTACGCGGGCGTGGCCGCGGGGCCCTGCCTCCTCCGCGAGATCGAGCGGCTGGAGTCCGCCCGGCTCAGCGTCCTCGACCAGTGGGTCGAGGCCCAGCTCGGCCTCGGCCGGCACGAGGAGATCCTCTCCGAACTCCCCGGCCTCGCCGCCCGATACGCCACCAACGAACCGCTCCAGGCCCACCTCATGGTCGCCCTGCTCCGCTGCGGCCGCCACGAGGAGGCCCTCGCCGTCTACGAGCGGCTGTGCGCGATCCTCCGCCGGGAGACCGGAATGGAACCCTCCGCACGCCTCCGCAGACTCCAGCACTCGGTCCTCGCCCTCCGGCACACGCGCGTGGCCGCCGCCGGGAGCCGGGCGCTCCGCCCCGCCGCCTCCGGTGAGGGCGTCTTCGGATACGGCTCCGAGCCCGAGCCCGGGTACGCGCCCCGCGCCGCCGCACCCGCCGACGGGGTGCCGACCGTCACCTGGTACGGCTCCGGCCGGCCGCGCGTCCCCGCCCAACAGCCCCTCCGCACCGACCCGGTGACGACGGGCGTGGCCATCGCCGTCTGACGGCCCCTCGGCTCCGTCGGTGGCGGGAACCCGACCCGGGGGAACCACTGGGGGAATGAAGTGCCGCACGTCACCGTTGACCCGCTCCCGGGACCGAATTAGTTTCGGCCGTCAGGACGGGTTTCCTCCGAGGTGCCCGATTTAAGCTCGACTACGGGGGTGGGGCCATGGAGACGCACGGCGCCGATGCGGGCGCGGGCGCCGACGCGCTGCTCGCGGTCCTGGAACTACTGGCAGGACAGGGCCTGCCCGGCCAGTTCGAGACCCTGCTCGACGAGGCCAGGCTCGCCGGACTCGACGAGGCCGGCCTCGGCAGACTGGAAAGGGCCGTCGCCCTCGCCCGCTCCCTCCACGACGAGCGCGCCACCGACCGCGCCCGGGCCGCCCGCAGCGGCGCCTCCCTCGCCGTACTCACCGACACCGCCCGCGACCTGACGCTCAGCTACGACCTGGACGGCCTGCTCCGGATCGTCACCCGCCGGGCCCGTCGCCTCCTCGGCCTCGACATGGCGTACGTGACCCTCCGCGGCCCCGAGGGCGCCTGCTACATCCGTGTCACCGAAGGCTCCCGCACCGGCGGCGACACCGGCGACACCACCGGACCCGGCCTCAGCGTGGGGCTGCGCATCGGCGCCGGCAACTGCCTCGGCGGCATCGTCCAGCGCACCGGCGAACCCATCTGGACCCCCGACTACCCGGCCGACGAGCGGTTCACCAGCGGCGAGGCCCCCGACCCGGCCGCCGCGCTCGACGACGCCGAGGTCGTCGACCCGGGCGACGAGGCCGTCCGCGCCGAAGGGCTGCGCGCCATCGTCGCCGTGCCGCTGCGCAGCGGGGACTCCGTCATCGGCGCCCTCTTCGGCGCCGACCGCCGGGTCCGCGACCACACCCCGCAGGAGATCGCCCTGCTCGGCGCCCTCGCCGACCTGGCCGCCCTCGCCGTCGAGAAGGCCGGCCTCCTCGACCGCACCCGCGCCGAACTCCTCGAACTGGAGCGGGACAGCGCGCGCGTGCGCACCAGCCTCGCCCGGATGCGGCACGTCGGCGAGGCCCACGGCCGGATCATGAACCTGGTCCTCGCCGGCGGCGACCTCCCGCACGTCGCCATGGCCGCGGGCGACGCCCTCGACGCCGCCGTGATGGTCCGCGACCCCGGCGGCCACCGCCTCGCCGTCAGCGGTGACTTCCCCGACCTCGACGAGGACGCCGTCGCCAAGGCGTCCCTCGACGCCCACGCCGGCCGCCGCCCCGTCCTCGCCGCCGACTCCGTCTGGGTCGCCCCGGTCCTCGCAGGCTCCGAGGACCTCGGCGGCCTGGTGGTCCGCGCCGAGGGCGGCCTCACCGACGAGGACGAACGGCTCCTCGAACTCGTCGCCCAGTCCGTCGCCCTGCTCCTCCTCATGCAGCGCTCCACCGCCGTCGCCGAAGGACCCGTCCGCGACGAACTCCTCGACGACCTCATCGCCGACCCGCCGCACGCCCCGCAGCAGATCGCCCGGCGCGCCCGGCGCCTCGGCGTGGACCTGCGCAAACCGCACGTCCTCGTGGTCGCCCGGCCGGAGGGCGGCGAGCAGGGCCGGGCCGTGGTCTGGGCGTCCTCGTACGCGTACCGCCTCTCCGGCCTCAAGACCGTGCAGGGCGGCTGCATCGTGCTGCTGCTCCCCGGCGTGGACGCCTCCGCCGCCGCCTCCGCCGTCTCCGAGGAGCTCACCCCGCTCCTCGGCCACCCCGTCTCCGTCGCCGCCACCGGACCCGGCGGCGGCCCCGACGCCGTCGGACCGCTGTACGCGGAGGCCCTGCGCTGCCTCGACGCGATGAGCGCCCTCGGCGGCACGGGCTCCGCCGCGGGCGTCGCCGACCTCGGCTTCCTCGGGATGCTGCTCTCCGACGACCACGACGTGGACGGCTTCGTGGAGAACGCGATCGGGCCCGTCCTCGACTACGACGCCGAACGGCTCACCGACCTCACCCGCACCCTGGAGGCGTACTTCGCCTCCGGCTCCAGCCCCACCAACGCGGCCGAGGCCCTGCACGTCCACCCCAACACGGTCTCCCGCCGCCTGGAGCGCATCGGCGAACTCCTCGGCCCCTCCTGGCAGAAGCCCGGCCAGGTCCTGGAGGTCCAGCTCGCCCTGAAACTCCAGCGCACCCGCGAGGTCCTGGCCCGCCGCCGCGCCGCCACCGCCCCGGCCCGCCCCCCGGCCGGCCCCGCGGACTGAACCCCGCCCACGCGCGCGTGGAGCAGGGCCGGCGGCTGAGGAGGCGTCAGCCGGCCGCGCGGCCGGTGCCGTACCCCGCCGTCTCCCACGTCGCGCCGAGCACCGTCGCCGTGTGCGCGGCCGAGGCCAGCGTGATGTGCCGGTGCCAGCCCCGGTACGAGCGGCCCACGAAGTCCCGCAGCCCCGCCTCCTCACCGATCGCGGCGAAGTCCCGCTCCACCCGGTGCGTCAGCTTCGTGAGCCGCAGCAGCGAACCGACGGTCGACTGCGTCAGGTCGCTGATCCACACCCGGGCCGGGCCCCGGCGCGGGTCGTCCCACTCGCCGAGCAGCATCAGCGGCCGCATCCGCTCCCCGCCGGGGGAAGGCAGCGCGACCCGCACGGCCAGGGCCAGCGAGGTGCGCGAGGTCCGCGCGCCGCCGACCGTGTCCACCCAGCTCACCGGCCTGCGCAGCCCCTTCAGGGACTCCAGTATCTGCGCCGCCTGCATCGGGCCCGCGCCGAAACCGGGCAGCGAGCGGTCCGCGATCGCCATCCGCGAGCCGGCCCCGATCCGCGCCACCACCGGCACCCCGGCCGCCGCCAGCCGGGTCAGCGCCGCCCGGCCCGCACCACCCCGGATGTCGAGGACCACCGGCTTGCGGGTGATGTCGGTCCAGCTCGCGGTGTCGAGCGCCGCGGTGACCGCGCACTCCTCCAGCGTCTCCTCGCCGGCCTCGTCGGGAACCTCCGCGCGGTCGCGCCGCGTACGGTCGTTCACCCACGGATCCGGCAGGAACAGCCGCCAGTTGACCGGCGCGCTCAGCTCCTCGCCCGCGAACCACACGCCGAAGGCCTGCTGACCCTGGAAGACCTGCCCGCGCTCCGGGTCGAAGCGCCGGTCCACGCCCACCGACAGCGCGCCCGTCTTCGGGATCGGCATCGGCCGCACCACCCACGCCTGCGGGTGCCCGCGACGCTCCAGGAACCGCCCGAGCGAGGCCCGCATCGGCTGCCAGTCCCAGGGAGAGGTGGAGATGAAGTGGTGCAGGCTCTGCTCGGCCGCCGGACCACCGAACTGCGCGGCGATGTTCCGGATCGACTTGCGGCCCTGCGCGGTCAGCAGCCCGTGGAGGTACTGCTCGGCCTTCATCCGCTGGTCGCGGCGGGCGAAACCGGAGAAGAGCGCGGAGGTCAGCCCGGTGTAGACGTCCTCGCCGGGGCGGGGGGCCGCGGCCCGGGGGAGGGCACGGACGCGGGGCCGCGGCACGGTCGACGGAGCGGCCACGCCGGCCGACCCGCGCTTGATTGCGACGGATGTACTCACGACACTCCTGCCCGTCCTGCCCGAGGGATGCGCAGCTGCCTCCCGCTGCCCCTCCACCGTCGCCCGTCTCCGCCCTTCCCGACGAGGTGGACCCGGCACCCGAAACGGCCGCCTGATGGTGGCCGGACCACCGCCCCGCCCCTGACCTGCGCTTCCGTCCCGCCCGTAGGGGCCGGGGCGGGGTCCGGAACCGGCTCCGCACGGCCTCGGGGAGGCCCCGCGCACACCTCCCGGCACCCGGGGTGGTGGTCCGCCCACACCCCTCGGCCCCGTCAGGGGTTGGCCGGTACTCGCCCCCGGGGCGGCCGGTTCCGGACAGCTCCCGGGAGCGGAGCGGGGGAGCTGACAGACTCGGCGGCCCGGCTTTGACCGGTTGCGCTCCGTCGCCGGACCATCGCG
Organism: Streptomyces sp. CC208A; assembly: GCF_030010625.1. GTDB lineage: Bacteria > Actinomycetota > Actinomycetes > Streptomycetales > Streptomycetaceae > Streptomyces. Next base: position 21,424 of record NZ_JASCXN010000025.1, on the reverse strand, counting down.
GAGCGAGGCGGCACGGGCGGGACCCGGTTAATGCCCCAGGCCGGTACCACGCCCGTGCGCCTCGCTCCTCGCTCCGCGCACCGCTCCCTCAACCCGGGAACGGCCGCCCCCTTAACCTGGGGGTATGGGAATGCGGGAGCAGGCGCCGGTCGTCGCGGTGGTCGCCGCCGGCGGTGTGCTCGGCGCGTCCGCCCGCTACGCGGCGGCCCTCCTCTGGCCGGCCGCGCCCGGCGCCTTCCCCTGGGCGGTCTTCGCGGTCAACGCGGTCGGCTGCGCCCTGCTCGGGCTGCTCATGGTCCTCGCCACCGAGGCCCCCACCGCCCCGCACCCGCTCCTGCGGCCCTTCCTCGGCACCGGGTTCTGCGGCGGCTTCACCACCTTCTCGACGTACGCCCTCGACACCCGGCGCCTCCTCGGCGCGGACAGCACCGTCGCAGGCGTCCTCTACCTGGGCGGGACCCTGCTCACCGCGCTCGCCGCCGTCGTCGCGGGCGTCGCGGCGGGCCGGGCCGTGTGGGTACGGAGGGAGACGGCATGACACGGCGACAGGAACCGGCGCGGCCCACCGGTCGGGCGGCGCTGCGCCTGACGATCGTCGTCGGCGAGAACGACACCCGGCACCACCGCCCGCTCTTCACCGAGATCGTGCACCGCGCCCACGCCGCCGGTCTCGCCGGCGCCTCCGTCTTCCGGGGCGTCGAGGGCTTCGGCGGCTCCTCCCGCATCCACACCGCCCGGCTCCTCTCGCTCAGCGAGGACCTGCCGGTCGCGATCCTGATCGTGGACGAGGAGGAGCGCGTCCGCGCCTTCCTGCCGGAGCTGGAGACCCTGGTGACGGACGGTCTGGTCCTCCTCGACGCCTGCGAGGCGGTCCGCCTGCCGGGCCGTGACCACGACGACGCGTCAGGGGAGTCGCCGGAGTGAACTGGCTGTTCGTCGTCCTCGGCGCCGCCGTGGGCGCGCCCCTCCGCTACCTCACCGACCGGGCCGTGCAGGCCCGCCACGACTCGGTCTTCCCCTGGGGGACCTTCACCGTCAACGTGGCGGGCTCGTTCGTGCTCGGCCTGCTCACCGGCGTCACCTCGGCGCAGGCCCAGCTGCTGCTCGGCACCGGCCTGTGCGGTGCCCTCACCACGTACTCGACCTTCTCGTACGAGACGCTGAAGCTGTACGAGGGCGGCGCGAAGGGCTACGCGGCCCTGAACGTGGCGGGCAGCCTGACCGCCGGGCTCGGAGCCGTATGGCTGGGAACCGAGGCGGCCGGGCTGCTGTGAGACCGGGCCGCCGTCAGGCGGTGATCCAGTCGCTGGTGGCGATCACCGGCTGGACGCCGTCGCGGTGCACGGTGCCCTCGATGAGGCCGTACATGCGGTCCGCCGCGTAGTACACCTCGTTGTCGTTCTTCAGGCCGAAGGGCTCCAGGTCCACCAGGAAGTGGTGCTTGTTCGGCAGGTTGAGCCGCACCTCGTTGACCGTCGGCACGTGGTCGAGCACCCGGCAGGCCATCGCGTGCAGGGTCTGCTGGAGCGAGTAGCTGTACGTCTCCGCGAACGCCTCAAGCATGTGGCGGCGGACCTTCTGGTACGAGCGGTCCCAGTCGTGCTCCGGGTCCGCCGCCGCCGGGGCCGAGTTCGCCCAGCGGGCGGTGACCTTGGTGGCCAGGATCCGGTCGTACGCCTCCTGGAGCGTCGTGTACTCGTCCTTGATGAAGCCGTGGAACTCGGAGTCGGTCGAGTTCATCACCGTCAGCTCCTTCAGGCCGGACAGCACCTGGAGGCCGGTGGTCTCGCTGTAGGTGACCTGCGCGGTGCGCACCTCCTGGCCCTTGCGGACGAAGGAGTGCTGCTCCTTGCGGGTCGGGACCGGGATCCGCTCCCAGGCGAACTCCTCGACGCGGATCTGCGCCTCGCGGATCACCGACCGGGAGTTCACGAAGTGCTTGGCGAGGAGGATCGCGAACGCCTCGGGGGAGGCGATGCCGTGCTCCTTGGCGAAGGCGTAGACGGTGTTCTTGGTGGTGTCGGTCGGCAGGCAGTTGGCGTTGTCGCCGGTCAGGTGGACGTCGCGGTACTCGCCGCGCAGCGCCACCGACACGTTCAGGTCGCGGATCTCGTGCCAGGCGCCGTCCTCGCCGCCCTTGCGGGCGATCCTGACGATGCGGTTCTCGGCCTTGCCGTACTGGTTCTGGGCCAGGACGTGCTTGCTCATGCAGCTCAGCTCCTGCGGGTACGTGGATACGGATATCCCGTACGCCCGGCGTCCAGCGCGACCGCGTCCCGCGGTGGTGCGCTCCCCGCCGTCCGGCCCGTGAGAGGCGGACCGCCCCGGGACTGACGAGCATCCCGGTCCGTAGGTGTGGCTCGAAGATAGGTGGCTTCCAGGTGGCTGGCAAGCCTCCCCCGAGCCCCAAGGGGTACGGGCCGCAGGGCGGGCTCAGCAGGGCAGCAGCCGGGTCTCGACCGCCGGCAGGCCCTTCGTCCACCAGTGGTCGTGCCGCCGGTACACCCGCGGGTCGCGGTCGGCGAGCAGCCTTCCCAGGGAGGCCGCCTCGGCCGCGAGCCCGTCCCAGTCGCCGGCCGTCAGCGGGTGGAAGACCGCCGCCTCGATCCCGCCCTCGACCGGCCGCCAGGCCCCGGCCACGTACCCGTCGACCAGGAGCGTCGGCAGCACGTCGCCGTTGATCCGTATGACGTGCTTGCGGTACGCGGCGGGGACGATCCGGCTCCGGTCCGCGTACGCGAGGAGGGTGCTGTCCCACATCGCCATCAGGCGCGGCGGGGCCGGGGCTTCGCTGTCCGGGCGGACCGCCCCCGGCAGGTCGTACAGCACCGCCCCGTCCGGCCCCGCGAGCACCTCCGCCGCACCCGCGCGGACCAGCGCGTCAAGGGCCGCCCGGGCCCGGCCGCGCTGCACCAGGCCGAACTGGGCCAGGTCCGCCGCCGACGCGGGCCCGAAGCCCGCCAGATAGCGGCGGGCCAGCGTCTCCAGGCCCTCGGCCGCCGCCTCCGGGTCCGTCGCCACCGGCTCGGGGCCGGACGCGACGAAGGCCGGGGAGGTACCGTACTGCCACGGCGGACCGCTCGGCAGGTGCCACAGCGGCGCGTACTGCCGCAGCATCCGGCCCGCCGCCGGTGTGAGGTCCCCTCCGCCCCACAACTCCTCGGCACGCGCGCGCAGTTCCTCGCCGGTACGGGGCCGGTCCGCGTACGCCAGGAGCTCCGGAAGGAGCGCGTCGGCGTCGTCCGGCGTGATCCCGGTCTCCGTGAACCTCCGGTCCCGCAGCCGGCTCCCGCGCAGCGTCGGCTCCACCGCCTCCCGGAACGGCCGGTAGTCCTCGGCCCGCACCAGGTGCAGGGTGATCCGCATCAGGGTCGAGCGGACCAGCCGGAACCCGCCGACGGCGGCGTCGAGCCCGGCCGGGTCGAAGCCCGCGACCCTGTTCCACAGCGCCACGTACGGCGAGCCGGGCAGCTGCGCCTGGAGCGCCACCACCCGCCGGACCGCCTCCTCCACGGAGACCGGCTCCCGCGCGAGCAGCAACTGCCGGGCGAGCGTGGCCCGGTTGAGCGCACGGGGCGTGAGGACGGAGGATCGGCTGGTCGCGGTCATGGTTCCGATTGTGGCGCGGGGCACTGACAACGCGAGGCACGGACAGCCCCGCCGGAGCGAACGGCCCCTACTGCTCGCGCAGACCCCAGGGGGACCCGTACGCGGTGAGCAGGTCCAGGAAGGGGCGCGGGTCGAGGGCCTCGGCGCCGAGGACGCCCGAGCCGGACCAGACGCCGGTGGCGAGCAGTTCGAGGGCGACGACCGGGTTGACGGCGGTCTGCCAGACCACGGCCTGGGAGCCGTACTCGCGCATCGACCACTCGTTGTCGACCACGTGGTACAGGTACACCTCGCGCGGTGCCCCGTCCTTGAGGCCCTTCACCCAGGTGCCCGCACAGGTCTTGCCGCGCATCCGGTCGCCGAGCGTGGCCGGGTCGGGCAGGGAGGCGGCGACCACGTCGCGCGGGGAGACCCGCGTCCCGTCCGGGAGCGTCACCGGCTCCGTACGGTCGAGCCCCACGCGGTGCAGCTCCTTCAGCGTCCGGATGAACTCCTCGCCGAGGCCGTACTTGAAGGTGACCCGGCGGGCGTCCACCCAGCGGGGGATCAGCAGCACCTCCTCGTGCTCCACGTTGACGCACTCCACCGGGCCGATGCCCTCGGGGAAGTCGAAGACCTCCGGTTCGCTGAACGGCGGCGTGGTGAACCAGCCGCGGTCCGCCTCCCAGACCACCGGCGGGTTCAGGCACTCCTCGATCGTCGTCCAGATGGAGAACGAGGGCGCGAAGTCGTAGCCGTCGACGGTGAGGTTCGCGCCGTCGCGGACCCCGATCTCCTCGATGGTGTCGAAGAGTTCCTCGGCGGCGTAACGGGCGAAGACGTCCGACAGGCCCGGCTCCACGCCGAGGCCGACGAGCGCGAGCCGCCCCGCCTTCTCCCACTCCGGGGCCCGCTCGAACTGGGCGTCGCCGAGCTTCACCCCGCACTCCTCGTACGGGCGCTCCGGGTGCGGCCGGGACAGCGACATCGCCATGTCGAGGTAGTGCGCCCCGGCGGCCAGCGCCGCCTCGAAGAGCGGGAGGACGAAGCGGGGGTCGGTCGCGTTGAGGAGCACGTCGCAGCGCTCGCGCTCCAGGAGGGCGGTGACCGCCTCCTGGTCGGAGGCGTCGATCCGGGCGGCGGCGAAGCGGCCGCCGGCGGTCTCGCCGAGCGCGGCGACGGCCGCCTCGGCCCGGGACAGGTCGTAGTCGGCCACCACCATGCGGTCGAAGAAGGAGCGGCGGGCGGCGATCCGGGTGACGGCGGTCCCCACGCCACCGGCCCCGACGAGCAGAATGCGCATAACCGATAAACCAGCTTTCATCAGCACGAACGTGATGGGCCCCGGGAGTGCGCTCATGAAAGCCGTCCATCCGGGCGAGGGTCAACGGTGTTGGCATAACCTTGGAAGGAGGGGGAAAGAGGTGGGTCATGGCTAAGGAAGTGGTGCCGGAGGCGGAGCGTCGCCGTAGAAAGCCTGCCAAGGCGGGAGGGGTCGTGCTCTCGGAGCGGCTCTACATCGAGACCGCCCTGCGCATGCTCCAGGAGCACGGCAGGGACGGACTGACCGTGCGCCGGCTCGGCGCGGCCCTCGGCGCCGACCCCAGCGCCCTCTACCGCTACTTCCGCAACACCGACGCCCTGCTCCTCGCCGTCGGCGACGAGCTCATCGGCCGTGCCCTGCGCGGCTGGACGCCCACCGGCGACTGGCGGGCCGACCTGCGCGAGCTCGGCCTGCGCATCCACTCCGCCTACCTGGCGCACCCGCAGGCGGCGATCCTCACCGCCAGCCGGGTCAGCGGCCGGTCCCACGAGATCGCCGCCGACGAGGCGATCCTCGGCGTCCTGCGCACCGCGGGCCTCCCCGACGCCGAGGCGGTCCGCGTCTACCACGCCTTCATCGACCAGGCCCTCGCCTTCGCCGCCCTCGACGCGGCGGCGCTCGCCCTCCCGCACACCGCGCGCGCCGCCGACGAGGCCGTCTGGCAGGCCACGTACGCCCGCCTCCCCGCCGCCACCCACCCCCACATCGCGGCCACCGCCCCCCGCCTGGTCGCCCGCATGAAGGGCAGCGCCTATCCGACGGCCCTGGACATGCTCCTGGAGAGCGCGGCGGGGACGCTGGCCTCGCTCAGTGCCCGTCGGGGCGGGGCCAGGCCGCCGAGCGGAGGAGACGCAGGCCGTTGAGGCCGACGAGGACGGTGGAGCCCTCGTGACCGGCGACGCCGAGGGGGAGGGGGAGGGTGCCGAGCAGGTCCCAGGCGACGAGGACGGTGATGAACGCGCCCGCGATCACCAGGTTCTGGACGACCAGCCGGTGCGCGGTACGGGAGAGGGCGACGACCGCGGGGACGGCGGCCAGTTCGTCGCGTACGACGACGGCGTCGGCGCTCTCCAGGGCGAGGTCGGAACCGGCCCGGCCCATCGCCACCCCGCAGTGGGCGGCGGCCAGCGCCGGCGCGTCGTTGACGCCGTCGCCGACCACGAGCACCCGGCGCCCCTCCGCCTCCCACGCGCGTACGGCGGCCACTTTCTCCTCGGGCAGCAGTCCGGCGCGTACGTCGGTGATGCCGACCCGCTCGGCCACGTGCCGCGCGGCCCGTTCGTTGTCGCCGGTCAGCAGGGTCGGGGCGCGGCCGGTCAGCCGGGTCAGGGTGGCCACGGTCGCGGCGGCGTCGGGGCGGAGCCGGTCGGCGACGCCGAGGACGCCCACGGGCTCCCCGTCGCGGACCACCGCCACCGCGGTCCTCCCCGCCTCCTCCAACTCCCGCACCACGCGCGCGTGCCCGCCGTCGGACAGCAGACGGGAGGGGGCGCCGACCTCGATCCGCCGGCCGTCGACGGTGGCGGTGACGCCCCGGCCGGGCGCCGCGCCGAAGTCCTCGACGGCGGCCAGGCCGAGGCCGCGCTCCCGGGCGGCACCGACGACGGCGCGGGCCAGCGGGTGCTCGCTGGGGTGCTCGGCCGAGGCGGCGAGCCGGAGGAGGGCGTCGGCGTCGAGACCGCTGCCGGGCAGCGGGCGGACCTCGGTGAGGTACGGGGTGCCCTCGGTGAGGGTGCCGGTCTTGTCGAGGGCGACGGCGTCGACCTGCCCCAGGCGCTCCATGACGACGGCGGACTTGGCGAGGACGCCGTGCCGGCCGGCGTTGGCGATGGCGGACAGCAGCGGCGGCATGGTGGAGAGGACCACCGCGCACGGCGAGGCGACGATCATGAAGGTCATCGCCCGCAGCAGCGCGGACGTCAGGTCGTCGCCGAAGGCGAGGGGCACGGCGAAGACGGCGAGGGTCGCGAGGACCATGGAGACCGAGTACCGCTGCTCGACCTTCTCGATGAAGAGCTGGGTGGGCGCCTTGGTCCGCGAGGCCTCCTCGACCATCCGCACGATCCGGGCGATCACCGAGTCCGCCGCGTCGCGCCCGACCCGTACGCGCAGGACGCCGGTGCCGTTGACGGTCCCCGCGAACACCTCGTCGCCCGCCTCCTTGACCACCGGCAGCGGCTCGCCGGTGATGGTGGCCTGGTCGACCTCGCTCGCCCCGCCGACGACCCGCCCGTCCGCGCCGATCCGCTCCCCGGGCCGCACCAGGACGGTGTCCCCGACCGCGAGCAGCCCCGCGTCGACGGTCTCCTCGGAGCCGTCGGCGAGCAGCCGGGTCGCGGTGGCGGGCGCGAGGTCGAGCAGCCCGCGCACCGAGTCCGCGGTCCGCGCGGTCGCGACCGCCTCCAGGGCGCCGGAGGTCGCGAAGATGACGATGAGCAGCGCCCCGTCGAGAACCTGCCCGATCGCGGCGGCGCCGAGTGCGGCGACCACCATCAGCAGGTCCACGTCGAGCGTCCGCTCCCGGAGCGCCTTCAGCCCCTCCCACCCCGGCTCCCAGCCGCCGGTGGCGTAGGCGGCGGCGAAGAGCGTCCCCCACAGCCAGGCGGGGCCGCCGGCCAGGTACGGGACGAGGGCGAGGAGGAAGAGCCCGAGCGACGCGAGCGCCCAGCGGACCTCCGGCAGCGCGAGGGCGCGGGTGCGGCGCGGGGGCGGCGGGGTGGGTGTGGGGGTGAGGAGCTGGGCCGGGTGGTCCAGGGAAGCGGGCATGGCGGAGCGACCCTTCGCGGGGCGGGCATCGACCCGTCCACCATACTGGAACACCTGAAGAGGTCTTCATATGTCATCCGTATGATGGGCGCATGGGCCACGGAACCGACGCCACCACCGGCGCCACCCCCCGCGAGCGACTCGACGCCGTCGGCACCGCCGACGTCGCCGCCACCCTCCAGGCCCTCGCCACCCCCTCCCGCCTGTACATCCTCGCCAGGCTCCAGGAAGGCCCCTGCTCGGTCGGCGACCTCGCCGAGGCCGTCGGCATGGAACCCTCCGCCTGCTCCCACCAGTTGCGCCTGCTGCGCAACCTCGGCCTGGTCACCGGCGAGCGCCACGGCCGCTCGATCGTCTACGCCCTGTACGACAACCACGTCGCCGAACTCCTCGACCAGGCGCTGTACCACGTGGAACACCTCCGCCTCGGCGTCCGCGACGCCCTTCCCGAGGCCCCGGCGCGCCGCTTCTCCTGACGGGAGGACGGGGGCCCAAGAATGGGTGGAGATCGAGCGGTTCGGGCGCATGGCGCCGACCGCGTGCACCACCCCGGGAGCCCCCACCCATGCGTACGCGACCCGCAACCCCCGTCCGGATCGGCGCCCTCGCCCCCCTGACCCGCCCCGGCTGGACGGAGGCGGGCCGGCAGCTGCTCGCCGGCCTCGAACTGGCCGTCGGGGAGGTCAACGACACCGGCGGGATCGACGGACGGCCGCTCGACCTGCTGGTCAGGGACACGGCCGCCGACCCGCGCCGCGCCGAGGAGGCCGTGGACGAACTGGACCGCCTGGGCGTGGCCGCCCTGGCCGGCGAGTACCACAGCGTCGCCGCCCGTGCCGCGGCCGTCAGGGCCGACGCCCTCGGCCTGCCGTACCTCTGCTCGTCGGCGGTCCTCGACGCGCTCACCGAGCGGCCCGCGGAAGGGGTGGCGCGCCTGGCCCCGGCCCAGTCCCACGGCTGGCGCGTCTACGCGGACTTCCTCCTCGCCGGGGGCCACCACCACCTCGCGGTGGCCACCGAGCCGAGCGCGTACTGGACGGCCGGCATCCGCATCCTCCGCGACCACCTCGCCCCCCGCGGCGGCACCGTCACCGAACTCCCCGCACGCGGTCTCGCGCCGGGGGAGGCCTGCGACGCACTGGTGGAGCAGGTTCCGACCGCGCTCCTCCTCCTGACCGGCTTCCCGGACCCGGCGGTCCCGCTCGTCAGGGCCGTCCGCCGGGACCCCCGCCTCGCCGGGCTCCTGATCGGCGCACCGGCCGGGCAGCCGGAGTTCGCCGAGTGGGAGGCCCTTCTGGGCGGCGACGGCGCCGGGATCCCCTTCCTCCGCTACCTCCCCGACCGGCCGAGCCCCCTCGGCGCCCGCGTCGAGCGGGACCTCCGCGTTCAGCTGGGCGCGGACCCCTCCTTCGTGGCCTTCGAGGGCCACGACACGATCACCGTCCTCGCCGAGGCCCTCCGCACCCACGGCACGGACCGCGAGGCGCTCGCCGCCTCCTGGCCCGACGTGATCGTCGAAGGCACCCGGGGCAAGATCCGCTTCACCCGCCCCGAGGGCAGCCCCGTCCACCAGTGGGCCCGACCCCCGGTCCAGGTCGCCGACCGCGACCCGGCCGCCCCCACCCGCTTCCGTACCCTCCACGCCGCCGTCTGAGGCCCCCCGGCCCCGGGGCCCCGGGCGATCACCCGCCGAACACCCCCTGATAGCGTCCTCGACCGGATCAGCGGGGAAAGGGCACGCATGCGCGGCATACGGGGACGCCGATGGCTCCTCTACGCGACGGTCGGCGGCACACTCGCGGCCGTGGTCGCCGGAGTCGCGGTGTGGTTCTCGGTGGACCGGACGCGGCAGCGCGCGGCCGAACTGGACCGACTGGCAAGCGCCTGCGCGGGGTTGCTGCCCCATGAGCAGCTGCGGGACTTCGTGCCGGGGAACGGCGCAGGAGTCTTCGAGGAGTACGGCACGATGCTCGCCCCGGACCAGGAGAGCCGGGCGCTGCTGGACTGCACGCTCTCCTGGAACAAGGGCCGTTGGGAGCCCGAGACCCTGATCCGGGTACGGGCGGAGGCGCTGATCGCGACCCAGGTCGCGGAGATCGACGCCGGCGACCGCTCCGTCGGCGACTTCCCGATACCCCTCCCGCCCGGTACGAGGGGCGGCACCGGCGCCGACGACCGGCTCAACGGCAGTGAGGTCAGCGCCTCGTTGCAGGTGGAGTGCCCGCGCGGACTGCGCGGCCGGAGCCGTCCTTCCGGGAGGTTCGCCGTCTCGGTGGAACTGCCGTCGAAGGCGGACAGCGAGTACGACGTCACCGCCGCCGACCGTCTGACCGCGGCCCGCACCGCGGTGACCGTCGCCAACTGGGTCGCCGGGCACCAGAACTGCGGCCGCGAGCCGATCCGTACCGACGCCTCGCCCCACCAGGTCGAAGGCGCCACGCCGACGGAGCTCTGCGCGTGGATGGACCCGGAGGAGCTGGGATTCGCCGAGGAGGAGTGGGAGTTCGCCGGGGACGGCACGTACGACCGGCGAGTCGGCTCCTGCGCCGGCCACATCACCGGATACGGCTCCCCTCCCGGCGCTCCCATCGTCGGGGTGACGGCGGAGAGCTGGGCGGGCGAGTCCGCCCGCGGCGCGTACGAGCGCCACACCCGCGCCGGAACCGCCCCCGGACGACGCGCGGGGTCGCCCGAGAGCACGGCCGTCAAGGACGTGGGGCCCTCCCCCCGGCTGTCCCTGTGGGCGGAGTCGGTGTGCGACGGAGGCCCGAGCTACCACCGGATCACCCTCACCCCGGCCCTCGGCTCCGAGGACGAGAAGGAAGCCCTCGTGGAAGGACCCCTGCGCACGAGGTTCTCCACGGACGCGCGCACCGCGCTCGACCGCTACCTGGCGGCGCCGGACGCCTGGCCGCAGCGCGCCCACTGCCATGACACCGAGATCCTGGGCGAGGTGGAGCAGTGGCTCCGATGAAGCACGACACGACGAAGCGGAACGCGACGAGGGCCGGGGCGGGGCTGGGCGCGCTGGTGCTGCTCGCGGGCGGCTTCTTCTGGTTCGGCGGCGGATACGACCGCTGGTCGACCGGCCGGCTGCTCACGAACGCGTGTGACGGCGTGCTCCCCGCCGACCGGCTCCGTTCCCTCCTCGGCGACCGCCACCTGAAGGCACGGGACGACGCCCGGGGGGAACGTCTCGACGCCCCCTCGACCTCGCTCCGGGTCGAGTGCGGCATCAGCCGGGACACCGAGAAGGACGCCGGCAAGCACACCGACGCCGGATCGGTGACGGTCACCATCAACGGCGTACCGACCCTCGGCCCCGAGAACCGGCGGTACGAGGGCCTCTACCCCACGGTACGGTCCGACCTGCCGCCCGCCCCTCTGGGACAGGGCTGGAACGGCGTGCTCGGCGTGGGCGACTCCCGCGGCGAGGCAGAGGCGACCACCGCCGTCCTGCTCGACTGCGCACCGGGCCGCGCCGACCTCCTCGTCACCGTCTCGGCCGACGTGGACGGCTACCTGACCGCCGCCCCCCTCGACAACCCCGACCGCCGCACCGCCTTCGCCCGCCTCGCCACCGAGACGGCCGCCAACGCCTCCCGCCACTGGAACTGCGGGGCCGACCTGGGCGAGCCCCTGACCACCGCACCCCTGCCGGTGAACAAGGACGAGTACGTGGCCCCCGCCTCCGCCAAGGGGACCTGCGCCGGCCTCCCCGCCCACCCGAAGACCGCGGCAAGGGCCTGGGAGAGCGAACGCACCACCGCCCCCCTCGAAGAGTGCGTGCTCGGCAGCGCCGAAGGCCACACGACCCACCGCCTCACCGCGCGGTACGGCCCGTACGCGGAGAGCGCCCGCCACGCCTACGCCGAGGGCTCGGGAGACCCCGACCCGATCGCCTCCGGACAGCGGGCGGGCGTGCTCAGGAACGGCGGCTACTGGACCACCGCCACCTGCCCCGGCGCCGACGAACCCGCCCTCTTCTCCCTCACCCCCTACGCCGACAAGGCCAGGAGAACAGCCGCCGACCGCGCGTACCACCTCTCCCTCCTGAAAGCCTTCGCCACCCGCTCCGCCGCCGCCCACCACTGCGCCACCCCGGCCGCCCCCACGACGACCACCACCCGGTGACAGGGAAAGAGCCCGAACCCGCGGCAGGCACAGGACGCCGTCCGGGCCTAGCCTGGAAGGGGCCGGGTTCTGTCGGACGATGGGAGTCGTGATGACGTTCGTGCAGGTCATCGACTGCAAGACGAGCAGAGCCGATGAGTTGAACGGACTGATGGACGCCTGGATCGAGGCGACCCAGGGCAAGCGGACGGCCACCCATTCGATCGTGGGGCGAGACCGCGCCGACTCCACCCATGTGATGGAGATCGTGGAGTTCCCCTCGTACGAGGAGGCGATGAAGAACTCGAACCTGCCGGAGACGGACCGCATCTTCCGGGAGATGGTGGCTCTCTGCGACGGCGAGCCGTCCTTCACCGATCTCGACGTGATGCGCGACGAGCAGCTGAACAAGGCCGTGGTGCGCAGCTTCTTCGAGGACGTGGTCAACGCGGGGAACGTCGACGCGGCGGACGCGCTCTGCACCTCGGACTACCGGGAGCACGACCCCTCTCTGTCCTCGTACGACATGGGGCTCGAACAGGCCAAGGCGGAGAACCGGGTGATCATGGAGGCCTTCGAGCCGCGGGTCACCATCGAGGGCATGGTGGCCGAGGGCGACACGGTGTGCGCCCGGCTGTCCTTCAAGGGGCGCCATGTGGCCGCGTACCAGGGGATGGAGGCCACCGGCCGCGAGGTGTCGGGAACCGGGCACGCGACCTTCCGCTGCGAGGGCGGCAAGATCGCGGAAACCTGGTGGAACTTCGACGATCTCGGCCTGCTGCAGCAACTCGGCATGCTGGAGACCTGACGGGAGACCTGAACCGAGGCGGGGCCTGCCGCCTGCCTCCTGCCTGGAGCGCGCCTGGAGTGCGCGTCGACGGGCGGCCGGAACCACCCGCCGCCCCGGAGCACGCCATGGCACTCGTCCTCCTCGCGGAGACCGTCCACGCGTACCGCCTGCTCCGCCGCGGGGGCGTGCGCCGCCGCACCGCCCCCACCGCCCTGTGGTGCCTTGCCGGCGCCGCTCCCTCGGCCGCTCTGGTGGCGGCCCTCGCCTTCATCGGTCATGGGGCGCTGTGGACCTGGGCGCCCGACTCGTTCACGGCCCTGTGCGCGGCGGCCGCCGCCGGGGTCGCCGTCATCGCCCTGCGGTTCGGCGCCGTGCGCGTCGGGAGGCGCGGAGGGCCGGGCTCTCGATCGGAGATTGCCTTTCCTTTACAGTGATGTAGAAGGCCGTGTCCCCGTCGGCCCCGATCCCGCCCGGATCTCCCCTCACAGGACGAAGAAGGAGTGAGCGACCCGCAATGGGTGAGCCTCCCAGTACGAGCCGTGCCACCGCCTGCCCTGAAGCGTCGAGCCGGGGAGCGGGGGTGGCACGGTGACCGAGGTGCTTCTTCTCCTGCTCGCGCTCGCCCTCACCCTCGCGTGTGCCGTCTTCGTCGCGGCCGAGTTCTCCCTCACCACCGTCGAGCGCGGTGAGCTGGAGCGTGCCGCCGAGGCCGGCGAGCGCGGTGCCGAGGGCGCGCTGCGCGCCGTCCGCCGGCTGACCGTGCAGCTCTCCGGTGCCCAGCTCGGCATCACCGTCACCTCCCTGGTGATCGGCATGCTCGCCGAGCCGTCCCTGGCCGCGCTGCTGCGCGGCCCGCTGGAGGCGATCGGCCTCGGCACCGCGGCGTCGTCCGTCGCCACGGTCCTCGGGGTCGCGGTCTCCACCGTCGTCCTCATGGTCGTCGGTGAGCTCGTGCCGAAGAACTGGGCGATCTCCCGGCCGCTGGCCGTCGCCAAGGTCGTCGCCGGGCCGCAGCGGGGCTTCACCGCCGCCTTCGGCCCCTTCATCCGGCACCTGAACGGCACCGCGAACCGGTTCGTGCGCCGCTTCGGCCTGGAGCCGGCCGAGGAGCTGCACACCGTACGGACCCCCGCCGAGCTGGCCTCCCTCGTCCGGCACAGTGCGGCGGAGGGGGCCATCGAGGCGGATTCGGCCGAGCTGTTCGTGCGGACGCTCCACCTGAGCGAGCTGACGGCCGAGAACGTCATGACACCGCGTGTGGACGTCCGCGCCCTGGAGGCGCGGGCCACGGCCGCCGACGCCGCCAACCTCACCTACGCCACCGGGCTGTCCCGCTTCCCGGTCTACCGGCTGAACCACGACGACGTCATCGGCACCGTCCACATCCGCGACGTCCTCGCCCTGCCGCCCGAGGAGCGGGCCGCCACCCCGGTCACCACCCTGACCACCCCGCCGCTGCTCGTCCCCGAGACGCTGCCCGCCGACCGGCTCCTGGAGCGCCTGCGGGCCCACCGGGGCATGGCCGTCGTGATCGACGAGTACGGCGGCATGGCCGGCGTGGCGACCGTCGAGGACATCGTGGAGGAGGTCGTGGGCGAGGTCCGCGACGAGCACGACCCGGTCGAGGTCCCCGACCTGCTGCCCGCGCCGCCCACCGACGACGGCCGGGCCACCTGGGAGGCGGACGGCGGGGTACGCATCGACCAGCTGGCCCGGATAGGGCTGCGCGCGCCGGAAGGACCGTACGAGACGGTCGCCGGCCTCATCGCCACCCGCCTCGGCCGCATCCCCGCCCAGGGCGACGCCGTCCTGCTCGACGGCTGGCGCCTCGACGTCCTCGACGTCGACCACCACCGCGCGGACCGCGTCCACCTCACCGAGCCCGTCCGCGCCGTGCGGCCCGAGAACGCCGGAGCGGCCCGATGACCGCGCTCCAGCTCACCATCGGCTTCCTCACCCTCCTGACGAACGCCTTCTTCGTCGGCGGCGAGTTCTCGATGATCTCCGTCCGCCGCAGCCAGATCGAGCCGCTCGCCCGCGACGGCGACCGGCGTGCCCGCATGACCCTGTGGGGCCTGGAGCACATCTCCGCACTCCTGGCCACCGCGCAGCTCGGCATCACCGTGTCCTCGCTGGTCCTCGGCGCGGTCGCCGAGCCCGCCATCGCCCATCTCCTGGAGCCCGCCTTCGAGGCGGCCCACGTGCCGCACGGCCTCGTGCACCCGATCGCCTTCGTCATCGCCCTGACCCTGGCGACGTACGCGCACATGCTGATCGGCGAGATGGTCCCCAAGAACATCGCACTCGCCGCCCCGGTGAAGACCGCGCTGTTCCTCGGACCTCCGCTCGTCGCCCTCACCCGCGCCCTCAAGCCGGTCGTCTTCGGCATCAACGCCTTCGCCAACGCGCTGCTCCGCCTGCTGCGGGTCGAACCGAAGGACGAGGTCGCCGCCGTCTACACCGACGACCAACTCGCCCGCATGGTCCAGGACACCAGCGCCGCCGGCCTGCTCTCGCCCGCCGACGGCGAGCGGCTGCGCGACGCCCTGGAACTCGGCACCCGCCCGGTCGGCGAGATCCTCGTCCCCGCCGTGCGGATGGTCACCGTGGACCACCGGATCACCCCTGCCGAGCTGGAGCGGACGGCCGCCCGCGCCGGCTACTCCCGCTTCCCGGTCACCGGCCCCGCCGGCGCCGTCCTCGGCTACATACACATCAAGGACACCCTGGGCGTCGCGGACCGCGACCAGCCCTTCCCGCGGACCGCTCTCCACGCCGTCACCCGGGTACGGATCGACACCCCGCTCGACGACACCCTCACCGCCCTGCGCGCCGCCGGAAGCCACCTGGCCGCCGTCACCGGCGAGTCCGGCACCGTCCTCGGCTACGTGACGATGGAAGACGTCCTGGAGGAGCTCGTGGGGCCCGCCACCGTGTGACCCCCACCGACTCCCGGCCCGAGTCGACGAGCCCACGCCGTCCGTCGCGTACCCCTCGCCACCCACCATCGCCCGCCCCACGAAGGAGCCCCCGCTTGTCCGCCAGAACGACGCATCCCGCCTGCTCGAAGGGGTGCGGCCGCCGATGAACGCCGCTCTCGGCCTGCTGGCCGTCCTCGTCCTGACCGCCGGCACCGGCTACTTCGTGGCCCAGGAGTTCTCGTACGTCGCCGCCGACCGGATCGCCCTCGCCCGTGAGGCGGAGGCCGGCGACAAGCGCGCGGCCCGCGCGCTGAAGGTCCTCGAACGCCTCTCCTTCATGCTGTCCGGCGCCCAGCTCGGCATCACCGTCACCGGCCTCGTCGTCGGTTTCCTCGCCGAGCCGTCCGTCTCCGCCCTGCTCAGGCCCGCGCTGGACGGGACGGGCCTGTCGGACGGGGCGGTGTCGGCGATCTCCGTCGTCCTCGCCTTCGTGATCGCCACCGTCCTCCAGATGGTGGTGGGCGAGCTCGCACCGAAGAACCTGGCGCTCGCCGTCCCCGAACGGCTGGCCAAGTCCCTCGCCTCCTCCACCCTCGTCTACCTGAAGATCGTCGGGCCGGTCGTCCGCGTCTTCGACGGGGCCGCGAACAAGCTGCTGCGCAAGGTCGGCATCGAGCCGGTCGAGGAGCTGCACCACGGCGCCACCCTGGAGGAGCTCAGCCACCTCATCGGCGAGTCGCACGAGCAGGGGCAGCTGCCGGCCGACACCGCCGAGCTCCTCGACCACGCGCTGGAGTTCTCCGAGCGGACCCTGGACGAGGTGATGGTGCCGCGCGCCGACGCCGTCTTCGTCCGCAAGGACGCCACGCTCACCGAGGCCGTCGAGCTCATCGCGAAGCACGGCCACTCCAACTACCCCGTCCTCGGCGACCACCCGGACGACGTCGCCGGCGTCCTCGGCGTGCGCGACCTCGCCCGGCTGCCCGCCGACCGGTTCGACACCTTGACGGCCGGCGAGGCCGACCGGGCGCCGCTGCTGCTGCCCGACACGCTGCCGCTGCCGCAGGCGGTGGCGCGGATGCGGGAGGCGGACGACGAGTTCGCCGTCGTCCTGGACGAGCACGGCGGCGTCGCCGGCGTCGTCACCTACGAGGACATCGCCGAGGAGCTGGTCGGCGACATCGCCGACGAGAGCGACACCGTCGTCGCGCTCGCCGTCCCGGACGGGAACGGCTGGCGCGTCGACGCGGGCCGCCGCCTCGACGAGATCGAGGACGCCACCGGCATCGCCCTGCCCGAGGACGACGACTACGACACCGTCGCCGGCCTGATCATCGACCGCCTCGGCCGCTTCCCGACCATCGGGGACGGCCTCACCGTCGACGGCATCCGCATCGACGTCCTCAGCCTCGACCGGCACGTCCCCGGGCGCGTCCGCATCGAGCATGTCCAGACCGCCACCGCCGAGGAGGCCCAGGCATGAGCTTCCCCATGGCCCTGTTCATCACCGTCCTGCTCCTCATCGGCAGCGGTTTCTTCGTCGCCGCCGAATTCGCGCTCGTCGCCGCCAAGCGCCACCGCGTCGAGAAGGCCGTCGCCGACGGGCAGCGCGGCGCCAGGGCCGCCCTCGCCGGCATGCGCGAACTGTCCCTGATGCTCGCCGGCGCCCAGCTCGGCATCACCCTGTGCACCCTCGGTCTCGGCGCCATCTCCAAGCCCGCCATCTCCCACGAACTCGACCCGCTGCTCGTCAAGCTGGGGCTGCCGGAAGCGCTCAGCTACGGCATCGCGTTCGCCGTCGCCATGACCGTCGTGGTCTTCCTCCACATGGTCCTCGGCGAGATGGCGCCCAAGTCCTGGGCCATCGCCCACCCCGAACGCTCCGCCATGCTGCTCACCCCGCCGTTCCGGGCCCTGGTCAAGGCCGTGCGCCCGCTGATCTGGCTGCTCAACAAGGTCAGCAACGCGCTCGTACGGATGTGCCGCGTCCAGCCCCGCGACGAACTGGCCGCCGTCCACAACCGCGAGCAGCTCACCCACCTGGTGGAGGAGTCCGAGCGGCTCGGCCTGATCAACAGGACCGACTCGCAGCTCATCACCCGCTCCCTCACCGAGCCGCAGACCCCGGTCGCCGAACTCCAGACCCCGGCCGCCGACATCGTCGCCGTCGAGGCGGGTGCCGGACTCGACGCCGTCCTCGCCCAGGCGTCCGAGGCCGACCGCTCCCGCCTCCTCGTCCGGGACGGCGACCGCGTCCTCGGCTCGGTGCACGCCCGCGACGTCCTCGTCGCCCGCACCCGCGGCAGGGAGCTGACCGCCGCCGCCCTCGCCCGCCCCGTGCCGGAACTGGTCGGCACCGACACGGTCTCCGACGCCATCGAGCACCTCCGCCGGCGCCGCGCCTCCCTCGCCCTCGTCCGCGACGGCGAGGGACAGCTCACCGGCCTGGTCAGCCTGGACGACCTCCTGGTCCGGATCATGGGGCCGCAGACGGTCTGACGGCCCGTCCGGACCACCCTGCGGATGGCGCGGACACACCCCGGGTGTGTCCGCGCCATCCCGTGTCTCACGTTCGGCCGATCAGTCGGCCGGCGGGCCGGCGCTGTCGTCCCCGCGTCGGCGCAGACGTACGGCGGTGATGGCGTGCTGCTCGATTCCGACCACCTCGATGTCCCAGTCACCCACTCGGCACCGGGCCCCCTTCCCACCGGGCAGGCGGCCGAGTGCGTCGAGCACGAGACCGGCCACGGTGGTGTAGCGGGCGCCGCCCGCCTCGCCGAGATCGACCCCCAGATCCCCCAGGTCGGCGACGGGGAAGTCGCCCGGGACGAGGAGAGATCCGTCGGAACTCCGCTCGACCTCCACGAGGTGCCGGTCGGTCTCGTCGTAGATCTCTCCGACGATCTCCTCCAGCAGGTCCTCGATGGTGACGATGCCCTCGACCGAACCGTGCTCGTCGGTCACGAGGGCGAACTGCTGGTGATCGGACCTGAACCGCAGGAGGGCGTCGGAGATCTTCATGGTCTCGGGGAACACGGTCGCCCGGCGGGTGAGGTCCCCGACCAGGGCCGAGTCGTCGCCGGTCGTCAGGTCACGCAGGTGTACGACCCCCGTGATGTCGTCGAAGTGGCCAGGACCGAGTACGGGAGCCCTGGAGTGTCCGGAGGCGGCCAGTTCGCCACGGGCCTGGCCGACCGGGGTGGCGGCGGACAGGGTGAAGACGGAGCGCCGGGGCACGAGCGCGGCACGGAGGGGACGCTCGTGGATCTCCAGAGCCCTCGCGACGATGACACGCTGGTCAGGAGTGAGACCGCGATGGCTGATCACCATGTCCCGCAGCTCGTCGGGGCTGGGCGGCTGTTTCCCCGCGCCGGGATCGCCGCCCAGTACGCGGACCACGAGGTTGGTGGTACGCCCGAGGGCCCATACGGCCGGACGGCAGACCGTGGCGAGAACGCCCAGGGGACGGGCGGCCAGCAGGGACCACCGTTCCGCGAACTGCATGCCCAGCCGCTTGGGCGCCAGCTCGCCGACGACGAGCGTGACGAAGGTGAGGGCGACCGTCACCAAGCCCACGGCGAGCGGTTCCGCCATGCCTCCCGCGAACGAGAGGAGGGGCACCAGCGGCTCGGCCAGGGAGACCGCCGCCGTGGCGGACGCGAGGAACCCGGCCAGGGTGATGCCGATCTGGATCGTGGCGAGGTAGCGGTTCGGATCCGCGACGAGCCGCGCCAGCCGGGCGGCCGCGCGACCGCCCCTCCGCCGCAGCCGCCGCAGCTGGCTGTCCCGCAGGGAGATCAGCGCGATCTCGCTGCCGGCGAACAGCGCGTTGAGGACGATCAGCGCCGCGATCAGGAGCAGGTCGGACACCAGGCCGTTCACGGCGTGTCGCCTCCCGCCGGCGAACCGTCGTACCGCGGTCGAGGCCGTCCGGCGGGCGTCCCGCCGGATGCCGTGGCGGTCATGGCCCGTCGCCGTCGGGACGGACCACGGCGACGGGACAGCGGGCGTGGCGGAGGACGGACCGGCTGACGGAGCCCAGGAGCATCCCCAGGAGACCGCCGTGCCCTCGGGTGCCCGTCACGAGCAGTCCCGCGTCGTGGCTCGCCGTGACCAGCGTGCTGCGGGCGTCCCCGGAGACCACGCGTACCTCCACGGCGACTTCCGGGTGTCTTCCGAGGTGCTCGGACAGCACGGCCCGCACCGCCCGCTGCGCCGGGGCCGAGTGCTCATGCCCTTGGGGGTCCGGCGGGATGCCCTCCTCCCGGACGTGGAGGGCCACCAGGTTCTGGTGCCGCAACGATGCTTCGAGGAGAGCGAAGCCGGCGGCGGCGCGTCCGGCCGTCGACAGGTCCACGCCCAGGACGACCGGGCCCGCGAGGGAGGCTCTGCCACGTACGACCATCACCGGGCACCGTGCATGACCGGTCAGGTGCTCGGTCATCGACGAAACCGCCGGGTCGGTGGCTCCCTCCGTGTCGGGGGCGCCGACGACGAGCAGGCGGGCCGCCTCCGACCGCGCGATCAGGACCGTCGCCGTCTCGCCGGCGACGATCGCCGATTCCACCTCCACCTGTGGAGCAGCACTCCGGGCCCGTTCGACGGCCCGTGTCACCAGGGCTTCCGCACGCTCCCGCAGCGGGCCGTGCGCAGGCCCCAGAGTGGAACCGGGGGGTACGTGCAGGCCAGGCCAGACGAAGGCGTGGACGATCCGCAGCCCCGCGCCGCGCAGCGCCGCCTCCTGGGCGGCCGCCTCCACGGCGGCAAGGGCCGAGGGGGAGCCGTCGACTCCCACCGTGACCAGGTCTTCCACCGTCGCCCTCCTTCGCCGGATGGCGGTGCGACGCCCTGCCGGGGGTTCCGTGCTCTCTCCTCAGCCTCGCCGCTCGTCCGCGCCGCCGCGAGGGGAGCGGACCGCGCAAGGCGGCACTTTCAGCCGTTCTTGGCGAAGACTCGATCAGGCCCTTGAGGGGAAGACGGGGCTCGTATTTTCTACATCATTGTAGAAGGTGTGGTGGTCGCGTCTCCTCGTCCCCGGAGGGTTGGACATGGCTTCGATCGATCCCGGCAAGGTGCTCGACCCGGCGTGGGCGGACAAGGGCCTGTCGGAGCCGAAGTACGTGCGCCGGGCCCAGGCGCTCGCCGCCCCGAACGCCGCCGAGTAGCCGCACCTCCGCGTCCGGCGCCCTCACTTCGAAAGGGCGCCGGACGCCGTCGTTCCCCTCCTGTCCCTGTCCGACTCACTCGCGAATCCGAGGTGACCGCACATGGCGGACGACACGCCGGACTGGGAATCGGCCCTGCTTTCCGGAGGGCCGGCCGACGGGGTGCGCGTGCGGCTCCGGGGTCGGCCCGGCCTCGTGCAGGTGACGTATCCCTGCGAGGTGGAGGAGACCGAGGACGGCATGCGGGCGGCGGCCGTCTACGTCTACCGCCGCGACAGTCGCTCGCCCGGGGGACTCCGGTACGGCTACGATCCGGCCGCCCCCTGACCGGCGGCCCCCTCTCGCCCTGCGAGCCGCTCGGCCGCCCGCCGGACGTCGGCGACGGCCTGCGGGTTCTCGGTGAAGTACACCTGCCGCCGTCCGTCCCTGCGGAAGTCGACGAGCCCGGCCCGCCGGAGGGTGAGGAGGTGCTGGCTGATCGTGGACGGGGCGCCGCCGACCTGCTCCACGAGGCGCGTCACGTCGCTCGGGCCCTGCGCGAGGACGTGAAGGATGCGCAGGCGGACGGGGGAGGCGAGCGCGGCGAAAACCCTGACGGCGGTGTCCGCGCCTTCGGCGGTCATGTCGCCATGGCCGCCTGTGCGGACCTCGGTTCCTGTCGCGTTCACCTGCTCGTATCCCCTTCGCCCGGTGTCGCGGCCTGACGTGAGGCAGGGCGGGCCCGACGTGCGTCGAGCGGCGCCGAGTCGGCCGCCGC
>NZ_JASCXN010000024.1 GCF_030010625.1 Streptomyces sp. CC208A | reverse complement strand
TGGTCTCCGCGACCGGTTGTCTACTTCGCAGCGGAGCGTCCGACCGTCCACTGGCTGACGCCGTTGGTCCGCGACACCGGATGCGGTTTCGACGACGGCAGCAGCCACGGACGCTTGTTGATCGTGGAAGCGCCGTCGATCACGAACTTCATGGACTTGGCCAGCCGCATACTGAGGCAGGTGGAGCGGCAGTCCCCTCGCAGGTAGGTAGCTGTTGACGCATCGGCGGCCTTCGATCTTGAGCAGCATCCGTCGAACATGTCCCGGCTTCGGCGTGCAGAGCTACCTCTCGCGATCACTCGTCCTAGAGCTGCTTGATGACCTCCTCGGCCACGCGTTCTGCTGGCCGCAGCCGGGGATCCTCAGGGTGCGCGTGCGGACCAAGAAGCCTTGAGCAAACGAACAGCGCCATCAGCTTGCCGTCCCGGGTCTCGAAGTCGCGCCGGCGCTCCAACCGCAGAGCGCGATCAGCCAAGGCTGGGATCGCAAGGGAACTCGCCCACAATGTCGCGCTGTTCAGCCCCCAGCGGCGCGCTGCCCCAGTCCTCCCAGTCGAAGAGGCTGAACACCGGTGCGGTGATATTGGCCCAGTTCAGGTCCGCGTGAGCTGACACCCACCGCTCGACGGTCGTGTCGAAGTCCCCTGGGAAGACAATGCGGATAGACGCAGTGACGAGCTCCTGGGTGATGGTGACGGTGTCCGGCGTGGCGATCCGCCTCGTGGGCTGCAACGCCAGCGCGTCCAAAGTGGCGTTCAACGCCTTCCACCACTCGTTCGGAAGCTTCGGAGCCTCGCTCAGCACAGCGGTGCCGACAGGAGGGCGCGGCAGGAGATCGGTCTCGTCCGCCCGCCAGATCGCCGAGCCGTCTCCCGCTCGCCAGACCACACATCCGTGCCATTTATGCTGGGCGATGCCTCCGAGGCGTGCGGCACACTCTGTGCCGTTCCACCCCTGTTCTGGGATCTTGGCGAGTGCGCGCCGCTCCACCCGGACCCACGTCTCACGGTCTGTCCGGGCCCGACGGTCCGACGCTTGCGGATCACCGAATCCGGGAGTAGGGACACCTGGAGACATCGCTCAACCCGATCAAGAACCTCGTCGACCGGCTCCACCCGTAGATCAACTGGCTGCGTAGCGGGACTCGAGAGCGCCATACCGGCGACCGTAGCAGCGGAGCGAGCCCGGCTCAGGCGGTCGAGGCATCGGCGCAAGATGGCTGGCCTCTCAGGTTCGGTCCGCGGACAAAAGACGTTTCCGCCAGGGATGGTCTGGGGCGGTCACCGCGATCGAGTCCGCTAGCCAGACGCGTTGCGACTCGTCCAGGAGCGGCAACACCGCTTCGAAGTCAGTCTCGTCTTTGGCCCGTGTGGCCTTCGTCTTGTAGAAGAGCTGCACCTCGGGCGCAAGGTATGGGATTCCGGTCGGACTCCTCCGCCCCACTCGGCCGAGCGGAAGTCGGACCGCTGGGTTGCGCCGCGAGACCCACTGGGCGCCCTCGGCCTCGTCCAGCATGAGTTGCACTGACCAGGGTGCCTCACGTGTGCGTCTGCACCAGATGTCGTGGAGGGGCACCTCAAGCGTCTCTCCCGGACGCCAGGGACGCAGGTGCCCCGCGCCAGGCGGGTCCGCGACATGCATATCCCAGTCGTTCAGCAGGTCTCGCACGAGCGCTTGGTCGCGGCGGAGGACTAGGACGTCGAGATCGCCGTGCGGGCGTAGCTCGCGACCGACGGCGAGTTCGATCGCGTACCCGCCGGCGATCCACCACGGGAAGTCGGCTTCGGCGAACATCGCGGCCAGGTCCTCCGGGCGAGCCGGTACCCAGCGCCCCAGTTCGTGAACACTCACCCGTCCATGCTTTCAGCAGACGAGGCACTGGCGGAACATCGCAGGTGGTCAGGCTGCAGCTGTCGGCTATGGGGTGAGCCGGTTCGGTCCGCGGAAGAGGAAGGTGGCCTCGCGGATCGACTCCAGGCCGAGCATGACCATCAGTACGCGTCCGAGGCCCATGCCCAGACCGCCGTGCGGCGGGCACCCGTACCGGAACGCGTTCAGGTAGTCCCGCATCGGCTCCGGGCTCATGCCCTTCTCGGCGGCCTGCTTCAGCAACACGTCGTAGCGGTGCTCGCGCTGGGCGCCGGTGGTGATCTCCAGCCCCTTCCAGAGCAGGTCGAAGCTCAGGGTGACGCTCGGGTCGTCGGCCGGCCGCATGTGGTAGAAGGGCCGGATGCCCACCGGGTAGTGCGTGACGAACACGAACTCGTGGCCGGTGGCCTGCCGGATGTGGGCGCTGATACTCCGCTCACCCTCCGGGTCCAGGTCCTCCTTGACCCCTTCCGGGTCCCAGCCGCCCTCACGCAGGATGTCGTGCGCCTCGGCCATGGTGATGCGGGGGAAGGGCGTCGTGGGGACCGTGATCTCCACACCGAACTGCTCGCGGATGGCCTCGCCATGGGCGTCGGCGACCTTTGCGATGGCGTGGGTGAGCATCTGTTCCTCGAACGCCATGACGTCCTCGACGCCGTCGATCCAGGCGAGCTCGATGTCGACGCCGGTGAACTCGGTGGCGTGCCGGGAGGTGAACGACGGCTCGGCACGGAAGACGGGGCCGATCTCGAAGACCTTCTCGATGCCGGCCGAGATCGCCATCTGCTTGTAGAACTGGGGCGACTGGGCTAGGTAGGCGCTGCGGCCGAAGTAGCCGAGCTCGAAGACCTCCGCTCCGGATTCCGAGGCGGTGCCCATGAGCTTGGGGGTGTGCATCTCCGTGGAGCCCTGCGCGTAGGCGTACTCGCGCATCCCCTGTTCCAGGGTGGTCTGCACGGCGAACATCAGCTGGGCGGCGGGACGGCGGCGCACGTCCAGGAAGCGCCAGTCCAGCTGGTGCTCGATGCCCGTCTGCTCGTCGATCGGCAGCGGGGTGGCGGCCGGGTTCAGGATATCGACGGCCTTCGGAACGATCTCCAGGCCGCCGAGCTTGACCTGGGCGGCGTCCACGACCCGTCCGGTGATCTTGACGGCGGATTCGGGAGTGAGGGCTTGGAGCTGGGCCTCGAGCGGCCCGTTGTCACGCTTGTGGGTCACCTGCACCATGCCGGTTCCGTCGCGTACGACGACGAATTGCATCTTGCTCTGCAGGCGCAGGGTTCTCACCCAGCCGCAGACGGTGACGGTACGGCCGACGTGTTCTCTCAGGTCGGAGATGTGTACGCGGCTTTGGATCATTGCGGTCCTCCGAAGGACATCGTCATGATCCCTTAGGAGTGCGGGCGAGAAGGGCAACTCGCGGTACCACCGCACTTTCGCCGCCACCCGGTGGCGGCCTCGGTCGGGCCCGGTGACGGGGGCAGGCCGACGGGGCATTGGGCCATAAGAGTGGGCCGTTCCTCCCCGCGCTCGGGAGGGTCTTCGCCTCGGGGCGCGAGACCGCCTTCCCAGCTGCCGGCGGCTCTCTCTGCTCGCGTGGTCCCTGGCTACTCGTCTCCGTCAACGCGTTGCCCGGAAGGATACGGACGCCGCGATCGCGTCCGCAATCGAGAATGCGAGGGCAGGGTCGCGGGGGCTTTTTATCCGGCGCGGCATCGCACATCCATGCGAGCGTGGGGCGTGTCCGGGGGCTGCGGTCGAGGGGCGGCTGGAGCTGTGGCGAGCGGTCAGCCGAGGTAGGGGCACGCACCTGCAGTGGAAAGGGACGGGCGAGGGCGAGTACCGGGTCGGCCGAAAAACGTCGGTGCGGAGGTAGGGCGAGTGGTCCGAGGCGTAGGTCCGGCGTCGGTACCCTGGAGCGCATGTCTACTGCCCCGGTTCGCGTTCGTTTCGCCCCGTCTCCGACCGGCATGTTCCATGTCGGTGGTGCACGGTCCGCTCTCTACAACTGGGCGGTGGCGCGACAGTCCGGCGGCAGGTTCGTCCTGCGGATCGAGGACACCGACGCGGCCCGGAACAAGCCGGAGTGGACCGAGGGCATCATCAGCGCGCTCGCGGCGATCGGCATCCATGGCGAGGACCCGGCCTTCGAGGGGCCGTACTTCCAGTCGCACAACGCCGACCGGCACCGGGAAGCGGCTCAGGAGCTCTTCGCGGCCGGCCGGGCGTACTACTGCGACTGCACGCGGGAGCAGCTGAAGGAGCGCACGGGGTCGGAGCACCTCGGGTACGACGGGTTCTGCCGGGACCGGGGGCTGGCCTTCGAGGAGGGGCGGGCGCTGCGGTTCCGGACGCCGGACGAGGGTGAGACCGTTGTGGTCGACCTGGTCCGCGGGGAGCCGGCGTTCCCGAACAGCGCGATCGAGGACTTCGTGATCGCCCGTGGCGACGGGTCCCCGGTCTTTCTGATCGCCAACGTCGTGGACGACCTGGATGAGGGAATCACGCAGGTCATTCGTGGCGAGGAGCACCTGTCGAACACGCCGAAGCAGCAGCTGCTGTGGGAGGCGCTCGGTGCCAAGCCGCCCGTGTGGGCTCATCTGCCGGTGATCGTGAACGAGAAGCGGCAGAAGCTGTCGAAGCGCCGGGACAAGGTGGCGCTGGAGGACTACCTCGCCGAGGGCTTCCTGCCCGAGGCGATGGTGAACTACCTCATGCTGCTCGGCTGGGGCCCGGGTGACGACCGGGAGATCAGGCCGTACGAGGAGCTGGAGCAGCTCTTCCGGATCGAGGACGTGAACACCGCGCCGGCCTTCTTCGACGTGAAGAAGCTGACGGCGTTCAACGGCGAGTACATCCGCGCCCTGTCGCCGGAGCAGTTCGTCGCCGCCTGCGCGCCGTGGCTGGTCGCCCCGTACGCGCCGTGGCGGCCGGAGGCGTTCGACAAGGACGTCTTCGAGGCGGCGGCTTCCCTTGCACAGACCCGGCTGGCGCTGCTTTCCGAGATCACCAGCTATGTGGACTTCCTGTTCCTCGACGAGCCGGTCGAGGACGAGGCGTCGTGGAACAAGGCGATGAAGGCGGGCGCCGGCGACATCCTGTCGGACGCCCGCGCCGAGCTGGCCGACGTCGCGGACTGGAAGGCGGATGACCTGAAGGCCGTCCTGCTCGCCGTCGGCGAGAAGCACGGGCTGAAGCTGGGCAAGGCCCAGGCACCCATCCGGGTCGCGGTCACCGGCCGGACGATCGGACTCCCGCTGTTCGAGTCCATGGAGTTGCTCGGCCGGGACCGCGTGCTGGCCCGTCTGGACGCCGCCAGCAAGAAGCTGGCCGCGCAGGCTTAGCCGCTGGTCAGGCGACCTCCGCCAGGAGGTGGCCCCAGGCGTCGCCGAAATAGGTCAGGTCGAACCGGGCCAGGGCCTCGTACGCCGCCTTGGCCTCGGTGTGGCGTGTCGCCGCGCGTTCCCGGACCTGTGCCGGGAGGCGGCGGAGGTCCGGGGCCGGCTGGCGAGCCAGCGCGGCGAGGTCGCCCAGGCCGGCCACCGGGCGGATGAGGCAGGGCAGGCCGAGAAGTAATGCCTCGGCGGCGCAGCGGCTCCAGCCCTCCCGCATCCGCGGGAGGAAGACACCGACGTCACAGGCGCGCAGCAGACGCAGGTACCGCTCCCGCTCGACGTCGTAGTGCGCGCTGTCCAGGCCGATGGTGTTGCTGCCGCTGGTGATCACTCGCAGTCCGGGAACGCCGACCAGGGCCGCCGAGACCTCCTCGGTCCCCTTCCAGTGCACGGCCTTGCCCGCGTAGATGCCGACCACGTCGGGTGGCAGACCGAACTCGGCGCGGCACTCGGCCCGGTCGTAACCGCGTGCCTGCTCTACTTCGGCCATGTCGAAGGCGTTGTAGATCACCCGTACGTTGCGGACGCCTCGGGCGCGGAGCTGGTCGGCCCAGTACGGGGCGACGCACACCACGGCGGCGCACTGCGGCAGAACGCGGAACAGCCTCTCCCAGAGCATGGCCTCGATGGGGGCGGAGTCGTGTTGGAGCGGCTCGTAGTGGTGCAGGAGGAACACGGTGCGGGCGCGCATCTCGGGCGTGAACAGCAGCAGGCTCAGGTCGTCCCATACGAAGGTGCCGGTGGTGCCGTGCAGCGCCCGTATGGAAGGGGCCAGGCGGGCGAGGTGGCGGAGCTTGCGCCAGCGGCGGACCCGGTAGGTCCGCTTGTGGTCCGGGACGGTGCGCCATTCCACGTCGTCGGCTGTCACCTCGTGGAGCATCCGTAGGTAGACCCGGCCGCCGGTCCGGCCGACCGGCTCCATCGAGTAGACGACCCGTTTCACGGACGTACCTCCTGTATGTGGTGGACGTACTCGGCGTGCAGTCGCGTGTGCATGGTCTCCAGATGGGGGCCGAGGCCGCGGGCGGCGTCGGCGAGGGGGAGGTGGAAATCGCCCAAGGTCTGGAGGAACCGTCGACGTCGGTCGAGGTTCGGGGACGCGGCGAGGTCGCGCAGGTTGTGCAGGCGGTCGGCGAGCCGGACGAGGAGGCCCTCGGGCGGGAGCGCGGCCTGCTTCGCGCGCCAGCGGGTCTCGTCGCCGACGGACTTCGTGCGCTGTTCGAGGCGGTGGTCGGCCGTCATGGCACGCAGGCGTGCGGTGAACGGGCCGCCGAGGTGATGGACGAGCAGTGCCTCCGACTCAGGGGACACCTCCAAGGCGTCATGGAGGAGAGCGAGGAGGAGCGTCTCGGGGTGACGGACGCCGATCTCCGTTCGCAGGAGCCTGACGACTGCCAGCGGGTGTTCCAGGTATGGGGTGCCCTGGTCACGGGTGTGGCAGTCGTAGACCGTGAGCGCGAGGCCAGCGGCCACGCGGGCGCGGGACTGCTCGTCCGGGCTCCACGCGGCGGCACCGAGCACGGTCAGGACGTGGTCGAGGTCGATGGGGTCCATCCGCCTCACCTTGTACGAAGAGACGCGGTACGAGGGTCGGGGACGTGGTCGGCGAGCATCAGGGTGTCCCCGACGGCGAGGGCGTCGAGGCTCAGGTCCACCGCCGCTGCCACGGCTTGCCCAGCGGTCCGCAGGATCGGGGCACCTTTGCGGTTGAGGGATGTGTTCAGCAGCAGCGGCAGTCCGGTGAGGTCGCGGAACTGCTCAAGGAGATCGCGTAGGCCCTGGTGGTCAGCGGCGACGGACTGGACGCGGGCGGTGCCGTCGTGGTGGGTGACCGCCGCGACTCGGTCGGCTCGGCACCGTCGGACGGTGGCGACGCGGTTCATGAAGGGGTCGCCCGTCGACATGAACCATTCCGTGGCGTGCTCGGCGAGGACGGCCGGCGCGAACGGGCGGTACGCGGCTCGCCTCTTGATCGCGTTGAGTCGGTCCCGCGTGGCGGCGTGACCGGGGTGGGCGAGGATCGAGCGATGGCCGAGGGCACGCGGCCCGAACTCGAGCTGTCCCCGCACCCAGCCCACGATGCGGTGCTCGGCGAGCAGTGCCGCCACTGTGGGTGCCAGTTCGGGCCCGAGGTGGGGCAAGGCGTGGTAGCCGGACGGCACGGTTGTCGTCGGCAACGCACCCGGATCGGGGCCCCAGGCCGCGTCGGTCGGCACCGGCAGGCGTTCCTGTCCGAGCTGGTAGTGCCAGCCGTAGAGCGCGGCGCCCACGGCTGTGCCGGCGTCGTGCGGGGCCGGTGCGACGAAGAGCGTGTCAAAGCCGCTGTCGATGGCCAGCTGGCCGTTGAGGTGGGAGTTCAGGGCGCATCCGCCCGAGAACACCAACGCTGAGGCCCGAGTGAGTCGTTGCAGGTGGCGAGCGATGTGGACGACCGAGTCGGCGAAGACCTCCTGGACGGCGGCGGCCAGGTCGGCCCGCTTGTGTTCCGGCTGTTCCGCGACGTTGTCGGTGGTCCAGGCCCGGCCATCCAGGAGCAGCGGTGTGCCCCTGTCCGCCGAACCCCACGGGTGATCGATACGGACCTCGCCCTCATTGCCGAGCCGGACCAGTTCGCGGATGTGCGCTCCGTAGCGCTGGGGATCGCCGAAGGCGGCGAGCGCCATCATGCTGCCCTCGGGCTCGTCGCCGGGTGGGATCACCCGCCGGGCGAGGTTCCGGTAGAAGTGCCCGAGGGAGGAGTGGACGCGCCTGGGGCCGACCGGGCCCGGCACGACGGCCGGCATGCCCTGGTGGAGGCGGTCGATGCGATCGGGCCACAGGTCGTACCCCGTGATGCGCTCCCGGCCTGGTCCGAAGTCGGAGCCCAGGGAGGAGCCGCCGGCGTCGATGACGAGGCCAGCGGCGTGCTCGTGCCCGGAGAGCAGGTAGCCGGAGAGCACGTGGGCCGTGTGGTGGGAGAGGAGGCGGAGGTATTCGCCGAGCGGAGCGGGCAGGAGGGCGGCGAGTTCCTCCCGCTCCTCGGCCAGCCACCAGCCGGCCGCGGGGTTGGGACGCATGGAGGCGGCCCAGACGGCGTCAACGTCCTCCGGTTCGATGCCGGCGGCCTCCAGGCACCACTGGAGCGCGCGAGTCGGGGCCGTGAGCGTGCCCTTGCGGGTGGGGTGGTTGTGCTTGATGCCGCTCCAGCGTTCCTCTTCGGCCGCGTAGATGCGGCCGTCGACGACTAACGCGGCGGCCGTGTCGTGGTGGAAGTTCAGTCCGAGGACTGCGGGCATGGCGGTGTACCTCCCGATCAGCCGGTGAGGGCGGGGACGATTGCGGCGCCGGAGTCGGTGTACTCGTGGCAGCGCAGGCAGAACCGGAAGTGGTGCCCCCGGGGCGCGAACACCCTGGCCGCGAAGTCCTCGTCCCAGATGCTGAACTCGCTGTCATCCTTCGCCATGGCGTTGAAACAGCGGTAGCAGGAGCCGTCCATCTCGATCATCAGGTGCTGGTCGAGGTAACGGTCGCAGAGACCACGCAGCTCGTTCGCGGGCTGGCCGACGTCGACGTGGTGCACGTGGTTGGTGACGTGGACGGCGCCGTACTTCTCGCACAGCGTCCCGAGCTGCGTTAGCCGGGTGGCACTGATGCCTTCCAGGACGCTGTTGACGACCACGGTCTTGCCGGCTTCGCGGAGGCGGGGCACGACGGCGTGCACCTCGTCGTAGTTCCCGTGTTCGTCGTCGCAGCCGATGAGGATCTGGTCGTAGAAGCGGAGGGTCGCGTCCATGATCGGCTTGTTGCGGGCCAGGGTGATGGCGTTCGTGCCCAGGACCATGACCTTGTCCGGCAGCCGCGTGCGGGCGGTGTCGCTGAGCGCAGGAAATTCCCGGTGCACGGTGGGTTCGCCGCCGTTGATGTGCAGCTGCTGGAAGGGGATGGTCTCCAGTCGTGTCAAGACGGTGGAGAACAGCTCCAGGGACATGTTCTCGCCCTGGGCGCCGTCGGCGAAGATGCAGAAGTCGCAGTGCCGGTTGCACTTCGTGGTGATCTTGACCTTCGCCGTTTTCAGGGTGCGGGGCACCGGCGCACGCGCGGTCATGGCGAGACTCCTTGGGTCAGAGGTGGACGTCGTCGGGGGTGAAGCTCAGGAAGTCCTGGACGGTGGTCTTCTGCTGGTGCCAGCGCGCGATGGTTGCGCGCAGGGCGTCGGCGGTGGTCGGTCCGGTGGGGATCAACGCCGCCATCCGGGCGGCCAGCCGCTGGGCGGGAGTGGTCTCCTCGGCCGCGAGCACGGTCAGGGTTTGCGAGGCGGAGCGGAGTTCCTTCGCCTCCCGCCGGACCAGGTACTCGGTCGCCACGCCGGGTGGCGGATCGAGGTAGTACAGCCAGCGGGCGACGCGCACGCGGAGCATCCCGGCGGTCATCACCCAGTCGGTACGGGCGTGTTCCTGGCCTTGGCCGTCGGCGCGATCCCCATCGGGAACGCGGCGCATGGCCGCCTCCAGGGCGACGTGTGCCGCGCGGAGCAGGTGGCGCGGACTCCGTGGGCGGGCACCGGAGAGGTGCGCCGAGTGCCGGAGGAACAGCTCGGCGTATCCCTCCAGTCCCTCTGGCCGCCACTGGGTGAGAGCCGCCGTCTTTCCGGGGCAGCGGGTCCGTGTCGCGAGCGCGGCGGCGGCGAACCAACAGGGGGCGAGGTAGTGCCAGGCCACGCAGTGGCGCCGGTACGCGGCGATGTCCTCGACCACGTTGTCCGTGCTGTCCGCGGCCAGCTGGTATCGGCCGCCCATCCGGGCCTGGAGGATTCCCCGGTAGAACCGCTCGTCAACGGCGCACCAGGGCGCCATCTGAGCCCGGGACTTCCAGCGCTGGAAGTCCCGCACGCTTCCGCTGATCAGCGACCAGGTCGCCAGTTCCGGCGAGGAGACGAGTCGCCCGTCCGCCTCGGTCACGGTGAACGCGAAGCCGGGCGGGTGCTCCAGGAGACGTCGATGGGAGACCTCCCGTCTGACCGCGGCGGCGTGTGCGGCGGCCAGACGGTGGTTCCATTCCTCCCAGTCCGCAGGTGCCTGGCGCAAGAGGACGCGTACGTCGATGTCGGAGTGCGGAGCCAGCAGGTCGGCCGACTGCCACTTGTGGGTGAGCATCACGGCCCCGACGCCGTGAGCGTCCAGCTCCCGTTCGTACAGAGCGCCGAGCCCCTGGTAGAGAGGCGGCGCGTCGACCACGGCCATCACCGCCCCCCGGTGGAGGCGCGGGCGCACGAGGGGCCGGCCGCTTCAGCGGGCATGACGGGGAGCAGAGGCAGGACCGGAGTTCCTTGGGGACGCTCCATCCGGTCCCAGCGCAAGTCGTAGTCGACGTAGTGGAAGCCCTGCCAGGCGTCGTTGGTGTTGCGGTCGAGCATCGCCTGGAAGAGGTGGGCGAAGGCGTCGCCCAGGGTGCCGTCGGCGAGGTGGGGCTTCAGCGGGATGTCGCGGTTGTGCAGGATGCAGGGCCGCGCCACGCCCGTGGGCGTGATCTTGATTCGGTTGGCGTCGGAGCAGGTGGCGCAGCTGGAGTTGGAGATGAAGCCGATCGACCCTGCCCAGCCGTCGGGACGGAGGTACCGCCCGGGGCTGCGGACGCCCAGCTGGTCCCGGGAGACTTCGCCGGCGTCCGCGAACCACTCCTGGAGGCGGTCGCGGACCTCTGCCTCGGTGATGAACTCGGTGTCGAAGAGCGCCTGGGCAGGGCCGATGTTCTGGAGTTCGATCAGGCGGACGGCGACGGGCAGGTCGCGGGCGAGTTCGGCCACGGCGAAGGCGTCGTCCAGGTAGGTGCGCTGAAGAACGCAGTTGATCTTCACTCGCAGGCCGAGGGAGAGGGCGGCGTCGAGGGCGCTCCGGGTGGCGCGCGGGTCGCCACCGCCCATGATCGCGGCGGACCGCGCCGGGTCGAGGCTGTGGAGGCTGAGGTTGAGGTACGTCAGGCCGGCGCGGCGAAGCTGTTCGACGCTCAGCCCCCGACGTAGGTTGCCGTGGCTGGTCATGCCGATCGCGGCGTCGGGCCCGAGGCCGTCAGCGAGGCCCGCGATGACGTCGAGGATGTCCGCTCGAAGGGTCGGTTCACCGCCGGAGCAGTGCGCCTTCCTGATCTTCCAGGCCCCGGCCTCGGTGGCGATGGCCGCGTAGTCGGAGGCGGTCAGGGGCCGGTCCTTGTGCCCGTAGTCCGGCATGCACCGCGGCTTGCAGAAGACGCAGTCCAGGTTGCACAGCGAGTTCAGGGTGAAGGCCAGGTAGGGGTGGTTGCGGCCTGCGGCGGCGAAGGCGGCGGCCAGGTCGTCGTGGTCTGCGGTGGGCATTGGTCAGCCTCCTACGAGCGGAGAGCGGGTGTCGGGCGCCTCGGCCAAGCCGTTGAGGGGATGGCCCGAGAGGTAGCGGTGCAGGTTGTCGGCGAAGAACGCGACCGCCTCGTCCATGTACGCGCGGCATAACACCGAGCTTTTCGGGGTGAGTACGACCCGGGGGTGGAGCCGTAGCGGATGGCGGGCGGGCAGCGGTTTCGGATCGAACACGTCCAGGGCCGCGCCGCGCAGGTGGCCGGTGTCGAGGGAGGCCAGGAGGGCCGGCTGGTCGACGGTTGCCGCGCGGCCTAGGTTGAGGAAGAGAGAGCGGGGCTTGCACGCCGAGAAGAGGTTGTGGTCGAAGTAGCGATCCGTCGCCGAGGTCGCGGGCAGCAGATTGACCACTACGTCGGCGATGGACACCGCCTGGTGCACCGCCGTCGTGTGCACCCACGTGATCCCGCCCTCGGAAGCCGCAGGTGGTGTCCGGCGCACTCCGATGACGTTCATGCCGAAGGCCCGAGCGGCCTGGGCGAGGTGGCGTCCGACGCTGCCGCAGCCGACGATGGTCATCGTCGCCCCCGCCAGGTCGAAGAACTCCTCGGCCAGGTCGTCCTTCCACCAGGCACGGTTCCGCTGGACGCGCTGGCTGATGAACAACCCGCGCGAGAAACCCAGGACCAAGCCCATGGCGTGCTCGGCCATGGGCCTGCCGTGGAAGCCGTACGAGCGGGTCAGGGCCACCCCGACCGAGCGCGCCTCGGCGACCGGCAGATGGTCGGTGCCGGCGGCCGGGGAAGCGATCCACTTCAGATGTGGCGCGGCGAACAGCCACGAGGGCGCGAATTGCCACCCGAAGTAGACGTGTGCGTCGGCCAGCTGGTTCGGCACGGCCGCCTCGGTTGCCCTGCGGAACTCGAGGCCGGGGAAGGCGGCGGACAGCGCACGCTCGTGCTCGGAGGACAGCCGCCAGAAGGAGTGCGGGGACTCTAGGCTGATCAGCACCACCGGCTGTCTCATCGCGCGCGGCCCTCCGCGGTGGCTGACCGCGCCAGCGCCCAAGGGGCGATGCGGTTCATGACGGAACCGACGCTAACCTCGTAGTCGTGGCGGGAGCGCACCAAGGCCGCCCCGGCGCTCCGGAGCCGATCGCGTTCTCGGGGCAGGACGGTCAGGGCCCTGTGCAGGGCGGACGCCAGGGACCTGGGGTCCTGCGGTGCGGCCGTGAAGCCGGTCTCGCCGTCGATGACGGTCTGAGCCAGGCCGCCGGCCGTGGTCGCGACCACCGGGCCCGCACCGGCTGCGAACGCCTCCAGGGGTATCCGGCCAAAGGGCTCCTCGCGAGAGGGAACGATGACCGCGCGCAGGGCCGGGCTGTGCAGCCAGGCACGGATCGCGGGGGTGAAGCGAGTGATCAGAGTCGCGTCCAGATCGTGCGCGCGGATGTGTGCCGCCAGGTCCTGCTGGTACGAGGAGGGGTGCTGGTGTTCCTCCGAGGTCACGGCGGCCAGCACCAGGTGAGGAATGGGGACACCGCGTTCCTTCAGCAGGCGCAACGCCTCCAGGAGGTCTTCGAAGCCTTTCGTCGGGACTGCGCGGCCCATGGCGAGAAGGAACCCGGCGCGGGCCTTGAAAGGCAGCGGCAGAGCCGTGGCCGGCCTGACCATCTCCTCACGGATCAGCCCGTTAGGGATGCTCACGATGCTCGCCCGAGGCACGCCGTAGTTGACGACGAGGTGGCCTCGCATGTGGAAGGAGATGGCCCCGACGCGTCCGCCTCGGAGTGTCGCCGCTCGCAGGGCGTCGCGCTCCCAGCGGACGCGGGAGACATCCTTGGGCCGCGTCAGCACGGTTGTGGAGCGGGGCACGAGCAGCAGGTCCGTGGTCGGCGACGTGTAGGGGGCGAGCCCGAGGAACGGGATGTCCAGGCCGATGAGGAGGCACCGGCTCGCGCGCTCGGCGATGCGCATGACCGCCTCGCCCGCCAGGTCGCACAACTGGATCGAACCGCGGACCGAGTCCGGCGGCGCGTCGACCTTGGGGATCGTGACGACCTCGGCTGCGGCCTGTCGCAGCATCTGCCGGACCTCGTCGGCCCACCGCTGATCGTGCGCTCCCGCGGTCTCGGGCACGTGCGGGGTGATCACTGAGAGGCGGCCTGTCGGCAGGAGCCGGGCCAGTGACGTGAGGAAGGCGCGGTTGCTGAAGCCGGTGCCCGACTCCGCGCCGTAGAAGCCCTCGTGGAGGGCGACGACGACCCGGGGCTGGCGAGCGGCCTCCGGCGCGGCCGTGGGCGTGGGCGGGGGCGGTGGGGTCGCATGGTCGATGCGCACTATTTGTTGCCTCCTTGGCGGACGGGCTTCTGTCGGCGTGGACATCAGGCGCCGGGGGACGAAGAGCACGGCCTATGGGTGAGTCGGCACCAGGCACGAGAGCCGTTGGTGCCAGTCGTCAGCGACCAGGCATCGGCCAAGGCATCGACGATGACCAGTCCCCGTCCTGATTCGGCTTGGTCGTCGGGAGCGGTAGGAGAAGCGGGTGCGGGGCGGGAACAGCCGCCGTCGGTGACGGTGATCTCGATCTCCAGGCCGACGCTGGCCAGACTCCTGCGGTCGACGCACAGAACCAACGGCGGACTGCCCGAGACGAAGGCGTTCGTCGCGAGCTCCGACCCGATCAGGCGGGCGTCAGCAAGTACGTCCGTCTCAGTGCCGCGCAGCGCCAGCGTTACGGCGCCCCGGGCGACCTCGGCCGCTTCCGGTCCGTACGGCAGATCCGTGATCAGGGTCATCGTGCTGTCGCCAGCGACGCGCCCGCGTCCGGGGGCGGAGGTTGGTCGTCCGGCGTCACGGTCCAGCACATCGCCCGGTCGGCCTGGGGAGGTGCTCGTGTGCTGTTTCAAGGCCCACCTCTTTCTCCGTCGGCTCGGAAGACGGGCGCCTCCGCCGGGATCCAAGAACACAGGAGGGGGACGGTCAGACAGGACCCGATCAGTGGGTCAACTCGGTCAACTTCCATGCGACGGTGGTGAATCGTCCGTCCAGGGGCATCACCATGGGGCCCGCGAAGTGATGGACGAACCACTGGAGCGAAGGGTGGTCGCACGTGGCACCGCAGACAGGCGAGCCCAATGTCGTACTGGCGGGGTGCCTCGACGAACTCGGGTGGAGCCCGAAGGCGCTCGCTCGCAAGCTCAACCGAGTGTTCGGCGCGGGGACGGTGGCCGAGTCGGCGCCGTACCACTGGCGGGATGCCGGCTCCCTGCCGCGCTCGCCATTGCCGATGATGGCCGCCTACGTGCTCTCCCAGGAGCTGGGTAGAAATGTCTCGGTGGCCGAACTCTGGCAGGGCCGTGTGGGCGACTCGTCAGCGCTCGTCCCCGCGGACACGGATCTCGCGCGACCCTGGACCGTGCAGGGCATGGAGGCGATCGTGGAGGACTGGGTGATGGGAGGGCTCGTCGACCGTCGCCGGTTCCTCGCGATCTCGGGCGCGGGACTCCTCGCGATCGTCGCCCAGTACCTCGACGGCACCGCGGGACGCGGTCAGTACACGCCCCGAATGACGTCGTCGCTCGGCACCGATCCGCTCGTGGACCAGGTCGAGCAGCACCTTCCCATGCTCCAGTTGCTCGACGACGAGCACGGAGGGGCACGTCATCTGCCCTACGTCGGAGCACAGTTCCGGGCTGTCGGGCTGCTGATTCGCGAAGGCGGCCACTCTCCGGCTGTCGCGAGCCGTCTGATCCGCGCGCTCGCGGAGATCGGCCAGCTGGCCGGCTGGATGGCCTTCGACGCGGCCGATCACGGACTGGCGCAGCGCTACTTCGTCACGGCGCTCCGGGCCGCGCATCAGGTAAACGATCTTCCCCTGTGCGCCCACATCCTGGGCGACCTCTCCTTCCAGGCGGCGAGTCGAGGACACCCCGCGGACGCCATCGCCCTCGGAGAGGCCGCCCGCCGTGCGAGTGACGCCGCCCCGCTGGCCGTCCGGGCGTCCGTCCTGTCCCGGCTCGCCTACGCGTACGCCGCCGCCGGCCGTGACAACGACTTCGCCCACACTCGTGGCGCTGCCCGCGAACTGATCGCAAGCCGGGACGGCGGCCAAGAAGAGCCTCGCTGGATGTACTTCCTCACCGACAACCACCTGGACTGTCAGGCCGGTTACGGCCTCATCCAGATGGGTCGTGCACAGCAGAAGGCGGAGAGCGGAAAGAAGAGCCGCCGCTTCCTCGCTCAAGGAACCGAGATGCTCAGATCCGGGGCGTACGACGTCCCGCGCGGCGACCCCAGCCAGCGCCGAGCCATGTTCGAGGGAGCCTGGCTGGCCCTGGGCCACAGCGCCCACGGAGACCTGGAGGCAGCCTGCGAGATCGGCCAGATCGCCGCCGACCGCCTCGATGTCGTCCGCTCGCCTCGCAGCGCGGCGCTGCTCCACCAGCTTGCCGCCGACCTCCGCCGCCGTCAGCGCAACCCTCACGTGCGCGGCTTCCTGCCAGCCCTGGAGGACGCCCTCGCCCAACACGCCCCATCGACGCAACCCGGCCGTTAGGGTCAGGGTCATGACCGCAAGGGAGCGCGTTGTCGTCGTCGGGGCTGGGGTGGCTGGGCTCACCACGGCCGTCGTTCTCGCCGAGGCCGGGGCTTCGGTGCACGTGATCGCCGAGCAGGTGCCGGGGGTCACGTCGCTGGCGGCCGGGGCGATGTGGGGGCCTTACCTGGTCGAGCCGAAGGACAAGGTCGACCAGTGGGGACAACGGTCCCTGGAGATCTTCCGGGAACTGGCCCAGGACCCGGCGACGGGCGTCCGGCTCACCAGTGGCATCGAGGCATCCCGCACGGCCGAAGCCGCGCCGGACTGGGCCACCACTTTGCCGGGTTTCCGACCGTGCGAGCGAGCCGAACTGCCGGCCGGATTCACGGCGGGCTACCGGGTCACCGTGCCACTGATCGACATGCCCACCTACCTCGACTACCTCCTGCGCCGGCTCCGCGATGCCGGGGGTGTGGTCGAGCGGCGACGGCTTACCTCGCTCTCGGACGCCGGTCCCGCTGCGGCGATCATCAACTGCGCGGGCCTTGGCGCACGCCACCTGGTCCCGGACCCTGACCTCCGGCCCATCCGCGGCCAGCACGTCGTCGTCACCAACCCCGGGCTGACCGAGTTCTTCTCCGAGGACACCGGCCTCTCCCCGGACCTCCTGTGCTTCTACCCCCATGGCGACACCGTCGTCCTGGGCGGTACAGCGATCGACGGCGAGGGCGATCTGGCCGCCGACGACAAGACGGCGGCCGGCATCCTCGCCCGCTGTGCTGAGGTCGAGCCCCGACTCGCGCAAGCCCGGGTTCTGGAACACCGGGTCGGCGCTCGGCCGACCCGCGCCACAGTCCGCGTGGAGAAAGAGGCACGGGAGGACGGCACCGTGGTCGTACACAACTACGGGCACGGAGGCGCCGGCGTCACGCTGTCGTGGGGGTGCGCCGAGGAGACTCGGATGTTGATCGCCGCCAAGTGATCGCCCCCAGACGTTCGTGGCAGAACGGCAGCCCGGGCGACGGGCCAGTCGGATCGGGTGCACAGCGCCACGAGCCGGAAGATGCCCGACACGGCGATATCGAACCAGCTCACCGTCCTTGACCTGCGGGATCGCCGGTTCTTCCGCGGCAACTCGGGCGGCCCGAAGAAGACGTTCGCCGAGCACACCCCGGATCTGACCTTCCGCCATGGCCAGTGCACCACTCTGTTACGCACCATCCGGGAGGCCATCGCGCTGGCCTCGGCGGCCAGCAGGCGTCCGCCTTGCTGATCTCTCCACGCGGCGATGTCCGTGGACGGGGAGATGACCGGCAATCTCTACCCTGCTTCGGAGTAACCAGCGAGTATCGTGGCACCGGCCTTGAGTACGGCGCACGACCTGCATGGTTATGGCAGCTCCTCTTCCAGCTCGTCGTCCCCTGCGTCGCCGTCACCCGGATCGTGGCTGCCGAAGTCGGGGTGGTCCCTGTCGGCGTGGTGGGCGAGGTGGAGCGGGGCGGAGCGAAGGGTGCGGTGGTCCGTAGCCACCGTCGTCACTCTCTCGAACGTGACCTGCGTCGACGCCGACACCGATGGAATGCGCACGCTCCTCGTCCCCGTGGGTGAGCGACTTCTTTCCGTCCTGCCGCATCGGCCACACCAAGCCCGACCGTCGGGCCTTCCAGGCCGTGACCGACCACTTCCACACGGACCCAAGTGGCCTGATCCACATCGGTGACGACTGGACGTGCGACATCGTGGGTGCCGTCGAAGCAGGGGCGCGCGCCATATGGATCTCGCGCGGAAGGCAGGTCCCCGACGAGTCCCTGCTCGTTTACCACGGTGTGCCTTCGCCGACGACTTGGCGGCAGCCGCCGCCCACGTCCAGGACCTCGCACCTCGGAGCGCCACATGAGCCTGTTCACCGGAACCGCCAGCTACTACCGCCAGTTCCGCCCCGGTATCCCCGAAGACGTCACCGTGGCCCTGGACCAGGCCGCCCCCACCCGGGCCGACGGTCCGCGACGCCTGCTCGACGTCGGCACCGGCACCGGGCTGGTCGCCGAGGCGCTGCTCGGCCGCTTCGACGACATCATCGCCATCGACAACGACGCCGACATGCTCGCCACGGCGGAGTCTGCGCTGCGTCCAAAGGTGTCCGAAGGCACGCGCCTGTCGCTCGTCGAGAGCACAGCCGAGGACTTCGTGCCGCCCGCCGGCTGGGAAGCCGACCTGGTCACGATCTGCCGCGCGTTCCACTGGCTCGACCAGGCAGCCGTCCTGTCGCGCCTGGACGATCAGGTCGCGCCCGACGGTGTCGTGGCCATCTTCGGCGACAGCAGCTTCTGGACCGCGACCAGCCCCTGGAAGGAGGCCGTCCGGGACGTCATCAAGTCGTTCCTCGGCGAGGAACGGCGGGCCGGCTCCGGCACCTTCCAGCACCACAACCGCCCCTACAGCGAGATCATGGAGGAGTCGCCCTTCGACCAGGTCGAGGAGGCACGGATTCCTGTCCACCGCACCTGGACCACCGAGAGCATCCTCGGCTACCTCTACTCCACCTCCTTCGCCGTACCCCACCTCTTCGGCGACCGGCTGCCGGAATTCGAGACCGCGGTCAAGGAGCGGCTCGCGGACTTCAGCGAGGACGACACCTTCCCGGAGGAAAACCAGTTCCTGATCCGCTTCGGGCGGCGGAGCAGGAGGTGACGACCGGGAGCACCAGGCGGGCGTTCGCCGCGCTCACCGCACCGCGTGTGGCGGCGGAGCTCGGCGAGCTGTCCGTCCTCTGCCTGCCGCTCGGGTCGGTCGAACAGCACGGTCCGCACCTGCCGCTGGGCACCGACACCGTCATCGCCGAGCGATTCGCGCACCGTCTGGCCGCGTACTTGGCGGGTCACCACGACCTGTGGGTCGGGCCGGCCATGCCCTACGGCCTCTCGCCCGAACACGCTGTCGCGCCGTGCTGCCGCAGACCTCGCCCGTCACCGCGCACACCTTCAACTACGCGCCCGTCGCGGTCGGCGTCGTCATCGCCTTCTGCGGCATCTGGTGGCTGGCCTCCGCCCGCAAGTGGTTCCTCAACCCGGCCCACCCGCGCAACTCCACGCTGGATCGGAAGGAGGTCGGCGGGAGGGCCGGCGTCCGCTGAGAGGAGCGGCCGGATACGGTGCTTGCCGCGAAACGGCTGAAGCGTGTCGGGCGAGCACCGAAAGCCCCAGGTCGTCGGCGCCCAGCCGCAGTGGGCAGCGGCCCACGCTGACCGAAAACCCCTCACTCCAGGTGATCGCATCTCGACCCGCTGTCAGTGGTGCGTGCTCTCATAGCCTGCGCGCGGATCGTCAACAGCCTGTGGATAGGGGGGAGTTACTCCATGGCGGTAGGGATGGAGGCGTGCGAGCGGGTCGCTGTGCCGATAAGGGCCCTTGCCCGGTCTGCTGAACGCAGCCTGTCGGTTGAGCCGGGGGCGGCCCGATGAGTGGCCGACGTCCGGCGCGGCGTCCTGCACGGCGGCGGCCGGCCCGCCGTTCGAAGAAGCAGGACGACCAGCTGGCCCTGTTGGGCGCGGGGGTCCTGGCGATCGGGTTGGTGATCACCGTTGTGCACTGGCTGCTGGTGCACTGGTGGATCCTTCTCATCGCTGCCGTGGCCGCCGCGGTGGCCGGTGGCCTCTGGCTGCAGCAGGCGCGGCAGCGGGCCGAGTGGGAGCGTGTGCGTGGTCGCGCGCTGCGGATGCGGATCGCGGAGCTGGACGCCTTGGACCACCGCGCGTTCGAGTTCACCGTACGGGACCTGATGCGGCGGGACGGCTGTCAGGCGGAGCAGCTCGGCGGTGCCGGCGACAACGCCTGCGACGTACGCGCCGTCGATCCCATGGGGCGCGTCTGGGTCATCCAGTGCAAGCACCGCCGGGACGGAGACCGGGGCTCCGCCGTCGGGGTCGGTGTCCTGCAGCAGGTCAACGGCACCGCACGGCAGGTCCACGGAGCGGACGTCGCGGTCGTGCTCACCAACGGCCGTTTCTCCTCCAAGGCCATCCCCTGGGGCGCGGAACACCGGATACACCTCGTGGACCGCCGTCTGCTGGGTGAATGGGCGGCCGGCTCCCGACCGCTGTGGGACCTGCTGGACCGCATTCCCCCGCCGCGCCGCCCCACCGCCCTGTCCTGACGCGGGGGCAGGGCGGTCAAAGCGACGGAGCCGCTGGCCGGGGCTCGTCCGCCCCGGCGGCTGCGAACGGGGCAGGTGACGCTGCTGTCCGCTTCGCGCGGCTGCCCCGATCCAGCCATTGACCAGGCACTCCGTCGCCAATCACCGGTGATCGAAACGTGGCGCTGTCGAGTTCCGGCTATGCAGGAAGGCGGGATGTCAGAGTGTTGTGCGCGGGAGGGCTGGCCAGGTGGATCTAAGTATCAACGTGGCGGTTCTGCTTGCTGTCATCATCATTGTGCGATTGCGCCGACGTACGCATGCCCGGAGCCGATTCGATGAGAAGCTGACCGTGGTCATCGTGCTGGTGTTCGGCGTGCTGATCGCACCCACCAGCTTCGGGCAAGGCGTCCTCCACGTCGTGGGCCAACTCGCCCACAGTCTCTCGCAGACCAGCAGCCCTTGAGCGAGTACTCGGCGTACGCGTTGAGAACCACTCAGGGTGCCCCGGCACGCTTGTAGCCAGCCCACAACCGGCCGCCGGCCTGCTCGAGCACCTCGTCCACGACGGCCACGAGGGGCTCGGTTCTCCCGACCAGTACCTCCTGTAGGCCGTGGTGGAGGCGTGTGCTGAGCCCTGGCGCGGCCGTCTCAAGGCGGCATGCCAGCCACTTGCCACCGCCACCCCACGAACCGCCGATGGCCAGCGCGAGCTCGCCTGTGCGTCGGACCAGTTCGGTCGCGATGAACAGACGCTCGCTCTGGTCGCTGCTTCCCGCGAGGTCGTCCAGGAGATCGGTGATCGCGTAGCGGCGGTCGTCGATCTCTTCCGCCGACACCGGGGGCGGTCCGGCGGCGGTCAGCTTCCGGGCCTGTGCGGCGAGGCGCGCTCCGAGTCCGTCAGTGTCGAAGAGCAGCAGCCCGTCGGCACACATCCACAGCAGCGGTGACCGGCGCTTGCGTAGTTCCCGTTCGACGTAGGCGTGCCACGTTGCCTCGGTGTGAACGAATATCTCCACCGGCCAGTCGGCGTACTGGAGGCTCGCCCGGTACGGCGCTGGGCTTCCGTGGAGCAGGACCACGATGTCGAGGTCCGACGTCGCCGTGCGGCGGCCTGTCACGACGCTGCCGCCCAGGAACGCGGCGCGCGCTTCGGGGTGCTGTTCCTCTACGACGGCGCGTGCGGCCTCGATCGCATCCATGCGGCAACTATCGGCACTGCCCCCACCGCGCGCACGCCGTTTTCCGCGGCTGGACCGCGAGGTCTCGTGCTCTACGTCTTTAGTTCGCCGGGGGCAGACAGCGAAGACCCATGAATGACTGGCCAACGCCGCAGCGGCATGTGAACCTGGACGACCTTCTCGCAAAAGCACCAGGTCAGAGAGGTGATTGCCCGTGACTGCGGCACCCCAGGGCCCCGGATTCTCCACCACCGTCGAGGCCCTGCGGCTGCGTGAGTGGCTGCTCGGCCCGGGTCAGGCCACGCTCGTGATAGATCAGTTCTCCGCAGACGATTTCCACCTGGTCGTGGACGACCGCGCGGACGTGCACGTCAATTCAAAGGACGGGCGCTTCTACCTTGGCTGGTTCCCGCTCGGGCGGCCTGGTACCGACGGCGAGGGGTGGAAGATCGCCGTCACCGGTACGGCCAAGGTGCGTGGCTACCAGATGTCCTTCGACACCGAGACGCCGGCGGATGTGGTCGCCGCCGCGGTCGCTCGCGTGCTGGAGACCTCCCGGAGGGCATGACACTCAGAGGCTCGAGTCGGAGCCCTTGGGGGAGCCCGTCGTCTGCCCGGTTAGGGCGAGACGGGGCAGCCCGGCCATCTGCCACCCGGCGCCGCCGCAAGGCCGGCCCGGCACCTCCACCCAGCTGCACGCACCGCTGGCGGCATCAAGCCCCCAACCCCCCAACCCCTTGGAGGCGCACCTGCATCCCGACTTCCCCACCGATCCACCCGCTCCGGCCTGCGTCCCGTCCGCGTACTGGGTCGGTCCCCGGCACCTGGCCGGTGACGACGGACGCCTGTACGACTCCGTTGCTGACGTGCTCGTCGGCCTGGGTTGGACGAGCCTGACGCTCGTGCGCGGGCGCAAGGAGCCGGACGAGGCGCCGGAGGACCGTCAGGTCCTGCGCAGCACTGTCCTGCACATCAGTCCGGATTGCCTGCGGTGGGCGCAGTGGGTCCTGCCGGACGAGCCGTTCCATCTGGGGAATCTGCCGATCGCGTGGCAGGTGTCCGCTCGTACGGATCGGAGCAGCCCGCTCGCCCAGTGGTCGGCCTACTTCACTCCCGGTGTCCCGGGAGAGGTTCTCGCCGACTTCGTTGCCGCGGTCGATGTCCGCGGTCAGCCCGTCCTGCCGTGTGGTGGTCCCGAGCTGGTCCTCGACGCGGTTTCGGCGCATGGTTGGCTGCGCGACGTCGACCAGCCCGGCGCGGG
The DNA here is from genome assembly GCF_030010625.1 of Streptomyces sp. CC208A. Lineage (GTDB taxonomy): Bacteria > Actinomycetota > Actinomycetes > Streptomycetales > Streptomycetaceae > Streptomyces. Next base: position 103,837 of record NZ_JASCXN010000024.1, on the reverse strand, counting down.
GGCGACGGATCCGACGTTCGCCTCACACATCCGCCTCGGTGAGGTGCCGCCCCTCATCCAGGATGGCGGTCCACTGGCGCTGGTGGCTGAGGCGGACGATGCGGCTCTGGCCGGGTGGCAGGCGTGGGCCGAGCCGGTGCTCGGCGCGGGCTACCTGTGGGGGGCTTCATTCGGCGCCAGCGTGCCGCACGACCTCGTCGCCGCTTTCGCCGGCTCCCTCAGTTCCAGCGCGCCAGTGCTGCGCCGGGTGCTGCCGGAGAGCACACGCGATCGGCTCCTGCGCGCTCCGGCCATCTGAGGGCCGTCCAACGCATTGAAGCCGGGCCTTCCCAACAGGGAGGCCCGGCTTCGTGCTGGTGTGCCTTGTTCGGCGTCTGGGGGGGGCGTCACGGTTCGCGATTGCGGGGAGGGTCCGTCGCTGCGCCCCGTGTTTCGCTGACTTTCGCTGCTCAGCGCCGACGGCTGGGGTCGTTCACGCTGCCCTGCGTCGGCAGCGCGCGGGACGCCGAGGACCCTTGGCGCCGCCTGCTTCCCGCGGGCGTGTCGTGGGGGCGCTCGGGCAGGGCGGGCAGGTGGGCGCTGCGCCGCAAGCGCCAAACGAGGACGTCGCTTATGGAGGTCGCGGTGTCGAGCTCGCGCCGTCGTGCGGCTTCGGTCAGCAGGGCGGCCGGGTCATGGCCGGCTCTGCGAGCGTCGTCGAGTGTGGCGGCCAGGGCAGGCCAGCCAGGTTCGGCCTGGACCCGTTCGGCAAGCTCCGGCAGCACCTGGTGGAGAAGGTCGGCTTGCCGTTGCCGAACACGCTGGGCCATACGGCGGCCTCGCTGCCCGAGGGCCGCCATGGGCTCACCTGCGGCGGCCTGGTAAGCGGCGCGCAGGTGTTCGGCGGCTTGTCGGGCGGCGGCGGCCTGCTGGCTGTGGTGCTTCTTCGCGTGCCAGTTCGCCGCGGCGGTGGCGAGGAAGAAGGCCATGTCGATGAGCATGGCGGTGGTGGCACCGTCTTCGCCGCGGCCGAGGGCCGGTCCGCTGTGGACGAGATCGCGGGCGGCCTGGCGCAGGGCGCGGTCGTTCCCGCGTACGGCCTTCACATGGGAGCGGCTGGCACGCTCGAACACGAAGGCCGCCTCGCGGAGCTCAGCGCGGGTGTGGGCGGCGGAGGTCTTGGCGAGCGCGTCGAGAATCTCCCCCGCCGCGGCGATCTGGGCCGCTGCTGCCCCTTCGTCACCGTGATCAATGACCAGGAGGGCCTGCCAGGTGGCGGCGGTGGCCCGGCGCCGCGCGAACGCGGGACCTGTCACATCCGGCAGGACCGGCTGCTCCGGCCCGGAGCCGTCCGCCGAAACGGCCTCCGCGGGAAGCGTCCACCGTTCGCGGATGCGGGGCAGGGACAGATCGGGTGCGAGAGTGGAGCCCGCATAGAACACCGGCTCCTTCTCACCATTGCGGTCGTCGGGCAGCGCGACCTTGTAGCCGAGCAGGTCGCCCGAGGGCGCGACGCGCTTGCGGATCAGAAGACCGGCGGCGGCCAGCCGGTCGAAGAACTCCTCCTCGCTCGTCGCGCCGGCCACCGCACGCCGTACGGTCTCCCGCAGCTCCTCGCGCGCCGGGCGCTGCCGCCCCTCGCGTTCGGCCTTGTGCCGCTCCGCACTGGTGGCCCGCTTGGCGGCGGTGCCGTCCCCAGGCGCGACCTAGTGCAGGCCGAGTTCCTTTTCGATCAGCCGGCACTCGGCCTGGGCGCGTTTGCCGGAGCGGTGGTGGTTGGGCCGGCGCCCGTCCTCGCGGACCAGGGTGGCGATGATGTGGATGTGATCGTCGGCGTGCCGGACTGCTGCCCAGCGGCAGCCAGCCCCGTCGCCAGGGTCGATGCCGCTGGCGGCAACCACGCGACGGGCGATGTCACCCCACTGCTCGTCGGACAAGATCGGATCGCCGGGGGCGGCACGCACCGAGCAGTGCCAGACGTGCTTGTCGGGACGCTGGTCCGCGCCGAGGAGGGACAGGGGCTGGTCGAGGAGGTGCTGGAGGTCCTTCTTCATGACCGCAGGGTCGCGGCCGGGGTCGGGGGCCATGCCGTCGAAGGAAGCGACCAGGTGCGGGTCGATGTGCTCCTCGTGGGTGCCCTTGCCGTACAGGTAGTGCAGGAGCCCGAGCGTGTTACTGCCCTGCTGGTGGATACGAGGGATCAAGCCGCCTCGCCCTCCTGCCCGTTGGCGACCCTGTCGGCTGCCCGCTGGACGGCCCGCGCGGCACGCTGCAGGTCGGCGAGGGCAGCGGCGAAGTGCGGTGCGTCGACACCGGAGTTGAGCGCCTTGACGGCCTGGTTGACGTTGCTGCCCGCCCAGCCGAGCTGACGACGCACACCGAACAGGGCAGTCAGGACGTCCCGCTCGGTGGCGATGGCCGCTGCGGTCCGGGACTGGTCGCGGGCAGCGGCCAGGGCGGAGTGGGCCAGGAACCCGGCCACGCTCATGCCGACGTGGTCGGCGCCGGCCTGGATGATGGCGAGCTCGTGCTCGTTGAGGCGGACGCTGTGAGCGGGGCGCTGCCTCTTGTCACGCGGACGCGACTTCCCCTTCCTGGCCGCGCCCTTCGGGCGGCCCTTGCCTGGCTGCGATCCGCCCTCGGTCGCAGCCTTCCCGTCCGGCGCCCCCTGGCGCCGGACGGGCCCCGCCACCTCCAGGGCGGGGCCGGGTTCGGGCGCTCCCCCTGCGGGGGAGTGTCCGGACCTCCAACTTGCTCCCGATGGGGCAGGGGTGATCGGCAGAAGGTCTTCGCGGTTGGCGGGGGTGTGGTGGTGCGGGGTGTGCATGGGACCTTTCGGATGGGGGTGTGGTCGGGAGTGTGGGTGCTGTGAGGATCAGTGCGACGGAGCGCTGGCTGCGGCTTTGAGCTGGGTCTTGAACTCGCGGACGACTCGTCCGACGCCGTCACTGGAGACGGTGTAGCCGGCGGCGCGCAGAGCGTTCTCCACCCGGTCGCGTCCGACGCTGCCGGTCTCCTTGTAGATGCGGCGGGTGTGCTTGAGGATGACCTCGTCGGAGGCGCGGGCTTTGCCGTCGTCGTGTTTTTTCCGGGCAGCCTGTTTCCGCTCGCGCCTGCCCGACACGCTGCCCGAGCTGTTGCCCGTGAGCGGTCGGCTGTTTTCGATCTCTGCCCGTGCGGGTAGCCCGTGCGCCGGTCGGGCAGGCTGCGGACGGACAGCTGGAGGCACCTCGTCGTCACCCGAATCTGATGGATGCGGGCGGGCAGTGTCCTCTGCCCGCGGCAGCGGTTCCGGGCGGGCGGGGCGCGGGCGGCTGTGCCCGGATTCACGGGCTGTGTACGAGGCGGGGACCGCCCAGCGCGGCGGCAGCGTGATGGAGGCGAGGTCGAGGGCCTGCTTGCGGGTGGCGAGCTTGCGCAGCAGCAGCTCGTCCTGGAGCGGATCGCCGTCGACGTCGGCCCGCTCCAGGGCCTGGTGCAGGCGTTCTGTCAGGCGTCGTTGCCGTCGCTTCCTGGACTTGTTGCCGCTCGTCGCCTCGGCGCGCAGGATCAGGGCGACGGCCTCGCTCAGCGCGCGGTCGCGGATGAGTCGGGCGGCGTCGGCGTCCTGGTCGGCGATGCCGAGGCGGGCGAGCAGGCGCTCGCGGGCCTGGCGAACGAGGACGGCGGACAGGCTGCGTGAGGCGGCGTCAGGGGTGCGGTGGCGCAGCTCGATGCCCATGGCCAGGTGCCACAGCATCGCGGCCATGACCGGGCCGACGAAGGCTCGCACGGTGCCGCCGACCAGCCCGGACTCGGCGTAGGCGGGCAGGATCTGCACCGCGGTGATGATCCAGGTGAGGGTGCCGGGCAGGCCGGGTGCCTGTTTCGGGCCGTTGAGGTTCTGCCGGGCCATCAGGGCGGTGGCGAACAGGGCCAGCTCGGCGGCGGCGAACATCGCGACGCGCTCGGCGGTGCTGCCCATGTCGAGGTAGTCGGCGGCGAACCGCCAGCTGGTGTCCGCGCTGTAGGCGGTGCAGCCGAGCGCGGCCATGGCCGCGACGGGCACCGCGACGGTGCCGCGCCAGCGTTTGGTGCCGGGCGGCCGACGGCGCTGCTGGCGGATCAGCCATCCGGTGAGCAGGCCGAGCAGCACGAGCGAGACGAGGAGCGCCAGGGCCGGCACCGGGGAGGTGGCCCAGTCCGGGAGGAGCGGCGTGCCGCTGTTTCGGGTGGCCAGGGAAGCGAGGGTCAGAGGCGGCAGGAGGGGTCTCCAAGGTGTAGAGGAACCGGGAGGGCCGGTGATCACGGCGGAGCGGTGAGCGGCCTGCGTGAGGGGCCAGCGCAGGCCAGGCAGGTGTGAGCGCGGGCCGCGCGGCGAGGCAGGCGGGGGCGGCCGGTCAGGCGCCGGGCGCTGTGCGGCGTCGTCGGTCGGGGCCGTCGAGGATGACGCGCTCGGTCATCTCGGCGAGGCGGGAGGCGACGCGGTCACCGAGGGCGCCGCGTAGCTGCTCCATCGGGAGATTGGTGGTGATGAGGGTCGGGAGCATGTGCTCGTACCGGTGGTTGATGAGCCGGTAGGTCAGCTCCTCAGTCCACTCGCTCGTCTTGGCCGCACCGAGGTCGTCCAGGACAAGTAGCGGGCACCGCGCCAGTGTCTGCAGGTCACGTTCGGCGTCCTGGCCGGCGCGGGGGCGCAGGCGCGCGTGGAGGTCGGCGGTGGTGGTCGCTTCCCAGCGCAGGCGGACTCCCTGGGCGAGCAGGGTGCGGATGGCGCCGTACGCCTGGTACGTCTTGCCCGTGCCCGTGGGGCCGGCGATCAGCAGCGACGGACCTTCGGCGATGCCCGGCCCACCGGGGCCGGGGCGTCCGGCGCGGGCGATCTCGTCGGCCCAGACGGTGACCTTCGGGTGGTCGGCCAGGGCTCGGCGGTAGCGGGCGGGGATCCTGGCGTCGGCGAGTTCCAGCGCGGTGACGGGCTCGACGTGCCCTTCCTCGACGGCGGCGGTGGCGAGGTCGATGCCGCGACCGGCAAGGATGCCGTTGAGCCGGTCGGCGAGCGGGCCGACCCGATGGGGCTCGCGGGTGAGGGTGGCGGTCAGAGGTCACCTCCGTAGGCGGCTTCGACATCGGCGGGGTTTGTCCACGCCCTGTGGACAACCGGCGCGGTGGGGGCCGCGTTCATGGCTTCGTGCACGAGGCTCGGCAGCATGCTGGGGTGCAGGCCCTTGGCGCGGTGCAGGGCGAGCCCCGCCCGGACGTGAGCGGGCGCGATGCCCTCCTCCAGCAGCTTGCGTGCCTCCCGGCCGAGATGGCCCAGGACGTTCCCGGGCGGACGGTGTGCGCAAGCGGCGGCGTACTCGGCGATGAGCTGGTTGGCCGAGACGGTGCCGGGTGCGGGGGCGCTCGCGCCCCCCGAAGGGGTATCTCCTAGATCCATGATCCTAGGTCCTAGATCCGGACCGTGAGGCGTCACCGCTCCCTCACTGAATCCTCCCTGCCGTCTCACGGAGGACTCCGTGAAATCGCTCTGACCTGCGGTTTCCTCATTTGGGGCGGGATTCACCGCAGGGTTGTGTACTTGCCCGGAGCCCCCACGGAGGGCTCCGTGAGACAGCGGTGCGGGCTCCGTGATGCCAGCCCCCGCAGCCGGCGCGCCAACGCCCGGCTCGGTGCGAGCCGGCGTGTCGTGGTGCGGGCAGGCGGGAAGGCGGCTCCCGCTGGGGCGGTTGATCTTCTGATGCTGCCGCCAGGTGACGATGTGCAGGTAGCGCTTGTCGTCCGGGCCCTTGTAGCGGCATATCAGCCCGGCGTCGGCGAGCTGGGCGAGATCCTTCTCGACGTCGGCGGGTGTGTGTTCGGGCCGCAGGACCCACAGCTGCCCAGCGATGATCGCGGCGTGGTCGCGGTGGCGGCCCTGGTCGTCAGCCTGGGTGAGCAGACCGAAGAAGGTGCGCTCGGCGGTCAGGGAGACGGCGGCCAGGGACTCGGAGACGAAGGCTTCGGGCTTGATGGTGCGGATTCGTGCCAAGAGGGGCGGTCCTCACTCGGTGACCGGTGGGCTCGGTGCCCACGGTTCACCGTCGGTCGGGGGCGGGACGGGCGTGAAGGGCGGGGATGTCCGGCCGTTGGCGCGGGAGCGTTGATGGCCGCTCGCGCTTTCCGGGCGTCGTCAACATAGCCACACCCAGGTCGCACGAGTCCAGCCCTTACCGGCGCAATCTCTCACGGCAGAAATGCCGCTGGAAAACGAGTCGGCGAGGGCGGTGCGAAAACGGTAGGGCACGATCGCCGGTTGACCAAATAGTTGCCCCGCGTCCCGAGCCAGAAGGATCACATCGGCAAGCCGTTGACGTCCCGTGAGCGACGAAGCTACAACACAACACCCCACGTCAGAGACGGTCTCTGGTGTCGGGACCGGTTCGGGGACCCGGCCTCGCGCCAGTACCCCGACCGCCTCGCTCACCGATTGAGCGTGGCGCAACATAGCCGACGATCCCCGGTTAACCAAACCGGTGAATGCACGCTACAACTGGAGCCATGGCAGCACGATCTCTGGAAATAGGGCCCGCAGGAATGCTGGCGGCTCGCACCATCGAAATCCTCCGCACGGAACGCGGCCTTGGGCAGCGCCAACTCGCCGCGCGATGCACCGCTTTGGGTCGCCCTATGTCCAACACGATGCTGTCCCGCATCGAACTCGCCAAGCGGCGATGCGATATCGACGACCTCGTCGCCATCGCCGAAGCCCTGCAGGTATCACCCGCCGCCCTCCTCCAGGGCCCGGGCGCCGCCTGAGCCGCTCACACATCCGTCCCCGCCCTCGCGACCAGGAGCCGCCCCCTTGCACCGATCCACGCCCGCGCCCGTTCCCCACAGGCCGTCCGACGCCCCTCCGCCCCGCCTCTACCGTCCCGAGGAGATCGCCGACACCCTCGGCTGCTCGGCCTGGTGGGTCAAGGACCGAGCGCGACGGCGCCTGATACCCCACACCCGGGTCGGCCGTGCCTACCGCTTCACCGCCGAGCACCTTGGGGAGATCATCCGCCTCTATGAGGAGCGGCCGGCCCAGCCTACGCAGGCAGCTGCAGGGGCTACCGAGCCGTACTTCACGCGCGGTACGCAGACCGGCTCCCCGCAACCTCACCGCCCTGTCGTTGCCCCGACGACCCGCCTACGGGCCCGCCCGCCGCGCCGGCAGCAGCAGTACAGCACTGTCGCGTGACCCGATCGCATCTGCCGTAGACGAGGACAATTAGGAGGGGGACAGCGGGACGTGGGTTTCGCGGAGAAGCGCGGAAACTACTGGCGCGGCCGGTACAAGGTTGCGCCCGGCAAGCACAACACGGTCGTCGACGACAACGGCAAGGCGATCAGGTTCGCCACCAAGGGCGAGGCCCAACGGGCAGCGGCCGAGGCCGAGAACAAGTACCGGCGCGGCGACTGGCGCGACCCGGCCCTCGGCCAGGAGACCTTCGGCGAGTACGCGAACCGCTGGTACGAGGCCCAGGACCTGGCCGCCTCCACCATGCAGAACTACAAACGCCACATCGAGGAGCACCTCCTCCCCGAGTTCGAGGACAAGGCGCTCGCCGGCATCCTGCGCACGGACGTCGACCTGTGGGAGAAGAAGGAGAAGGCCCTCTACGCGGCCTCCAGCGTCAAGACCTGGCGCTCGACGCTCCACCTGATCTTCGAGGACGCGATCGACGAGGGCCTGATCACGTCCAACCCAGCAGCCCGTCGGCGCGGACGCGGCAAACGCGCTGGCCGCTCCCGAGACCGTGGCCCCGAGAAGGTGGTCACCGACGCGCTCGGCATCCTGCTGACCGCCGAGCGCGCCGCCCTGCTCTCCGGCCGCGACGACGAGTTCGTCGCCGTGGTCCTCAAGGGGTACACCGGCATGCGCTGGGGCGAGATCGTCGGCCTGGAGACCGCGTTCGTCCGCCCTGGAGCCGTCCGTGTCGAGTGGCAGCTGTACGAACTCGACACGGGCGAGCTGGTGCGCTGCCCGCCCAAGGACGACAGCTACCGCACCATCGACTCGATGGACTGGCTGTCCGCGCTGGTCGCCAACCACATCGCCCGCACGAAACCCGTGCCGTGCCCCTGCCACGGAAAGACCTACGTCTTCCGAGGGCAGGGCGCGGCGCGAACCGGGGGTTACCAGGGCGCGAAGCTCGTCGACGTCGCCCGTCGAGCCGGCGTTTCGACCGGCACGGTGTCCAACGTCCTCAACCACCCCGACCGCGTCACCGAGGCCACGCGAGCGAAGGTCGAGCAGGCCATCACGGACCTCCGCTTCGTCCGGGGCGGCGTCGTACCGGAGCATGCCGCCCACTGGCGCAGGAACGGTTTCGCAACCTGGCTGTTCACGCCGGCGGTCTCCGGCTGGTACCCGAAGAAGGCACCCCAGGAGCCACGGCCGGTTCCCCTACTCGGCGAGCCGTGGCCCGGCGTCCCGGCCCGGGGGCGCGGTGCCAGCGATCGGGCCGACGCCTGCTGGCTCCCGATAGCCAAGGGACTCACGCCCCACGGCCTTCGCCACACCCACCGGACGATGATGGAGGACCTGGGAACCGAGAAGGTACTCATGGACGAACGCATGGGCCACATCGACGGCTCGGTCTCGGCACGCTACGCCCACGTCACCCCAGGCATGCGCAAGCGCCTCATGCTGGGGCTGACCGAGCAGTGGGAGGCGGCACTCGACGCGCGTTTGGCCATGAGCGCCACGTCACCAGTGCGCGTACTGAATGACCTCCTGCGGACACGCGGGGTGTCACGTGTGCCCGCCAAGTCGTAGCAAACAGAGTGCTGTGCCCTCCGGCGACCACTGCCGGAGGCACAGCACTATCCCTGTTGCCTGCGCGGGGCTGCGTCAACACGGCGCGGTCGGCCACTCCAGCAATTACGACGATTGCCCAGTAGCGAGGCCAACGGACCTGGCTCAATAGGGACATGGAGATTGGCGAGCACTGGGCCTACCGCGCGAGGCCGAAGGAGCTGGGCAGCCCTGTCAGGCGAGTGGAGATCGTTCGGGTGGGCGGCCGTGGCAGGTCTGGCTGGGTCCATGTCCGGTTCCTGCAAGGGGATGACGCCGGCCTGCAGGAATGGGTCAGTCCCGGCTGCCTCGTAGCACCGTGGTCAGACGTCGACGCGTTCCGCGCGGATGACGAGGAAGAGTTCAGACTGACCGAGGCGTCACGCCACGTACGGGGCAGCACGGACTTCGAGGCCGCGCGCCTGATCCTCGGGTTCGTCCGGCCGAAGAACAGGCTGCGCCTCCGCCGAGGGGTGGCGGACGCGGGAGTTCTGGAACTCGGCCGACTCGACGAGACGGCGCCGCTCATCGGCATGGACGCCACCGCGCTCCGCAGTGACCCTATGGTGCACGAGAACCGTGCCAGCATGTGCCTGGCCGGCTGGTCGGTCACCGAGCGCGTCGCCCGTCAGGTGGCGGGTCGGCTCGCCGACGAGATCCTCCCGGAGGTGGACCGCAAGCAGCAGGACATCGACCAGGAGCGCGCACAGCCCTCCTGGTACTCCTACCGTCGCCGGGACGACCGCAAGTTGGACGCGGAGGCGGCCGTCCTGCGGACCGTCCGGGCGTGGTGCGGCGAGGACAAGGCCGACCGGTACGACGAGCTGGTCGCACTGCGCGCCGAGGCGATCAGGCTCGGCCAGCTGGTGGAGAAGGCGGTCAAGGCCCTACGTGACCGTGGGCACGGCGTCATCGCCTCCACCATTGAGCGCGACCTTGGCGTCCATATCGCCAGCCTTGATCCTGACGTGCGTCGATAGAGCCGCGCCACGGCTCCGGGGCCGGCTTCGGCGTCTCGGGCCGTGCCGCAGGCTGCTGCCTTTCCGGCCGGTGCGGGTGCCAGCCGCCGAGAAAGGGCCGTAGCTGATCTTCGGTCGGCTCCGCGTGGAAGTCGAGAGCGGCCAGGCCCTTGCCCTTCATGGTGGGGTCCAGCCGGTCGGCCTCCGCCTTCCCCCAAGCCGACCACTCCCGCAGCCTCTCGGCCTCGACGGCGTTGTCCGACGTTGCGGCGGCTTCGTCCAGAGCGACGCAGAACGCTCGGATCTCTCCGGCCACCCTCCACTGCTCAAGCGCTGTGCCGAAGTGCTCAGCCCGTACGGCGTGCACCGCCTTGATCGACGCGGCACTGATGGCCGACTCCCACTCTCGCCGCTCGCGCTCCTCCCGCTCCGCTTCCAGACGCCGACGCTCCGCCTCCTGCCGCTCCCGCTTCTCGCGCAGGCGCCGCTGTTCGGCCTCCCGTTCCAGCCGAGCCCGCTCCTGCTCCTCCGCGCGCGCCTTCAGTGCCCAGAAGACCGAACCGACCTGCTCCTCCAACGGCTTCTTGGCGGTGTCGGCCCACTCCTTCTTCCAGCCGTAGCTGTGGCCGTAGCCGTAGCCCGAGTGCTGGCTGATCAGCAGTTCCAGCTCGCCCGACGGCTCGAACCTGTGCGCCGGCGTCACCCGCTGCCAGTCGTACGTACGCCGGCCCGGCTGCTTGGGCACGTACCGGACCTGCTTCTGCCGTTCGCGGAAACTGACCTCGTACGTCCTGCCGTGGACGGTAAGCAGGGGCCTCGGCTGCTTGCGCTTCTTGGACACCGTGATCTCGCCGTGGCGGGCGAGTGCCTGCTCCGCGAGGAGCCGGAGCAGCGAGAGGACTCGGGGCAGGACCTCCTCCGAGATCTCGAAGGCACTGTGGTCCGCAGTGACAGCGGCGATCACGTCCTCGACATCGCTGATCACCCGGCTGCGCGCCAGCCGGATCCGGTTCCACTCGGTGTCGTCCTCCCCGGACACCCTGAGCAGACCGAGGAAGAAGTCCCCCTTCGCCCGGCCGCTGTACTTCAGGTGGTACCCCTCGGGCGCACACTGCCGGGCTGCGTCGAAGGCCCTGCGATAGCGGGCTCGCTCCTGGTCGCTGGGGTTCGGGATCCGGAGGAACCGCCCAGCCTGCTGTACCTCGGCGATCAAGGCTGCTCCGATTTCCGCCGACGACGCCTGTGGGGGCTTGGCGGCGCGTTGCGGCGCCGGCTTCGTCGTGGACGGAGCTGTGTCTTGCTTCTGCGGAGGAGGGGCCGGCCGTGTCCGCTGTCCGGGACCCACCGACCGCTGCTTGCGCGGCGTCGGTTCCGGCCGGTCCGGGTGATGGCCGTGTTCCAGGTAGAAGCGCCCCGCGTCAGTGATCTCCGCCTGCCACTTCCCATCCTGCTTGGGCATGGTGATCAGACGCCGCTCCTTGAGCGCGCGGGCGGTGAGGGCGAACTCTGGGCTGTCCGACGTGACGGGGTCGGATCCGTCCCCGATGCGGGTGAGGAGTGCGAGCTGCCGGTCATTTAACGGAGACCATCGGTGCATGTCGATCGTCGTACCGCCTGTGATCGGCCTAGCACAAGCCGTAGGGATGACCCTTTCCCAGCGTGAGCGGCACAGAGCACGCTCGAAGACGGACGACCGCTCGCTGGGAGCCGCCGGGGAGCCGGTTCTGGAAGTTGGCTCCCAAACGGCTCCCAAAACGGGGCGACAAAGCAAATCAGGCCCGGTGCTGATCTCTCAGTACCGGGCCTGACCTGGTGTTTCTCTGTCGGGGTGGCGGGATTTGAACCCACGACCTCTTCGTCCCGAATGAGGTTCGGTCAGCCCCGCCGCCTGGCCATGTTAGCAACGGCGCAGATCAGCGGCTTGGTTTCGGCGGGGCTGCGTCGGTCTGGGGAGGCGGCTGGGAGAAGATCGTCTCCCAGGATTCTCCCAGGGCGGCTGCCTGCGCGTCGCTCCGCCGTGCCGCGTACGGCTTTGCAGTCGCGTCGCCTGCCGAGGGGACTGCGTCAGGTCAGTGGTCCCGGCCCTTCTCCTTCCACACCGTCACGACCGAGGGTCGCGGGATGCTGCCCGGGCCGTCGGGCCAGTGCGAGGCCGGGTTCTCGGTGGTGGCGCCGTCGAGTTCGCCGGGGTGCTGGGCGGCGATGAGGATGCGGTCCTCGGTGATGATGGGGCCGCAGGTCTCGGCGCCGACCGGGACGGTGAGGAACTGCTTGACGTGGCCGCGCTCGGAGCCCTTGAGGGGGACGGCGAAGAGGCCGTCGTTGGAGCCGAGGGCGTTGCCGTCGGTGGCGAGCCAGAGGTTGCCGTGCTCGTCGAAGGCGATGTTGTCGGGGCAGGAGATCGGGCTGACCCGGCTCTTGTCGTAGCCGGCGAAGTAGGTGGAGGGGTCGGCGGGGTCGCCGCAGACGAGGACGAGGCGCCAGCCGAAGGTGAGGGAGGCGGCGTCGGAGCGGCGCTCCTCCAGTTCGAGGATGTGGCCGTGCTTGTTGCCCTTGCGCGGGTTGGCCTCGTCGGGGCCGGCCTTGCCGGTGGCGCCGCGGTCCTTGTTGTTGGTGAGGGCGACGTAGACGCGGCCGGTGACCGGGTGGGGCTCGACGTCCTCGGGGCGGTCCATCTTGGTGGCGCCGACCTTGTCGGCGGCGAGGCGGGTGAAGACGTACACCTCCTCGGCGGTCATGCCGGGTACGTGCGACGTCGTGCCGCTGGCGAGCGGGATCCACTCGCCGCCGCCGTCGAAGGAGCCGTCCTCGGGGAGCTTCCCGGTGCCGTCGATCTCGGCGGCGGGGCTGTCGCCGGTGAACCGGGCGACGTAGAGGGTGCCCTCGTCGAGCAGGCGCATGTTGTGGGCGCGCGCGGAGGGGCTGTTTCCCTTCCGGTAGGCGTGCTTGGAGACGTACTTGTACATGTAGTCGAAGCGCTCGTCGTCGCCCATGTAGAGGGCCACGCGGCCGTCGCGGGTCAGGCGGGGCTCGGCGGCCTCGTGCTTGAAGCGGCCGAGCGCGGTGCGCTTGCGCGGGACGGAGTGCGGGTCGGACGGGTCGATCTCGACGATCCAGCCGTGGCGGTTGGGCTCGTTGGGGTCCTTGGCGATGTCGAAGCGGTCGTCGAACCGCTCCCACTTGCGGGGGCTCGCGCCCTTCGGGAGGCCGTAGCGGGCGAGGCGCTGCTGGGCGACCGGGTCGGTGACGGCGGCGGCGTTGGCGAAGTACTGGTTGAAGTTCTCCTCGCCGGACAGGACGGTGCCCCAGGGGGTGATGCCGCCGCCGCAGTTGTTGAGGGTGCCGAGCACGAACGTGCCGGTCGGGTCGGCGACGGTCCTGAGGAGCTCGCCGCCGGCGGCGGGGCCGGTGAGGCGGAAGGGGGTGGTGGCCGTGATCCGGCGGTTGAGGACGTCGCCCACCGGCCACAGCCGTCCGGAGCGCCGGTCGGCGCGGACGACGAGGACGGTCAGGCCGTGGGCGGCCCAGGCGGTCTCGACCTGCTCGCGGGTCGGGTTCGCCGGGTCGTAGCCGTAGAACATGATCTCTTCGTCGGTGTACTCGTGGTTGACCACGAGCAGGTGGTGGCCGCGGCCGCGGGGCGCGTCCAGGAGGGCCATGTAGTCGCAGTTGTAACCGAACTGCATGGCCTGGGCGCGGGCGGACTGCCGACGGGCGTCGAAGCGCGGCGCGCCGGGGAGGACCGGGTCGCCCCAGCGGATGACGACCTGCTGGGCGTAGCCCTCGGGGACGGTCACGGCGTCGGCGGTGTTCGGGGCGACCGGCGTGAAGTCGAGGCCGCGCGGCGGGCGGCCGTGGCCCCCGTGCCGGGCGGAGTCTGCGGCGGCCGGGGCCGCGGCGGCCGAGGCGGTGGTGAATCCTGCGGCGCCGGTGGCCATGGCCAGGACGGTCGCGCCCTTGAGCATGCCGCGGCGGGACATCGCCCGCGCGACGACGTCGCCGAAGTAGGTGTTCAGCGTGCGGTTGGGGGCCTCGTGGGAGCAGGCGTTGCCGCACCGGTACCGGCAGGTCAGCGCCGACCGGGCGGTGTTGTGGCTGGGCAGCAGCGGCAGCTCGGTGCGCCGGCTGTCACGGTCGCCGGGTACGGGCTGGTCGGGCACGGTTCCTCCACACGCAAGGGGAGACGGACGGTCCTGCCGCCGAGGACATAGGCGGCCATCGATGGAGGACGCTAGGCGGCGGACACCCGTGGCGCGTGGCCTGAAGGGTGAACTCCGCCCGAACACTGGACGGAAACCGTCGCGGACGACCCCTCCTAGCATCATGATCTGTCTATATAGATGAACGGCTATCGTTCATCGCGGAGGGGTTCCCCGTACATCGGGTGTTCACATAGACGGCCTTCGATCTGGTTGTCCGAACGGGGCGCGCCGCGCACCGGATCCAGAACGCCGGGGCATCCGGCAGACACGAGGGTCGAGAGTCGTGAACATTTCCACTTCGCTGCGCCGGGCCAAGGCTCCCCTGGCGCTGACGGCTGCCGTGATGCTGGCCGCGAGTGCGTGCGGTGGCGGCGACGCGGGTTCGAAGGGCGACGGGGGCGAGGGCGGCAACAAGGAGCTGTCCGGCAAGGTCCTGATCGACGGCTCCAGCACGGTCGCCCCGCTGTCCAGCGCGGCCTCGGAGCTGTACGCGGAGAAGCAGTCCAAGGTCCAGGTCACCGTCGCCACCTCCGGCACCGGCGGCGGCTTCAAGAAGTTCTGCGTCGGCGAGACCGACATCTCCGACGCCTCCCGTCCGATCAAGGACGAGGAGATCAAGACCTGCGAGCAGAACGGCATCAAGTACGAGCAGTTCGCCGTCGCCAACGACGCGCTGAGCGTCGTCGTCCACAAGGACAACACCTGGGCGAAGTGCCTCACCGTCGAGCAGCTGAAGAAGATGTGGGAGCCCGGCTCCAAGGTAAACAACTGGAACCAGATCGACCCCTCCTTCCCCGACGAGCCGCTGAAGCTGTTCGGTCCGGGCACCGACTCCGGCACCTTCGACTACTTCACCGACGAGATCAACGGCGAGGAGGGCGCGTCCCGCACCGACTACAGCGGCAGCGAGGACGACAACGTCATCGTCACCGGCGTCTCCGGCACCAAGGGCGGCCTCGGCTACTTCGGCTTCTCGTACTACGAGGAGAACAAGGACAAGCTCAAGGTCGTCGACATCGACGGCGGCAAGGGCTGTGTCACCCCGAGCGTCGCCGCCACCCAGGACGGCACCTACGCCCCGCTCGGCCGACAGCTGTTCATCTACCCCTCGGACGCCGGCCTGAAGAAGCCGCAGGTCCTGGACTTCGTCGAGTTCTACGTCGAGAACCACAAGAAGATCGCTGAGGACGCCCAGTTCATCCCGCTCAACGCCCAGCAGGAGAAGGACCTCCAGGCCGCCCTCGACAAGCTCAAGGCAGCCGCGAAGTGACGAGCTCCACCACCTCGTCCGCCGCAGGGACCGGTACGCGGTCCCTGCGGCGGGCCCGCCCGCGCTACGGCGAGGCCGTGGTCAAGGCGCTGCTCCTGACGGCGGCGCTGGTCTCGGTCGCCACCACCGTCGGGATCGTCGTCTCGTTGGTCCCGCCCGCGGTGGGCTTCTTCCAGCAGGTCAGCCCGGTGGAGTTCTTCACCGGCACCGAGTGGACCCCGCTCTTCGCCGACAAGAAGTTCGGCGTGCTGCCGCTGGTCGCCGCCACCCTCGTCATCACCGGCATCGCGCTGCTCGTGGCCGTCCCCGTCGGCCTGGGCGCCGCGATCTACCTGAGCGAGTACGCCAACCCCCGCGTCCGCAAGGTCCTCAAGCCCAGCCTGGAAGTGCTCGCCGGCATCCCCACCGTCGTCTACGGCTTCTTCGCCATGGCGTTCATCACCCCGCTCCTCCAGGACCTCCTGCCCGAGGGCTGGCAGCCGGAGGTCCGCAACGGCCTCTCCGCCGGCCTTGTCATGGGCGTGATGATCGTGCCGACGATCGCTTCCCTCACCGAGGACGCCCTGTCCGCCGTGCCGCACTCGCTGCGCGACGGCGCCTTCGCCCTCGGCTCCGGCAAGCGCACGGTGTCCATCCGCGTCGTGGTCCCCGCCGCGCTGTCCGGCATCGTCGCCGCCTGCGTCCTCGGCGTGTCCCGCGCGGTCGGCGAGACCATGATCGTGCTCATCGCGGCCGGCTCGAAGCCCGACTTCACCATCAACCCCCTGGTGGAGATGGAGACCATGACGGCGTTCATCGCCCGCGCCGCCTCGGGCGACGTGCCGGTGGGCTCGATCGCGTACGACACGATCTTCGCGGTCGGCGCGCTGCTGTTCGTCGCCACCTTCCTCATGAACCTGTTCAGCATCCGTCTGGTGCGCAAGTACCGGGAGGTGTACGAGTGACCACCACCCCCACCCAGGCACCGGCACCCGCGGCCCGGAAGCCCGAGCGCGGCCTGCTCGCCGGACCCCGGTTCCGGCCCGGCGAGACCCTGTTCCGCTGGCTGCTCCTGGCCTGCCTCGCCATCGGCGTCGTCTTCCTGGTGTCCCTGCTGACGTACGTCCTCGCCGAGGCGTGGCCCCGCATGGACGCGCGACTGTGGGAGAACTTCCCCTCCGTCCGCCGCCCCGAGAACGCCGGCGCCCAGTCCGCCATCTTCGGCACGCTCTGGGTGATCTCCTTCACCGCCCTGTTCTGCCTGCCCACCGGCATCATGGCGGCGATCTACCTGGAGGAGTACGCCGACCCCGACCGCTGGTACAACCGGATGATCGAGCTGAACATCCAGAACCTGGCCGCTGTCCCCTCGATCATCTACGGCATCCTCGGACTCGGCCTGCTGGCCCGCCAGTTCGCCCTCGGCACGACGGTCCTGACCGCCGCCCTCACCCTGTCGCTGCTCGTCCTGCCGGTCGTCGTCATCGCCTCGCGCGAGGCGATCCGGGCCGTACCGCGGTCCATCCGCCAAGCCTCCCTGGCGCTCGGCGCGACCCAGTGGCAGACCATCAGCCGCCAGGTCCTGCCCGCCGCCGTGCCCGGCATCGCGACCGGCTCGATCCTCGCCCTCTCGCGGGCGATCGGCGAGGCGGCACCCGTCATCATGCTGGGCGCGGTCACCTTCGTGATGTTCAACCCTGAGGGACTGCAGAGCTCCTATACCGTGCTGCCGGTCCAGATCTACAACTGGATCAGCCAGTCCCGCGAGGAGTTCCACCACCTCGCCGCCGCCGCGATCATCCTGCTTCTGGCGCTCCTCCTGCTGATGAACGCCGCCGCCATCTGGCTCCGCAACCGCTACTCCCGCCGCTGGTGACTCCCATGACCTCCCCGACCACCACTCCATCACCACTGGAGACCGCCATGACCGCACCCTCCGACGCCACCGCCGGCGGCACCACCCGGACCGGCGCGAAGTCCCCGGACGTCACCTTCCGCGAGGCGCCCGAACTGACCAGCCCCGTCTTCGAGGTCGGCGGCCTGTCCGTCTTCTACGGCGACCACGAGGCCGTACGGGACGTCAACATGACTATCGGCGAGCGGCAGATCACCGCGATGATCGGCCCGTCCGGCTGCGGCAAGTCCACCGTCCTGCGCTGCTTCAACCGCATGAACGACCTCGTGCCCGGGGCCCGCGTGGCCGGCAAGGTCCGCTACCACGACGAGGACCTGTACGGGAGGGACGTCGACCCGATCGAGGTCCGCCGCCGCATCGGCATGGTCTTCCAGAAGCCCAACCCGTTCCCCAAGTCCATCTACGACAACATCGCTTACGGCCCCAGGGTCGCGGGCGTGAAGGGGAACCTGGACGACCTGGTCGAGGAGACCCTCACCCGCGCCGCGCTGTGGGACGAGGTGAAGGACAAGCTGAAGGGCTCCGCGCTCGCCCTGTCCGGCGGCCAGCAGCAGCGGCTGTGCATCGCCCGCACGATCGCGGTCAAGCCCGAGGTGATCCTCATGGACGAGCCCTGCTCGGCCCTCGACCCGATCGCCACGGCCAAGATCGAGGACCTCATGGAGCACCTCGCCCAGGAGTACACGATCGTGATCGTCACGCACAACATGCAGCAGGCCGCCCGCGTCTCGCACCGTACGGCCTTCTTCACCGCCGACGTCGACGACCACGGCGTCCGCCACGGCCGGCTCGTCGAGTACGACGAGACCGCCCGGATCTTCAGCGCCCCCGCCGACCAGCGGACCGAGGACTACATCTCCGGCCGCTTCGGCTGAGCCGCCCTCCCCGAGCCGCCCTTTGCGCGCCGCCACCGTGAAGGAGAACCACGCGTGACACCCGCAGCACCATGGCCCCCGCGGCCCGCCGCCGAGCGCGGCGGGGGCGGCAAGGCCGACACCAACGGTCCGGGCCTGCTCCTGGCCGAGCCGGACGTCACGCTCGCGGGCCGGGCGGTGGCCCGCTTCGAGGGCGCCGACGTCTCCGTGACCGTCTGCCACGACGGCGCGGAGGCCCTGCTTCAGGTCGGCGTCCGCCACCCGGCCGCCGTCCTGCTCGCCGCCCCGCTGCCCGTGGTCGGCGCCGCGCAGGTCACCGAGCTGATCGCCCGCCTCCACCCGGTCCCCGTCATCGTCGGGGCCGGACCGGACGGAGTGGGGGAGGCCACCGCCGCTCTCGCCGCCGGCGCCGTCGCCATCGTCGCCCGGCCGTACCGCATCGAGGAGATCCTCCCGCTGCTCACCTCCGGCAAGGCCACCGGGGACGGCTCGGCCGACCCCCTGACCGTCGGCGACATCGAGCTTGATCCGGCCGGGTTCCACGTCCATGTACGAGGGCGCTCGCTGAACTTGCCGGTCCGTGAATTCCAGCTGCTCCGCTATCTGATGCAGCACCCCAACCGGGTCATCAGCCGCGCCGAGCTCACCCGCGCGCTGTGGGGCACTGACGCCCTCGACAGCAACACGCTCACCGTCCACATCCGCCGCGTCCGGATGAAGCTGCGGGACGAGGCGGGGAGCTGCTGCACCATCGACGCGATCCGCGGGCTTGGCTACCGGCTCGAATGCAGCACCGACCGGATCCCGGCCCCCTCGGGCGCCTGACGCGACGAGCCACCGGAGGGAGGCGCACCGCCCATGGAGGACCGGCCGGACGACGACAGTTCGTACATCGACCTCCCGGGGCGGGCGTCGCGTCGGCCCCGCTGGGCCGCGGTCAGCGGACGCCACCACGTCCCCACCCTCGGAACCCTCGTCTACCGCAAGCGCTGGTACGCGAAGAGGGTCCGGGTGCGGTTCCGCACGGTCGGGGCGACACGGTGGCAGTCCGGGTCGGCGGACTGGACCACGATCGTGGAGCTGATCACGGCGGGCACGCTCGGCGAGGCCCGGACGCTGGTCTCCTGGTGCCTGAGCGACGACCGCTGATCCCCGCCGCACTCCGCGGCGGGGGTCAGGTGCTGGGGGCCTGCTCGGGCAGCAGTTCGCGGACCAGTCCCTCGACCCTCGTCGCCAGGCCGTCCCGCACGGCCCGCGCGCTCTCGATGTCGAGTCCGCCGAGATCGGGAAGATCCCAGTCGAGATAGCGCCGGCCGGGCCGCACGGGGCAGGCGTCTCCGCAGCCGAGGGTGACCACCACGTCGGCGGCCTCCAGGATCTCCGAGGTCAGCGGCTTGGGAAACTCCTCGCCCACGTCCAGGCCCTGCTCGGCCAGGAGCCGCCGCACGACGGGGGAGATGTCCGCGGCGGGCGCCGAGCCGGCCGTGGCCACGGTGACCGCCCCCGCGGCCCGCTGACGCATGAGCGCGGCGGCCAGCTGCGAGCGCCCGGCGTTCTCCGTGCACACGAACAGCACCTCGGGGACCGGCTTGGGGCTGAGCCCGGCCCCGCGCGCGAGGGCGCTGAGCCGCTGGTCCGCGAAACGCTCGACGAGCGCGGGCAGATAGGTGCGTACCCGGGCCCGGCCTGCGAGCAGACCGGCGCACTCCGCCACGTACCGCTCGACGGTCTCGCGGGAGAACGACCGGCGGTGCCGTGCGGCCAGCCGCCGGGTGATGCGGTCGAGCAGCGCGCTCGTGCTCCGGAGCGGCGGCGTCGACCGCCCGAGGTGAGCCGACTCGTCCACCGCACACCTCCTCGTTCCGGCCTCGTTCCGGCCTGCGGACCCGATCGGCCCGTCTACCAGGATCATAGATGGGTATCTATTTTCTGCACAGGCGCGAGCGAAAGTGAACGCTCGATGAACTCATGGCACGACCACCTTCCGGAGCCTCGTTCCGCTCACCGCCGCTCGTATGGTGAATAGATGGCTATCACTGCAATAGACACGGCGCGGGCCGTGCGCGCTCCGGAGACGGAGGCGTGCAGCCCGCAGCTCGCCTGCCTTCTGATCGACCGGGAGGAGGCGGAGCGGATGGCAGCCATGCTCAAGGCCATCGCCGACCCGACCCGCTTGCAGATACTGCGGCTGATCGAGCGCTCCCCGACGGAGGAGGCGTGCGTCTGCGACCTGACCGAGTGCCTGGGCCTTCGGCAGCCCACGGTCAGCCACCACCTGAAGATCATGACCGAGGCCGGGCTGCTGAGGCGGGACCGCCGCGGCACCTGGGTCTGGTACTCGGTCGACCGTGACGGGCTGCGCCGGGTCCGGGACATCCTCGATCCCGACACCGCCTGACCCGCGTCCCTACGAGAACGGCCCCGGTCCCGCCATCTCGCAATGACGGCGGGACCGGGGCCTGTTCTCGTCCCCTGGCGGCGTGCCCCAGGGGCTCAGCCCGCGAGGAAGCCTTCCAGCTCCCGGATCAGGGCTGCCTTGGGCTTCGCGCCGACGATGGTCTGGGCGACCTCGCCGCCGACGTAGACGTTCATGGTCGGGATCGACATGACGCCGTACTTCATGGCGGTGTCGGGGTTCTGGTCGATGTTGAGCTTGACGATCTCGATCTTGTCGCCGTGCTCGGCCGCGATGGCCTCCAGGGAGGGCGCGAGCTGGCGGCACGGGCCGCACCACTCGGCCCAGAAGTCGACCAGGACGGGCTTGGTGCTCTTGAGGACGTCCGCTTCGAAGGAAGCGTCGGTCACGGTCTTGAGGGCCACGAGGTGCCTCCTGTCGGGATCTGCTGCGGTCAGGCCGTGGCCGTTGCCATGGCCGGGGTCTTGTCGGCGAGAGCGGCGAGGTGGCGCTCGGCGTCGATGGCGGCCTGGCAGCCGGAGCCGGCGGCCGTGATGGCCTGGCGGTAGGTGTGGTCGACGACGTCGCCGGCGGCGAAGACGCCGGGCAGGTTCGTACGGGTGGAGGGCGCCTCGACCTTGATGTAGCCCTCGGCGTCCAGCGCCAGCTGCTCCGTGAAGAGCTCGGTGCGCGGGTCGTGGCCGATGGCGATGAAGAGGCCGGTCGCGTCCAGGTCGCGGGTCTTGCCGGTGAAGGTGTCGCGCAGGACGACGCCGGACAGCATGCCGTTCTCGGACTTGATCTCGGCGATCTCGCTGTCGAAGGCGAAGGAGATCTTGTCGTCGGCGAAGGCCCGGTTCTGCATGGCCTTGGAGGCGCGCAGGGTCGAGCGGCGGTGGACGACGGTGACCGAGCGGGCGAAGCGGGTGAGGAAGGTGGCCTCCTCCATGGCGGTGTCGCCGCCGCCGACCACGACGATGTCGCGGTCGCGGAAGAAGAAGCCGTCGCAGGTGGCGCACCAGGAGACGCCGCGACCGGACAGCTCGTCCTCCTGGGGGAGGCCGAGCTTGCGGTAGCCGGAGCCGGTGGCGACGATCACCGTCTTCGCGCGGTGGACGGTGCCGGCGGAGTCGGTGAGGAGCTTGATGTCACCGGTGAGGTCGACGGAGACGATGTCGTCGTCGATCATCTCGGCGCCGAACCGCTCGGCCTGGGCCCGCATGTTGTCCATGAGGTCGGGGCCGTCGACACCGGTGGGGAAGCCGGGGAAGTTCTCGACCTCGGTGGTCGTGGTGAGCGAACCGCCGACGAAGATCGAGCTGCCGAACAGCAGCGGCTTCAGCTGTGCGCGGGCGGTGTAGAGGGCGGCGGTGTACCCGGCGGGGCCGGAGCCGATGATGACGACCTCGCGGATCTCGCTCATGCGGTCTTCTCCGGGGCGATCTCCTCGATCAGGCCCTCGACGAGCTTCTTGATCTCGTCGCGGATCGGGCGGACGGCCTCGACGCCCTGGCCGGCCGGGTCCTCCAGCGTCCAGTCGAGGTAGCGCTTGCCCGGGAAGACGGGGCAGGTGTCGCCGCAGCCCATGGTGATGCAGACGTCGGACGCCTTGACCGCGTCGATGGTGAGGATCTTCGGGGTCTCGGCGGTGATGTCGATGCCGACCTCGCGCATCGCCTCGACGGCGGCGGGGTTGACCTGGTCGGCGGGGGCCGAGCCCGCGGAGCGGACCTCGACGCGGTCTCCGGCCAGGTGCGACAGCCACGCGGCGGCCATCTGGGAACGGCCGGCGTTGTGGACGCAGACGAACAGGACGGAGGGCTTCTCGGACACGGCAGGTCTCTCTTGTCTCACGACGAAATCAGGCGCAACTGAAATCAGCACCCGATGGTGTCATCCACCACTGATGTGAGAGTATCAGTACATGATGACGTCAGTCGACACTGAGCTGTTGCGGGTGCTGGGCGATCCCCTGCGCCTGCGGATCGTGACCCTGCTCGCCCGCGAGATGCTGTGCACCACCCACCTGGTCGAGGAGACCGGTGCCAGGCAGACCAACCTCTCCAACCACCTGAGAGTGCTGCGCGAGGCCGGGGTCGTCGAGACGGAGCCGTGCGGCCGCTTCACGTACTACAAGCTCCGCCCGGACGTCATCGCCTCCATCGCCGGCCAGTTCGCCGAACTCGCCGAGTCCGCTCGTACCGCTGCCGAGAACAAGAGGGCCTGTCCGTGACCCCCACCCAAGCGCCCGCCCCGACCGAGGAGACCTCGGTCGTCGCGAAGCTTTCGACGCTTGACCGCTTTCTCGCCGTCTGGATCCTCCTGGCCATGGGCCTCGGACTGGGTCTCGGCCGGCTCATCCCCGGCCTGAACGACGCGCTCGCCAAGGTCGAGATCGGCGGCATCTCGCTGCCGATCGCCGTCGGCCTGCTGATCATGATGTACCCGGTGCTCGCGAAGGTCCGTTACGACCGCCTCGACGCCGTCACCGGCGACAAGAAGCTCATGGTGTCGTCCCTGGTCATCAACTGGGTCCTGGGCCCCGCGGTGATGTTCGCGCTCGCGTGGATCTTCCTGCCGGACCTGCCCGAGTACCGCACCGGCCTGATCATCGTCGGCCTCGCCCGCTGCATCGCCATGGTGATCATCTGGAACGACCTGGCCTGCGGCGACCGCGAGGCCGCCGCCGTCCTGGTCGCCCTGAACTCGGTCTTCCAGGTCATCGCCTTCGGCCTGCTCGGCTGGTTCTACCTCGACATCCTCCCTGGCTGGCTGGGCCTCGGCGAGGGCGAGACGCTGGACATCTCCATGTGGAAGATCGCGCTCAACGTCGTCATCTTCCTCGGCATCCCGCTGCTCGCGGGCTTCCTCACCCGCCGCATCGGCGAGAAGAAGCTCGGCCGCGAGTCCTACGAGCAGAAGTTCCTGCCGAAGATCGGACCGTGGGCCCTCTACGGCCTGCTCTTCACGATCGTCATCCTCTTCGCCCTCCAGGGCAAGACCATCACCTCCCAGCCCCTCGACGTGGCCCGGATCGCGCTCCCGCTGCTCGTGTACTTCGCGATCATGTGGTTCGGCACCTTCGCGCTCGGCAAGGCGATCGGCCTGCACTACGACCGCACCGCCACCCTCGCGTTCACCGCCGCGGGCAACAACTTCGAGCTCGCCATCGCCGTCGCCATCGCCACCTTCGGCGTCACCTC
Source organism: Streptomyces sp. CC208A (assembly GCF_030010625.1). GTDB lineage: Bacteria > Actinomycetota > Actinomycetes > Streptomycetales > Streptomycetaceae > Streptomyces. The sequence goes on along the minus strand of NZ_JASCXN010000024.1, from coordinate 80,257 downwards.
CGGCCAGGCCCTCTCCGGTGTCGTCGGCCCGCTCATCGAGGTGCCCGTCCTCGTGGCCCTCGTGTACGTGTCGCTGGCCTGGCGCAAGAAGTTCGCGACCGCCCAGGCGAAGTAAGCCGTCGCACGTCGTCATCCGGTTGGCCCCGTCGCACGCGGGCGGGGCAACCGTGCAGGCAGGAAGGGAACACCGGGACATGGACAGGCAGCTGGACGTGGTCGTCATCGGCGGCGGCCAGGCCGGACTCGCGGCGGGCTACCACCTGCGCCGCCTCGGCCTGGACTTCGTCATCCTCGACGCCCAGTCCACGCCGGGGGGCGCCTGGCAGCACACCTGGGACTCCCTGCACCTCTTTTCCCCCGCCGCCTTCTCCTCGCTGCCGGGCCGGATCATGCCGCCGCAGCCGGGGGAGACGTACCCCGACGCCGCCCACGTCGTCGGCTACCTGACCGACTACGAACAGCGCTACGACCTCCCGGTCGTCCGGCCCGTCCGCGTCGAAGCGGTCCACCGCGACGGCGAGTACCTGCGGGTGGAGAGCGCCGCCGGCGCCTGGCGAGCCCGTACGGTGATCAGTGCCACCGGCACCTGGTGGCGCCCCTTCCTGCCCGCGGTTCCCGGCCGTGCGGAGTTCCGGGGCACCCAGCTCCACACGGTGGAGTACCGCCGCCCCGGCGACTTCGCGGGCCAGAAGGTGATCGTGGTCGGCGGCGGGAACTCCGGCGCCCAGATCGCCGCCGACCTCGCGTACGACACCGAGCTGACCTGGGTCACCCAGCGTCCGGCCCGCTTCCTCCCCGACGACATCGACGGCCGCGCCCTTTTCGACGCGGCGACCGCCCGCCGTCGTGCCCTCGACGAGGGCCGCACCGACACCGGCGGCGTCGCCTCCCTCGGCGACATCGTCGCCGTCCCGCCCGTCCGCGAAGCCCGCGACGCGGGGCTGCTCAAGGCCCAGCCGATGTTCACCCGCCTGACCGCGACCGGCGTCGAGTGGGCCGACGGCACACACGCCGGCGCCGACGCGATCATCTGGTGCACCGGCTTCCGCCCCGCGCTCTCCCACCTCGCCCCGCTCGGCCTGCGAGGCCCGCGCGGCCACATCCCCACCGCGGGCACCCAGGCCCTCCGGGAACCCCGACTCCACCTCCTCGGCTACGGCGACTGGACCGGCCCCGCCTCCGCCACCCTCATCGGCGTCGGCCGCCCGGCCCGTGAGGCCGCCCGCGCGATCGCCGAACTCCTCGACCTGGGCTGACGCCTTGTGGACGGCACCGCTACCCGGCCTTTGCCGTCGCCGCGCCGCAGCGGCAGGCCGGGGGCTGCTCGTCGGTGCGCTGCGAGGCCGGCCCCTTCGTCACGGTCGGCTCAGACCCGCAGGCCGGTGGAACTCCTCACGGTCAGGAGAGCGTGGCGACGACCTCGCGGACCTGGGCGGCCACCTCGGCGGGCAGAGGCGCGTAGTGGATCGAGTGCAACTGCGCCTGCCCCTCCTCGCTCGCCGTGAAGGTGAGGAAGGACCTGAGTGCCGGAAGGCTCTCCGGCTCGTTGCCGGTGTCGCAGACGATCTCGTACGTGACGAGGACGATCGGGTAGGCGCCTTCGGCGGAGGTCTTGTAGTCGAGCCGCAGCGTCAGGTCCCTGCCCTCGCCGACCACCTTCGCCTCCGCGATGCCCGCCGAGGCGCTTTCCGTACTGGGCGCCACCGGGCGGGAGGCACCCGTGTCGACGAGCACCGTGTCGATCTTTCGCTCGGCGGCGAAGGACAGCTCGAAGTAGCCGATCGCCCCGTCCGTCCGCGTCACCGTGGTGGAGACCGCGTCCGAGCCGGGCGCGGAATGGCCGCCCCGGCCATGCCACTTCTTGTCCGCGGGATACGGCCAGGAGTCCTTGGCTGCTGCCTTCAGGTAGGCGTTCAGGTTCTGGGTGGTTCCGGAGTCGTCGGCGCGGTGCACCGGGGAGATGGCGAGGTCGGGCAGCTTCGCCTTCGGGTTGAGGCGCTGGATCGCCGGATCGTTCCAACGGGTGATGCGCGTGTCGAAGATGCGGGCGAGCGTGGGCGCGTCCAGGACCAGCCCCGTCAGCCCGGGCACGTTGTACCCGACCGCGACGGGCCCGCCGAGCATGGGAAGATCGAGCGCCTGTCCGCCAGGACAGACGTCCTCGGTCAGCACCCGGTCCTCGTCCGACAACGCCTCGTCCGTACCGCCGAAGGCGGTGGCCCCGCGCTGGAACTGCGCGACCCCGGCGCCGGACCCGAGCGGGTCGTAGACGAGCTGTACTCCCGGACAGGCTTGCTGGTACTGCTCCATCCAGCGCTTCATCGCGTTCTGCTGAGCCGTCGACCCCGAGCCGCGCACCTGGCCGGCGTCGACGCACTCGACGTCCGGCACCGTCCCTGTGGGAGACGGTGCCGACTCGTCGCGCGTGCCTTCCGAGCCGCAGGCCGTGAGGAACAGCGTGCCCACGACCAGGGCGGCGGCCCGTCCCCTCCATCGATACGTCCCTCGGTACGCCCGTTCCGTACGTAGACGCTGGCCCATGACTCCCCTTCGGACACGCGGATGAACGGCCACGGTGCACTCCACCGCTCCGATAAATAGATGCTCACCGATATGACTGAGGGGTGGATGGAACCCAGACGAACAGATGGCGTCACCACGGCGACCTCCGGGTGATCAAGCCAGCTCCGGTGGCTTTCTGGGAGGATGGTCATGGTGCACCCGCCTGGTGGAGGAGGTCCCCGTGACGCCTGATATCGGTTCCGGCCCCGGCCGGGAGGCGCCTTCGCTGACGATCACCGTGGATGACGGCCGGCAGGCGTCCCTCGCGTTCTCCGGCGGCCTGGACGCCCGTATGAACCTCGCCTTGGAGGAGCGGCTCGGCGACCCGGCCCTACGGGAGGTCCGCGCCTGGCTGCTGGACCTCCATGATCTCCAGAGCATGGACCTCGCCTGTGCCTATGCCCTCAGGCGCGCGGCCACCGAGCTCTCGCCGCCCGCCGGGATTCGTGTGCGCGGCGCGAGCCCCGGCGTCCGCCGGACACTTCACGACGCCGGAGCCGACGCCGTCATGACCTTCGGGGGCTGATCGCCGCCGGTCGTCAGATCGCCGCGGCCTGGGTGAGCAGGCGGCCCATGGCGGCGAGGACTGCGGGCTCGACGCGGTAGTAGACCCAGGTGCCGCGCCGCTCGGAGGAGAGCAGCCCGGCCTCCTTCAGCTTCTTCAGGTGGTGGGAGACGGTCGGCTGGGAGACGCCGACGTCGGAGATGTCGCACACGCACGCCTCGCCGCCCTCGTGGTGTCGGGCGCAGAGTAGATGTCAGTGAGACGCAGAGATCTGTCAGTGGCCGCGGGGCGCGTACATGAGGACGCCCATTCCGATGAGACAGATGACGGCGCCGGTGATGTCGTAGCGGTCGGGGCGGTAGCCGTCGGCGACCATGCCCCAGGCGATCGACCCGGCAACGAAGATGCCGCCGTACGCGGCGAGGATGCGCCCGAAGTTGCCGTCCGACTGGAGCGTGGCGACGAAGCCGTACAGCCCGAGCGCGATGACGCCGGCGCCGATCCAGATCCAGCCCTTGTTTTCGCGTACGCCCTGCCAGACCAGCCAGGCCCCTCCGATCTCGAACAGGGCGGCGACGATGAACAGGGCGATGGAACGGGCGACGAGCACGGCAGCGGGGTCTTTCTGGCAGCGGATGAGCGTGGGGAAGTTGGTGGTGGGCCGGTCAGGCGGCCGGGCCGAAGAGGTCGGTGAGCAGGCCCGTGCCGCCGGCGGGGGCGCGGACTTCGAGGTGCAGCTCCTGGCCGTCGAGGTGGAGGCGGAAGTCGAAGAAGGGGCAGCACTGCTGTTCGTCAGCGGCGAGTGAGGCCACCGCGGCGGTTCGCGCGGCGGGCAGGGTGAGCCGAAGGCCGTCGGGGATGGCGGTTCGTACGGCGCCGTCGATCGCCTCGTGCCACTGGGCGGTGCGTTCGTGCAGGCTGTCGCCGGTCAGCGAGCAGGCCACCGGGGCGGTGCGCCATCGTTCCGCGTCCTGCTCGGCGGCCTGGCGGCTGGGCGAGAGGACGACGTCCACCGGCCGGGCCCCGGCGGGCGAAGAGGGGGCGAGGAAGCCGCATCCGGGGTCGCAGGGCTCGGCCCGGTCGGGCAGCGCGTCGAGGTGGGCCAGGGCTGTGTGCAGCGAGGCGGTGAACGCGGCCAGCTCGGCGGCGCGGACCTCGGCCTCGGCGAGGCGGGCGGCGATCCGCGGCCGCAGGTCCGCCTTGACGTCCTTGCAGGCTCCGGCCTGCCACACCGCGAGGAGTTCGACGATCTCCTCCAGGGGCAGCCCGAGGTGCTTGGCCGCGCCGATGAACGCGAGGCGCTCGACCGCGTCCTCGCCGTACATCCGGTAGCCGGCCGGGGTGCGGTCGGCGGACAGCAGCCCGGCGCTCTCGTAGAAGCGCAGGGTGGTGGCCGGGACGCCGCAGCGTTCGGCGAGCTGGGAGATCCGCATCGTGCTCACACTCCGACGGTAGACCTTCTACCTGGCTCGAAGGTCAAGCGTCCCGGCCGGTGGAGACGGCTTCGTCGTACGCGGCGAGCGTCCGGTACAGGGTGGAGCGGCCGACGCCGAGGTGCCGGGCGATTGAGGTGACGGGCTCGTGGGCGTCGCGGCGGCGCAGGGCGACGGCGAGCATGTCGCCGTCGACGGCCGGCGGGCGGCCTCCGTGGTTGCCGTTCGCCGCGGCGGTGTCCAGGCCGATGAGGGTCCGCTCGTGGATGAACTCCCGCTCGACCTCCGCCATGGCGGCGAACACGACGAAGAGGACCTTGCCAGCGCCCTGCGGGTCGTACATCCCGGCGAGCGGGCCGCTGAGGATCTCCAGGCGGTGGTCGCGTTCGGCGAGGTCCTGTGCGGAAGTGATGAGCTCGATCATGTTGCGGCCGAGGCGGTCGAGCATGGTGACGGTGAGGGTGTCGGCCGGGCGCAGGTCGGCGAGGGCGGCGTTGTACTCGGGGCGGATCTTCTCCCGGGTGCCGATCTTCTCAACGTAGATCCGTACGCAGCCGGCCTTCTTCAGGAGGCGGACCTGTCCGGCGAGGTCCTGGCCCTTGCTGGAGACGCGGGCGTAGCCGATGCGGTCGCCGGCCCGCGCGAGGAGTGCGGGGTCGAGGTCGGGTTCGGGGCCGGGCTGCCAGGTGCGGCCGGGCCCGCGCGCGGCGGGGATGCGGATCGCGGGCCCGGACTTCAACGCGGGGATCTTGGCGTACCGGCCGGTGTGGTAGTCGACGGCGACGACGCCGGAGTTCGCCCGGCACACCGACCCAGGCGGCGCCCCGCACCGCGGGCACGGCTCGCGCTCGATCAGCTCGGCGCGGGCGATCTCGTCCAGGTCGCCGTCCACGTGTTCCCCTCCCGCCCGGCCGCTCGACGCGGCCGTCCCGAATCCCCGTCTCACTTCTCCGCCGCGACCGCAGGTTTCGGGACGCCTTTCGGGACGCTTCCCGCGACCCGGCCGCCCCGGCGGGCGACCGTCCCGGAATCGGTCGTTTCCGGGACGCACGGGCGAGCGAGCGCCGTACGGAGTTCCGGCCTGATCGCGCGCCGTCATGATCAGCGTGGTCGGGCCCGGGGTGACTGCCCGCCGATCACCCCTCGTTCACTCGTACGGATGAACGGGCGAGGTGTCCCGAACACGTTTCGGGACGCTGTCGGAGACTTCCGATCATGGAGGGGGCGGAGGGGTCGAAGCGTGCTGCGGCGGTGGCCCGGCTGATCCAGCTGCGGGACGCCGAGCAGCTGTCGGCCGCGCACGTGCGCCTGGCCGCCGAGGGCCTCGGTGTCAGCGAGCGCACGGTGTGGCGGTGGCTGGCCGCGCCCACCCACGTCCCCGAACACCGCGGGCCTGAGCCGTACGTGCTGAGCGAGACGGACCGGGAGGCGTACGCCCTGTACCGGGGGAACGTCGCCGCCGTGCACCGCGCCCGCCAGGCCGTGGTCGACGGCGACGGGACTACCGCCGGCGCCCCGGTCCCCGACTTCCTACGCGAGGGCTGGGCGGGCGCCGCCCCCGTCGCGCTGCGCACGATGCAGGTCGCCTTCAACCGCGAGCTCACCCCGGCCGAGCGGGCCGCGTGGAAGGTCGGCGAGTCCGGGCGCCGGGCGAAGTCGGTGTACCTGCGGCGCCCGGAGCCGGCCACCATCGCCGCTGCCCTCGCGCCCTGGGCCGGAGCCGCTCTCGCCGGTGTCCTCGGTGGTTACGGCGGACTGTTCCTCGCCCTGAGCGGAAGCTCCCTCGCGGCGGCCCTCCTGGTGACGAGAGCCACCCCGCGAGAGAAGGCGGGGTCTACCGGGGTCTGATGCGCACGAGCGCCCGACACGGCACGGTGGCGTCGCCGACTGCTCCCTGAAGTGGGCGACGGAGATCACGAGCCGGGCTGTCCCTGGCGTTCATTTTCGGAACACGGCGGTGTTCTGAAACCGAAGAAGCTCGCCGTTCTGAAACGGAACGGGTTCGGCGCTCCCCGAGGGAACTCGCCAGGGCGACTGCCGCCATGGATATGCCGGACCGCGGCCATTCCGCAGGATGTATCGTCTGCCGATATCGGGACCCGTAACCCCCGTCCCCTGCCAGCGAGGAGTGCGCCCATGAGCAAGCCGCCGTCCGGCGGTGTCCCGGACGAGTTGCAGCGCAGACTCGGCGTGCACGACGCGTGCTGATCGGCCTCGGATCGATGATCGGCGCGGGGATCTTCGCCGCGCTCGGCCCGGCGGCCCGCTCGGCCGGCTCGGGGCTGCTGCTCGGTCTGGCCCTGGCCGCCGCCGTCGCGTACTGCAACGCGACCTCCTCAGCCCGTCTGGCCGCCCGCTACCCGGCCTCCGGTGGCACCTACGTCTACGGCCGCGAACGGCTCGGCGACTTCTGGGGTTACCTCGCGGGCTGGGGGTTCGTGGTCGGCGAGACCGCCTCCTGCGCGGCGATGGCCCTGACGGTGGGCTCGTACGTGTGGCCCGGCCAGGCGCATGCGGTCGCCGTGGCGGCGGTGGTGGCGCTGACAGCTGTGAACTACGCCGGCGTGCAGAAGTCCGCACTTCTCACCCGCGTGATCGTCGCCGTCGTTCTGGCGGTGCTCGCCGCCGTCGTGGCCGCCGCCCTCACCTTCGGCGAGGCCGATGCCGTGCGGCTGGACGTCGGTGCGGACGCGCCCCTCGGCGGGGTGCTTCAAGCGGCGGGCCTGCTGTTTTTCGCCTTCGCCGGGTACGCTCGCATCGCCACCCTCGGCGAGGAGGTCCGCGACCCCGCCCGCACAGTCCCGAAGGCGATCCCGCTCGCGCTGGGCATCACTCTCGTCGTCTACGCCGTCGTCGCCGTCTCCGTCCTGATGGTGCTGGGGCCGAAGGGGCTGGCCGAGGCCGCGGCGCCGCTGTCGGAGGCCGCGCGGGCCTCGGGTGCCGACTGGCTCGTCCCCGTCGTCCGTGTCGGTGCCGCCGTCGCCACGCTGGGCTCCCTGCTCGCCCTGATCCTCGGCGTCTCCCGCACCACCCTGGCCATGGCTCGTGACAGGCACCTGCCGCACGCGCTGGCCGCCGTGCACCCCCGCTTCAAGGTGCCCCACCGCGCCGAGCTGGTCGTCGGCGCCGTGGTGGCCGTGGCCGCCGCGACCGCGGACCTGCGAGGGGCGATCGGGTTCTCCTCCTTCGGCGTCCTCGTCTACTACGCCATCGCCAACGCCTCGGCCTGGACCCTCACCCCGGACGAGGGTCGGCCCCACCGCCTGATCCCCGCCGCCGGTCTGGCCGGCTGCCTCGTCCTGGCCTTCGCCCTGCCCGTGTCCTCGGTCGTCTCCAGAGCGGCGGTGATCGCTCTGGGCGCCGCCGTCTACGGGCTGCGCCGAGCTGTCGCCGCGCGGGGCTGACGCCCAGCCGTTCCTCCTCCCGGGGGAACGGCCGCGGTGAAGGTTGCTCCCGGCCCCGGCGTCGCCGGACGATGTCCGTGACCCGAAACCCGGCCGAAGCGAGGTGCCGTGCCGTGACCCGGCTCCAGGAGTGGCAGGAGCGACTGGCCGGCACGAGTGCCCCGCGTGCGGTCGTCCTCATCCGCCTGTACGTGGGCGCGGTCTTCCTGTCGGAGGGCGTGCTGAAGTTCCTGCGTCCCGGCCAGCTCAGCAGCGGGCGGTTCGACAAGGCCGGCATTCCCGCCTCCGGAGTCCTCGCCCCGATGGACGGCTTCTTCGAGATCGCCTGCGGGCTGTTGGTCCTCGCAGGCTTCCTGACCCGGCTCGCCACCGTGCCGATGATCGTGAACATGCTCGGCGCGTTGCTGATCACCAAGCTGCCGATCCTGTGGGGCGACGCCGCGCTGTTCGAGGGGAAGTCCGGCTGGTGGCACTTCGCCCACGAATCACGGACCGACTTCGCGCAGCTCTGCGGCAGCCTCTTCCTGTTCGTCGTCGGGGCCGGCGCCTGGTCCCTCGACGCCCGCCTGACCCGAACCCGAACCCGAACCCGTACCCGCTCCGTCCTTCCGGAGCGGGCGACCGCACGCGGCTGATCAGGCCGAAGCGTCGTCGCCGAGAACCTCGCGGGCCAGTTCCTTCAAGGCCCGGCGGTCTTCCGCCAGGGCCTGCTTCCCGGCCTCGGTCGCGGTGTAGACGCGCCGGGTCCGGCCGTCGACGACCCTCTGCTCGGAAGCCAGCAGCCCGTCGGCCTCCAGCCGGTGCAGCGTCGGGTACAGGGTGCCCGGGCTGATCCGGTAGCCGTGGCGGGCCAGCTCCTCGGTCATCCACGCGCCGTGGATCTCCTCCACGGCCGCGTGATGCAGGATGTGCAGCCGCACCGCACCCCGCTGGAACTCGCGCACTGTGGCCCACCTCCGATGGTGACGGAACCGATATCGGAGTCCGAGTCTAGGCCGTCTGCATCGACCCTGGCCTCGACATGCACCGCCGGTCGCAGCAGGTGATGCAGCGGGCGGCGGGATGTCGGGCCTGGGGCCCGTCAGGAACCAGAGGAGCCCGCGGCTGGTCGGCGACCTGGGTCACAGCGTGCTCCGCGAGGGCGACTGCCTCCTTCCCGGTCATTCCGAAGCGCGGATCGCCCTCTCGCGGAGCTCCTGGGCCTCCGGGATTCCGTCGTACCGGCGCAGGCGGACGCGCATGTCCTGGAGGGCGGCCTGGACCTTGACCGAGCGGATGCCGTCGGCGCAGTCGAGGAAGTCGCGCCAGGTGGCCAGGGCTCCGTCGACGTCGCCTTGGCGGAGGCGGACGCCGCCGAGGTCGGCGAGGACGATGGCACGGGTGCGGCGGCGGTCGAGGCCGTGGATGTCGAGGGCGAGGTGGAGGTGTTCCTCGGCGGCGTCGAGGTCGCCGAGGCGGGCGAGGATCATGCCGGATTCGTGGGCCCAGCGGCCGGGGGAGTAGTGGGCGGCCCAGGAGTCGCCGGGCGCGGCGGCCGGCTTGCCGATGGCGGTCTCGGACAGGGTGAGGTGTTTGGCGGCCATGCGGCGGTCGTCGTCCTGGGCGGCGGCGTTGGCGAGGGTGGCCTCGTAGTAGGCGACGGCTCGGGGGTTGTCGAGGTGGCGGCCGTAGTCCACGCAGGCTTCGCCGAGCTGGACGGCTTCGGCGCGGTAGCCGAGGGCGACGCACTGCACGGCGAGGCCGCGGAGGGCCGTCGCCGACAGTTCCGGGTCGCCGGCTTCGGCGGCGAGGCGGAAGGCGTGGGCGTAGTAGCGCTGGGCGAGTCCGCGGAGTTCGGGGGTGTCGCCTTCGTCCTGGGCCATCCAGCCGGCGAGGTGGACGAGCTGGGAGGTGGCGGCGAACAGGTCACGGCCGGTGGCTTCGGTGAAGCGGCCTTCCAGCCAGGGGGCGACGTCCTGGGTGAGGTAGCGGACGGCCAGGTGGCGGGCGTGGCCGCCGCCGAGTTCAGAGGCGGAGTCGCCGAGGGCCTTGACCATGTGGCGTACGGCCGCCACTTCGCCCTGGCCGACGCGGACGGCTCCGGGGGCGGCGGTCTTGGTCCGGCGGGTGATGCTGTCCATGTCGGGCAGGCCGAGTGCGGACAGCGCGTATCCGCTGGAGGCGAGGATGAACTCCCGACGTTCCACGTCGCTCCTTCCCAGATGCAGGACTGATGCCACGGTATCCGTGTGGAGGGCCGCAGGCGTGGGCTCCGGAAGGTTGATCGCCTCGGGGTCCAGTGCCAGCACCCGCGCGATGTAGGGCCACCAGTGGCCGGGGGTGCGTTCGCCCTCGATCCACCGCCGGGCGTGCTGGCGCTGGAGGCGGCGCGGGTCGCCGCATTCGGCGATGCCGAGTGCGCGGGCCAACTCCGAAGGGCCCCAGCCTCGTTCCTGGCAGGCCCGCTTGATCAGTTCCGCGACGGCCGGGTTCCTCGGCACCCCGTCATCCTCCCCACCTGGATTACGCGGGATTACGCAGGACTACATCCTGGGCCCTGTCCCGGGAGCGCGGACCGTCGTTCACTGAACATCACCCCGCAGATCTCCGAATGGCTCGAACCAGCCCTGTCCAGGGCCTGTTGGAGCCTGCCCGGACGCGTGAGAGGACCGATGGTGGCGATGCCCACGGACATTGCACCGACTCGCACGATCCCGCCTCCGCGATGGCCCGGTGCGGCACAGCACCCCGCCGTACGAGAGGCGGTCCGGTGAGCCGTTCCCCGTTACCCGACCCGCTGGAGACGGTCCTGAGCTGGATCTGGGCCCTCGGTACGGCTGCCGGACTCACCACGGTCGGCCTTCTGGCCCACACGGAGCACTCCTCCGTGCAGGTCCCGTTGGCGTGGCCGGCGCTCAGCGCCGAGGACGTTCCGACGGCCGACGGCCCCGGATAGGTACTCCGGCGTTCTCGCCGCACAACCGCGACGGCGCCTCGCCGGCGTACACGCTCCGCATCCCCCAGCGAAGGGAAGCCGATGTCCAGTCCGTACAACAGCGACACGTATCCCCTCCCCGTGTCGGTCGCGTTCAGCGGCCCCGACAACACCGGGAAGACCAAGCAGATCGGAATCCTCGCCCGGCGCATGGGCCCGGCCGCGACCTCCGCGGGCCCGCTCGACCACTACGACCCGCGCTGGGCCGCCATTAAGGCCGGCGGCATGGCCCGCTGGTGGTTCGAGACCGGCCCGGTCGAGGAGATCGCCGACGTCCTCGCCACCTCCTACCTCGAACGCTCCCGACACCCCTTCTCCGCGCCGGTACGCCTGCTGGACCGGGGCATCCCAATGCTGGAGGCGTCCGTCGCCGCCACCGTCGCCGTACGGGAGGACCTAGACGCCGCGCAGGCCACGGACCGGGCCCGACTCCTGCTGGCCCTGTACGAGACCGACCTGAGGTCCGTCGAGGAGAACGAGCACGCCCTCCTCCTCCTGCACTGCGACGACCCCGAGGAAGGCACCCGCCGGAGTCTGGCCCACGAGGCAACCGTCACCGGCACCTACGCGGCGTACCAGCGCCACCTCCACGAGCAGATCAACCGGCTCGTCGACGACGGACGCTTCCCGATGGCGATCCGCATCGGCGACCGGCCCACCGTCGCCATCCAGGACGAGGTACGCCGGCTCCTGGCCCCGTTGCATCCGGAGGTGCCCGGCCGGGCCCTGGCCGGAGTCCATGTCACCGCGCTGGGCGGCATGTCGGAGAGCGGGAAGAGCACGGCCGGCGAGTACCTGCGCACCCAGCATGGCCACGCCCGTCTCAAGATCGGGTACCTGATCGAGGAGGGGGCCGGCCGGGCCGGGATTCGCGACCCGTACCGGCTGGGACCGGTCGTGCAGGCCGAGCTGATCGTGGACGCGCTGGACCGCTTCTGCCAGGCCCACCACTTCCTCGACTCCGTCAGCATCGAGTCGCTGCACGACGTCGACTCGACCGCCGAACTCGCCCGGATGCTCGGCCCCCAGCTCACCATCGTCTACCTGGACGCCTCCGAGACCACCCGCACCTGGCGGGGCACCGCCGGCGCCCAGGACGTCACCGACCGCGACCTGGTCAAGGCCGCACGGGGTGCGGACAAGATAGCGTCCCTCGCCCACGAGGTCATCGCCAACGACGGGCCGCGCCTGGAGCTGGAGCGGCGGCTGGACCGCATCGTGCTCGACCGCCGTTGGCCGGAGCACCAGCCCTCCATGATGCCGGTCAACGCGCTCGGGCTCCCCGTGCACCTGGAGTCCTACCTGGCTGAGTTCCTCGACCGCACCACCGGCCTGCGCCCGCTGATCGACCTGCTGGCGGTCACCGGCAGCGGCGCCCGGGGGAAGTACCAGCACGGCTGGAGCGACCTCGACGTCCTGGTCGTGGCCGATGCCTCTTCCCTGGGAGAGATACGCCAGATCCTCGCGGACCTGGAGGCGGAGCTCGGCGGGGTCAAGCTGGGTATGACCGTGCTGACCCGGGCCGAGTGCCGGGCCGGCGCCGTCACCTCCCGGCTCCTCCACGTTCTCGCGCTCATCGGCAGCGGGGCGCTGGTCCCGCTGTGGGTCACCCCCGGGCTGGCCCTGCCCGCTCCGGACGCGGCCACCGACGTCACGGCGAGCCTGCGCGACGGCATCCAGGCCGCCATCGAGATCCGTCGCCAACTCCTCAAGGGAACCCCCGACCTCCGTGGCCTCTACAAGGTCACCGCGCTGCTCGCGAAGATCCAGCTCCGCTTCAGCGGGATCGAGTGCCCCTCCGACGGTGACGCCCTTACCGTCCTCCTCGACGCCAGGCGGCAGGACACGAGCCTGGTCACCACCGCCCGTACCGACCGGCCCGCCACCGAGGCGCTCGCCCGCCTCGTCCTCCAGGCGTGGCTGGACACCCTCCCCGGGGAGACGCGGTGAGCACTCGACGGTTCTCGACGGCAGCGGGCGTCTTCCACAAGCCGGCGGCGACTCGCGAGCAGGCCGAAGCCGAGGCGAGGGGATGGGCGCAGCTCTCCTCCCGCATCGCGGTCCCGGCCCTTCACGGGCAGATCGCGTTACCGGACAGGCAGCTCCTCGCCTACGAGGACGTCTTCGCCACCGGCCGGTGCGAGCTGCTCCTGGGAGACGTGATCGCCCTCGCCGACCGTGACCCGGCCGTACAGCCCCGCCTGGACCGCCTCGTGGACGGCGTCTGCGCCGACCTGCGGGCGGCGGCCGAGGAGACCGGGAAGAACGTGCCGTTGGCCGAGTGCGTACCGGACCTCTACCTCGACCGCATCCGCCCCGGGGGCCGACTGGACCGCTGGTACCTGCGCCGCGACCTGCCAGTCGCCCTGCCCCACACCGATACGACCCTCACCCTCCGGGACCTGGCCGACTTCACCCTCACCGCCAACGGCAGACCGCTGACACTGAACGTCGCCGCCACCATCGACCGCCTCCGTGACGTCCTGGCCTCCGACCGCCGCCTGCGCGCCGGCCTGACGCAGGGCGACCCCACCGAACCCAACATCGCCGACCCGCTGTGCTGGCTCGACTTCGAGTTCGCCGGCCGCAACACCGTCGTGGGCGAGACCGCCAACCTGCTCTGGTACCTGATGGCGCTGGGCGGCTGGCTCGTCCCCCGCTACCAGCCCGACGTGTACGCCCGCACCCTCCGCCTCGCCCTGCCGCCTCTGGCCCGCCCGCGCGTCGAGCACCTGGAACTGCACCGGAGCAGTCGGCACATCGACGTCCGGTACTCCTGGAACACCGACCCCGGCCGCGCCGCGGCCCTCACCCGCGCCCTGGACGGCCTCCGCGGCGAGCACGGCGGTGGCCTTGAGGAGATCCGGGCCTTCCTCGCCCTGCGCATTCTCGGCGTCATCCCGCCTTCCCGACTGACCGGACACGACCTCCTGCTCGTCCTGATCAAGCTCGCCGAGAGCCAGGACCCACACACGACGACCGACACCTTCTTCACCACCACGCAGACCACCCACTCCCACCCCGGTGAACGGAGCAGCAATGTCCCTACACCTGCTTGAGACCCCTCTCCAGGCCCGGCCGCTCCAGGGCCGCAACGCCCTCGTCACCGGCGGGGCCACCGGCATCGGTGCCGAGATCGGGCGGGCACTCGCCACCGCCGGAGCGACCGTCGCGGTCAACCACCTCGGCCAGGCCCCCGACGCCCACGCCCTCCTCGCCGCCTTCGAACGCGCGGGCAGCCCCGGGATCGCGGTCAACGCCGACCTGACCGACCCGGGCTCCGTCCGGACCATGGCCGACCTCGTCAACGCCGAGATCGGGCCCGTCGACATCCTGGTGAACAACGCTGGCTCCTACCCCCGCGTCGCCTGGCAGGACACCGACGAGACAGCCTGGAACTACTCCCTCGACGTGAACCTCACCGCCCACTACCGCACCTGCCACGCGCTCACTCCCGGCATGATCGAACGCCGCTGGGGCCGGATCGTGAACATCGGCAGCGTCAACGCCCGCGCCGGCCGGACGAACCTCGTCGCGTACAGCACCGCGAAGGCCGGGATGCTGGGCCTGACCCGCTCCCTCGCCCGCGAACTGGGCCCGTACGGGATCTGCGTCAATACGGTCCTGCCCGGGGCTATCCAGGTCGAGGCCGAGAACACCATCCCTGCCCAGCACCGTGTCCGGCCGGAGGACCAGATCAAGCGCCAGTGCGTCCCGCGCCGGGGCCGGCCCGAGGACGTCGCGGCCCTGGTGGCGTTTCTCGCGGGCCCCTCCGCCTCGTTCATCACGGGGCAGTCCGTCCACGTCGACGGCGGATGGCTGCTGCACTGAGACTGTCAACAAGCAAGGAGAACAACCGAAATGATCGAACGAGTCCGTGCCGTCCTCGTCACCGCCGACGACACGATGCTGGTCATCCGCCGCACCAGGCCCGGCATCCCCGAGTACTGGGTCCTGCCCGGTGGCGGCGTCGAACCCGGCGACGAGTCCCGGGAGGCCGCCCTCCATCGGGAGATCCACGAGGAGGTCGCGGGGAAGGCCGACATCATCCGCCTTCTCCACACGATGGAGACCGACGACGAGCGCCAGCTCTTCTACCTGGCCCGCATCGCCACCTGGTCCTTCGACGACCGCACCGGTCCTGAGTTCAGCGCCGAGGGCCGCGGTGAGTACGCGCTGGAGGAGATCCCGCTGACCCTGGAGGGGCTCGACGGCATCGACCTCAAGCCCGAGGAGATCGCCGACGTCCTGCGGGGAGCCATCAGCGCCGGAACCCTCAGGGCCGAGGCATCACTCTGAGCCTTCGAGTACGCCAACGCGCCATCGGGGTCGGCTTTGAGATATGCCGACCCTGATGGCGTTCCCGTGTGCTGCCGGCTCGGCACCACGCTTGCTGGCGACGGCCGCCCTGTTCACAAAATGAACGGGCGGCCGTTCAGAAAATGAACGTGGCCGCCGTTCAGAAAATGAACAGGTTGCGGCCTGTCCCTCTCGGAGCGGAACAGGTCGGCCGGTCAACGCCGACGCATGTGAGCTGGCTGCTGCACGGTGGCTGGTGCGGCGGCCGACGGGTGCGTCGGGGTGGTGGGCCGGTGCGTGGTGCTGCGGGCCATGGCTGCCTGGGCTCGGGGGCCGGGTGCGTGGCGTTGGCCGAGGCGGTGGATGCGCCAGGTGAGGGTGCGGGCGGGGTTGCGGGCGTCGTCGAGGGTGCGTTGGCCGAGGGCCTGGTCGAGGAGGGTGGTCGGGTTGTGGCCGGCCGTTTCCGCGTTGGCGAGGGCGGTGGCGAGGGCGTCCCAGGCGGGGTCCTGGAGGATGCGGTCGGCGTGTTCGGGGACGGCCTGCTGGAGGTGTCGGGCGTAGCGCTGCTTGGTCTGCATGCCGGGGGTGCGGCGGGCAAGGTCGTGAAGGACCGGGACGGCGACCTGGGTGTACGCGGTCTGGAGGTGGACGAGGGTCTGCCTCGCTGCCGCTTCCTGCTGGGCGTGCTGGTGCTTGCGGTGCCAGTGCTTCGCGAAGGCCACGGCGATGAGGGCGGCGTCCAGGAGCATCGCCAGGCCGGCTCCGTCGCGTGTCGGGGCGGGGGTGTGCAGGATCGTCTGGACGCTGCGGTGCAGGGCGCGGGCGCTGTCGAGGTCGGCGGTGATGCGGGAGCGGGTGGCGCGCTCGAAGAGGGCGGCGGCCCGTTCGAGTTCGCTCCTTGCCGAGGCCGGGGCGGTGAGGGGCAGGAGGTCGAGGGTTCCGCCGAGGGCGACGAGCTGGCCTTGGGCGATGGGGTCGCTGCTGTGGGTGAGGTGGTGGGGGATGCGTTCGGTGGCGGCGGTGGCCTGGTGCCAGGGGTCGGTCGGCGGGGCGGTGACCGGTTCGGCGCCGGTGTCGGTGAGGCGGTGGCGGATCTTGGGCAGGGAGAGGTCGCCGGCGAGGGTGGAGCCGGAGAACCACACCGGTTCGCCGTGCTTGTTGAGGTCGCCGGGCAGGGCGACGCTGTAGCCGAGGATGTCGCCGGACGGACCGGTCTTGGGACGTACGTCCACGCCGGTCACTTCCAGGAGCGCGAAGAACTCCTTCTCGCTGGAGGCTGCGGCCACCGCCCGGCGGACGCGCTGGCGCAGGATCTCGCGGGTGGTGGTGTCCTGGCCTTGGCGTTTGGCCTTGAAGTGTTCCTTGCTGGTGGGGCGTTTGGAGGCGGTGCCGTCGCCGGGGTTGAGGCGGCGCAGGCCGAGGTCGGCTTCGATCTTGCGGGCTTCGCGTTGGACGGCGCGGATGTCGTGGTCGCGGCGGGGGCGGCGGCCGTCCTGACGTACGAGGGTGGCGGCGATGTGGATGTGGTCGTCGGCGTGGCGGACCGCGACCCAGCGGCAGGCTTCCTCGTCGCCTTCGGGCGCGATGCCGGCGGCGGCCACGATCCGGCGGGCGACGTCCGCCCACTGGGCGTCGGTCAGGATCGGGTCCTCGGGCGCGGCGCGGACCGGGCAGTGCCACACCGTGGTCGTCGGTGCCTTGTCGCCGAGCATCTTCACGGGCTGGTCGAGCTGCGCGGCGAGCTGCTCCTCGACCTGTTTCGGGTTGCGGTGGGGGCTGCGGCCGGGGTCGGGGGCGAAGCCGTTCCAGGACGCGACCAGGTGCGGGTCGGTGTGCTCGTTGGCGGAGCCCGGCCCGTAGAGGTAGCCGATCAGGCGACGTGTGGCGCGGTCGCCCTTGCCAAGGATGATCTTCGGGATCACGTGGTCACCGCCCCGAGGTCACCTGGGCGACGGCCATGTCGATTTCGGCGATCGACGCCTCGATCCGGTCAAGGAGCCGCGTCACGATGTCCGAAGCGGGCCATGCCCCGTCCTTATTGAGGTGCCAGGCGAGCTGGTTGAGGTTGCCGCCGATTTTGCCGAGTTGCCCGTTCGCGGCCATCAGCGCCTTGACCATGGCCCGGTAGTCGGCGACGGCGGCGGTGGGGTCGTCGGAGCGGGCGGCGGCGAGCGACGTCTCGGCGACGTAACCGCCGACCGGCATGTGGCTGAGGTGAGCGGCTGTCGCGAGCAAGGTGAACTCGTCGTCGCTGTAGCGCGGGTGGACGCGCTTCTCGCGCAGCGTGGGCTCGCGAAGACGGCGGCGCGGCGCAGGCGGCGACGCGGCTTCTCCCCGAGTCGGCTCCCCCGGGCCGGCCGACCCCGGCGCCCCCTCGGCGCCGGAAGCCTCCGCCTCCCCTGGGGCGGAGGCCGGGTAAGGACTCCATAGCCGACAACTTGCTGCGCGGTTGAGGCGGGTGGTCATCTCCTGCTGAGTGGTGCGGAGTTCATGGTGTGGGTCGTGCATGTTTGGTCTCTGTGCCTTTCTTCGTCGCGCGGATGGCTGGTGAGGGCATTCACGCGGTGACGGGTGCAGACGGGCCGGACGGCTGCGGGCTCCGTCGGCGTCGGCGGGTAGGCCACCGTGCTCGGTCCCCGTTTCTGGTCCCTTGGCGCCCCGTCCCCGCTCCGTGGGACCGGTCCCCCAGAGGCATCGGTCCCCGCGGGTGGTCCCGTGTCCGGGACCGCCACGTAGCGGGGACGGTCTCCGCCTTGGCCGGTCCCGGGCCGGTGTCCTTTCTCGGTGTCATCTCGTTCCGTAGGGGACCGAAGCGGGACGGTTCCCGCGGGTGAGATCCCCCGAGACCGGCTCGCGTGCCGCAGGGGGGACCGGCCTCGTGGCGCCCTGAGTAGCGGTTTCGTGCCTGTGGCTGCAGGTTGCACCCCGGTCCCACCAGCCTCGTCGGTCCCCGGCGCAGGTCTTCACGGTCCCCGGTCCCCGGTCTGCCGTGACCTCCGGCCGGAGCCCGGTCCCCACGCGCGTCGGGGACCGACGGATCGTCAGGGGGACGGTCCCCGCGGGCAGGGACGGTCCCGTGGTCGGACGGGGGCGGTCCCCGTTTTCGGCGGGATCGGTCCCCGCGGACGGTCCTCCGCTGGATCTGTCAGGGTCCCCGCGGGCCGGGGACCGGGGACCGCGTGGTGGTCCCGTGCCTCAGGTGAGGGCCGGGCAGTCGTGTTATGCGGTGTCTCCCTTGGGCTGGCCGCGCCGGGGGCGGACCAGGGTGGGCGGGCGGGTGAGGGCGAGGAGGACGCCGGACGGCCCGGGAGGTCAGGGCGCGGGGTGGCGTCTGCGGTCGGGGCCGTCGAGGATGACGCGTTCGGTCATCTCGGCGAGGCGAGAGGCGACACGGTCCCCGAGGGCGGTGCGGAGGTCGGCGGTGGGGAGGTTGGTGGTGATCAGGGTGGGGCGCAGGTGCTCGTACCGGTGGTTGATCAGCCGGTAGGTGAGCTCCTCGGTCCACTCGCTGGTCTTGGCCGCGCCGAGGTCGTCCAGGAGCAGCAGCGGGCAGCGTGCCAGGGCCTGCAGCTCGCGTTCGCTGTCGAAGCCGGAGCGGGGACGCAGGCGGGCGTACAGGTCGGCGGCGGTGACGGCCTCCCAGCGCAGGCGGACCCCGGCGGCGAGGAGGGCGCGGATGGCGCCGTATGCCTGGTGAGTCTTGCCGGTGCCGGTGGGGCCGGCGATCAGCAGGGAGGATCCCTCTGAGATTCCCGGTGCGCCTGCCGGTCCGGGGCGGCCGGCGCGGGCGATCTCGTCGACCCAGGCGGTGACGTGGTGGTGGTCGGTCAGGGCGCGCCGGTAGCGGGCGGGGATGCGGGCGTCGGCCAGCTCCAGTGCGGTGCCGGGCTCCGGCGGCGGCTCGTGCGTGGCGGCGGTGGGGCCGATGCCCCGCTGGGTCAGGATGGCACCGAGTCGGTCGGCGATCCGGCCGACCTGGTGCGGGTCCCGGGTGAGGGTGGCGGTCACAGGTCACCTCCGTAGGCTGCGGCGACGTCGGCGGGGTTGGTCCACGGCCGGTGGGTGGCGGCGGACGTGGGCGTGGAGGCGTTCATGGCCTCGTGGACGAGGCTGGGCAGGGTGCTCGGGTGCAGGCCCTTGGCCCGGTGCTGTGCGAGACCCGCCCGTACGTGGTTGGCGTCGATGCCCTCGTCGAGGAGCTTCTTCGCCTCGCGGCCGAGGTGGCCGAGGACGTCCTGCGGCGGGCGGTGGGTACAGGCGGCGGCGTACTCGCCGATCAGGTCCTTCGCCGAGACCGTCTGCGGCGCGGGGGCGCTCGCGCCCCCCAACGGGGTAGTTCCTAGATCCCTGTTCCTAGGTCCTAGATCCGGACCGTGAGGGCTCACCGCAGGCTCCGTGAGTCCTCCCCGCGTCTGCGGCGAGGACTCACGGAATCCGCTCTGACCTGCGGATTCGACGTTCACGGATGTCTCCGTGAGTCCTCCCTGTCGAGTCACGGTGTGCTCCGTGACCGCTCCGGGCACCCGCGGTGAGGTCTCACGCGGAACGCCGAGGTCGTGGTGCGGGCACGGGGGATTGCGGACGCCACTCGGGCGGTTGATCTTCTGGTGCTTGGCGAAGGTGACGATGTGCAGGTACCGCTTGCCGTCGTCGCCCTCGTAGCGGCAGATCAGCCCGGCCCCGTCGAGCTGGGTGAGGTCGTCCTCGACCTCCACCGGGCCGTGTTCGCGGCGGAGCGACCACAGCTGGCCGGCGATGACGGCGGCCTGGTCGCGGAGGCGGCCCTGGTCGTCGGCCTGGGTGAGCAGGCCGAAGAAGGTCCGCTCGGCGGACAGGGACACGGACGCGAGGGACTCCGACGCGAACGCCTCGGGCTTGATGGTGCGGATACGGGCGATGTCGATCGACCACAATTCGAAATCGGGAAGGGGCAGGGAATCCGGCGGCGCCGGGGTGCGTGGACAACACAGCCACACCCGGTGCGTGAAAGTCCAGACTTGGTTCTGGAACCCTTCACAAGTCGTCTCGCCCGTGGCCCGGTGACCGTAGACCAGAAATCCCGGTTGACGAAACCATCGCCGGAAATCGCCGTGTGATCCGCATCGCTCACGGCAGACAGGAATGCCCTTCCGGACCGGTAGGCGCGCAAGCTACAACACCACCCATGCCGCCACGCCCCCTCGAAATCGGACCCGCCGGACACGCCGCCGCCCACGCCATCGAACGCACCCGCACCACCCGCGGCTACTCCCAGCGCCAGCTCGCCGCCCGCGTCACCGCCCTCGGCCGCCCCATGACCTTCACCGCGCTCTCCCGCATCGAACGCACCGTCCGCCGCTGCGACATCGACGACCTCGTCGCCATCGCCGCGGCCCTCGGGGTCGCCCCGCAGGCCCTTCTCGCTGGCGCTCTCGCACCCCCAAGGGTGGCCGGGGCGGGCGAAACATAGCCGACGATCGCCGGTTAGCCAAACCGGGAATTCTCTGCATCATTGTCCTGTCGTCGAACCCGCCTGCCCGTTATGGGGATCTCTTGTCGAGTCCCCGGATTGGAAATCCCTCGTTGTCCGCTCCTCGAATATCCTCCGCACTTCCTCGCCTCCACTCAGCCCGAGAGGTCGCCGAAGCCCTCGGCTGTTCCGTCTGGTGGGTCAAAGAGCGCGCCCGGCGCCGCCTCGTTCCCTTCGCCTATGTGGGCGGGGCCTATCGCTTCACCGCGGAACACGTCGCGGAAATCGTGCGGCTTCACGAGGAATTCCCCGCACGTGCGCCGCAGCGACCCGCCCCGCCCGCCCCCGCGCCGTCCCACCGCGAGCCCCGCGCCGTCCCGACCGCGCCCGCGCTCACCGCCCGGCCCCCGCGCCGACTGCTCAAGGCCCTGCCTCAGGCCCAGTCGCAGGCCAAGTACGACATCACCGCCTAGACAGCCTCAGCGACAGAAGGGAGGGAACACTTGGGGTACGCGGAGAAGCGCGCCACCTACTGGAGGGGCCGGTTCAAGCAGGCCGACGGCAAGTACGGCACCGTCTCCGATCCGACGGGCGCCGTGGTCAAGTTCGCCACCAAGCGCGACGCCAAGCAGGCGGCGGACGCCGAGGAGGTCGCCGTCCGCCGTGGCGAGTGGCGGGATCCGTCCGCCGGCCAGGAGACCTTCGGCGAGTACGCCAGCCGCTGGTACGCCGTCCAGGACCTGGCCGCGTCCACGATGCAGAACTACCGCCGCCACATCGAGGAGCACCTGCTTCCCACCTTCGCGGGCAAGGCCCTCGCGGGCATTCTCCGCTCGGACGTGGAGCGGTGGGAGAAGGAGGAGAGGGCCGTGTACGCCGCCTCCAGCGTGAAGACCTGGCGTTCGACCCTGCACCTCATCCTTGAGGACGCGATCGACGAGGGCCTGATCACGTCCAACCCGGCCGCCCGCCGGCGCGGACGCGGCAAGCGCGCCGGCCGCTCCCGCGACCGCGGCCCCGAGAAGGTCATCATCGATCCGCTCGGTGCCCTGCTGCTTGCCGAGCGAGCTGCCCTCCTCTCCGGACGGGACGACGAGTTCGTGGCCGTGATCCTCAAGACGTACACCGGCATGCGATGGGGCGAGATCGTCGGCCTGGAGACCGAGTACGCGCGCCCTGGCACCGTCCGCGTCGAATGGCAGTTGTACGAGCTCGACACCGGCGAGCTGGTGCGCGTGCCGCCGAAGGACGACAGCTACCGCACCATCGACGCCACGGACTGGCTCTCGGCCCTCGTCGCCGACCACATCGCCCGTACGAAGCCGGTCCCGTGCCCCTGCCACGGCAAGACGTACGTCTTCCGGGGCCAAGGAGCGGCCCGCACCAGCGGACACGGCGGCGCGAAGCTCGTCGACGTCGCCCGCCGTGCGAGCGTGTCCACCGGCACGGTCTCCAACGTGCTCAACCACCCCGAACGCGTACGGGAGGAGACGCGCGCCCAGGTCGAACTCGCCGTCGCCGAACTCGGCTTCGTCCGTAACGCTGCGCCCGCCCACGAGGCCGCCCACTGGCGCCGCAACGGCTTCGCCACCTGGCTCTTCCAGCCCGCCGCCACCGGCTGGTACCCGAAGAAGGCACCCCAGGAGCCGCGCCCCGTTCCGCTCCTGGGCGAACCCTGGCCCGGCGTCCCCGCCCGAGGCCGTGGCGCGAGCCAGCGTGCCGACGCCTGCTGGCTCCCCGTCGCCAAGGGCCTCACCCCGCACGGCCTGCGTCACACCCACCGCACCGTCATGGAGGACTTGGGCACGGAGAAGGTCCTCATGGACGAGCGAATGGGCCACCTCGACGGCTCCGTCTCGGCCCGCTACGCGCACGTCACCCCAGGCATGCGCCGCCGCCTTCTCGTCGGCCTGACCGAGCAGTGGGAGACGGCCCTCGCCGCCCGCCGCGCGATGTGCCCCCACTCGCCGGTACGCGTGCTGGACCGGCTCCTCGCGCTCGCGGCGTGAGGAGCGGTGTCAAGGGCGGCGGCGTTGGTCGCATCGTGCCGGCAGACGCGGCGCGGAAGGCTCGGCTCCGCTGCGGAGTCAGCCGCCGAAGGCCGCCTGGAACGCGCTCTGGCCAGCCTCTACGAGCATGGCCAGTCCGGGAGTCGCCGTGCCGATGTCCGTGAGTGCCGTCTGCAGCCGTTCGTATGCGGCGCGGACCCTGCCCGGTTCGGGCTGGTCTGCGGTCGCCGCCTCCTCCAGCACCTCGGCGTCCATGATGATCTGGTCCCGCTGACCATCGGCCGTGCCAAGGGCGGGTGCGAACTGTCTGACCATCTGGGCGAACTCCGCCAGCTTGGACGCGTCGAGGCCGATGTGGTTGTGCTGGACGACGTGCTCCTGGGAGCCGACGACGAAGCCCTGTGATTGGGTGATGTTGTAGGTGTCGCCGCCCTTCGGCTGGCGGTTCAGGTGGTCGTTCACGCTTCCTCCGGCGAGTACGCAACGTGTGCCGGCCGAGGTGATTCCGACCATGGCGCCGTTGTCGGTGGAATGGATCTGCACGAGGCTGTGGTCAGCCAGATAGTCCAGCGCGCCGAGAGCCTCGTCCTCGGTCAGTGGGACCCCGGCGAAGGTGCACTGCGGGTCGTCGGCGTAGGACACGACCGCGACGGCCGAGTCCCGTCCGCCGGTACGCAGCACCCACTGCAACAGCACGTCACAGGCGTGCCGGAAGCGGGCGACGGCGTCGGTGCGGAGGTCGAGAAGACGCTTGGCCTCCAGCACGCCGTCGTCCGTGGGATAAACCTCCGAGTCCCCGCCGCCGAAGGTCTCCACGACGCGTACGAGCCCGAGCCTCTTCAGACGCAGCGCCATCTCGGCGGCCTCGTCGACGGGAAGCCCCTCGCGTTCGAGGAAGTCGGCTACGTCGACGAAGCGACCGGGGTCCCGACGGGAGGCGTCGTACAGCCAGACGAGGAGACGGGACAGGTAGGGGTCGCTCTCGATCCCGCTTGCGCTGGAGAGCGCCAGAGCACCCAGGCGTGGAGCGTCGAGCTCGATGGGGACGCGCACGGGGTACTTCCGGTTCGCCCGCTCGAACTCCTTGGCGATCTCCTTCTGCATCTTCTCGATGCCGCGCCTGTCGATCTTGAATCCAGCCAACCGGGGCCTCCTGGGGGGTACTGATCCACCCAGGCTAGGCCGCGCCACTGACAATGGAGGCTTCGCGAGCGCGTACGTCGCCGGACAGCGCGTCATCTGCTGAGCGCGGCGCCACTCGCTCCCTGCCGGGAGACCCCGACCAAGATCGTCTCCCAGATTTCTCCCAAACGATCTACAAAGCCAGTCAGGGGCCTGATTCGATCTCTCGAATCAGGCCCCTGACCTGGTCATACTCTGTCGGGGTGGCGGGATTTGAACCCACGACCTCTTCGTCCCGAACGAAGCGCGCTGCCAAGCTGCGCTACACCCCGATGTCGCTGCTCTGTTCTTCACGTCGCGGCGACATCGATTACTTTAGCCCACCCGCGCCCAGAGACGAAATCCGGTTACGGCGGCCCGCCACCGCAGGTCGGAAGCGGTCGGCCAGGACGAGGAGGAGGCCGAGGGCGGAGAAGGCGAGACCGAGGGCGAGGGCGTTGACCAGGACGCCGGCGTAGCCGTGGGCGGCGACGTCGAGGAAGGGGTACGTGTACCGGGTCCGGGCGTCGGCGGGCAGCAGGGCGCCGCGGGCGAGGGCGAAGAGCAGGTACGCGCCGGGGGCGGCGAGCCAGAGGGCCGCGAAGCGGGGGCGGAAGGCGCCGGGGTGGGTGAGCAGCAGCCAGTCCAGGGCGACGCCGAGCGGGGTGACGGTGTGCAGGAGCTGGTTGGAGACGGCCCGGGCGCCGGTGAGCGCGTCGACGGCGGCGGCCTGGTTGAAGGGGCTCGACGGGTTGGCGAGCACCAGGTGGAAGACGAGCCCCACGACGCAGATGCAGAGCAGCGCTCCGCCGCTCCACACGGCGGGCAGCGGCGGCCGGCCGGTCCAGGCGCGGGCGGCGCCCAGGCCGAGGACGACGGCGACGGCGGTGTTGGACCAGATCGTGAAGAAGCTGAAGACGACCAGCGGGTCGCCCTGGACGCAGTCGATCGTGATGCCGGTGGCCGCGGCCAGGGCGATCAGACCGCGTACGACGGCGGCGAGACGATTCGGCATGCCGCTCACCGTACGGGGGCGCCCCCACCCCCGTACGGAGTCACGGAGTCACGGATCACAGGGGCACGGGGCCATGGCGTTCAGGCGTGGGCCGTCAGGGTCAGCAGTGTCGCCTCGGGCGGGCAGGCGAAGCGGACCGGCGTGTAGCGGTTGGTGCCGCAGCCCGCCGAGACGTGCAGGTAGGAGGTGTGGTCGCCGGCGGTGTGGGTGGAGAGGCCCCTCGCGCGGTCGGTGTCCAGGTCGCAGTTGGTGACGAGGGCCCCGTGGAAGGGGACGCGCAGCTGCCCGCCGTGGGTGTGCCCGGCGAGCACCAGCCCGTAGCCGTCGGAGGCGAAGGCGTCGAGGGCGCGCAGGTACGGGGCGTGCACGACGCCCAGGGAGAAGTCCGCCGACGCGTCGGGGCCGCCGGCCACCCGCTCGTACCGGTCCCGCTTGATGTGCGGGTCGTCGAGGCCGGTGAAGGCCAGGTCGCCCTGGGGCAGCTTGAGCCGGCCGCGGGTGTTGGTGAGGTCCACCCAGCCGGCCGCGTCGAAGGCCTCCTTCATGCCCTCCCAGGGGTTGTGCACGGCGCCGACGACCGGCTTGTTGCCGTTGAGCCCGTGCCGGCCCTGCGCCTTCTCCAGCAGGTAGCGGGCGGGGTTGCGCAGTCGGGGGCCGTAGTAGTCGTTGGAGCCGAAGACGTACACGCCGGGGAACTCCATCAGCGGGCCCAGCGCGTCGAGGAGCTCCGGCACGGCGTCGGTGTCGGAGAGGTTGTCGCCGGTGTTCACGACGAAGTCGGGGCGGAGCCCGGCGAGCTTCTGCAGCCAGGCGCGCTTCTTGCGCTGGCCGCACACCATGTGGACGTCGGAGACCTGGAGGACCCGCAGGTCGTCCATGCCCGGCGGGAGGACGGGGACGGTCACCCGGCGGAGCCGGAAGGACCGGGCCTCGAAGCCCGCCGCGTAGACGAGTCCGGCCGCGGCGGTCGCCGCGACGCCCGCCGTGATCTTCAGGGGGATGCCGTACCGTGCGCGCATCCCCCCATCGTTCCAGACCCGGGGGGCGTAAATGCACGGGCGGTACGGACCCGGCACCTGCCACACTTGATGCCATGACCACGCTCAAGGCAAGGCTTCAGGACGACCTCAACGCCGCGATCAAGGAGCGCGACGAGCTGCGCTCCTCGACCCTGCGGCTGACCATCGCCGCGATCACCAAGGAGGAGGTCGCGGGCAAGACCAAGCGCGAACTCTCCGACGACGAGGTGCAGAAGGTGATCGCCAAGGAGGCGAAGAAGCGGCGCGAGGCCGCGGACGCCTTCGAGCAGGGCGGTCGCGCCGAGTCGGCCGAGCGCGAGCGGGCGGAGGGCCTCGTCCTCGACGCGTACCTGCCGAAGCAGCTCTCCGACGAGGAGCTGGAGGGGATCGTCGCCGCCGCCGTCGAGGAGGCGAAGGCCGCCGGAGCCGAGGGCCCGCGCGCCATGGGCGCCGTCATGAAGATCGTGAACCCGAAGGTCGCGGGCCAGGCCGAGGGCGGCCGGGTCGCCGCCGCGGTGAAGAAGCTCCTGGCGGGCTGAGCCCGGGACGCACGCGTACGAGAAGGGCGCCCCCACCGGATCCGGTTCGGTTTCCGGTGGGGGCGCCCTCTTGCTCTCTTCCCCGCCTCGCTAGTCGCGGCCGCCGCGGCCGTTGCCCGGCCGGGTGGCGTCGCCGCCGGTCAGACCGGGGAACGTGATGTCCGGGAAGGGGTTGGTCGGCTGGTCGCCCGGCTTGTCGTCGCCCCGCTTGCGCGGCTTGTCGTCGTCCCGCTTCTCGTCCCTCTTCGGGTCCTTCGGCTTCTCGGCCCGCGGGACGGCGATGTCGACGAAGGACGGCTTGTCGTCGCCGAGTGCGCCGGTCATCGCGATCCGCCAGATCGGACCGGGGAGGCAGCCGCCGCAGACCTTGTCGTAGTAGACGCCGCCGATGGTGAGGTTGAACATCTCCTCGCGCTCGCCGACGTCGTCGCCGACCCAGACGGCGGTGGACAGGTCCGGGGTGTAGCCGACGAACCAGGCGTCTTTGCGGCCCTCGGTGGTACCGGTCTTGCCCGCGTTGTCCCGGTCGCTCAGACCTGCCCGCGTACCGGTGCCGTCCTCGACCACACCCTTCAGCATCTGGTTGATCATGTCTGCGGTGCGGTCGGACATCGCACGCGTGCACTTGGTCTGCGGCACGTTCAGCTTGTCGCCGTTGGCGGCCCTGATGGAGTCGATGACCACCGGGACGCAGTAGATGCCGCGGTTGGCGAAAGTCGCGTAGACGTTTGCCATGTCGAGCGGGGTGCTCTCCAGGGAGCCGAGGGTCGCGGACGGGCTCTGCTCCATCGGCTTGCCCAGCTCGCGCTCGTAGCCGACCTTCTTCGCCATCGTCAGCGTCTCGCAGAGGCCGACCGTCAGCTCCAGCTTGGCGAAGTAGGTGTTGATGGACTTGCCGAGGGCGCTCGTCATGTCGTACGCCCCCTTCTCCGACTTGAGCTCGTTCTGGACCGACCAGTCACCGTAGTCCGCGGGCTTGCCGTCGCAGCGCTTGTAGTCACTCTTCTTCAACGAGATCTTCCACGGCGTGTCGTAGCTCGTGGCGGGGCTCAGCCCCTGCTCCAGGGCGGCGGCGGCCGTGATCGGCTTGAAGGTCGAGCCGACCGGGAAGCCGTACGTCGTGCCGCCCATCTTGCTGCCGACGGCGAGGTTGAGCGTCGTCTCGTGCTTCTTCTGGTCCAGACCGTACGGGCGGGACTGGCCCATCGACAGGATCCTGCCGGTGCCCGGCTGGACCTGGACGACGGCGGCGGCGACCGGGTCGTCCTTGTTGACCTTCGCGATCGCGGCCTCGTTGGCGGCGGCCTGCGCCTTCGGGTCGAGGGTGGTCCGGATGGTCAGACCGCCCAGGTTCCACAGCTTCTGCCGCTCCTCGACGGTCTTGCCGAAGACCGGATTGGTCAGGATCGTCTTGCGGACGTAGTCGCAGAAGAAGCCGGAGCCCTCGACGGCGGTGATGCAGCCGTTCCTCGGCGTCTTCACCTTCAGCTTGATGGGGGCGGCCTTGGCCTTCTCCATCTCGGCCTGGCTGATGTCGCCGACGTCCGCCATGCGCTGGAGGACGATGTTGCGCCGCTTGGTGGCTTCCTCCAGGTCGTTGATGGGGTCGAAGCGGCTCGGCGACTGCACCAGACCGGCCATCATCGCGGCCTCGCCCAGGTCGAGCTTCGCGGCGGGCTTGGAGAAGTAGCGCTGCGAGGCGGCCTCGATGCCGTACGCCTGCTGCCCGAAGAACGTGATGTTGAGGTAGTTCTCCAGGATCTTCTTCTTGCCCAGCTCCTCCTCGACCTGGATCGCGTACTTCAGTTCGCGGACCTTGCGGCCGATCGTCTGCTGGGTGGCCTGCGCGACCTTCTCCGGGTCGTCACCGGCCTCCTCGACGAAGACGTTCTTCACGTACTGCTGGGTGAGCGTGGACGCGCCCTCCGAGACACCGCCCGACTGCGCGTTCTTGTTGATCGCGCGCAGCACGCCCTTGAGGTCGACCGCCCCGTGCTCGTAGAAGCGCGCGTCCTCGATCGCGACGATCGCCTTCTGCATGTAGGGGGAGATCTTCTCCAGCGGCACCACCTTGCGGTCCCGGGAGTAGACGGTGGCGATCAGCCCGCCCTCGGAGTCCAGGATGGTGGTGCGCTGACTGAGCGGCGGGGTCTTCAGGTTGGAGGGGATCTCGTCGAACCCCTCGACCGTCCCCTTCGCCGCCAGACCCAGTGCGCCGGCCGCGGGCAGGGCGATACCCGCCAGCACGGCTCCGGAGAGCACACTGACACCGAGGAACTTGGCGGCCTGCTGGGTCCCGGTCAGACCACCGCCCGAGCGCTTCTTTGCCATGGGGGCAGCCTACGTTCTCAATCACCGGACACGCGTATATGCCTTGGCCTAAGCTGCTCACAACTGTCACAGGAGTGCGGTCCCGTATCAACCCCCATGCGTGACATTCGCCTGATTTCCGGCATGAGTTCCCGCGTCCCCGAATCCGCGGGCAAGGCATGTCCGATTCCGGCGCGTGTGTCGTGGGGTGTCCCATAACACACGCATGTCCTTCGGTCACTCCCCTGGGTGATCTGACGCGCACGCATAGTCCGTTCGGACCATTCAAGATTGGGCCCGAAGGGGGTGTTGCGCTGTCCCCACCTTCCGTAACGTCCCAACTGGCAGCGGTGAATATGCCGCTGCCGCCGTGGGGGAGCCTCGATTCGGGAGAGGACGGCGCCGGTATGGGCTGGGTAGCTGACTGGAGTGCGCAGGCGGCCTGCCGCACTACCGATCCGGATGAACTTTTCGTGCAGGGAGCGGCACAGAACAGGGCGAAGGCGGTGTGCACCGGGTGCCCGGTGCGCACCGAGTGCCTCGCCGATGCCCTGGACAACCGTGTGGAGTTCGGCGTGTGGGGCGGCATGACGGAGCGCGAGCGCCGTGCCCTGCTGCGCCGGCGCCCCACGGTCACCTCGTGGCGGCGGCTCCTGGAGACCGCGCGCACGGAGTACGAGCGCGGCGCGGGCCTGCTGCCCGTCGCCATGCAGGACGACGCGACGTACGAGGAGTACGCCGCGGTCGGATAGCCCCGACCGTCCCGTGAGGTCCCGTCAGGACGGGTCGCGCGGGGAGGAGAGGCGCTCACCGATGGCCCGCAGCCCGGCGAGGTCGTGCACATCGCCGGGCAGGGCGGCCACCTCGGTCACCGCCACCTCGGGGTGGAGGGCCGTGAAGCGGTCGCGCGTGCGCTGCTCGCGCGCGAGCACCTGCATCCGCTCGGCATGCAGCCGGAGCAGACCGGCGGTCAGCCGGGCGAGGTCGGGACCGGGGGCGGGATCGATGCCTGTGCCTGTGCTGCTGGGGTTCACGCTGTCGCCGTGCTCGGTGGTGCTGCGGTGCGCTTCGATCGTCGCGTCGGCTGTGGGGGCAGCCTGGGATGCGGCGGAGGGGCGTGCGGGGAAGTCGGCGGCGGTGGCGGGATGCGACGGCCCGGGCGAGACGGCCGGAGCGCCACGCACTCCAGTCTTCCCGCCCCCCTGATCCACCATGCGGCCCTCGTCAAGATTTTCCGCGGCCGCCCGCGCCCGCTCGGCCGAGAGCCGCGCCGCCCCGCTGCCGTGCACCCGGTTGAGGACGAGACCGGCCAGCGGCATGCCCTCGGCGGCCAGCCGCTCCACGAAGTACGCCGCCTCCCGCAGCGCGTCCCGCTCCGGTGCCGCGACGACGAGGAAGGCCGTGCCGGGCGCCTGGAGCAGCCGGTACGTGGCGTCCGCCCGCGTCCGGAAACCGCCGAACATCGTGTCCATCGCGGAGACGAACGTCTGCACGTCGACCAGGAACTGACCCCCCAGCAGCTTCCCCAGCGTCCCCGACATCATCGACATGCCGACGTTGAGGAACTTCATCCCGGCCCGGCCGCCCACCTTCGCCGGCGCCATCAGCAGCTTGATGAACTTCCCGTCCAGGAAGGACCCAAGGCGCTTCGGCGCGTCCAGGAAGTCGAGCGCCGAGCGGGACGGCGGGGTGTCGACGACGATCAGGTCCCACTCGTCCCGGGCCCGCAGCTGGCCCAGCTTCTCCATCGCCATGTACTCCTGCGTACCGGCGAAACCGGCCGACAGGGACTGGTAGAAGGGGTTCTCCAGGATCGCCCGCGCCCGCGCGGGATCGGCGTGCGCCTCGACGATCTCGTCGAAGGTCCGCTTCATGTCCAGCATCATCGCGTGCAGCTCCCCGCCGTCGGAGCCCTTGATGCCGTCCACCTTGCGCGGGGTGTTGTCGAGCGCGTCGATGCCCATCGACTGGGCGAGCCGGCGCGCCGGATCGATGGTGAGGACGACCACCCGCCGCCCCCGCTCCGCCGCCCGCACGCCCAGCGCCGCCGCCGTGGTCGTCTTGCCGACCCCGCCGGAACCGCAGCAGACGATGATCCGGGTGCCCCGGTCGTCGAGGAGCGGGTCGATCTCCAAGGCGGGCACGGTGTCCAGGCCGTTCGAGACGGGGTCGGCCGCGCCTCCGGTGCCGTGCGAGGCGGCGCGGGTCTCGGCCCTGGTGCCGTTCGGGACGGCGCCGGTCTCGCTTCCGGCGCCGCTCGTGGCGATCCTCGGGGTCTTCTCCGTCACGCCGCACCCACCCCTTGCCTCCGCAGTTCCTTCGCCAGGCGGTACAGGCCCGCGATGTCCGCCCCGTCGCCCAGGTAGGGCAGCTCGTACGCGGGCACCCCGATGCCGTCCAGGACGGCCCGCTGGCTCCGCTCCAGCTCCACCCGGCGGGCGTGCTCGGCCGCCTCGTCGAGCAGCGGCTCGACCAGGCCTGCGGCACCCGTGACCCCGACGGACGCCAGCGTCCGCGCGATCGCCTCGCGGTGGTCGCCGGAGGCGGCCCGTACCGCCGCCCCGTCGAGGAGCTGCGGGCGGACCATGTTCACCACCACCCGGCCCACCGGCAGCCCCGCGGCGCGCAGCTCGGCGATGCCGTCCGCCGTCTCCTGGACCGGCATCTCCTCAAGGAGGGTCACCAAGTGCACGGCCGTCTCGGGGGACTTGAGGACCCCCATCACCGCCTGCGCCTGGTTGTGTATCGGGCCGATCCGGGCCAGCCCCGCCACCTCGTCGTTCACGTTGAGGAAGCGGGTGATGCGGCCGGTCGGCGGGGCGTCCATCACCACGTGGTCGTAGACCGGGCGGCCGTCGCGCTCCCGCCGCCGGACCGCCTCGCACGCCTTGCCGGTGAGCAGGACGTCCCGCACCCCCGGCGCTATCGTCGTCGCGAAGTCGATCGCGCCGAGCTTCTTCAGGGCCCGGCCCGCGCCGCCCAGTTTGTAGAACATCTGGAGGTAGTCGAGGAGGGCGCGCTCGGCGTCGATCGCCAGCGCGTACACCTCGCCGCCGCCCGGAGCCACGGCGATCTTGCGCTCCTCGTAGGGAAGCGCCTCCGTCTCGAAGAGCTGTGCGATGCCCTGTCTGCCTTCGACCTCGACGAGGAGCGTCCGCTTCCCCTCCGTCGCGAGGGCGAGGGCGAGGGCGGCGGCGACCGTCGTCTTACCGGTACCGCCCTTGCCGCTGACGACCTGGAGCCTGCTCACGCTGTCGAGCCTAACCACTGGCGGGCCCGCGCAATCAGCGGACCGCCCCGGAGAAGCCCCCTAGGGGGAGCGTCGGGGGGAGCCTCGGGAAAGCCCCCCGCCGCAGCGGCTACAGTCGGCTCCATGACCAAGTGGGAGTACGTCACGGTGCCGCTTCTGGTGCACGCGACCAAGCAGATTCTCGACAACTGGGGCCAGGACGGCTGGGAGCTCGTCCAGGTCGTGCCCGGCCCGAACCCGGAGCAGCTCGTGGCCTACATGAAGCGGCCGCAGTCGTGAGCGGGGCCGTCGAAGCCCGGATCGCGGAGCTGGGCCTGAAGCTGCCCGAGGTCGTCCCGCCGCTCGCCGCCTACCAGCCGGCCGTCCAGTCCGGCGTGTACGTCTACACCGCGGGCCAGCTCCCGATGGTGGGGGGCAAGCTTCCGGTGACCGGCAAGGTCGGCGCCGAGGTGACCGCCGAGGAGGCCAAGGAGCTCGCCGCCACCTGCGCGCTGAACGCGCTCGCGGCCGTGAAGTCGGTCGCCGGTGACCTCGACCGGATCAAGCGCGTCGTGAAGGTCGTCGGCTTCGTCGCCTCCGCCGCCGACTTCACCGGTCAGCCCGCGGTCCTCAACGGCGCCAGCGAGCTGCTCGGCGAGATCCTCGGTGACAAGGGCGTGCACGCCCGCAGCGCCGTCGGCGTCGCCGTCCTCCCGCTCGACGCCCCCGTCGAGGTCGAGGTCCAGGTCGAGCTGACCGAGGCCTGATCCCGCCCACCACGCGCGCGAAGCCGGCCACCCCTCCGAAAGAAGGGACTGGCCGGCTTCTCGTACGTCCGCCCCTTGAGCGGGCGGCTTCCCGCCCGTCCGACCTTTGAGTGACTGGCTCCTCGCCCGTCCGCCCTTTGAGCGGCTGGCTTCCGGTACGTCCTCCGCCCTTTGAGCGGGCGGCTTCCCGTACGTCCTCCGCCCCTTGAGCGGGCGGCTTTCCGTACGTCCGTCCCCTGAGCGGCCGGCCCCCCGCGTGAGTTCCCGCCTCCCCGGGCGGGAGGCTCCCGCGCGGGTCGGTCCCTTGGCGGCCGGGTCCGGCGCGTGCCGCGCCGTGTGGCCGACTTCACAGGCGTTCCGCCGCTCCGGGGCTGCCGGCCCCCAGCGGCAGCCGGCAACCCCACGTGGCTCCCGCGCGTACCGCCCCCCACGCGGGCAGCTCTCGTGCATTCCGTTCGTTGCGCATAGCATCCGCCCATGTCGAATGGTCAGTGGTACCCGCCGGAATGGCCCGACCGCATCCGCGCCCTCGCCGCCGGAGAGCTCGTGCCGGTGACGCCCCGGCGCGCCGCCACCGTGCTCCTGCTGCGCGACGCGGACGGCGGGCCCGAGGTCCACATGCTGCGCCGTCGCACCTCGATGGCCTTCGCCGGAGGCGCGTACGCCTATCCCGGCGGCGGGGTCGACCCGCGCGACGAGCAGCCGGTGCGCTGGGCCGGGCCCTCCCTGGAGGAGTGGGCGGAGCGGCTCGGGCTCGACGACCCCGCGCAGGCCCAGGCCGTGGTCTGCGCCGCCGTCCGCGAGACCTTCGAGGAGGCGGGCGTGCTGCTCGCCGGAGAGAGCCCGGACACCGTCGTCGGCGACACCACCGGCGAGGACTGGGAGCGCGACCGGCAGGCGCTGGTCGCCCGCGAGCTGGCCTTCGCGGACTTCCTCGACCGGCGCGGGCTCGTCCTCCGTTCCGACCTGCTCGGCGCGTGGGCCCGCTGGATCACCCCCGAGTTCGAGCAGCGGCGGTACGACACCTGGTTCTTCGTCGCCGCGCTGCCGGCCGGGCAGCGTACTCGGGACGTCTCCGGCGAGGCCGACCGCACGGTCTGGATCCGTCCGGCCGAGGCCGCGGCCGGCTACGACCGGGGCGAGCTGACGATGATGCCGCCGACCATCGCCACCCTGCGGTCCCTTCAGCCCTGCGGCACGGCCGCGGAGGCCCTGACGGCGGCCGGAAAGCAGTCCATGACGCCGGTCCTGGCACGCGCGCGCGTGGAGGACGGTCAGGTGGTGCTCACCTGGCCGGGGCACGACGAGTTCACCAAGCGGGTCGGGGGCGGTTCCGCGTGACCGACGCCGCCGCCCTCCCCGGCCGGCCGCGCGGGCTCGTCACCTCCGGTCCCGCGACCGAGCGGGCCGTGAACGTGCTCGCGCCCAACCCGTCCGCGATGACCCTGGACGGCACCAACACCTGGCTGCTGTCCGAGCCCGGCTCCGACCTGGCCGTGGTCGTCGACCCCGGCCCGCTCGACGAGGGCCACCTCCGGCACGTGATCGACACCGCGGAGAAGCTGGGCAAGCGGATCGCGCTGACCCTGCTGACGCACGGTCACCCGGACCACGCCGAGGGCGCGGGCCGGTTCGCCGAGCTGACCGGGACGGCCGTCCGTGCCCTCGACCCGGCGCTCCGCCTCGGCGACGAGGGCCTGGGCGCGGGCGAGGTGATCACCGTCGGCGGTCTGGAGCTGCGGGTGGTACCGACGCCCGGCCACACCTCCGACTCGCTCTCCTTCCACCTCCCCGCCGACCGCGCGGTGCTGACCGGCGACACGGTCCTGGGACGCGGCACGACGATGGTGGCGCACCCCGACGGGCGGCTCGGCGACTACCTGGACTCGCTGCGGCGCCTGCGCTCCCTGACCGTGGACGACGGCGTGCACACCGTCCTGCCGGGCCACGGCCCGGTCCTGGAAGACGCCCAGGGAGCCGTGGACTTCTACCTGGCGCACCGGGCGAGCCGACTGGCGCAGGTGGAGACGGCGGTCGAAGCGGGACACCGTACGGCCTCCGAGGTGGTGGCGCACGTCTACGCAGACGTACACCGCTCCCTCTGGCCGGCGGCGGAACTGTCCGTCCGGGCACAGCTGGAGTACCTGCGGGAACGCGGCCTGATCTGACCGCCCCTCACACCGAGAAGAACCCCCGCCCGCCCCGGGAAGCCGAAGCGGGAAGGACGCCCGGCCGCCCCGCCACCCCCGGCCCCGCATCGGGGAGCGTTGCCGTCCCCGGGAACCCCGCGCCGAGGGGAACGAGCGGCACCAGGACTTCGCGGCGGGAGCCCGACCAGTCCACCGCCCCCGGCCCCGCGCCGGGAAGCGCCGCCGCCCCGGGATCCCTCCCAGCGGGGGGACGGCCGGCGTCAGGACCCCGTGGAGGGAGGACCGACCGACCCCGCCACGACGGGCGTTGCCGACTCCAGGAACCCCGCGTCGGCGGGAATGGCCGAGACCAGGAACTCCGCGGCGGGCAGAATTGCCGACCCCTGGCATTCTGCGGCTTCCCGGAGTGCTTTACGCTCCGTTTACACCAGACCGTAGTTCTCAGGGGGAAGCCCGTGTTCGTCATAGCCATCCTGTTGGTCATCGCCGCGGTGGTGCTCTACTTCGTCGGCCGGTCGCAGGACTCGACCGGCCTGAAGATGGGCTCCGTCGGCGCGCTGGTGGCCGGCGTCTTCTCGCTGATCGTGAGCATGGTCTACGTGGTCAGCGCGTACGAGGTCGGCGTCCCGGTCGCCTTCGGCAAGGTCGGTACGCCGATGACCTCCGGCATGCACGTGAAGTCGCCGTTCACCGACGTCACCACCTTCTCGACCCGCCCGGTCGACCTCAACCTCTCCGACAAGGACGTGGTCGAGGTCCGCTCCTCGCAGGGCGGCGTCATGTACGCCGAGGTCACGGTGAAGTGGGCCGTCGTCCCGACCAAGGCCGTCGAGCTCTACAAGCTCGCGGGCAGCGCGGACGCCATCCAGCAGCGGCTGGTCTACCCGGACAGCCGGGAGATCGTCCGCAACGTCTTCGCCCGCTACACCAGCGAGCAGGGGTACACCTCCGACCGCGAGAAGATCAACGCCGAGATCGGCGCCCTGATCAAGGAGCGCCTGGCCCCGCGCGGCATCGACGTCACCACCGTCAACCTGCGGAACGTGAAGCCCTCGGACGCGCTCCAGGACCAGATCGACCGCAAGATCCAGCAGCAGCAGGCCACCGAGCGGGCCCTTGAGGCGGCCCGTACGGCCAAGGCGGAGTCGGACCGGCGCCGGATCGAGGCGGAGGGCATCGCCCGCGCCAACAAGATCCTCAACGACTCGCTGACCGACAAGGTCCTGACGAACCAGTGCATCGACGCCTACAAGGCGGCCGCGGAGAAGAACCCGGTCTACGCGGTGCCCTGCGGCAACGGCAACTCGGCCCCGGTGATCGTGGACGGCTCCAAGCGCTGACCCGCCCGCCCGGAACGCGTCCGCACGGAACGCGGAAGGGGGCCGCCCGGTCGAACCGGGCGGCCCCCTTTTCCGTACCGTACGCGCGCGTGGGTTACCGCGAGCGCTTCGCGAGGCGCTCCACGTCCAGCAGGATCACGGCACGGGCCTCAAGGCGCAGCCAGCCGCGCTGGGCGAAGTCGGCGAGCGCCTTGTTCACGGTCTCGCGGGAGGCGCCGACGAGCTGGGCCAGCTCCTCCTGGGTGAGGTCGTGGACGACGTGGATGCCCTCCTCCGACTGCACGCCGAAGCGGCGCGACAGGTCGAGGAGCGCGCGGGCGACCCGGCCCGGCACGTCGGAGAAGACCAGGTCGGACATCTGGTCGTTGGTCTTGCGCAGACGGCGGGCGACGGCCCGCAGCAGGGCGCCGGCCACCTCGGGCCGGGCGTTCAGCCAGGGCTGGAGGTCGCCGTGACCGAGGCCGAGCAGCTTGACCTCGGTCAGCGCCGTCGCGGTCGCGGTGCGCGGGCCCGGGTCGAAGAGGGACAGTTCGCCGATGAGCTCGCCGGGGCCGAGGACGGCCAGCATGTTCTCGCGGCCGTCGGGGGAGGTGCGGTGCAGCTTCACCTTGCCCTCGGTGACCACGTACAGGCGGTCGCCGGGGTCGCCCTCGTGGAAGAGCGCGTCGCCACGGGCGAGCGTCACCTCACTCATCGAGGCGCGCAGCTCGGCGGCCTGCTCGTCATCGAGCGCCGCGAAGAGCGGGGCGCGCCGCAGAACGTCGTCCACGAGTTCACTCCTACTGTCGACCTGCTCACGGGACCTGGCTCCCATGATGCCGGACGTGCCAAACAGTGCGATCAATCACAACAAGTTTGACGCACCGGACGCCATTGCCGAACGTCAGGGGCCCGATCGGGGTCCGATGGGCGGTGGGCGGGGCGGATGTCGGCCCCGGCGCCTAGGCTGGCCGGGTGTCCAACTCGCCGGTGAGAACGCAGGCCAAGGGGGCTGGAAGAGTGTCGGCCGAAGGTAATTCCGCTGTGGGCGAACGCGGCGTGTCGAAACGTTCGAAAGGCGCCGATCGGGGCGATTCGCACGCGCAGGAGCGCACGACGGACCGTGCCCGGGAACGCCCGAAGAAAGCCGCCGCGAAGAAGCCCACCGGAGCCACCGGAGCCGCCAGAACCTCCCGGGCCGCCGGAGCCACCAGAACCTCCCGGGCCGCCGGAGCCGCTGGAACCCCCCGAGCCGCCGGAGCCACCAGAACCTCCCGGGCCGCCGGAGCCGCTGGAACCCCCCGAGCCGCCGGGGCCCCCAAAACCGCCCGCGTCGCCAAGCCCGAGTCGCGGCTCGCCCTGGTCCGGAGGGCCCGGCGGATCAACCGGGAGCTCGCGGAGGTGTACCCGTACGCCCACCCCGAGCTCGACTTCCGGAACCCCTTCGAGCTGCTGGTCGCCACGGTCCTCTCCGCGCAGACCACCGACCTGCGGGTGAACCAGACGACCCCCGCGCTCTTCGGCCGGTACCCGACCCCCGAGGACCTGGCCGCCGCCGTCCCCGAGGAGGTCGAGGAGCTGATCCGCCCGACCGGCTTCTTCCGCGCGAAGACCAAGTCGATCATGGGCCTGGCCGCCGCCCTGAGGGACGACTTCGGCGGCGAGGTCCCCGGCCGTCTGGAGGACCTGGTCAAGCTCCCCGGCGTCGGCCGCAAGACCGCCTTCGTCGTCCTCGGCAACGCCTTCGGCGTCCCCGGCATCACCGTCGACACCCACTTCATGCGCCTCGCCCGCCGCTTCCGGTGGACGGAGTCCGACGACCCGGTCAAGATCGAGGCCGAGATCGCGGAGATCTTCCCGAAGAGCGACTGGACGATGCTCTCGCACCGGGTGATCTTCCACGGCCGCCGCATCTGCCACGCCCGCAAGCCCGCCTGCGGCGCCTGCCCCATCACCCACCTCTGCCCCGCCTACGGCGAGGGCGAGACCGACCCGGAGAAGGCGCGGAAGCTGCTCAAGTACGAGAAGGGCGGCTATCCCGGCCAGCGGCTCAACCCGCCCGCCGACTACCCCGGCCGCCCCGCGCCGCCCGCCCCCGGCGTGGCCCCCGGAGCCGTACAGAGCCCCTCGGGTGCGGAATGAGCGCGGGAGGGGCCGCCGGGAACGAAGGGGGACGGCGGTGGCGTTGGACGACACGGGGGTGCCCATGACGCGCACGGACGAAGAGATCTACGGCCCCGGGGCCGGCGGCCTGCTGGACCGGGACGGCCTGCCCGACTGGCTCGCGCCGGTCGACCGGGCCGCGCGCACGGTCGCGCCCGAGCAGCTGAGCCGGTTCCTGCCGCCCGAGAGCGGCGCGGGGCGCCAGTCCGCCGTCCTCGTCCTCTTCGGCGAGGGCGAGCGCGGGCCCGAGCTGCTGCTCATGGAGCGGTCCGGCAGCCTCCGCTCGCACGCGGGACAGCCCTCCTTCCCCGGCGGCGCCCTCGACCCCGAGGACGGCTCCCCGGACGACGGCGGGCTGCTGCGGGCCGCCCTGCGCGAGGCCGAGGAGGAGACCGGCCTCGACCCGGCCGGCGTCCAGCTCTTCGGTGTGCTGCCCCGGCTCTACATCCCGGTCAGCGGCTTCGTCGTCACCCCCGTGCTCGGCTGGTGGCGCGAACCGAGCCCGGTCGGCGTCGTCGACCCCGCCGAGACGGCCCGGGTCTTCACCGTGCCCGTGGCGGATCTCACGGATCCCGCCAACCGCGCCACCGCCGTCCACCCGGCCGGACACGCCGGCCCCGCCTTCCTCGTCGCATCCGCTCTGGTCTGGGGTTTCACCGCCGGAGTGATCGACCGGCTGCTGCACTTCGCGGGCTGGGAGCGCCCCTGGGACCCCTCCCGCAGGATCCCGCTCGACCGGCGGTCATGACAGGCTGACCCCTCGGGCGACCGCCGAAGAGGCGGCCCCGGGGACGAGACCGCGACCGAGGACCAAGACCGCGACCGAGGACCAAGACCGCGATCGCGACCGAAGACGAGACCGCGACCGAAGAACAAGACGGCGACCGGGGACGAGACGGCGACCGGAAACGAATCTGCGAGGCTGACGACCGTGAACGTGCTGGACATCCTGCTGCTGCTCGCGGCCGTGTGGTTCGCGATCATCGGCTACCGCCAGGGCTTCGTGGTCGGCGTCCTCTCGGTGATCGGCTTCCTCGGCGGCGGCCTCCTCGCCATGTGGCTGCTGCCGATCCTGTGGGACCAGCTCACCGACAAGAGCGAGGTCTCCATGTCGGTCACCGTGATCTTCGTGATGGCGGTCATCGTGAGCG
The DNA here is from genome assembly GCF_030010625.1 of Streptomyces sp. CC208A. GTDB lineage: Bacteria > Actinomycetota > Actinomycetes > Streptomycetales > Streptomycetaceae > Streptomyces. Next base: position 40,799 of record NZ_JASCXN010000024.1, on the reverse strand, counting down.
CCTCCATCGGCCAGGCCCTCACCACCCACCTCGGCAACAAGGTCCGCCGTCACATCACCTGGTCACCGGCCCGCGCCCTCGACGCCACCGGCGGCGCGCTGGTCAACGTGGTCGCCATGCTGCTCGTGGCCTGGCTGATCGGCTCCGCCCTCGCCGGCACCTCGCTGCCCACCCTCGGCAAGGAGGTGCGCGGCTCCAAGGTGCTCCAGGGCGTCTCCCGGGTGATGCCCGATCAGGTCAGCGCCTGGTTCGCCGACTTCAGCTCCACCCTCGCCCGCAGCGGCTTCCCGCAGGTCTTCAGCCCCTTCGCCAACGAGCCCATCACCGAGGTCCTTCCCCCGGACCCGGCGCTCGCCGGCAGCCCCGTCGCGACCCTCGCCCAGCGCTCCATCGTCAAGGTCGTCGGTACGGCTCCGAGCTGCGGCAAGGTCCTGGAGGGCACAGGCTTCGTCTTCTCCGACCGGCGGGTGATGACCAACGCCCACGTGGTCGGCGGCGTCGACGAGCCCACCGTGCAGATCGGCGGCGAGGGCCGGCTCTACGACGCCACGGTCGTGCTCTACGACTGGCGCCGTGACATCGCCGTCCTCGACGTGCCGGACCTCCGCGCCACCCCGCTGCGCTTCACCGAGGAGGAGGCCCACAGCGGTGACGACGCCATCGTCGCCGGCTTCCCCGAGAACGGCTCGTACGACGTCCGTTCGGCCCGCGTCCGCGGCCGGATCACCGCCGACGGCCCCGACATCTACCACCGGGGCGAGGTGCGCAGGGAGGTCTACTCGCTGTACACGACGGTCCGGCAGGGCAACTCCGGCGGACCGCTGCTCACCGAGGACGGCACGGTCTCGGGCGTGATCTTCGCCCGCTCCCGCGACGACGCGAACACGGGGTACGCGCTGACGGTCGAGGAGATCCGCGAGGACATCGAGCTCGGCCGCACGGCGAACCAGGAAGTGGACACCGACGGCTGCGCCCTCTGAGGACCCCTCCGAGGCCCCTACGCGCTGTCGCGCGGGTGGCGGAGCCGGGCCGACACCCAGCGGGCCCGCCGTCTGAGGATGCGCGAGATCCCGACCTGCCCGCCGGGAGCGCGGCCCGCCTCCGGGGGGCCTCCCCGCTCGCGGGAGCCCGGCCCGGAGGCGGAGCGGCGGTCGCGTGCCGTGTCACCGTAGTCGTACGTCCAGCCCATACCGGGACGTCTGCCCGGGGGCCGGGGTCGGTAACCGCCCCGGGGCCCGCCAATCGGAGTATGCGCGGGGCACATGGCCGTTCGACGCAAACCCGTGCGGGCGGGCTGTGAAAGGACCGTAGGAGGCTCGTGAGAGGCCCGTAAGGGGCCTGTGCGGGTGTCAGCGGTCGGGCTCGGGGTCCTTCAGCCAGTTGACCAGCTCCGTCGTGAAGGCGGCCGGGTCCTCCTCGTGCGGGAAGTGCCCGAGACCGTCGAAGAGCCGCCAGCGGTACGGCGCCTCCACGTACTCGCCCGAACCGGCCGCGCTGCGGGTCCTCATCACCGGGTCCAGCGAGCCGTGCAGATGCAGTGTCGGCACCCGCACCGGCCGCTTCATGCGGCGGTTGAACTGGATGCCGTCGGGACGGGCCAGCGAGCGGACCAGCCAGCGGTACGGCTCGATCGAGCAGTGCGCGGTGGACGGCACGAGCATCGCCCGCCGGTACACCTCGATCGCCTCCTCGTCGGCCGGATCGCCGGACCGCGGACCCGACCAGTCCCGGATCAGACGCCCCACCAGCTCGGCGTCCTCCGCGACCAGCTGACGCTCCGGCAGCCAAGGCCGCTGGAAGCCCCAGATGTGCGAGCCGGCCCTGGACTGGGCGAAGTCGGAGAGCATCGCCGAGCGCCAGCGGCGCGGGTGCGGCATCGAGGAGACCACCAGGCGGCGGACCAGCTTGGGCCGCATGACCGCGGCCGTCCAGGCCAGGTAACCGCCCAGGTCGTGGCCGACGAGCGCGGCGTCCGGCTCGCCGAGCGAGCGGACCACGCCGGTGATGTCGAGGGCCAGGTTGGCGGGGTCGTAACCCCGCGGGGTGCGGTCGCTGCCGCCGACCCCGCGCAGGTCCATCGCGACCGCCCGGAAACCGGCCTCGGCGAGCGCCGGCAGCTGGTGGCGCCAGGTCCACCAGAACTGCGGGAAGCCGTGCAGCAGCAGCACCAGGGGGCCGTCGCCCATCTCGGCGATGTGGAAGCGGGCGCCGTTGGCCGCGACGTCACGGTGGGTCCACGGACCGTCGAGGCGTACGGGCCCGCCGCCGGGGGTGCTGCTCTCGGGGAGGGTCATACGGACGAGCGTGCCACAGACTCGGCCTTGGCCATCGTCACCTCAGCGGCCGTGACGCCCTCCGGGCGGGGGTGCGGCTTGGCGTTCGGGAGGATCGCGGCGGTCTCCTTGGCGGAGGCGATGGACTTCTTCGGCGGCTTCACCTTCTTGAGCTGTGCCCGGGCGATCAGCCCGAGCAGGACCGCGACGAGCACATTGAAGAGGAAGGACAACACGAAGCAGACAGCGAGGTTCAAGCCGCCCTCGCCGTTGTGCCCGCCGGTCCAGGCGTTGATGCCGTACGCGAGCGCGAAGCTCAGCATCGGCAGCGAGAACAGCAGCACCACCACGGCGCCGATGCCCAGGATCGCGCCGATCCCGCCGCGCTTGACGTCCTGCCGGAGTTCGGCCTTGGCCAGGGCGATCTCGTCGTGCACCAGTGCTGACATCTCGGCGGTCGCCGAGGCGACCAGCTGGCCGAGGCTGCGCTCGGTTCCGTCGAACGGGTCGCTCATCGCTCTTCCCTCTCCTCTTGTACGGTCCGAGTCAGATCATGCCGGACGGTCGGCCTCGTCGCTCGGTGCGCTCGCCAGTCGGGCGCGCTCCCGGTGCTCCGCGGCCTTCCGCTCGCAGATCTCGGCCATGCGGAGGTGGTACGCCGCGGTGCCCTCCTCGTACACGTCCGGGATGCCGTCGTGGTCGTCGTCCCGGTTCTCCTCGGTGACGAGGGCCTGGTACTTCCGGACGCGCAGCTTCAGCAGGACGGTGGCGCACAGGGCGGCGATCAGCGAGCCCACGAGGACGGCGGCCTTGACCTCGTCGGCGAGGGCCTCGTCCCCCTTGAAGGCGAGTTCGCCGATGAGGAGGGAGACGGTGAAGCCGATGCCGGCGAGGGTGGCGACGGCGAAGACGTCCGGCCAGGACAGCTCGGGGTTGAGCTCCGCCTTGGTGAAGCGGGCCGCCAGCCAGGTGCCGCCGAAGATGCCGAAGGCCTTGCCGACGACCAGGCCGAGGACGACGCCGAGGGTGACGGGCTGGGTGAAGACGTCGCCCAGCGCCCCGCCGGAGACGCTCACCCCGGCGGAGAAGAGCGCGAAGAGGGGGACGGCGAGACCGGCGGAGATCGGACGGACCAGGTGCTCGATGTGCTCGCCGGGGGAGTGCTCCTCGCCCTCCCGGATGGAGCAGCGGAGCATCAGGCCCATGGCGACGCCGGCGATGGTGGCGTGGACGCCGCTGTTGTACATCAGGCCCCAGATGACCAGGGCCAGCGGCACGTACACGTACCAGCCGCGGACCTCCTTGCGGAGGAGGAACCAGAAGAGGGCGAGGCCGGCGACGGCGCCGCCGAGCGCGGCGAAGTTCAGGCTGTCGGTGAAGAAGACCGCGATGATCAGGATCGCGAAGAGGTCGTCGACGACGGCGAGGGTGAGGAGGAAGGCGCGCAGGGCGGAGGGGAGCGAGGTGCCGATGACGGCGAGGACCGCGAGCGCGAAGGCGATGTCGGTGGCGGTGGGCACCGCCCAGCCGTCCGTGGAGCCGCCGCCGACGGCGTTGACCAGGAGGTAGACCAGGGCCGGGGTGGCCATGCCGCAGATAGCGGCGACGACCGGGAGAGCGGCGGCCTTCGGGTCCCGCAGCTCGCCGGCGACCAGTTCGCGCTTCAGCTCGATGCCGGCGACGAAGAAGAAGATCGCGAGGAGGCCGTCGGCGGCCCAGTGCTGGACGGAGAGGTCGAGGTGGAGGGAGGCGGGGCCTATGTGGAAGTCGGAGACGGACTCGTAACTGCCGTGGAAGGTGTTGGCCCAGATGAGCGCGACGACGGCGGCGACGAGCAGCAGGACACCGCCGACGGTCTCGGTGCGCAGGGCGTCGGTGAGGAAACGGCGCTCGGGGAGGGAGAGCCGGCCGAGGAACTTGCGGTCGGTGGGGGTGGACACCTGGGAACCTCCGGTCGGGTGGGCAGGGCGAAGCGCATGCCGACCAGACTTCCCGGCGCACCTAGATCTTCCTGTCGCGTCCTTGACGCACTCTTTACCTTACCTAACAAGCCTGGGGCGGGTCCGGCGAGGATTACTTTAGGCAGGTATGCGTCTTTCGTCGCGTCAAAGCGGGCGCCGGGAGCGGGTGTCGGAAGGACGGACGTGCGAAGGCCCGCCCCGGGGCGCGGGGCGGGCCTTCGCGTCTGCTGCGCCCGGGGGCTCAGTCCTCGCTGGCGGCGGCCGGCAGCTTCGACTGGATGAGCGACATCACGGACGAGTCGGTCAGCGTGGTCACGTCGCCCAGCTCGCGGTTCTCGGCGACGTCGCGCAGCAGACGGCGCATGATCTTGCCGGAGCGGGTCTTCGGCAGCTCCGCCACCGGCAGGATCCGCTTGGGCTTGGCGATCGGGCCGAGGGTGGCGCCGACGTGGTTGCGGAGCTCCGCGACCAGCGCCTCGTCCTCGCTCGCCGTACCGCGCAGGATGACGAAGGCGACGATCGCCTGTCCCGTGGTCTCGTCGGCGGCGCCGACGACGGCCGCCTCGGCCACCGACGGGTGGGAGACGAGCGCGGACTCGACCTCGGTGGTCGAGATGTTGTGGCCGGAGACCAGCATGACGTCGTCGACGCGGCCGAGCAGCCAGATGTCGCCGTCGTCGTCCTTCTTGGCGCCGTCGCCCGCGAAGTACCGGCCCTCGAAGCGGGACCAGTAGGTGTCGACGAAGCGCTGGTCGTCGCCCCAGATGGTGCGGAGCATCGACGGCCACGGCTCGGTGAGCACCAGGTAGCCGCCACCGCCGTTCGCCACCTCGTTCGCCTCGTCGTCGACGACGGTGGCGGAGATGCCCGGCAGCGGGCGCTGGGCGGATCCCGGCTTGGTCTCGGTGACGCCGGGGAGCGGGCTGATCATCATCGCGCCCGTCTCGGTCTGCCACCAGGTGTCGACGATCGGGCACCGGTCGGCGCCGATGTGCTTGCGGTACCAGATCCACGCCTCGGGGTTGATCGGCTCGCCGACCGAGCCAAGGACCCGCAGGCTGGAGAGGTCGAACTTGGCGGGGATGTCGTCTCCCCACTTCATGAAGGTGCGGATCGCGGTGGGCGCCGTGTAGAGGATGGTGACGCCGTACTTCTGCACGATCTCCCAGAACCGGCCCTGGTGCGGGGTGTCCGGGGTGCCCTCGTACATGACCTGCGTCGCGCCGTTGGCCAGCGGGCCGTAGACGATGTACGAGTGGCCGGTGACCCAGCCGATGTCGGCGGTGCACCAGTAGACGTCGGTCTCCGGCTTGAGGTCGAAGACGGCGTGGTGGGTGTACGCGGCCTGGGTGAGGTAGCCGCCGGAGGTGTGCAGGATGCCCTTCGGCTTACCCGTCGTGCCCGAGGTGTAGAGGATGAAGAGCGGGTGCTCGGCCGGGAACGCCTCGGGGGTGTGCTCGGTGGACTGGCGGGCGACGAGCTCGTCCCACCACACGTCGCGGCCCTCGGTGAAGGCGGTCTCCTGGCCCGTACGGCGGACCACGAGGACGTGCTCGACCTGCGGGCACTTGGTGACGGCCTCGTCGATGGCCGGCTTGAGGGCGGACGGCTTGCCGCGGCGGTAGCCGCCGTCGGCGGTGACGACCACCTTGGCGTCGGCGTCCTGGATGCGGGAGGCCACGGCGTCGGCGGAGAAGCCGCCGAAGACGACCGAGTGGGCGGCGCCGATCCGGGCGCAGGCCAGCATGGTGACGGCGGCCTCGGGGATCATCGGCAGGTAGACGGCGACCCGGTCGCCCTTCCGGACGCCCAGCTCGGTCAGGGCGTTGGCGGCCCGGGAGACCTCGTCCTTGAGCTCGGCGTAGGTGATCGCGCGGCTGTCACCCGGCTCGCCCTCGAAGTGGATCGCGACCCGGTCGCCGTGGCCGGCCTCGACGTGCCGGTCGACGCAGTTGTACGCCACGTTGAGCTCGCCGTCGGCGAACCACTTGGCGAACGGCGGGTTCGACCAGTCCAGGGTCTCGGTCGGCTCGGTGGCCCAGGTCAGGCGCTTGGCCTGCTCGGCCCAGAAGCCCAGCCTGTCCGCCTCGGCCTGCTCGTACGCCTCGGCCGTCACGTTGGCGTGCGCGGCCAGCTCGGCGGGCGGCGCGAACCGGCGCTCTTCCCGGAGCAGATTGGCCAGGCTCTCGTTGCTCACGACATCTCCCTTTCCCAGGGCGTCCTCTGTGCGTATGTGTCCCGCGTCATAGCTCATCAGCCCGATGCCCCGGGTGACAAGAGCCTCCGGCGAATTGGTTTAGACCTGTGAGCGGCTTGACGGACGGGGGCCCCTTCGTCCCGAGCGGAGGGAGAAGGGGCCACACAGTCTCACGGACGCACGCCGGGAAAGGTTCAGGGCGCGCGGCAGGGGTACGGGGTGCCGGTTTCAGAAGGCCCGGGCGGTCAGGGCGGCGAGCGGCGGCTCAGAAGGCCCGGGCGGTCAGGGCGGCGGCTCAGGAGGCCCGGGCGGTCAGGGCGGCGGCTCAGGAGGCCCGGGTTGTCAGCGCGGTGGGCGGGACGCCGTGGAAGACGTCGTCGTAGCCGCGCACCTCGTCCGCGTCGGAGAGCAGATACGCCTGCGCCTCGCCCACGTGGAAGTACATCCCCTGGAGGGTGAGGCTGCCGTCCGCCAGTCGGCGCGCCACCGACTCGTACGCCCGCAGGTGCTCCAGCTGCTGCACCACATTGGTGAGGCACAGCTGCTCGACCGCGTCCGCCGGCAGCCGCCCGGAGATCCGCGCCCAGGCGTGCCGGCGGCTCGCCATCCGCTCCAGGCTCGGTCGGCCGTGCCGCAGCCAGCGGCGCAGCGGGGTCTCCGGATCGTCCGGTCCGGCGCCGAGCAGGGCCTGCATGGCGCCGCACCCCGAGTGACCGCACACCGTGATCGACTGCACCCGCAGCACGTCCACCGCGTACTCGATCGCCGCCGCCACCGAGTCGTCCCCGCCCTTCTCGCCGGGCAGCGGCACCAGATTGCCGACGTTGCGCACGGTGAAGAGGTCGCCGGGGCCGCTGGAGGTGATCATGCTGGTGACCAGCCGGGAGTCGGCGCAGGTGAGGAAGAGCTGGGAGGGTCTCTGGCCCTCCCGGGCGAGCCGGGCCAGCTCGTCACGGACCAGCGGGGCGGTGTTCCGCTGGAACTTTCCGATGCCGTGCGCCAGCTGATGGCCCGTCGGGCGCGGGGGATCCCCGGCCGGGGCGGCGGGCGCCGGCTGCTCGACGCACTGGTGGTTGTGCCAGGGAGTCCAGGGGCGACAGCAGGCGTGGGGGGAGGGACCGCCCGGGTCCCGGCTCCCTTCCGGCTCCGCGTCCGGGGCGGGGGCGGTGGAGGCCGCGGAGACACGGTCTCCGGTGGGGGCCGCAGGGGTACGGCCCCCGGTGGGGATCCCCGGGATGCGGCCTCCGGTGGGGCCGGTCAGCTCGACCGTGCCGCCGTGGGCCAGGTGGCCGGCCGTCCAGTCGTTCAGCGTCTCGTACGCGGCGTGGTCCATGAACGAGCCGTCCAGCTCCACGGTCACCTCCGCGCCCGCGGGGATCTGGTGCAGCGCCCGGCTCAGCCGGGGCACCGCGAGGAAGGTCAGCTGACCGCGCACCCGCAGCAGTTGACGCCCGTCGCGGTCCTCCCGGGTGATCCGGGTCCGGGCCAGCCGGTGCAGCGAGACGGCGACGGCGACGGCGATGCCGAGGGCGACGCCCTCCAGGACGCCGGCCAGCACGACCCCGGCCAACGTCACCGCGTACACCACGACCTCGCGGTGCCGGGTGACCGTACGGATGTGGGTGATGCTCACCATCTGGACGCCGACCACCATGACGAGCGCGGCGAGCGCGGCCAGCGGGATCAGGTCGATGGCGGGTACGAGGAGCAGTGCGGCGAGCACGATCCACAGGCCGTGCAGCATGGTCGAGGCGCGGCTGACCGCGCCCGCCGAGACGTTGGCGACGCTGCGGACCGCGACCCCGGCGACCGGGAGGCCGCCGAGCGCACCGGAGACCACGTTGGCCGCGCCCTGGCCGGCCAGTTCGCGGTCGAGGTCGGTACGCGGGACGCCCCGGCCCCCGTCGGGGCGCGCGGCCACCAGCTTGTCCACGGCGACGGCGGAGAGCAGCGACTGCACGCTGGTCACCAGGGTGATGGTCAGGACGCCCGCGGCGATGCCGAGGACCGGTCCGTCGGGCAGCCCCGGCAGTGCGTGGCTGCTCCAGGAGGGCAGGTCGACGCGGGGCACGCTGAGTCCGGCGGCCACCGCGAGCACGGTCGCGCCGCCGACGCCGACCAGCGCGGCCGGCGCCTTCCGCAGGAACCGGCCCGCCCGGCCCGGCAGCCGGGGCCAGCAGAGCAGGACCGCGACGGTCAGCCCGCTGATGACGAGCGCGGCGGGTCTGACGTCCGCCAACTGGGCCGGAAGACCGAGGACGTTGGCCACGACGGAGCTCTGCGGGGTGCCGCCGAGGACGATGTGGAGCTGGGCCAGGGCGATGGTGACGCCGATGCCGGCCACCATGCCGTGCACGATGGCGGGCGAGACCATGAGCGCCGAACGGGCCACCTTCATGGCGGACAGGGCGAGTTGGGCGAGTCCGGCGAGGACCGTGATGGCGCAGGTGGTGCGCCAGCCGTACCGCTGGATCAGCTCGGCGGTGACGACGGTGAGGCCGGCGGCGGGACCGCTCACCTGGAGCGGGGAGCCGCCGAGCCGGCCGGCGACCAGCCCGCCGACGGCGGCGGCGACCAGTCCGGCCTGGAGCGGGGCGCCGGTGGCGAGGGCGATGCCGAGCGAGAGCGGCAGCGCGATCAGGAAGACGGCGACCGACGCGGAGACGTCCACGCCGGCGGGGCGGAAGCGATGGGAGCGCCCGGGCGGACTGTGGGGCCGCTGGACACGGGGTCGGTTGGGGGTGCGGGCAGGGGTCACGAGGGTCATCCGGTCTCCTCCAAGGCCGAACGGGTACCTCAACTCTGAGTAAACGAATCGTAATGGAGAGTAAAGACTCCGGCATTATTTTCGAGGCAAACAGGGCAATTGTTCACCGGTTCCGGTGATTGGAGGGCGTATTGCCGCTTGTCGTTTCATCGTCCCGGTGGCCGGGGTGGGAGGTTGGCGCCGCTCGTAGCCCGTAGGTCGTAGCACTTGGCCCGTGTCCGTGCTCGGCAAGCCCTCGGGGATTCCTGGGGAGCCCTCGGGGAGCCAGAGCCCGGGGAAGCCAGAGCCTCGGGAAGCCAGGGCTTCGGGAAGCCAGAGTCTCGGGAAGCCGGAAAAGAGAGAGGTGGGCGGGATGTCAGCCGCCGTGCGAGGAAGTACGTTCCGGAGGAAGGCGCTGGCCGCAGGCGTCCTCACCGTCGCCCTGGTCGGCGGCCTGGCCGGCTGCTCGGAGCCGTCCGGCCCGCCGGCGAAGGGCGCGGCGGGAGCCGAGGAGGGCGCCGCCGGCGCGGGGGGCGCCGGCGCGAAGAAGAAGCCCGCCGCGGCGCCGGAGAACCCGGTCCGGCTGATCGGCGACGGCTCCACCGCCTACACCGGTGCCCAGCCGCACCAGCGGGTGTGGAAGAAGCTCAAGCCGGGCGAGGCCCCGCCGCAGTTCGTGGTCTTCTCCTGGGACGGCGCCGGCGAGGACAGCCAGAAACTCTTCTCGCACTTCCGGAACGTCGGCAAGAAGTACGACGCGACCATGACGTACTTCCTCAGCGGGGTGTACCTCCTGCCGGAGGACAAGCGGACGATGTACGACCCGCCGAGGCACCCCGCCGGCCGCTCCGACATCGGCTTCAACGACGTCGAGGGCATCCGCGACACCGTCCGCGAACTGCGCGGCGCGTGGCTGGAGGGCAACGAGATCGGCACCCACTTCAACGGGCATTTCTGCGGCCCTCAGGGCGGCGTCGGCACCTGGTCCGTGGAGGAGTGGAAGAGCGAGATCCGGCAGGCCAAGTCCTTCGTCAAGAACTGGAAGACCAACGCCGGCCTGCGCACCGAGCAGCCGCTGCCCTTCGACTACGACAAGGAGCTCGTCGGCGCCCGCACCCCGTGCCTGGAAGGCCGCGCGAACTTCGTGAAGGCCGCCTCCGAACTCGGCTTCCGCTACGACACCAGCGGCGTCAACGACCAGATCTGGCCGAAGAAGGACCACGGCCTCTGGGACCTGTCCATGCACCTGGTCCCGGTCCCGGGCCGCGCCTTCCAGACCCTGTCCATGGACTACAACTTCATGGTCAACCAGTCGCCCGGTACCACCCAGGGCGACCCGGGCATGCACCGCTACTGGGGCGACCAGATGCGCGACGGCCTCGTCCAGGCCTTCGAGCGCTCGTACCACGGCAACCGGGCGCCGGTCATCATCGGCAACCACTTCGAGTCCTGGAACGGCGGCACCTACATGCGCGCCATCGAGGAGACCATCGCCACGGTCTGCGTCCAGAAGGACGTCAACTGCGTCTCCTTCCGCCAGCTCGCGGACTGGCTCGATGCCCAGGACCCCGCCGTCATCGCCAAACTGCGCACCCTGAAGGTGGGCGAAGCCCCCACCGCCGGCTGGCCCACCTTCCTGGCCCCCCAGCCCGCCACCCCGGCAACCCAGCAGACCGCCCGCGGCTGACCGGACGGCAGTACGGGCGCCGACGCCAGGGCGGGGCGGGGCGGGGCGGTCAGCGGGCGGCCGTGGCGGTGGCCGGTTCGCCGAGGACGTAGTCGGGGTCGACCTGAGCCGCCAGGTCGGCCCCCGTCTTCGCGTTGCCCCAGCTCTCCGCGTTGCGGAGGTGGAAGTGGACCATCTGGCTCGTGTAGCGCCGCCAGTCGCGGCGCGCGTACGAGTCGTCCGCCGCCGCCCGCAGGGTCCGCAGCGCGCGGTGGTTCTCGGGCTCCAGCTGCTCGAAGCGCGGCGGGCGGCCCTTCTCCATCGCGCGGACCCAGTCCGAGTGGCCGACCGTGACGAGCAGGTCCTCGCCGACCTCCTGGTGCAGGAAGTCCAGGTCGTCCGGGCCCTGCACCTTGTTGCCGACGACCTTGAGCGCGACGCCGAAGTCCCGTGCGTACTCCTTGTACTGGCGGTACACCGACACCCCCTTGCGGGTCGGCTCGGCGACCAGGAAGGTCATGTCGAAGCGGGTGAACATGCCTGACGCGAAGGAGTCCGAGCCGGCCGTCATGTCGACGACGACGTACTCGTCGGGTCCATCCACCAGGTGGTTCAGGCACAGCTCCACCGCGCCGACCTTCGAGTGGTAGCAGGCCACCCCGAGGTCCGCCTCGGTGAAGGGACCGGTCGCCATGAGCCGGACCTCACCCGGGTCGAGCCGGACCGGCCGCGCGCACGCCTCGTACACCGGGTTCTCCTCGCGGACCCGCAGCAGCCGCGAACCCTCCCCGGGCGGCGTCGTCTTGATCATCGTCTCGGCCGAGACGATCCGCGGGTTGCTGCCGCGCAGGTACTCCTTGATGAGCGGCAGGTGCGCCCCCATCGCGGGCAGCGCGGCCGCCTCCGCCTCGGTGAGGCCGAGCGCGGCCCCCAGGTGCTGGTTGATGTCCGCGTCGACGGCGACGACCGGCGACTCGGTGGCGGCGAGGTGGCGGACGAAGAGCGAGGACAGCGTCGTCTTGCCGCTGCCGCCCTTCCCGACGAAAGCGATCTTCATGTTCACCTAGCGTAGTGGTATGAGCGCGGCCCGCGGTCAAGGTCTATGAAGAAGACCACTCCATCGTGGGGCGGGCCCTCGGGGCGCGTAGCCTCCTTACTTATGAGTACGCACGCCTCTGACCCCTTGGCCGCCCTCGGCACCCTGCCGGGCGTCGCCGATGCGGTGGACTCCGTACGCAAGGCCGTCGACCGGGTCTACGGCCACCGCGTGATGCGCCGCCGCAGCAACGAGATCGCCTCCGAGGCTGCGCTCCGCGGCGCCCGCGGCTCGGCCGCCCTCGCCGGTGCCGATTGGGCCCTGGAAGAGGTCCGCCGCCGCACCGACTTCAGCGCCGACCCCGAGGCCCGTACCGTCGGCGCCGCCCTGCGGCTGAGCGCCGAGGCGGGTCAACTGCTCTCCATCTGGCGCCAGTCGCCGCTCCGGGTCCTCGCCCGGCTGCACCTGGTCGCCGCGGGCGAGCACGAGGACTCCGTGGGCCGGCCGCGCCAGGCCGGCGAAGCCGTGACCGAGCCGTTGATCGAGGCCCCCCTGCCGGACCCCGACGAGGTCGCCGCCCGCCTCGACGGCCTCGCGGACCTCGTCGTCGCGGGCAGCGAGGCGCCGGCGCTCGTCGTCTCCGCGGTGGTCCACGGCGAACTGCTCGCCCTGCGCCCCTTCACCTCGCACAACGGCCTGGTCGCCCGCGCTGCGGAGCGGATCGTCCTGGAGGGCAGCGGCCTCGACCCCAAGGGCATCTGCCCCGCCGAGGTCGGCCACGCCGAGCAGGGCCGGGCCGCCTACGCGGCCGCCTTCGAGGGCTACCTGTCCGGCACCCCGGAGGGCGTCGGCGCGTGGATCGCGCACTGTGGGCGCGCGGTGGAACTCGGCGTCCGGGAGTCGACGGCGGTCTGCGAGGCGCTCCAGCGCGGCGCGGCCTGACGGCACCCCCTGACATGGGTTGCGGCGGTACTGAAATCAGTACCGCCGCTGGCACGTCCACCCAGTTACCAAGCGTCCTCGATATGTGCCCATCAGGCGGGGTACTTTGCCCTTCGCCTGGTGCGGCTGGCCCGTAATCGACGGGTCGACGTCGCGTGGGTGCCAGGTTTTTGTGCGTCAGGTCCGTGGGGCCTTGATGCTCAACAGGTGATCCTCTCGGATGTCCCAGGTCTCGCGGGCCTGATTCCTTTCTACTCCTGTCCGCCGGTAAGCGAAAGTGGTGGATCCGCTTCTTTGTGGTCTTTCGGGTCTTTCCGGGCGGGGCGGTCTCTCTGGACGGGTGGAAACGGGGCGAGCGGTCAGCCGGTGGCGAGGGCGGCCGCCGCCGCGGCCCGGTGACGCCGACGTGTGGCGTACCAGACCAGCCCCGCGGTGGCCGCCGCCGCACCCACGGCCGCCGCGGCCATGAGCGCCGGACGGGGCGGCATCCGGAACTCCGGCAGCCGCTGCTTGAGTCGCACCGGCCGGTTGAACACCAGCACCGGCCACTCCCGGGCGGCCGCCTCGCGGCGCAGCGCCCGGTCCGGGTTGACCGCGTGCGGGTGTCCGACGGCCTCCAGCATGGGGACATCCGTCGCCGAGTCGCTGTAGGCGTAGCAGCGGGCCAGGTCGTACCCCTCCGACGCCGCCAGTGACCGGACCGCCTCGGCCTTCGTCGGGCCGTAGGCGTAGTACTCCACCTCGCCGGTGAAGCAGCCGTCCTCGCCGACCACCATCCGGGTGGCGACGACCCGGTCCGCCCCGAGCATCTCTCCGATCGGCTCGACCACCTCGGCACCGGAGGTGGACACGATCACCACGTCACGGCCGGCTGCATGGTGCTCCTCGATGAGGGAGGCGGCCTCGTCATAGATGATCGGGTCGATCAGGTCGTGCAGGGTCTCGGCGACCAGTTCCCTGACCTGGGCGACGTTCCAGCCTTTGCAGAGCGCGGAAAGATATTCGCGCATCCGCTCCATCTGGTCGTGATCGGCCCCACCGACGAGGAACACGAACTGGATGTAGGCCGTCCGCAGGGCGGCGCGGCGGCTGATCAGCCCGCCCCGGTAGAAGGACTTGCTGAAGGTCAGCGTCGAGGACTTCGCAATGACCGTCTTGTCCAGGTCGAAGAAGGCGGCTGCGCGCGGCAAGGAGTGGTTTTCCACAACGCTGAGCATAGGTGCCCGCCATTCGGCGTACGCTGGGGCGCGTGGGTTTGCCTGAGAAGGCTCTCGGGTACACCATGGAAGTCACGGATCGTTCGCGACCGTGCTAACCCGGACCGGCTCCTCCCCCCCCGAGTCGGCCGGAGAGACGACCCCCGCTCTCCCCCCCGGCGGGGGTCGTCGCATGTCCGGGCCCGTTTTTCCGCGTCGATCCATCGCTCGCTCCTTTCTCTCGCGTCGCCGTACATCCGGCCGCCCTCGGCCCGGCGATCCCCTCACTCGTCACACAGCGTAACCGGCAGGCTGCGCTCCGGGCAGTCCCCGGGAGGGTGGTCGAGATATTCACAGGCAGTCACTTATCCACAGTTTTTCGGTGGACTCCGCACGATTTCCCCGGCGGCCTCACCGTGATTCCCGTCGCGAAGTTCGCGGCCGGCAGGAATCACGAGAGGGGTGTGCGCGATGCAGGGACCGACGACTTCCCGCACGGGCGGGGCGGAGCACGAGGGCGCGGAGCACGAGGGTGCGGCGCACGGCGGGGAAGGGGTGCGCGGGCCCGGCCCGCTGATCGTCACCGAGGACGTCGCCCTCCTCGACGACCTGTTGCGGCTGTGCGCCGCGGCCGGGGTCGAGCCCCAGGTGCACCACCGGGTGCCCGAGCGACGGGCGAGCTGGACCGATCCGCCGCTCGTGCTGGTCGGGGAGGATGCCGCGGCGCGCTGCCGGGGCGCCACGCGCCGGCCCGGCGTCGCCCTCGTCGGCCGCGGGCAGGACGATCCGGCGGCGTGGCGGCTCGCCGTCGAGATCGGCGCGGACAGCGTGCTCCGGCTGCCAGGAGCCGAATCCCTGCTCGTCGACCGGATCGCCGACGCCGCCGAAGGCGCCGACCGGACGGCGCTGACCGTCGGCGTCGTCGGCGGGCGCGGCGGGGCGGGCGCCTCCACCCTCGCCTGCGGGCTTGCGCTCGCCGCCGCCCGCACCGGCCGACGGACCCTGCTCGTCGACGGCGACCCGCTCGGCGGAGGGCTCGACGTACTCCTCGGCGCCGAGCGGGAGAAGGGCCGGAGGTGGGGCGACTTCGCCGCCTCGAAGGGGCGGCTGGCCGGCGGCGCCCTGGAAGAGTCGCTGCCCGCCGCCCGAGGGGTGCGCGTGCTCAGCTGGGGCCGGGAGCCGACCGGCGCCGTCCCGCCCGAAGCGGTCCGGTCCGTGCTGGCCGCGGCACGCCGCAGGGGCGGTGTCGTCGTGGTCGATCTGCCGCGTGCCGTCGACGAGGCCGGGGCCGAGGCCCTGGCCCAGCTCGACCTCGGACTCCTCGTCGTCCCCGGCGAACTGCGGGCGGTCGCCGCCGCCCACCGGATCACCGGCACCCTCTCCATGATCGTGCGCGACCTGCGGGCCGTGGTGCGGGGGCCGTACGCGGCGGGACTCGACGAGCGTTGGATCGCCGAGGCCCTGCGGCTGCCGCTCGCCGGCGAACTCCCCTACGACCCCGGCATCGTGCCGGACCAGGAAGCGGGCACCCCGCCGGGTGCCGAGCCCCGGGGACCGCTCGGTCGCTTCTGCGCCGCGTTCTGGGACCGTGCGCTGCCCGCCGGGGGTGCGGCATGACGGGGCCGGGCGCGGTGGAGACCGCGACGCCGGCCGTCCCGCCCGGCGGGCCGGCGGCGCGGCCGGGTGGAGCCGGGCTGCTCGACGCGGTGCGGCAGCGGCTCGCGGCCAGCGGTGCCGAGCCGACCCCGGCCCGGGTGGCGGCCGCCCTGCGGGCCCAGGGGCGCCTGCTCGGGGACGCCGAGGTGTTGGGCGCCGCCGAGGAGCTGCGGTGCGAGCTGACCGGCGCCGGGCCGCTGGAGGCCCTCCTGGCGGACCCCGACGTCACCGACGTCCTCGTCTCGGCACCCGACCGGGTCTGGGTCGACCGGGGCTCCGGCCTGGAGCGGGCACCCGTCGTCTTCCCCGACGCCGCCGCCGTGCGGAGGCTCGCCCAGCGGCTCGCGGCGGTGGCAGGACGCCGCCTCGACGACGCCCGCCCCTGGGTCGACGCCAGGCTGCCCGACGGCACCCGCATGCACGCCGTCCTGCCGCCGGTCGCCGTCGGCTCCACCTGCCTCTCGCTGCGGGTGATGCGCCCCCGGGCCTTCACCCTGGAGGAGCTGACCGCCGCCGGGACGGTGCCGCCCGGCGGAGACCGGATCCTGCGCGCCCTGATCGAGGCCCGCGTGTCGTACCTGGTCAGCGGGGGCACCGGGACGGGCAAGACGACGCTCCTCGCCGCCCTGCTCGGCCTGGTCGGCGAGCGGGAGCGGATCGTCCTCGCCGAGGACTCGGCCGAGCTGCGCCCGGACCATCCCCACGTGGTGCGCCTGGAGGCCAGGCCGCCGAACCAGGAGGGCGCCGGTCTCGTCACCCTGCGGGACCTGGTCCGCCAGGCCCTGCGGATGCGGCCCGACCGGCTGGTGGTCGGCGAGGTCCGCGGCGGCGAGGCCGTCGACCTTCTGGCGGCCTTGAACACCGGCCACGAAGGCGGCTCGGGGACCCTGCACGCCAACACGGCTGCCGACGTCCCCGCCCGGCTCGAAGCGCTCGGCACGGCCGCCGGGCTCGACCGGGCCGCCCTGCACAGTCAGCTGGGCGCCGGCCTGTCCGCCGTGCTGCACCTGGTGCGTGACGCCGACGGGCGGCGCCGGATCGCCGAGGTCCACGTCCTGGAGCGGGACCGGGACGGCCTGGTGCGGACGGTGCCCGCCCTCTGCTGGGCCCCCGCCGGATTCGAGCGGGACCGCGGCTGGCCCCGGCTGCACTCGCTCATCGGAGGTGCTCCGTGACGGCCGCGCACCACCTAGGGGTCCTCTGCCTCGTCGCGGGCGTCCTGCTCGCCCTGGGCCGGGCGGCCGGGCGCCGCAGGGCGGTGCGGCGGGCGCGGGCCCTGTTCCCGGGGCCGAGGACGGCGTATGGGAGCGGGGACGCCGCCCGGGCGGCCGCGGCGCGCGGGTGGGCGGCGGCCCTGGCGCGGCCCGAATGGCTGTGCCTGCCCGCCGCCGGACTGATCGCGTTCCTCGGGGAGTCGCCGCTGCCGCTGGCCGCCGGTGCCGTGGCCGTCCCGCTCGTGCGGCGTCGGCTGCGGGCGGCGGCCCGGCGCAAGGAGCGTGAGGCGCTGGCCGGGCGGGTGGTGGCCCTGTGCGAGGCAGTCGCCGGCGAGCTGAGAGCCGGCTGGCAGCCCGGCCGGGCCCTCGCCTACGCGGCCCGCCGCACCGGCGCCCTCGGCCCGGAGGAGGCGCGGGTCCTCGCCGCGGCCGGCTTCGGCGGAGACGTGCCGGAGGCGTTGCGGACGGCGGCCCGCCGGGACGGCGCCGAAGGGCTCGCGGGGATGGCGGCCTGCTGGCAGGTGGCCGTGGACGGCGGCGCGGGACTGGCCGCGGGACTCGACCGACTGGAGGCGGCCCTGCGCGAGCAGAACGACCGGCGCGAGGCCCTGCGGGCCGAGCTGGCCGGGGCCTGGGCGACCGTGGCCGTGCTCGCGACCCTCCCCGTGGCCGGTATCGGCCTCGGCGCGGCCCTGGGCGCCGAACCGCTCCGGATCCTGCTGCACACCCCCGCCGGAGGGGCCTGCCTGCTCCTCGGCGGCGCGCTGGAGGCGGCCGGACTGTGGTGGGCCGCGCGGATCGTACGAGGAGGGAACGGCGATGAGGAGTGACCTGACGCGGACGGCCGAGCTGCTGCTCCTGGGCTGCTGGCTGTGCGCCCTGACCTGGCTGCGGCTGACGCGCGCCCGGCGGGAACGGAGCGGCCGACGCCGGCTCGGCACCTTGCTCGGAACCGGAACCGGAACCGGCACCGGGGCCGGGGCCGGTATGGGGCCTGGGGTCGCCAGGGCTCGGGCATGGGGCAGCCGGATGAGGGCGGGGGCGCGGGAGGTGCCGGGGCCGGTGCGGGCCGCCGTGGTGGGAGGGGCGCTCTGCGCGGGGGTGTTCCTCGGGCCGGTGGCGGGGGTCCTGGTGGGTACGGCCGGGGTGCTCGGCGTCCGGTGGCGGCCGCGGCGGCCCGGGATCTCCCGGACGACGGCCTTGGACCGGGAACAAGCGCGGCAACTTCCGCTGGCGGCCGATCTGCTGGCGGCCTGCGCCTCGGCCGGGGCCGGTCCCGGGGAGGCGGCGGAGGCGGTGGGGCGGTCGATGGGCGGACCGCTCGGCGAGCGGCTGCTGCGGACAGCAGCTGAACTGCGGCTCGGCGGCGAACCGGCCGAGGTGTGGGGGAGGTTCGGCGCGATACCGGGCGCCGAGGGCCTCGCCCGCTGCATGGAGCGGGCCGGCGCCTCCGGGGCGCCCGCCGCGGAGGCGGTGGCCCGGCACGCGGCCGGGCTGCGGGCGGCGAGCGCCAGGACCGCCGCCGCCCGGGCCCGCCGGGCCCAGGTGCTGATCAGCGCCCCCGTGGGGCTGTGCTTCCTGCCCGCGTTCCTCGCGGTCGGAGTGGCCCCGGTGGTGATCGGCCTGGCATCGGGCCTGCTCGGCCGCTGAGAGCGGCACAGCAAGCAGGACAGGAAGGAAGCCGGGCTGGAGATGCGTACGAAAACGGAAACGGAAGGGAAGAGCGAGATGGGAAAGACCAGGATGTGGGTGCGGAAGGCGAGGGAAGCGCTGGGGGCGTTCTGGGCGGCCCGGCAGGCCGCGCTGCGGAACGACGGCGGGATGAGCACCGTCGAGTACGCGCTGGGCACTCGGTTTATCTAGTGCTGTCAAGCTTCTCTGCAGGTCAATTGACTAGCAGAGAGTAAGGCAAGTAAGGCATGTGGGGCTGAGATCCGTGTGGTCGCTACGGTGAGAGCGTGATCGTCCACGTTGGGTACAGGAGGGAAGCGGCGACGTGCCGGCTGGCGCACTCATGGTGACCGGGGCGGGCAACCGGCAAGACCCGATCAGCCACATCCGGCCCTCTCAGGCCGCCTAACAACTTACGGAGACCTGATGACCGGCTGCGTGTTCTGCGGGGCGTCCCCCACGAGCAGGGAACACATCCTGCCAAGCTGGCTACGCGAGGGCCCAGGCAAGGTCAATTCCGTCCCGTATCAGAAGACGGTCATCGTCGACCCCGACGACACGATCCTCAGGGCTGCCCGTCACAAGTTCGGGGAGATGGTCGTCAAATGCGTGTGCGAGCCCTGCAACAACGGCTGGATGCAGGAGATGGCGGGAGATGTCAAGGGATTCCTTCTCGCCCTCATCATCGGCGGCGACATCGGCGTCAGGCTGGACCGGAAGATGCAGTCGGACCTCGCCGCCTGGTCGTTCAAGACCATCCTCATGTACTCCTTCCTCAACCCGAAGGAGTACCACGGGGTGATACCCGCGGCCGACTTCCGCTTCCTCTACCGGCACCGTCGCCTGTCCACCCGCCGCATGATCGCCCGTACCTTCCACATGCCAATCCCCTCGTACGACACGGACGAGATAGTGGCCATCGAGAGCAGCGTGCGTAAGACGGTCAACCCCAGGGGCATCAGCGGCTTTCTGCGCATCGGACACTTCGGTATCCAGGTGTGCTCGGTGCGCCTTCCTGGCGACAGGCGGCTCGACCCGTTCGCAGAGTTCCCCAACGCGACTCCCCTGTGGCCGCCGACCGAGATGTGGGAGTGGCCCCCGGAAGAGAAGTGCACCGAACAGGAAATCCGGGGCGTGCAGTTCGGTGGCATCCACAGACCCCTCGGCACGAGCAAGAGACAGTGACCCGCACCCCTGTCCCCAGCTCAGCAGACCCAGGGGCGTTCTGGCAAGTTAGGCAAGTTGGAGGCGTAGCTCGAACCCATCACCCTCGTTGCTGGATGCGTCTAGCCTTCCCCTCATGTCAGCTCTCTCGCCACTGAACCGCGCCTTCAACCAGATCCCGAAGCGAGCGGAGAAGCAGGAAGGCCCCCAGCTACACGAGACCTTCGTTGACTCGGGGGTGGTCGATGTGATCAACACGGTTGACCATCAGGTGATCTACGGCCGACGTGGCACCGGGAAGACGCATGCCCTCAGCTACTTGGGGTCCGAAGCCTCCGGAACCGGTGATCTGGCCTTGTACATCGACCTGCGCACTATCGGGTCGGCGAGTGGCCTGCTCGATCCGCAGTCGGCTCCGATCACCGAGAGGGCCGCCCGCCTCCTTGTCGACCTGCTCGGGCAGTTGCACGATTCGCTGCTCATCTCAGTGCTCGAAGACGGCTCATTGATCGACGACAGCAACTTCGTGGACAAGGCCGACCAGCTTCTCAACGCGATCACCTCGGTCCGAGTTCTGGGCGAGGTGGAGCGGACAGATGAGGCCGAGAGCAAGGCCGGAAGCAAGGACGGCGTCTCAGCTGAGGCGGCACTCGCTCAGGGTGGTCCGAGGGTTTCCGGCAGGCTGACTTCGGAGTCTTCGGTTGAAGACCGCGGCCTCCAGCGGGAGACCCGGAAGGGCACGGAGCAGATCAGCCTCAACTTCGGTGACGTGGCCAGGGCTCTTCGTGACCTCGGCAACGCGCTCACCAGCCGACGAGTATGGCTGCTGCTTGACGAGTGGAGCAGCGTGCCGCGAGACCTCCAGCCTTATCTGGCCCACTTCTTGACTCGCTGTGTTCTCCCGGTCCAGAAGTTCACCGTCAAGATCGCCGCCATTGAACAGCAGTCGAACTTCAGGGCCCATGTCGATGGCAGCACCATCGGGATCGAGCTCGGTGCGGACATGGGGGCCCACGTAAACCTCGATGACTTCCTGGTCTACGAAGGGAACGAGGAGCGTGCACGGTCGTTCTTTCAGGGGCTGTTCGCCAAGCACCTTCAGAGCGTCGGCGCGGCTTCGGCCAACTCGGATCTTGCCCACCTGTCAGGGAACCTCGTCTCCGATGGGTTCACCGACAAGCGGGCATTCGACGAGTTGGTCCGCGCATCCGAAGGCGTTCCCAGGGACGCTCTGTATATCGCTGCCAAGGCTGCCATGAAAGCCGGGCAAGGGAAGATCTCCGTTCCGCTCGTCCGTGACGCGGCCCGCAGTTGGTACCACGGCGACAAGATGAACGGTCTCGCAAGCTTGGTCCAGGCACGCCGGCTGCTCGAATGGATCATCTCCGAGGTGATCCGTGGGAAGCGAGCGCGAGCATTTTTGGTCAACTCGGCCGACGCCCGCGACGATGTCCTGCTCGCACTCTTCGACGCCCGCGTGCTCCACATCCTCCGGCGTGGGTATTCCGCCCAGGACCAGCCTGGAGAGCGGTTCGACATCTGGGGGATCGACTACGGGGCCTATGTAGACCTGATCCAGACCCAGAGTGCGCCACTCGGCGCGCTGCCGGTCAACGACGGTGAGACTGAGGGGTACGTCGATGTCGATGTGCCCATGCAGGATCACAGGGCAATCCGAAGGGCCGTCCTTGACCTGCGGCAGTTCTACGCAATAGAAGAGCAGACGACGTCGTAGCGGCGGAACGGGCCATGATCGAGGCAGGCGAGGCCGCGGCCGTACACGTTGGTCGCGGCCTCGCTAGTCAGGCCTCAGCGGCCCCTGCGCCCGCTCATCACGCTGCGGTGGCTGACCATCCGTGGCGGGAGAAGGAGGGGCCGCCGTCCCGGTACGCGGCCAAGGCCTGCATAGTGGTCGGGAACGCGGGCTCGGGCAGGCGGTTCGCGGCGACCCACTCGGCCGTCAGGTGCTTGTCCGGCTCGGTGTTGGTCAGTTCGCCGGTCCACGTCTCGGCGGCGAAGACGAAGAGGACGAACTGCCCGGCCTGGTCCCAGCCCTGTTCGACGTGGATGACGTGGACGAGTACGAGATCCGCCGGGTCGACGAGCAGGCCGGTCTCCTCCTTGAGTTCGCGGGCTGCGGCCTCGTCGAGGGCTTCGCCGGGTTCGGCCTTGCCACCCGGGAGGGACCAGGCCGGCTGCGGGGACCAGTTGCGGGCTCCGTAGAGCACGGCGGCGATCGTGTCGGCGTCCTTGTCGTGGACGATCACGCAGACTGCGTTGCGGCTGTTCATCACGCTGCTGTTCTTCACAGTGCCCACTCCTTGGTGCCGGAAGATGTCGGTGGTCCTGGCGGGTGGCTCGGGCTGCCGGGCCGCTCGGAACGTGTGGGTGTTGCTCAGCGCCCGAGCGTCAGGCGGTCGGCGTTGATGCGGGAGAAGACCAGGTCGGTCATGTCCTCCGGGGTTTCGTTGCACCGGACGGGCGGCTGCGGGCGGCGCATGGCCCGGGGATAGGTCGCCGGGTCGTAGTCGTTGGTGAGCGTGTACGCGTGGAAGCCGTGCTCGTGCAGGGAGTCGATGATGCCGACGGCGCTCTCACCCTGCTTGGCCAGGAGTCTGGGTGTGACTTCCACGACGAGTTCCGCGTCGTCACGCAGGTGCGAGAGCGCGGGCAGCAGCCCACGGATGACCGCTGCTTCGGCGCCTTCGACGTCGATCTTGATGATTCGGGTGGTGTCGAGCTCGGTCTGGCTGACCAGGTCGGCCAGGGGTGCGGTGGGCACGTCGAAGGCCGTGTGGACGTGGCGGGGCCGGACGGCGGTGGTGTGGCCGAGGTTGGCGGGGTCCTCCAGGTACAGGGTCAGGGTGCCGTGGGTGTCGGAGGCGGCGGAGCGGACGGCCCGGATGTTGGTGCGGTGGTTGGCGGTGGCCGCTGCGGTCAGGTCGTCGTGGAACTGCGGGGAGGGCTCGATGGCGACGACGCGGCCGTGGGGGCCGACGGCGTGGGAGGCCAGTAGGCTGAAGGCGCCGCGGTGGGCTCCGACGTCGATGAAGGTGTCCCCGGACCGAAGCCTGGCCCGCAGGAAGGCGCTCAGGTTCGGCTCCCACTCGCCGAACAGGTACTGGTAGCGCTGGATGACGTCGCTAGTGGTGACGCCGACCTTGTCGCCGAACCGCAGCCGGACAGCGGCGTGGACGGGGTGGGTTCGCAGGTGCTCGTCGAGGTAGCGGCCGATGAGCCGCGCCTTGCCGAGGGTGCCGGGTACGTGGCGGACGTAGGCCCGCAGCAGGCGGGCGGGGACGGAGGCGGACACGGGCGGCTCCTTCAGGTGGCGGCGGTGGGCAACAGGGCTCTGGGCCGGCCGGCGGTGGCAGACTGGCCAGAGAACGTTGGTGGTGTTGAGGGGAGTTGGCGGTGGCCGAGCGCACTCCGGTGGTGTTCCTGCTGGTGGGGCTCACCGGTTCGGGGAAGACCACCTATGCCCATCGGAAGCTGGAGCCTCAGGGTGCTGTGCGGCTGTCGGTGGACGAGGTCGTTTTCGAGCGACACGGCCGGTACGGCGTCGACTACCCGGAGAACACCTACTTCGAGAAGGAGGCCCCGGTCGTCGCCGAGCTGCACGAGCGGCTTGCCGAACTGATCGCGGAGGGCCGGGACGTGGTGTGGGACCACGGGCTGTGGCCGCGTAAGGACCGCGACGCGATGAAGGAGCTGGTGGAGTCGGCCGGCGGGCGGTGGCGGCTGCTGTACTTCCCGGTGGAGCGCGAGGAACTGCTGCGCAGGCTTGCAGAGCGCAACGAGCGGGAGGACGCCAACGCGCTCGTCGTCACGCCGGAGGCCTTGGACGACTTCTTCGCCCGCTTCGAGGCGCCTCAGGGCGAGGGCGAGGAGATCGTGGAGCCGGACTGGCTCTGAGCCGTGTGCGGGCGCCAGGTGGTGGCGATCTTGGCGGCTTCGGCGGCCCAGCCGTCCGGCAGGCGGTCGAGAGTGACGCGACGGAAGGCCAGACGGGGATCGGCGACGTCGATGCGGCCGTTGTGACGGTCGATGTGCTGCAACAGGCGGGACGCCTCGCTGCGGACGGCCGGGGTGTGCTCGTCCCACTCGCCGGAGGTGAACCGGTCGACCCGCCGGCGCAGGTCGTCCAGGACGCCCGAGCGCCACTTGAAGTGGTGCACGCACGCGAGCGTGTCCGGGTCGGGCTTGTGGCCCGGTGCCCGGTGGTTGCCGGACGCCACGGTCACCGAGGAGTGGGCGAGGACGATCTTGCGCGGGTCGCCCTTGAGGAGCCGGTGGGTGAGGTGCCCGCCGAGAGGGAAAGCCCGGTCCAGCCCGGTTTCCGGACGCCAGAGAGCCAGGCGGCCGTCGTTCGTGACGCGGTCGAGCATCAGCCCGCCGATCACCTTGTGCCTGGCGGCCTCGGCCTGGGCGATCATCTCGTCGAGCGGGGCGGGATAGGTCTGGAACTCGTCGGAGTCGGCGATCAGGTGCCAGCCGGTCCCGGCCTGCTCGCGCAAGAAGTCGCGGAGCTGGGTGTTGGTGTGCTCGTGCCACGGCCCGGTGCTGATCCGGGCGGGGACGATGCCGAGGTCGTGGCTGGCCGCGATGAGCTGGTGCCGCCAGGCGTCGTGGACGTGGTCGGGGAAGTGGAAGGCGAGGAGGAACCGCTCGATGCCGAGCCGGCGGTAGTGGGTGGTCCAGGCGGTCAGCAGGGCCGGTTCGACCGGGCCGACGACCGCGACCAGGGTGGGAGGAATGAACGTCATCGGCGGCACTCCTTGGTCAGACGGGTGTAGGTGTCGGTGAGGAAGGCGGCCTGATCGGCCGCCGAGTTCATGTCCAGTGCCCCGGGCGCCGACGGTCCCGGGCGGACGGGCGCCTGGTCCGTGAGGTGGTCCAGCGTCTTGGCGAGGGTGTCCGGATCGCCTGCAGGGAAGAGCCGGGCCCATGGTTCCCCGGTGAGGCGGGCGGTCAGCGCGGGGTCGTGTGCGGAGACGATCAGCGGGACGGCGAGGCGGGCGGCGTCCATGACCAGTCCTGATTCCTTGCCCACGCCGGGCTTCCGGGTGACGAGGGCCGCGTCGGCGGCGGCGTAGACGAGCCGCAGGACCTGGTCGCCGACCGGGCCGGGCACGGTGTGAAGGCGGACGTGGGGGAGCTGGTGCCAGCGGGTGAGGACGGCGTCGTCCAGCGGGGCGCCGCACACCAGGACGTGCAGCGGGGTGGTGAGGCGGGCGAGGGCGGCGTCGATGGTGGCGATGTCCTTGTACGGCCACCAGCCGCCGACCACGCACACCGCCTTCGCGTCGGCGGGGATCGTGAAGGCAGTGCGGGCACCGTCGCGCTCGGCGTCGGTCAGCGGCCGGCCGTCGTCGACCGCGAACGCCCGCACCTCACCAGGAAGGTGAGGGAAGGCCGCCATGATCTGGTCGCGGACAGCGGTGGTCGGGTACAGCGCGATCACCCGCTTCTCGCCCCTGCGAGCGAGCCGGCCCAGCCACCGGACCGGACGGTCTTCGGTGGTGACCGCCTCGTGGATGAACCGCAGGTGCGGGGTGCCGCCGAGCAGGGCGGCCACGCCGTGCAGGGCCTCGTTCGCGCTGAGGATCACCACTGCCGAGGCCCGCGGGGCGAGGCGGCGTGCGGTGCGAAGGCAGGCGGCCTCGGTCAGGCACCGGGCGAGAAGGGTGACCTGGTGCGGGGACCTGCGGACCGCCAGCGGCCAGCGCCGGGAGGCGAAGATCTGCTGGCCGGCGGCGGAGACCCGTGCTGCCGCCCGCGCAACGGCCAGAAGGATCTTCGCCGCGGGCCCGGCCGGACCGACGGCGACCCGGGAACCGGACTGAACCGGGCCCACGTCCTCGCTCAGACCGCCGGGGGCGATGACGAGGCTGTCCGGCCGCGCGGTGGCGAGCGCCGCCAGCGTGCGCTGGTGGTGTCCGCCGCCCCGGTGCGCGTACGGCTCGATCAGCACCAGAGGCCCGGTGGTGGTGTTCATCCGGTGACCGCCTGCTCGCCGTGCAGGGTGGTGAAGTGCTGGTACAGCCAGGGTGGGTCGTTGAGCGCCTCGAAGCGCTGCGGGTCGCGGGCGGCGGCCTTGGCGAAGGCGATTCCGTCGCGGGCTCCGGCCGCCGCGTAGGCGGCGAATTCGCCGTCGCGGCTGGCCGTCCAGGCGGCGATCCGTTCCTGGGCGGAGGCGTCGGTCATGCCGTACTCGCTGCCGCGCGCGAGCATCGCGCACTCGCGGAAACCCGCCTTCCACGCGTGGAACGGGCTCTGGTTGAACCGCGTGACCCCGGCGGTCTGGCGGCAGAACTCGACCCGACCGGGCAGTGCGGCCAGCACGTCGACGGCCTGGCCCATCTCCCTCAGCGCCGAGCGGCGGATCAGCTTGAGCCCGCCGTAGCCGTAAGTCAGGCCGTTGACCGGGTTGACCGCCTGCCAGACCCGCATCGCCACCCCGTCGGCCAGCGGCTGGACCGTGACGGCGGGGAACTCGGGGTCGATGGCGAAGTCCCCGTCGGCGAGGAAGAACTGCTCGGTGTCGACCAGCTCGGCGGTGAGCCGGTAGGCGCGTCGCATCCCGCGGACTCCGTGCAGGCGCTTGACGGTGCCGCCCAGCACCCGGGCGAGACGGGTGTGCAAGGAGTCGGCCAGCGGCTCGTCGTAGGAGAGCTGGACGGCGTCGAAGCCGGTCACTTGATCGCCTCCAGGTAGCGGGCGGCCACCGCGGCGGGCGTGAGGTCGGCGGTGGAGGCGTACGCGCGCTTGGCGTGCACCAGGTAGAACTCGGTGTCCGTGGCGAGGCGTGCGGCGATCTGGACTGCCTGCTCGTCGGTGTCGAACAGCAGCTCGTGGTCGATGTGCTCGGCCAGCCAGCCGGTACGCGGGCCGATCACGGGCAGGCCCATCGCCTGGCAGTCGATCACCGACATGGACCAGGGACAGCCAGGGCGGAAGGGGGCGATGCCGAAGTGGGCGCTGGCCAGCAGGTTGCGATAGCGGATGCGGTCGCCGCGGTCGGAGGCGATGGTGACGCCGTCCGTGGTCGCCAGCTCCTCTAGGTGCCGTTCGGGGCTGGGGTCGAGGCGGATGCGCTCGGGGCTGCGGGTGCCGAACAGGTCCATCACCGTCAGCCGCACCGGGGCGTCGGCGACGAGGCGGCGGGCGAGCTGGGTGAAGCGGGCGGTGCCGTAGTGCCGGTACAGGCGGTGGTTGTAGATGCCGTTGGCCCGGCCTTCCGGCGGGGCGATGCCGGCCGGGTCGCGCACCAGCCGTACGTCCCTGGGGGCGGGGACGATGTGCAGCTTGTCGCCGAGGTCGACGCCGGTGCGGGCGGCAGCCGCGGTGGTCCAGGAGGCGGCGGTGGAGGAGTGGACCAGGACACGGTCGCAGGCCGCGAGGCCGGCGGCGAAGGCCAGCAGCACGCTGCGACCGAGGCTGCCGTCGTTCATCGCGGGGTCCAGCTCCAGGGCGCCGGTGTCGGTGAAGGAGAACGGCAGGTAGTGGCAGTAGCCGGCGATCAGCGCGTCCACCCCGGCTTCCAGGAGCGCGGCCCGGATCGCGGGGGCGGCCTCGATCTGGTTGGCCACCACCACCTCGGGCCGCCGGTCGCGGATCAGGGTGACCAAGGCGTCCATGCCGGGGTCGAAGCGGGCCCGGTACTTGGTGGACGGCGAGACGGCGGGCGCGAAGTGCACGCGGGCGTCACCGACCGGGACCGGCGAGGCCACGGTCACCTCGGCCCCGGCGTCGGTCAGGGTCGGGGCGAGCAGGTCGGCGAAGGTGAAGCCGGAGTCGGCGGACAGCTGACTGGAGTTGGAGACGTTGAGCAGATACAGCACGCGCATCGCTGGGACCCTCCTTCTTGAGGCCCGGGGGTCGACCTGGGCCGGTGAAGGAAGGAAACTGGCGGCCGGGACCGTGACAGAATGGTGAATCGAGATCACTCACGGTTCATTCATCTCATTCGACGGCCAGGGCGGGGGCTTTGATGGACGCGCGGGACGACGCTCTGACGGTCGAGCAGGCCGCCGAGGCGTTCGCGGCGGAAGTCGCCTACTGGCGCGAGGTGCGGGGTTTGGCCAAGCGGGAGTTAGCCCGGCGGATGGGCTTCGACCCGTCCTACGTGAGCCATGTCGAGTCGGGCCGGCACAAGCCGACCGAGGACTTCGCACGCCGTGCGGAGGAGGCCCTGAACGCGGGCAAGGCCATCTGGAAGCGCTGGCTGGACTACGAGGCGGCCAAGGCCCCCGCGGTGCCAGTGGCGGCCGTGCCGGCCCCTCGCAGGGCCGAGCAACCGTACGCGACCGGCTCGGCGATCGTCGTGGAGCACGATGCGGCCCGTCTGGACTACGACGGCAGTCTCTACCGGCTCACGATGCGTCGGCTGCTGCGGAACACCGGCAGCGAGCCGATCACCCGCTACCTGATCCGCATCAGCGTCGACCGCTACCCGGGCGAGCCGGAGCGGTCCAACACCCACTACCGCGAGCACCCGCTGACCTGGGACGAGCTCGCTCTGACCGCGACCTGCCGCGGTGAGGCGATGCGCTGGCAGGCCAAGCACGACCGCGACGCCTTCAAGGAGGTGTGGCTGCTGTTCGAGAACGAGCAGGGCCGCTTCCCCCTGTACCCGGGCGAGTCGGTGTGGATCGAGTACGCCTACTCGGTGGGCGATGAGAAGTGGGGCCGCTGGTTCCAGCGTGCGGTCCGCCTGCCCACCGAGCACCTGGCGGTCGAACTCGCCTTCCCCGCCGTCCTCGACCCCGCCGTGTGGGGCACCGAGACGTCCATGACCGCCGAGGCGGCACCGCTGCGGACGGCACCGGTCCGGCGCGAGGAGGACGGGATGCGCGTCTTCTCCTGGAGCACGTCCACACCCGCACTCCATGCCCGGTACCGTCTGGAATGGCGGTTTCGGGCCCGACCCGAACGTGACGCGACCCAAGGGGAGTTCAGGTGATCCAGGTGCGGCCCAGCGAGCAGATGCGTGACCTCGGCGTCGTGCAGTACGGAGCCCCCGTTCTCGCCGAGCCCGCGCGTGCCTTCGACCTGCCGGCCGAGCGTGAGACGGCCGAGCAGGTCATCGAGCGGCTGTTCTCCTCGATGGAGCGGATCGGCCAGGTCCACCCCTTCGCCAAGGGCATGGGCATCGCCGCCCCGCAGATCGGGATCGGCCGGGCTGCCGCCGTGGTCCAGCCCCCCGACCCCGGCGCCCCTGCGATCGTCCTGCTGAACCCCCGCATCACCGACCGCTCCAGCGACGCGGACGAGCAGTACGAGGGCTGCCTCAGCTTCTTCGACGTCCGCGGCCTGGTCCCCCGGCCGCTGCGGATCACCGTGGAGACCACGACGCTGGAGGGCCAGGTGGTGACCACCACCTACGAACGCGGCCTCGCCCGGCTGGTCCACCACGAGATCGACCACCTGGACGGCCTGCTCTACACCGCGCGGATGCGGACGGGCGTCGCCCCCATTCCTGTCGAGCAGTACCGCCAGACCGGCCGCTCGTGGGCCTACGAGCAGTAACGGCCGACACGGCTGCCTGCCCGTCGGCCGGGCTCACCCCGCCGGGCCATCCTCACCCGTACTCGCGTCTCGTCCGCCACCGCGCGACTCCTCCTCGGTGCGGAACCGGTGGCGAGCCCGTCACTGGTGCGAGTGAAGATCCACCCTGGCTTGACGCGCCAGCTGTGCTGTTCACCGCCGGATCGCGTCAACTCGCTGTGACAGGCGGCATCTTGGAGGCCGAACGGTGTGCATTCACCCGATTACCCTGTGTGCTCGTCCTATCGGTTCAATGAGGAATCCGTATGAGCTACACAGAGCAGGACGTACGCGACGGCCGTCGGCTGATGGACGACGGCCGGGAGAACCGGCTGGTGATCGGGGACAAACTGCTGTCCGTCACGGCCTCGGGCGGCGACAGTGTCCTGGACCGGTACTGCGACGAGATCAGCCTGAACCCGCGTACGGCCCGCCAGTACCGCCACACCGCCCGGATGTGCACTCCGCCCGTGCGGCAGCTCGTGGCCGACAGCGGTGTGCACGTCTGTTGGAGTGTTCTTCGAGAAGGCGCCCGCTTGGCTCCCTCTGGGAAGCCGTACGACGAGGGCTACAGCACGTTGCGGTCGATGCTGAAAGAGGCGTATGACGCGGGGACCGGCCGCATCACGACGCCCCAGTATCAGCGTGCCCTGGGCATGGGGCCGGCTCTGCAGGATCTGCTGGACCCCTCCAGCGACACGTCCCTGGCCGACTACCTCGCCTCCCTGCCGCCCCAGGAGCGTGACCAGGCCCTTCGGGATCTGGTGGAGAAGAAGGCGGAGGTGCACGACGCCCTCAAGCGGGTCATGGACGAAAAGCGCCGCCGGGACCGCGAGACCCGCGGCCCGGAGTGCGGTGGAGGCAAGCCCGACAAGGCCGCTGCCGTGGCCCGGGACCTGGTGCGGCTCAGTGACCAGGGGGCCGCTTTCATGAGTCGCTACCCGCCGTCCGCCTCGCTGGACTTCACCAACGAACAGAAGATCGCCTGCAAGGAAGTTCTGGGGACCCTGGACGTGCTGGCCACGTGGATCAGGGTCAGGGTCCTCGACGACCGGGCCCCCGTCGGCAGCCGGGCCGAGACCCGCGATCTGGTAGGTGTGTGATGGAACCGATCGCAGACGACGGCGAGGACCACCTCAACGCCGACATCGAGGAGTTCGCCACCCACGACCGCAAAGGCGGCTGGGCACGGGCACTCTTGATCGCACGACGCGTCGAACCGCACGAGGGGCAGGGCGAGCGGACGGACCTGCAACCTCGGTTCGACCGAACCAAGGTCTTCCGCCGCATCAGCGCACGAGAGTTCGCTCGCCGGTCAAGCACCACCCACAAGCGCATCATGGCCTTTCATGAGGCGTGGAGGCGGGCGGCTGCGGACGGCATCGTTCCACCAGTCCACGATCTCGCGCCGGGCGTCCATGTCGACCTGCCGGACGAGGAGGAGGTCCCGTTCTTCGGCGAGCACGGCTACTACCGCAGCTACGAAGCCCGCATGAACAACGGCGAGCGGCGGCAGGCGATCGAGCAGGAGGCCGAACGGGCCGGCATCAAGCCGGGCTCCCCGGTTTACGTCGCCCAGCAGCCGAAGGCCCTGAAGACGGCGATCCTGGCCGACGCCACCGCCCGGGCCGCCGCCAAGGAGGCCATCGAGGAGTTCGAGCGGCGCGAGGCGCGAGCGGACCTCGAAGACCGTGCCGCAGCCCGCCAGGCGGCCGAGGAAAGCGACCGCGACTTCGACGCCGGACAAGCACACGCAGACCGGCAGGAACAGGAGGCGGACACAGCCGAAGTCGAGCGGGCGGTCCGCTCCACGTCGCGGGACCAGTCCGAACCGGATGTGGCCCTCCAGGTCTTCACCGAGATGACGGAGGTCCGCCTCGCCACGCTGCGGGCGCTGTCGCTGCTACAGCGCCACCAGGTGCAGTTCACCGGCGACCGCACCCGGGCCATCACCGATCTGTGTACCGCCTCCGAAGCCGCCATCGCCTTTATCCGTGACCTGGCGGCTGGCCCGTACACGGCGCTGAACGACGACGCCCTGCAAGCGTTCCTGGACGAGAGCGAGAGGAGGCTCGGGTGAGCCCCCGACGCGACAGCGACACACCCTCTCAGCTGGAGCAGGACGCCATCGACGTCCTGCTGTGGCTCGGGCCCAACGCGGGCCGGGAGCTGTCCTACGAGGACATCGCCCGCGGCACCGGCATCCCCGACCGCCGTCTGCGGCGCGCGGTGCCGAAGGCCCGGGCCGCCGCCCACGAACTCGGGCACCGGCTGGAGCAGTTCATGGCCTCCCGCGACCCGCTCAGGCGCGGTGCGAGGGTGACCCGCTTCCATAAGTCCGGCCAGGGCGACGAGTTCGGTGCCCGCGACGCGTTGCTCGCCTGCCGCAAGGCCGTCGCCTACATGGGCGACATGCACCGGGCCTGTTCGTTCGAGGCGGGCAACCCCAACAGCCTTGACCGTGAGGCGTTCGGGCAGATGGCGGAGGCCGCCGAGGGCGGCATCCGGACCTTCAGCGGCGTGGAACGCCTGGGCAGCAAGGTCGTCCAGAACCAGGGGACGATGCGCCGCCAGGCCGAGCGGATCGCGGACCTGGAGGCCCAGATCGCCGAGCTGACCTCGGGCCAGTCCGCCGCCTCGGCCTGACCCCACCCACCCGTGGTTGCCCAGCGGCCCGGCGGCTGTCGCCGCCGGGCCGCTTCGTCTTGCGCCGGTCAGGTCCGGTTGATCCGTTTGAACATCTCCTTGCCCGCGGCCCGGGCGGCGGTCAGGTCGTCCTCGGTCTCGGTGAGCTTGCGCTGAAGGTCGTCCCGTTCAGCGCGTATCTCGTCGCGTTCCAGGGTGAGCCGTTCCACAGCCACCAGAAGCTCGTTGACCCGCGCGGTGAGTTCCTTGGTCCCGGCCTGGTCTAGCTGGGCGCCCAGCGAGCGCTGGACGGCCTTCTTGAGGCGGTCACGCTCCTCGCGCAGGGCCTTGTTCTCCTCACGGACCAGGGCCAGGTCGGTGGCCAGGCTCGCCGCGGAGGCGTCCCGACCGGCCTGCCGACTGCGGCGGTCGGCCTTGGCCTGGCTCTTCATGGCGGCCTCGATGTGCTCGCGGACGCCTTCGGCGTAGACGAGCCACCTCGACACCCCGGCACTCCGGGCGACGGTGAGGAAGGTGATGGGCTCGCCCTTGGCCTTCATCGCGTCCACCGTGGCCAGCACCTTGGCCCGCTTGGTCTGGCTGTCCTTCTTCCGGGTCTCGCGCAGGACGTCGCCGGGAGTGCGCTTGGCCCCACTCATGCCGTGCTCCCGTCCCGCTGGCCCGGCAAGCCCGGCATACCCAGGGCCACGGCGGAGCCGTGGCCCTGGGCGGCCCGGACCTTGCGCAGGACGGCCGACGCCTGCTCGACCTCGTCCCGCTCATCCGGGCTCATCGCTTCCACCAGCTTCCGCATCGTCTCGGCGGTCCCCTTGAAGGCCGCGATCTGGTCGTCCAGGTTCCTCACCACGAACTCGTCCGCCTCCATCATGACCGCCATCTCCCTGTCGGCCTTCAGCGAGCGGACGTGGTCCTCGATGGCGGGCAGGTAGGACGGGTCAGGACGGTACGAGGGGCAGGCGGCACACTGGAAACGGATCGGACACGCCTTCCCGCCCGCCTTGACGTTGGAAGGTTCGGTACAGTTGCCGA
This sequence comes from Streptomyces sp. CC208A, assembly GCF_030010625.1. Lineage (GTDB taxonomy): Bacteria > Actinomycetota > Actinomycetes > Streptomycetales > Streptomycetaceae > Streptomyces. The sequence continues at coordinate 7,853 of NZ_JASCXN010000024.1, read as the reverse complement.
ACGGCACCGCCACCGAGCGGGCCTCGTACGCGGTCGTGGACGCCATCGGAGCGGACCTGCCCTTGCGGTCCACGGTGTGCAGGCGCATCACGTTGACCGCCTCCCGCTTCCGCTTGTGACTGATCCTGTAGTACCGCTGGGTGGTTTGCATGGATTTGTGATCCATGAGCTCGCGTAGCACCTCGACCCGCACCCCGGCGTCCGCGTACCGCTGGCAAAACGAGTGCCGGAAAGCGTACGGATAGATCAGCGAACGGCCGAACGGCACCCGGTCGCCGTTCCTGTCGAACTCCTCGGACAGCAGGACGGGGATACTGTCGGCCCATTTACGGATCATCGGTGCGATCTGGTCGGAGACCAGGTGGCGGATCTTGCCGTTCTCCCCGGCCGGCGGGAACAGGAACCCCTCGCTGCCGGTGGGCAGGTCGAGCGTGTCACGCACCGCCAGCCACGTGCGGATGGTCTCCACGGTGTCCCGCTCGATTTCCAGGCGCCGGTTCAGGCGGCGTCCCTTGCGGTTGTCCCAGATCAGCAGCCACTCGCCGTCGGCGTGTTCGAGGCAGTCCGTCCGCAGCTCGGCGATCTCGTACGGGCGCCGGCCGGTGTCCCGCAGCAGTTCGTAGACCGCGCGGGCCATCGCCTTGACCTGCTCGGGCGTCATCTTCCCGTGCGTCACGCCCTCGCCCAGGAGGTCCACGTAGTCGTCGAGCTGGGCGATGACCGACTCGGGCAGGGCCTTGCCGACGTCGTCCTCGTCGACCTCCTCGGCCTTGATAACGTGGCTGGAGTGCCGGGCAAAGCTCGCAGACATACCGTCCAGGTGGCCGGCGGCTCGGTTGTAGTCGAGGATCTTGAAGAAGAACGACAGCAGAGCGCCGCGCTGCTTGCTCGACATGGCCCCACCGTCCAGCTTGGGCAGGACGCGGAAGGTGTCGACGACGGCGTTCATGTCGGCGAACACCAGCGCCGAAGGGTCCGCGCCGCCGCCCGGCCGCAGGTCCAGGGCCCGGGAGGCCGCGTTGCACACCCGCAGGCCCCGCCGGGCCTCGGTGGTGTTCGGCTTCGTCTCGGCAATCCAGGTGACCAGGATCTGCCTCAGCCACGACTGGCGGATGTCCGTCACGTCCAGGCCGCCGGGCCGCTGGGTGGTGCCCCCGCGCAGGCTCTTGACGCCGAGTTCGGACAGGTCCAGCACGTCCCGGCCGGTCGGGTCCACGCCCTCGAAGCGGTCGAACGCCGAGCGCAGGACCCGGTGCGTCTCCCGCACCAGCGCGTCCACGTTCGCCTGCATCCCGCCCGGCAACTGCCCGGCTGGCGCGGTCGCGATGGAGTCGACACGCTCCGCGAGGTGTGAGACCGCCTGGCGTACGGCCACGGGGTCGATCTTCTGGCCGCGTTCGTCGCGCTGCTGTAGCGCGTACAGCATCTCCAGGCGGGCTACCGGATGCAGCGGAGCCAGGGAGAACTGGTGGACGTTCAGGAACGGCGCCTGCCGGTCCAGCCACTCGCGTGTCGGCGCGGGCCGTCGTCCCCGGGGGGCGGCAGTGGTCTTCTTCCAGCGGTTGCCGTGTATGCCGCACAGCCCCCAGGTGGCCCGGGCGTCGTAGCGGCAGCCCGCCACTTTGCAGGCGGGCGAGGGCGGATACGGCGTCTGCCGCTCGATCCACTCCTCCAGCCCGGAGCCGGGATCACGCTGCAGATGCTTGTGCCGCAGCGAGCTGTGCGCGTTGCACAGGCCCCACAGGACCGCATCCCGCGGGCACCCCGTTACGCGGCACCCGGCCCGCTCGCCCGAGATCACCCGGTTACGGTCCGGTACGTGGGTGGCCTTGAACTCCTTCAACCTCAGGCCGCCGGCTCGGTGGGCCTTCTCGCAGATGGGGCACAGGCCCCGCCGGGTGCGGGTGAGCGCATCACAGGCCGCCACATCGCACCGGTAGACGGCCGTGCCCGCGTGGTTGACGTCGCCGCTGAACAGGTGGGCGTCGCGGTCCCATTCGCCGGGCCGCCAGCCGGGTTCGGTCCGCTCGCGCAGCCACGCGGTCCACTCGGTCAGGACCTTCGGCGGCAGGCCGCGGGCCGCCTGGTCGGCGTCCCGCCGGGGCTGGTGGAGCGGGACGACGTTGCCGGACACCGTCACTGACGGGCTTCCTTCCTCTTGGCGGCCACCAGCTTGACGGCGTCGCGCTTGTCCTGGTCGGTTGCGTGGGTGTAGGGGTCCATCGACTGCGGCGACTGGTGGCCAGCCATGTTCTGGCACACGTCGCGAGGCACCTTCTGTCGGACCCACCGGGTGATCGCCGAGTGCCGCAGCATGTGGGGGCGGGTGCGGAAACCGGCGCGGGCCGCGAGGCGCTTGAACAGCTCATACGTGCTGGGGTACTTCATCGGCTCGCCGAGCGGGGCGCGGAACAGGTTCACGAACACCATGTCGCAGCCCTCGGCCTCCGGTACCGCGTCGCGCTCGTAGCGGTAGGCGGCGTACAGCTCCACGGTCTCGGATTCCACCGGAATCCACCGCGGATAGGGCGACTTGGCGTACGCGTTGTTGCTGTTCAGGCGACGCCGCACATGCACGTGCGGCCCGGCGACGCGGCAGCCCAGCGAGGTGGAGTCGGGCAGGAAGTGCATGTCCTCGCGCCGCAGCCCCAGCCCCTCGCCGATCCGCATGCCGGTGACCGCCAACAGAGCCACCAGGAACCGGTCACGGGCGTGCGTCGTGCAGTCGAGGGCCTTCTCGATCTGCTCGTCGGACAGCCACTCGTAACCCGGCACGGCGACGCGGTACTTGATCCTCCGGGCCTGGACCGTGCGGTGCTGGCCATCCTCGCCCGGATCGAACCCCGGCGGGGTGTAGTGCAGGAACTTCGGCTGCACGAGCTGACTCACCACGGTCTGCGGCACCCAGCCCTGAAGCGCGGACCACGTCAGGAACTCCCCGACCGTGCCCATGATCGCGTTGGCCGTGCCCTTGTCCCTGAAGCGCGGCTCAGGGTTCGAGCGGCGGCCCTTCGGCGGCAACGGCTCATCCACCAGCCACCGCATCATCGCCATGAGTTGCGCCAAAGAGGGACTGCTCCAGTCGACCCCGTTCTCGGTGCAGTACGACAGGTACAGGGCGACCCGGCCCGCGTACGTCCGCTGGGTGTTGTAGGCCCGATCGTTGCCCTTGAGCCCGGCCAGCCAGGCACACGCCTCGGTGTGCAACTCGAAGGCGTCATCGACCACGACCCAGTACGTAGACCCGTCCCCCGATATGGCCCGCTCGGCTCGGAAGTGCCGGTACAGAGCAGCAGTCGTGGCCAACGTGCCTAACACCCCTTGGATATCGTTAAGGCAAGTGCATGACCACCCTACTTGCCTTACATGCCTGACGTCATTCAGGTACCCAAGATAATGCTCACGGCGGCCGGCTTCGCCGCCCTGCTCTACAAGGTCATGACGGGCGGGGGAGTCTCGGGAGCCCTGCAGTCGCTGGTCGGGAAGGCCCTTGATGCGCCGTTCTGACCGGGGCTCCGTGACCGTGGAGGCGGCGATCGTGCTTCCGGCGCTCGCGCTCTTCGCGATGGCGCTGCTGTGGGCGCTGGTGGCGTCCGCCGCGCAGATCCGGTGCGTGGACGCGGCCAGGGCGGGGGCGCGGGCGGCGGCCCGGTCGGAGCCCTCGGAGGACGTGGTGGCCGCCGCCCGGGCGGCGGCGCCCGAGGGGGCCCGGGTGGCGGTGGCGCGGGAGGGCGAGGTGTGGCGGGTGACGGTGGAGGCCGCCGCGCCGGGGCCCGGCGGCCTGGGGGTGACCCTGCGGGCCGGGGCGGCGGCGCTCGCCGAGGACGCGGTCGGGGGAGGCGGGCCGGTATGAGGCGCGGAGGCGCCGACCGGGGTGCCGCGAGCGTGTGGACGGCCTTCGCGGCCTGCGCCCTGTGCGTGGTCTTCGGGGCGGTGCTCGCACTCGGGCAGGCGGTGGCGGTCCGGCACCGGGCGGGCGGCGCCGCCGACCTCGCGGCCCTCGCCGCCGCCGACCGGGCCCTGTGGGGAGAGGCTGAGGCGTGCGCGGCGGCCGGGCGGGTGGCTGCGGCGCAGGGCGCCGAGCTGGTGCGGTGCCGGGTGGCCGGCGCGGAGGCCGAGGTGACGGCCCGGGTGGTCCGCGGACCGTTCGCTCCGGAGGTCAGGGCGCGGGCGGGGCCTGGCCACCTGGCTCCTCCGCCGCCTCGGATCCTCGGCCCGCCCCCGGCCCTGCCTCCGCCTGAGTCTCCTGCGATGCCGGGGACCCCTGAGACTCCGGGGACCCCTGGGATTCCGGGGACCCCCAAGACTCCGGGGCTTCCTGAGGCTCTCGGGGGGCCTCTCGGAGGAGTTCCGTGAGAAGGCGGACGGCGCCTCGCTTGTGGAGGGGGTCGTTGCCGTTGCCGCACTTGGGGGACTGGATGCAGGAGGGGCAGCCCGTCTCGCACTCGCAGGAGGCGATCGCCTCGCGGGTGGCGGCGAGCCAGGCGCGGGCGGTGCGGAAGGCGCGTTCGGCGAACCCGGCGCCGCCCGGGTGCCCGTCGTACACGAAGACCGTCGGCAGCAGGGTGTCCGGGTGGAGCGGGACGGAGACGCCGCCGATGTCCCAGCGGTCGCAGGTGGCGAAGAGCGGCAGCATGCCGATGGAGGCGTGCTCGGCGGCGTGCAGGGCGCCGCCGAGGATCTCCGGGGGGATGCGGGCGGCGTCGAGCTGGTCCTCGGTGACCGTCCACCACACGGCCCGGGTGCGCAGGGTGCGGGGCGGCAGGTCGAGCTTGGTCTCGCCCAGCACCTCGCCCGTGATCAGCCGGCGGCGCAGGAAGGAGACGACCTGGTTGGTGACCTTGACGGAGCCGTAGCAGAGGCGGCCGGAGCCCCACGGGACCTCCGTGTCGGTCTCCAGGACGCGGATGGAGGTGGTGTCGCGGGCGGTCGTCGAGTACGGCGGGACGGCTTCCTCGACGAGGGCGACGGAGTCCTCCAGGTCCAGTTTCCGCACCAGGTAGGTGCGGCCCTGGTGGAGGTGGACGGCGCCTTCGTGGACGGCGGTGTGGGAGGCGGCCTCGTCGACCGTGCCGAGGAGCCGGCCGGTGCCCTCCTCCACGATCCGGACGGGGCTGCCGCCTCCGCCCCGGATGTCGGCGAGGCCGGCGGCCCGCTCGCGGCGGGTCCAGTACCAGCCGCCGGGGCGGCGGCGCAGCAGCCCGGCCGCCTCCAGCTGGGGCATGAGACCGGGCGCGGCCGGGCCGAAGAGGGCCAGGTCGGTTTCGGTGAGCGGGAGTTCGGACGCGGCGGCGCACAGATGGGGGGCGAGGACGTAGGGGTTGTCGGGGTCCAGAACGGTCGACTCGACCGGCTGGTCGAAGATCGCCTCGGGGTGGTGGACGAGGAAGGTGTCCAGCGGGTCGTCGCGGGCGACCAGGACGGCGAGGGCGCCCTCGCCGGAGCGGCCCGCCCGGCCGGCCTGCTGCCACAGCGAGGCCCGGGTGCCGGGGTAGCCGGCGATGAGGACGGCGTCGAGACCGGAGACGTCCACGCCCAGTTCCAGGGCGGTGGTGGCGGCGAGGCCGAGGAGTTCCCCGGAGTGCAGGGCCCGTTCCAGGGCGCGCCGTTCCTCGGGCAGATAGCCGCCCCGGTAGGCGGCGACCCGTCGGGCGAGGGCGCGGTCGGTCTCGGCGAGTCGCTCCTGGGCGATCACCGAGATCAGTTCGGCACCGCGTCGGGAGCGGACGAAGGCGACCGTGCGGGCGCCCTGCCGGGTGAGGTCGGTGAGGAGGTCGGCGGTCTCGGCGGTGGCGGTGCGGCGGACCGGCGCTCCGCGCTCGCCGTGGAGTTCGGTGAGGGGCGGCTCCCACAGGGCGAAGATCAGTTCGCCGCGCGGGGAGGCATCGTCGGAGACCTCGGTGACGGGCAGGCCGGTGAGGCGGCCGGCCGCGCGGGCCGGGTCGGCGGAGGTGGCGGAGGCGAGGAGGAAGACCGGCTCGGAGCCGTACCGGGCACAGACTCGGCGCAGCCGGCGCAGGACCTGGGCGACGTGGGAGCCGAAGACGCCCCGGTAGGTGTGGCACTCGTCGATGACGACGTAGCGCAGGGAGCGCAGGAAGGAGGACCACCTGGGGTGGGCGGGGAGGATGCCCCGGTGCAGCATGTCGGGGTTGGTGAGCACGTAGTTCGCGTACTGGCGGACCCACTCGCGTTCCTCGACCGGGGTGTCGCCGTCGTAGACGGCGGGCCGGATCCGGTTGCCGAGCGGGGCGGCGAGTTCCCGGACGGCGCGGCGCTGGTCGGCGGCGAGCGCCTTGGTGGGGGCGAGGTAGAGGGCGGTCGTCCCGCGGCCGTTCGCGGCCTCCGCGCCGTCGAGGAGGGTGGAGAGGACGGGGGCGAGGTAGGCGAGCGACTTGCCCGACGCGGTGCCCGTGGCGATCACCACGGATTCGCCGTCGAGGGCGTGCTCGGTGGCCTCGGCCTGGTGGGCCCAGGGGTGCTCGATCCCGGCGGCCTGAATGGCCGCGACCACTTCGGAGCGGATGCGGTCCGGCCAGACGGCATGACGGCCCGTCCGGGCGGGCATGTGCTCCATATGAGTGATGCGCGCGGCCCGGCTGTCACCGGCGGCGAGCCGTTCGAGGAGCCCGTGCGGGGAGGGGCGGCTGCCCCTGTCCCCGGCGGGTCGGACGGTGCGCTGATTCTTGGCCATCGGCACCGAGTGTGTCACCGGCGTGACGGACAATGCTCCCAAGGCGTCGTGCATGGCTGCTGGTAAGTGATTGAATGCCATCGCGGCTGGCGATTCGTTCTCTGACTCCGACCGGGAGATCCGAGGGGCGAACGCCCGATAGCAAGGTGCTGGAGGATCCGTGGACCTGTCCCTGTCGACTCGCACTGTGCCCGGAGCTGGCGGCGACCGTACGGTCGTCGAGGTCGGTGGCGAGATTGATGTTTATACCGCGCCCAAGCTGCGCGAGCAGTTGGTCGAGTTGGTGAACGACGGCAGTTACCACCTGGTCGTCGACATGGAGGGCGTGGACTTTCTCGACTCCACCGGCCTCGGTGTGCTCGTCGGCGGCCTGAAGCGTGTTCGCGCGCACGAGGGCTCGCTGCGTCTGGTCTGCAACCAGGAGCGCATTCTGAAGATCTTCCGGATCACGGGCCTCACCAAGGTCTTCCCGATCCACACCTCGGTCGACGAGGCCGTCAACGCGGTCGACTGACCGGGGGAGATCCCATGGCCACCGTTGAACTCCGCTTCAGCGCCCAGCCCGAGCACGTCCGCACCGCCCGTCTGGTGGCGGCCGCGGTCGCGCGCCGGGCCGGGGTGGACGAGGCGGTCCTCGACGAGGTGCGGCTCGCCGTCGGCGAGGCGTGTTCCCGTGCGGTGGGGCTGCACCGCAGCAACGGCGTCGTCACGCCCATCCGGGTCGTGCTGATCGAGGAGGAGAAGACGTTCTCCATCGAGGTCGGTGACGAGGTGCCCGGTGCGGGTGCGGCGGCCGTCGCCGGGGTCCCCGGCGCGCGTGCCGAGGCTCCGCCCGAGGGCGTCGAGGACGCCGACGGTGAGGACGAGATGGGTCTCGCGGTGATCCGCGGGCTCGTCGACGACGTCGAGGTGCTCGCCGGCGAGGATGGCGGCACCATCCGGATGAGCTGGCCCATCACCCCGGCGGACGCGGACGTCCTGTCCTGACCCCGCGCCCCCAGACGTACGGGAAGAGGCCCTGCCGCACGGCAGGGCCTCTTCCCGTGTGCGGGCCGGTATCCCCGCCGGGCCCGCGTTCCCGCCCGCATCCCGTGTCCCGGCCGTGTCCCGCCTCCCGGCCGCGTCCCGTGTCTCGCCCATCACCCCCGCCGCCCCCGCC